>JAGAZO010000012.1 GCA_017940005.1 Treponema sp.
AAAAAATATGACACTTTACGCAAAGTGGCTGCTTGCATACACTGTCATGTTTGACGCAAAAGGCGGCAGTCAAGTTCCGTCTCAGACAATAGAAGCGGGAAAGATGGCAACAAGACCTGCGGCCCCGACAAAGAGCGGTTATACATTTGTCGACTGGTATAGCGATGAAAGCCATGCGGAAGTTTTTGATTTCAATACGGCAATCACAAAGAATATAACGCTCTACGCAAAGTGGAACATGAATCCGCATAAACCGGGTGACATACTGCTTGACGACGGCACATGGGTGCTGCAAGCTGCTGTCGAAAATTTAACAGAGTTGCCATCGGGCAGAAAAGCAGTAGGCGTGCTTGTATTCGAACGCGACGACAAACCGTACTGCATGGGGCTTGACATTGGCGTGTCGCTGCCATGGGTACGATGGACTTCAAAGACTGATTATGCTAAAGGGTACGAAAAGGTTGAATGGCTTGTGGGAACTATTGACAGCGGTGCTATGCTCGGTCACATGAATCTTGGTCTTTTAAGGCTGTCTGTAAACGATGCAAACACTGATGATGATTTAGCAAAAAATTACCCTGCGTTTAATTATGCGCAACAATTTGATGTCCAGTATAAGGGAGCAGCTACCAAAGGGGAATGGTATCTTCCATCAGTCCACGAACTTCACGAAATGCTCACAAACAAAGATGCAATCAATATGTCGATTGAAACGCTCTATGAAATTGCTGACAGCGGTTGCAATATCGAAACGCTCGGCACGGGCAACTACTGGTCGTCCAATCAAATGTTCCCCACCGAAGGTACTGTAGGTTCTCACGGTCATTATGCATGGGTATTAACTTTCGCTTATAAGGATGTATACTTTGCAAAGGACGCTACTACTGTCAACGTGCTAGTTTTACGCGCTTTTGAGTATTAAATTTGATGTAAAGCACCGCTGCACTAACGCGGTGCTTTTTTGAATTTCACCTTACACCACAATTATTGAGTGCATTTTGCAATACACTTTTTACGCGGCAAAATGGCATGACAAAACATCTGCGCAGTACAAAACAGCAGTTGCACGCTGATTATTGATGATGCAAAAGCGTCTGCGCTATCTCTAAAAGTATTTTCTTATTTTGTGCGGTAAGTTTGGTAAATACATTTTTTAAATCTTCAGATAAATACGTGCTTGCAGTTTTTGTCGTGCCGTCTAAAAAATCAGTTGCGGTGCAGCCGAGCAGCTGGGCAATTTCATCGAGCGTTTCAAGATTTACTTTTGTAACGCCGCGTTCTATTTGACTGATGTAACCGACAGTCACCGACAATTCTTCGGCAAGCATCTCCTGTGTTTTTTTGAGACTTTTCCTGCGCGCTTGGATGCGCTGTCCCAATGTAAAATAATCGACAGACATATATTTATTTGTAATAGTAATAGGTAAAACAATACACATAGTATTGACTATATATTTAGTTATCACTATAATTACAAATACTGAAAATCGCTCCGTTATTTTAGTGGTGATTTACAGCATTCGCAAAACAAACAGATGGAGGTTATGTTGTGAAAAAATTGAGTATGTGCGCGGTACTTTTTATCGCGGCATTATGCGCGTTTGCGCAGCAAAAACCGGTTGTCGTTGTGGCGCCGTTTGAGGGCAACGGTCTGTCTCGTGAAGACATGGAGACGATGAGCGATGTATTTACATCTGAATATGCAAATACGGGACGCGCCACTGTTGTAGACAGAAGCAGTCTTGACAAAATTCAGCAGCAGTTAGAATTTCAAAGCAGCGACTGGTCTGACACAGCAAAAGTTGCCGAGCTTGGCCGCGCGTTGAATGCAAGTCAAGTTGTCGTGGGGCAAGTGCGGAATTTCAACGGACAGCTGCTCGTAAACATCAAACTTATTGACGTCAACACGACATCTATTCTTGCAGCAGTTACACCGCGCTACAAAGATATGCTCGCATTTTTTGATGCAATTCCGCAGCTGTGCAATGAATTGACACTCGTCTCAAGCGGGCAAAAAATATCTGCTACACAAGCAATGGTAACAGAAAAATATTGGGGCACAAAGAAAAAGGCAGTGTTTTGGACAGGAATCGGCTGTCTTAGCGCAGGAATTGTATCTATGTGTTTTTTGGATGTGGCTCCTTCACTTGCAATTATAGGTGGCTCAACATTTCTTGTAACGGGAGCAACGCTCACAATCGTTGGTGCTGCACTCCCGCGTGAACGAGGGATAAAGCAAGCTCGCATCGACAACGCAAACTTTTTTCAAAATGCACAGCTTGCCATAGCACCGCAAGCAATGGCGATCAGCTATACGCTGCACTTTTAACAAAAGGAGTTTTTTACAATGAAGAAAAAATTAACAATTTTCTGCGCGCTATCTTTTGCGGCTGCAGTGACGTTTTCGCAGACTGTTGCCGTGCTCGGTTTTGAAAGCGACAACTTCATGCTTGAAAAACGCACGGGTACAATGAGTGATTTGCTTACTGACGAGCTTGTGGGCATGGAGCACATAACAGTGCTTGAGCGCAAGCAGATAGACAAAGTGCTTGAAGAGATGGACTTTCAGATGGCGGGCTACACTGACGCGGCTACTGTCAAAGCGATAGGCAGCATGCTCAACGCTGACACTGTTATCACGGGAAGCGTTGCACTGTTCGGAAACGAGCTCAAAGTGACTGCGCGAACAATCGAAGTTGAGACAGCAAAAATTCTTTCATCTGCAAAGATGACGTGCTCAACGTGGAACGATTTTACAAGACAGCTTCCAAAGTTCGCTCAAGAATGCGTAAAGAAAATCCCGGTGCCAAAAATTAATAACTTTGCTGGCACATGGGAAGGAAATATCGACGGCGGTGCAGATTTTTATGAAATCACTTTTAACAATAAAAACAAGTGCACGGTGGAAATGACCACGCTTAACAATTTTGGCGATGAAGTTTTGATGAAAGGAAGTGGTTCATATTCGAGCGACGGCCGCATTTTACGCATTGACGCGCGGCTCAGAACTGATATGGGCGTGGCAAAACAGTTGAGTTGGAGAAGCGTGTACAAATTCAACGAAGACAACACGAGCTTCAACATTCTCGTCAAAGATGAATCTGGCCGCCAAGTGCGCGTCAATTTTGCAAAGACGAGCGAGTAACGGCAACACAAAGCAATGCTGATAAGCGCTGTCAAAATGTGATGCCAACACATTGGCGGACAGACGGTGCTTGTCATGTCGCTTGCTTGTTGCAGTTGACAACAAAAAGGGAGACACAGAATAAAAAAAGATGAGACTGTTGCGTATTTGAACAGTGAACGATTTTTCAAAATCGGAGCTGCTCAAAACCGCGTGGTCGCTTGAAGCTACGCTGCGAGAACGCAATGCAATGAGAGCACACACACGTAGACAAGCAAGTTTGCGAAGCAAACTGTGGCAGAGCTTCGCAAACTGCAAATTAAAAATGACGCAGAATAACATTTATGAATTACGTTCACAGAATACAATGCACTTGGATTATACGAATAATACCACGCTAAACACCGTTGCATATTCTGAGCATTTTTGAGCAACTGTCTCATCCAACAGCTTGCTCTCAAAAATTCTGCTATTTAAACGCTGTGAGCTATCAGCACATTAAAACTTTTTCCCCATGATTGCGCGGACAATTGCGATAAGAATGCACGAGCCAATGACACCTTCAATAATTGCCCACACGAGGCTCGTACTGCCGATATTAAGTGCATTAAATATGGCAGAGCCAATCACCGAACCAATGATACCAATCAAGCAACTCATCCAAAAACCGTGTTTGCTCTTCATAAACACACTTGCAAGATAACCGATTAGAGCACCAATTAAAATTGTTAAAATGATTCCCATAGGATTCTCCTTATATAAAAATAATTTCCAAAATAGTATATCATAAAAAATCAAGCTTTCCCACCTATTTGATATAATTTTTTGCTATAAACAAATCTACCTCGCGTTTACTACGCAAAATTATTTGACAGTGCGGTATTTATTAAATATACTATTTATATTATTACAAATCACTAACCTCGCTGCAGAGCAGCGAGGCATGGTGTCCTCTAAAACGCAACGACGAGCAAAACATCAGTTTTGAGTGTTGCTGCATTAGTGCGCGTGAGCGCACACGTAGATGTGCGAGTTTTTTTTGAAAGTATTGCGGTCGGTTTCATACCGTTTCTTGCGATATAGCTTCTCAACGAAGTTGCGAGCGGAGTCGGGATATGCCCTCTCCATGCAAATAAAATTTTTTTTATGACTACAGGAGTTCCAATGAAAAAGAAATTTATTGCGACTGTCGTAGCAGCAATACTATCAGCATCAACAAGATTGCTTGCTACAGGATTAGGTCCGCAAATCAACTTTGACTGGGGATATGCAATAAATCCAAAGTCGGGTATAAGTGGAGCATTTGACTACACCACAAATTTTGCACTTTCTGCAAAATTCGACTCGCTGCCAATTTATTGGGCATTTTCTTTTGGATTTGGCCCTGTAACTGTTTATGATACAATAGATATGTTCAATGTACCTATATCAAGCAATGTGAACGCATATCTTATCAGATTAGCAACAACGGCAGATTACTGGGTTATGAATCCGCAAATTGTCAATTTATGGCACTGGTACTGGGGTTTTGGTGGATTTGCAAGCATGGGGTTTACAACGAAAGGCGGCAATATCTATTTAGATATCGGTCCGCGCGCGCTCATTGGATTTAATTGGTATTTTATAGATGGCGCAATTGAATTGTTTGCTCAACAGGTATTCCAGCCAATGATGCGCTTTGTATTCGGCAAAGAAGGCACAAATAATGGCATATTCCGCATTCCGTTGCACTTTCCGATAGAAATCGGCTGTCGTTTCTATTTTTAATGAACGCCCCCTGACGGAAAACATTCGAGGTATGCGCTCCGCACAGCGGGAAGTTTTTCAATAGCAGTCCACAGACCACGAGCCGTGCCCGTCAGTACCGAGCGTTTGCGCCAAGTACGGCAGCACGGCTTCCATATTTTCTGCAAGCTTCCACGGCGCGTTTACGATGAGCATGCCGCTTCCGTAGAGGCGCGGCGGATTGTCTGCACGTGCAGCATATTCATCGCTCCATCGTTGTGTGACGGAATTATTCATTGATAATCCTGATTGTGCATTTTTCCTTTTTTTTGCAAGCGGCAGTTCAACATGCGCGTTTTCCGCATTCACGCACAGCTCGCCGCAAACAATGCTGCATCCGCGTGCGCTGCCTTTTGCGCGCGCGATGATTTTTTGCTTCATTGTACTGCACTCAATTCTTCGATGAAAAAGCAACGGATACCACAGCGCAAAAATCGCGCTGCTCCACCGCGCGGCAAGGGACGCAAAAGCAAGCGGCACGCGCTCGTATTCGTCCGCATCTTCGTAGCTTGGGTCAACGAGCACAAGACCGCGCTTTATTTTTGGCGGCGTCAGCGACGTGAGCGCATCAAAGCCATCCCGACAGTGCACATGCACCTGCACAAAGCCGCGCGGAACATAGAGCGTTGTGTCAGCAACATTTGCTTCGCCGCGTGCGATTTCATTTTTTGTACCTGCACTGACGACATTCGCAGTGCCGTTCATGCCTGCGTTCTCTGCAACTGCACCATCTGCATCTACTGCAACAGGCAGACATTTCATATTGTTTTTGAGCGCGGAAAATTCCGCCTTGTGCAGTTCGCACAAAATCAGATTGTCGCCGCTTCGCATAAACGCGCGCGCAATTTCAGGCGAGCCAGGATAAAATCCCCGCGCACAACACGCTTTCACAAAATTGCGATAGTGCATAAAGGCGGTGCATTGCGCGGCACCAGCATGCACTGTCGACTCGCCACCACAGGCAGCATCGCGCGCCATCGCATTGTACTGCGCTATTCCATCATCACAAAAATCGTCGTGCAGCAATTTGCCGATGCCTGAATCTGCCTCCCGCGTTTTGAGCGCGCGCTCGTCATCACTGTTGTAGCGACCGCTTCCTGCGTGCGTGTCAATCACTGTGTACGGCTTGTGCTTTGCATTCAAGTGCTCGAGTAGCATGACGAGCGTTGTGTGCTTTAAAACGTCCGCGTGATTTCCCGCGTGATACACATGTTGGTAGCTCAACATGTTACGAAAGCGTTTCAATCGCTTTGAGCCACGCCGCCGCGCTTGCGTCGCTTGGCATGCGCCAGTCGCTTCTCGGCGAAAGACTTATCGTGCCAACTTTTGCGCCGTCAGGCATGCACGAACGTTTGAACTGCTGCGAAAAAAATCGTTTGTAAAAAACACGCAGCCACGTGATTTTTTCCTCGTGCGAAAACGGCAAATCTGTAGCGTCCGCGAGGAACAAAATTTTTTCCGGTGAAAAGCCGAAGCGCAGCAGGTAATACAGATAAAAATCATGCAAATCATACGGACCAACGATGTCTTCAGTTTTTTGCGCTATTTTTCCCGTGCGCGGCGGCAAAAGCTCCGGGCTTACCGGCGTTGCAAGGATATCGTTGAGCACGGCGGCAAGCGTTTCGCGCTCCGCGGTGCGTGCGCAAAAGGACACCACGTGACGCACGAGCGTCTTCGGAATAGAGCTGTTCACGCCGTACATAGACATGTGGTCGCCATTGTACGTGCACCAGCCGAGCGCAAGTTCCGACAAGTCGCCTGTGCCGACGACGAGCGCATTTTCTTTGTTTGCAATGTCCATGAGCACCTGCGTGCGCTCGCGTGCCTGCGCGTTTTCATACGTTACGTCGTGCACCGTTTCGTCGTGGCTGATGTCGCGAAAATGGATGCGCACCGCTTCTGCTATAGGGATTTCTAAAAGCGTCGCCCCCGTCTCATGTGCGAGCGTACCTGCGTTGTTGTACGTTCTGTCAGTCGTACCAAAACACGGCATGGTAACTGAAAAGATGTTGCTTCTTGGCAAAGCGCATCTGTCAAATGCGCGGCATGTTGCCAAAAGCGCAAGCGTTGAGTCAAGCCCACCTGAAAGACCTATCACTGCTTTTTGCGCGCCGATGTGGGAAAGCCGTTGTGCAAGCCCTTCCGCCTGCATCAAAAGAATGTCGTGACAACGTTCATCCAGCTCTTTTTCGTCGCTTGGCACAAACGGATGCGCTGCGATTGTGCGGGCGAGATTTTTATATACAGATGCATGCTCATATGAACATATATCAATATATATTTTTCTATATGATGAACGAGTACTGTGCATGGCAGCATGTGTGCATGACACCGAGCTGTTACGCGTACTGTCTGTCGCGCTGCATGCATCGTGCGGCACAAACGCGCCGCCTGCTTCGTATTCTGCGCATTGCGCACATGTCGTCGTGCGGCACCGTTCCGCCGCAATGCGCTCTACGTCAACGTCTGCAACAATCATCTCGCCAGAAAAGAGCGCTGACTCTGCAAGCAGCACGCCGTTTTCCGCAATAAGATTGTGACCGGCAAAAACTGCGTCCTGCGTTGATTCACCACGACCACAATCTGCGTACACATATGCGCTCATCGTTTTTGCGCTGTGGCTTTGCACGAGCAGGCGACGGTAGTGCTTTTTTCCAACAACTTCGTTGCTTGCAGAAAGATTTGCAATCACTGTTGCACCAGAAAGCGCATGCCGCGTTGACGGCGACAGCGCCGCCCACACATCTTCACAGATTTCTGCGGCAATCGCCACGTCTTCATGGTGCTCATCGCACAGCAAAATATCAGTGCCAAACGGAACGCACGGAGACTGCTCTGAAAACCGCGCACACGCATGAGGAGGGAGCGTTTTGCCTGATGCAAAATAGCGCCGCTCGTAAAATTCGCCGTGGTTCGGGATAAACGTCTTTGGCACAAGCGCAAGAATAGTTCCACGAAAGATGAGCGCTGCACAGTTGTAGAGCGCGCCGTCAAATGCAAACGGCAGCCCCACAGCGAAGACAAGCGGCAGGGACGCGCATTCACTTGCAATGCGCTCCGTTTCAAAAATCGCAGATGACAAAAGCGTGCGCTGAAAAAACAAGTCGCTGCACGTGTAGCCGGTAACGCACAACTCTGGAAACACGACAAGCGATGCACCTTTTGCGTGCGCTTCGCGCACTGAAGCGATTATCGCGTCTGCATTCGCGCTGCAATCGGCGACAACAGTTTTCGGGCTTGCAGCGGCAACGCGAAAAAATCCGTAGTTCATGCGCTCATTGTAGCACAGACAGCCAGTACCGTCTATGGCTTGACATGTTTTACACAAAATGCTATGTTTATAAAACATTGCTTGCAATAAGCGCGGGCTATTAGCTCAGTAGGTAGAGCAACGCCCTTTTAAGGCGTGGGTCTGCAGTTCGAATCTGCAATAGCTCAAAGGTTTTTGCCTGTATCGAGTATCATTGCGTTTTTGTCATTATTGTCTTACCGGAATGTATTATGTCAAAATCTATTAAAGACAAGTGCGCACAAGAATTGTTTGACATTCCAACACACATAAGAATATACTCTCCCCCAATGAAAATAATCATTACTGTCTTTCTCTGCGCATGGGTTATTTTTCAACTCTATTTCAGTACGCTCGGTGCAATGAACGCAGTCACGCTGCGCGCTTTTCACTGCATGTTTTTGTTACTATTCACATTTTTGCTCTATCCTGCAACAGAGAAACAAAACCGTATGCGCATGTTGCCGCCTATAACCGATATGCTGCTTATTGCGTTTACAGTACTGACATTTATCTATTTTCTTACGCATTACACAGAAATTGCTCGCATAGGCGGCAGAATCAACACATTCCAAACACTGCTTGCGGCTATTGCACTTGTCATTATCTTTGAAGCAGCTCGCCGTACTTCAAAAAATCTTGCCATTCTCGCCGCGTTTTTTTTTGCATATAATTTTTATGGAAAATATATTCCAGGTCCGCTCGGTCATAACGGCTTTACACTTAAGCGAATTCTCATAACACAGTTTTGGGGTACACAAGGCATTTTTTGCATAGGCATCGGCGTATCTGCAACATATATCTTTTTATTCATCGTGTTCGGTGCATTTTTAAAACACAGTGGCTTTTCAAAATTCATCAATGATTTTTCGCTGGCACTTGCAGGGCAAACTTCTGGCGGTCCCGCAAAAGTCGCCGTCCTTTCCTCTGCGCTCATGGGAATGATAAACGGTTCGGCAGTTGCCAATGTTGCAACGACAGGTACCATCACAATTCCGCTTATGAAGCAGACCGGCTATAAAAAAGAATTCGCAGCAGCTGTTGAGGCAACAGCAAGTACAGGCGGGCAATTTTGTCCACCAATTATGGGAGCGATCGGTTTCGTAATGGCAGAATTCTTAAACATCAGCTATACCAAAGTGATGCTCGCCGCAATCGTTCCAGCATGTTTGTACTATCTCGGTATCCTTGTAGCAGTGCATTTTGAAGCAAAGCGGCTTGGGTTGCACGGGCTTGCGAAAGAGCATCTTCCCAATGCGGCAAACGTTGTACAAGAACGAGGGCATCTCATGTTACCGATTGTGCTGCTCATTGCAATGATGTTGCGAGGCTACACACCGCTCATTTCTGCAACCGCCGCAATTTTTGCCACGATAGGAGCAAGTTGGATTCGCAAAGACACGCGCATGACGTTCGACAAAATTATTTGTGCATGTGTTGAAGGAGCGCAGAGCGCAATCACGGTCGGCGTATCATGCATCATTATCGGTATAATCATTGGCACAGTAACGCTCACTAGTCTTGGCATCAACATGGGATACGTAATTTTGAACATTGTGCCAAACAGCAGCATATATCTTACAGGATTTCTTACAATGATTATAGCAATAATTTTGGGCATGGGCGTTCCAGGCGTTGCTGCATACGTTATAGTACAAACTGTTGCTACACCTATTTTAATAAAAGCTGGCGTAATCCCCATTGCAGCACATATGTTTTGTTTAATATACGCCTGTCTTTCCAATATTACGCCGCCAGTAGCAATCAGCTGTTATGTTGCTGCTGGTATAGCAGATGCAAATCAGTTGCAAACAGGATTACTTGCAGTAAGAATTGGTTTAATCGGTTTTTTGCTGCCATTTTTCTTTTTAAATAATCCTGTGCTGCTCATCGGTGCAAGCGAAAATGTTGCACTCGCAGTAAGCGTGAGAGCACTACTGACAGCTGCAATGGGGACTGTGTCGCTCGTAGCGGGGCTCGAAGGACAGTTGTTAAAACCATGCTCATTTGTTGAACGATGTGTATTCATTGCGATTGCTGCGCTGCTGCTGGTTTCCTCCATAGTTTCCGATATAATTGGCTTTGCACTTTTCGCAGCAATATGCATATATCAAGCAACAAAAAATCATGATAAAAAACTGCAAAAATGATATAGTGGCTTTTGCAGTTTTAAGATAGGAGCGGGAATGAAAAAAATTACGTATATGGTCTTGGCAATATTGCTCATTACAAGTTGCAACAAAAAAAACAGCACACAAAGACAGATAGTTACGATTAAATTTCCTACAGCGTCTGCATCAGGTGCACTGTATGCAGTTGGCGCTGCAATTACCAATTTGTGGAACAGTAAGATTGATTTTGTGAATGCGTCAAGCCACGCATCAAACGGCGGCATAGACAATCTTAATCAAGTTGCAGACAATGAGTCACAAGTTTCAATCGCAATCAGTTCAAACTGTTACCAAAGTTTTCATGGTATCGACAGTTTTAGCGGCTCGCCTAATAAAAATTTGCGCGTTATCGCAGGATTGTATTTTAATCCGAATCATGTCGTTGTCACAAAAAAATCACGCATCACATCGCTATACGACATACGAGGCAAGCGTTTTGCAGTGGCAGCTGCCGGCTCCAGCGTTGAAAGCGAATGTCTCAATCACTTTACAGCAGCAGGTCTTGTGTATCCAAACGACATCCGTGCTGAATATATTGCGTTTAGCGATGCAGCAGACATGCTGCAAAACGGAACAATCGATGGCGCATGGATTATGAGCGGCACGCCGGCAGCAGCAGTATTACAGGCGTGTTCAGCAGGATGCAGTATTGTTCCTATCAGCGATGCCATCATTGCCAAGCTACAAAAATCATATCCGTGGTATGCAAAATACAGTATACGAGCAGGAACATATCCCGGTCAAAATATCGACGTGCAGACTTCCGCAGTCAAAATGGTTATGTTCTGCAATGCAACGCTCGACGATAACCTAGTATATATGCTCACAAAAACTTTTTGGGAAAATATTGATGAACTTGGCTCATCGCAGCAAAGCTTACGCGGTCTAACACCAGAAGCTGCTGTAAAAGACATTGCAGGTCTTGCTGTACATAATGGCGCGAAAAAATACTATAGCGAAATCGGCATTATCGCAGACTATTGAAGATTGATTTTTTTTCCGTCTGCATCTACAGCAACAAACGTTACGGTTGTTTCAAAAATTTTGTATTCATGCTCGCCGTGCGGAACGCTCTGCACATCATCGGGAACATTACTATAAACGACAACAGCATATGTTGCTGAAGATATGCCCACGCGTTTCTTTTCAATTACAAATCGCAGGATGGAGCCGTTCGGAGCACCTGCTGCAAAATCAATTGAATCCATGGCACGCGTTACAAGATGTTTACCAGGAAAATCAAGTGAGGCAGCCATCCACGCATACTGGTCAACCCACATTAAAAGTTGCCCGCCAAAAAGCGCCCCATGACTATTCAAATGTTCTGTCATCACTGTCGCATATGTTTCCATGAATCACTTCCACTTACGCCTAGCTTGCTGCATACTATTGCTCTCGATAACGTGCTGTGCTAATGCTGTTGTTGCAAAGTCAAAAATGACAATGCCGTAACGAGCGCCTTTTTGCAGCTGCTTTTCCAAAAAGCGTGCATTCATTTGCGCGGCGTATTTTTTGGGATGCGGAAGCGGAGAGCACGTAACAGTGCTCAAAAAGTTTAGCGAAAAAGCAGTATCAGAAGCAGCACATGCATCAAGCACTGTCTCAACAGCACGCCATTTATCGGCAATGTCATAACGATAGCAATCTTGCACAAAAAGATAAAGCCCACTTGTTATGATTGCTTCATCGCCATATGCTGTGGGCATCTCGCAATCGCCTTGATCTTTCCACTGGAAGTTGATACCCCGCTCATCATCATACCGCCGCGCAAGGACAATTTTTCCGCGCACTTCGTCGAGCGTCGGAATATCATTTTTTATGTACCAGAGCAGCTCATTTTCATCGATGCATGAATTTAGTAATTCTTTAACTTTTGCCATATCATCAGCAGCATGCTCATGCTTTACAGCAAATATCACTGCTTCAGAATTGTGCTCGGCAAGGTAGCGCGCAGCAATAGCAACGACATCTTTAAACAATATTTTTTTTGAAAATAAAAACTTCTTTGTGCGGCAATCGCCAAAGTTATGGCACAGGCACAAATCAGATGCATCTTTTGCAAGCTTGACACGCAGATCAAAATATCTAAAGCCGCTTTCAAGCTGCGCGCGTATGTCTGTATTCTGGTCTTGGAGAAAATACGCAAAGTTGATGTAACGCGTCGCGCTATCATGTGTGCCGGGAATATTCAACTCGCTCAGTTTTTTGCTGCCATCAAGCGCACTCATCCAGTTTTGCGGTTCGTATGGCGCAGATGCTTTTCCATCAGGATAGAGTATGCCGCTCATGCAAACAAGCGCACACGCAACAACGCCAGCAAAAAGCAACATCACTAAAACAACTTTCGATGCTTTTCTCAAAACACCTAGCCTCTTCCGTGACACTGCTTGTATTTTTTGCCGCTGCCGCATGGGCACGGGTCGTTGCGTCCCACTTTTGGCATAGTGCGCCTTACGGTAACCGACTGCCCCTGCGTGTGCCGCTGCATTGTGCTCCCCTGCGCCTGCCGCCGCGCCATGTCACCGCTCATTTGCCCCATTGCAGAACGCTGCGCTTCTGCGCTTGCAAACGACGCTGCTTCCGAATGCTGAGCGCTCATGTCGCGAGCGTTCATGCGGCGGCGCGCTTCAATCGCTTCGGGAGAAAGCTGTACGCGCACTTTAAACACGCGCGACATCACTGTAGTGCGTATTGAATCCATCATTTCGTCAAAGATGTTGAAACCGTCTATTTTATATTCGGTGAGCGGATTTTTACTGCCGTATGAACGCAAGTGAACTGCCTCGCGCAAACTTTCAAGCTCTTCAAGCTGGTCGAGCCATTTTTTGTCAATCGTCTGCACATATTGGTAGCGGATGAACATGTTCAAATTTTCTTTACCGGTGAGAAGCGCTTTTTCCATCAAGTCGTTTTGCAACATCGAGATGAGCGCATCGCGTGAAAGCTGCTCGGAAGCAAGCTGAAAGCCGAACAAGCTGCGCACATTTTCGTTCAATTCTGCAAGCGCTTCGTCTTTGCGGCGACGCGAATCAGCGTCAAACGCAGCGAATAAATCGTCTGCAACATCTTTTGCGTTGTTCAACACGCGCTCAGAAAGATTTTCGTCTGCAAGAATTGCGTCGCGCTGATTGTACACAACACCGCGCTGCTCGTTCAGCACGTCATCGTAGTCGAGGAGATTTTTACGTATTTCAAAGTTGCGGTCCTCAACTTTTTCCTGCGCTTTTTTAATGCCTTTGTTAAGCCACGGGTGATCAATCGGTTCGCCAGGCTTCATGCCTATTCTTCGCATCATCGTTTTCATGCGCTCTCCGCCGAAAAGCCGCATTAAATCATCGTCCATAGAAATGTAGAACTTGCTGCGACCAGGGTCACCTTGACGGCCAGAACGACCGCGCAGCTGATTGTCTATGCGGCGGCTTTCGTGACGCTCTGAACCTATGACATACAAGCCGCCTGCATTTTTCACTTCCTCATAATCTTTGAGCCACTGCTCTTTTTCAATCTTGTACGCTGCGTCAAATTGCTCCGCTGTTGCGTTTGTGCCCGCTCGTTTTCGCGCGCGGAATTCTGGATTGCCGCCAAGCTTGATGTCTGTGCCGCGCCCCGCCATGTTCGTCGCAATAGTGACAGCACCTTTTGCACCTGCCTCCGCAATTATTAACGCTTCGCGCGCGTGATTTTTTGCATTGAGCACTTCGTGTCGGATTCCCTTGCGCGTCAAAAGCGCGGAAAGCAGCTCCGATTTTTCTACAGAGATTGTGCCCACGAGCACCGGCTGCCCTTTTGCATGCGCGGCAGCAATCTCGCTGCAAATTGCTTCCCATTTGTCCGATTCGTTCAAATACACTTCATCATTTTCATCTTTTCTGATGACAGGCTTGTTCGTGGGAACAGACACAACATCGAGGTGATAGATTTTATTAAATTCGACAGCTTCTGTCGCCGCTGTTCCCGTCATGCCGGAAAGCTTTTTGTACATGCGGAAAAAATTCTGGAACGTAATCGTTGCAAGCGTTCTGTTTCGCTGCGCAATGCGCAAATGCTCTTTTGCTTCGATTGCTTGATGAAGTCCGTCGCCATAACGCCTGCCTTCAAGGATACGCCCCGTAAACTCGTCGATGATTTGCACTTGCCCGTCTTTTACGAGGTAATCAACATCGTTTTTGTACAGCTGGTGAGCGCGCACTGCCTGCGTAAAGTAGTGCACGTATTCAAAATTGTTTTCATCGAACACAGTGCCCGTAATCAAATTGTGCTGATGCAGGATTGCGTCTATGTGATTCATGCCCGCATCGGTAAACGACACGCGCTTTGATTTTTCGTCGAGCTTGTAGTCGCCCTTGAGATTTTTGCGCTCTTCAGGCTCCATATTTACTTCGTCAGGATACAAACCCGTTACAGGGTCTTTTTCCATTTCGGTAAGCTGGTTTACGTATTTATCTACCTCGTGATATTTGTACGTGTCGTCTTCGCCCTGCCCGCTGATTATGAGCGGCGTGCGCGCTTCATCAATCAATATGGAGTCTATTTCGTCAACAATGCAAAAGTTGAAGCCGCGCTGCACTTTGCGCGAAAGCTCAATCTGCATGTTGTCGCGAAGGTAATCAAAGCCAAGCTCGTTGTTCGTGCCGTACGTGATGTCACAGTTGTACGCAAGCTTGCGCGCCTCGTTGTCCATATTCGAGAGGATGGAGCCAACAGTTTGCCCCATGTACGCATACACTGGGCGCATCCATGCAGCGTCGCGCTCAGCGAGGTAATCGTTCACCGTAACGATGTGCACGCCTTTCCCTGAAAGGCTGTTGAGGTAGGCTGCGGCAACGCACATGAGCGTCTTGCCTTCGCCCGTTTTCATCTCTGAAATGCGCCCCGAATGAAGCGCGAGCGCGCCCAGTATTTGCACGTCATACGGACGCTCACCGAGCACGCGAAATGACGCTTCGCGCGCAAGCGCAAATGCTTCGGGAAGTATGTCGTCAAGCGTTTCGCCTGAAGCAAGACGCTCTTTGAAAATGGCAGTTTGTTTGGGAAAGTCTTCGGCAGAAAGCGACTTTGCCCAGCTTTCTTTTTCGTTTACTTTTGCGAGGATGGGTTTGAGCGCTTTGATGTCGCGTTCATTTTGCGAGCCGAAGAAAAACGTAAGAATTTTATCGATAAACATATCTTTTAATATATATGATTTACGCGGTCTAGTCAAAGCATTTGTGTCGAATAACGTCATTCCGCAATTCGTGCCGAATAATTGACACGCGCAACTGAAACAACTATGCTGTATCCATGGACACTATCTGCCTCAAAAAAATCGCGCTTCGTTCCATCATGTTGCAGGTCAGCGCGTTGTTTGCTTTTGCCGCGCTCGCCGTTTCATGCAATAAATCAAACGTCATAGAATCTGTTGAAGAGACAGAGCTTTTTTCGCTTTCATACGGCTATTTTGATGACGAGCTCAACATGTTCAGCATTTCAGATGTCGGCAACATCCACACGAACATGACAATGCGCGACGGCTTTTTTTACATTGCAAACGGCGAAGCAGGAAAAATTATGGAGCTGAATTCATATGGCGACTTGCTCACGCTGTACTATAACGAGGACGATTCAGAATCTGTTAACAGCATTTTTCAATCGGCATCGTTTCCTGCCGCTGTTGAACAGAGCAGCGGTTCATCAGTACGAAAAGCAATCTCATATCCATTCAACAAACCTGGCGCTATCGCCGTCGATTCGCGCAAATACATGTATATTGCAAGTGAAATGCCAAAAGAGCGGCAAGAAAAAGACGAAAGCGGAATGCTTTTATATAGCCAAATCGTGCTGCGATTTTCCCGCAACGGAAATGCAGAAGATTTTATTGGGCAGCAAGGTGTTGGAGGTACACCGTTTTCATTTATTAAAAATATTTACACAACAAACGATGACGAGCTTGTTGTTGTGTGTGCAACAAACAACGGATTAACAGCATACTGGTTTTCAGAAAATGGAGTGCTTCTATACGAAATTCCGCTATTGGAAAAAGATGTACCGTTAATGCCCGATGCATCTGCCAATGCAGAAATCATTGCAATGATGCAAGAAGCTATCCCTGATTACTCCTCGCGCACATTGTTTATTAAGGTTGATTATTACACGCCAAGAATAGACGAAGATGCAAAGATTGAATCGGGCATAGATTACGTGCAGACAATAATCTTTCCATTGTCAATCGAGACGGGACAGTACGGTACGCCAATCACTATTCCGCCATATGAAGAAACAATTTCTGCCGACTACAGCAAGCTCGTGTTTCGTCTGCCGTATGATTTTCTCGGCGTATCGTCGAGCGGGTGGCTCTTCTTTATTATTTCAACGAGCAACGGTTTCAACGTGGAAATGGTACAGCCTTCAAGCCAGAAGATATTGCAACGGCAATTCAACATAAATCACGACAATATGCTGTATTATTCGCTGTCGCTTTCAGATGCAGGAATCATTTCGGCGTTATTCATAGAAAAAGAAAAAGCGCGCGTCGTGTGGTGGCGCACAGACTCTTTGACTGCTGCAATAGTAAAGTCATAATTGGCAAAGGAAGTGCAGATGGATTTTAACGCTATTGACGAAGGACATGAAGACGGCGAGGAAGTGCTGCACTACTATTTTAATCACGAAGAGCGCATACGGCGCGCGCCACAAAATGTGCAGGACTTTTACAACGGAGCAGGACCGCAGCCGCCAAAAGGCATACTGAAATCGCTCACCGCTACAAAGGCAAATCGCTTTGGTCTTTTTGCAATCGCTATTTTTTGCGCGTTCATCTATGCGTACTCGCTCATAGGTGAAAAATCGTATCAAAAAAAAATAGGCGGCGTTGAAATGACGCTCGCAGCTTTTTCATACGGCGACGACGTGTACGTGAGCATGAGCGCGAAAAATACAACCGCAGAAAAAATGCCGTATGGAGCAGTTGTAAGTGCAACTATCACCGCTATTGACAATCAAAATGCTGTCATTGCCACATATCAAGAAGATGCCGCCTATACGCTCGAATCGGGCGATATTATCATACGGACAAAATTTACCGATTATGATATAGTGCACGTGCAGGCAGAAGTGACGTTTGGCGAAGAGACAAAAACGCTCGCTGCAAAAGTGGTTAAACAGTAAACGCGAGGATGCTATGCTGCAATTTTATTTTTTATCAATTTTATTAAACCTTACGACAGGCATGATTTTAGTGTTTGGCAAAAATCTCATCACTGGCGAAAAAGCCGAGAGCGCAAACAAAGCGAGCGGCATACTCGGCGAAAATGCGTTTTTTGACGACAAGACGTTCCGCCTCGTGCTCGGCGTGCTCACTATGTTTGTGGGCATTATGAAACTGCTCTCAGTCGTGCGAAACGATATTCCTGTTGTCGGCGATTTATTCCCCGCGCTCGCAGGATTTTTAGGCGGCGGCTGCCTGCTCATAGAATACTACAAATCAAATTCGGCAGCAGAACTCTCGCTGCCGCATGTCATCAATGCTGTTTTTATAGACAAGCGCAAGTATGCAGGCTATGTGAGCATGATGGCGGCAGTGCTCCATTTCATCTTCCCAGATGTATTGCTGCTGTAGGAAGTACGAACGATGCAACGCAGTAAAAGCGATTCGTGCAAACAAATGAGCAGCATAAAGCGCACAATGTTTGTCATAAGCAAATGCATTCTCTGTGCGCTGCTCGCATCTGTCTTTTTTTCATGCAGTAAAAAATCAGACGACGTAATACAATTCGACAACTCAGAGCCGCTCGCGCTTGCGCCTGACATAACGTGGGCTGTCGTGCTCGATCCATATGCCGCATACCGCAACACAACTTCGTGGGATTCCCACGTTGTCAATTACTGCAGAAAAGGCGACATACTGCAAGTGACAGGCAGAGCAACAATAAACGGCAGCGGCACATGGTATAAATTCGATTCTGGCTGGCTGCCTGAGTCAGCAGTCAGGCTGTACAGCAACAGGTTTCGCGCAGAAACTGCGGCAAAGCAGCTCACCGAATAGCAGCGCAATGAGCATACAGGCAATTGCTTTTTGCTAAAAAAATTACGCAAGAGAACAAGCTGCGAGCAGCGGCAATCACCAACCTCGCCGCAGAGCAGCAGTGCTCCATGAAATCATCCGCATGAATCACTTTTTTGCCAAAATCATCTGTGCCGCTTGCGACGGAGTAAGCGCGTCTGTCGTTTCACGCGTAAAAAGATTTTTAAGCTGCATCGTGCCGTCCGCAACATCAGCTTCCTTAATAAAAATGCCCCATGCAATTTTTTTTGCGTCCGTGAGCGCGTACTGTGCGTGTATTTTTTTTGCATCTGGAAACACTTCGACAGCAACACCGTTTGCGCGAAGCGCATTCGCAGCTTTTTGATACGCGGCGGCATGCGCTACATTGAGGTAAAAGATCTCCGCATCGATATAGCTGCTTTTTTCCTGCAAAACGCCAAGCTCATGCAAGCCTGCGATAAGGCGGTCGAGCCCTATCGACGTGCCGACACCGGGAACTTTTTCTTTCATGTATAAACCTGCAAGATTGTCGTAACGGCCGCCTGAACACACAGAGCCTATCGCAGGCAAATCATTCAAAAATGTCTCGTAGACAATGCCCGTGTAATAATCAAGACCGCGCGTGATGCTCGGGTCAAGCGCATACGTTTTTTCAATGCCGACAGCGCTCATCATCTCGTAGATGTCGCGCAAGCGCTGCGTGTCATCTGCAACGCCGCCCGCCATAGATTCAATCTTTGTAAGCGTCTCTTCAAAGCTCGCGCACGGCTCTATGTACAAAAGGATTTTTTCTGCACGCGCGGCATCTCCGCAGAGAGAAGCAAGCTCGCCCGCTACTGTTTCTTTTCCGACTTTTGCAAGCTTGTCAACTGCACGCAAAATGTCTTCGCTTTTTTCAGAGATGCCAAGCGACGCGAGAAACCTGTTGAAAACGCCGCGGTGATTTATGCGAATAGTGATATTTTTTACGCCGATTGCAAAAAACGCTTCGCGCATGACGTTCAGTATTTCAAAATCAGAAGCAGCACTGTCGCTACCGACGGTGTCCACATCGCACTGCACAAATTCGCGATACCGCCCCGCCTGCGGTTTTTCGCCGCGCCACACTTTTGCAATGTGATATCGTTTGAATGGAAAATACAGCTCGTTTTTATGCTCCGCTGTAAAACGCGCGAACGGAACAGTCAAATCAAAACGGAGCGCAACATCGCGCCCGCCATTGTCTTGGAAACGGAACACTTGCTTTTCAGTTTCACCGTTGCTCTTTCGCAAAAGGATTTCAGCGTATTCGAGCACGGGCGTATCTATCGGCACAAAGCCAAACGAGCGGTATACAGCGGTGATTTTTTCTGTCAAGTCAGCGCGTTCTATTTCAGATGCGGGAAGAAAATCGCGGAACCCTTTGAGCACGCGCGGTTGAATGATTGTGTCCATACGAGTATACTATATCAAACGGAGAAACGTGACAAGATAATCGGAGGATGCAATGCTGCTTTGTTTTGACATAGGAAACACGAACATAAAAACTGCGCTCTTTGATGGAGAAAAAATTGCACATGTATGGAGAGTGAGCTCTGACACAGAACGCACGAGCGACGAATACTTCTCAATTATAAAAATGCTTATCCACGATGCATCAGTAGAATTTTCACAAATCGATTCAGCGGTTATAAGTTCTGTTATTCCAAATCTCACCGGTCCGTTTGTAAACGTAACGCAACGCATTATCAAAAAAAAACCGCTTATCATTGGACCTGACATATATGGTGCATTGCCGCTCATCATTCCGCCAGTATCTGTCCGCCAAATAGGCACAGACTTGCTGTGCGACGCGCTCGAAGCGTGGGATCGATACAAATGCGCATGCATCGTCGCAGATTTTGGCACAGCGCTTTCATTTACTGTCATCGATGCACAAGCGAGCATCGCAGGAGCAGCAATCGCACCGGGCATAGGAACAGCATTCAAATCGCTTGTCATGAACACTGCGCAACTTCCGCCAGTGCCGCTTGAAATTCCGCCGTCAAGTCTCGGCACAAACACAACAACAGCAATTCAATCGGGTATTGTGCTCGGCTATAAATGGCTTGTCGAAGGACTAGTTGCGCAACTCAAGCGTGATCTGGAACAAAAAACTGGCGTACCGCAGTCAGAGATAAAGACGATTGCAACAGGCGGTCTCAACAGCATGCTTGATCCGATTACGAATATATTTGACGAAATTGACAAAGAATTTACGCTGTACGGCATGCGGAAAGCATGGTTGTATGCAAAAAATAGCAATTATTAACTAATAAAAAATGCGACAAGTTCGCAAATCAGGAGAATATCAGTATATTATTTTATTGAGGATAAAATTATTATGGAAACACCGACACAAGATGAATTGAAAAAAATGTATGCAGCACGCCGCGCGCGCGTTGCCGACTTTATGAAAAAAAACGACATAGGAGCCACTGCATTCATCGATAGCGAAGAGCATCGTGAACCGTCACTGCGCTATCTTACCGGACATACGAGCGATGCAGTGCTATTACTTTTTGATGATGCGTATTCAGTGCTTATTCCATGGGATGAAATATTGGCAAAAAAAATCGCGTTTGCAGACAAGCTCGTTCCCTACACAAAATATAAAAACAACGCGCGCGACGCTATAAAAGCAACACTTATTGAAAGCACACATTTCAAAAATAAAAAAGTGGAGCTGCCGCCGCATACGCCATATCCCGAATTTTTAAAATACGTAAACGCGCTCGAAGGCTGTGACGTGTATTGCAGAGAAAAGAGCGTGCACAATCACGTTGTAGAACTGCGTATGATAAAAGACGCATATGAAATAGCATGCACAAAAGAAGCTGCGCGTATAGGCGACATAATAATTGACAAAATCGAAGAAGGCATAAAATCAAATGAGATACAGACAGAAACAGATGTCGCGCTGCTCATCGAACGGGAATGCCGCATACATGGATGCGAGCGCACGGGCTTTGACACGCTTGCAGCAGGTCCCGCGCGCAGCTGGGCAATCCACTGCTTTCCGAATTATACGAGCGGCAGCTGGCCTGACAACGGCTTGTCCATTCTCGATTTCGGCGTTGTATACAACGGTTACACGAGCGACACGACAGTGACTGTTGCAAAAGGAACATTGAGCACAGGGCAGGAAAAGCTCGTGCGGCTCGTGCAAACTGCTTTCGATGAATGTCTAAAGCTGTACAAGCCCGGCTTGCCCATTCTTGATGCGGCAAAAAAAGCGGACGACATATTCACAGCGGCAAAACTTGCAATGCCACACGGGTTGGGACACGCAATCGGTCTTGAAATTCACGAAGCTCCACGCGTGAGCACAAAAGTACCTACCGACAAAAACTTTGCACCAGGAATGATTCTCACGCTCGAACCGGGATTATACGACGAAAAGCTTGGCGGATGCCGTCTTGAAAACGATGTGCTCATCACGGAGAGCGGCAACGAAGTCATTTCACATTCGAGGATTATACGGCTCTAGTCGAGATTTAAAACTTCTCGCACATGTTTTGCAAGCGCAAGGAGCCCTTTGGTTTCATCGCTCTGCGCTTCTTCGTGTGCGTGCAATGTATCATCTTGCAGCTGCGCAACGGACTGCTTTGCTTCTGCTGCATCTTGCGCTTCTTCGCGTGCGCGCAATGCGTCATCTTTCAGCTGTTCAATAGACTGCTTTGCTTCTTCTGCTGCATCTTGCGCTTCTTCGCGTGCGCGCAATGCGTCATCTTTCAGCTGCTCAATGGACTGCTTTGCCGTCCGCATTGCAGCTTCAGCATCTGCTCGAACTTTTTCAGCAGATGCTCGCATAAATGCTTTAGCGTCTTCAGCAGCATCCTGCACAGCATTATATGCCCTGTGCGCTTCTGCAAGTGCATAATCACTTGTGGCATTAGCTTTATCGAGAGCAGCAACAATTCTATCGGTATCTACATACGGCAAATGCGGCTGCTGCTTAAAATGCAATGTGCTGTCAATCTGCTCATTTCCGATAAAATTATCTGCACCAAGCTGATGCTGCGGCAAACTATCTACGTCATCAATTCGATTTTTTTCAAACGGGCGCACTGCGTTCTGTGCAAACGGTTGCTTTTGATAAAGCGCCTCTTCAGACGGCTGCATATTGTCAGGCTGCTGCATCGATTGATTTTGTTGTGGCGCACTTCGCAACGGAAAAGACGTTTCAATAGTATCAGCATCAAACATGTCGTCAATAGTATCTGAAACAGTATCATCAGCATATTGAGATACTCCTGCTTCCCCATTAAAAAAATCGTCATCACTACCAACAGGATTTTCTCTTGCATCTCTGTCTATCGGTTGCTCTGGGATTAATAAATCAAATCCATCTGCATTCTCATCATTCTCTGCAAGCGTATCTTCCCCGTCTAAAATAGCAAATGGATCAAACTCATCATCAGCTTTGATGAGACTGTCTCCCAACATATCAAAATCAAATACATCGCTATTTGTAGTAAGATGCTCTTCAGACGGTTTTTTAATTTGTTCGACTGTATCACTATCTGCAACATCAAGCGGTATTTCAAAGGCAAGCTCATCATCAAAAGCAACCTCGTCGTGATGAACTGCAGCAGGCAGGTCATTCTGTAAACGTTTAAACTCGCGTTGCGCAAGCGCATTGCTTTGATCGAGCTTTAAAGCATCATCGTACAATTTGAGTGCTTCCTCTTTTTTTCCGACAAGCTCACTTGCACGAGCAAATTGCATGAGTGTTTCAGCATCTTTCGCATGAGATGCAGCATATTTTTCTATGATACTATACGCCGTATTAATATCGCCGCGCTGCATATATCGCGAAGATGCTTCTTTTTCATATTCTCTGTATGATTTATCAAGCGCATTTATTTTTTTGTAATACGCGTCCGCTTTTCTATCGCTGTCTTTTAAAATGTAATACTGACCGCATAAATCAAGCGTTTCCACGTCATTCGCGTTTTTATCATACACGCGTTTGATTTTTCTGCCCGCGTTGTCATACTCGTCTGCTGAAAGAAGTACATGCGCATATTGCTTTTCAATAGTGACATTACCAGACTGAAGAGCTTCCGCTTCCTTCATCAATGAAAGCGCTTCTTTAGCCCTGTCCATTTTTTCATATATGCGAGCAAGAGCGAGCAGTGACGAAATATCATTCTTGTTGATTTTGCGAGCAGCCTCGAAAGCTTTCGCTGCATTCTCATAGTCAAATTGCTTTGCATACACATTGCCGAGTAAATTACGCAACTTTCCATTTTGTGGATAGAGCACAGTTGATTTCCGCACAATGTCAAGCGCTGTTTTTGTGCGCCCATGTCGGAGCAACAGGTCAGTGTAATGGTAAATCGCTTCAAGCCAGCCCGGCTTTGCACGAAGCGCCGCTTCATACGCAACAGCTGCATCACTGTCATTATTAAGTGCCTCACAACTTTGCGCAAGGTTTACATTTAAAATTGGATGATTCGGATCAATCTGTAAACCGCGCTTGTACATTGCAACAGCTTTTTGATATTCACCGCGCATTGCGTAAATTGCACCCAAGTGATTATACGCAAGCACATCGTTTGGGTTGTCCGCTATGACTGATTCAAAACAGTCAATCGCTTCATCGTATCGTTCCATTGCTCGATACGTAAAACCGAGATTATAATTCGCTTGTGCGCTCCCCTTGCCGAGCGAAAGCGCATCCTTCAAAACAGCAATCGATTCTTCATACTGCTTTAGACGACGATAAATGCCGCCGAGACTGTTGAGCGCGTCAAAATCGGCTGGCGCAAGATTATTAATTTTTTCATAATAGACAAGCGCTTTTTCATCATCGCCCGCTTTGATGTACACGTTTCCAAGCGCGCGAAGCAAATCGCTGTTATCGTTATCTTCTTTGAGAAGCCCTTTATAGATGCGCGCGGCAAGCTCAAAATCATGCGCCATAACAGCCGCTGCCGCGCGGCGCACCATGAGTTTTTTCTGCTCCTGCTTCTCATTTGCCATATCACTCTCCCGCTGTAGGACGCGCATATACTTCCGCAGACATATGCCCGGAAATTCTGCCGTCGTATTTTGAATATGTTGCCACTGTAAAATAATAAATCGTGCCGTTGCGCAATCCGGTAAGCGTGAGCGAAGAAGCAGTTCCTGCATCCACAGGTGACGCGCCTTCTTTTGCAACACGCCCAAGATATTCACCCGGCCTCGTGCCGTAGTACACAAGATAGCCGCCCGCGCTTTCGTCAACTGAATAATTCCATGAAACAGTGACGCTGCCGTTTCCCGGTACAGCCCGCACAGCAAACGGTGGAAGCGGTTCTGGCAGCTCTGAGTACGCAATTTGCAGCTGCGTGATTGACGGCGTAACGCTGCCGTTTCCGTCAGGAAACAAATCCGCAGCAACCTGGAAATACATGCCGTTCACGCCTGAAATTTTTTCGCCGCTCTTTACCGGTCGCCACGCGGGGTATGAATCTGTCCAGTCAAAAAAATTCTCGCCGCTTCGCACATATAGCTGCACAGCAGTTTCTGCAGGCTCGCTCATCACTGCGGTAACAGATTCGAGCGCAGCTCCTGTCGAAGCAAGAAGCGGTTGCGTTTCAATGCGCCCGCCGTTCACGCTGTATTTTGCATAGCGCAACCCCGATGCGTTTTCAGCTTGAATCGCATCGTCGCGCACGCCTTTTTGAATGCGGAAGTCGTCAATCAATCCAGTGTATTTTGGGCAAAGCTCAACATCTGACGGCACGCCCAAAAAGATGGGATGCACCGTGCCGCGGTCGCGAGCGCTCGACGTTGCGTATGCAATCGATTCGAGCATGCC
The DNA here is from genome assembly GCA_017940005.1 of Treponema sp. Taxonomy (GTDB): domain Bacteria; phylum Spirochaetota; class Spirochaetia; order Treponematales; family Treponemataceae; genus Treponema_D. Next base: position 25,219 of record JAGAZO010000012.1, read on the forward strand.
GTCAACGCGATATTCAAGGCAACCGTTCTCTTCGTTAAAGCTTACCGCGTGGTGCGTCCATGTACCCGGCACAACTGTCGTGATGCCTGCAAGCACAATGTCGCCGCCGCTGTACCCATCGAACAAATTAGTAAATGTCCATTCAAGGTGCCCGCGATAAAACTGTGCCGTAATCATCTGATAGAGGATGTCGCTTGGCAAGCTGCGCGAAGAGCGCCACGCAAACACAGTCTCACCGTTTTCCGCAACAGACGGACAGAGCCAAAACTCTATGTAAAACGAACCGACAGGACCTGAACTGCCAAACACAGTGCCGCGTTTTCCGCGAAGCGACATGCCGCCTGTTCCGCGCGAGAGCGCAGCTCCATGTCCCATCACAGACTGCTGTGAAATGCCGAGTGCATTGCTGCTTACGGTATATTTGCCCGCCGCATCTTTAAACGGCTGCATTTCAAAATCTATGAGCACGTCGGTCAAAAAATCGGCAATGCGCGAATCTGTTGCAAGCTCAATGCACGAGTAGCCAAACCTGCCCACACCTTCAGTTACGCCGCGCCGCACGGAAAGCTTTGACCAGCCTTCGCTGCCGCCGAGCGTAATCGAAGCAGCAAAAAACGACGCTGGCGCAAAAAAGCACAGCACAAAACAGGCGAGCACAATTTTTATTTTTCTGCTATAATAAAAAATCATAATTCACTATGACAAGCAACACGATACGAGAAACATTGCATCAGACCGCATTGCAAGCCCCCTCCACGAGCGGCGTCTACTTATGGAAAAATTCACAAGACGCCGTTATTTATGTCGGCAAAGCAAAAAACTTAAAGCACCGACTCACTTCATATTTCTCGCCGAACAAAGACATTAAGACGCGGCTGCTCGTTTCGCATGCACACGCAATCGAATACATCACGACAGCGAACGAATACGAAGCGTTCCTGCTCGAAAACACGCTCATCAAAAAATACAATCCGCGCTACAACATAGATTTGAAAGACGGCAAATCGTATCCCGTGCTGCGCATCACGAACGAAGCATTCCCGCGCTTTTTTAAAACGCGCCGCATTTTGCAGGACGGCTCAACGTATTTCGGTCCCTATCCCGACGCAGGCGCGCTCGACACATTTATAGATGCGCTCTACCGCATCTATCCAGTGCGTCACTGCAAAACGCTGCGCAAACGCGAAAGCCCGTGCATGTACTATCACATGGGATGGTGCAAAGCGCCCTGTTGCCAAAAAATTTCGCGCCAGTCCTACATTGAATACATCGGCGAAATCTGCGCACTCCTTGAGGGAAAAGGAAGTGAGACAGTGCAGAAAATCACCGATGAAATGAAAAAAGCGGCGGAGGAGCTCAACTTTGAAAAAGCAGCGCGGCTGCGCGACGGACTCAACGCGCTTGCAATCATGCAAAATCAAAACATCGTGGAGGGATTTGACAGCGAAGACCGCGACTACATTGCCCATTGGCGAGAAGGCGAGCTTGTGAGCTTTACAGTGCTCAAACTGCGCGGCGGAAAACTGCAAGGGCGCGACAACTATCGTGTCATGAGCTTGAACGAGGACGAAGAGCTTGCAGGCGAATTTTTCAACGCATACTACACGAGCAAAGACGACGTGCCGCCGCACATCTATATCCCAAATTTATTAATTAATAATTATGAGGGGGAAACCAGCTTGAAGCTGCGCCCTTGCGGGCCTGCCGCGAGTTCCCTCTCGCTCCCTCGCCAAGCAGCTTCACAAATCGTCCCTGCAAGCAGTGATGATTCGCTTCGCTCTGTTGGCTTGTCAGCTGCCCCCTCCATCGAATACACATCGCTCTCTCCACGAGATTTAACGCGCTGGTTTGCAGAGACGCTCGGAGCACAAACAGATGTTGTTGCCGTCACCGACAAAACAGAAAACGCAAAATATCACATGGCAGCGCTCAACATGGCGCAACAGAATGCGCACGAAGACATCATCAGGCGGCTTCGCGAGCGCGGTGACATGCCAGCCCTCGAAGAACTCAAAACGCTGCTCAAGCTCGACACGCTTCCCGTCCGCATTGAAGGATTTGACATTGCGCACATAGGCGGGAAATTTCCTGTTGCAAGCTTAATAAGTTTTTACAACGGCAATCCCGACAAAAAAAATTACCGCTATTTCCGCCTTAAAACGACAGACGGCATCATAGACGACTTTGCCTCAATGCGCGAAGCCGCAAGCCGCCGCTACACGCGCCTCGTAAACGAACAAGCGGACTTGCCTGATTTAATACTCATCGACGGCGGCATAGGTCAAGTGAACGCCGTGCAGGGCGTGCTTAATTCGCTCGGCCTCAACATACCTATTGCAGGCCTTGCAAAACGCGACGAAGAAATCTACCGTCCGGGAGAGAGCACGCCCATACAGCTGCCGCGAAGAAGCGACGCATTGCGACTGCTCCAGCGCGTGCGCGACGAAACGCACAGATTTGCAACGAGCAAAAATCAACAGCTGCGCACAAAGGAAAACACGGTGAGCATTTTTTTGCAGCTTCCCGATGTAGGCGAAGCGCGCGCGCGAAAACTAGTAAAAACGTTTACGACACTTGAAAACCTTGCAAACGCACGCGCAGAGCGCATAGCAGAAGCTATCGGCGTGAGCACAGAAGTGGCACAACAAATCCTGCGAGAAGCAAAACGCTTGCACGAAGAGCGCGCGGCAAAAAAAGCGGCTGCATCGCAATCGCTCCACACGGCAGGAAGCACCGCGCTTAATGCAGCGGCAGCGCACTACATGGACGAATTGGCAAATGCTGCGCTCGCCGCACAGGACGAACCAGAATACGGGAAATAGCAGAGATATAAGCAAGGCGCATCGCATGGCATGCGATGCGCCCATTGTGACACACAATGTAAATTAGAGAATGCACTGATTACCTCGCATTGAGTTAATCAGCATTCCATTAGAACATCGGTTTTACATTTGCACCAATAATAAGTTTTGCTCCAGTAGCGGCTTGCACCTGCTCTGTCGTAAACTCAGGATTGATTTCTACAAGCTCCAGGCCTTTTGGCGTAACGTTGATTACCGCCATCTCTGTGATAATCATGTCTACGCATTTTGCAGCTGTCAAAGGCAATGTGCATTTTTCCAAAATTTTTGGCGCGCCTTTTGCAGTGTGCTCCATTGCAACGATGACTTTTTTTGCACCAACAACAAGGTCCATTGCGCCGCCCATGCCCGGCATTCTTTTTCCCGGAATAATCCAGTTTGCAAGATTGCCTTCTTGGTCGCATTCAAGACAGCCGAGTATTGTCGCATCTACGTGACCGCCGCGAATAAGGCAGAAAGATGTTGCGCTGTTCACAAATGATGCGCCGGGCATTGCGCTTGAAGGCGCGCCACCTGCGTCTACAACATAGTAATCTTCTTTGCCTTCCGCAGGGCGCGGTCCTGCACCAACACAACCAAGCTCCGCATGAAGCGTAAGGTTAACACCAGAGGGAAGATAATTTGGAACCATCGTGGGTATGCCGATGCCGAGGTTTACAACATCGCCGTCTTTTAATTCTCTTGCAACGCGTTTCGCGATTGTTGCTTTGACTTCTTCTTTATCCATTATAAAGTACCTCCGTCTACAACATATTTAACAAGGATTCCTTGCGCCATAACATTTTCCGGCTCAATGCCGCCAATTTCTACAACATGATTAGCTTCCACGATAACTGTGTCAGCAGCAGTTGCCATTAAATCATTGAAGTTGCGAGATGTCCCCTTAAACCAGCAGTTGCCAGCTTTGTCTACCGTATGAGCTTCGAGAAGCGCAATGTCCGCGTGAAGCGGCTTCATCACAAGGTATTCTTTGCCGTCAATCGTTATTTTGCTGTGCGCCCACGGACTCTCTTCTACCGGCGTTGCCAATCCCGTAGGAGTGATAATGCCCCCCAAACCGCCGCCGCCTGCGCGAACCATTTCTGCGAGCGACCCCTGCGGAATCAGGTTTACTTCCATTTGCCCTGCGTTCATTTGGTCTGCGACATTTTGATTCATGCCGACATGCGACGCAATGAGCAATTTTACTTGATGATTGTCAATCAACTTTGCAAGACCGTAGCCCGTTTTCGGACTGTCGTTTGCAATGATGGTAAGATTCTTGACACCACTTTTTACGATTTCATCAATGATATGATGAGGATTGCCGCATCCGAGGAATCCGCCAATCATCACGGTCATGCCGTCTTTCACTTGGCTTGCCGCTTCTTTCACTGATACAAATTTAGGCATACTTTTACCTCCAAATTAATAATTACATCTCCATATACATTATATCATGCTGAAAACTCACAGTACAAGCCCAACAACAAGAAATCCTCCGCACACAACAAGCCCCGCAAAAAGCAGCGTAATAATACAGTAGCCCATGATGTCTCGCGCAGAGAGACCTGCAATGCCAAGTGCGGGAAGCGCCCAGAACGGCTGAACCATGTTTGTCCACGCATCGCCCCACGCAATCGCCATACCAGTGATAGCCGGTTCAACGCCAAGCGCAAGTCCTGCGGGCATCATAATCGGTCCCTGCACAGACCACTGGCCACCGCCAGACGGAACAAAAAAGTTTACGATGCCTGCAGACAGGAACGTGAAAATTGGGAACGTCACTTGATTTGAAATATTCACAAAGAAATTCGAAATGACTCCTGCAAGCGACTGACCGCTTGCACCAGAGAATACCATAAGCGCCTGAATGCCCGCATAAAACGGGAACTGCAAGATGATGCCCGCAGCGCCTTTTGCAGAATCTGTGATTGCGTGGACATAGCGAATCGGTGTTTTATGGAACAAAATGCCGAGAATCAAGAAGATGAAGTTTACGGTGTTCAAGTTCAAGCCGTTCATAACGCCTGCTCTAATAAAGTACAGCACAATAAAGAGCACGCCCGCAAATCCAACTACCATGCTGAGCACCATGCTGTTTTCTATTTTTTCCGCAGGTGTTTCTGGCGTTTTGTACACACGCGTTTCTTCTACGAGGAGCGCAGGGTCAACAGTAATCGTCTCTTCTGGAGCAGGATGCTGCTTTGCCAAAATGAGCGGAATGCCTACTAAAATGATTAAGCACATAATCAAGTTCCACGGAGCAAAAATCGTCTGGCTCGTGGAAATAGGCTCTGTGACTGCGCCGCCTGTTACGCTCGAAAGCGTTGCGCCTGCTGTGTTGAGCGCGAGCGGAATTGAACCTGAAATGCCCGCGTGCCACACGACGAAGCCAGAGTACGCAGATGCAATCAAAAGGCGATAGTCAACGCCTTTGCACTGGCGAGCAACTTCTTTTGCAAGCAGCGCGCCAACAACGAGCCCAAACCCCCAGTTCAAGAAACAGCACAATGTTGAAACTGCCGTCACAATGATGATTGCAGAAAACGGCGTTTTTGCCGTACTTGCAATGCTGGAGATGACTTTTTTCACAGCAGGAGCAGTTGCAAATGCATTGCCGAGCACCAAAACGAGCGCCATCTGCATGGAAAATGCAAGCAATCCCCATACGCCTGCTCCCCATGCGTTCAAAACAGCAATAGGGCCAGACTTTGTTGCGGGCATCGCAAAAATAAATACGATGATTGTGAGCACAACACAAAAGATGAACGGGTCAGGTAAAAAACGATTTACGAGATTGACGCATCCTTTTGTGAATTTACTTTGTTTTGCCATAAAACAAACCTCGTTGAAAAATAAAATATAGTTAATTATAAACCACTTTTAAATTTTATGGACAAAAAAACATAAAAATAACAATATTTTTAACTGTAAATGCTCATCGGCAAGCGGCAAAAACCGCACCGTTGTTAATAATTTGCCCAAAAGTAGATGGACTTAACAGTATAACGCATAAAATAGATTTTAGTACAGTGTCACTGGTAAGTATCACCGGTACATTTTATTCCGCAGCACCATGCTCCACGCCGTTGCCTGCACGCAAATACGCCCGCCCGTACTTTCGATTGGAGCGCGTTTATGCTATACTTTTACAAATGGCACAAAATAAAATCGAATCGACAATAGCCGCGCACATTGCTGAGCAAAACACAGTGTTTGTGTTTCCGACGCAAACGGCAGCAGATTTGTGGGCAGACCGCGCTACGTTGACAAGCGGAGTGGCTGCTGTCGCAATGGAGCGGTTTCTCGCGTGGGATGATTTTAAAAGCTCGTCAATCAAAAGCAGCAAGCAGTACAAAAAAGCAGTTCCCTCTGTGATGCGCTCTGTGTTTGCGTCTATGCTCGTCTCACAAAATGCAGCATCGCCATTTTTGCGCTATTTCATCGCGCCAAAATATGCGCAAGAAGCGTCTGGTTTCACCTCGTGGATTGCAGGGCTTTTGCCGTCGCTTGCCGCGTGGAAAACGCTCTTTGAAAAAACACAGCGCGCAGGTGACAACGAAGATGCCGACTTGCTTGCACTATATGACCGCTATAAAAACTTTCTCGATGCGCATGACCTTTTCGATCCCGCATGGGAAACGCCGCCATTCGACGCGGACGGTAAAACATACATCATCTTTTATCCTGAACTGCTCATGGACTACCTCGAATACAACGAGATTCTTTCGTCAAGTCCCGACATCATCTTGATACATTTTGATACGACAGGCAACGCAGAAACTACAAACGAAGTGCGCACAGCAGACGTTCCTGTATCGCACTCACATGACCACGCGACAGACATTCGGCCGACTGTCTACTTTTTTTCAAACGCGCGCACAGAACTAAAACATGCGGTGCTTGCCATAAAACGTGCGCATGAGCAACATCACATTGCGTGGCACGACATCGCGCTCAACGTGCCCGACATAGATACATATGCGCCATACATTGAGCGAGAGCTTTCGCTCTACTGCATTCCCTACTCGCTTCGGAGCGGCAAAACACTCTCATCATCAGGCGCAGGAAGTTTTTTTTCGCAAGCCGGGGCGTGTGTACAAAATGATTTTTCATTCGACAGCGTAAAATCGCTTTTGCTCAACAGCGAGCTGCCGTGGAAAGACGAGGAGCTCAACAGCAGCCTTATCGATTTTGGCAAAGAGAACAACTGCTTGTGCGCGTATGAATATGGCGGCAAAAAAATTGACGTGTGGCAGCGCTCGTTTGCAAACGCGGATAAAGAGCAGCGGCTTTCAAATTATTACAACTCATTGAAGCAACAACTCACTTCGCTTGTCCGTGCAACAACGTTTTCTGACATCAATAAAAAATATTTTTCATTTCGTGAAACTTTTTTTGATATGGACAACTGTTCCGAGCAAAGCGACAACATCATAAGCCGCTGCATTGCGGAGCTTGGCGCGCTCATCGATATAGAAAAAGAATTTCCCGATTGTGCTGTTGCATATCCGTACAATTTTTTTGTCAATCATATTGCAGAAAAAATGTATGTAGCGCAAAACAATACAACAGGCATTCACGTGCTGCCATATCGACTTGCCGCCCCTGCGCCGTTTGCATTTCACGTCGTCATCGATGCGAGCCAAGCGTCGCTTTCAATCGTATACAAGCAGCTCGCATTTTTACGAAGCGACAAACGCGCGTCGCTCGGTTTTACAGACGACGTTGACGTGTCGAATTATTTTATCAGATTGTATGCAGAAAACTCGCTTGAGATACCGGCATATTTTACTGCGAGTGAAAAAACGTTTTCCACGTACAGCTTGAGTCACAGCTATCTTGCAGAAAACGACATGCGTTTTACGCCCATGTACACTGACAATGACGACATGTATGCTGCTGAAAAATCATACATGGCGCAAGCGGGAAGCTTTCCCAAAGCAATTACCGAACTTGAACGTGATGGATTTGCCGCATGGGAAAAAGCACAGCAGAACACGGCGTCAAATGATGCGGCAACACCTCACAGCACTGCGTACACATCACATGCGCCTGCACATGCAAGCCCGCTTGCGCCTCACAACCCGCATGTGCTTCAAAACTCGTTCACACTGCATAATTCTCTTGAGCCGAAAATTGAAAAATTAATAATTGACAAAATGTATCAAGAAAGCAAACTGCGCGTGACATATTCAAACCTCAAACTATTCTACACATGTCCGCGCAAATTTATGCTTGAACACATACTCGGCGTGCAGATGCAAAATAACGAAGCAGAACTCATGGACGCATTTGCAATTGGCGACCTGCAGCACAGCATACTTGACTACTACTGCCGCGCGCTCAAAACGCAAAACACGCCGCTTATGCTCACTGAAAACGGCGAGCTGCCAAAATCACACAAAGCGATTTTATTAAAAAGCATTGATGAAGTAGTAGCCGCATTTAAAATAAGCGTACTCGGCAAAGAACTCATTTTGACAACAAAGCAGGCAATTGCACAAAACATGACGCAGGCAGTCGTTGCATTTTCAACTTTTTTTGACGGTTGCCGTATTGCAGCAAGCGAGCAGGAATACACATTTCATCCCGAAGGAAAAAATTATTATTGTCTTGGACGCATAGACTGCCTGCTGCAAAACGAAATCGGCGATTACCTGCTCGTTGATTTTAAAAGCAGCAGAGGCAGCATTCACAAAAAACTGTTTTACGTGAACGATGATGTTGACGTGCCCGATTTTCAGATGCCCATGTACGTGCACTTGCTCGAGCACCAAACGCCACCTATTGCTGTTGAAAGCGCTGCGTTTTTTAACATTGGAGAAGCGAGCAAAAAAGACGGCACTACATCAAACATGCTCGTACCAGTTACTGGCAGCTTTGCAGGGAAAAAAGAGCATGTTGTTTTTGAGACGACGCAGAACCGATTCCTTGAACTTCTCGATAAATTTGCAGAGCGTATCGCAACACGCAACTTTGCAATAGACGCAGAAAGGCAAAATTTTGACACATGCAGCGCGTGCGCATACAAAGCAGTGTGCCGCAGAACATTCACTGTTGGAAAAAGCAGCGAGTAAGATTAGAAACATTTTGCAATATGCTCAACATATTTGCAAAATGTGCAGCGTATTTTACGTGCAAAGCAGGCGTGTACCACGACGCATGCAATGCAGTGCACTAGACATGCAAGGGATAGCATGCGAATGGTACGTAATACTACAGAAGTAAGAATGACATGGATGGAACGTTAATGTTCACGCCATGTAATCAAGCTGCAACTCATTTAGCAGCTTGCGCGTTTCCCGCCAGTATGGTATATGGGCATCTAAAATTGCCACAAACGCTTTTCCGTGATTTCTGACTTTTAAGTGCGCAAGCTCATGGAGAATGATATACTCAAGACATTCAAGCGGCTTTTTGGCAAGCTGGAGATTGAGCCAGATTTTTTTTGTCGCGGGATTGCAGCTGCCCCAACGTGTTGTCATATTTTTGATTTGCCACGCAGTGCTGTACAAACCGGTCGCTTGTTCCCATTGAGGAAGGAGAAACGCAACTTTTTCTTTGAGCCTTGCACGATACCATTCGTTCACAAAAACTTCTCGCTGACGGATAGAACTTTCTTTCCGTACAGTCAAAACCGCTTCATCTCCAGAAAGCACAAGCGAATTTTTACGGGCGTATTCCACGCGCAAAAAATATTGCTTTCCAAACACATAGAGCGTTTCGCCGGAGACGTATTCACGTTTTGATTGACGAGATTGCGTTTCAAATTTTTCCTGCTGCTTTTTTATCCAGCTGATTTTAGTGCGGACGAACATGGCGATGCTCTCATCGGACAGCCGCAATGGAGCAGAGACACGAACTTTGCCGTCGGGTGGCAACACAGAAAGATGCAAATTCTTTATCGGTTTTTTGAGCACGTCTATGTTTATTCCAGATAGCGCAATCTGCATCAGTATTCCTCTTGCTCAACTACTATCTTGAACAAAGATTCCACTTGAGAATCGTCGTTTAGAATCTGGAATAGCGCTCGCTTGATTTTATTTTCTTTAACTGGATTGTTTCTGAATCCGTCCAGTTTTGCGTTGAGCACAGCGTTATGCAGAGCAATCGCACGCTCCGCATCTTCCCCGCAGTTGTCGTGAAACGCGCGCAATGCGCCGCTGTTTCGTATGCGTTCGGGATAGCGGCTGTTCTCCTCCGGTTTTTCTACATTTTTTGCAAGCGCAATGTACCGTTCGAGCAGCTGCTTGTATGCAAGCACGCCGCACTTGCGGTCAAGAATTAACTGTTCCAACACTTCAGACAGCTTGCTGTAATACGCAGGATTGATGACAAGCTTTTGAACGACTTTTTTTCTGATATTGTTTTCGATTGTTTCGGCTGCGCTTTCTTGTCCGCCCTGCTTTTCGCCATTGCACAGAGCATCTGACTGTGCAAGAATAAAATCGAGCAAAGTAAAATTGTCAAAAACGGCGAGCCGCTCTGCATCGCGTGCAGAAATGTAGTTGTCGATAAGATACCGCATTCCCGGTTCAAACTGCTTATAGTCCAGAAAGTCGCCGCTCGCCCGCCCGATAACATCGCGCAGTTTTATATAGAATGTGACGCGCTCCTCTGCTTTGTTCTGCGCTTTTGAGTCATATTCGGCATCGCACATGCGCGGCTTGAACGCTGCAAACGCGCGGACAAGACGGGCAACGAGTTTGTACAGTTTTTCGCGGCTTCGGGCAAAGGCTTCGTCAATATCAGTATCGACGCCGTTTTCACCGCAAAAGTAGTGGATGTAATCTAGTTCTGCGCACGGCAAAGGAACGCCTTCGCACAGTTCGTCAAGCGCGTCCAGCGTTTGCTCAAAATATTTTTTTGCCTCGTCGGTGCGGTCTTTGAGCAAGCCTGCAACATCGTCCTTGTCGTAATCTTCGAACGCTCCCGCCGTGTAGGTGTTGATTGCATCGGCAAGGTCGCCGAACAGCTGTTTGTAGTCCACAATGTAGCCGAAGTCTTTTGTCTCGCCGTCCAAGCGGTTCACGCGGCAGATTGCTTGAAACAACCCGTGGTCGTGCATTGCCTTGTCGATGTACAGGTACGTGCACGGCGGTGCATCAAAGCCCGTCAAAAGTTTATCGACGACGATGAGCAGTTTCATGTTCGCAGGCTCTTCCACAAATTTTCGTTTTGCTTCCATTTCAAAATCTGCAACTGTCTGACCTCCGAGCATACTCTGATAGATTTCATACTTTTCAAAAGTCTCTGTCTCTTCGTCGTCGCTCACCGTGTCAGTGCGGAGGTCACCCGGCTGCGGCTCATACGATGAGACAATCGCACATTTCTTAAAGCCAAGCTGCTGAAAGACCTCGTAATATTTGCAGGCGGCGTACACTGAATCTGCGACGAGCAGCGCATTTCCCTTGCCGTCTGCAAGGCGACCTTCTGTTTCAAAATCAAACTGAATGTCAACGGCGATTTTTTCAAGACGCGAACGAGATGAAAATACTTTTTGCATGGTCGCCCACCGCTGCTTTAGTTTTGCTTTTGCGCGCGGTGCAAGCCCCTGCGTTTTTAGCTCAAACCATTCGTCAATTTTATTTTGCGCAGTGATTTCTTGCGGCACATCACGCGATTCGTAGCGTAAATCAAGCACCACGCCGTCGTGCACTGCCTCATCAAATTTGTAGGTGTGAATGTAGCCGCCGAATGTTTCAAGACTTGTCTTTTTATCTTTTCGCAAAAGCGGCGTTCCCGTAAAGCCGATAAAAATGCCGTTCGGAATGATGGACTTCATGGCAAGGTGCAGCTTGCCTGACTGCGTGCGGTGGCACTCGTCAACGAACACAACAAAATCATCTTTGACACAAAAATCTTTGGGCAACGAATCATGCAATTCTTGAATATATTTTTCGTAATCCGCGCCAGTTGACGCTCCGCTTTTCTTTCCGAATTTATGAATCAACGAACACAACAGGCGGTCGCCATAGGTGTTGATGCGGTCAATCAAATCTTTGCCGCTTTTGGTGCGCACAATCGTTTCGTCCACGCCCTTGTAGCATTTTTCAATCTGCTCGTCAAGCTCCTCGCGGTCAGTCACGATGAGCACACGCGCTTTGGGATTGTTCAGCAAAATCCACTTGGAGATCCATATCATCGTAAGCGTTTTGCCGCTTCCCTGCGTGTGCCAGATGATGCCGCCGCGTTTCTGCGCAATGCGCCGCTCTGCCCGTTTGACGGCGTAATACTGGTTGTAACGGCAAACTTTCTTAATGCCCTTGTCAAAAATAATAAAGTTGTGCAACAGGTCAAGGAAGCGCGTTTTGTAAAAGAGCGAAAACAGCTGCTTGTCAAGTTTGCCGTCTATGCTTTGGAGCTTTTCCGCAATCAGCACATCGGTTTCATCACGCTCTTCAGGGAACGCCGAAAATCCATCGTCCTGCCATGCAAGATACTGCTTTTCAGGCGTGAGCAGCGTTCCATAGCGCACACCCTCGCTGTCGTTCCCCGCCATGCAAAACTGCATTGTAGTAAAAAACGCTTCGATAAAATGCGCTTTCTGGTTGGTCAGATTTTGGCGGATTCCCTCGGCGACGGATACAGAACTCCGTTTCAATTCAATCACTGCAAGCGCAATGCCGTTCACATAGATTACAAGGTCAGGGCGCTTGACGTTGTTCCCCACCACCGTCACTTCTTCCGCTATGGCAAAATCATTTTCGGCGGGATGCGCAAAGTCGATGAAAAACACCGTCTTTTCAGCCGCTCCCGCTTCTTCGTTCACCTTCGCCCCGTATTTGAGCAGCGCATACACCGCCTTGTTTGCCGCATACAGCCCGTGCTGCAAATTGCACGCCTCACGCGCAAGCACATCAACTGCCCGCTGCGCAAGCGCTTCGGAATACCCGCCCTTTCCCGTCAGATACGCAAGAAGTCGCTCCTGCATGATGTTTGAGTTGTCGCTGTCGTGCAGATTGCCGAGGTACGTGTAATGCAGATTGTTGCGGAACAGATTGATGACGCGGCTCTGCGTGATTTTTTCTGGTGGGTCAATCTGGGGCATAGTTAAATCTCCTTAGTAAAATAATTCCTTGCATTTTGCTATAGCTCGTGCAATGTCAAAATCGCTGAAATACGATTTTGACAGCTTTGCCTTCCACTCGGCATTGGAACGGATAAGGTCTTTTATTGAACTTACAGAAACCGCAATTCCTGCTTCGTTCAAATCGCACATTGCCATATCAATAGTCGCGAATAATTCCAAATCATCTACCCTCGTATATCTGAAATTGTCCAACAACCAAGCGATGTCTGCTTGCATATTCCATTTCTGAATATACGTCAATGCTGCGTTGATTTTCTCGCCTCTGGAAAAAACCGTACCTTTAGCGTTTTTCCTTGCAACGACATATTTATTGCGTATAGCAATCGGCTCACCGCCTTTATAGCGGATTTCATCGGCATACGGTCCCGCAGCCTTTTTCTTAAAAGCAGACATATCTGCCTCTTGCTTTCTCCGCATAAGATACAGCAACTTTTGCACTTTCTTTCTGCCAAGCGGATAGCGCGGTGAATAAAATGCGTCCACAATGGCGGCAATCATAACGGCATCATCAAAATGTCGGTTGTGTCCGCTCTGTGATTTTTCTATCAGCCGAATCTTCCCCGTCAAGAGCTGTTGCATCATGGCGGTTTTGAGCTGGCGATATTTGGCGAGCTTTGCGTTGAGCGCGGTGATTTCTGCGTCCATGTCGGAAAGGACGGCAGCGATGGCAGATTGCTCGGCGAGCGGGGGAACGGGCAATAAAATATTTTCTATATTTTTAGATGTTAAACTTGGTACCCCACTCGCTTCATTCATAGAAAGCCAATCGACTAAACAAAAATCGTAGTAAATGAATTTGGGAATGCAGTCAACAAAATCATAAGTGTAGAAAAGCGTATCTACTGTCCAAATTTTTCCACTATGAAAAAATGGCTTGTCTATCGTTCCCTTTCTTCCAATACAAACTGTTTCGCCATCATAAAGAAAATCGCTAACAGAAGTCATATATCCACCCGTTCCGAACACAGGTACTGTACCATGTTTTAAATTTTTATAATCTTTGCCATGACCAATTTTGAGCAATGTTCCAACTTCTCTCACTTCCCAGTCCGCAGGAATCTCGCCGAGTTCCGTCTGCTTAAAGCGGGTGCATTTGGCAAATGTTCCGTTCTCAATTTTCACCTTTCCGCTCAAAAGGAGCGACATTGCGCCCTGCTTGACGCGCGTTTTCTTTGCGACCAGCTTTTCCAGCGTGGTGATGAGCGAATCCACATCGGAAAGGGCTTGTGCAATGCGCCGTTGTTCGGGAAGCGGCGGGAGAGGAATTTTAGTTTTAAGAAAATAATCTTTTGATAAATTATATCTTGTGCTCCCTTGAGGTAATGACCTCATTAATTCTCGTCCTACAGTGCTTCTAAAAAAATACACCAAATACAGTCCATCAACCGTAAAATCAGTCAGCCTAAAACCAATACAAAAGCTATTCAAATACAGATTGTTAATATCATCAAGGAGAATAGCGCAAATACCGACTTCTTCTGGTGTTTCCGATGAAGTATTAAAAAACAAATCACCTTTTTGGGCTTTATTTTGTTCCTCAAGAGTTTTTATTTTCACTTTTCCAAACAGTCTTGAATTTAAAATAATATTGTTCAAAATATTCAAAAAAGTAATATACAAAGCATCCCCATTTTTAAAATCATTTTTTGATTTACCAGTTAACCCATTATATGTAAAGCCCATTTCTCCCAGTGCCTTCACTTCCCAATCTTCGGGGATTGCGTCATCTGCAATGCTGTTGCCTATTTCCGTCTGCTTCATTTTTCGACAATCTCCCAATAGCCCTTTTTATCGGAACCAATACGCATAAGCAGTCCGTCATTTTTTAATGCCCCAATCAGCCTGCTTACAGAGCGCCTTGAAATTTTTGCTTTATCGGATAATTCCTCATACGTTATTGTCGGATTCTGTTTTATCAATTCAAGAATTACAGTGCCATTTACAGTGCCATTTACAGTGCCATTTACAGTATTGTTTGTGGGCACATATACATTCTCTGCAGCATTTTTGTCAACCGTTTCCTGCACTATATTTGCGTTGCGATACATTGTTACCCGAACTCCGCCGCAAAACTCTTCAAACACAGGCTTTTTTAATCCTGCATTTGCAAACTGTGTGACGATTTTTGAGATTCCACGTCCCCATGCTTCAATAAATCCGGCCTTGTAAAAGGCAAATGCTATGTTTTTATTTCTAGCATTTGAAGCGTGCGGCATAAAGAGTTTTTCAACCGGAAGTTCATCGGGCAACTTTCCATAATTCCAAAGCTCTATGCGGTCTTTCCACACCTTCATTTGAATATCCGCTCCCATATAGTCCTTGTGGATTATGCTGTTGAATATTGCCTCCCGCAGGGCTTCCTCTGGAATTTCAAGCGGCTCGATTCTCTGCAAGCCTTCATAATGGATTGGGGAAATCAAATATTTTGCTTTGAGCGTTTCTACAACCAAGTCGCACATTTTTAATATATTGCCTTCTATAAAGTCTTGGAAAATCAAATCGCTTTCATCGGAACCGAAAAATCCTATTTTAAAATATACCCCCGTTATAAAATCCTGCGGACATTTTCCAAACAAAAGGACCGCCGCATTTTTTAGTTTTCCTTCTGAATCTATGAGATGAAGGTTTTTCAATACGTTTTCCGTAGCCTCACCAAGCGATTCTTCAGGCAGGCGTTGCGCATCCACCGCTTTTCGCAAAAAGTAATCTATCGCCTTGCGGTCAATGTCATCAGGAGTCGCCTGCTCGCAGATGATGTCGTCCCAAGTGCGCCCCAGTTTTTTCAGCACGAACTGCTGCAACGCAATGCCGTTCAGCTCCTGTTTTGTCGAGCCGCTTCTGTAATGGTACACACCCTTTAAAGAGATGGGGACATTGCTCGGCGCAACGTCAATTTCTATATAGTCCTTGCCGTCTTTTTGCAGAAGATTTACATCTGCAACAATTCCTAATAGCATCACGATTTTATTCGGTATATCTTCAGAAAGTCTATGGGCATCTTTTACGCCGCAAACATTTCCGTTGTCGTCTATTCCGATATAAAGTTTTCCACCTTGAGCGTTTGCAAAGCCGCAAATCCATTTGAGATATTCATCACGCCAAGACCGCTTACATTCTATGTTCTGGTTTTCTTTTTGCATAGTTTTCCCTACACCTCAAACCCCATGTCGCGCAAATGTGCCGCGACTTTGCGCTCATACGATGCAAGCTCGCTTTCCAGTTCCGAAAGCGGCATTTCATAGCGTTCAGCAAGCTGCACAATGCGTTCTGCAATTTCATGCGCGGTGGCGGCATACAAAGATTTGATGCCATCAAAAATGGAATAATACCACTTTCGGTTTACCAGGAGTTCTTTTATTTCATCGATAGTCAATTTGGCATACTGTGATTTACACGCATCATCAAGCGCTTGGTTCAGCTCTTTGATAAGTTTGGCATATTCTTTCACTTTGTCGGCAAGCTCTACGTATTCACATAAAATGCGGCAGTCCTCGCTGTTTTGTTCGGATTTTTTCAACTCCTTGATTTTTGCGTTCACCGCTTTGCTGTCTATCGTTTCCTTACTTGTCAGAAAGTCACAAAGCGCACCGTCTTCCGTAGTATGCGTTTCAATCAGTTCGTCGATCCTGCGCTGCGTTTCATCGGCGACAGTTTGCGCGTCGTCAACCGCCTTTCGTTCTGCGGCAAAGAACATGCGTTCAACCAATGATTTGGGAATCAGCTTGCCTTCCCAGCCTTTGACTTTCTCTTTATCGCTGCCGTCTTTTCCTTTTGCAATTTCAACAATCGGCTCTGTTTCGCGAGCGACTTCATAGCCGTCAATTTTGAGGATGAACACATCGTCCGCCATTGTTTCCTGCCAATAGGAAAGCAGCACTTCGTACACATCGTATTTATCGACAAGTTCGATTCCCGCGTACTGCGCGACAAGCCGCTCTGAAAGCTCCACAATATATTTTTTGACATCAACAGATTCATCGATAGAGCGCAATCCGCCGTCAACTTCATTTTTCCACGCGTCGAATGCCATATCAATACGCGCTGCATATGCAGAAAATTCTTCATCAGCATACACGGCGGTGCGGACAAAATCTTTTTCAACATTCAGTTGATAATACCCGTCGCGCAATGGAGAAAACAATTTTCGCTTGAGCTGGGGAAACAGCTTCCAATAGTTTCCCAAAGACTCTATGTCGCCAGTTGGAATCCCGCCGTGCAGGTGCGCGTCAATGTCTTGCGTGTCCTCGCGCGCAGCGCTGTCTATGTAGCGTGGAATATTCAAGTTATAATCATTTTTTGATTTTATCTCGTCATTTGGAACAAAGCGGGCGTACGTTGGGTCAGCAGTAATGTGATTGTTGAACGTGGTCACAATTTTGTAGATGTCGCGCTCGCGCAGGCGATTCTTGTTGCCATCTTTCACAAAATCGTGGCTCGCGTCAATCATAAAAATGCCCGTACGCTCGTCCGCATCTGATTTGTCGATGACGATAATGCATGCGGGAATTCCCGTACCGTAAAATAAATTTGGTGGAAGCCCAATAATACCTTTGATGTAGCCTTTGTCAACAATCGTTTTGCGGATTGCCGCCTCCGCATTTCCGCGGAACAAAACGCCGTGCGGCAAAATAACTGCCGCCTTGCCCGTTCGTTTCAGTGATTTAAGGATATGCAAGAGCCACGCAAAGTCGCCGTTCTTTTCTGGCGGCACATCGCCCCAGCCGTCAAAGCGTCCGTATTCTTTTAGTCCGTCCTTCCAATTTTTAAGCGAGAACGGCGGATTCGCCACGGCAAAGTCAAAGCGGCGCAAAACGGACTCGTCTTTTTCTTCTCTGTAATACGGATCGGAAAATGTATTGCCTGCGTAAATCTCGCCGCTCGCCTTATTGTGCAGCACCAGATTCATCTTTGCAAGACCGGCGGTGGCGATTTCTTTTTCCTGTCCGTAAATTGCAACTTCAACAGGTGCTTCGTCAGCTGCATGGATAAGCAATGAGCCTGAACCACATGCTGGGTCGTATATCGTAATTTCAGAACTTGCAGCCTTATCTATGCCGACAACCTTTGCAAGAATGCGCGAGACCTCGGCAGGCGTGTAAAACTGTCCTTTGCTTTTGCCGCTCTCAGTAGCAAAGTGACGCATAAGATATTCATACGCATCGCCCAAAATGTCGTCACCGCCCGCCTTGTTGTTTTTAAAATCAAATTCAGGCCGTTGAAAAATAGCGATAAGACCAGTGAGCTTGTCGACCATCTCCTGCCCTTTGCCCAGCTTAGACTCGTCGTTAAAATGGGCGTTGTCAATTACGCCGCGAAGTTTGTTCCTGTCGGCATCGGCAAGTTTTGCGATAACCTTATCCATCTCTTCGCCAATATTTTTATGACCTTTAAGCGCAACAAGGTCATCAAAACTGCCGCCTTGAGGAACAGAAATGTCTGCGTATTTCACGCCCTTGAATTTATCTGTCACATATTTGACAAATAAAAGCGTGAGAATATAATCCTTGTACTGCGACGCATCCATGCCTCCCCGCAGCTTGTCGCAGCTTGCCCAGAGGGAACTGTATAATTCATTCTTCTTGATAACCATGATATTTTGCCTTCTTGCATGGAGATGATGGCATTGTACTGTATTTTAAAGCAATTTTACAGTGCAGGGCAATCGCATCAGAAAAAATTCGCAACAGCGTCGCCCACTCCCCGCTTTTCCGCATTTTATGCTATACTAATTGCATGCAGAATACAACTGATGCGCAAAAAAAAAAAAGCACCCTGACAACGAGCAAAAAAAAATGCTCGATGCCGCGCAAGAACTTGCAGTAAAAATTGATAAAAACGCGGTGGTGAGTGCGGGTGCTGGCTCTGGAAAAACGCGCGTGCTTGCAGAACGCTTTGCGCATCTTGTACTTGAAAAACATCTCGCTGTTGACGAGATCCTTACGCTCACATTCACCAAAAAAGCAACTGTCGAAATGTACGGGCGCATTTACAAAACGCTCAAAAAGCGCGGTGCTGACGTCTCTCATTTTTACAAAGCGCGCATTCAAACGCTCGACAGTTACTGCGCGTCGGTAGCAAAAATGGGCGCGCACTTTTACGGCATCAGTCCAGACTTTACCGAAGACAATGATGCAGTTGCCGCGCATGTTTCTGCGATGGCGTTACCGTTTATATTAAAACATCGCGATAACGAAGCGATTCAAAAACTTGTTAAAACAAAAGATTTTGGTAAAATTGCAGACGAGCTTTTTGTCAATCCGATTCTTGCGTATTCCACTGTTGCAGAGCCGATTGATTTTACCGTCATGCTTATGCAACAAAAAATCAAAGTACAAAACGCATGGAAAACACATGCGCTTGCCGCAGCGCATGCCGTTACAACAGTGCGCGAATTGCTCAATGAATATAGCGGCAACGCAATCAAACTCATAGACAGAATTGACACAGCGCTCTCATCAATGCAGCTTGAAGATGTACCAGAAATCACTGAAAATGATTTTAACAATTCTGACAGCGCTGCGCTTGAATCATTCATTGCAAAAATAAATAACCTTGCAGATGTAAAATTGACAGGCGGCAACAATGCGAGCAAACCAATCACTGAAGCGATAAAATTGCTCCGTGAAACGCGCGACATATTGATTTCGCTTGCAAATTTTGTTTACGGATTTTCAACGACAAAAGCAGTGTTTGCGCTGCTCGAAGAATTTCAGTTGCTCGTAAACAATGCAAAGCGCGCGCAGGCAAATCTCACATACGCTGATGTCGCCTCGCTCGCTGTGTGCATTTTGCGCGACTATCCTGAAATACGTGCAATCGAAAAACAAAAATATAAAGCGATTATGATTGATGAATTCCAGGACAACAATTCGCTCCAGCGCGATTTGCTTTTTATGCTTGCAGAAAAAATTGAACGCACTGAACGCGGCATTCCCGCTGTGAACGACATATGCAAAGACAAATTATTTTTTGTAGGTGATGAAAAACAGAGCATCTATCGATTTCGCGGCGCAGATGTTTCTGTGTTTAGAAATCTGTCGAATGATTTTGCAGACGGCACCCTTGCGCTCAACACAAATTACCGCTCGTCTGCTTCGCTCATCGCCTCGTTCAACGCGCTATTCGGCGGCGAGCAGTTTCCGCCGCGCACAGATGCATCGCCCGACATCACTACAACAGGCGCAACTGATGATGACAGCACGGCGGCAAACGGCACTTTCTCTGCGCCATCAGTATTTTTTACTGAAGCTCATGCACGCGATGAAACGCCGCGCAGTTTTGATGCAGTATATCATCATGTGGAAATTCCCGCTCAAAAAATTGCTGCAGAAACATCTTCAAAGAATAATGCGTTTGCGCCGTGCGTGCATGTTGCGCTGTACGACACAGCGCAAGAGGCGCACGATGCCATGCTCACCGATGAACGCGCCGAAGCTGCGTGGGTTGCAAAAAAAATTCGCGCGCTTACAACAGAGGGAGCTACTCCATACAAACCGAGCGACATTGCAATTCTTTTCCGCTCGTATTCGCCACAACCAGTTTTCGAGCGCGCGCTTTTAAATGAAGGCATTCCGTACAACACAGAAACGCTCACAGGTTTTTTCAATGACGGTCCCACAAACGACTTGTTCGCATTCTTGCGGCTATGCGCCTATCCTGCTGACACAATGGCATATGCGCAAGTGCTCCGCTCGCCGTTTGTCAATTTTTCTGCAGACGAGGCAAACTGCATTCTTGCAGAACATGAAGCGGCGTTTACGTTTTCAAAAATTATTAATTTCCGCAAAGCGAGTCGCGAGCGATATGAAAACGCGCGGCAACTGTATCACGCGTTATGTGAATCTGCAAAGACAGAGCCGCTCACAAAAACAGTGAGCCGATTGTGGTATGAAGCGGGCTATCGATACGAAACGCTGTGGAACAAAAATGTGCGCATGTATGAAACGCTGTACGACCGCATCTTTGAGCTCGCCCGCCGCGCAGAAGAACATGCCATAAGTCTTGCAGAGTTTGCAGACAGCGTGCGCACATATAGCGACGAAAAAGAAAAACTTGCAGATATGGACATTCCACTTGAGCAAACAGAAGGCGTGCATCTTTTAACAATTCACAAAAGCAAAGGGCTTGAGTTCCCCGTCGTATTCGTGTGTGAGGTAGACAAAAAAGGAAAGCATGAGGCGAACGCGGAGGCAGTGTATTACAGCAAACAATTCGGCATTTCGATAAATACGCCGCCGTGCCCAACGTTTGATGAAAAAGCAAACTATTTTTATCATTTGGCAAAAGATGAAGAAAATGCAATGGCAAGCGCAGAACTCAGGCGGCTTGCGTATGTAGCGATTACGCGCGCGGAAAAAGCAGTGTACATCACCGGCACATATGAAAGCGATGAAGGCGCATGCACATTCAAAGACAGCGCGCGCTATGCGCCTGGCGGTGAAAAAAATCCTGCAACGATTCTGCAGCTGCTCTCGCCTGTGCTCGATTATTATGCGCGCACAGAACACGCATCCGCTCCGTTTACGTTTGAAACAATTCCGCCCATGACACGCGAAGTGCTGCAGTACAAAAGCGAGCGCGAAAATACAGTGCACGCAAAGCGCGCGTTTATTGAGGAAGCAAAACCGCTTTACGAAAGCGCGCATGTTGTGGGCACGGAGCAAGAGTCGCCGCTGTATGCGTTTCCGAGCCATCTGTATCGCGCAGACGATGAATCGTACACAGATAGTTTTGCCGCGTATGATGACGTGCCGTATCAAGAAATTAATAAAATTGTGATTAGCTCAATTCCAAATCAAAGCGCGCGGCAGGCAAGCAGCACACCATATGCGAGCGACGCAAATAACGGAAGCGCAGTAGATGGCGCTGATGATGCACACGCAGCAAAATTACCTGCTGCACAAACAAATGCCGCAGAACCGCGTTTTACGTTTGCGCATTTTGGTACAATAGCACACGCATATATGGAAGCAGCAATCACAAACAGCGAAGCGGTCATATCAAACCGTGATATAGTGGGGCTTGACGGCAGCGAAACAAAACTCAAAACAATTCAAAAAATTTGCCAAGACATGCAGCAGCAATTCAAGCTGTCGGAAATAGGGAAAGCGGCGGCACAGTCAGAATGGCACAAAGCGGAATACGCATTTAGAAGCCGTGTCGGCACAAAAATTATTAAAGGAACGATTGACCTCGTATTTAAAAACAGCGACGGCACATACACTATTGTTGATTACAAAACAAATCAAGTGAAAACGCCTGAACTGTACTATGCGCAGCTCGCTTGTTACCGCGAGGCAGTCGCCGCACTGCTTGGCGTGCGCATAGAAAAAATCAGCTGCGTGCTCTACTACTTGCGCTTTGGCGACGCGATAGATGTCACGGACGCATGTGCAAAAATCAACGTGTTTGAAGCAGTGCAGAAATACTTTCCGTAAAATGTAAAAGTTCGGCTCTACAGTATGCCTTGTAAATTGCGCTAAAAGTATTCAATTTTTTTCAAATTTGGTATGGCAGTAAAGAAGCTCTTGTTGCAAAACCGCACGCACATCACTTGCGTACAATTTGCCCTCATGCAAAAATAGCAATTTTTCCAAAGATGAATCACGGGCAACTATTGGTAGATAATCCAAAAGAAGTTGCACGGAGAATAATAAAAATTTTTACAGAACGCTGATTTGCGCGGAGAAAAATCGCTTGTAATTTTTGCAAAAGAGTTTGACTTTGCACGAGCAACCTAGCCCGCGCCGAAGCGGCGGTGCGCTGCAAGCGCGCCGTTCCGTAGGAATGAGGGGGAGCGAACCGCGCAGGCACGGCTCTTCCCGCAGCGTGCTCCGAAAAAAGTATGCACGCTAATTTCTAAAAACACGGCCGCTGGACGATACGGCTACACGGTCGGCTTGTTGACGAGCGCGGGCAAAAGAAACAGGAAGCGGACGAGGCTAGCGCATTGTCTCCGAGTCTCTACTTTGTAAAAACAGTGCAACCTTATCCAAGATGATTTCATCAGCAGGAAGCCAGCGAACTGTGCGCAGTGTTCTAGCCGTGAGCCATGCGGCACTCTCGTGCTCAAGCAACGTGAGCGAGCTAGAGACAACCTCGCACGCAAAGCAATCCATGTGCAGATGAAACGCAGGGTAATCGTAATTGATTGTAGCGATGTGACTGCCCACGCGGATTTCCGTATCAAGCTCCTCTCGGATTTCGCGTTTGAGCGCAGTCTGCGGCGATTCTCTCGCTTCAATTTTGCCGCCGGGAAATTCCCACCAGCCGCGCCATTCGCCGTAACCGCGCTGCGTGGCGAAGATTTGGCGAGTGCCAGAGGGAAGCGTACGAAAGATGAGGGCGGCGGAAACATGTACGAGTTTCATTTATACCTCAAAAGCAACCATAAAGAATGTGAAAAATGCCTCTGCTCCAACTATTCATACAGGGGATTCTTCCCCGCGCAGAACTTCCCGCGCGCGCAACTTACCGTTTTTTCTTTTCATGCATTTTTATCACGCGTACAAGCACCAGTTCAGGACTATTAAAAATGCGCGCCACTTTCGGCTGCTGGTATGAAAGACCGCGGCACACAATCATAATCGTCGCCGATTCGTTTTTGAGCATATACTTGCCGCCAGCATATTTTGGAAATGTGCCTTGGCCAGGCGCATACACGCCATTTATAAACGGAGGAAAACGCCACTGACCTCCGTGCGTATGTCCGCTTAAAATAATGTCAAAATCATACTGCTCGTAGTCGTCCACATATTCAGGACGATGAGCGAGCAGCACAGTAAACAAAACGCGCTGCCTGCGTTGCGTCGAACTGCCGTCACCAAGTTGTGCCGCTGCATATATTTCGCCACTGTCAGCAAACGACAGCGTTGCGTTGTTCTCCAAAGACGCATGCGTTTCTATCATGCATTCATCAGCTTCATACGCTGCAACTGCCTCGCGCGTTTTGTGCGCAAGAGCAGCAAGTCGCTCGCGATATTTTTCTTTTTGGTCACGCATGATGTGCGCCACAGAATCACCCAAATCAAAATACGGGTCGTGAATGCCAGCTATGACAACAACGCCATCATCGTGCGGAAAACACACAACCTCATCATGCAAAATGCGTACGCCGTATGTTTCGAGCAGCGCATATTTTTCTGCAAACTGTAAATTAACAAAGTCGTGATTGCCTGTCACGAAAAAAATCGGACATATGTCCTGAATGCCAGAAAGCAGCAGCTCGACATTGCCAAAATATTTTTCTTCGCCCATGCGCCTGTCATACAAATCGCCAGTAATAACGATAATGTCTGGCGCTGCGTTCTTGATTTTTTTGATGAGTTTGCTTTCATCTGCACCAAAGTCATTCGAATGAAAATCAGAAATCTGCACAATGCGCAGCTCGCTTGCAACATGCTCCTTTTCAATCTCGTAGCTGACAGTGCGTATTGAGCGGCACGAGAAGCACGCAAGAGCAGCAAAAAGAACTATTGTACGACGCACGCAGTTCATATCACTAGTATAGCGATTTTAACGCTACGTGTCTTTGCTGTTTTGTGTGCACAGAGATGCGACGCATGTCAAACTGCAAGCGACAAAATAACACGCGCACAGCAAACTAGCGCGGACACAGCTCCGCGCTGCGGTAAAATCACGACGCTTCTAGCGGATTTCCTATGGCGCGCTCAAAAAATGAAAAAATGCGCGGCTCAAATTTTTATTAATTCGTATGCGCAATTTCCCATGCCAACTTTTTCCGCTTGCTCAAGTTGTGCTTTCCAAACAGTCGTTGGGTGCACGTCGCAAAACAAGTCGCCGCTTGTCGCTTTGAGCATGTCGAGTATTGTGCCGGGCAGGCGCGGCTGTTTGTTCGCCATGTCTGCGCACGCTTTGTCAAGCGCAACAGCATCGAACGACGCAAACATGCCAACATTTGGAATGAGCGGCGCATCGTTTTCTGCATGGCAGTCGCAGCACGGTGACACGTCCGTGATAAGCGAAATGTGAAACTGCTTCTTGCCTTTCACGACAGCGGTGGCATACTCGCCCATTTTGCGACAGAGCATTTCGTTTGTGTTGTCCCACTGCGGATGCGTTGCGTCTGTGGGACACGCGCCGATGCAGCGACCGCAGCCTACGCACTTTTCTTGATTGATGAACGCTTTGCGCTTGCCGTCGCTTGCTTTAACAAATTCGATTGCATCCTGCCCGCACTCGCGCGCGCAGTTCCCGCAACCGATGCACAGACTTTGCTCAACTTCAGGCTTTCCTTGCGCGTGCTGCTCCATCTTTCCCGCTCTGCTCGCAGCTCCCATGCCAAGATTTTTTATTGCGCCGCCGAATCCTGTTGCCTCATGCAGCTTAAAATGATTGAGAGAGATTATTATATCCGCGTCTGTTACCGCACGCCCGATTTTTGCACTCTTAACAAATTCACCTTCAGGAAAATCAACATGCACTTCGTCAGTGCCTTTCAAACCGTCGCCGATAATCACTTGGCAGCCAGTTGCAAGCGGATAAAATCCGTTCATGTATGCCGCGTCAAGGTGGTCGAGCGCGTTTTTGCGCATGCCCACATACAGCGTATTGCAGTCGGTAAGAAACGGACGCCCGCCTTTGCTTTTAATAAATTCTGCAAGAGCGCGCGCATACTGCGGGCGAAGATATGCAAGATTTCCCGGCTCTCCGAAATGCAATTTGATAGCCACGAATTTTTCGCTAAAATCAATGTTCTCAACGCCAGCTTTTTTGATGAGCCGAATCATCTTCTGCGTGAGATTTTCGCTCAAGCTCGTGCGAAAATCAGCCCAATACACTTTCGAGTTTTCCATAACCACACTCCATAAAAATAGGTGCAACGATTATAGCACAAAATGTGGAAAAAATCATTAAAATGCATGCGCCGCCCATATCTAATTATAAGTGAGGGCGATTGCATGGATGTCACTTATTGTCATTGAGCATCACATCTTTTTATATAAGTAGCACAACGCTGTCTTGTATTTTTTTCCTAAAGTGAGTAGCATACACATTATGAATCGCGCTCCTGTAAAAGCAACTGTTGCAATAACAAAAGAATATATTGCGAAAATAAAAAAAGCTGGCGACAATTCCCTTGCATTATTAGTAGCGCATCATCTTCAAAACCGAAAAAGAAAAAAAATATTTTGAATATATGAAAACATTTCAATTAACAAATTCCTTATTTAAAGATACTGCTGCAAAATTTTTTACATTAGAACAATTTAAGGAGACATTGCATGACGCTCAAAGACCACATGATTAAAAATATCGTTATCAGCGTGCTCAAATCGCAAGATTATCGCATTGAGGTAGTGAATTTAATAAATGCAGAATTTTTACAGTTTGCTCTTGATTTTTTCAAGCAAATCGTTGATGCAAAATTACATTCAAACGACATAACGATTGAATGGTACAAAACAGCTTTCATGAACGAAACACTCTCTTCAGACGATATTGCCATCAACTCTGGTCTCAACAAAAAAACTATCAGCAACATGTATAGGTCTGATACAAAACAAATTGTTGTTGAAGATTCGAACGAGTATTTTGATTTGCTTTATGACAGCATAAAAAAATTAATTGAAAATGAAAAAGATGTTGATTTGAGCTTGACGATAAAGTTTCAAGGTGTAAGCGTAGACCTCAATATTAATGAAAGCCTCATCATCATCAATACCTTGGCCGTTAAACGCGCTGCATTGCGTGGCGGCTTATGGAGTACAGTTGGAAAACGCGTTGAAAAATATCTCATGCTTACACTTTGTAAATTATATAATGTTGATGAAAAATATTATACTGCAGCACACTTTATAAAAAATAAAGAATTAGCTGTTGACAGAGAAGTTGACTTTTATTAAAAAAATAAAAGTGAAAAATATAAATGCGAAGTAAAACTCATGGGGCAAGGAAATCCAGAAAGCGCAGATGCAATCATTGCACGAGACAGTGACATTTTTGTCGCGGACACGCTCTCACAACAAAATAAAAATCAATGCGACAAACTTGGCATCTGTTGGATTGCCTGCCGAGATGAAAATGGCTTCAAAAGATTTTCTTACGCATTAGATAAATTTCATATTCCGTATACGAACTACAACGGAAATCTCGATGCAGATTTGCCGACTATATTAGATGAATTGCTCTCCCTCACTCCTGCACAATCATGAGCGAGCGCGATTGATATTCTGGCATGAACTTTTTCTGTGCGCCGTTTTCAAACTGCACTGCAATCACAAGCTCGCCGTCGTCGCTCACGTTGCTTTTCACAATGCTGCCGTACCCGTAGTCGTCGTGAAAAATGCGCACGCCGCGCCGCCATTTTTGTACAAGCGCGTTTTCCGCACCAACCGATTGCGCGCCGCACCGCATGTTGCTATGTCCCCATGAGCTACCATAGGCATTCCCGTAACGAGAAGCACCGTATGTGCTTTTCACGCGGCGCGTACTGTACCCCCGCCAGCCGTCCTGTCCGTCAAACTGCATGGCACCGTCAGCTTGCGCGTTCAACTCATCGGCGGGAAAGTCAAACAAGCGGCGCGGCGGCTCTCCAATCACTCTGAAAACATCGCCCGCTTCTTTAAGGAATGCGCTCGGCTCCATAAACTCAGTGCGCCCGTACATGCGTCGTTGCCTGCACGATGTAACGTACAGCTCATCTTTTGCGCGCGTAATGCCCACGTAAAAAAGGCGGCGCTCCTCTTCAAGCTCGTTGCCTGTTTTGTCGCCGCGCGGAAATACGCCGCTTTCCATGCCAGTGATAACAACGCGCGGAAACTCAAGCCCCTTTGTATTGTGCAGCGTGATGAGCGTCACTCTGTCGATAGCGTCATCGCCAGCTGTTTCAAGCGAGCGGTCAAGCGCAATAGAATCAAGAAATGCAAGCAATCCGTCCATACTGCACTCGTACAGCGCGGCGCTATTCATAAGCTCCTGCATGTTTGCCGTGCGTTGCGTTCCCGCAATCTCGTCCTGCGTGCGATGATATTCAAGCAGTCCCGATTTGTCGATGATTTTTTCAATAAGGCGCGAAAGTTTTTCATCGCTCGAAAACGTCTTTGTAATTTCTTCAAACGCCGCGCAAAACTCGCGCACACTCGTCTCCGTTTTTTTTGCCAATCCTTCAATCGCCGACGCAGATGCAATCAAACTCTGAGATTTTTCGCGCGCATGCTCCACAATCATATCCTGCGTTTTCTCGCCGATGCCGCGCGCAGGTTTGTTCACAATTCTACGAAATGCAATCTCGTCACGCTCGTTTGCCACAAGCGAAAGAAACGCGAGCGCATCTTTGATTTCTTCGCGCTCGTAAAACTTGAGCGCGCCGACAACAGCATACGGAATCTTTCTGCGCAAAAATTCTTGCTCGAACGAAAGCGACTGCGCATTGGTGCGATATAAAATCGCCCAGTCGCTGTATAGCGTATTTTTCTCAATAGATTTTTGAATCATGCTTGCGCAAAACTTTGCCTCTTCGTCTTGCGTTGGCACATACGCGAGCACTGGCCGCTTGCCTTCTCCGCGTTCTGCCAAAAGCGTTTTGCCTATTCTGCCCGTATTGTTATTCACGACAGCGTCCGCAGCTGCAAGAATTTTTGCAGTTGAGCGATAGTTTCGCACAAGCTTGATAATTTTTGTATCGGGAAACTTTTCGCGGAATGTCAAAATATTTTGAATCTCTGCTCCCCGAAATTTATAGATTGACTGATCGTCGTCGCCAACAACGCACACATATGTGCCAGAATTTTCATCGACTCCCGCAAGCACTTGCAACAAACGAAACTGCGCAACATTTGAATCCTGATACTCGTCAACCATAATCACGCGGAATCGGTAGCGCATATGCTCACGAATGCGCAAATTTTCTTCCATCACGCGCACAGGCTTCATTATCAAATCGCCAAAATCTGCATTGCCCGTTTCTAAAAGCCGCGCCTCATATTTTTTGTAAATGTCGTTCAAATCGCCGCGCGAATCCAGTGCGCTCAAATCGTCATCGCTTGTTAAAAAATAATCTTTTGCAAGCGCGATTTTGTGCGCATACAACTGCGACTGCTGCTTTGTTAAAGACGGCACTGCTTTTGCAACGAGCGTCGCCATATCATCGTCATCGTACACAGTGAATGACGGAGCAAGATGCGCTTCATCTGCATGAATGCGCAAAAACCACGCGCCAAACGAATGGAATGTGCGAATCTGCGCATGTTCCGCGCGTACTTCAAGAGCGATTGCCCGTTCGCGCATTTCGTTCGCGGCTTTTTTTGTAAATGTCACCGCAAGAATTGAGCGCGCGTCTACTTGTTTTTCACCGATGAGATATGCGATTTTTGTTGTAATCACGCGCGTC
Organism: Treponema sp.; assembly: GCA_017940005.1. GTDB lineage: Bacteria > Spirochaetota > Spirochaetia > Treponematales > Treponemataceae > Treponema_D. The sequence continues at coordinate 54,509 of JAGAZO010000012.1, forward strand.
TTGCCGCTTCCCGCTCCAGCCAAAATCAAAAGCGGAGAGCCGTCGTGCACAACTGCTTCACGCTGTTCAGGATTGAGCTGCTCCAAATATGATGGAAGATTTTTTTCTGTCATAATGTTTCCTTAATAAATTTCCGTGACAGCAATTGTGCAAAACGCTCGCAGCGCTGATTCCCGCGCACACGAAATTACAGTTTGCTCATACCTGTTGCGCCCGCACAAGTTTTGTAAAATGCGCGTCAATGTCAACGCCGCTCACAGAATCTGCATGCGCGCGCACCACGTTGCCCGCACGCACATCATCTTTTTGCACGTCGTAGCGCACAACAATGTTGCCGTCAACATCGGGCGCTTGAAAAAACGCGCGGCCAATTGCAAGCCCTTCACCCGCAATCACTTCTTCAATGAGCACGTCGTATGATTTTCCGCACCGCGCCAAAAGCCGCTCGCGTGTAATATGCTCTTGCATGTGCTCGAGAACGCGCGCCCGCTCTGCCGCAACTTTTTTTGCAACATTGTTTTTAAGCGCATACGCTGCTGTGTCTTCTTCCCTGCTGTACGGAAAGCAGCCTGACCAATCGCTCTGAATAGTTCTTAAAAATACCCTCGTATGCTCTGCGCTTTCATCTGTTTCACCAGGGAAGCCGGTAAGAAACGTCGTGCGTATTGCAGCATCTGCAAAGGCTTCTCGAATATCTGCAACAAGCCGCGCATACTCTTTTGCACTGCCGCGCCTGTTCATCGCCGTGATGAGCGCATCGTCACCCGATTGAAACGGAATGTCAAAATACGGGAGCACATGGCTGCTTTCTTTCATAATCGGCAGAATGTCGCGGTTAAAGTGATCGGGATGAATGTACAAAAGGCGCACAACAAAATCACCGTCGAGCGCATCAATTTTTTTAAGCAAAAGAGAAAGCGCGGACGACATTTCCGTACCGCAGTTTACGCCGTGCTCGTCTATGCGCGGCAACGGAAATGTTCCCGTGTCAAACACATTGTCGTTTTGCCCCGTGCCATAAGCGGCAACATCTTGTCCTATCAAATTGATTTCATACACGCCGCGCGAAACAAGCTGCTGTATTTCTGCAAGTATGTCGGAAGCATTGCGGCTTCGCACTTCGCCGCGTATGAGCGGGATTGCGCAAAACGTGCAGTGATTGCTGCATCCTTCAGTGATTTTTACATACGCGCTTCCCGGAAACGAGAGCAGCGTTTTTCGGCTGCCGCAGCAAATGCCTTCTTGCTTGGGCGTTACAACTGGACGCGAGCCGTTTTGCAAGGCGCGCACAACACTATCGATTTTTGTTAAATCTCCGTTGCCAAAAATGCCATCAGCTTCAGGAAGCGATTCTTTGAATGCCTCTGCATATCGTTCGGCAAGGCAGCCTGTCAGCAAAATTTTTGCATGAGGATAATTTTTTTTTGCCGCGAGCACCGCATCAATGGACTCTTTTTTTGCGCTCTCAATAAAACCGCACGAATTGATAATTATTAAATCTGCGAGAGCTGCGTCATGCGTTTGCTCAAGATTGCATTCACCCAACCGTGAAATGATGATTTCTGCATCAACTTGATTTTTTGCACAGCCGTGCTCGTCAAGAAAAAATTTAGTCAAGCTCTACAACCACCAGACGGTATCTGCCTTCTGAATCGCGTACCCAGCGAATATCCTGCACGAGCACTTGTCCTGCTTTGCCCATGTCTAAATCAAAACTGCGCGTATCCGCAATCACAGTAAATTTGACCGTATTGCCGTTGCTCATCCAAACGCGCAAACCGTTATTCGCGGTCATTGTGACAATCTCTCCGCTCGTAAAATAGTTTTCTTCAGACTGCCGCCTGTCTACTCTAGAGCGGAACACACACGGACCGCGGAATGTTGCATTCACGGTAAACGGATACGCGCGGTTGTCTTCAAGGATAATGTGCGGCTGATGCGTGCGCTGTACTTCACTTTCAGATATAATATCTGCTGCAACAACGCCATCTATCGGAAGCATGTCATTATCTTGACGACGCAAAAGTATTCTCACTTCTGCGCCGCGAGCGGCATCTGTTGAAGATATATCGGACACATACACGATGATGTCGTTCTGCGCGTCTCCGTCAACATCAAGCTCAACTTCTTCTGCCAAATCAACATACAATGTGCCGACTGGCGTATCAAGCCCAAAAGCAGAAAGCGTGCTGCTCACGCGCAAAACAATCTTGCCATTTTCTGATGGAATCAAAATCTGATCACCACGAAAGAAACGGCCGTCAAGAGGGCGGTCGCCGAGTTCATAACTTTGCGGAGCCATACCCGCGGTAAGCACTACATTATTTTTTTTATCTAGCGGTTTAAATTTAATAATTAATAAAACTACAGCGGATAGTGCTGCAACACCCAGACAGCTAATTCCTATCACTAACGGCCAGAAAAATCGCGGCTTATGTTTTACGAGCAAGCCTTCCGGCAGCGGCGCTTCTTGAATAACCTTGCTTCGATACAATGCAATCACTGTTTCAGGATTTATTCCCAAATACTCCGCATAGTTTCGCAAAAATCCTATCATATACGGCTCGCCAGGAAATACACCTGTCTCTTCTTCTTCGAGCCCTTTTATATATTCAATGGTGATAGATGTTTCTCGCGCGACTGTTTCTAAATCAAGATTTTTTTCTTCCCGCTTTCTCTTTAATATAATGCCATAGCTATCCATACTGTCTTGCCTTAATCAGAGAGAAGAAAATTATTATATACGTTTGCAGAAGAAGGCGGATCATAAATAAAACGCTGATCGGGAATGTTCTGATTGAGTCGATAATGCGTAAAATCAAAGACAAACCGTTCACCACGAGGTGTTGTCGCTTCTATCCTTCTGATGAGTTTTGTCTCAACACTGACCGCAACTCTGATAGTGCGGAATGCCTCTGATGTATTGCGCCTGTTGAGCACAAGTTTAACAACTTGTTCATTGGAAGTATCATCAAGCAGGACAGGAGCTTGTCCCGTTTCATATGCAATTGTGTAGTACCTGCTCATAAGCGAAAGCCCCTGCGGCGTTGCAAGCGTTGTGCCTCCCGCGCTGCTTGAATCGGCTTGCTGTTGCAAAACTGCTGATGCGTTTGGAAGATAAATGGTAAGCATGTCGCCATTAAACAAAATCACTTGCTCCGATGGATTTGAGAAATCGACACGCAGTAAATCAGGCCGCTTGAAAGACACATGCGCGCTCATCTGCTGTCTACCTATAGTTATATCCATCTCGGCTTCATAGTCTTTTATTGTTCCATACAGTTCTGAGACGGTTTTAAAATAATCATTGGCTGTGGTAATCTGTGCTGAAAGGAGTGCTCCCAAGCCCCCTATAAAAAAAACAGCAGCAAACAGGAAACCAAATTTCCTCGTAATCATGGAACTATTTTAGTGAAGATAAAAGCTCAAGTCAAGGTGCGGCGCTGCATTGCAGACAGGCACGCTATTTTGCGTCTTGCACAATTCATGCCCACGCACGCGCCGCTTTGCAGCTCCGCCATGCGTATTATTTTGCGTCTTTTGCCACGCTCTTTGCACGCGAAGGCTTTGCGGCGCTCTCAAGCTCTTTCGCGTGCTTTTCCGCATTCACAATTTCCTCGAACTCCTTGCCGTCCATCGTCTCTTTTTCGAGCAAGCGGTTTGCAATGTAGTCGAGCAACTCCTTGTGCTTTTTGAGCAGCGCGAGCACCGCCTTGTATCGCTCCGCCATAATGCGCGCAATCTCTTCGTCAATGTACTTTTGCGTTTCTTCCGAATATTCGCGCACAAGCTGCGGTTCGCTGTACCCGTACCCCTGCCCCGACTTGCCAAGCGACATGTTTTGGAAACGCTCGCTCATGCCGTAATCGGTAATCATCTTGCGGATTGTATCTGTGGCGCGCTGTATGTCATTCGCAGCTCCTGTAGAGATTTCGCCGAACTCCACTTGCTCAGCCGCGCGACCGCCAAGCATCACGTCAACTTGATTTATTAAATCTTTTTTTGTCTGAAGCGTTTTCTCTTCTTCCTCGCGATACTGCGTAAAACCGCCGATTCCGTGCGAGCGCGGCACAACAGTGATTTTATTCACTGGTGGATAATCGGGAGTAAATGCACCGACGAGCGCGTGGCCTGTTTCGTGGAATGCGACAACTTTGCGCTCTTTTTCGTTTTCACGACGCGTCTTTTTCTTTAAACCGATGCTCACTTTGTCGATTGCATCGTTGAAGTCCAGCATGGAAACTTTTGCGCGGCCATTCCGCACGGCGAGCAACGCCGCCTCATTCACTACATTTGCCAAGTCTGCTCCCGCAAATCCGATTGTACCGTGCGCGAGCGATTCAAAATCAACATCGCTGTCGAGCTTCACATTCTTCGAGTGAATGCGCAGTATTTCCTCGCGGCCTTTTACGTCAGGGCGTTCAACGGGCACCTGCCTGTCAAAACGGCCGGGTCTGAGCAGCGCCGGGTCGAGCACATCGGGACGGTTTGTCGCCGCAAGGATTATCAAGCCCTTCTCGTTGTCAAAGCCGTCCATCTCCACGAGCAGCTGGTTGAGCGTTTGCTCGCGCTCGTCGTTGCCGCCGAGACTGTTCACGCGGCTTTTGCCAATTGCATCAAGCTCATCGATAAAAATGATGCACGGCGCTTTTTCGCGCGCATTGCGAAACAAGTCGCGCACGCGGCTTGCGCCCACACCGACAAACATTTCAACAAAAGCGGAGCCGCTTATGCGGAAAAATGGAACGCCTGCCTCTCCTGCGACAGCGCGTGCAAGCAGCGTCTTTCCCGTGCCCGGCGGACCTACGAGCAGCACACCTTTTGGAATCTTGCCGCCTATGTCAGTATATTTTTTTGGCTGCTTTAAAAAGTCAACAACTTCTACAAGCTCTTCTTTTGCCTCGTCAACGCCCGCGACATCGCTAAAGCGCGTTTTTACTTTGCCCTCTTCCACCGCTTTTGCGCGCGACTGCCCGGCAGTAAAAATGCTTCCCATGCCGCTCGCACCGCCGCTCATTCTGCGAAAAATCAAAAAGTACATGAGGAAGATAATTCCAAACGGCAGCAAGTTAATGAGGATTTGCAAAAGGTAATTATTTTGACGCAAAATAAATTTATACTCAACACCTTTTTCGTTCAGCAAATTAAGAAAGCTTTCTGACAATCTACCAACTGTCTTATATTCAGCGCGATTGCGTGTCTGCGTAGGAAAAAGCATATATCCGCGCGTATTCTGTTCTGTGCGCGTCGCCCGTTCAGGTCCGTAGCCTATGAAATAGGTGTCACCAAGCTCAACAAATACAATCGTGCCGTTTTCAATATGGCTGCGGAATTCAGAAAAATTAATAAGATCTTCAGGCTTCGACATAACAAACATGTTTGCAACGAGAAGTACTACAAACGCAGTGAGCAACACCCCCCAAATAGGAAAACGCGGTTTGCCATTGTTGCTGTCTTTTCTTTTTTTATCATTATTTTCAGGACCACTTAATTTAAAAAAGTTGTACGGATCGTCCATATTGTCACTATTTTTTTTTCTTGTCATTATTTACATCGCTCATCAAAAACCTCTCTTTTAATATACGCAATATTACGCAATTTGTCGACAGAAAAGTGCTGCCAAAATCAAATTTTTATAAAGTTTTATAGTTCCACACCGATACTGTATACGGATGTCTATAATAAGTATTTTTTCATCTCATGGATACATGGAGGTTACACATGGGGTATAATCAGGCATACAACGCGTATAAAAGCACAAACATCCGCACTGCAAGTCAGGGGCATCTTGTCGTCTTGCTGTATGAAGGAGCTGTACGGCAACTTTCAATTGCATCTGATTTATTCAGCGCGGACGGAAAAATAAAACCGCCTAACATCGAAAAATATAATAATTGCTTGCAAAAAGCACAGGCAATCATCACAGAGTTGCAAGTTTCACTTGATATGGAAAAAGGCGGCGAGATTGCAAAAAATCTCATGTCGCTGTATATTTATTTTAACAACGAGCTCATGGCAGCAAACATCGGTCATGACAAACAAAAAGTAGATTTTGTGCTCAACATGATGAGTCAACTCACTGATTCATGGCGGCAGGCAGCAAACAGTACTGCAAATGCACCAGCGACAAACATGACGAGCACGCTAAATATAGAAGGATAAGCAAATGCTGCAAAGCGTATTGCTCCAAACAGGCGGAAGACGATATGGCAGAGATTTCAAAACAAGAACTCGATGAACGCATCGCAATATTAAAACGATTTAGAACGCTACTCATGCAACAACGCGAAAAATTTCGTGAATATCTTACGGTACTTGAAAAACAGCAGGATTCAATCGCTTCGGAAAACACAGAGGCATTGCTCGCGCATACAGAACTTGAACAGCAAGTGGTAAAAAGCATCGCGAGTATGCAAAAAGTGATTGTTCCTATGGCAGAAATGTATACGCATGTACAACAGTCAGTTTCACCGCAAGAAGCAGCAACAGTCGAATCGGTGCAAAAAGAATTGACAAGCATTCAAGCAAAAGTGCTTGCACAAAATGAAAAAAACAGAAATCTCTTGCGTGTACATATTGCACAAATACAACAGCAAATGAAGCAACTTCGCAACCCATATCACGGCAACAAAAGCGTGTACGCGCAAAAGCATGCAGTAGGTGCATTGGTCGAAGTAAACGCATAATCGGGAATGATTGCTATCATCGCGGCATATACGAAAAATCGCGCGCTTGGAAAAAACGGAACACTTCCCTATCACCTGCCAAATGATTTAGCACATTTCAAAAAATTAACAATTAATAATATTGTAATCATGGGACGGAAGACATTTGAGTCAATAGAAAAACCGCTTCCTTTTAGAATTATGATTGTTATTTCACATACACGCATATTTTACGGTAAAAATGTTTGCACTGTACGTACATTTGAAGAAGCGCTTGAACGGGCACAGGTAATAGCACGCAGCACTCGCATACAACATTGCGTATTTTTTAGACGCAAGCACATCTTTATAGCAGGCGGTGCGGAAATCTACGCAAAAGCAATTCCGCTGTGCAATAAAATGTTTATCACCGAAATAGACGCTGAATGTGATGGCGATACATTTTTTCCGCAGTTCGATGCATCGCAATTCACAAAAAAAAATGGCAAAAAAATCACTACAGAATGCGTGCCGTATACGTTTGTCACATACAAACGCATATAGAAACATTGGCAATATCTGACAACTGTCCCTTGTCAGTGAACGCGCCATCACCTAGCACTTGAAAAATCGTCTTTCATGCTATAAAATAATATATAATGAAGAATGTTTTGCTCGTAGATGCGTCGCCCATGTTTAGGGAATTTCTCAAAGACAAACTTGGTGTTGAAAAAATTTCAGTTACTGTCGCACAAGGAAATCGCGATGCATTTATTAAAACTATTTCTACATTGCCCGATCTTATCATCCTTGAAATGCAAAATGATCTCGGAGAGCTTTTTGAATTCCTTACAAAAAAACATAACGATCCAAACGCTACTCGCATTCCCATAATTGCAGCGGGACCGTCTATCGAATCACAAAAAACAGCTAAATTAGCGCAATTCGGTGTTGTAAAATATTTTGCAAAGCCAATCAAATTTGATGTTTTCTTTGAATCTATCGGTTATATTCTTAAAATAGGTTTTTCTATGGATCCAACGCCGTGTGTGCTTGGCATCCATCGTAATGGCAATATCATTTTCATTGAAATAGCAGAAGGTCTAAACCGCGAAAAACTCTCGCTGCTTAAATACAAACTTGCAGAGATGATAGAAACAGAGAATATGGAATCTCCAAAGATTGTCCTTATGATGACAAATCTTGATTTAACATTTGTAGATGCATCAAATTTAGAACTCCTGCTCAACAACGTGCTCGCAGCGCAAAAAGTGCAAACAAAAAATGTAAAAGTACTCTCGTTCAGCTCATTTACGCACGAAATGATAAAAGGTCATTCAGAATACAATGGCATTGAAGTGTCCACAAATCTTCCGCATGTACTCAATTCCCTCATTGACAGCACATCTTCAATAAATGTGCCAGACCTTATCACCGAAAAGATTCTTATGCAAGAATCAACGCCAGACACGAGTTCGATTGAAACGCGTTTTTACTCAGATAAAGGTGCATTGCAAGATGACGATGAATCAGAAGCGCTCGGCAATGTTTTGCGTGTGGCACTTGTTGACGACGATAAAGTTACACTTAAACTTCTCGAACAGTCGTTTAAATCTGTCGGTGCTACCTGCGATATTTTTGACACAGGCACAAAATTTCTGGCGGGAATAAACAAACACAAGTACAACTTTGTAATACTCGACATCCTTATGCCAGGCATTTCGGGTTTCGATATTCTCATGCGTCTTCAAAACATACGCAGCGACATCCCCATAATCATATACTCGCAGACAACGCAACGCGAAGATGTCATTCAGGCGTTGAGTCTCGGTGCAAAACGATACATTGCAAAAACGCAAAAGCCAGATATAGTTGTCCAAAAAGTTGTAGAACTCATTCATGGAAAAATCTAATATCGATATAGATAAACGATTAGCTTTTTTCGCAAATACAGTTCATGAAATTCGCACGCCTGTGCAAACTATAATCGGCATGCTCGATCTCCTGCTAGATACAAATCTTAATAATGAACAGCAAGAATATGTTCGCCAAATTCAATTCAGCACAAATGTTCTTCTCGCGCTCATCAACGATATTCTCGATTTTTCAAAAATAAAGTCTCAGCAAATTTCCCTTGAATCGATCCCGTACGACGTCATCGCCATCACCGAACGCATTGTTGATTTTGTAAGCATTGAAGCATTCAGCAAAGGTATAGAGCTCGTTGTCGATGCAGACTACACGTTGCCGCAACTCATATCGGGAGACCCAACTCGTGTTCAGCAAATACTTCTTAACATTATTAAAAATGCCGTTAAATTTACGCCAACGGGATATGTGCATCTTGAACTCTCACTCAAAGATACATCCATCCTGCTCTTTCAAATAACGGACAGCGGCATAGGTATTCCTGAACAAAAACAACAGGAACTCTTCAACGACTACTACCAAGCAGACGCTTCTACCGCCCGCAAATATGGAGGTTCAGGACTCGGACTCGCTATTTGCAAAGGACTCGTCAAAGCAATGAATGGCACAATAGGCGTTCGTCCTAATCCTGAAGGTGGTTCAATCTTTTGGTTTACAATTCCGCTTATTGCAGCGCACAATTTACCAGCAGAAAATACTGCTATAGCTGTCAACTCCAAGACACGCTTTTTGATAGTCGACGATAGTCCGCTTGCTGCAAATAGCTTGCGGCGAAAACTCAACTCATTCGGATTGTACGATATAGAATATGCAGAAAACGCAGAGCAATCTTTATTAAAAATGCAAACTGCCGTTGAACAAAAAAAGCCATTCGCTGTCGTCTTTATCGACATGAGTTTGCCAAAAGTAAACGGATGGCATTTGGCATGGGAAATCAAAGAGCGAAAAGTGTTTTCAACTACCAAACGCTACCTGCTCGTTTCCGAAGGGCAAATGGGCGAAGAAGCAAAAATGAAGCTTATCAATTTGTTTGATGGCTATATATATAAACCAATAAAGCGCAATCCGATTTTATTGCTTCTTAAAGACCTATTCGATACGCCCGATGAGCTTGAGACGGTCGCCGCAGAAAATATCGACACACAAACAATTTTTGATACACGTAATGAGACAATATCAGTCCACGGGCTTACCGTACTTGTTGCGGACGACCATCCACTCAACAGAAAACTTTTGGCAACATTTCTCAAAAAATTTGGTGCCAACGTAATTGAAGCAGAGAACGGAAAAAAAGCTGTCTCATGCATTATGCATGTGCCTGAAATCGTCATGATTTTTATGGATGTGCAAATGCCAGAGATGGACGGAATAGAAGCATCGCAAAAAATTCGTGAACTTGGATACACAGGCATAATCATCGCATGTACTGCAAACAACGATAAAAATGATTTTGCACTGTATCGCAACACAGGCATGAACGATATTCTCGTAAAGCCGTTCAAACAAGTAGACGTAAAAGAGTTCCTTGAAAAGTGGCATACAGTCATAGAATTGCCCGCTGCTTCAAAAATTGCAACGCTCGATGCGCTCACTGCACCGACAAACAGTACATGGAATCAAAAGGATTTTGAAAACACAATCGATGACAATTTTTTGCTTGGCAAAGAGCTCATCGAAGATTACCGCAAACAAACTGCGCTGCTGATGCAGCAAGCGGAACAAGCAATCGACAGAAAAGATTTCGACGAACTTCGACGCATCGGGCATAAACTCAAAGGAAGCTCATTGGCAATTTCGGCTACTGCGCTCGCGCAATGCGGAGAGCGCATCGATGAACAGGCAAAACAATCGGATATCGAGAGCATACGAAAAATGTTTCATGCGCTGAAAGATGAATTAACAATTTTTGAAATCAGTGCAGACAAATGGCAAAAAAAGCGGTTTCACAGGGAAACTTCAAGCATGCTTGACAACTGATTTGCTTGTTCACGGCAGCGCATACAAGCGTCAGACTTTTTACGGGAGGTACTATGAAAACAAATTATCACACGCATACGACATTTTGCGACGGAAAAAACAGCGCGCAAGAGATGGCGCAAGCAGCTTTTGAAAAGAAATTCGACATCATAGGATTTTCAAGCCACAGCATGTATCCCTTTGCAGGAGACTGTCACATTGCACCTCGAGAATTCCACAAATATGTGAACACAATTCGTTCACTTGCACAAGAATACAGTGGGCGCATGCAGATACTGTGCGGCTTTGAAGCTGAATACATGCCTGGTTTGACAGTTCCGCGCATGAGCGACTACGCAGAATTCAAACCCGATTACCTCATAGGCGCGGTGCATTACATCATCACCGAAAACGGCACATTTTCTGTAGACGCGTCTACGGAAAGCGTTCGCGACGGTATTCAAAAATATTTTAAAGGAAATGCAAAAGAAGCCGTGTGCACCTATTTTGCGCTGCAACGCGAAATGCTGCAAAAAGGAGATTTCACTATTTGGGCACATCCTGATGTAATCCGCAAACGAAACAGTACGCTGCATTTTTTTGATGAAACTGACAGCTGGTACCGTTCGGAACTTGTTGCAACTGCAAACTGCGCTAAACATGCTGATGTCATCGCAGAAATAAATACTGGCGCTATTGCACGCGGAGCAATGGACAGCTTGTATCCGTCGAATGATTTTTTATCTATTCTCCATGCAAGTGGTGTTCCCATAACAATCAATTCAGACGCACACAATGCACAAGATATTGACTGCGCATTTGACAGAGCTACCTTTGCTGCTAAACAAGCAGGATATACTGAAATGATGTTCCTCGATGCAGGTTTTGTAAAAAGTCAAAAATTGTAGCGATGCATTGCTCTTAAAAAATTACTAACGGCGTTTTCGCTCCTCTTCTGATGCGCAGTTGACGCACATGAGCGCATACGGCAGCGCTTTAAGACGTTGCTGCGGAATGTCTTTACCACATTTGATGCACACGCCATATCGTCCTTGCCTAATTCTGTCAAGCGCATTGTCGATAAGCTGCAAACGCGCAGAATCCTGCGAACTCAAAGAATCAAGCAGCGTGCGATCAACTGCATCTGCCGCAATATCTATAACATCTCCCGCTGCGACCGTTTTAACAAGACGCTTCATGTCGTCGCTCTGTTCCGCAAGAGATTCAAGAATCGTTTTACGCCGAGAAAGCAAATCTTTTTTCATGCTTTCAATAAATTTTTTATCCATGAGATTTACTCCATTTCACATGTGTTGACAAGCCTACACGTTTTATACATACTAGTCAATACACAAACAAATTAGCTAGTAAACAACTAATTTCGATTGTAGTTACACGGGTATTTGGAGGAATCGTGGTAAAAGAAGAAGCGATTGAAGTGGAAGGCGTGGTCAAAGAGGCGTTGCCGAACACCACGTTTAGAATCGAATTGCAAAATGGACATCTCATTCTTGCAACGCTATCTGGAAAAATGCGCAAGCATTACATACGAATCGTGCCAGGCGACATAGTAAAAGTGGAGCTTTCGCCATACGATTTAAACAGAGGAAGAATCGTTTTCCGACAACGCTAAAACATCAGTTAATCTGATTTTTGTTTTCCCAATTTAATAAGCGCAATCGCAGACCTCACCGCTCCAACAACGCCGTTTATCGTAACGATAAAACAGACTAATCCGATAAGCGGGAAAAAACCAAGCACGCTGCTTGCAAGCATGCCGAATACCGCTTGCGAGGCTTTTGAAAACAACTGCGCTTTTAGTTCTTCGCGCGTATGAGCGCGGCTGCCCGATGTCCACGTGTATGTATAGCGGCGCTGTTGATTTTGCGCGTTTTGATAATTTTCGCTAAACCACTGCCAGAACATGTCTTCGTCGCTCGTTCGCCTGCCGCTATACTGACCATACGCATACTGCCCTTGCGCATGCTGGCGATTGTATGCGGCGCTCTCAAATGAGCCGTAGCGGTCGTACTGCGCGCGCTTTGTTTCATCGCCGAGCACGTCATACGCCGCGTTGATAGCCTTGAATTTTTCTTCCGCCGCTTTGTCGCCAGGATTCCTGTCCGGGTGATACGTAAACGCGAGATTGCGGTATGCTTTTTTAATTTCGTCAGCGCTCGCAGTCTTTGACACGCCGAGCACTGCATACAAATCTTGTTCCATTTCTTATAAAATACCTATTTATGCCAAAGATTACAAGTATTTGAGCAACACCCACGTTGCTCCGTTGCCGCCAAGCCGTTTGTTTGGATGCCCCGATGCGCCACACCGTTTGTCACTTTCAATAAAACGGCGCACAACTTCTCCGAGCACCGGATCACTCCCTGTCGTATGAATACCCTTGCCATGAATGATGAGTACTTTTCGCACGCCGCGATGCATGCAGTCGCCTGTAAAATTAACAAGCTTGTTCCACGCTTCGTCTCTCGTGAGTCCGTGCAAATCTACACGCGCTTCAATCGGAAGCGTTTTTAGATACGATACAGAATGCTCTTTTTCGTGTTCATGCGCTTCCTCGGCAAGCTTGTCTTTGTCAACTACGCCATACTTTCTGAGCCACAGTTCTTGCGGATTTAGCTGTTTGGAACATCCGCTTGACTGCTGACAAGATGCACCGTCTTGTGCCTGCTGATTACCTGCATCGCCTTGTGCAACACGCTTTGTCTGCTGGTGCGATGCACAATCGTTTGCAACATGCGTTTTTTTTCCAACCGCGCTTTTCTGCTGTTTTTCCCATGCATCGAGTATTGCGCCAAAATCCATATTATTCTCCGAAATTAACAATAGGCACCCCGAAAAACTACAATTTCGTATTTTATTTACAGTGCCAACGAGTTTTAAGCCGTTGAAATATCACGACTAAAAACGTCGCATTTTTATCTGCTACCTCAAAAAACTGAAGTTTTTCGAGATGTCCTAATCACACAGCACAGCAAAACTGCGCGTTTATAGATGAGCGAGTTTGCAAAGCGAACCATGACGAAGCTTTGCAAACTGCAAGTTAAAAACGCCGCGCTATTTCAGCGGTGTTTTTAAACTTCCCTAATTTTGAACAGTGAACGATTTTTCAAAATCGGAACTGTTCAAAACTGCGCATTCGTAATGAAATGAGAATGCGCAATCAATACACGAGTTTTCGTAAGAAAACTCGAAGTTAAAAACACCGCGCTATTTCAGCGGTGTTTTTAAACTTCCCTAATTTTGAACAGTGAACGATTTTTCAAAATCGGAACTGTTCAAAACTGCGCATTCGTAATGAAATGAGAATGCGCAATCAATACA
>JAGAZO010000013.1 GCA_017940005.1 Treponema sp.
GCTTGAAAATGCCGAAGTCGCCGAGCCTGATGGAATGCCCATTTTTTAAGAACAGTGGGAGCAGCTGCAAGAAAGATTCCAGCACGGCAACAACATCTGTTGCTGTTAAAGTGCAACTTTTACTGATTTCATCTGCAAGTGCTCTAATTGTAATTATTATGCTCCACATGAGAGAAGCGAAAAGCCTTTTTGCTGCGGTTCTATTGAGCGGGTTTACCCTTTGCAAAATTGTGTATTCCATAGGAAATACCTCCAGTGAGTGAATAGGATTGTTGAGCACCTGCCGTACAGACAAGGCGAGTTCCTCACTATATATATTTGCAGAGAAGTGTAAAAAAACGGAAGTGAACTCATATAAATTATTGTTATTTTTGAATATTTTCACCATCTGCCTACGCCGCCATGAAGCACCGCGTAGCGTTGCCGCCGCAGAGCAGCATTAACAATGCGGCGGCAATGAGCGCTAGCGAAGTGCGGAACGGCGGGTTCTTCCAGCAGCTTCGTCCGAATAAAAATGTAAAGGTGCAGTCCTCTCTTCACGCAGCTTCATCCTAGTAAAAACATAGCAGCGCATCTACTCAATCACTGCAGGGCTTTCGCGTAATCGGTTGCTTGTTGTAAAAAAGTTTCGATGCTTTCATCCTGTGCAAAATACTGTTGATGCCATTTGGTATAGTCAAATCGTTCTCGCTGAATTGCGGCTATAAAAGATTCTGCTTCAATGACACCCATATTCTTTACGAGACAATCCATCCCGCGAGACATTAGTTCTGCCGTCGTCGTAGGGGCATAGTGCAAGTCGCTCATTTTAGTTCTCCTTTGAAAGTAGTTGAACAAATTGAATAGGATTTATTATTTTTGTCTTTTCTGACTTATATTTTAAAATCCTATCATCTGTTGTTAAGAAAAAGTCACATTCGGAAAATTCTGCACAGGCTATATGGCATGCATCTGCGGTTTTTATGCCTGTCATCTGAATTTTTGTTGCAAGTTCTAATATATGACTATTTTTTATCAGCGCCAACATAACTTGTTGCATTCTTAAAGAAATTAAATATAGTTTCGCTACGACTCGTGTGCGGATTTTTACTATTTTCGTAATTAGAGAACATAAGGGGTTACTAATTCTAGTTTTTTTTCTCGAATTAAATGTTGTATAAATAGCTTCGCCTGCGTTTCAAGCGAGATGCGTAGGTGGCTCTGGTCATCATAGGGGCGGTTGTAGCAGCAGTTGTCAAGATAAACTTTCATAAGTACAGTATAGCACAAGATATGGTCTTTGCACAGGTGGCGGGCAATTCCTCCGCCAGCCTACACACGATGACATCCGTCTACGCCCGCGTGGAGGGGCGAGTACGGTACACTGAGGCGCATCAGTTGTGCGCTGAAGTACCGAAGCCCTGCTTTCGCAACAATCCCGATAGGGCGCAGTTTCTAGCGACGGCGACTCTGAGTTCATGGACATCGAGGGAATTGAGAGGAGCTGCATCGACGGCAAGACGAGGACAAAGCTCTACTTCGCCCATCCGTACGCCGCCTAACGAGCGCGGGACGAACGAGAACCACAACAGGATGCTCCGCCGCTTCTTCCCCAAAGGATGCGACTTCTCCAAAGTCACTGACGAGCAGGTCGCGCATGCCGTGAGCTGGATGAACAATTATCCGAGACGTATTCACGGCGCCCCCCGCCGCGATGTACAAAAATGTTGTGGATTATGACAGAAAAATGGGGTATTATTTTTTACAAGTTACATTATACGATGTACTGTCTTTTTTTGTGAAAATATGCTATGTTTATAGTATGAAATGCGCGATACAAGCGTTTTCTCTCTGTGCAGTTTTCTCATTATTGCTCGCCTCATGCGCGGACAGTAAAAGCTTTATCCTTGTCGATACGAGCGAAACGCTCCGTTCGCAGTCAGATGCACGCGATGCTGATACGTTGTGGACGCGAGAGCTTGAAGCAATGCGCCTTTTTCAGAATATCGAGGAGCGGGAATCTATTGAAAAATCTATTCCGCTCACACCGTTTACAGTGATTGCCGCTGCTTCAAATTATGATGCTGTATATCCGTTTTTAAGTGGCTTTGGCAGTCTCGACACATCGCTCATTTCGCAAGAGCTGCGCGCCGTCCTTGATACATTTGTGCAAGCAATTTTGAGCGGGCAGAGCGCGGACCGATGCATGGCACGCGGAAGTCTCTATTCGTATGTGTTCTTTATGAATGACATGCAGGCAGGTTGGAAGCAGTTTTTTGGAAGCGATATGCCCGAATACTCCGAGTCGCATCCGCTTTTTTCAACAGTACTGTATGGCGCGCCTTTTATAGATGAGCAAGGAGCGGTAATTCCTGTGCGGCTCGGATTTTCACGCGGCAGCATAGATGTATTGCTCTGCTTTGAGAATGCAGAAGACGGATACAAAATCAATCAAATTGAAATTCAGAAGTGGAGTCGTGCACATGGAAAGTAAAGATTTGACAGGAATTGAGCGGCAGCTCGTGCTCCAGTATTTGATTGACGGCAATGTGCCTGTCACTGTTACCCCGATTGAAAGCAAACGAGATGATGAAAAAATCAAGCCGCTTTCATCTGCGGTATTTCCTGTCGCGCTCAAGGCAGAGCAAATCACGGTCAGCGATAAAGGAATCATATTGTTAAAAAATCCTCCGCAGGCTGTAACTCGCTTTGCAGGCAAACATGTGCGCGTTGAATTTTATTTCAATCGTGTAGGGCTTTTTTTTACAACAGAGATGCGCTCGTCAAAATCCGGGCTTGCGCTTATCATTCCTGATACGATACGTCGTATAGAAGATATTGCAATAAAACATGATTATGATTTTTTTGCATCAGTGTTTTATTCATGCAGCAATAAATCTGTTGTTAATTTTGATTGTGTGCCGTGCGAGGGCTATGAGTTGTTTTCACGTCCCGTATGGAGTGCAATTTCGCTTGAAAATCAAAGGACTGCCAAAACGTATTTAGAAGCGTTTGTTGCAGAAGCAAAAAAAGAAAAAAATGCAGGAAACGGCTTACAGTTGATTTCCATATGCAGGTATCTTTCAGAAAAAACAGGTGCGCTTGAAGCTTTTTCAGGAGGCGTTAAGCCGCTCGATATTTTATATGTTGATCATGAAAGAATCGTATTTGGCAGCTGCAAT
The DNA here is from genome assembly GCA_017940005.1 of Treponema sp. Classification (GTDB taxonomy): domain Bacteria; phylum Spirochaetota; class Spirochaetia; order Treponematales; family Treponemataceae; genus Treponema_D. Next base: position 3,162 of record JAGAZO010000013.1, read on the forward strand.
GAAAATTTTTCTCTTATGCATGGCGCTGAATATGCGCTCAAGATGTCGTTCGCACTAAAAACAGGACCTATTGCAGTTCGCGAAGTTGTTGCTACATGCGTGCCGACAAAAGTGTATCGCAGTGCCGAGGAGACGCGCGCGTGCGCTGATTGCACATATACATCGTTGCAAGAGGAAGACAGACGCTTTATGTATGAGAAAGCGACAAAACAGCTGTTCGTATGAGTTGTTGCGATAAATAGTGACTGCATTTTCCTGTTGTACAAGCGGTTGCAATGAAATGAGAACACGCAATAATTAGTGCGCATGAACGCACACATAGATAAGCACGTTTGCAAAGCAAACAGTAGCGCAATTTGCTTGAAATACAGCGGTTTTCAGCTTTCTGGCGCACAGATTTTGCCGTTGTAAATCTCTTTCGGGAAGACGGTTATGCCGAGTTTTTTTTCGAGCGCGCTGTAGGTACGCATCTCTGTAACATTGCCTATGACAATGTTTACGCCCGTTTTCCCTGCCCGCGCTGTCCGTCCTGCACGGTGCACAAAAAAATCAGCGTCGTCAGGCAAATCCATCTGGATTATGTGCGAGATGTCGCGTATGTCAAGACCACGTGCAGCTACGTCGCTTGTGATGAGGATGCGGCATTTTCCGCTTCGGAAACGGTCTATTGCCGCTTTTCGCTCCTGCTTGCTCGCTTTTGCGTGGAGCGTTTCGCAGCTGATTTTTTTGTAGTGCAGCTTTGACGCAATATTTTCAACTTGGTCAGCTCTGCTTGTAAACACGAGCGCTTTTTGCGGTTGTGCTGCAACGAGCAGGCGGCGCAGCGTGTCTATTTTATCGCGGCTTTCAGCGTACAGCGCCCAGTGCTCAATGCGCTTTTGGAGCACGTCTTCATTCGGCACCACAAGCGACTCGCATGCAGCAAAAAACGTGTGCACCTGTTTTGTGACCGTTGCAGAGCAGCCTATAAGCTGCGTCGTTTTGGGAAGGAGCGAGATGAGCGCGGTCAAGTCGGCAACTGCTTCTTTTTTTACGAGCCTGTCTACTTCATCAAATACAGCAGCGACAACACCGTCAAGCTTGAGCTTTTTGAGACGCGCAAGCTCTAGAAGCCGAGCCGTATTTCCAATCACAATGTCTGGCTTTTCTTTGAGCAGTTCAAGCTGCCGCTTTACAGGCGCGCCGCCGAGCAAGAGGGCTGTTTTTAGTGAAGTGACTGTTTTTGTTGCGTCGCGGATTTGAGAAGCAAGCTCAAGCGTTGGCGCGCATATAACAAGGCGCACGGCGCGACGCGGGTTTTCAGTTTTTTCAAGAATTGCTATGAGCGGCAGCAAGTAGGCGAGCGTTTTGCCCGTGCCCGTTTCAGATTGAAAAAGCAGATTTTTTCCCGCGAGCAGTTCGGGAATCACTTTTGACTGCACCGCCGTAGGCTCGCTGATGGAGATGTCTGCAAGCCGTTGCTGAATGACAGGCGAAAGCTGTGTAAATACGTGTGATGTGTCCATACAGCAACTATAGCGCAATTTGAAAATATTTGCTATAATATTTGGTTATGAAAGTCGGCATAGATACATTCGGCTGCGACCACGGTCGCTCAGGAATAGGTTCATATCTCCATTCCTTTACGGCGAATTTGCCGCTGACTGGCGATGTTAGTTTTGAACTTTTTGGCTCGGAAATAGACAGATATACCTACAATTCGGCACGTGAAATCCCTTTTAAAACAGTTGCCGTGCCCGACAGTCTTGGTGCAGAGCGCTTGTGGCATTTTTTAGGACTCAATAAATTTGTAAAAGAGCGAAAATATGATGTGGTACTCTATCCTGCAATTGACCGCGTACTGCCCATCTCTTTTAAAACGCCTGGTGTTGCGGTTGTGAATAGCATTGTGTCGAACACACTGCATGAGGCTGACGACTGGGCGCTCTCTATGCAGATAAAGCGTGGGTTAAAAAAAGCGCAGAGGATCATTGTTGCCAGCCAGTTTTTACGCAAAGATTTGCTGCGGCTTGGTGTAGACGAAAGCAAGATTGAAATAGTGCATAACGGCATTGACCACCGCTTGTTTTTTCCGCAGTTGCACATAGATTCGGAAACAGTGAGCATAAAGCCGTTTGCCATAAAGCGCCCGTATTTTATTTACGGTTCGCGTCTCTCAGGGGCTGATAAAAAGCATGTCGAACTTGTAAAAGCGTTTTCGCTTTTTAAAGAACGTACAAAACTGCCGCATCGTCTCGTCATTGCAGGCGCTGAAGGCGAAGCATCTGAAGATGTGCACAAAATTGCAGGTCTTTCATCTTCGGCGTCAGATATTTTTCTTACAGGCTTTTTCCCGCACGAGAGTTTTCCGCTTTTATACGCAGGTGCTGACGCGTGCATTTTTCCATCAGTGAACGAAGGCGTAGGGTTGCCAATTCTTGAAGCTATGGCCACAGGCATTCCCGTTGCATGCGCAAAAGCGGGCGCGCTTCCCGAAATGGGCGGCGAGGCTGCACTCTATTTTGATGCTGACAATATCGAAGAAATTGCAGACTGCATGGAAAAAATTGTTGGCGACACAGCGTTGCGTGAAAAAAAGATTGCTACAGGATTGCGTTGGGCAAAGCGGTTTAGTTGGGAAGCGACTGTGCAGGAGACGATTGCTGTCATGAAAAAGATTGTATCGTAGCGCACCTGCTTGCCGCCTCATAAATTGTGGGCTGTAGTTGTGCTGTCAAAAGACACCTGTTTGCACGAAGTATAAGTTGCAGGCAGCTGTGCAAAGGCAAAGCGCATTGCGCTTATGTTGTGAACGCGCGCTGTGAGCAGCATAAGCGTTGCTATAATGATACGCGGCAGAGGCAAAAGCGCATTTTGCGGTGCCGACTGTCGTTGCGTCATGCGGTGAGCAGCGCGTCTACGTCAGCATGGATTTTGTTCTGCACGATTTCTTTAGAGATTATCAATTTTTTCTGCGCACGATTTTCAATTGACGGAAGCTCGTACATGATGTCAGCGAGCATTTTTTCTACAATGCTGCGGAGCCCGCGCGCGCCAGTTTTTTGACGAATCGCTTCGTCTGCAATTTCGCCTATAGCCTCGTCAGTAAATTCAAGCGCAACATCGTCGAGCGCAAAAGATGCCTTGAACTGCTTTGTGATTGAGTTTTTCGGCTCAGTGAGAATCTGCACTAAATCATCGCGCGTAAGCTCTTTGAGCGCGACAGTGATAGGCATGCGGCCAATGAGCTCTGGGATAAGGCCGAATTTGACAAGGTCGTCGGGCGTACACTGATTGAGCAAATTCATGCGCTCCTCTTCGTTCATAATGCCCACGTTGCTGCCGAATCCCATGACGTGGTCAGCAGTGCGCTGCTCAATAATCTTTTCAAGTCCGACGAATGCGCCGCCCAATATGAACAGAATGTTCGTCGTGTCTATTTCTATCATCTCTTGATTGGGATGCTTTCTTCCGCCCTGCGGCGGCACGCTTGCATGCGTGCCTTCAATTATTTTTAAGAGCGCCTGCTGCACGCCTTCGCCTGAAACATCGCGCGTTATAGAGGTGTTTTCGCTTTTGCGCGAGATTTTATCTATTTCGTCAATAAAGATGATGCCGCGTTCGGCCGCGTGAATGTTGCCGTTTGCAGCGTTTATGAGTTTGAGCAAAACATTTTCAACATCCTCGCCAACGTAGCCCGCTTCAGTGAGCGTTGTCGCATCTGCGATTGCAAACGGCACTTTGAGCTTTTGCGCGAGCGTTTTTGCAAGCAGCGTTTTGCCGCTTCCCGTCGGTCCCATGAGCAGAATGTTTGATTTTTCAATGAGCACGTCGTCGTCTTTGTTCAGTGTTTTTGGCACAGACATGCGCTTATAGTGATTATACACTGCGACAGAAAGCGCGCGCTTTGCGTCTTCCTGCCCGACAACGTATTGATCAAGATATTCTTTAAATCCCTTTGGCGTAGGCACGTCGCTCAATGCAATCGGTGCAACTTCGCCATCTTCCTGTTCGAGAATGCTCTGGCATACAGCCACGCACTGATTGCATATGTGGATATTTCCTGAAGGAGCAGCCACGAGGTGACGGGAATTATCCGCAGGTTTGCCGCAAAACGAGCAGTATTGGGCATCGCTTCCGAATCGTTTCATTGTTTTTTCCTCCCCGGCATGATGTGGTCAACAATACCGTATGCTTTTGCGTCTTCTGCTGACATGTAAAAGTCGCGCTCCATGTCTGCGGCAACCTGCTCCTGCGTCTTTTTTGTGTGATGCGCAAAGTAGTCGATTGTCAATTTTTTAAGGCGTACGATTTCTTTCGCTTGAATAGATATGTCGCTTTCCTGCCCTTGCACGCCGCCCCACGGCTGGTGAATCATGACGCGCGAGGAGGGAAGCGCAAACCGCTTTTCATCGGTACCGCCCGCAAGCAAAATTGCGCCCATGCTCGCCGCCTGCCCCATGCATATTGTTTGAATGTGGCACTTTACGTACTGCATCGTATCGTAAATTGCAAGACCGGCAGTAACAGAGCCGCCGGGACTGTTTATATACATGCTTATGTCTTTGTCAGGATTTTCAGATTCGAGAAACAAAATCTGCGCCACAACAATGTCGGCAGTCGTGTCGTTTATTTCGCCGTCTACAAATATGATTCTGTCTTTGAGCAAGCGCGAAAAAATGTCATAATAATGTTCCGTGTTGCCACTCCGTTCAAAAACGTTCGGGATTGTGCTTATCATTTTTTCATTCATGTTCGTATCCTACCGTAAAAAACGCTCTGTCTATAAAATAAATATACTCAAAAAAACGCTGTGCGTCCAAATGTATTACTGATTTTTAAACAAATCTTCAAACGACATTTTTTCGCCTTTTGAAACTTTCACCTCTTTGTACAGTTCGTCGTACAGTTTTTGCTCTTTTACGTCGTCGATGAGGTATTCTCTTGCACGCGCGTCCTCGTAATGCTTTTTCACGTCTTCAAGCGGCGAGCCGCTTTCTGCCGCTATGCGCTCGTATTCTTTTTCGATTTCTTCTGGCGTGACGGCAATATTTCGTTCGCGCAAAAGCGTGTCAACAATAATGCGCGACTTGAGCATTTTTTCGCTTGTGGGCGACCACTCTTTGAGCATATCCGTTTTCGTTTGCCCAGAAGATGCAAACATGCGGTCAAGCTGTTCAGGCGTTGTCTGGAACTGTTGCGCCATCATGCGCCATCGTGCATCAAGCTCCGCGTTGAGCATTGAAGAAGGAATGTCAAACTGATTTTTTTCAACGAGCTGTTCGAGCAAGCTGTTGTTTTTAAGCTCGCGCACGCGTCGATTTTTTGCGCCCTCCATATTCTTTTTGATGTCCGCCTTTAAGTCGTCGAGCGTCTTGTATTTTTCGCTCACGTCTTGGGCAAGGTCATCGTCGAGAGCGGGAAGGTTGCGCACTTTTATTGCAGTCACTTTTACGCGGAGCTTTTTCGTCTTGCCTGCTAAATCCGTGTTTGAATCATCTGCGCCGTATGTCTTTGTGAACTCCCGTTCATCGCCTTTTTTCATGCCGAGAATGTCGTCGTCTATTTTGAAAATATTCTGTCCCGTGCCCACTGTGAACACAAAATCCTCGCGTTGCGTGTCTTTAAGCACATTTCCGTTTTCGTCAAGCTCGCAGTAGTTCACTGTGACGATGTTGTCTTTTTCAACCGGCTCATCGTCTTTTTTGTCGATGACGACGGCGTTGCGTTCCTGAATAGCTTTTAACTCTTCTGCCATTTCCTTTTCGCCAATTTCTACCTGTACTTCTTTTACAGTGATGCCGGCTATATTTTTTACCGCTACTTTAGGAAATATGTCGTAGATGACTGTATATGTTAAATCTTTTGAAACATCGAGTTCAGGCATTTTTTCCATGACAGGCTGCGCGTAGGGAAGGGGACGATTGTCTTTGAGCGACTCGTCTTCAAATAGTTCATTGAGCGATTTATCGATTAAGTCGCTCGCTGCGTCTGCCTTTATACCCTCACCGAATTTGCGCTCGAGAATATTGGCGGGCACATGCCCTTTGCGGAAGCCGGGAATCTGCGCCTGCTTTACATATTTTTTTATCGTGTCGTTGTATGCCGCTGCTACATCTTCTTTTGCAATTGTGACAGTCAATTTAACTGCTGATTTTTCAACGTCAACGAATTCTTTTGTGATGTTCACCGCATGCTCCTCGTAAAAATTATTGGCACCTCACGTTTTTTGAGGTTCCCTTAATAATTATTAAAAAGTAAAAAAAGAGGTTGCCCAAAAAGTATATTCTCTGTCATTTTTGGGCATGGCATGACATTTAAAACTTTTTGGGCAACCCCTTTTAGTTTAAGCGGGAAACGGGAATTGGACCCGCGACATCCACCTTGGCAAGGTGGCGCTCTACCACTGAGCTATTCCCGCAAGATAATTTTGCGTTTTTTGCCGCTTAAGCGGGAAACGGGAATTGGACCCGCGACATCCACCTTGGCAAGGTGGCGCTCTACCACTGAGCTATTCCCGCAAAATAATTTTGCCATGCCGCTGTCATCTGCGAGAGAAGGGACTTGAACCCTTACGCCTTGCGGCACCAGATCCTAAGTCTGGCGTGTCTGCCATTTCACCACTCTCGCATACCGAGCAAGCGTGCCTTCTCTTTTTTGCGCAAAGGCTGAGCCATGCCGGCTTCGAACCGACGACCCACAGATTAAGAGTCTGTTGCTCTACCAGCTGAGCTAATGGCCCGTAAATATCAGATTCGCAAAAGCGATGCTGAATAGCATTTACTATATCAGAGATGTAAAAAAATATCAAGTGGCTAAAAGGAATTTGCAAAACATATTTTTCTCTGATAAATGTACGGGCTGTTTGCGCTTAGCGTGACTCGAACACGCAACCTACGGATTCGAAGTCCGTTGCTCTATCCAGTTGAGCTATAGGCGCATTTTAGTGCTGGAGAAAAGGGTGCCTGGTGGGGATTGAACCCACGACAACCAGATCCACAATCTGGCGCTCTACCACTGAACTACAGGCACCGTATAACTGTGTACAGACTATAGCAGATTTTGTACCGTCGCGTCAAGTCGTTTATGTGCATAAAAAAAGCAGCACACCATGTTTGCGTGCTGCTTTTACAACGTAAAAGTTTTTTGTAAGATGTGTTTGCGTCCTACCGCATCAAAAGCGTTTTTGTGTCGAGGCTCACCATTTCGGTAATGTTCGTGTTGTCACGCAATTTAAGCACCGCGAGTGAGATGCCGCCGGTGCTCGGTGTTAGATGGCATACCGCTTCAAAATATGGCTGTAATTCAAGGCGGCATGAGTCGTTGAGTTTATCGCTTTCTTTTGTATCGCTAAACCACGCGATGATGTTTTCTTCCTTAACAAATTTGCTCACTGTGTCGATGTCGTCTTTGCTCACTTTGTCGAGGTTCATTCCGTCTATGACGAGTGCAGATGTGTTGATGCCGCCTGCCTTGAGCGCTTTGAGCGTATTGATAACTTTTGGCAGAGAAAATGTTTCTTGGTTAAAATTCAAGATTACGCGATTGCGTACGACAGTATCTTTTAAATTGCTGCCGTCTGCAATATTTTTCTGCTTGGAAATCTCTGCAAAAATGCTGTCATACCATGAAATTACGTTTGATGAATGCTGATCGAACGATACATGCACGAGTTGCTGCTCATGCAAAAGCGCATCGAGTCCAAACTGTACAAGCACGGATGTTTTTCCAAGCCCTTTTTTTGCAGTGACAAGCCCCATTTCACCCGCTTTTAGTCCGCCGTTAGTAATTTTTTCAAAGCAACGAACAGGACTGTGATTGATAAAATCATTTCTATCCATAATAACACCTCTTACTTTTGAGCTGCTTTACGCTCTTCTTGATACTGTTTGATGAGCTCATCTGAAATAGCATTCGGCACTTTTCCATATTTCAAGAATTCCATAGTGAACTCAGCTTTGCCTTGTGTTGATGAACGCAGAATGGTGGAGAAACCGAACATCTCGGAAAGTGGCACTTCTGCGTTTATTGTAGACGTGTTGTTTTCATCGGTTGTATCAACGATAACACCGCGTCGTTGGTTGATGAGACCGAACATGTTGCCTTGAAATTCTGTTGGGCCGGCAATAGAAACTTTCATGATAGGCTCAAGAATCACTGGCTTTGCTTTTTCATACGCTTCTCGGAATGCGCCGATTGCAGCAAGTTGGAAAGCGATGTCAGAAGAGTCAACAGGATGGTATTGTCCATCGTTGATAGTCAATTTTACGCCAACAATAGGGAACCCAATGAGCGTGCCTTTTTCAAGCGCTTTGCGGAAGCCTTTGTCACACGACGGAATATATTCGTTTGGAATAACGCCGCCTTTTATTGCATCGACAAATTCATAGTCTTTGTCTGCGAGCGGCTCCATAATTCCTGCAACGCGTCCGTATTGACCAGAACCACCCGTTTGCTTTTTATGTGTGTAGTTGAACTGTGCGCTTTGTGTAATAGATTCACGGTAAGCAACTTGTGGCTGACCGACGATCACTTCACATTTATATTCGCGCTTCATGCGCTCAACGTATACGGCCAAATGCAGTTCTCCCATGCCCTTGATAATCGTTTCGTTTGATTCAGGGTCAACGTATGTTTGGAATGTCGGGTCTTCTTTTGTAAAGCGATTCAACGCTTTTGCCATTTGGTCAGCATCTTTTTTCTCTTTTGGCGTAATAGATTCAGAGATGACGGGTGCAGGAACATACATTGATGCCATAGAGTAGTTCAGTCCACCTGCGCAGAATGTGTCGCCGGAAGCGCAATCAATGCCGAACAGCGCGGCTATGTCGCCGGGCGTAGCTTCGTTGATATCTTCCATTTTGTCCGCGTTCATACGCACGAGGCGACCGACTTTAAACTTTTTACGCGCTCTCGTGTTATACAGCTCTGCACCTTTTTGAATAGAACCTTGATATACGCGTACATACGTAAGTTGTCCGTATTGCCCATCGTCGAGCTTAAACGCAAGGGCTACAGTAGGTTTGTCGTTTGTGTTTATGAGCTCAACTTGTGCTTCGTTATTGTCTAAGTCGAGTGCAAAGTTTTTGACTTCAGTTGGCGCAGGCAAGTAGCGCACAACACCGTCGAGCAACGGTTGAATGCCTTTGTTCATGTGCGCTGAACCGCAAAATACGCCTACAAACTGCTCTGAAAGCGTGCCTTTTCGGATAGCTGCGATGATTTCTTCTTCCGTTTCGTTTCCTTCGAGCGCGTCTTCCATGAGTTTGTCATCAAACATTGATGCCGCATCTACCAAATCTTGGCGGTATTTATGTACTTCGTCTGTCATGTGTGCAGGAATCTCCGCCACGCGTATTTCCTGCCCGTCATTGCCTTCAAAATAGAGCGCTTTCATCGAGATTAAATCGACCACTCCCTCGAGCTTGTCTTCAAGCCCTATGGGAAGTGCGAGCATGTGCGCATTGAGACCGAGCTTGTCGCGCAGCTGGTTGCATACGCGGATAGGGTTTGCGCCCTGCCTGTCGCATTTATTGACAAAAGCGATTCTCGGTACGTGATAGCGCTTGAGCTGTCTGTCTACAGTGATTGACTGTGATTGAACGCCTGCCACAGCGCAGAGCACGAGGATTGCACCGTCTAAAACGCGCAAGCTTCGCTCAACTTCAATAGTGAAGTCAACGTGACCGGGCGTATCGATCAAGTTGATGGTGCAGTCTTTCCATTGCACTTGTGTTGCAGCTGATTGAATCGTGATGCCACGTTCACGCTCAAGCTCCATGCTATCCATAGTTGCGCCGACACCGTCTTTACCGCGAACTTCATGAATCTGATGAATTCTGTTGCAGTAGAACAGAATGCGCTCTGATAAAGTCGTTTTACCAGAATCGATGTGTGCGCTGATGCCGATATTCCTCACTTTGGAAATATCAAAATTCATATTGCTACCTCATTTGTATAAAATCACGAAATACGAGGAATTACTATAACAGATTAAGGGTAGTTAATCAATATAGTAAGTAGGGGATTGACATATTTTTAGTTTTCCAGTTAGACTAAACTGATTTTCTTAAAACAGTTCTGATATGTTTGCTTGCAGTGCAGTGTTTCAATTATGGTGTTCTGAAAACGCAGATTGCAGCTGGCTTCAGCAACGGTAATTGACCATGACGGTGCAAAACGTTAAAAAGGAACTTACTATGTCAAAAAGAATGTATGTCGGCAACCTCAATTATGCTACTACAGAAGATGCGCTGAAAAATGCATTTGCGCCTTTTGGTGAAGTGCTTTCAGCAGTAATTATTAAAGATCGCTTTACTGGTCAATCAAAGGGCTTTGGTTTTGTGGAGATGGCAGAAGACGCCGCGAACAAAGCTATTATCGAGATGAACGGCAAGGAGATTGACAAGCGTCGCGTTCGGGTAAATAAAGCTGAAGAACGTCGCCCGCGAGCTACTCACGACAGTATTACCGACAGACGCATGTAACAGGTACGTTGTAAACGGCTTGTTTTTCCACTACTCGAGGTACACTATTTTATGAGCGGTATTCCCGCGCGCTTTTCTGAATATATTACATCTGATTGTGACAGATGCGCTTTTATCCAAGCATATTTGCATGAGCAAGGCGTTGCGTCTGTTGTCTTGCCGATAGCGGGGAAACGTCACGTATACGTGAAGTTCCCAAATTCGCACTACAATACGCAATTCAAAATAAAAACAGTTGTGGCTCATTACGACAGAGTTGAAGGTACTCCCGGTGCAAATGACAACAGCGCAGCAAATTTTAGTCTCATGGATTGGGCTATCCGTCTGCAAAGACGGAACGCGCCGCACAACATACGCTTGCTTTTTTCAGATGGCGAGGAGCTTGGGAAAGGCGGTGTTGCGCAGCAAGGTGCTTTCTCGCTTGCGGCTCTCTTTAAGCGACTCGGCATTATAAATGATGATATATATGTGTTTGATTGTATGGGACGAGGTACAATACCTGTTTTGGGAAAAACTGAAATCTCGCTCAATGCCCCATATGCGTTTCGGAAAAAAATTGCATTGCTCGAAGAACGCGCGAGTAAGTTGCTTGCCCGTTCTGGTGCGTCGCGCTGGCTTACATTGCCGTTTGCGTACAGCGATAATGCCGGTTTCATTGCAAGTGGCATTCCTGCTGTTGTAATTACAATGTTGCCCGAAGATGAAGCGAGCAGATATTACGGTGCGCTGTTGCGGGAAAAAGCGCTTGAAAGTTTTGTGATGAATCACTCTGCTGCATATGATTTTTCAATCGCTTCTCTTACAGGAAATGCGGCGGAGCGGATAACAAGGTTGCGTGCATTGTTGCCGCAGACATGGCGACTGCTTCATACAAAAGATGACGATGAAGCATCGCTTACGCCTGAAAGTTTTGCGCTCTTTTCAAATATTCTTGACGTGCTCGCTTCTGAAAAAAGCTCTGTATAGTGAAGAAATTGCCTACGCTTTTGCGCACGCTCCTTGCTGCGTGCACGTGTCGCAATGGCTTGCACTGCCGCTTCCTATTGTCTTGTTTTTGTCAAACATCTCTATCATGGTGCGCCAGCCGAGCACCGCACATTTGACGCGTGCAGGCATTTTTGAAATGTCTTCAAGCGCCGCCGCCTCGTCGAGTTGCTCTATGTCGTGCGGCAGGGCAGTGCCTTGTATCATGTTCATAAAAATATCTGCAAGACCGAGCGCGTCTTCCTTATTTTTGCCAATCACTAAGTCGAGCATCATATCTACGGACGCTTGCGAAATGGCGCAGCCGCTTCCAGTGAACGAACCGTCAGTGATTGTACCGTTGTCGTCAACTTTGAGATTGAGCGTAATGCTGTCGCCGCAGCTTGGATTTACGCCGTCCAATACAATCGACGGATTTTCCATAGGCTTTTTGTGCGACGGATTCAAATTGTGCTCGTTTAAAATTTCGCGGTACAGCTCTTTTGTTTCCATGCGTGTATTTTATCGCATATGAGCGTCTGGGTAAAGTGCAAAATCGTACTGCTATTGTCAATATATAGTGCCTCTTGTATTGGCAACCACAGTATTCGCAGTTACCCGTTCAATCCCATCCATGAGCGCACATTTTTAAGCGCGTTTAAAAATCGGGAAACTTCTTCTTCTGTGTTGTACAAATATACGCTTGCTCGCGCGCTTGCGCTCACACCGAGATACGCGCCGAGCGGCTGCGCGCAGTGGTGACCTGCACGAATCGCGATGTGCTCCGTGTCGAGCACGGACGCTATGTCGTGCGGGTGAACGTCGTCAATCGTGAACGTGACAATGCCGCATCGCTTTGAGCCGTCCATGCTCCCGACAATGCGCACATGGTCAATTTTTTTCATGCCGTCAATGAGCAGCGTTGCAAGTTCGTTGTCATGCGCGGCAATGCGCTCAAGACCTACGTTCTGCACATAGTGCACAGCAGCTTCAAGCCCGACAGCTCCTCCTGCGTTTACTGTTCCCGCTTCAAATTTTTCAGGGAGCGGCGCCCATGTCGCGTCTTCACGTGTCACGTATTCAATCATTTCGCCGCCACGCAAAAATGGTGGCATGGCTTCGAGCAGCTCCCGCCTGCCGTAGAGCACGCCGCACCCTGTGGGACCGGTAAGCTTGTGACCTGAAAACGCGTAAAAATCTGCGCCAAGAGAACGCACGTCAACAGCAATGTGCGGAACAGCTTGCGCGCCATCCACGACGAGCACTGCTCCAACCGCGTGCGCCGCTTGTGCAATGTCTGCAATGTTGTTCGTTGTACCGAGCACATTGCTTACATGCGTCACTGCAACGAGCTTTGTTCGGGCGCTGATTTTTGAGCGCACCTCGTCGCCCGAAAGCACTCCTGTTTCTTTGTCGCACTCCATGTATACGAGTTTTGCGCCTTTCGCTTTTGCGACCATCTGCCACGGCAAAATGTTTGAATGGTGTTCCATAATTGAGAGCGCAATCTCATCACCTTCTTGAATATATGTCAAGCCATATGTGTATGCGACGAGGTTGAGCGACTCTGTTGCATTCCGCGTAAAGATGATTTCGCAATCTTTTTCCGCATTAAGAAACTGCGCAACTGTATGCCGCGCGTGCTCGTATGCAGCCGTTGCTCTTGCGCTCAAGTCGTACAAGCCGCGCAATGGATTTGCGTTGTTCTCGTCGTAAAACTGCTTCATCGCGTCAATGACGTGGTGCGGTCGCTGCGTTGTCGCCGCGTTGTCAAAATAGATTGTGCCGCTATTTTTGCTGCTTGCAAAAAATGGAAAATCACTTCTGTATGCATTACTCATGTGAAAATGCCTCGTCAAGGTATGTGTTGATTTTTTCGATGACAGCATCATCTTTGATGAGCGCCGCGACGCTTGCAATTTTTGCACGTGCCATTATTTTTTCTGCGTCTGCTTTTGCAATGCCGCGCGACTGCATGTAAAAGAGCACGTCCTCACCGAGCTTGCCTATTGTCGCACCGTGCTCGCCTGCAACATCTTCTTCGTCGCAGAGGATGAGCGGAATCGATTTGTTGCGCGCACGCGGTGAAAGCAGCAGCGTTTCTTCCATTTCTTGACCTTCTGCGCCGCTGCAGCCGTTTTGAAAATCGATTGAGCCGCGGTACGTTTTTTGCGCGTCGTCCTGTAGCGTACCTTTGACGCTCATGCTGCACGTCGTTTTTTTCGCTCTGTGTCGAGCAATGTAGTTCATGTCGAGCTTTTGCGACTCGCGGCACAAATACGCGGTGTTAGATATGAACGACGACTTGTATGAGGAAAGTGTTGCTGCTGCTCCCGTGTACGTTTCTTTTCCGCCGAGAATGACGTGCGTCAATTCCACGCAGCCGTTTTCTCCGCACACAACGCCTATGTCGTCGATTTGCACAAACTGTTTTCCGAGCAGCTGCACTTTTACCAAGTGGATTCGCGCATCGTTTCCCGCGTCGCAGATAGTGCGGAGCACTTGTGAGCCGCCTGCATCTTTTGCAGAAGTTGCAAGCATGATGACTGTCACGTCTGATCCTGTTTCCGCCTTGATGATGTACGATGCGGCAGTGTCGCTGTTATCTGCAAGTTCAAAATTTATGAGTATCGGCTGCTCCACGCACACACCTTTTTGCACGGTGAGCATGACGGGTTGCACATGCGAGCCTAAAAACTGCGCGTCAAGATTTTTGCCGCAGCCTGTTTCAAGATGATAGTACGCGTCTGATTCTGCGCTTGCGTTCGCATTGTACAAAACACCTTTTGGCAACGCGCTCATGCGCGGCTCGCCGTTTCCCGTAACATGGTCGTTGTATGTATACGGCGTAGAATTTATTTTGAGCCAATTCCACGTAAGCGTCGGTAAATTATTAATTTGCAATGTATCTGTCATAATTGTTCCTCATGCTACAGATTTTCAGGACATGCCCGAAAACGACATTTCCACCCATCATGTTACAGCGTTCCTTTCATTTCAAGGCGGATAAGGTTGTTCATCTCCACCGCGTATTCAAGCGGGAGCTCTTTGCTCACTGGATTGGCAAAACCGCTTACAATCATGTTCCGCGCTTCGTCTTCTGCAATGCCGCGCGACATGAGATAAAAGATTGCGTCATCAGAAATGCGCCCGATTTTTGCCTCGTGCCCCACGTCAACATCATCATTGTGAATCTCCATGGCGGGCACGGTGTCGCTTCGAGAGCCTGCGTCGAGCATGAGCGACTCGCACGAGACAGACGCTTTGCTTCCATGCGCATTTTTATCAATATACACTGCGGAGCGGTACGTGCTTACGCCACCGCCCTTTGAAATCGATTTTGTAGTGATGACACTCGATGTGTGCGGCGCAAGATGATTCATCTTTGCACCCGTATCAAGATTTTGCCCGTTTCCCGCAAACGTAACGCCGGTAAACTCTGCGCGCGCCTTTTCACCGACTAAATCGCTCTGCGGATACAAGTATGAGATATGCGAGCCGAATGAACCTGAAACCCATTCAATTGCGCCGCCTGCTTCAACGCGCGCACGCTTTGTGTTCAAGTTGTACATGTTCTTTGACCAGTTTTCGATTGTGGAGTAGCGCAAGTGCGCGTTCTTTGCGACAAACAGCTCGACGCAGCCCGCATGCAAGTTTGCGACGTTGTACTTCGGCGCGGAGCATCCTTCGATGAAGTGCAAGTATGCGTCTTCGTCAACAATGATGAGCGTGTGCTCAAATTGTCCTGCGCCTTTTGCGTTGAAGCGGAAATACGACTGAAGCGGAAACGCCATGCGCACGCCTTTGGGCACATACACAAACGAGCCGCCCGACCACACGGCTCCGTGCAGCGCTGCAAACTTGTGGTGGCGCGGCGTAATCAGCTGCATAAAGTGCTCTTGAATCATGTCGGCGTAGTCGCCGCGGAGCGCGCTTTCAAAGTCTGAATAAACAACGCCCTGCTTTGCAACTATATCCTGTATGTTGTGATAGACAAGCTCGCTGTCGTATTGCGCGCCTACGCCTGCAAGAGAAGTGCGCTCCGCTTCAGGAATGCCGAGCTTTTCAAATGTTTCTTTTATGTCTTGCGGCACATCTTCCCATCGTGTCTGCATCTTTGTGTTGGGACGTACATAGGTGACTATGTGCTCCATGTGCAAATCGCTTAAATCCGGTCCCCAGTCTGGAACTTTAAGCTCGTTGTAAATTTCGAGCGAGCGCAATCGGAAGTCTCTCATCCATGCAGGGTCGTTTTTATCATCTGAAAGCTTTCTCACAATTTCTTCAGTGAGACCTGGATCGTTGCGATAAAAACCTTTTTCTTCGTACCGGAAATCGTACATCGATGTGTCTATGTTGATGTTGGCGGCAGTATTTTTGTCAATGACTTCGCTCACACGCTGCCTCCTTACTGCACGACGGCTTCAAACTGCTCAAAGCCATTTTTGTTAATCTCTGCAACAAGCGAACGGTCGCCTGTCTTAACAATTTTTCCTTTTACGATGACGTGCACAAAATCAACATGCAGTGCCTCAAGAATTTTTGTCGAATGCGTGATTATAAGCAGCGTGCCGTCATGATGCGCTTTGTATTCTTCAATGCCTTTGGACACTGTGCGCACCGCGTCAACATCGAGCCCAGAATCTGTCTCATCGAGAATAGCGAATTTTGGATTGAGCATGAGCAGTTGGAGTATTTCGCTTTTTTTTCGCTCGCCGCCTGAAAAGCCCACGTTCAAGTCGCGCGCGGCATACGAGGAATCCATGTTGAGTAGTTCCATCGCTGCTTGCAAATCTTTTTGGAACTGAAATAGTTTTACACGCTCTCCAGTACGTTGCTGGATTGCGCTGCGCATAAATGTTTCGAGCGAAATGCCCGGCACCTCGAGCGGATTTTGAAACGAAAGAAAAATGCCCGCTTTTGCGCGGGCATCAGCTTTTTCTTCGGTAACATCATTCCCATCGAACGTGATAGTTCCATTCGTGAGCGTGTAGGCAGGATTTCCCATGACAACATTTCCGAGCGTCGATTTGCCTGCACCGTTTGGTCCCATGAGCACATGCGTCTCACCCTTGTTGATTTTCAAGGAGACATCGCGGAGAACAGATTTTTCATCTATGTCAACAGAAATATGTTGCAGATTAAGCAATATATCACTCATATTACACTCCTTATGTATGTTTGCAATAAAAGTTCAATTATCCACGAAAAAAATAGGTAATTACACTTTTAATATAGTGATTTATTGAGAAAAAAGCAAGAGCACAAAAAATCCGAACTGGTGCAGGATTTTTTGTGCGTCTCAATAGCAAAAATCGCGCAAGCGATTTTTACGGGAGCGAGATTAAAATCCGAGCTGGCGCAGGATTTTTTGTGCGTCTCAATAGCAAAAATCGCGCAAGCGATTTTTACGGGAGCGAGATTAAAATCCGAGCTGGCGCAGCAATTTTGTGCGTCTCAATAGCGAAAATCGCGCAAGCGATTTTTACGGGAGCGAGATTAAACGTGCGAGCTGGTGCCACTTGCAGCGAGCGCAACGCGCGAAGCTTCAAGCGGGATTTTTTGTGCGTCTCAATAGCAAAAATCGCGTGTGTAAAAATCTAAATAAAACGTAATATATGTAAATCTAAACAATGGCTCACGAAGGAATCTGCCGTCAAATACACAAGGAACGTAATAAGCATTAGACCGCACTTGCTCCCTGTCTGCTGACAGGCAAGATAAATGAGTGTGATAGAATGTCCAGATAAATGTATTATACCCAAAATAACATTTTGTATAAGCTACAATATTTACTCTTTTCTCAAAATTATGTTATAATAATAAAATAATATTTTTTCATAGGAGGGCAAAGTGAAAAAAATGATTGGTCTTGCAAGTCTCGCACTTGCAGTGATATTGGTGCTTGCCGGTTGTCCGAAACCAATGGGTGGTAATGACCAGCCGACAACGACAACGACAACAAAAACAACTATTTCTGTTAAGAGAATAGTGAGCTTTACCGGCCGTGTTGTGTACCGTGAAAAAAACGAAACAGTCCAGTTCATAGTAAGTGTAGAGCCACTGGACGCAACGAATAAAACGGTGCACTTTCAAAGCTCTAATGAAGCGATTGCGACTGTGGATAATGCAGGGCTTGTCACGGTAGTATCAGATACTGTCTGGGAACAAGCTACTATAACTGCTACGAGTGAAGATGGAAACTATACTGCAACATGCACTATAGTGGTAATACAAAAGCCCACTGCAACAATGCCCGATGCAAATAGTTTTGTAACAATAAGTGCAGGAAGTATGCCTCTTTTTTACGATGCTGGTCCATCCCATGTTACACTGACAAAGGCTTTTCAAATCTGCGACCATGAGGTGACGCAAAAGGAATGGTGCGATGTGTTTGGAGCAGACAATAACCCAAGTCATTTTAACGGTTCAAGCGGTAAGGAAGCGGATTCTAGCGAAATACAAGAAAACCGCCCGGTCGAAATGGTAAATTGGTACATGGCGATTGCCTATTGTAACAAGCGAAGTATAAAAGAAGGGCTTACCCCATGTTATAGTGCACAATCAGGCGAAAGTGATGTTGATTTTACAAGTATTAGTTATGCTACAGAGTATAACTGGACAAATGTTACCTGCAACTTTAGTGCGAACGGCTATCGTTTGCCCACAGAAGCCGAGTGGGAAATAGCTGCACGCGGAGGTGTTACTGGTGATGTGTATGCTGGTACCGCAGCGGAAACTGATTTAAGAAACTACGCATGGTATGAAGCAAACAGTAGTTCTAAAACGCATGCAGTCAAAAAGAAAAGTGCAAATGGGTATGGCTTATATGATATGTCGGGAAACGTGTTTGAATGGTGCTGGGACGGGGTTGTCTATGGCTACTCCAGTAGTGGAGTGCAGACTGACCCGCAGGGGGCGCCTTCGGCCTCTTTCCACGTTAATCGCGGTGGTGGCTGGAATTACAGGGCGTGGAGCTGTCGTGCGTCTTATCGGTACAGCCACTCGTCTGATTACTGTGATAAAAGCTTGGGCTTCCGTCTGGCTCGCTCTTGTTCTAAAAAAAAATAAACGGGTGCTTGCTAGAACCAGCTTGCCTGTCATAAAGACAGGCGAAAGCAGGCGATAGGCAAGCGCCGAAAAGAGCAAAATTTTGAATTTAAAAAAAGAGTAGTCTTAAAAAACAGAGGAATGCTTCGGGGTCTGACCGCGTTATTCGTGGTGTTAGTTGGTTCGAGTCCGTAGATATACTCGTGGTCTCATCGGAACAACAACTTGAGCTTTCGTTGGTGCGCTCTATCCCGCACAGTTTGTGTCACAAACCCCGCACAGTTTGCGACACAAACCCCGCACAGTTTGCGACACAAACCCCGCACAGTTTGCGACACAAACCCCGCACAGTTTGCGACACAAACCCCGCACAGTTTGCGACAC
>JAGAZO010000002.1 GCA_017940005.1 Treponema sp.
CTATCCTGCGGAGTCAGGCGGCTATGCTTCGACCGCCTGAAAGGCGGCGCCTTTCGTTAGCCAAAAAGGTCTGCCGCCTTTGGGAAACAGTCCGAATCGAACGGAAGCCATCCGGCCTTCTGTCTGCAGCCACCCTGCCTGCTTCCGAATAAAAAAACTGTACCGGCAGGACATTGCCAGTACAGTTTTCATTGTGGTGAAAGCATAAGCAAACCTGCCGAAGCGGATAAGCGAAATAATTCCGTGCCCGCTTATATGCGAAAATATCACAAATCGTTGAGAAGACATCAGCACGGGGTTTATCTTTTTTACAAGTTATGATAGAATATTATTAAAATTTGTACTCACGATTGCATCATGATTTCATTAAAAAGGAGATACACATGCCTCCGAAAAAAATCGCTGTTGATTCCGAAAAAATCAAGATGGCAATTCGCTCAGGGATTCCGCTGTCTATCACGACATATACTTTGCCACACGAAATGGAAGCATATATGAGCGATGTGCTCACTGCATTCCTCACAGAATTAAATCAAGAGCAGATGATTCAATATCTTACCTATTGTCTCAATGAACTCACCACAAATGCAAAAAAGGCAAATACAAAACGAGTATATTTTAAAGAAAAAAATCTCGATATTTTAAATGAAGACGACTATAGCATCGGTATTTCTACATTCAAACGCGATACGCTCAACAATATCAATTACTATTTGCAACTTCAAAAAAAAGAAGGACTCTATATAAAGATGCTCCTCCAAATGCGCAACAACAAAATCAAGCTTGAAGTGCGCAATAACGTGGAACTCACTTTTTTTGAATACAAGCGTATTCACGATAAACTATCCAGAGCACAACAGTATTCTTCTGTAGAGGAAGCGCTCACGCAAATACTTGACGATTCGGAAGGAGCTGGACTTGGACTTGTAATCATGATTCTCATGCTTGAAAAAATCGGACTCACAGAAGACAATTTTCAAACATTGTCTGAAAACGGCGAAACAATCACTCGCATCATCTTACCACTCAGAGATGAAATGCAAAAACAAATATCTATTATTGCAGAAGAATTTATTAAAGCGATAACAGATTTGCCGCAATTTCCAGACAACATCTCGCGCTTAAATCGTTTGTTAAGCGATCCCGATTCAAAGATGTCTGATATAGCAATGCAAATAAGCAGCGACGTTACGCTCACTGGAGAATTATTAAAACTCGTCAATTCCGCAGCATTTTCACTCGCAACACCATGCTCAAACATTGCAGATGCAGTAAAGCTTGTCGGCATTCGTGGCATAAAGAATTTGCTGTACAGCATCGGCTCGCTCTCCACATTTGCAAATGTCGCTGGCAATAAAGAAACGCTATGGGCACATGCAAACAAAGTTGCTTTCTACTCGTACAATATCGCTCGAAATTTTTGCGCAGGAGAGCGCTCCATAATAGACGATGCCTACGTGTGCGGATTGCTCCACGACATGGGAAAAATCATTTTTGAAACGGCGCATCCAAAGTTGCTAGAAAGAATCATGGAAATTTGCAAAAACAAAGATGCATCGCAAGATGCAATCGAAAAACTCATATCGGGTGTAAACCATGCCGAAATAGGTGCACGAGTTGCAGAAAAATGGAATTTCCCCGACACTATTACTAATGTCATTCGATACCACCACGAGCCTGAATCAGCACCATCAGAGTTGCGTAAACTTTCTTCGCTCGTCTATCTTGCAGATTTAATTGCACATTATCAGCAGGATGAAGTTGATTTTTATCAAATTGATCCAGAAGTACTCTCAATATTTAAAATAACATCAGAAAATCAATTCAAAACGATTTCAGACAAAATGCTTTTGGCATACCAGCAGGAAGAACATTAACTCGTCTTATATGCGTAACAGTTAACGCGCAGTAAAACTGCTAACCCAATGCGCCATAAGAATACCGAATGCCACGCCTACATTGAGCGACGCTTTCATCCCTTTTAGAGGAATTGAAACGCATCCAAGCGTTGCACGCTCAAGTGCGGCAGGGCTTACTCCAAGCTCTTCTGAGCCGATAATACATATGCCCTTTTCTGGAAATGCAAATTTGGAAATAGGCGTGCCGCCTGTTTCAAGCACAAACACAGGAATATCGCTTGGTAATTCCTCAAGCCGTTTGCGCTCATAGCCGAGCAGCTCGACACAGCCCATGCCGCTCCTCACTGCCCTGCGCTGCAACGGATCGGTGCATCCTGGCGACAAAAACAGCTTTTCTGCGCCGAACGCTTCCGCCGTTCTGAAAATCGATCCGAGATTGAACGGTGAACGAATATCTTCCGCATATACATATACACCTGAAAAAAAATCACGCGCTTTTACCACGCCGCTTTCATCGCGTGTAACTGCATGTGGCGCAATCACTAAATCCCATTCAGCGGGGAATGTGCCGATAATTGCTAAAAGGTGATTCCGTGCCACATTGCACGTGCGTCGTTCGTCAAACGGAACTGTATCAAGGAGTTCGCGAAGCTCTGCTGCCGCTTCTTTAGGAAGCGCTGCATCTTTTAAAACGATTTCTACAAGACAACGCGTATATTCTTGGCGCGTCATCGAAGGAAAATGATATTCGTTGCCTTTTTCTGCAATGCCTGCAATGTCGCGTTCAAGCGCGCCGAACGTGAGCGCAAGTTTCCTTCTGCGCTGACCGCCTTCAAGCTGAAACAGTTTTCCCGGAGCAATCACGTAGTGTCACCGTATCGCATAATCAATATGCAAGTTTTACAAAATCAAATAAGTCATCTGTAGTCATACTGCGCGGTAATGTATTGACAAGTTCAAGCTGACCGGCATCTTCTGCTGCAAGCGCAAGCTGTTCCACAGAAATAGACAAATCCTTCAAACGAGTCGGCAGATTCGCTTTTGCAAGCTCTTGACGAATATTTTCTGCAAATCCTGCTACAGCGTCTTCACCGCGTACATCATCAGGAACAATATGTGCAAGGTGCGCAAGTTTTTCAATACGCTCCGTTTTAAATGTACCTGCGTCCTCTATGAGATACGGGAAAAAAATCGATGAAACAAGGGAACGCGATATATTGAAGCGTGAATTGATACAGAGCGTGAGCAGCGTTGCAAGACCAGGTGCGCTCGTTGCTACAGCAAGTGATGCCATACACCCCGCCTGCGACTTCAATATTTCTGCAGGCGTTATAATTTCGAGAGACTGTGACCCGCCGAGCGCACATCCCATAAGCCCAATAGATTTTTCTGCAAACATATCGCTGAAAAATGTTGCCTTTTGTGAAAGATACGCTTCAACTGCAAGGCACATGGTGTCAAGTTCCATTGATATGTTTTGATTGTCTGAAAGCGTGAGCGTTAAATTGGGGTCGAGCACAGAGAGCTTGCAAAGTCCGTTCTGTCCTCTTAATAATTTTATCTGATGCACACGCGAATCTACAATAGGCGTAATAGACGTGTAAATGAACGGCTCACGAATTGTCGTTGGCACACAGATGAGCGGCAGCGCGCCTGTTGTTGGAACAGCACCGTCAACATAATCGTATAGATCATGGTTTTCGTTATAGAGCGACGCAACAACACAGCCTATGTTCAAAACTTTTGCGCCACCTGCGGCAATAACGCCATGAATGTGTCCGTCGCGCGCAAGCGTAAGCACTCGTTCAATAGTTTTTGTATCTGCGCTTTCGCTAAATTCACTGAAAACAAAATAATCAATTTTGCGTTCTGTAAGCGGTTGTAAAAGTTTATCTGCAAGATTCACTTCTTTTAAAATAGGATCCAGCACGACAAGAAAACGAGAACCGTATTCACGCGCATATTGTCCAATACGACTCAATGTGTATGGTCCCAATACGATATTTGGTGAAATACGAAAAATAAAATCCGCCATTTATCTTTCCTTCTCATAAATTAAAAAAGACGGAATTATACTTCCGCCTTTTTCATTAACTAATAAAAATTATTAATTTTATGCAGTACGTGCTATTACAGTCCAAAACTCGTCATGATGCGCTCAGCGGTAGACGCTATCACGGCATTGTTCAAGTAAGACGGATCTTGAATTTTTGCTTTCACTTCTGCAATGCGATCAGCACGCACATCGGGAGTTGTCGCTCCAACTTCTTTCATATAGTAAAGAGCTGCCATGCGTTTTGCTTCATCAGATACGCTGATTGAATCGTTGCCGAGTTTCACATTTTCCACACCATTTGTGCGGTGAGCGTTCTGTACGTTGTTAAGAGGATTGATTCCTCCAATTTTATCTATCATCATCTTGTCCTGCCCCCTCTACCTATTAATTATCGGTAGATTTATCAGAAAGTTGAATATTTTTTACGCCCGAAACAAAAATTGCACACTCTCCTTTTATCGATTCTCGAGCTGCAAAATATGCGTACATATCCGCTGCAGTCGCATCGACAATCTCTTCATGCAATTTTGTAAGCTCACGACCAACAACAACGCGTCGGACATTATCAATATCGGCTAAATCTGAAAGCAACTTTAGAATTCTATGCGGAGATTCGTACAGAATTATTGCATTTCCCGTGCTTAAAAGCTCTTTGAGCCGTTTCCGACGTTTTCCTGGTGAGGGCGACAAAAATCCCTCGAAAATAAGCGTTTTTCCGCCCTGACCGGCCACGCTCATAAGTGCCGTAAGTGCAGACACTCCTGGAATCGGAACAACGTGAAATCCCGCCGCTCGTACACGCTCTGCTAACACAGCACCTGGATCGCTTATACCAGGCGTACCTGCATCGCTCGCATATGCTACACTTTTGCCATTTTTAAGCAACGCAATGATTTTTTCAGCAGCTTTCTCTTCATTTTGCGCACGGCATGACACAAGCGGCTTTCGTATGCCAAAATGCGTTAAAAGCTCAAGCGTATGGCGTGTATCTTCGCAAGCAATTACATCAACATCTTTAAACGTTTCAAGTGCGCGCACTGTAATGTCGCCAAGATTTCCGATTGGAGTGCCTACAACGTAAAGGACAGCCACAATGTATCTAGTATACACCCGCTGAACGAGTTTTGCAAGTGCGTAATGCCGTGCTATCCCACGTGATGCGATAGGAGCTGCAGTATTACTGCTAGCACACTATCGCATCAGTACACGGTTGACTATTTTTCCGCTTTGCCCACAAGGCACATCCATTCAGCCTCTGCGCACAGTGTATCGCCCACATATGCTTTTCCTGCCTGCTTAACCATGTGACCGCTCACGCGCAAGTTTGCAATTTCCATGCGCACTGTGTCTCCCGGTCGCACCTGATTGCGAAATTTTACTTTATCAACGCTGCCAAGAAAAAAGAGACTTCCTTCCGCAAACTTTTTTTGCCAGCTCAACGCCGCCCCGCCTGCCTGCGCCATCGTCTCAACGAGAATCACGCCCGGCACAACAGGATACTGCGGAAAATGCCCTTTGAAGAAAAAATCATTTTCAGTAAATGTGCGCGTGCTTACGCTGCCGTTTTCGTCGCACGAAACAATCTCGTCAACAAACAAAAATGGCGCGCGGTGCGGCAAAAGCGATTGTATGTCGTTTGTAATCATAGCGATGTCTCCTTTTTTTATTTGGAGCGTGCTGCTTGGAAGAGCCGCGCTTACAGGGTTCGGTAACCCTCATCGTCCTCGTCTGCCTTCGGCAGCCTGCGGTCGACGCTTCGCGCCCTTACAGCGCGGGCTATGCCTATTTTAGAGCATCCCAAAAACTGAATTTTTCTAGAAGTGCCCTACTTCACCTTCTTTACCACAACGACACCGTTGTGTCCGCCAAAGCCGAACGTTGCGCTCATGGCACAGTCAACATTGCACTCAATGCCTTTGTTTGCCGTGTAGTCCAAGTCGCAGCCGCCTGCAATATCCTGCTCGTCAAGATTTATTGTTGGCGGAATAAAGCTGTCTTCAATCGCCTTGATTGCAAACATCGTTTCGACTGCGCCGGTTGCACCAAGACAGTGCCCCGTCATGCTCTTCGTAGAAGATATGTGCAATTTGCGCGCGGCTGCTTCGCCGAACGCATTTTTGAGCATCTGCGTTTCTGTCGGGTCATTTTTCTGTGTGCCTGTTCCATGCGCATTGTAATACTGTACGTCTTCCGGTTTTACGTCTGCATCTTTGAGCGCTTCCACCATAGCAGCCGCGCCGCACACACCGTCAGGATTAGGCGCAGTCAAATGATAGCCGTCGCTCGTTCCACCATATCCTGCAAGCTCTGCATAAATTTTTGCCCCACGTTTTTTTGCGTGTTCGTATTCTTCAAGGACAAGCACAGCGCTGCCCTCACCCATGACAAAGCCTTCGCGCTTTTTGTCAAACGGGCGGCTGGCTGCAGCAGGATTTTCTGCAAATGATGTTGAAAGCGCATGGAGCACTTCAAATGACGCAATGCCAAATCCATTGATAGTGCTTTCGGCTCCTCCTGCAAGGCAAATGTCGCGGCGACCGCTGCGCACAAAATCGAGTGCAGCTCCAAGCGCGTCTGTACTGCTTGAGCACGCAGTAGTGATTGTATGTATCGGTCCATGAATGTCAAATTCCATGCAGATGTTGCCGCCCGCTTCATTTGGAATAATTTCAGGAATGGTAAGCGGCGGACAGCGATGCTGTGCACTCTGCGAATATTTTATGCAGCTGTCTTCGAGCACTTCAAAGCCGCCTATGCCGACGCCCATGAATACGCCTGCATCTTTAATCAGTTCTTTTTTGTCAGTCAGTCCCGCATCATCAAGCGCCATCTTTGCAGCTGCAACTGCATACTGCGAAAAACGAGCCATTTTGCGCGCAGCATCGGGATTCATGTAGTTGACAGGCTCAAAGTTTTTCACTTCGCCAGCATACTTTGCTTTAAACGTGCTCGCGTCAAAATGCGTGATAAGCGCAATACCGCTCTTGCCAGCTTTTGCAGCAGCCCATGTTTCATCAACAGAATTGCCAATAGGCGTCACCGCGCCCATGCCAGTCACAACTACACGTCGTCTTTCCATAATTTATGCTCCTATTCTATAATTTTTACATTACGCTATTGAGCGATTCCGCAGAGTTGACAGGCGTACTTTTCCACGTGTCGCCAAATCCAGAGTCGCGCCACAGCCCGCTCAACACAGCGCCGACACCAGGCTCAAGTATGTTCCATTCATTTGCACTGTCTGCGCCCATCATGTCGCCGAGCACTTTTTCTTCGCTCGTCCATAGCACTGGGTTTGTCAAATGAAGCACCGCATTCTTTTTTGCTTCGCTGCCGCTCGTCACTTTGCCGCCGGTCACATTGCTGAACAGTGCAATTTTTGGGTCATTGAACGCAACGTCTGCAATCGCTTTTTCAAAATTGTCTGCCGCTTTTTGCATGAGCGGACAGTGATACGGCCCTGCAACTGAAAGACGAATTGCACGGCGCGCGCCCGCTTCTTTGACAGCCGCTTCCGCAGCGGCAAGTCCGTCTGCCGTACCGCTTATAGCAGTTTGCTTTACACTGTTGAGATTTGCCGCATACACGTCTTTAAGGCTGTTGCAGATTTCCTGCACTTTTTCAGGAGGCAAGCCGATGACTGCACTCATGCCGGGCGCGTGCCCTTCGTTTGCGCTCGCTATTTCCTCGCACACGTGCTGCATGATTTTGCCGCGCGCATGAACGACGCGAATACAGTCTTCAAACGAAAGAACGCCTGCAACACAGAGCGCGGGAAATTCGCCCAAACTGAATCCCATTGCGGCAGACGGCACAATGCCTTTTGATTTTAACGCTTCCACAACAGCGAGCGACGCAGTTGTAATCGAAAGCTGGCTGTTATCGCTGCGGCTCAAAATCGTCTGGTCAGATTCCCATAAAAGTTTGGGCATATCTACGCCAGTGATTTGCGAAACAGAATCAAGCACAGCGCGCGCTTGTGCAAACGATTCGCACACATCTTTTATCATGCCTGGCTCTTGGGCACCTTGTCCTGGAAATAAAAAAGCGTATTTTTTGGGCATAGTTCCTCCTAATAAAATTACCGCATCTGCCTGTTATCAGATAGAGCAATAGTCATACACGGAAACAAAGATGTGACAAAATATCATTTTTTGTCATTTTGCCACATCTTTTATGATATGCTTTTTTTTAATTCTGTCAATACCTTTTTTTCAAAAATATGCAAAGGCAATCTGCAAAACACAAATAACAATCATTGCTATATTATGTATGGCTATTGTATGAGCAATAGTAAGATATACGAACACGTAGACACCAAAAATCACAAAAGTGATTTTTATAGGCATCGCCCGCTAATCTTTTCTTGGCTCATGCCGATAGTATACCGATAGTATATATGAAAACAATGCGCAGATTTGTGCGGGTAAAGGAGGTACGTATATGACGAATATCGGTTACATCAATCCATACTCATACAGTGCAGTTGCCTCCGCAAGCGGCAAGTTGCACGTGCCAGTAAGCCCTGCAGCGGTAGTGTATGCGCAGTTTGACAACATATCAGGAGTGGCTGCACGCGAAGGAGAAGCGGGCATTTCCATAAATCGCATACACATTTTGAATTCGCTCATCGAGCATGTACGCGCGTTGCAGACAGTTCCACAAGCAGAAAAAATCACCAGCAATGCAAAGCTCAACGCAGCTGCAAGCATGACAGCAGAAGAAACATCGTTCCTCATAGATACATATCAGCAACAGATTTTAGATGCAGCAGACGCGGCGCCATACACTCCGACAGGCGCGCATGTAGAAAGCGGAGAGCTTTTTGCCGTGCACGCATGAACAAACACAGCCGTTTCGCTGTGCTGCTACACAGCATCGTGCGCCACATGCTCGCTTTCTGAAATAAACGGCACTGACGGAATGCGCGCATGCAAAGATGCGCTCGCGTTATACGATACATACAAAGCGCCTGTCGAATACGAAACCATATGATTCCTCTGCTCCTCAATCGAGAAGCGTTACGCCCACACGAACCACAGCGCAACAGCTGCAGCGGCAGTTGTCAACACCGTGAACGGCGCGCCTATTTTCAGCCAGCCGCCAAAGCTTATGGGACAGCCTTCTTTTTTGAGAATACCCATTGCGACAACATTTGCGCTTGCACCGAACGGCGTTAAATTGCCGCCGAGACACGAGCCGATGAGCAGCGCGAACATGTACAGTTCTGACGCAATATTCATATGAGCTGCGAGCGACTGCGCCACTGGCAACATGACGATGATGTACGGCACATTGTCAACAAATCCTGAAATGACAATCGACACAAAAATTATTAAAATAAATCCGACGAGCACATTGCCGCCAGTAGCTTTTGCAAGGAAGCGCGCAAAGTCTGCGAGCAGTCCCGTTTCAGAGATTGCGCCAACTACAATGAAAATGCCTATTAAAAACACAATCGTTTCCCAGTCAAGCCCCTTGAGCAGCAGCGCAGTTTCACGCGACGAATGCTTTTGTGAAAATCGAAACCACAGCACGCCTATGATGCCAAGCGCAAGCACAAACGCGCCTGAAAGAAACGCACAATCAAAGTGGAAGAACGAAATTGCCACAAGCCCAAAAATCATTGCGAGCAAAAGCATGAATGGCACTGACGAAATCACTGTGCTCGGTTCCAAATTTGGCTTGTCTTTTTGCTTTGCAAAATACGCGTAAAAATACATGCAGCCGACGAGCAATCCTATCTGAATGAAAAAGAAAATCGAGATGCGCCCCGCGTGCATGAAAAAATCGTTGAACGTATAGTCTGCATAGCTCGCAAAAATCATGGAAGGCGGGTCACCCACAAGCGTCGCGGTTCCCTCCAAGTTTGACATGACGGCAAGCCCCACCATAAAATACGTGGGATTCAGCTTGAGCTTTTTGCACAGCGCAAGCGCAATCGGTGCCATGACGAGCACCGTTGCAACATTTTCAACGAATATTGAAATGATGCCGGTCATTGCAAGAATCAGCACAATTGCAATTCCCGTGCGCGGCGATTTTTCAACGATTATGTCTGCAATGTGAGACGGCATCTGCGAGTAGATAAAAAGCGCAGCGATAATCATTGAGCCAATGTAAATCATAAGCACGTTCCAGTTTACAAGCGACGTGAACGCGTGAAAAAGCGCATAGAGGTGCACATTGTGATGCGCGGCAAAATCTTCTGCAACAGGAAAAATCGCGTTTGGCAGCATGGTGCCTGCAATAAGCATGACGAGTGCAACAATTGACGTAACGATGATTTTTTTGTCCTGCACAATAATCACGAGCGCGTACATGAGCACGGCGAGCGCGAGCACAACCCATTTTATTTCAATCGGAAAATTCATATCACCCTCAAAATTACTGATTGCCACGACGCACGCTCTGCGAGCATACATTAAACATATCTATTGCATCGATAAAAATCGCTCGTGCACGCGACGTGCCGCCATTAATAAAAAAGACCTTTTACCCAAAACATTCACAACGGAATGCTTCAGGTAAAAGGTCTTGTTATCCGACATATCGGACTGCGGAACCAGGCTGCGCTTACAGCCGGGCATGTTGATTCCGCGGGAACAACTACTCCCCTTTTACTAAAAAGAATATAGTAAAAATGGGCGGGAAAGTCAAGGCGAATGCTTTACAAATCTGCAAAAAAGCAGTATAGTGGCACCCAAGTAAAACCAATTAGTTACAAGCGGTTTTGCTTTTAAAAATTTGCCTTGCAGATTTTTGTTCAGAGAGACACTATAAAACGTGAGAGTTAAAATGTTACAAAAAAGACGCGTCACCCTCTTGACACGCAAATTCACACCTCACATAATTTCAGCGTTCAGCGTTCAGCGTTCAGCGTTCAGCGTTCAGCGTTCAGCGTTCAGCGTTCAGCGTTCAGCGTTCAGCGTTCAGCGTTCAGCGTTCAGCGTTCAGCGTTCAGCGTTCAGC
>JAGAZO010000014.1 GCA_017940005.1 Treponema sp.
GCCGGCGTTCGTTCTGAGCCAGGATCAAACTCTCCATTATCTCTGCCATACGGGTTGCCCCGAACGGCCTTATTCCTATGCAGTTTGTCCCGCCACTCGAGTCCCCTCTCGTGGCTTCGCTCGCGTGGTTGTCCTCCGCGCCATCTTCCTTCCCTTCCCTCTGTCTGCTGAACATCATGCGCTGCCTGTTGGCGCGCGTGAGGTGTATATTACACCTTTCTTCCCATCTTTGTCAACCCCCTCCTTCATCTTTTTTCATCTTTTTTTCCGCGCCGCTTTTCCTTCCCCCATGCATACTACCATGTATCGGAATATAGTCAAAAAAAGATAAGCAATCTTTTTAACACATGCACAAATACATAAAAGCGGTTACAACAGCAACGCAAATATCGGGAGATACAATCTTTCACATAAATAAAAATATACATCAAAATAGTACACGCGCATTTTAATTCATACAAAAAAACACATACTCCCGCAACGCTGCAATAGAGCTAGTGATTGCGCTCGTATCAAAAATTACTGATACATTTTAAAATCCTGCACAATGCTTATTGCTGACTGTACTACATAGCCCGGCATCGTTTTCTGAGTGAGCTCCAACGTATGCTCTACAATAGCAGAAGATTCTGCAATACCGCGCAATAATATTGTTTTATCATTAATCACTGCATGTAAAAATTCAACAGCAACTTTATGCTCAAATATAAGTTTATTAACAAGCTGTTGCGCGGCGAGCATTGTTTTTATTTTTTCTCTGCCAATGCTATCGCGTTCTGGAGTAATCAACGTGTCAACGAGATTTGCAATTATTGTGCCGCCTTCATCCGCATTAATAATTCCTGTGTTCATTACAAGATGAAAATGCGTTGCATCATTTATATCTATACCAAAAAAACTTTTATTAAATCCGCCCCGATTGCTATCACTTTCGCTGATACGTTGCTGCGCCTGCTTTTCCGTCCAGGTAAATTCTTTTGCAAGGCGCTGCAAACGGATAGAATCTTTTGCAACAAACCGCAATGAAACAAGATTTGGAACTTCCTCCAAAATGACACACGCACCGCGCCCAATTAAAATGCAGTTGCCTTCGTTAGCAGCTTCAAGAACTGCTGTTTGCAAATACTGCAAATAATCATCGCGCTCTTTTGCAAGTGATGAAAAAAAGCTCGGCTTCTTTTCATCGTACTTTATAAGTCTATCAGCAGGAAAGCCGAGCCTTACAATACGCGCTTCCAACTCCGTTCTACTGACAAATGTATATCCCAATTTTTTTGCGGCAACAGCGGCAATCTCATCGCCGAGTGCAGCAACTTGCCGTGAAATCGCAACAATCCCCATGATGATACCTCCATAGTTTTTGCTTTAATAATATGCAAATATATAGTATACTCTAAAATACATAAAAATACACTATCTCTGTCAAAATCAACAGGAATGGCGTTCACAACAAAATACTGCAAGCAGAGTGTATCTTCTGCATACATAAAATTGGTGAGGCACAAACATGAAGCATGATGATGAGTTGCTCGTCTGGCAAGAAAATGGAAATCGCGTATTACTTACAACGCCTGTATTTAAAGTGTTAGAAACAAACAGCATTTCTTTCAATGGACAGGAAGGGCATTACGACATAATCAATCCTGAACATGATTGGGTAATTGTAGTACCTGTGCTCGACAGTAACTTCCTCATGGTGAAACAGTGGCGGCATGCAAGAAACGCATTAAGCATTGAATTTCCTGGTGGTGTCATGGATGACGGTGAAACGCCTGAACAAAGTGCTGCACGTGAATTGCAAGAGGAAACAGGTTTTACCGCGCAAAAACTTATACAACTTGGTACATTAAGTCCGAATCCTGCACTCATGACGAATAATGTGCATTTTTTTGTCGCAGAGCATTTGCAAAAAACCTCACAACAACACCTTGACAGCGATGAATATATTCATTATATGGAAATACCACAAACCGAAGTTATTGCAAAGCTTGGAACGGAAGAATATTCTCATGCACTCATGGCAGCAGCAATTACGCTGTTTATTCGCCATATAAATAGTAATGGAAAGCACTTTTGAAATAGCACACACATTTTTTCATTTCAGCGCCTTTAATAAATCTGCTATATGCCATAAAGTAAAAAGCGGTCTGCATAATGCAAGACCGCTCATCGTTACAAATATTCGCAATTACCGCGAAACATTATATGGATCGTATGCTTTTGACGGATCGTATGTGCCTTCACGTCGCTCACCGGTAAGGCTTGGCACTTTCATTTTCATGCCTGGTAAGATTAAGTTCGGGTCTTCAGGGCGAGGGATATTTGTTCTATTTGCTTGATATAAATTTTCCCACAACGTAGGATTGTTGTAGATGTACGGACGTCCAGAAATATTCCAAAAGCAGTCTCTCGTCTCTGCCCACGGACGCACAATGTAAAACTCTGGAAGCGGTGTTATTGAATAGATGCCATCGAGTGCAGCAATAGACTGACGCGCGTAATCTGCAGCCGCTGCATAATCTTCACGTCCGTATGCTGTTCCAGCGCTCGCGTATTTATCTTTTGCGGCAGTATACGCCATAGGAAAGTTTTTATCCGCCTCTATGCTTTCTGCATACGCAATTCTGTTTTGTGCCTTTTTCATTTCATCGTCAGCAGCCTTTTTAGCAATCATCATGTCGATATACGCTCGTGAAAGCGCAGCATTTTCTTCAGCTTTTTTTGCATATTCAACAGATTCGTCATACTGACCAGCATTGAGCGCGGCTTGCGCTTTGCGTGTATATTCGTCAGCAAGCTTTTGATACGTGTTGTTCGTATAGCTTGCTGCAAACAGCACAGTGCCCGCAAATAATAATGTAAAAATACTCATTATCAATTTTTTCATTTTGCCGCCTCCGCTGCATCGATGATTGTGTCAATGATAGTTTCAGGAAGTTCTTCTGCCGCTTTTTCAGGATCGTCATATGCAGTCTCTTCGAGCAGGACAGCGTTCACATCTTCAATGCCTTTTATATCGTCTCCTTCGAGAGGAACTTCGTTGTCAGCCTGTGCCGCATATGCAGCGGATTCTGCTACGCGCG
Source organism: Treponema sp. (assembly GCA_017940005.1). GTDB lineage: Bacteria > Spirochaetota > Spirochaetia > Treponematales > Treponemataceae > Treponema_D. The sequence goes on from JAGAZO010000014.1 coordinate 3,084, forward strand.
CTTTCGCTTCGTCAATAGCCTGTTGGGCAAGCGCGCGCTTCTCTGATATTTCTTCAAAAAGCTTTTCAAATGTTGCATGCGAACCCGTGTAATTATTGTACGCCCGCTCAACATCTTGCATTGCATAGCTTGCATCGCCATCACGGAATAACTGAACGCCTTCATCGTACCGCGTTTTTTCTGCCACCGCAGCATACACGCTGTCTGCATTGCGTTTTGCGGTAAACGCAGCGGTGCGTTCTTCGCGCGCACGCGTTCTAAATGCGGTAAACAACGCTTTACTAAACGACATGTTTGCAGCAGTCGCCTCTGCAAGCATTTGTGATACAGGAGCATTACTGTCTTCAGCAAGTGATAAAAGCGTATTGAGCGATTCATTGCCTGCGTCGTAATCAGATTGCGCATACTTTGCAAAATCAAGCTCGTCGATGCGATTTTTTGTTGCAATTGCTTTTGCATACTGCTCGAGCGTATTGTATCGTGCAGTAACATCTGCAAGTTCGCTGTCCACATTTTCACCGTTACTGCTTCGCACAGATAGAGCGTCGAGCCGTGAATCAGTATCGCCAAGTTGTTCGGGAGCAAAGGCATCTGCTCCTGCTGCGATTGCCGCTTCTCTGGCAGCTTTTGCTACTTCGAGCGCTGCCGAGCTGTCTGTCATGGACGGCTCGGGTACTACCGGCTGTTCTACTATAGGTTCTTCTTTTGGAGTAGACTTGCATGACATAAAGCCAAACACAAGTGCAGCAAAGAAAAGAATTATATTGCGTTTTTTCACATCATACCTCCTGCTAGTTTATAAAAGCCATATTATTATACATCATTTTTTGATTTTTCACAACGGCTTGCCAAAAAAAGTCGTAAAAAACGCGTAAAATGTGCTAGTATGAGCGATATATTATAAATAGGAGGAACGCTATGGCAGACGATTTTACTTTTGAAATTACAAAACAGCTCGGCATTGTTTCAGAAGGCAAAGGCGGTTGGAACATGGAGCTTAACCTCGTGTCGTGGAGCGGACGTCCCGCAAAATACGACATCAGGAGCTGGTCGCCCGACCACAAAAAAATGGGCAAGGGAATTACGCTCACACAGGAAGAGCTTGCATCGCTTGCAAAACTAATTGCATCGCTTGGCGAGTAGCATGACGCGGCAGCGATTGGAGCCGCGCAAAACGTGCATATAGTCAGCGACGAGATTATTTTGACAATTCTTAATACTGCTTGACTGCACGTTTTGCGTCCCGCAGGGATGGAGTGAAACGGAACGGCGGAAAGCGCGACCTGCTGCAACGCAGCAGGTGCCGCCCGTAAAAAAAGTATGAAAAAAAAGCGTGGGCGCTGACAGGAAGCGGAATTATTTTCTGAACAACGCTTTAACAAAATCTTGTACTCATCACCAATGTTGGCACGAGCTTGTACGCTACGTTCCGAACAGCGTTTTGACAAGCTCTTTTACGTCTGCTATTTTTTGCGCGTCGCCGTTTTCGTCTGGCGCAACAATATGCGTGAATCCCATGTTCTGCGCTGTTTTTACGCGTTGCGTCAAACGCGGCACAGGGCGTATCTCTCCTGCAAGGCTCAACTCGCCGATGACAGCTGTCTTTGCGTCGATTGCAACATCTGTGCGCGCGGAGTACAACGCCGCCGCAAGCGCCGCATCAATTGCGCTTTCGGTAAGGCGCATGCCGCCCGCAACGTTGATGTATATGTCGTTGTCTGAAAAGCGCAAGCCAGTGCGTTTTTCAAGAACTGCTGCCACGCGCGCCACACGCGCTGAATCGATTTTGTCGCTGTACACGCGCGAGAGTGACGCTTTTGCAGGCACAGTGAGCGCTTGTATTTCGACGACAAACACTCTGCTTCCTTCAAACACAGCAGTGCACGCGACGCCGGGCGGCTGATTTCCGTTGCGCCGCGTAATGAAAAGCGCAGAAGGGTCTGCAACTTCCGACAATCCGTTTTCTGTCATTTCAAAAATGCCTATTTCATCGACAGAGCCGAATCTGTTTTTTGCCGCGCGCAAAAATCGATACTCGTCGTTGCTGCGCTCGAACGAAACAACGGTATCCACCATATGCTCAAGCGATTTTGGTCCTGCAATCAATCCTTCTTTTGTGACATGCGCCGTCATCAGCAAAACGGCGTCGCGCTCTTTTACCCAGCTTATCAATTCGTTTGCGCAATATTTAAGCTGATTCACTGTGCCGGGCACAAGCCCCGCAGCTGCGGAATACACTGTTTGAATTGAGTCGATGATTACAAGCGTCGGACTCTGCGCGTTGAGCGCGTCGAGCACATCTTCAAGGCGCATTGTGCACAAAAGCTCAACGCCGTTTGCCGCAAGCGAAAGCCGCTCGCTGCGCTCTTTGATTTGCGCAGCAGATTCTTCGCCCGACACGTAGAGCGCGCGGGCATTTCCGTTTGCATGCAACGCATGCGCGGCAGTTTGCAAAAGCAGCGTCGATTTTCCAATGCCCGGCTCGCCGCCTATTAAAATTGCAGAACGCTTTGCCGCGCCTCCGCCGAGCACGCGGTCGAACTCCGCGATACCGGTGGCAAGGCGCATGTCGTTTTTTGCGTCAACGTGCGAAAGCGGCACAGGCTTTGCTTTTTCGGAAATGGAGCTGCCAAGTCCTGCCGGAGTGACTGCGTGCACGTCAACAATGCATTCTTCGAGCGTATTCCATTCGCTGCACTGCGGACAACGCCCGAGCCAGCGCGGTTGTGAATAGCCGCACGATGAACACTTGTACATAATCGCGCCTGATTTTTTTGCCATAATCCTCCTTGCGTGCTCCGCGTTGCTCAAAATTGGCACATGTTCGCGGACAAACTGCGCAACATGCGTTCTCTATCGGTCTGCATTGGAGCGTCTGCATGACGAGCGCGCACATTGCGTCGCTTTCAATTACATGCCACATGCGCACACTGCATCGTTTTCAGCTGCATGCCGAGCGTGCACACCTCTTTCAGCTGCATGCGTTCCCAGAAAAACTCAAAACAGCTTGCGGCATTCAAGATAAAACCGCTTCTCGTCCGCCTCGCCCATAGAGAAGCTTTTGCGCGGAAGCGGACCGTGCGCGCTGATTGTCGCAAAAAAACGTTCTTTTGCTATTGGCGGTAAAAGAATTCCTGTCGCGTTTTCCTGCATGCCAAGCTTGCACACTTCATTGCTCCCGTGAATGTAGTCAATCGAAACTGATTTTCCCGCACGCACTGCTTCATCTATATATTCGTCAACAACAGGTTGAAAAAGTGAAACAGCGAGCGTTGAAATTGTTGTTTTTAAAAGCGTATACGATGCGCCGCTGCTGTTTTTGCTCACAAAACCAAACGACGCTGTAGAATTTTTTACCGCATCTTCAAGCTCTCGCTGTGAGCCGCACTGCACTATGTCTCCGCCGAGCGTTGCAGAAACGCGCAGCACAAGCTCTGCGGTGTCGCCGCCAAAAATGATGCGATGAATCGGTTCAAATGTAAGCCCTTCGTCGTATATATTGACAATTTCAACGAGCGCATAGCGCACGCGGCTTGTTGCACGCTCGTCTTCGGAAAGCGTCGCCTTGTATTCGTCCCACACTGCTTTTGCTGTTGCAAGCGAGTGATTGCCGTCGCCAACAGCAAACAAACATACGTTGTCAGTTTGTGTTCCTGCGGGAGCAGTTGCGCCACGCATTGCATTCGTGTCATGTGCAGTGTTTGCGGCGGCGATTTTTTCGAGCGCGTGCAGCAATGCTCCATGCTGCGATTCAGGAACGAGCCACCCGGAGATGCTGCCGCCGTTCATCATAAGGTTGCCAGAATATATGCGTTGCGCGCCAGATGCCTTTACTGCGATTCCCGTCTCTTCAACAAGCGTGCGCGATGCATCGTTTACGAGCAGCATGATGTGCGGCGTTTCAAGCGGCGCACCGCTTCTGATTTCCTTGCGTGGCGGAATGCGCGAAGGAATCGTCGCTTCAGTTGCGCGCACAAGCGATGTCGCAAACGGCTGCCATTCATACGAATCTAAATCGAGCGCAACAACAAGCCCGCGTCGGAGTCTCCCGTATGCCGTTTTTCGCTCGACGTAAACAAAGCCGTGTTTTTCTTCAAACAATGAATTGTCGATATAGCTTTTCATCGTCGATTTGATTGCTGCAATGCGCGCCGCTTTATCGCCATCGTCAAGATATGCTTCTGGCAAAATAAGATTATATGCGCTTGATTTGCCCGCAGCAATTTTTTCAACGTTTTGCCAATACGCTCTGTCCTGCGTGTACTGGTCGCATGCAATGCACGACCAACTGGACACATCAACCTGTTTAGGCAAAAGAATATCAGGAACAGTGATTCCAAAATCAGAAAATGCTTTCATACTGATTTGCATTGTACACTAACTCTACTGTTTTGTCATGCAAGCGCAATGCGACATCTTTAGGACAGCCGCATTATTTTTTGATTGCCAATATTTTAAACTGACTTTATACTGTCTGTATGCCAGAGTTTTCATACGGACAAGTTCAGCAAGCTGCCCAAGTGCAACGGCAAATTCTCTCGCAAAAGCAAATCCAGTCGCTCGCGCTGCTTGCAATGAGCAGTCAAGATTTGCATGCTGAAATTCGCAAGGCTGTCGCTGAAAATCCTGTGCTTGAAATTGTGAACGAATCTGTGAGAACGGCAACAACACCGCGTATGGCGCAGCCGTATGACAACACGCGCACTTCTTATGCAACAGCTGCAGGAAACGAAGCATCTCAAAAGTTTCAAGAGGCATATGAAAATGCAGCGGACACGCGCGAAACATTGCAAGAGCATCTGCTGTTTCAGCTCAACGTGATGAAGCTCTCGCCCGATGAAAAATTGCTCGGAGAGGCGCTCATACGGAATCTTGACGAAAAAGGCTGGCACACGCTTGCGCCTGTATCGCTGCTCGACAAATCGCGTCCGCTGCAAAATCTTGCAATGCTCAACAAAATGATAAACGCAATACGCCGCATGGATCCAGAAGGCACGTGCTGCAACAACATGGAGGAAAGCTTGTACGTGCAGGCGCTCATTGCAGAAAACGCGCCGCCACTTGCGCTTTTCATACTCGACGGGCATATAGATGTGCTCTATTCAACAGGCAGCACGCCGGACATTGAGCGCATCAAGGAAAAAATTAATAATTTGCTCGAAGCGCAAAAAAAACTTGTGTTTACAAAACAAGCAGAACAGAATGCGGCGCGAACGCTCGACGCACGCGTCATCACTGCTGACGACGTAAAAGAAGCGATTGCGTTCATCTCCCGTTTGAACCCGCATCCAGCACAGGGATACAGTAGAATGGCAACGCAGTATGTGAGCGCTGACATAATCGTGGAAAAAATCGAAAACGAAATGCCGAAAAAAGCAGCGGAAAACGAAGTGCTTGTGCCGTATTCAGAAAATGCGCACTATCGCATTACGCTTGCACCTGGCACGATTCCTGACGTACGCATCATTTCTGGTATTGAATCAGAAAGATACAAAGGGTTCAAAAAAAATCTCACTGCGGCGCGGCAGTTTCTCGACATGCTCGCATACAGAAAATCGTTCATCTTGCAATCATGCGAAATCATCATTAGGACGCAGCTCAAATTTTTTTCTTCCAATGGACATGAATATCTTGAAGCGCTCACACAGAGTGAACTTGCGCAAAAACTTGGCGTAAACGAGTCTACTGTATCGCGTATGGTAAATGAAAAATTTTTGCAAACGCCGTGGGGGCAGCTCTTTCCGCTCAAATATTTTTTCACAAACTCACAAGACAAAATAAAACATGCAATGCAAAAAATCATCAATAATTACACAGATGCAAAACCGCTTTCGGACAGCAAACTTGCAGAAGTGCTCGAAGCGCAGGGCATTCACGTGGCACGCCGCACTGTTGCAAAATACCGCGCACAGCTTGCAATCGGTTCCTCATATGAGCGCAAAAAATAGCAGCGTAAAAAAGTTTTTGCATTTTCATTCATCTCGTTGTATACTGTAAACAGCGGTGAGTTGCTGCTGCGTCTGTGTGTCAGGCGAAAATCACATCTCGCGAGGAGCTATGCAGCTTGCAATGTGTAGCATCATGAGCAAGCGGTTTTGCTGCGTATTCCAAGCGGACAGCGTTTTACAGGAGCCATGAATGACAAAAACTATTTCAGCAGTTGGATTTGATTTTGACCAAAAGCAGTCGGATTTAATCGACACAAAAATGAAGCGCATTGCATATGCAGAAGATTTAATTGTTGACTTAATCATGCGCGTAAAGCACGACAAAGCATACTCATTCGATGTTACGTTCAATTTCCGCTGGGGCACGCAAGGTCATGTAACATGCGAAGATTTCAATTTCACTGCGGGCATAAATAAGCTCATGGACATACTCGACACAAAAATCAAAAAGGAGAAAGATAAGATTCAAGAGCACAACAAGTGAGATTGATACGGGCAGCAGCGTGTCTTGGTGCAGACAGCGCATGCGGGCAAAACTGCATTGCAAATTTATCAATATGTGTGTATAGTACTGTCTATGGCCGACAAAAAATTCACTGTTCTTGATTTGCTTGAACTTGATTTACCAGGACATGATGCACTCAATCTTACGTGTATCGCAGGAAGACGTGGATTGCCGCATGCGCTCACTGTACCCGACATCAATCGGCCAGGTCTTGCGCTCACAGGATTTTACGAGTCATTTGCATATCAGCGCGTTCAGCTTTTCGGACGGGGAGAGATTGCATATCTCAATAAACTTCACAATAGCGGCAATTCCACAACACTCAAAGCGCTTTTTAAATACGACATTCCTTGTTGCGTCTTTTCATACGCGCTCGAACCACCTGCAGAATTTCTTGCTATTGCAGAGGAAACATCATGTCCCATTCTTCAAACGTCGCTTGAATCAACAGAATTTTTAAGCCGCCTTATCCGCGTGCTGTCAAATATATTCGCACAGAAAAAAACAATGCACGGCGTCCTTGTGGAAGTATACGGCATAGGCATTTTATTGATTGGACATTCAGGCGTCGGAAAAAGTGAAACAGCTCTTGAACTTATTGAACGCGGCAACCGCCTTGTTGCAGATGACATAATCGAATTGCGATGCGTAAACGGCAACACATTGCTAGGACAAGGAGTGAATACACTCATAAGCCATCACATGGAAATACGCGGGCTTGGCATCATCAACGTGTCGCAGTTGTACGGCATTGGAGCAATCCGCAACCAAAAAGAAGTCCAGCTTGTCGTCAAACTGGAAGATTGGGATTCCGACAAAACATATGACAGGCTTGGCAGCGCTCAAAATTACATGGATTTGCTCGGCGTAAAAATTCCTGTAATTGAAATACCTGTCAAACCAGGTCGCAACTTGCCAATTATCATTGAAGCAGCGGCGATGAACGAACGGCTCAAACGCATGGGCTACAACTCCGCGCGCGACTTCAATCAAAACGTCTTGCGCTGGATTGAAACGGGGGAAGCACAAACAGCATATAATAGCAATGAAGATTCTTATTAATTATGTAGAGGGATTGGGATATGATTGAAAAAATACTTATCGTAAAAAATAGAGCAGGTATCCACGCGCGACCTGCTGCACTCATTGCACAAACTGCAAATAAGTATGCTTGCGAAATAATAATTACGCGCGATGACACAAGCGTCAACGCAAAATCAATCATGGGCATTATCACAATGGCTGCAGGCTACAACACGAGCTTGATAGTCAAAGCTAATGGAACAGACGAACAAGAAGCGGTGCAAGCTCTTGAAGCGTTGTTTGATTCAAAATTTGCAGAAGAGTAATTATGAAGCAAATCACAGAAAGGCAACAGGAAATCCTCTCATTTATTTCAAGCTATTCGAAAAGCAACTGTTATCCGCCGACAGTACGCGAAATAAGTGATCACTTTGGCATTTCGCTCCGCGCGGTGCAAGACCATATATCAGCGTTGCAAAAAAAAGGCTACCTTACGCTCTGTGAAAAACGCTCACGCTCAATTCGTGTTCTTGAAGATGGACACTTAAAAGGTGCTCATCCGTTTATCAGCAAAGTGCCGCTGCTCGGCGCCGTTGCAGCAGGCAAGCCGCTCCTTTCAGAAGAAAATCTTGACGGTTACATAAATCTTACAGAGCCGTTTGTAAGACCGGGCAAGAACTATTTTGCGCTCCGTGTGCGCGGGCAAAGCATGGTAAACGCAGGCATTCTCGAAGGTGACTTGGCAATCGTCGAGCAGCAGCAGACGGCAGAAAACGGGCAAATAGTCGTAGCGGTGATTGACGACGCAATCACTATCAAACGGTATTACAAAGAAGCAACGCGTGTGCGCCTCCAGCCTGAAAATCCTGCATTCAAAGCAATCTATTCGCAAGATGTGCGCATCGTAGGCGTGCTGTCAAATATCGTGCGCACGTATTAGCAAAAGGAATAAGTATGGACGCACCGCTCTACGTATACACTGGTCCAGAATTCGGCGAACGCGATGACGCTGTTGCGGCTGTCAAAACTGCTATGAAAAAAAAATACGGCGCACTCGACGAATACCTCTTTTACGCAGGCGAAACGCCTGTATCAGAAATCTTAACAATTTTACAAAGCTCCGGGCTTTTTACAAACGCATCGTGCGTTGTGGTAAAATCGGCTGAAATCATCAAAAAGAAAGAAGATGTGCAAGCGCTATGCAACTGGGCAAAGACAGCGGCAGAAAACACAAACGCGCTCGTGCTCGTCTCAGATGAAATCGCGCTGGATAAAAGCCTTGAAAAAGCCGCGCCCGCTTCTCACAAAAAAATATTTTGGGAAATGTTTGAAGACAGAAAGATTCCGTGGCTCGTCAATTTTTTTAACAAAAACGGCTACCGCATAGACGAAGGCGCGGCAGAAGATATTCTCGACATGATAGAGAACAACACACAGGCGTTGCGCAACGAGTGCGCGCGATTTTTTGTGCTTTTCCCAAAGGAGCATGAAATCACTTCTGAAGACGTGGAGGCGGTGCTTGCGCACAATCGCACAGAAAACGCGTTCACACTGTTTGACACAATGACCGCAAACGAAACGGCTACGCGCCGCTTTGAACTGTCGCTCGACGTGCTCCAAAAAATCAGGCTTTCAAAAGACGCTTCTTCCGTAATGATTATAGCGGGACTTACGTCGTGCTTCCGCCGCTTGCAAACATGGCACATGCTCGCCGCGTCAAGACAAAACGACGACTTCAACTTAAAAACGCACGGATTTTCAAGTCGCAAAGCAAAGGCGCAATACAGCAGAGCTTCAACAATTTGGTCGCCCGGACAAACTGCGGCAATTCTTGCAACGCTTTCCCAAACAGATATGGACATACGTTCAAGCGGCGCGCTTCTCGAAGACACAATGCTGCAGCGCGCAATCTATGAAATCGTCGTAAAAAAAGGCGGCTCATGCAGCGCATATGAAGCAGGATAGATGCACTGCCTCATCATCGCACACGCACTCATTGCGCTCGTTACGGCGCGCTCCTCGAAGGCACAATGCTGCATCGCGTCCGTTGCAAAAATTATTTAATGATGAAACAGCCGCAGTCCCGTAAACGCCATGACCATGTTGTGTGCGTCGCATGCGGCAATCACCTCGTCGTCACGGATTGAGCCGCCTGGCTGGGCAACTACGGTAGCACCGCTTCTATGCGCGCGCCCAATGTTGTCGCCAAACGGAAAAAACGCGTCGCTGCCAACTGCAACGCCAGTATTCTGCGCAATCCACTGCTGCTTTTCTTCGCGCGAAAAAACAGGCGGCTCCGTTTTAAAAATCTTTTGCCACGCGCCATCAGCACACACGTCCATGCATTCATCGCCGAGATACACGTCAATCGCGTTGTCTCGCTCCGCCCGCGTTATGCCGTCAACAAACGCCAAGCCCAAAACGCGCGGCGACTGACGAAGCCACCAGTTGTCAGCTTTGTTTCCCGCAAGGCGCGTACAGTGCACGCGCGACTGCTGCCCTGCGCCTATGCCGATTGCCTGACCGTCTTTCACATACGCAACGCTGTTCGACTGCGTGTACTTGAGCACGATGAGCGAAATGAGCAGATTGCGCTTGTCGTCATCGGAAAGCGTTTTGTTTTTTGTGACGAGCGTTTCAAGGCACGTGCTGTCGATGAGCGCAGTGTTGCGCCGCTGCTCAAACGTCACACCGAACACGCTTTTTCGCTCAATCGCTTCCGGTTCGTATGCTTTGTCAATTTGAATCACCGTGTACGCGCCGCTCTTTTTTGCACAAAGAATTTCGAGCGCTTCTTTTTCGTACGACGGTGCAATGATTCCGTCAGACACTTCTTTTGCAATAAGGCGCGCAGTCGGCACGTCAACTGTTTCAGAGAGCGCAATGAAGTCACCGAACGACGACATGCGGTCTGCACCGCGCGCACGAGCATACGCGCATGCAAGTGGCGAAAGTTCCACGTTGCCAGTAAAATACGCTGCCTTGAGTGCATCAGAAAGCGGCAGCCCGACAGCTGCTCCCGCAGGTGAGACATGCTTAAACGATGTTGCAGCGGGCAAACCGCTCATTGCGGAAAGCTCGCGCACTAGCTGCCAGCCGTTCAATGCGTCAAGCAGATTGATGTAGCCCGCGCGCCCGTTCAGCACAGAGATTGGCAACTCGCCTTTTTCCATGAACACGCGCGCCGGCGTTTGATTCGGATTGCACCCGTATTTGAGCGGCAGTTCTGTCATTATGTATGTAGCATGAAAATCACTTTTTATACTAAAATCAGCCTTTTTCCGCGTCGGTAAAAATCGAGTCTATTTCGTAATTGGCAATAAAATCTTGCACATCGCCGGAGCTCATCGTAATGCCATAAGAGACATCATCGCCCGGCTTTATGTCGTGACTCAAACCTTTGAAATCTGCATAACTCACTGCGGTACCTGAAAGCGCACCTTTATCCGCAGCGCGCGCAAAACCAGATTTGCCGTTATAGTTAATATAAATGTCACTCATACTGTCCGTACCCTCAAAATATCATTAGTATAACAAGTATACACAATTACAACAGATAAATCAAGGATTATTTTTCCGTCATCTGGGGAAAGAACAAAACGTGCCGTTTTTTCCTCTCCCCAGCCCCCTCATCTTTTTCGCATACAGCGAGTTTTTAAAGATACCAATTACACAATTCCCTGCGCAATCATAGCGCGCGCCACTTTTATAAAGCCCGCAATATTCGCGCCTGCAACGTAGTCGCCTTTTACGCCAAACTCTTTTGCAGTGTTGTATGCGTTGTCGTGAATGTTCGTCATAATCTGCTTGAGGCGCGCGTCCACTTCTTCTGCACTCCACGAAAGGCGCTCGGAGTTTTGGCTCATCTCAAGACCGGAAACAGCAACGCCGCCCGCGTTCGACGCTTTGCCGGGCGCAAAGAGCACATGCGCGTTTTGAAACTTTGCAGTCGCTTCAAGCGTGCACGGCATGTTCGCGCCTTCCGCCACAAGCTGCACGCCGTTTTTAATAAGCGTTGCGGCATCTTTTTCGTCAAGCTCGTTTTGCGTTGCGCACGGGAACGCGCAGTCAACTTTTACTGACCACGGTTTTGCTTTTGCCGTAAACTTCGCTTCAGGAAATTTTTTCACGTATTCTGAAACGCCCTTATGCTGTGCGCGGAACTTTTTCACAAAGTCGAGTTTTTTTTGCGTAATGCCCGACGCGTCGTAGATGAAGCCAGTTGAATCGCTCAACGTAACAGGCGTTGCGCCAAGCTGAATAAGCTTTTCTGCCGCGTACTGCGCAACGTTGCCGTCGCCAGAAATTGCGCATGTTTTGCCCGTAAAAGAATCGCCAATTTTTTCAAGCATGCACTGCGCAAAGTAGATGAGCCCGTAGCCTGTCGCTTCCGTGCGGATAAGCGAGCCGCCAAAGTCAAGCCCTTTGCCCGTGAGCACGCCGGTAAATGTATTCGTCATGCGCTTGTATTGTCCGAATAAGTATGCAACCTCGCGACCGCCAACGCCTTTGTCGCCTGCGGGCACATCTGTGTTTGGTCCAATATGGCGATACAACTCTGTCATAAACGACTGGCAAAAGCGCATCACTTCCGCATCAGATTTTCCGTGCGGGTCAAAATCGCTGCCGCCTTTGCCGCCGCCCATCGGGAGCGTCGTCAAGCTGTTTTTAAGCACTTGCTCAAAGCCCAAAAATTTGAGCACAGAAAGATTTACTTCAGGGCTAAAGCGCAAGCCGCCTTTATACGGTCCGATTGCGCTGTTGAACTGCACGCGAAGACCGCGGTTCACATGCGCTTTGCCTTTGTCATCTGTCCACGGCACGCGGAACATGACGACGCGTTCCGGCTCTACGAAACGCTCGAGCACTGCAGCTGCTTCAAGCTCTTTCTGCTTTTTTGCAACGACCGGCTCAAGAGTTGTCAAAACCTCTTGGACTGCCTGGAGGAATTCGCTCTGCTCGGCATTTTTTGCCTGAACGTCTTCCCAAATTCGTTTCACATATTCGTTTTTCATGATATACCTCCGTCCGACCGAGTATGAAGTCAGACTAAAATATTGTAGCGAAAATTAAGACATGTGTCGAGTAATATATTGCCGCTGGCGTCGTCATGCTTTATTCACACACTTTGGCAGCAACTTCTTGACATGTAACACGAAGGCTTATATAGTCGATTTTATGAAACACTTTGAAATCGGTGAAAAAATTTCATTACCTGTTGTTGCCATTTCTGGTGATGCAATTTTTCTTGATCTTAACGCAAAGAGTGAAGGCATTCTCGATGCAGCTGAATTTACTGACGAAGCTGGTGTGTGCACAGTAAAAGAAGGTGATGTGCTCGAAGTATATTTTATCGGAAATGAAAATGGAGAAATGGAATTCACTACAAAAATCTCCGGTAGCAAAGTAGATGCATCGATTCTTGAACATGCATATAAAAACAGCATACCTGTAGAAGGGCATGTCGCCAGAGAAATTAAGGGCGGATACGAAGTCACTATCGGCACAAACCGCGCATTTTGCCCATATTCGCAAATGGGATTCAAGCAGAAAGGAGAGCGCGATTCGTTTGTAGGGCAACACCTTACATTCAAGATTCAAGAGTACAAAAATGACGGACGCGACATGCTCGTTTCAAACCGTGCAATTTTGGAAGAAGCTCATAACCGCGCGCGACATGCATTGAAAGAAACGATACAAGAAGGCATGGTCGTAGACGCGACAGTAATGTCTCTGCAAAAATACGGTGCATTCGTAGACATCGGCGAATTTGAAGCGCTTCTCCCCATTTCCGAAATCTCTCGTGCACGCATCGACGATGTAAGCAATGCGCTACATATCGGGCAACACGTAAAAGTAAAAATTATTAAAACCGATTGGGAGCACGAGCGCGTATCAGTGAGCATGAAAGCGCTTCTTGCAGATCCGTGGGACAGCGTTGCAGAAAAATATCATGTCGGACAAAAATACGAAGGGACTATTTCGCGCATTGCTGCGTATGGCGTGTTTATTGCGCTCGAAGACGGTATTGAAGGGCTTGTGCATGTTTCCGAGTTGGAAGGTGTTGACCGCAACTCAAACCTTGCAAAAATTTTTACAAAAGGTGCAAAGATGCCTGTTATAATAAAAGAAGTTGATGCTGCTGAAAGACGCATTTCATTAGCACCAACCACTTCGATTGAACAAGACAAAACTACCGCCAAATATATAGCATCCCAAAATGCCGATGAGAGCTATAATCCGTTTGCCATACTCCTGAAAAAATAATTGTCACATTATTTTTTCGTCACTACAACAGAGTTATCCGCGTTTGAATACGGCGCAGGAATATATTTGTCGGCGTTCCAGTCGTTTTCCCAACGGTGACCATCAACAAGGTAGCGGAACTGGTATTCTTTGTTTGCATCAAGTGTGAGCTTTACAGAAAACGAGCCATCTTTATCTTTTTTAAGCGGCGTTTCCGTACTGCTCCAGCTGTTAAAATCACCTGCAAGGGTAATAGTTTCAGCGCTGTTTGCAGCCTCTGCGGATACGATAAATGTGACAGTGCATTTTTTCCCATCCTTTGAAAATGTCTTCTTTAAAGCCATACAAACCTCCATGATTAGATTAAAAACAAGCAAAATAACGCTGATATTGCCGATTTATTGTAATTATACTATACTTTTATCGATAAGTAAACAATTATACATACTATATTTTTGGAGCCTATATGAACAACGAACGGTATCTTTTCACATCAGAGTCAGTCGGAGAGGGACATCCCGATAAACTTTGCGACCAAATTTCCGATGCAGTGCTTGACGCATGCCTTGCGCAAGATACAGAAAGCCATGTCGCGTGTGAGACGTTTACCACAACAGGCATGGTGCTTGTCGGCGGAGAAATCACGACAAAAGCCACTTTAGATATAGAAGAAATTGCGCGCGGCATTGCAAAAGACATCGGCTACACAGATGCAGCATATGGGCTTGATTGCAATTCTATGGCGGTGCTCAACACTATTCATAAACAGTCGCCCGACATCAATCAAGGTGTAGTAGGAAAAGGACTCAAAGAATACAGCGGGCAGCAGGGCGCAGGCGACCAAGGCATGATGTTCGGGTTTGCGTGCAATGAAACGCCAGAGCTTATGCCCGCGCCGATTATGTACGCGCACAATCTTCTGCGCCATGCAACAAAATTGCGCAAAGACAAAACGATTGACTGGTTGCGCCCCGACGCAAAAGGGCAAGTGACAATCGAATACGAAGGACACAAGCCGGTGCGAATCGATGCCGTCGTCATCTCTCATCAGCACAATCCCGATGTTGCGCACGAAGAAATTCAGCAGACAATCATCGAAAAAATTATTAAACCGGTGCTTGAGCCGACAAACTTGCTCGACAAAAATACAAATTATTTTATCAATCCGACAGGACGATTTGTCACCGGCGGTCCGCAAGGAGACTCTGGATTGACAGGGCGCAAAATCATCGTGGACACATATGGCGGCATGGGGCGGCATGGCGGCGGCTCGTTCAGCGGAAAAGACCCATCAAAGGTGGACAGAAGCGCAGCGTACATGGCGCGTTATATTGCAAAAAATATTGTAGCCGCCGAGCTTGCAGAGCGCGCAGAAGTGCAGCTTGCTTATGCAATAGGCGTGCCGTTCCCTGTTTCAATTATGATAGACACATTTGGAACGGGAAAAGTTCCATCTGAAAAAATTGTCGCTGCGGTAAAAGAGGTATTTGACTGCACGCCTTCTGGAATTATCAAAACGCTCGATTTAAAACATCCAATGTATCGAGCAACGTCAAACTATGGTCATTTTGGACGCAGCGAATTCAGCTGGGAAAAAACAGACAAAGCAGACGCGCTTAAAAACGCAATCAAGTAACGACACGGTGTTGCCCTGTGGAACTTTTAACAAAGCAGGAAATCTGCACTATCTTTGACCGCTTCAAAAAGCAGAACCCAGACCCAAAGTCTGAACTGCAATGGAAAAACGCGTACACATTGCTCGTCTCTGTCGTGCTTTCTGCACAAGCAACTGACAAAAGCGTAAACGCGGCGACAGAGCCACTGTACAAAGTTGCAGACACGCCAAAAAAAATGGTTGCGCTCGGTCAAAAAAAACTCGAACAGTACATTCGCTCCATAGGCTTGTATCACGCAAAGGCAAAGCATATCATCGCGTTGAGCGAATTGTTAATTAATAATTTTAACAGTGAAGTGCCGCATACGCGCGAAGAGCTCATGACGTTGCCGGGCGTTGGGCGGAAAACAGCAAATGTGGTGCTCAACGTGGTGTGGGGAGAGCCGACAATGCCGGTAGACACGCACCTTTTGCGCATCTGCCCCAAAATAGGGCTTGCAGAAGGCACTACGCCTGTGGAAGTTGAAGAGAGCCTCGTTGCGCGCATTCCAAAACGGTACATGAATCACGCGCACCACTGGCTTATTCTGCATGGACGATACGTGTGCACTGCACGAAATCCACACTGCGACACGTGTTTCATAAACGACATATGCAAGCGCAACGAGCGTGAATAGACGAGCGCGCCAAAAACTGCTAAAATGGTGCAATTTTTAGCGTGCTACTATTTGCGCAACAAATACGAATAGGAGATTTATCAAATGAATGAAACGGCAGATACAACGCAGTCAGTTGCCGAAGCTGCGCATCACGTGGTAGTTGAATCGACAAATACATTTCTCGTGTGGCTCAAATCATTTTTAACATGGGGCAATCTTTTTAAATTAATCAGCGCGCTCGTCGTGTTGCTCATTTTATGGATTGTCTATCGCCTTATTATGCGTGCAATGCGTAAAATGCACCATGACAAAATGTCGCCGCAACGGTACATGCTCGTCACAAAAATATTTAACTATGCGTTTTACATCATCGTCGTCATGTACGTATTGAGCATGTTCGGCGTAAAGCTTTCTGCCGTGTGGGGAGCTGCGGGAATTGCAGGCATTGCGCTCGGCTTTGCGGCGCAAACATCGGTGAGCAATTTAATAAGCGGCGTCTTTGTGCTCGGCGAAGGGATTATGAAAGTAGGCGACTTCATTACAGTAGGAAATGAAACGGGCACCGTTGATTCAGTTGACTTGCTTTCAGTAAAAATTCACACGCCGAACAATCAGCTTGTGCGCGTTCCAAACTCGTCAATCATCAATTCAAATTTAACAAACACGTCGTTTTTTCCGCAACGCAGATTGACAATCGCTGTTTCAGTGAGCTACGACACAGACATGCAAACTGCCCTTGACACGCTCAAAAAAGCTCCTGCGCTCTGCCCGACAGTGCTGACAGATCCTGCTCCTGCCGCGTGGTTTGATGGCTTTGGCGAAAGCGGCATAAACTTGACGCTTGCAGTCTGGTTCAACAAAACTGATTTTCTTGCTGCAAAAAATGAAACATTCATCGCAATCAAAAAAGTATTTGACGAAGCGCATATTTCAATTCCACGCAACAAGCTTTTTGCAGCGATTGAAAGCAGCGGTGAAATTAGCTGAAAACAAGACTAGGCAGACGTGCAAATTACAGCAACTGCAACAGGTGCCTACGGCATATGAAAGCGTATGCGCAGCGCTATAACATCATAGTTTCAGTTGTCTCGTCATTGTAAACATGCTGTATCGAGTTTGTCAAAACCTACAAGTAATTCTTTTGCAACTGCAATGATTTTTGCACAATCACCTATGCGCTCGCCTTCTGCATTGAGCGGCATGACAGGGTCATGCAAACTCAAGCGTAAAAGCAACCAACCGCGTATATCGTCACTACGAAATGAAATGCGTACACCTTCATATGATTCTGCAAGTTCACAGCCAGCTTTTTGCGCGCGCATCTTGAATGCAGCAAGAACGCTGTTCCCATACGACATAAAATCATCGGTAGTAATTTTTAGACGATGCTCCACTTCTTCGACAAGTGGCGGCAATTTTGCGATAAGGCTGTCAACACGTCCATGCGCGGCTTTTGCACGAGACATGGCAATAAGCAACTGTACTGCGAGAAATGCACCATCATCAAGATAATAGTTGTCCTTGAGCGCACCATGTCCAGAAGTCTCCATCGCAAGCGGCGAAACAATGCCTTTCGCATTCAATTCCTTGCACTTGTTGATGACATTCTTGTAGCCGCGCATATAGCGCATATGATGCAAACCAAGCACTTCTTGCAAAAAGAACGTGAGTCTATCCGATGTAACTGAATCAGTTACAATCGTGCTCCCCGGATAGCGCGGCGCAAGGATTGCAGCAAAAAGCGCAATGACCGCATCTCTGCTTACTTCAGTGCCATCTGAAAGCACAGCAGACATTCTGTCACCATCGGTGTCAAAAATCAAACCAATGTCAGCGCGGTTATGCAACGTAGCTGTGCGGACTGATTCCATTGCATCTTTATTTTCGGGATTAGGAATGTGATTTGGAAACATGCCATCGGGCTCTAAAAACTGACTACCTGTTGTGTCCGCACCAAGAGGGACAAGCAACTTGCTGACAAAATAGCCACTTGTTCCATTCCCTGCATCGATAACGACTTTTAAACCTGCAAGCGGTTTATCACTTTCAGCTGCACCAAGCTCGCGGCAAATCGTACTGCGCAAGTGCTCGGCATACAGCGAAAGCAAATCGCATGAACTTGCATATGGTTGCGCCGCTGCGCCATTTGAAAACACAACAGCGCCGCCGGCAGCGCGATTGCCGCTATTCGCTGCATCGCCATTGCGGGCATCATGGCAACCGCTTTCAACATCATGCATCGCACACACGCTTTCAAGGATTGTCATTATGTCTGATTTTTCAAGCCCACCGTCTTTATCAAAAAACTTTATACCGTTCCGATTGAATGGAAGATGGCTTGCTGTTATCATAACAGCTCCATCGTAGCGCGTTTGCGGAAATACTGTGCTCATAAACATTGCAGGCGTTGTGGCAAGCGCGCAATCAATGACAGATGCCCCTTGCGTGCTCATGCCGCTTGCAACAGATGCAGCAAGCCGTTCACCAGAAATACGCGAATCGCGCCCTATTCCAACGACAAGCGTATGTGCAGGCTTGTTGATTTTTTTTGCAAGCCATTGCACAAACGACTGCCCAATCCAGTTGCAGATTTCTTCTGTAAGATTAACAAATTCTCCCTCAACACCAGATACCGCGATGCCGCGTATATCGCTGCCGTTTTGCAGCTTTAGTATATCATGAGCAATCATAGTATGATTATACAACAAAAAAAAAGAAAATGCTATTCATGCATACAGCAGCTGCTTGAAACGGACATGCATCGCGACATTATATTTTTTTCAGTATGGACGTAAGTTTACTCTTTTCAATTAAATCAACAGGTCTGCCTTCCACATATTTATGTGCTTCTTCGGTAAAACTTCCAGCTGTAATGCAAAAGCCTCTGTCGCATTTTAAGTCGCGCAGTTTTGAATGAAAATCACGCACATAGAGTTCCCCTATGGCACCAGAGTTTCTATAGAAACGAAACAGTTCGCTGTCTTCCCATTTGATTGTCTCGACAGTACATAATACTTCAACAGATTCTGACGTCACTGCTACATCTTCAATTTTTACCGTAGCATCTGCATAGTATGCCATAACAAAACGACGACACAGCGCTACAAAATCACTTGTCGCCGCCATTAAATATGCCTGCAAATTTGCATTTGTGTTCAACTCCTGATACCGTTGAATGAGCGCGCCTACATCTTTGAAGCCTGGTGTTGTCATCTGAATCTGCTTTAAGTAATAGAGCGCCTTTCCAATATTGTTAAGCGCAAGATACGCCATTGCAAGGCGATAGCGAATTGTTGCCTGCAAATCGTTCGGCACATTTTCAAGCTTCAAAGCGATTTCATAATCTTGTATGGCATTTTCATGCTGCTTAATGCTTTCATGAATCATTCCTGCAGAAAGACATGACTGTGCACCGTACTGCGGGTCTGGTCTGAGATGCAAAAAAATCTTCAATGCTTGATCATTATACCCTGTTTCAGACATTGCAGATGCAAGCGTAAAGAGCACTTCTTTGTTTGTCGGCTCTTCGTCGAGCACTTTGCGAAGAAATGGCAGACACTCTTTGTAATGCTTTGATCTAAAATACGCCATTCCCAACGGTTCATTTACTTCTGTAGATTCAGGAGAAATTGAGCGAGCTTTGCGCAAGCACATGACAGCCTTTTCATAATCATTTTTTTGCAACATGAGTTGTCCGAGATAATAACTTGCATTAAAATTATTCTGCGACAGTTTATACGCAGAAATGAGACCTCTTGCCGCATCATCAAATTTATTAATTTTAAATGCGCATATTCCCTGTCGCTCTGCAATCTTCGCTGCATCTATTTCTTGATGCGTCGCAGTCAAATCGAGTAGTACATTGTAAAGCGGAAATGCCTTCTCCCAGTTTTGCTCATTGTAGTAAAGCTCGCCAAGTGTCGTGAGCGCAGTAATATTGCGCGGATCGCGTGCAAGCTGTTTGGAACAATCTTTAATAATTGCATTTCTGTTTTTTGCAGACAATGAACCAGCTCTTTCTTTACCTGCATTTCTTATACGCGATGCACGCATGGCAACGATAACCACAACAAGAACTACAATGATGATTACTATTGCAAAAATTGGTACTAGTATATCCATCAGACCACGTATCTCCTAATACAGTTTACCACACGTATCACTGTTGCGCGTTTCCGTGCCGCCGCTCTTCGACCATTTGTGCAATGCGTGAAACTGCAACCTTTATTTTATTAATATCGGTAGCATAGCAGCACCGTATGAATCCTTCGCCACCTTCGCCAAAGCACGTGCCAGGCACAACAGCGACTTGCTGCTGTTCAATAAGCTGCGTGGCAAACGCCTCGCTCGAGAGCCCCGTTGAGCGAATGTCGGGAAAAATGTAAAACGCGCCTTCAGGCTCCGTACACGGCAAGCCCATGTCGCAAAACGCTTTGTACATGAGGTTGCGCCGCTGCTGATAGCTCACGCGCATGCGCTCCACTTCGCTCCAGCCGTTTTTAAGTCCTTCGATTGCGGCGTACTGACTCATAATGGGCGCGCAAATTGTTGAATACTGGTGCAGCTTGCACACTTGCTCGGTGAGTTCTGCGGGAGCGGCAAAGTAACCGATTCTCCAGCCAGTCATTGCAAACGCTTTTGAAAATCCGTTGATGATAACCGTGTAATCTTTCATGCCAGGCAAGCTGCCTATTGAAACATGCTTTTTCCCGTCGTACACAAGCTCGCTGTAAATCTCGTCGCTTATGCACCACAGCTCATGTTTTTTTACAACTGCCGCAATTTTTGCAAGCTCTTCTTTTGGAATCATGCGGCCGGTGGGATTAGACGGCGAACACAGCATGAGCGCTTTTGTGCGCGGCGTTATGACGCTTTCAATGTGCGCAGCTGTCGGTACAAAATCTGTTGCGCTTGTGTCGAGGTGCACGAGCGTTGCATCGCACTGTTCGGAAAGCGGCTGATATGAAACATAGCACGGCTCGCACACGATGATTTCATCACCGGGATTTAATATGGAGCGGAGCACTGCGTCAACAGCTTCAGAGCCGCCAATAGTGATGAGTATTTCGTTTTTGGGCGCGTAGTACATGCCGTATTTTTCAAGATACGTTGCAATCGCTTCACGCAGTTCAAGCAGTCCCCAGTTTGATGTGTACGATGTTTCTCCTTTTTCGAGATGATAAAATGCTTCCTCGCGCATTTGCCATGGCGTTGGAAAATCAGGCTCGCCCACGCCAAGCGAGATGATGTCGTCACGCCCAATCACTAAATCGAAAAATTTGCGAATGCCCGACGGCGGCGTTGCGAGAATCTTTTTTGAAAACCTGTCTTTGCGCGTGTTCATTACGCTGTGACTCCTTCACGGTTGTCGCGCTCCGCTTCCACATACACAATGTCGTTTTCTTTGTATGTTTTGAGGATAAAATGCGTTTTTGTTGAGCGCACGCCTTCGAGCGTGGAAAGCTTGCTCGACACAAACAGCGCAACCTCTTTGAGCGTGTCGCCTTCGATAATCACTTTTAAGTCGTAGCCACCGCTCATCAAATAGAGCGACTTTACTTGCGGAAATCGCCAGATTCTGTCTGCGATTGCGTCGAATCCTCTGTTGCGCTGCGGCGTCACTTGTATTTCGATTTCCGCGCGCACTTTGTCTTTAAGCTCACCGTCTTTTTCAGGATTGACGATTGCAGCATACTTCATGATGATGCCGCCGTCTTCAAGCTTTTTGATTATGGCGCGCACTTCATCGCTCGATTTTTTTGTCATGGCAGAAATATCTTCTACAGAAAGGCGCGCGTTCTCGCGCAATAAATCGAGAATTTCATCAGTGTCGTTCATGTGTTTGCCCCGCACAAAAAAATTCGCAAAAGCACGTGAATTGCAACGCGTGCTCCACTACGCACACTGCACCACAACCGCGTGCACTGCGCAGCAGACACGTGCACGCTACATGTGCCGTGCAACAGACGCAGTTCTGCACCATGTACTGCCAAAATCGGCAGATTGCAACCATGCAACAGACGCGCGCTTTTGCATGCAGTCATTATAGCACATTGAATAATGTTTCTCAATGCGCGACATGCGCGGTATATCGACACATGCGCGACATGTTCGGGGAAAAAGATGCATATACTATGTTACTGGACAAGGATGCTCCTGCACACTCGAAAACCGATAAAAGATGTTGCAGTAGCTGCAGGTAAATTTTGCTCTGCGTCAATTTTACAATCATCTGCACTATCCTGATAAGAGCCACCGCATACACGGTATTTATCTACAGAACGCGTGTCTGTCCATTCTGCTACATTGCCTGTCATATCGTACAGATGAATGCTATTTGGCAAAAGCATTCCGCAGGCAGCGGTACATTCCGAATCGTATACAGCGTATTCTGAAAGCGTTCCCTCATCATCGGTGCCAGCATACTTGTGCTTCCACGGAAAATCTAAAGTGCTCGCAGCAAAATTGCTGTACGGCATGTCGTGCGTTTTATCTGCGTAAAATGCAGCAAGCCCGCCGCGTGCAGCATACTGCCATTCAGTTGCGGTAGGAAGCCTAAAGCCGTTTGCGCTTACATCAATAGTTGCATTATCTATGCCAGAAGACGCAATAGCACTTCGCGCCACACCGCCGCCTACACGATATACTGGCTGCAATCCGAGCATCTCGCTTTTGGCATTGCACCAAATGCGCACGTCTCTAAGCGACACATTTGTAACAGGTTCGCCACTCCCCGCATCAGGAGCGCCGCTCATACCTTCAGAACCTTCGTTGCCAGCATTGTAAAATGTGTAGCGCGCATCTCCGCGCTCATTGCTCGTTGCCCAGTCGTATACAGTTTTCCACTGCGTGTATGATGTTTCTGTACGCGCTAGTTCATACGAGACGCCAAGCACGCTCTGAAACGCGCGCGCAAGAGCAGCACGCTCATCATGTGCATCTCCGTAGTGCAAGGAGAGCGGCGCAAGCATGTCATATTCAGAATAACAAAAAATAGCAAACGTTATGTCCGATTCGTATTCCGCATTTTCGTCTGTTTGTACGGGAATAACATTTATACCAGGCACTAGCTGCAATTCCGCTGCATGTGCAATGCGCGGCGCAACGTGACGAGTGGAATTGTCTGTGTATACTGCTTCAACGAGAAGCCCGTCGCAAAGCACATTCGCGAGCGGCGTACCGTCCATATTGCAGAGCAACTCGTCATGGAGCAGATATTCTGTCTTGTCAGGTGGAGAAACTAGCCGTACCACAACCACTTCTTCACGCCCTTTGAGAATCTCTCGTACTGCAAGATTGGAACAGCCAACAAGAATTCCACAAAAGGCGCACAGTACACTACTGCATCGCATGAAGATTAGTCTCGCCACCATGTCATAGCCTCATCAGCAGATACCGTGGTTGTTCCATTAATAGTTGTATGCACTCCTTTATAGACGGTCAAGAAATCGGAAGCGTAACCATACACATACGTATCAGTCATTATAAAGGAATTCTCATCGCAAATACTACTACCAGTGGCATTACCCGCAAATATGGTACTAGCATTGGCAGCAAAGCGGCAGCTATCTATATGCAGAGTGCACGGATTATGCATAAATATTGCAATAGCCCCACCACCTCCTTTTGCAGTATTCCTCAAAAACGTACAGTTTTGTACCGTAAAATTCACATTGAACTCTCTGAGCGCACTGAAGTATATAGCTCCACCAGTATGCTTTACTGCTACACAGTCAGCAAAATAACAGTCGCGTATAAGTGTATTGCCAGTAGCATAAATTGCAGCGCCACCTCCTTCTGTTACAATATTTACAAACGTACATCTGTCGATAACGAACTCGCTTGATGAGCTATCTATTAAATGAGCGCAACTATATTTGTTGTTGTCGTTGTACATCTCGTAGAAAGCAAGATATATATCTTTAAAGGTGCAATCAGTTATATATGCATTTCCATCAATGGATATAATATCATTAGAGGACAAATTGTTATGGGTGATATTAGCAAATTGACATCCATCCATAAAAAGCTCCCCGCTGGCGTAGATTATTGCGCTTCTCCGATATAAATTCCTAAAATTACAGTTTTTTATGTAAAGTCTAGAACTTGAAAAACCACGTATACAGCTGTAGTTGCTGCTGGCATCAAATATACAATTGTCAAAAGTAGCAGCAGCATTTTCGCAGCTTGCTGATTTGATTTTTTGCCCGTAAAAAGAATATGAACCACTCCCCTTAAACGTTAGAGCTAATCCACTTACCGTATTGGAGTCGTTATCAATAACAAGATTGTCATCATATACAAAATTGGTGTTAGCATCTGCCGTAAATTGTACAGTAGTTGTCGGCGCATAAAATCTATTCCCCCTAAAAGTAATGGAGTCTCTAGCTCTTAACGTATGCTCGGCGGAGTCCAAAAAAGTGCAGTTTGTTATGGCAACTGTATTGAGCCCATAGCATATATCGATTTTAGCATTATTGAATAATGAATCCGTTATTGTTAAATTATGATAAGTATAATGATAGCCAGTGTACATGGCAATATTACCATCGTCAAAAAAGAATTCTGATTTTGATATGGTAATATTCCCGGCATTCATATTATCACTATATTTGGACAACTCAAACTTAGTTTTATTAAATTTGCACTTTTCAATTAAGACATAAGCATCATATACTGTAAAATAACAGCCTTTTTCGTCGGATTCAACATTGCACTCATACAGGTGAAAATTACTCTGCTTATTAATATCAACGATAGACTGTAATATTACTGTACAATTATCTAAATAAACTGAACTTCCGTTGCCCGTTCTCCATATTCTATAGAGCCGCACTTCAGAGTCTTGAACAACCAAGTTTTTTGGAAAATAGCACTCAAATGTAACATTTGAATCGCGTACAATAACTCGTTTTGTATAACTATCACATACAACAAACATACCGTTTGGCAAGCTCGGCAGTTCTACATCAATGTAGTCACCTAGCATAAATATCATATCACTGCCAAATGTGCAGTTAGAAAAAGAAATAGGAGCACCTCTAGAACTATTGCCTTCTAAAGCAATACATGTTTGTGATTTAAATGCGCAGTTCTCAAAACCTCCATCATTGGCAGCAATCATAATATCACAGTCAAATACAGAATCCTTTATAACAACAGTTGCGCCACAAATATTGCGTAACGAGTAGCTCGCATAAGAAACAGCAGTGTGGCCTGATTCAGTAATACTATTGATACGATGATAGTTGCCACGAAACGCGCAATTTACAATTTCCGTACTAGCAGACTTCAAAAGAGATACCGGTTTGCTGCATACATTATATACATCATTTATTTCTAATCCATCGAGCACAATGGTGGCTTCGGCCGTAGTGCCATACAGTACGCCATTAGTGGAGTTTTTTGATGCAGTTAACTTTGTTCGCCTTCCTTGTTCCCGCTCATTAATGCTTGTTTCCGTACCGTTAAAACCGCCGCGTAACGCCACGCTTCCATATAACGTAAAATACGCTACCTCCATCGGTTCGTGATACATACCTCTGTCCGCCACCCACACTTCTGTCATAGTATCAGCCTTAAACTGAGACATGCTTTCGAGTGCCGCGTACAGGGAAATGTAGGCGTCTTGCCAGCTCGTGCCGTTGCTCCGTCCAATGGCATTGCTGTCAACATAAATTATTGTACCAGTTTCTTGCAGCGTAATAGTGTACTCTTTTGTATAAAATCCATTGGCACTCGTAACGGTGTACACAACGGGAGAAGAAAAGTCAACGGCAGACACACCGCTCTGCTGCTGTACACCGTTCACACTCACAGTGCCATGTGCGGTAAATGTCGGCACAAGTGGCGTATGTGCGCTATCTGTTCCCTGAGGTAAAAGGGCAAATCCAGTGAGCGTATGTTCAGAAAGCAGCACTGTCACAGGAGAAGAATAGCGCAAGGTAGGATTAAGCGAATCTATAAATGTAAAGCTGTCAAGGCTGCACGCGCTGTCTTCATCCTGCTTGTATGTTACCTGTACTTTATACGTTTTAGTCACCGATGAATCTTCTGCAGCTGTTACAGTATAATAGACAGCAGCCCTAAAATTCTGCGCACTGAATCCTGACGACTGCGTAATGCCAGACACTGTCACCGGTCCTGTCGCAGAAAACTCCGGAATAAGTTTGAAGAAGCCGTATTGCGAATATCGAACTTCTACTAAAATGGTGTCTGTTGCATCGCTCACAACACCTTCTGCATCGCAGCTTAAGCCCTCATTCAAACGCGACGGAAATGAAAACGAAGTGATTGCCGCAACAGCAGGAGCAACTTGGATAAATGCAACACGCACCGTATACAAGCGGCAATACAATCCGTTTCGCGATGTGCACAAATACTGCAATGATGTGGAATAATTCTGTTTTGTTACACCGCTTATCTGCTGCACATGCTCAATCGTCACTGTGCCTGGCGTCACAAATGTCGGAATCAAATCGTAAGGGCATTCCCCTGTGTAAAGCACAGTAACAGTAATTAAACCGGTGTCGCCTTCATCAAAGATTGATGCCATGGCAGTTGCCTGGATGTCGCTGTTCAGCTCCTTTTTAAAACGGAAATCGGTAATGCTGCGGATTGTGTCTCTGTCCTCATAATACGTAGCAGTGAGCGTGTATTCTTTTTTTTCACCGTCGAGATATACACACACCTGGCACTCGCGCAGTGCATCGGTAAACGGAATTGCTGTAACACCAGAGACAAGCTCCATCTCTGCACTGCCTGAAATGCTGTACGTAATTTTATCTCCGATAAACGTTACATCGGGAACAAGCGAAAGCGAACCGCCGTCTGCGGTATATTCCGCAGGATAATATACGCTCACGTATACTGTTCCAGATGTTGATACACTGCCGCTTGCATCTCTGACAAGTCCTTCATTATTATATTTTGAAAACGTTACGTTCTTGAGTTTTGGTGATACATCTTTAAAATGACATGTTACTTTATAAAATTTTATTGAACCGTCACTACCTTTGATAAGGTAGTACACTGGTTCAGAAAAATCAATGCTATATGTGCAAGCAAGCGGGTCAAAGAATTCAATGTTGTTGGCGCGCACCCATTTTTCCACATATTTTTCTGCATCTGCTGCGGCGGCAAATCCGCTATAAAACGAGACAAGCTTTACCATATCGCCGTCAACAAGTTCCATCAACACATTCTGCGTCAATGGCAATATTGTTGCACCTTCAGAGACGCTGACAGTAGGCACAAACACTGTGCTGTATGTTTCAGATGGTACGGTAAAATCAACAGTCTTTTCTCCAATGACAGACTCATCAATTTGATTATGCACAGTAAATGAAATAATATTTTTCTCAGCAGAGCTGTCACTATCAGAATTATCACTATAGGAAAAGTTGACTGAAACTGAATACGCACGATATTCGCCATTGCCCGCAAGTATGCCAAATGGCACATCGGAAGAAAAATCAATAGCTTCGTCAAGCGGCGGCACTTTAAAACCTTGATGCTGCCGCAAAAAATCGACTGTCCAGTCAAGGAGCGTGTCATTTTCTTTTGCCTCGTACATGCCAACCGCAGCTTTGAGCAAATTGACAGTGGGAAACGCCCTCTGGATATATGCAATAGTAAGCGGAAGAACTGTCGCTTTGGGAGAATGTTCTACCACAGGAATCAACGTAGTAATATCTGCACTATCGAGAACATCGACAGTTATCCTCGTTCCTGTTATGGCAGATTGTACTGTTACATCATTTCCCGAAATATCACAGACTCGAAACGAGATGATGTCGCCTGACGGCGGTACTAAGTCGTGAATTAAATTATTGCACGAAATAACTGTCAATGCATATAGACATGCCACTATGCCTACAACCTTTTTTGCCTTACTGTTCATCGTCTTCTCCTAATAAAAACTCCCTATTAATGATGCGCTATGTATGCGCAACTGTTTTACTGATATACACGTATAGAAACGCTTCTTAACTGCACCTCTTCACTCGAGTCTCCTTTTGCCGCTACGTCCGCCATAACAGGACGGCGAACTACCATGCGCTCTTGTGCAATACCGCTTGTGTCGCGCAAATAATTTACGATTGCCCAGCTTCGTATAATCGCGAGCTCTAATTGTGAATCAACTGAATAATATGGAGCAGCAGAGCCGACAACAGCTATCTTTGTATCAGGATATTTTTTGAGCAGTTCGGCAAGCGTATCAAGCTGCATTTTAGCTTCATCTGTTAAAAGCGCTTTTTCAGCATCGAATAAAATGACAAAATTATTTGAAAGCAAAAATGGTACTTCTTCGCGTATTTCTTTTTCAATAACTTTTTCTACTTCAACAGTTTTCTCTACAATTGTTTCTACTTCTTTTTCTACTACCGTTTCTACTTCTTTTATTTCAACCACATTTTTTACCAAAGGATGCAGTATATTGTGTACGATTTTTCCAGGATATACAGTAAGCGCCAGATTGACACCTGGCAACGGAATGATACCACCAGTTTCCCAAATACATTCGATTGTACCATTTACACGCAGTTCAATCGCTTTCCGATACAAGTTGACACCCGCACCAAGTTTTCCCGAAAAAATAAAACCGTGTCCACGTGTAGTCATAAGATTGCCACGAATTAAATCAAGCACAGTGTCGTAATGGTCAATATGTGCAAAATACACGCCCGCACCAACGGCAACATCAAGAGAAAGCCATGAAAGCGGCATAAATTCATATCCACTAAAAAATTGCATGGGATATATGTCGAGCGAGCGTACTATCTGATTCGTTCCAGAAACAACACTGTGCCCAGCTTCTACATACAGCGGAAATGAATGCGTGTGCGTATGAAATAATGCATAACCTGCGGCCAGACGCCAGCCAGGTTTTGGCACAACATAGTCTTGCAGCGATGCAACAGCAAAATTTTGTTGTACCGCGCCAGAAATAAAAAGATTTGTATACCATGGTGATACTTCATGGTCAACAGGCTGTGTAACAATAAAAAATGGCGTAACAAGAAAGAAAAAGAGAAATGTTATTATTCTTCTATAGTAATATATATATA
>JAGAZO010000015.1 GCA_017940005.1 Treponema sp.
ACCTTTACCAGTCTCATACTGCCTCCTATGTTGTTGGACTGCTTTCAGGCTCGCGACCATACCGCGCTGCCTGAACCTTTCTCCTGCCGCCGCTCGGACGGCTTCATCTTTATTATACATCTTTTTGTGAAAAATGTCTTGATGCGGGAGGAAAATTTGGAAGGTAAAAGCCTGAAAAAGGAAACCTTTTGTAAAGGTGTCCTTTTTCAGATATGTTCCGCCTTTACTGCGTTACTGCTGCACGCGCCGCGTGGCGTACACGGCAAACGAGCGAATGCATGCCTCTTGTTCGCTTATTTGCCCCGCCGCAAACTTCCGCTCTATATTTTCGAGCGTGTTTTTCATGCGTCGTTTTATCTTTTGCAACACGCGCACGCGATTTCCCGAAATGCGCCAGCCCAAAAACGGCACGCCGTGCGCTGTCGCGCCAAACACCGCTTCGTTTAATTGCAGTGCAAGTTCATCCGCACAAAATGCGGCAATTGCTTTATGCGTATTTTTCAGTTTCTCCATGCTGTTTGCAAAGAGCACCATGTCGTCCATGTAGCGCACATAGCCGCGCACATTCATGCGCTCAAGAATAACGTGGTCGAGCGATGACAAATAGAAATTCGCAAAAAATTGGCTTGTCAAATTGCCTATGGGAAGCCCTTTCGCAATTCCGCTGGAAGAGGCGTAGCTGTCTATGATTGCAAAAAGCAGCATAAGGCATTTGCTGTCTTTTATGATACGCGACAGCTGCCGTTTTAAACGCTCGTGGTCAATGCTGTCAAAATATTTTTTTACGTCGAGCTTTAAGAAATATGTTGATGAGCTCGCCTTGCGCTTTGCATACCGCGCTGCCGCATGAGTGCCCTTGCCCTTCCTGCATGCGTATGTATGGCAGATAAACTGCCGCTCAAAAATGCTTTCGAGCACATTCATAATTGCGTGGTGCATTACGCGGTCTGAAAACGGCACAACGCTTATGACGCGCTCTTTCGGGTCACACACTTTGAACTGCACATAGCTTGAAAAATCATTTTTGTACAAGCGATGTTTGAGCAACGCTAGGTTCGCGTTCACGTTGCGCGAAAAGTTTTTCACTGCTTTTTTCTTTGTTTTGCCTTTGCGCGCTTTGAGCCATGCACTGCGCAAATTTTCAAACGATACAATGCGATTAAAAAGGGATGTTGCTCGTTTCATCGCTTTCTGCTTCATCGCTTTCTTTCAAAAGCTTGTGATACTCATCAAGCAAAACTTGCGCAAACTCTTTGAGCATGATGTTGCCCGCATGCGGAAGCGCTTTTATTTCGTCAAGCGTAATGGCAGGCTTTTGCACAATGGCTGCAAGATGTTCGTCCTTGCACACCATGTATGCGCCAACGAGTTTTTTTTCTTTTGCAAGGGACGCGCGAAACGCTTTGAGCTTGTCAAACATTTGTTTTTGCTCATCCGTTTTAAGTTCTGAGCGCCAGTCAATCCGTTTGCTTGTCTTTGATGATTCTCCTGCGTTCTTGTATTCGACAAGGATTTGAATGCCGCAGTTCTGTCCGGAAAAAATGCAATTTTCAACTGTACGAACAATGACATGAGAACGCATGAACGCATTCAATTCATCGCACTGGGCTGCGTCGCCGAGCGCATGTATAAAAAACGATTGGAACTGTGACATACTCTCTCCAAAAAACTCCGCCCGGCGTTCGCGTTTACAGCACCTGCTGATAGCTACCAGCAGGGCAGGAGCCGTTCCGCTCATTGAGCAGAATGCATTCGCACGAAAATCGTGCAAGAAAAGTCGGTTCTGAAAGTTTTGCGGCGATTACGGAGAAATCCTGCGCCGTTTACTTTTAGAGCTGGAACGCACCACACGGAAGCCAAGATTGTCATTGAGGTTTTCCGGCGAGTTGTTGTTCCGGTACGACACCGCGCAATGCTGCGCAGTATTGTTCCACGAACCACCGCGTTTGACACGGTTCGAGCCAGACGACGGTCCTGTCGCACTTTGTGTGTTCGGCTTTCCTTTGCATGCAATTCTAGCAAATATAAGTTTACAATACAAGAGCGAGCGAAACCGAACTGGTGCGCACTTGCAATGCCTCGCACCATTTGCTACCATAATCACTATGACAGGGATTGTTGACTACAACGCCGGAAACATACGGAGCGTTGAGCGCGCGCTCCACGCGATTCAAGCGCCGTATGTCGTTTCAAAAAATCCGCGCGAGCTTGCTTTGTGCAGCCGACTCATTTTTCCTGGCGACGGAGATGCCGCATATGCGATGTCGCAGCTTAAGCGCACGGGCTTTGACTCATTTCTTGCGGATTGGGTTGCTTCCCAAAAACAGCTGCTCGGCATTTGCGTAGGCTCGCAAGTGATTTTTGAGTACAGCGAAGAAGGTGACGTGCAGTGTCTGGGCTTTGTAAAAGGTGCAATCCGCCATTTTTCGTCGCTGTGGGAAGAAGAGCACGCGCGCAAAGTGCCGCACATGGGCTGGAACGATTTGACATATGTAAACGGAAGCTCGCCGCTTTTTGACGGCGTTGCGGAGCACACAGACGTGTACTTTGTTCATTCATATGTGATACAGCCAGAAGACAAAACGATTGTCAAAGCATATGTGGACTACGGCGTGCGCGTTCCGTCATGCGTTTCGTTTGGGAGCGTCACGGCGTTTCAATTTCATCCAGAAAAATCAGGAAGCGCGGGACTGCGCATGCTGCAAAACTTTTGCAAGGATGATTTTGCACGCGGCGCGGCGAGCGGAACAAATACAGCACGGAGCACAGACACATCGCACGGCACAAACATATCGCACAACGCAAGCGCGGCACCAAGTGCAAGCACATCGCAC
Organism: Treponema sp.; assembly: GCA_017940005.1. Classification (GTDB taxonomy): domain Bacteria; phylum Spirochaetota; class Spirochaetia; order Treponematales; family Treponemataceae; genus Treponema_D. Next base: position 2,835 of record JAGAZO010000015.1, read on the forward strand.
GATGCAAGCGCGCCCGCCCACTGCACGCACGGCGCAGACGCATCGCACAGTGCGGACACATCGCACGGCACAAACATATCGCACAACGCAAGCGCGCCCGCCCACTGCACGCACAACGCAAGCGCATCTGGCAGCAGCACGCCACGCGCGGGAGGCGGACAGTGCTAAAAAAGCGAATCATCGTGTGCCTTGACGTAAAAGACGGACGCACTACAAAAGGCGTGCAGTTCCAAAACAACCGCGACATAGGCGACCCTGTTGCAATGGCGAGCGACTACTATCGGCAGGGCGTTGACGAGCTTGTGTTCTACGACATTATGGCGTCAGCACGCAGGCGCGCGCCCATGCTTTCGCTCATCGAGCGCGTTGCACGCGAAGTGTTCATCCCGTTTTGCGTGGGCGGCGGCATTGCAAGCGTTGACGACATTCGCGCCATAATCCTTGCAGGAGCCGAAAAAGTGAGCCTCAACTCGCAGGCAGTAAAAAATCCCGATTTAATAAAAGAGGGCGCGCGCATTTTCGGAAACCAGTGCATTGTGCTCGGCATGGATGCTTCTCGCGACAACGCAATGCCAAGCGGCTACCGCGTGTTCATAAACGGCGGGCGCACAAAAACAGCGCTTGACGCAAAAGCATGGGCGCAAAAAGCGGTGTCGCTCGGCGCTGGCGAAATAGTGCTCAATGCCATTGACACAGACGGCGTGCAGACGGGCTACGAGCTTACGCTTACGCGCATGATTTCAGAAAGCGTGAGCGTGCCTGTCGTGGCATCGGGAGGAGCGGGAAATCCGCAGCACATTGCAGACGCGTTTACGAGCGGCACAGCAGATGCCGCGCTCATCGCCACTATGGTGCATTCAGGCGAATACACTGTCAGCACCATAAAAGAAGCGCTTTTTGCGCAAGGAATTCCTGTGAGGCTGTAAAAGAACGCTTGCCGCCGCCCGTTGTGACAAGCACAGCGAGACAGCACTCACCAGAACAACAATGCGCGCTGCTACATTTGCGCTATGGGACAGTTGTGCATTCTTGCCCAGCGCAACACTGCATTCAGCCGCGTTTGATAGCCTTTGCCAGGCCCCTTGAGCCACGCAAGCGTGTCGTTATCAATCTTTGTGTGCACATCAGTTTTTGGCATTTTTAATGACTGAAAATAGTACGGCACAATAGGCGTATCAAGACTTTCAGGAATATCAGAGCAATCTATTTCGCTATCTCGCATTGCGTCTAATCGTTCCAATTCCGCACGCTGCTCATCTGTCAACGGCGGAAAATCAATGTGCTTATAAGAGTGCTGCATGTGCTTCATATTCCTTTATCTCCTTGACAGTTGCTTTTCTTGCAGAAAAAATCCGTTTGTATTCTCCATGTTCTGTCATTGATACTGTTAGTGTTTGAAAACTTCCAGACACTAAATCCCTTCCCACGCATTTCCATCTTTCTTCATCGACTGTAGAATTTTTAGTATCATACTGCTGCGTCATGCACGGATCGCTAAAAATCCTAACAGCACTTTCAAAAGATATGCCGTGCTTTATTTTATTGCGTTTGTTCTTTTCAGTGTCCCATACAAACGCATTCAGATAAACAAAATCTTTATCCCGCCCCATAGTCATATGGTACATCATTTATGTACATAAGTCAAGTACATTATATTGTTAAAAAAGTCAATCCTTATTTCGGAGCAAGCTACTCTGCACAGCCAGCTGCTCCGACTTCGCTCGCGCTCATTGCCGCGCGTTCCGCGCGGCAACTATCGGTCTTCGCATCTGGGCTAGGCTGTATCGCTTCAACGTGCGCTGCTGTGCAAAGTTTTTATCACGCCGCCGCTCACGCTGCTCGAATCACCATACCTCGCTGCAAGCGACGAGGTATGGCAGTCGGCTTTCATACCCGTATTTGCAACGCAAGCGTCGGAGTAGTCCCCCTCCGCGCGAATAAAACAGCGCAGGAAAACTGATTCCCACGCTGCAAAATTTTTTTGTGTGGTTATTTCACTATGCAAAGAATGTATTCGTCGCTGTCTTTGCGAAAATCGAGCGTGCAGTCAGCAGAAAAGCAGCCGAATAGAACGCCATCTGTTTGATGAGGAGCGTCTTTTTTCATTGTAACTATTTCACCGCTCACTGTTCCAACATATGGCAGCTTTATCCCATCGTCAGTATAGGAACAATCGAGCATAAGCCATGCACCGCCATCGCTCATGAATGCTGTTTCATATTTAAAAATAAAACGCACTCCAGTTGTATCGTTCGCGTGTACCACAGTCGTTTGCGGCACGGCAGAATTTTCCACGCGGCTTCTTTCAGTCGGAGCATCCCATATAGTATCGGAAATAGCATTAAAATGCGTATACCGCGTTATCTTCGCTATGTTTAAATCTTTGTCGGTATGATTGGTAATGGTAAATCCAACCACATGCGGATAGTTGCCAGATAAATCTTCGTCAGTATCTTTCACGCTTGCAGTGCCAGGAGTACATGAACCGAAAAGCAACAGCACGGTTGCAAGCGTTGTAATCGTTAAAATACGAAAACAGAGCTTTTTCATTTTTTCCTCCTGTCTGGTGTTGCATGCGGTGCCGCATTACCACGATTTCCCCCTGATGAGTTGCCCGTTCTACTCGGCCAGTTTGGGTTTGCAGGCGGCGCATGCGGTGGAACTGCTGTAGGCTTTGATTTATTTGCCATATGTCCTCCTTAAACAATATACGATAGGTCGTTTGTTATATTTTATAAATAATATATACCGCTGTCAAGGAAAAGTGTATGCTTTTTCACTGATTTGTGGTATTTTCGCATGTGGGCGGGTGCAGGAATTTTTTGCGATTTTTGTGCGTGCACAAATTGTTCACAAAAAATGGGCACATGTTCCACAGTTTCGAAAGTTGTTACATTCGTGAGCGCACACGTAAATACGCAAGTTTGTGAAGCACCCTGTGACGGAGCTTCGCAAACTCGAAGTTAAAATGCGCACGCTTTTTCAGTGCGCATTTTAAACGCTTGCAAATTCTCACATCTATGTGCACTACAGCCTAGCCCGCCGTGTAGTGCCGTTAGTCCACCTTGACTGCTTCTAGCAGTCAAGGTGGATGAGCGGGAGCGAAGCACGAAAGGGCGGCTTTTCGATGAGCAGCCATACGGCTGCGTTCTGCTCCGAAAAAATACTTGCATGATTTTTTTACTCGCTGCTGTTCGTTGTTCGAATTTGCCCTAATGCCTTGCAACGCACCGCCTCATGCGCTACTATATGTTGTACGAGGTTGTACATGGGGTGTCCTGAATGGCATGTGCCGTCGGTAGACGACGCAGAAAAATTATATATGGCTTCGTGTAGCGCAAATCTTATGAGCTGCACAGATTCATACGCGAACATCATTTTGTATCGCAACAAATACAAGACGCTCGTCTGCTACTGCGGCGGCAATGTGCTGCGAAAATACGGCGCGCTTGAAGCAACTGAACGCGACATTGCTTCGACGCGTACGCTCTATGGTTTTCCCATTGGCACGGGCGACATGAAAGCGGCAATCGAGTTTCTTACAAAAGATGCGGAGAAAAACGGCATGCCGCTCGCCTTTCCGCTTTTGTCAGACAAGCAAAAATTATTTCTTGAACGAAAAATGCCCAACCGCTTTACGTTCACTGAGCGGCGCGACGACAGCGACTACATTTATTTGACACAATCGCTTGCAGAGCTTCCGGGCGGAAAATATCACAAAAAGAAAAATCACGTCTCGCAGTTTATGCGAAAGCATGCTGACGCAACATTTGTGCCGCTTTCAAAAGAGAATGCAGCGGATGCACGGACAGTTGAGCGCGAATGGTTTGACGCGAACGGCGGAAGCGGCGATTACGACATAGAAGAAGAGCGCGCAATTATCGAAGAAGCTCTTTTGCTGCTCGACGAACTTAATCTTACGGGCGGCATTTTGTACGCAGACGGAAAGCCTGTGGCTATGACGCTCGGATCAGCGATTTCGGACAAAACGTTCGACGTACATTTTGAGAAAGCCATTCCCGTCTACGACCGCGACGGCGCGTATGCAGTCATCAATCAGCAGTTTGCAAAAATGATGAACGCGTATGACTATTTGAATCGGGAAGAAGATTTGGGCATTGAAGGGCTGCGCAAGGCAAAGCTATCGTATCACCCTGAAATGCTGCTTGCAAAATGGAGCGCGGAGCAACTATGACGACATTCAAACAATGGCACGATGATGCCATGACATTTCACAGCGAGATGAAGCTGTATTTTTGCCAATGCGACAGCCGTTCGCATCTTTCGCTTTCGGAGCTGCTCCGCCTCACTACAGACACCGCAGTTGAAGATTATCATCAGCGCGGCTTAACGTATGAGTTCCTCGCAGCGCACGATTATGCCATTTTGCTTTCGCGTCTCGCGTTTCGCGTTCACACCATGCCAAAAGCAAACGACATCATCACTATTCACACGTGGGAAAAAAAGCCGGAGCCGCTCCAGCTTACGCGCGCATACGAAATTACTGCAAGCGACGGGAGCGCGCTCGTAAGCGGCATAAGCTCGTGGCTGCTCGTAAACTACAAAACGCACCGCATAGTGCGCACAAAAGAATTCATGCTTCGTAAAGAAAGCACACGAGATGAGCCGTACAACTGCATGAGTGCTGGCAAAATAGTTGTTCCAGAAACATTAACAAAATGCGGTGAGCGGCAGATATGCTATTCAGATATAGATGCGAACGGTCACATGAACAACTCGCGCTACGGTGCGTTTGCAATCGACTGCTTGAGCGAATCATACCAGAACAAAGATTTCACTGACGTTCGCATGAACTATTCACACGAAGCAAAAAAGGGCGAACTGTTGCAGCTGTTTTGCGCGTTTGACGACGAGGCAAAAAAAATCACTGTTGTGGGAAAACAGTTTGAGCGCATTTGTTTTGAAAGCGAGCTGTATTATCAGTAAATGCTGCACGAATCGCAAATGTTCGTGCAACTGCCGAATGACGCGTATCAACAGCGGCCTCGTTGACGTGCTCGCTTTGTGCATTCCGCCATCGGTGGCATTGCACAGCACAAAACAGAAGCGCATCCGCCGCAACAGATGCGTTTCATAGACACATTGTCAGTTTGCTTTAACCGCCTCGTTCCACGCCTCAAGCAGACGATTCTTGTTTTCACCCGACCAGATAAAATCATAATTTATTAATTTTGTGTCGCGCAAAGCAGTCGCTTCATCGGGCGTGTGCGCTTCAGGATTTGACAAGAAGTGATACGAGTCTGTGTATTTTTGCCCTATTTCCAAACACGCGGGAGTCATGCACCAGTCGAGGAACATTTTTGCGGCCTCAAGTTCCGGCGCGCCTTCAATAATCGCAACAGAACCAAGCTCGTAGCTCGTTCCCTCTTGCGGCACTGCAAGGTAAATGTTGTCGTAGCCTTGCTTCATCAAGCGAATGCCGTTGTGCAAAAACGTAAGGCCTATGGCGCATTCGCCGAGAGCCGCAGAGCGCGACGGCGCTTCGCCGCTTTTTGTATACTGCTTTACTTGGCTATTGAGCGCTTTCATGTACGCAACGCCCGCTTCTTCGCCGCGCATTTGGCACATCGTTGACAAAAGCAGATAGCCTGTAGAAGCAGAGCCAGGATTCGACACAATAATCTGACCTTTGAATTCAGGTTTGAGCAAGTCGTCCCACGAGCTTGGATATGCGACTCCCGGATGGTCTTCAAACCAACGCTTGTCGCAGATAAAGCCAAGATACCCCACCGTCAATCCTGTCCAGTAGCCGTCTGCATCTTTGAGATTTGCCGGAATATTTTTTGCACTCGGCGACACATATTTTTGCAACAATCCTTCGCCTTTTGCAGTGATGAATGAATCCGCAGAGCCGCCGTACCACACGCTCGCTTTCGGATTTGTTTTTTCAGCACGGATTCGTCCAAGCGCTTCACCTGCACTCATGCGCACAAAATCAACATGAATGCCAGAAGCCTTTTCAAATTCTTCCGCCACTTTCATGCCATACTCTTCCACGTAGCCGACATACATTGTCAAGTGAGTCGGTTTTGTCGCCTCGCTTTTTTTTGTACACGAGCACAGCAATCCGCTCACCAATGCCGCAGCCATAACACCAACAGCAATCTTTTTCATTTTTTCCTCCTAACAATTATGGGCACCTCGAAAAATTCGCTTTCGTGATTTTTTAAGATTCCCTTATATGAAGCGCTCTATAAATGCTCGCCGCTTCATAAAAAGCGGTCAAGCATCGATGCTATGCAATCGTCAGCCGACAATATACATGCTCTCTTCATTCATATGCACGCGCACTTTTTCGCCTTCTTTGAACTTGACGCTTCCTGCAGGATTCAGCTGCTCCACGTCGAGCGTCACATCACCAAGCTGCACAAAATATTCCTGATGCGCCCCCATAAACGTTGACATGACAACGTCACCTTCAAACTGCCCGTCCACGCCAACAGTGATAGATTCAGGGCGCACAACGACAGTCACTTCATCGCCAACCGCATACAGCCTGCTTCCTTGTACACGTAGCACGCTGCCGTACAGTTCAATGAGCACGCCTTTTGCATCAATGTCTTTTACAACGCCTTTCATAAAATTTGCACGCCCGATAAAATCCGCCACAAACTCTGATGCAGGCTTTTGATAAATCTCTTCAGGACTTCCAATCTGCTCTATGCGTCCGCCGTTCATAATGATGATTCTATCCGAAAGCGCCATCGCTTCCGACTGGTCGTGCGTCACATACATGCTCGTCACGCCAAGCCTGCGCTGTATTTTTCTGATTTCAGTGCGCATGCTCACACGCAGCTTTGCGTCGAGATTTGAAAGCGGCTCGTCAAACAGCATAACGCCCGGCTCCATGACAAGCGCACGGGCAAGCGCCACGCGCTGCTGCTGACCGCCAGAAATCTCATTCGGGTAACGCTTTTCAAGTCCCGTTAGTCCCACAAGCTCTATGATTGCCGCAACTTTTTGAGAAATCTCTGCGCTTGAAAGTTTTTGCAAACGCAATCCGTACGAAATATTGTTGAACACGTTGTAGTGCGGGAACAGCGCGTACGACTGAAACACCATCGCGGTGTCTCGCTTGTCGGGCGTAAGCTTGTTGATTTTTTCGTCGCCGAGAAATATTTCACCAGAAGTAGGCACTTCAAATCCTGCGACCATGCGCAGCGTCGTCGTCTTGCCGCACCCCGAAGGTCCAAGCAGCGTGACAAATTCACCGGGGTTGATGACTACGTTTATGTCGTCCACAGCGCGGAATACAGATTTGTCGGGCGACTCATATTCTTTGACAATGTGCTCAAGACGCACCGATTTCGATTGTACATTTTTTTCCATACGCAAAACTCCAGTCATGTCAATTTAATATCTTTTTTATTCGTGCGGAAGATTTACTACCCTGATGCTTGCATCGGGGTAGTAAATCCGACTGCAACACCTTTAGAGAACAACATACCTCGTCTCTTGCGGCGAGGTATGTTGATTAACGCCGAGCAATCCGATAACGCGATACAGAATTGCAATCGCCACATATACGATGACGATGAGCATCGTAGACATGGCGGACGCCACGCCGAATTTTCCCGAATCAACTTGATCGAGCACAGATACGGTGAGCAGCTTGTAGCGCGCAGACACAAGGAAGATGACCGCGCTCACCGATGTCATGCTCTTGACAAACGTATACACAAGTCCGCCGAAGAACGCCGTCTTGATGAGCGGCAGCGTCACTGTCATAAACGTCTTGAACGAGTTTGCGCCTAAATCTGCTGCGGCCTCTTCGATTGACGGGTCAATCTGCTTGAGCGACGTAACGCCCGATTGCACGCCCACAGGCAAATAGCGGAACACATACGACAGCACTATGATGAGCATAGTACCAGTGATTGCGATTGGCGGCGTGTTGAACGAAAGCACATAGCCTATGCCCATGACAGTTCCAGGTACCGTCATACCGAGCATGGAGATAAACTCCATCGCTTTTCTGCCCACAAATTTTTTGCGCACGACAAGGAACGCAATTATCATGGCGAGGATGCCTGTAGCCGGCGTTGCAAGCGCCGCCATAATCGTGGAGTCGCGCAAACTCTTTTTGCCGACGCTGAACGCATACCGATAGTTTTCAAACGTAAACGTGTAGTCAATGCCCCACAGCTTTACGAACGATACGAGCGGTATCAAAATGTAGAGCGCAATGACGACAATCGAAATGATGTAGCAGCACATGTTCAACGGGATTACAATGTGCTTTTCGTCAATCATGCTGCGTTTTCGCGACGCTTTTCCCGTAATCGTCACAAACGTTTTCTTTTCTATCCACAGCTTGCTCATCGCAAAAAGCGACATGGAGATGAGCAGCAAAAGGATAGCAACGGCAGCACCTCCCTGCATGTCGTAGTTGCCAATCGCCTGGTAATAGATTTGCGTTGCAAGCGTCTGGTAGTTCCCGCCTATCGTGATGGGGTTGCCAAAGTCAGCCACAGACTTGATGAACACGAGCAAAAACGAATTCGCAATGCCGGGAAGCGCAAGCGGCAGCGTTACATGCACAAACGTTTTGCCGCGAGAGCCGCCCATGTTGCGCGACGCTTCTTCGATTGATGGGTCTATGGAGCTGAGTACACCGTTCAGCAACAGATATGCGATGGGAAAATACGACAGCGTTTGCGCGAATAAAAGCCCGCGGAAGCCGTAGATGTTTACGTCGCGCAAGCCGAGCAGCGTATACGTGACAAGCCCTCTGCTTCCAAACAACAAGATTATCGAAAGCGCAACTGCAAACGGCGGCGAAACGATAGGGAGCATGGCAATTAAATTGAAAATGCTTTTTCCGCGCATTTTGACATATGCGCCGCAATATGCAAAGATAAATCCGATGGCGGTGGAAAGCGCGCCGCTTGCAACGCCGAGCACAAGGCTGTGCGTGAGCGCCTTGAAGTTCTCTTCCGAAGTGAACGCCTGCACATACGCTTTTCCTGACACGGTTCCGTCAAAAGAGACAAAACTTTGGACAGCTACTTTAATGAGCGGAAAAACGACAAAAAGCACAAGCGAGCACATGGTAATGAGAATAGTTGCCACAAGGATTACATCCACAGGTTTTTCTGTCTCTAAAGCTTTGCGCATACGTCATTCCTCTTTCAAAACTACATGTACGCTCTGCCCGCAAGCAACGCGCACACTATTATCATACACCCAAGAAAATAATCTGTCAAGAAAAAAAATATTCCTTGCATGAAAATTATTTTTATGATATAATCATACTAACAAGGATGCAGAAATGAACAAAAAAAACGATGCCGCCATTAGCGTCATATACAACATTAAAAACCGCTACAGCACATTCAGCGAAAAGGAAAAGACGATTGCTGATTTTATCATTAAGAATGGAAATACATCGTTCGAGCAAAGCATTACAGAGCTTGCGGAAAAAATAGGCATAAGCGAGGCAACGCTCGTCCGCTTTGTGAAAAAGCTCGGCTACGGCGGCTATCAAAAATTTCGCATTGCACTTGCAAAAGAGAGCGCTGCCGCAAACACACAAATTTTTGAAATACGCGTTTCCGAAAAAGACGATGTCGCCGACAGCATTTTCCAGCACACAATTCAAGCGCTTGAGTCAAGCAGAAAGCTGCTCAACAAAAAAGCGGTTGTAAAAACAGCAGCGCTTATAGCGCGCTCACGTCACATATTCTTGTGCGGGCTTGGCGGCTCGAACATAAATGCACGCGACGCATTTCACAAATTCGTGCGCATCGGGCTTTCAGTGCAATATTCTGACGATTTCCACATGCAGGTTATGCTCGCCTCGCAAACGGGCGCGCAAGATGTTGCGCTCGTGTTCAGCCATCTTGGAAACAATTTTGACACGATTTCACTCGCGGAAGAACTCAAAAAACGCAAATGCCACGTTGTGGTCATCACGAGCTATGACAATTCGCCGCTTGCCCTCATGGCAGACACGCTGCTGCTCGTAAGCCCGCTCCACAGTTCGCTTGTTTCAGAATCGTTTTCTGCAAGCATCGCAGTGGCAACGCTCATCAATGTTTTGTATGTGGAGGTGATGAATCAGCTCAAAGAAGCAGGCTTGAAAAATCTTAATAAAATGCGCAGCGCAATCACAAGGAGAAAAATATGAAAGCTGACATAGGTTTAATCGGTCTTGCGGTAATGGGCGAAAACCTTGTTTTAAATATGGAACGAAACGGCTACACTGTCGCCGTATACAATAGAAGCGTTGAACGCGTAGACGATTTTATAAACGGCAGAGGCAGCGGCAAAAAAATCATACCTGCGCACACATTGCAGGAGCTTGTTGCATCTGTCGCGCGCCCGCGCAAAATCATGCTTATGATAAAAGCAGGCACGCCTGTCGACCAGATGATGCACCTGCTCATGCCGCTCATGGAAAAAGGCGATGTGCTTATAGACGCGGGCAATTCAAATTTCATGGACACTGAACGACGCGCGCAGGAAGCGGCACAAAATGGATTGCTATACATAGGCACAGGCATTTCCGGCGGCGAAGAAGGCGCGCTCAACGGTCCGTCTATTATGCCTGGCGGAAACGCAAAAGCATGGCCGCTCGTACAGCCGATTTTCCAAAGCATTGCGGCAAAAGTAACTGATGGCACGCCGTGCTGCGACTGGATAGGAGATGGCGGAGCAGGTCACTTCGTCAAAATGGTGCACAACGGCATTGAATACGGCGACATGCAGCTCATCTGCGAAATATACGACATCATGCGAAAACATCTTGCAATGAACTGCGACGAGATAAGCGAAGTGTTTGCACAGTGGAACAGCGGAGAACTCAGCTCGTACCTCATAGAGATTACGGGAAAACTGCTCACCTATGCAGAAGCGAGCGGCGAACATCTTGTCAATAAAATTCTCGATGCGGCAGGACAAAAGGGCACAGGAAAATGGACGGTGATGAGCGCGCTCGAAGAAAATGTGCCGCTCACGCTCATCACAGAGTCAGTGTTCGCGCGATGCTTGAGCGGTGAAAAAGATGCCCGCATGAAAAACGCCGCAGCATTTACGCACATTTTTAAAACAGCAGAAAAGAGCGAGCGCGCGGAACTCATACAGCAGCTGCACGATGCGCTCTACGCCGCAAAAATCATCTCATATGCGCAAGGATTTGAGCTCATGCAAAAGGCGGGCGCACATTACGGCTGGCACTTGGATTTGGGAAACATTGCGCTTTTATGGCGCGGCGGCTGTATCATTCGCTCTGTATTCCTCGAAAAAATAAAAGACGCGTTTTCAAAAAACGGCTGCTTGCAAAATCTCATCATGGATTCGTACTTCAGCGGCATTTTAAACGGCACGCATATGTCGCTGAGAAAAACAGTATCGCTTGCCGCGCTCGCAGGCATCCCTACTCCGTCGCTCTCTTCCGCGCTTTCGTGGTTTGACGGCGTGCGCTGCTCTACGCTGCCGGCAAATCTTTTGCAAGCGCAGCGCGACTATTTCGGTGCGCATACATACGAGCGCATTGACAAAAAGCGCGGCGAGTTTTTTCACACAGATTGGACGGGACACGGCGGCACTACTGCCTCGACAACGTACAGCGTATGAAACTGCTCATCCTCGAATCAAGCACAAGCAATGCTCACGAGTGAAACTGTGGCATTGCGCTGAAGCAGCAGCTGTGTGCGAAGCATTGCGCGCACAGCCCGAATATGTGAAAACGTACTACTGCACCGCTGAACATGCCGTTATCGAAATGCATTTACTCGGCACACTGTATTCGCCAGAATCTTTTGTGCTGGAACCAGCTATAAGAGTGGAGCCGAGTAAAAAAATGCATGAGCTGTATGGGGAAAATATAAACGCTATTGCGCCACGTATGACGTTTATTCAGGTATATAGCGCGCGCGGCTCGTGGGCGTTTCAAATACGTCAACTGCGCTTACATGCGCTCCCAATTTTGCAGGCGAATAAGACAAGTCATAGCCGTCGCGTTTCATGCGCGCAACAAGCGCGTCATACACATATTTTGCAATGCGTTCCGCGCTTGGATTGTGCAAGAATACCGTCATGTCGTTGAGGTTCGTGTGATCAAGTTCGCTGCACACATCACGCAGTGCATGCTTTAGTTTTGCAAAATCGAGTAACATGCCGCCGTTTCCAAGTTCGCGGCCTTTTACGTGCACGCGCACAGTGTAGTTGTGCCCGTGCAGACTTTCGCACTTGCCGTTGTAGTCGCGCAAAAAATGCGCAGCAGAAAAATCACATTCAACGCGTACTTCATACATAAAAGTCTCTCCGCAGAATTAAAATGTACCCATAATTGCGCTACCGTAATTTTTTTCTCATCAAAATAATCACAAACTCACAAAAAGCTGTTACAGCAATGAGACCAACCGTAAGCATGATGTTCACCCACCACGGCTGCGAAAACACATCCATAATGCCGTATATATTTCCAATAAACCCAAGAGATGCAAGAGGAGTTATTACAAGCATATATACAATGAGTGGTATTGCACTGTAGAATAATACACGTTTTCTTATTTCAAGAAAAGGCTCAAAAAATATAAAAGATACTATCGCACATAAGGGACATAATAGATGGGTGAACAGCATATTAGGAACTGCCCACATCGTAAAATTTTTATTCAGCAATACAAATCCAAACGCAATGATAAAAAATACAATAGCAACAGAACAAGTAGCGATACATTTAAATGTAATAACCCATTCAGGCAATGGAATTTTTAATACAATTTTTCTTATTAATAACACAATAATCAGGAATTCTGCGAAAAGGAGTAAAATATTGCTGTCATTGGTAAAATAATGCAATATGACAAAAGAGCCGTACTCATCTGTAGCCCAAATTCGCTCTGCCTCAACCCAACAAAATATATTATTAAGAATTGCCCATATCCCCATAATAAACGAAACAGCATTAATAGCTAACGCAATGTTGTCAACAGTTTTTTCTCTCATAAAAAAATATTCCTTTTCATATATAGCATCATGAGATTTTATGAAATTAGTTACAAAATGTGATTATGCGCGTAACAATTATTTATTCATCATGGCGCCAAGTTGCGAAGTAGCTTCCTCTATATTTTCAACAATCGATTGGAGATTGCCTATTTGCTCATACAAATTTTCATTTCCATTTGCAATCTTCAAAGAGACTTCTTCTACCGTTTGAGACATTTTTGAAAGCTCATCCATGCCCACAATAACTTGCTCTGAATACGTATATTGCTCTACAGAAGACTTCTTCATTGCAGTGGCATACCCCGCAATCATATGTGCTTCGTTTACAACTTGCTCGCCTTCTATCTGCTGCCGCGCCATTTCGTCAGCGGCTTGCTGCACATGGCCTGCAGTTGTCGAAGCCTCCTGTTCTATATGCGAGAATGAGTTGTTCACCGCATCGCTGAGCATTACACCATCTTCAATCAATTTTTTAATCTCGTTGATGATGTCACTGATTTTTCCTGCCTGCACACTGCTCGCGGCAGCAAGAGATTTTATTTCATTTGCAACAACAGCAAACCCTTTTCCTGCCGTTCCCGCGTGTGCCGCTTCAATTGATGCATTCATAGCGAGCAAGTTTGTTCGTGCCGCAAAATCATCGAGCACTTCGACAACATTCAAAATTTCATGGGAACTTTCCTGAACTTTTTCCATTGTATCAGAAAGTTGCTTCATATTCGTTGCACCCAGTTTTGCAAACGTATTGAGCGTAGCGGCAAAATCCGCAGCTCCACGTATACCGCGCCCGACAGACGCAAAGCCTGAAACAAGCTGCGAAGTGCTTTCTGCCGCTTTTGAAATGCTTTCCGCTTCTTTTACCAAGTCGCTGTTTGTTTCATTTAACGACTGCAGTAATCTATTTACAGAACCCGTCGCTGTGTAGAGCGTCGTTTTCTGATCTGATATAGCTTCGGAGATGTCGTAGAGGGAATCTATCGTTTGAGACGATGTGTGTACAATACTTTCGATTGAATTGTGCAATGATGCGGTAATATTAGAAGTATCTGCGGTGAGTTTTTTCGCACTGGTAAATATGTTTTCAAGTTTGTCTCGCTGCTCTGTTACTTTATCGATAAATACAGTAAGTTCAGCCTGCGTGTGGGCAGCATTGCGCGCGAGTGCAATAAATATTGAAATGTTGAGTGCAAAAAATGAAAACCCTTGTAACCACACAAACGGAATTTTTCCCATAACTTCATACACAACATCGTGCGTTGCAACTAAAAGTCCTACAGTAAACCCAATAAAAATAGGAACAACATTTTTTTGCCCGCTACGCAACGCTTTAATAAGAATGACAAGACCTCCTATGATGACAAACGCACAGGGCATAAGCGACACCATAAACAAAAGGTCATGCACCGATGTATTGTTGAGAAAAATAAAATATCCCACGATGAAGAAAACGTCCACGCAGACTTTCGCTATATACCAATTTTTATTAATTTTTTCTTCAACATACAACTTCAAGAATAAAAACAAAAAGCCGCAACTCATCGGTAACGATATGTGTGCAATGGCGCGCATGACAACATACGGAAAAAGCAGTGTACGCTCAAATCCTATATTCAAAAAATAAATAGCAATAAAAAATGATGAGAACGAATACATGATTGAATACAGCTGTTTTTTGTTGTTAATAAAATGAGCAAAATAATACAGTCCAATAAACAAACAAACAACTGCAGTAATCAAATAAAAATTCATATTGAAAAAATTTTTATAAAACGTAATTATTTCTGACTGTTCTTGATTTCCCACAGCAACTTCAAAGAATGCAAAAAAACTTGTCGGCGTCCAACAACGGTATGCGATTGTAACTTTATTGTCATGTATGCAGTTTTGCGGAATCACCACCATTTTTCTGAATGTAGGATTTATGTCCCCGTCTGGCGGCAGTGTACCATATGTTGCAATATAATTTCCATCTGCATACACTTCTGCTGAAAATTGTCCGCGTCCAATGTCGAGAAACACGCGTTGACCGCGCAATTCAGAAGGAATATCGATCGTTTTACGAAGCCACAGCCATTGTCCATCTTCCATAGGCAGCTCTGCCCCAAGCGCAACTGACGCCCATGATGAATCATTAAATTGCGGCGCACTCCACGCCTCATCATCTCCGAACGAATATTTCCAACTTCCCTCAACTAAAAAATTGATAGGTTCGCAAAATAGCGAAATGCTTTCTATACATAAAATGAATCCTACAAGCAACTTTTTCATACTACCTTCTCTATGTGTCCGTTAAGTGTTATTATAATTTAATTATATAGTTTTTCTCATTTTTGTCAGCCAATTACCGCAAAAAAACGCTTCCCCATTCATGATTTTTCTGTTATTTTTAAGCTATGGCAGAAGCACACGCCTATTCCGCAGGATGCATGTTCCCGTCCCTTGCTCATATCGCCGGCAAAAAAATCACTGTTATGGGACTCGGCTTAAACGGCGGTGGAGCAGCTGCAGCGCGTTTTTTTCTCAAGTACGGCGCATACGTTACCGTTACAGACATAAAATCGCGCGATGCGCTTGCACAGACGATTGACGCGCTTGACCGAGACGAAGCTGTTGACAAAAGCCGCCTCACATATCATCTCGGCGGTCACAGTATCTCCGACTTTGCTTCTGCCGACTGCGTTATAAAAAACCCGGGCGTAAAATACGAAGGCAATGAATATCTTGCCGCAGCAAAAGCGATTGAAACAGACATGAGCGTTTTCCTCGCGCTTTCTCGCGCGCCGATAATTGCCGTAACGGGAAGCAAAGGCAAATCATCTACGGTGAGCGCAATCCATTACGGGCTGCAAGCGGCAGGGCGCATGTCGTTCCTCGGCGGCAACATCACGGTAAGCCCGCTTTCGTTTCTCGAAAAAACGGACGAATCCACGCCTGTCGTGCTAGAGCTTTCAAGCTGGCAGCTTGCAGATTTGCGCGGCAGAAAATTGTTAAAGCCAAAAATCGCGCTCATCACAAAAATCGTTCCCGACCACTTGAACTGGTACGGCACCATGGATTCGTACATTGCAGACAAGCGGCTCATCTATGCAGACCAGGACAAAAACGCCTGTGCCATATTCGATGCAGACGCTGACGATGAAAAAACGCCGCGCCCCGAACAGCACAGCTCATGGGGAGATTTTTTTGCATCTGAATCAAAAGCGACTGTGTTTCGCTACAGCACGCGCGAGCTTCCCCAAAACACATGCGGCGCATGGCAGCACAGTGGCGCGCGCGGCAACTTTCTTGGCAAAGCACGGCTTTCAGAAAATGGGCAGACCGTGACGCTGCTCGAAAAACTTGCGGTGACGGGAGCGCACATGCGGGCAAACGCGCTCAACGCCGCGCTCGTCATGGTGCTTTCAGGCATACCGCCTGCACACGTTGCGCGCATACTCGGACAGTGGCAGGGCATTCCGCACCGTCTGCAATATTTTCACACATGGAAAAACGGCGCCACCGCATTTGATTTTTACAACGACTCGTGCGCGACTGTTCCCGAATCGACTGTTGCGGCGCTGCAGTCGTTTGAAAAGCCAGTGATTCTTATTGCAGGCGGCACAGACAAAGGGCTTTCGCAAAACGCGCTTGCTCTGTCGCTCTCGCATGAACGCGTGCGCGCGCTCTATCTGCTTGCGGGAAGCGCCACAGACAAATTGATTCCGCTGCTCGAAAAAGAACATGTCTCGTTCAATGGACCATATGATTCGATTGCGTCGTTGCTCGCATCGCTGCGCGAGCGTGAATGCCGCGCACAGGGACATGCAGAAAACAAACATAGTACGCATGACAGCGCGCACGGACATGCTGCAGACGAAAGCTACTCATATGACGACGCGCATGAACGCAACGCACAGGAACACACTCCGCACAAATGCAACGCCGCTGTCGTGTTTTCTCCGGGAGCTACATCATTCGGCATGTTTGCAAACGAGTTTGCGCGCGGAGATCAATTTATGGAAGCGGTAAAATATATATTTAGCGATTAACGTTCCTCAAAAATGCATAGGTGAGGAAATGTCAATTTCCGAACATATGCATTTGGTGCGCGGTTGCACGGAGTGCGCGCGCACACGTAGATACACGAGTTTTCTGCGAAAACTCGAAGTTAAAATGCGCACGCCATTTCAGTGCGCATTTTAAACGCTCCTTAATTTTGAACAGTGAACGATTTTTCAAAATCGGAACTGTTCAAAGCTGCGTGTTCGCAATGGAATGAGAACACGCAATCAATGGGCGAGTTTTCGCAAGAAAACTCGCAGTTAAAATGTGCACGCCATTTCAGTGCACATTTTAAACGCTCCTCAAAAGTGCTACAAGTTTTCGAGCGTGCTTTGATTTATTTTTTTTCTTCAGATTCGCGCTCGTTCGCTTCACGCTCTTCACGCGCCGCTTCTTTTTTATCTTTTATGTCGGCGGCTCCTATGAAAAGGCAGATGAGTCCGACAAATGCAGCGAACACCGGCAAGCTCCCGCGCAAAAATGCGAGCACATCGGCACCCCAGTTGAGCGGCCACGACGGAATAAGCGAGAACACCGTAAACGCAATAAAAATGACACCAACTATCAATGACAACATATAAACTCCTTAATGTGACATCACGTCGGCAGATATGCACGACTTTCGCAGTGTCGCCATCTGCTGATATGACAGTACGCCAACAGATGCGCATGATTCCGCGACATCGCTTCCCGCAGGCATAAAATCGCAGTGCGTACATGCAGCGCACTTCTTACGCATGCAACTATAGCACATAACAAAAAAAAAAGCCAGAGCATATTGCCAGCACTCCCTCGACTATTGTACAGCAAAACTATATAATTGCCCGATTAGAGTTACCTTATGGAAAAGAATCATTTTGCACAAGCGGCGCGCATCACTGTTCCTGTTTTCTTTGGATATGTCGCCATAGGCATTCCGTTCGGATTGATGATTGTAAACGCAGGTTACCCTGTGTGGCTTGTTCCTGTGATGAGCGCGGTGATGTACGCAGGAGCAGGCCAATATGTAGCCATGGGATTGTTTGCCGCAGGCGCGTCGCTCGGCACAATCGCTGTCACTGAGCTGCTTGTAAACATTCGCCACATCGTGTACGGGCTTTCGCTCATAACAAAATTCAAACACACTGGCGCGTGGAAGCCGTACATAATCTTTGCGCTCACTGATGAAACATATTCGCTTCTAACAAGCTGCACTGTTCCCGACGGAGCAGACGCGGGAGCATTCTACGGCACCATCGCGCTGCTCGACCACATATACTGGATTGCAGGCGGCATTATCGGAGCAGTCGCAGGCACATTCATTCCGTTTTCTTTTGAAGGCGTTGAATTTGCGCTCACTGCGCTGTTCATCGTGCTATTGATTGAACAGCTCGAAAAATCGCGCGACTTGCTGCCGCCTGCACTCGGCGCGGCTGTTGCGCTTTGCAGCGTAGTGCTCGCGCAGTGCGGCGTTATCGCAGACGGAAACATTCTGCTCGTCTCGCTTGCGTTTTCACTTGCCGCATTGATTTTTGTGCGTGGAAGAAAATTTAACAACACGGCTGTGCGCGGAAAAACAGCTGCCAAAACAGCCGCGCAAGAACGCGAGGTTGAAAGATGAACGCACCGCTTTCGCTTTCCGCCGCGCTTGCAGCCACTGCCATTTCTGCGCTCATTGTCTTTGCTACGCGCGCGTTTCCATTCGTGCTGTTTTCATACAGAGAGCCGCCACGCGTCATCCGCTTTGTCGAAAAATATATTCCGCCAATGGTCATAGCAATACTTGTGGTGTACTGCTTTAAAGACGTGCGCATTGCAGCAAAACCGTGGGGCATTCCTTCATTCTGCGCAACCGGTGCAACAGTGCTGCTCCACTTATGGAAACGCAATCCCATGATAAGCATTTTCGGCGGCACCGCGCTCTTTATGGTTTTGTCACGCGTGCTGTAACCGCACATGCAGCGCGGCGGCATACAGCAACTTGTTGCACCGTGCCTCTGTACAGTAAAAACGGCAAAACGGCACAAAAAAATATTCGCGCAAAAAAGTGATAAAAACTATTGACAAATACATTGATTATCAGCAATGTATTCCGTGTATACAGCAAGAGCGCCGTATGCGCGTTCTATCATCGATTATCGAGGTTGGTTGACGTGAACGGAAGCCAAGTTACTATCGACCATGTGTCAAAGCGCTTTGACAACAATTTTGTTGCGCTCGACGACATCAACATCACCATCAAGCCGGGAGAATTTTTCTCGCTGCTTGGTCCTTCCGGTTGCGGCAAGACAACGCTTTTGCGCATCATAGCCGGCTTTGAATATCCCGACGAGGGCGCAGTTTTGTTCGACGATACAAACGTCATTCCGTTTCCGCCGGACAAGCGGCAGTCAAACACAGTGTTTCAAACATACGCGCTCTTTCCGCATCTTTCCGTATACGAAAACGTTGCGTTTCCGCTACGCATAAAAAAAGCTGGCAAAGACGCGATTGACGAAAAAGTGCGCCATTACATTCACCTCGTGCAGCTCGACGAGCACATACACAAAAAACCGTCGCAGCTTTCAGGCGGACAAAAGCAGCGCGTGGCGATTGCGCGCGCGCTCATCAACGAGCCAAAAGTGCTCCTGCTCGACGAGCCGCTTTCCGCGCTCGATGCAAAGCTCCGCGCAAACTTGCTCATAGACCTTGACACTTTGCACGACAAAATCGGCATCACGTTCATCTATGTGACGCACGACCAAAGCGAAGCGCTCTCTGTTTCAGACCACATAGCTGTCATGAATCACGGGCGCGTTTTGCAGATAGGCACGCCGTTTGAAATTTACGAGAGCCCCGCGACGCAGTTCGTGGCACAGTTCATAGGCGAGACAAATCTGTTTGAGGCGCAAGTTGCCGACTGCGTGCCGCATCAGACGCCGGGAAAAGACCCCGACTACATGGTGACGCTTTCAGTGCCCGCGCTTGGCAAGCAGGCGCCGCTTGCAAGCGACACGGAAGCAACTGCGAGCCTTGACCGCTACATGCAAGTGACCGACTACGTTGCAACGCAAAAAGGTCAGAATGTCGCATTCACCATCCGTCCTGAAAAAATCAGAATCACAAAAGAGCCGCCAGAAACGCACGGCAGAACAGACATCAACGTGTTCCGCGGCGTTGTGGAAGAGCCAGTGTACTCGGGCTTCCAGTCCAAGTTTTACGTGCGGCTCGAAAACGGCGCGCTGGTAAAAGTGTTCAAGCAGCACACGATTTACTTCGATGACGGACCCGCAATCCAGTGGAAAGACGACGTGTACATCTCGTGGGCGGCAGAAGACGGCTTTATTGTCGAGGACATTCAAAAATGAAAAAATCTTCTCGCGCAAAAGCTGCAGAACGCAACAAAGCTGTCAATCAAGGCGCAATTTATTCGTGGCCTATGGGCGCGTGGTTTGTCGTATTTTTTATTGCGCCGCTTGTCATCATCACTATTTACAGCTTTCTTAAAAAAGGCTTGTACGGCGGCGTTGAAATGCAGTTCTCGCTGGGCGCGTACAAGCAGATGTTCAATCCGAGCTACGGCGTGCTCGTTGTGCGCACGCTCAAGATTTCAGTCGCCTCCACGTTGATTACGGTGCTGCTCTCGCTCCCGTGCGGGTACGCGATGGCACGAAGCCGCCACCAGACACTGCTGCTCTTTTTAATAATCATTCCGTTTTGGACAAACTCGCTCATACGCGTTTTTGCGTGGATGTCAATCCTCAACAACGACGGCATACTAAATCAAATTTTGATGACGCTGCATATCACAAAAGATTACGTGCAGTTTTTGTACAATCAAAACGCAGTGATTCTTGTGTCTGTGTACATGTACTTGCCGTTTGCAATTCTGCCGATTTTTACCGCCGTTGACCGATTCGATTTTTCACTGCTCGAAGCGGCGCGCGACTTGGGCGCAACAAAAATTCAATCAATGTTTAAAGTGCTCATACCCGGCATACGCAGCGGCATTGTCACAGCAATCATCTTTACGTTTATCCCGATTTTTGGCGCATACACGGTGCCGCTTCTTGTAGGCGGCAAAGACTCGTACATGCTCGGCAACATCATCGTTGACCAAGTGCAAAAGACGCGCAACTGGCCGCTCGCCGCAGCGTTCTCAATGGTCATCACGCTCGTGAGCATTGCAGGCATCTTGTGGATAAGCAGAGCGAACAAGCGCGACGCAAAGCTCAAGGCATCAATCACAAAAGAAGAAAACTACACGGCAAAGAGCATGCCGCAGTTTGTCGGAGGAGCCGCAAAATGAACAATATATTTTTTGTGCTCTTCCCTGCGCTCAAAAAACATAAAAGCGCAGAGCCTGCTCGTCATGCAAAAAAATCATGGAAGCACCGCGCGGCAGTTTTTTCGTTTTCAAACATTGTGCTCTTTCTTACGCTCGTGTTTTTGTTTTTGCCGCTCATCGTCATCATTACGTATTCGTTCAACGAAAGCAAAGGCGCAGAGTTCACAAACGTGTCGCTCGTCTGGTACAAGGAGCTCATATTCAACTCGCGTCCGCTGTGGGAAGCGCTGCTCAACAGCTTGATTGTTGCGTTCACGTCTGCGGCAGTTTCTACCGTGCTCGCATCGCTCGCCGCAATCGGCTGCAGCTGGTACAAGTTCCACGGTAAAAAATTTATCGAAGCAGTTACGTATTTGCCGATGGTTTTGCCCGAAGTGATTGTGGGCATTTCAACGCTCATATTCTTTAGCGGCATTCATCTGCCGCTCGGCTTGTTCACTATTTTTGCGGCGCACACGACATTCTGTCTGCCGTTTGTGTATCTCATGGTAAAAGCGCGGCTCGACGAATTCGATTTTTCGATTATTGAAGCGGCACACGACTTGGGCGCGACGGAGATGCAGACGCTTTTTAAAGTCGTCGTGCCGTCGCTGCTTCCAGGCATTATGTCGGGATTCCTCATGGCTGTTACCATGTCGCTTGAAGATTTTGTGATTACGTTCTTTGTTGCAGGACCTGGCTCCACAACGCTGCCGCTCTACGTGTATTCGATGATTCGCTTTGGCGTGTCGCCCGTCATCAACTCGCTTTCGTGCGTGATGATTCTCGCCACATGCCTTATCGCGTTCTCACTGAGAAGCGCGCTCAAAACAGTCGCGGCGTCGCATTGACAAACAGGCTGTTGCAACTATTTTCAGGTAGCAGCAACTCGCGCCGCAATTTCGGCAGCTATACAGCACACATTTCTTTTATAAAAAATTGACTGAAAGCATTGAATTTTTTTGCAAAAAATCTCACATTTTGTTGGCATTTTTCTCTTTTTGCACTATACTGATAGCAGCGTATGCGGAAAAATCTTCGTTGAAGACATGCACGCGCACTATCATCATTACGCTGTTTTGAGTGCGGCTTGCACTGTCGCTGGCTTTTGCGGCGCGGCGCATGTCGTTGGTAAAACCTGCCCCTGAACGAGCGCGGCAGTTTTAACGTATTTCAAAACAGCGGGAAAGCTTCGCCCGAAGTTTTCTATCAAGCACTGTCCAAAAATTGCCGCGCACTGCTTGCGCTTTTTGGGCTGCACAGGAGGAGTTATGTCCAACAAATTATTCATGGGGGGGGTACATCAGTATAGTGGTTTTGTAAAACCTCCCCGTCACACAATCGGCTGCAAACGCAGTCGCCGTTTTGCAAGCAACATACCCAGCTGCACGCGCAGTTGCCTTTTTGCACTTGCCTTTTTAGCAACAATCGTCACACTCACCGCGCCGCTCGCGTCGTGCAAGCAGACGGCTGGTGGAAATGGCGAGGAACAACCTACCACGCCCCTTTCTCCACAAGTTGCTGTTACCAGCGTAACGCTTTCGTCAAAAACGCTCTCGCTCAAAGCAGGTGGAAGCGCAAGTCTCTCCGCGAGCATTGCGCCTGCAAATGCGTCAAATAAAAGCATAACATGGAAATCGAGCGACACAAGCGAAAAAATCATTGTAAGTGACACAGGGGTGGTCACGGTGGAAGCTGATGCCGCTATAGGTCATTCGGCAACAATCACTGTAACAACGGCGGACGGCGGCTTTACTGATACCTGCGCCGTTACTGTGTCGAGTATTACAGAAATCAGTGAAGTGCATGCAATTCTTTCGCCGCTTGAGCTTGGCAAATCGATAGGATATGGCGTTACGTACACGTACACAAAATACGTGCCGTCTGTAACGGGCACGCCCGCAACGCTTATTGCTAGTAACAGCACCTACGGTTGGAAAAAGTTTGATGGCAGCGAATGGAAAAATGCATCGGGCACCACATGCACGGCTGGAATGTACCGAATTGACACGCAGGTGAGAATTGACGGCGATGATGCAACGTCATACAAGCTTGCGGAAAAAGTCAAAGTGTTCGTGAGCACAGACGGCGGCGAAAACTACGATGCATGGGAGGTTGGCACAAGTTCCAATTATGAAACGTATTCATCTGCAGGTGTAACTTCAATCGTCTATGCTATTTCTGACGGAACGGAGTTTTCCGCTTTAGACGCTGTGGTGCCAAAATCATACGTCGGAAAAGGAATCGATAGCGTTGCTATTAAGGCAACAGGCGGCACGCCGCCATACACGTTCGCTGTTTCAGAAGGCGCTCTCCCCGCAGGCGTTTCTCTTGATACAAGCACGGGCATTATTTCAGGCACGCCGACGGCAGCTCAAGCAGCACAAAGCGTCACTGTTACTGTAACCGACAGCGCATCTGCACAAAAGACTGTTACTGTATCGTTTGGCGAAGTGAGCGCAAATAAAGTTGTTGCGTTCAACGGCAACTGGCGTGGCACGAGTTCCGTTGCACAGCTTGACGTTGCAGCAGGCAGCGCCGTTGCAAAGCCAGCTGACCCAACGCCTGAAAACAGCTTATGGAGCTTTGACTGTTGGTGCACAGACCAATACGGAGACTACCCCTACGATTTCGACATGGCAGTGACAAATCATCTGACGCTCTATGCAAAGTGGCATGATTTGCGCCCGGAGATAAGCGAAGTAGAAGCAACGATGCCAGAGCCTGTTGCAGGGGAAAAAATACCATCGCGTGTAACATACACGTATATAAAAGGAAGTCCTGCGCGCTTTAACGATTACGGTTGGCAGGTAAAAGTCGGTGATGATACGTATGAGGATACAAAGGCAGGCGATGTGTTTGAATCTGGCAAAACATACAAACTTTCTCCGCAAGTGCGCATAGATGCGCCTGGCAGCGCAGGCTACCGCCTTGCATCGAGCATTACCGTTACGGTGAACGGCAAAGCGTGGACTGTTAACAATCCGACAGGTAATTACACTAACTACTCCACCGGAGTCTTATATTCGTATGTTTGGGTTACCTCGCCTGAATATACGGTAGAATAAAGACAGGCGTAAGTCAATGCACGCTAGCAGGCATGCGGCCTGCTAGCGTGCGCACGGAGGGAATTTATCTATGCAGCGCACGTTGAAACAATGCGCCTAGCCCGCCCTGTAGGAACGCGAAGCGGCCACCGCAGACTGCCGTACGGCAGGAGGAACGGCGACTGCAAGTCTGCCGTCCTTACCTGCCGCCTGCCTGTCCTGATTGCCGTTAGGCAAGTCGGCAGACAGGTAAGGAGGGCGTCAGGCAGTCGAGGAGGCTGGAGCGATAAGCGAAATTCCGAAAGGGCGGCTCTTCCAGCGGCATGCTCCGAAAAAAGATGCTGATGTGGATGCGTCCGCGCCGCTTTTTGCAATCACGAATCGTTGCGTTCCGTTTGCATGAATGAAAATTATTCAGCCCGCCGCTCGAGCAACATGAGCGTTCGTATGACAATTCTTCAAAGCCTCTTTATGCGATGCGCATGGTATTGCATATTTTTTGATATTGATTATTATTAATAAATCTATTAATACATCGCACGCTGAATTACAGCAGCGATGTCATTCTCGCGCATAAACACGAGAGATTATAAATTTTTATGAGGAGTGGAACATGAAAAAAATCACTTATGCTGTGGCACTCATTGCATGCTGCTTGTTGGCTTTATCGTCATGCTCAAAAAAAGACGGCGCATCATCAAACACGCTGTACTTGTTCACGTGGACGTACTACACGCCTGAAAACGCGCTGCGCCTGTTTGAGCAGGAATACAACTGCACGGTAAAAGTTGACACATACGACTCAAACGAAGTGATGTACGCAAAGCTCCGCGCTGGCGCAAGCGGATACGACATTGCATTTCCGTCGCAAGATTACGCGTCAATCATGATTAATCAAAACATGTTGCGCGAAATCGATTTGGAGCAGTTTGAAAATAAAAAATACATCAACCCTGCGGTGCTCGAAAAAACGACATACGACCCCGCAATGACATACTGCGTGCCCTACTACATGGGAGCGGCAGGCATTGCTGTGAACAAGCAGCGCCTTTCAAACTACGAGCGCAGCTGGAATATTTTTTCAGATGCACGCATAAAAGGTCACGCTTCAATGATGGACGACATGCGCGAAGTGATGGGAGACGCGCTCGTGTATCAGGGGCATTCAGTGAACTCGCTCAATGACACAGAGCTCAGAAGCGCAACAGATTTAATAATCAACAGCTGGAAACCAAATCTTGTTAAATTTGATGCAGAAGGTTTTGGCAAGTCGTTTGCGGCAGGCGACTTCTGGGTGTGTCAGGGATATGCAGAAGTTGTATATGGTGAAGTGCCTGAAAGCAAGCAGGAAGACATGATCGACTTTTTTATTCCCGCAGAAGGCGGTCCCATGTACATAGACTCTATGGTGATTCTCAAAGGCGCAAAGCACTACGACTTGGCAATGAAATTTATTAACTTCATTCATCGCCCTGAAATATACGCGCAGTTCCTCGACTTTTTCCGCTTCCCGTCTTTTGTGAACACAGAGGCAGAGCAATACATGAAAACAACGCCCATGTACAAAGCAGAAGAGATGGAGCACTGCGAGCTTAAACTCGATGTGGCAGAAGGCTTGGAAAAATACAACGAGCTTTGGCAAGAGATACGCTTCACCGCCGATTAAATTTTCAAAGGCAACGCCGCTCGCAATTAGCATTTTTTCAAAACGATGTGCACCGTTGCAACAAGGATAGTGGTATGACCAGAATTGACAGAATACGCCAAATGGAACGCTACCTCGACGTCTCGGTGCACGCATTTAAAAAACTTGACGACGCGCTCAGTGAATACGAGGCAGCGCTTCCGTCATATCTCAAACTTACTGAGTATTACGGCAGCGCGCAGTGGATGAAAGACTACAAAGCAGATGAAGCGGGAAAACTTCCCCAAACGCTCAAGCGCGGCGTTCTGTCTGAAGATGCAGTGTACGATTTGCTCGCGGACACACGCAGCATACTAGTCAGAATGTTGAAAGTCGTCACAGCGTTGAGCTAAAACTAATGCTCCAGAAAACAGCTTTATTCGCATCGTTTCGTTACCGATAATGAAATGATATTGTTTACTTTTTACAGGAGACGATGCGATGAACAGCTCTTTCATCTACAAAAAAATCGCAGCCATTTCTCTGCTGCTCTGCTCAGCGCTGCTTTTTGCACAGACACTTACGGGCACATCGAGCGGTGCGTCATCAGAGCAAATCATAACGAGCGGCGTACAAGCAGAAGTGCTCACGTTCAAATATAAAAAAGGTGACTCGTACCGCACGCTTTCAAAAGTGCATGAAGATGTGCTCGTCAACAATCAGATGAATCACCACGCGGAAATCATTACGCGCATCTCTGCAAAGATTACAGACGTGCACGAAGACGGAAGCGGCGTGTGTGAAGCAGTGTTCATGTCGTCTGAAAATTCTACGAGCACATCGAGCGGCAAACATTTTACGTGGGGCGAAGAATACAAAAGCGTTTTTACGAGAAGCGCGCGCGGCGAATACACGATGGAAGACATCTACTTTATGCCTGTTGTGCGCGACTGCCCTATCTTTCCCGACAAGGCGATTAAGCCGGGCGACACGTGGACTGCGGAAGGGCACGAAGCGCACGACTTACGCCGCACATTCGGCATTCAAAAACCGTTTCAAGTTCCATTCGCCGCATCATATGAATACAAGGGCATTGTAAAAGACGGAAAGCGCACGTTCAACGTCATCGATGTAAAATACAACTTGTATTTTGAAAGCCCCAAAATCAGCGCGCGCGCAGGCGACGGCGTTATCTCTGCTGAAACGGCAGAATTGTTAAACCGTCCCGCAGTGACTATGGGCTACTCGCATCAGACGCTCTACTGGGACAACGAGCGCGGCGAGCTCGACCACTACAACGAAGATTTTAGAATAATCATAGAAACATTTTACGGCGACCGCTTCACGTTTCAAGGAACTGCGGAAGCGGAAGTGACAGAGTTTACGCGGACGAACGATGACACGACTATGAAAAAGATTCAGGACACTGTTGAAAAGCTCGGACTGGAAGATGTGTCTGTGAAAAAAGGCGAAAAAGGGCTGACTATCAGCCTTGACAAAATTCAATTCCTTGCAGATTCGTCTGTGCTCCGCGACAGCGAAAAACGCAAGCTCGACAAAATTGCAGGCATTCTCAAAAACTACAACAACGACTTGCTCATCACTGGGCACACTGCGCTGCGCGGCAACGAGCGCGACAGGCAGCTCCTTTCAGAAGAACGCGCACAAGCTGTTGCAGATTATTTGATTGCGCTCGGCGTGCGTGATGCATACCACGTGTTTACGCAAGGGAAAGGCGCAACAGAGCCGATTGCAACAAATCAAACTGAAGCGGGGCGCGTAAAAAATCGCCGTGTAGAAATCACCATTATGGACGAATAGGCACACGCAGCATATTGAGAGCGGAGCGACGCAGTATACGCAGCGCACATTGTTTTACCGCAGCTGCTCCATTCTTGTTAGAATGTTGTCAAGTTTTGTGCCGTACGCCGCATCTTGCGCCCACGTTCCTGCAAGCTCTAATATTGTCGGGGCTTTGCCGCGCGGCGTTACAAATCGCGCACGCTTGTCTACAACAGGATTGACAAGCTCATCTGTATCGCCGTATGCGTTCAAATGCTGAATGTGCGCACGCACGCCGAGCTGCACTGTTTCAAACGAGTCGCCGCGATGTGCCTCGTCTATTGCGCCAAGCCCGCAATAATTGTGCATGTCGGCAGTGACAAGTCCGCCGAATTTTAAAAATCCTGTTTCAAGGCACATCTGCGCAAACGCGACATCCGAGTTGATTCCTTCGTCAGCCGCTTCTGAAATGTAGCATCTGGCAAGATACAGCGCGTCGCGGTGCGGCACGCTCGCATTGTTTTCACGTAGAAATGCTGCGAGGCGTTCAGCAGGCACAACGCCCTTCCCCGTCAAGCTGCGTGAAATTGTCGTGCGTTCAGGCGGCAGCGTCGCGCACGAAAAAAGCACGAGCGCACAGGCTGCATACAGCACGCGCAGTGCCGCGCCGTTGGGCAATCTTTTGTAAAAAATCATACTTTATTTTCGGCATACTGCTCCGAAAGCGCACTTTTTTTGCAAATATATACATGATGAATTACTACCACAACAAACCAGACGTGCGCGAACGGGTTTTAAAGCACGGATTGCAGTATCCGAGCGACGAAGAGCTTGTCATGCTCATTCTCGGAAACGGCGCGAAAGGCGTTCCTATACGGCGGCTTTCGCGCAAAGTTGTTGAAACGCTGTATGAATCAAACAGCGGCGACATTGTAAAAAATCTCTCGTCAATAAAAGGCATGGGCACAGGCAAAACGCTTGCAATAGCGGCAGCACTGGAACTTGGCCGCCGCAAAAATGCGCACATACATCATGTAATCAAACAGCCAAGAGATGTTGTGCCGTTTATAAAGCAGTATTCTGTCATGCCAAAGGAGCACTTTTTAAGCATTACGCTCGACGGCAGGCACGCTATAATTCAAATACACGTTGTGACAATCGGCACAATCAACAAAGTGCTCGTGCACCCGCGAGAGATTTTTTCTGACGCGCTCTCTGAAAACGCCGCCGCAGTGATTGTGTGCCACAATCATCCGTCGGGAACATGCGAGCCGAGCGAAAACGACATCTTGACAACACAGACGCTCATCGATGCGGCGCACATACTCGGCATTACGCTGCTCGACCACATCATTCTTGACCGCGACACATATTTCAGCTTTTTGGAGCACGAGCTATTATTCACACTTGACGACTAGAATCAACTGTTACAGAACACTATAATATGTATATGAGCAAATACAAAGTCATCGCAAGGTATATTGTTTTTGCTGTCGCAACATTCTGTGCTTTTTCGCAAGAGCATATGCCAAGAGAAATTGAAAATCAACAGATTGAAGCAGACATGCAGACGCGAAAAGTGCCAAGCGTCGATTTAGGTGACGCGCATTTGCAGCCAGAACATATCATTTCAATCGAACAATACAAGTCATCTATCACCGTTCGCACAAATGTATATAATGCTGCCGTTTATTTGAATGGCACATACCAAGGCACATCTCCATGTACAATCAACAATCTTGCGCCAGGTATGTATCTGCTGCGGGTAGAAAAACGCGGATACGATTCCCGCTCATACTACATACAGGTACGACGGAATCAAAACAATACATTTTTTGTAGAGCTTGAAAAGACAACGGGCTTCATTTTACTGACAAATATTCCCGATAACAGCACTGTCACTGTAAATGGAAGCATAATTTCACAATATGCTGTGCTCACCGGCGCGTCACCGCTTGAAGTAGATGAAGGCTATCATACAGTCTCCGTGCGCAAATTTGGATTTGAAAATTATTCGACACACGTATATGTGTCGCGCCGCACAGTTACTTCTGTGGCTGTCCAGATGATTCCCGCTGCATTCTCAATCAGCAATTTTACCGCATCAAAAAAACGCTTCAATCCTATGTACGACGGAGCGCTCGGTTCGTGCATTTTTTCTTTTGATGTATCAGCTCCTGAAAGCAGCATTCTCACAATCACTGATGAATACGGCACTGTTGTATGCACGTACCAATTCCCACAATTTACAACATGGTCGCAGAGATTTTCATGGAACGGACGAGATGCATACGGCAACGTGTTGCCCGATGGAGCATATAGCGCCACAATTACATCGGGCACATACACGCACACAGCATACACAAAAATCGACAGCACGCTCGTGTATCATCCCATAGACATAACAAAATCGGGAAGCGGCATCGGCTCGCTGCCTACAGCTTTTATGCTCGGTGAGCGCACAACATTTTTGGGCATACAAGTACAGCCTACATTCACAAAAAACAATCCTCTGCACAAAAACGATGAGCCATTTTACGAAATTCCCATCAACCTGTTTTTCGGCATGACGCCAACATCATGGTTTGAATTCATGCTGCACTTTGGTATTCATGCTGGCATACAAAGCGTTCCGCTCTCATTCAACGCCGCTTTCAAGTTCGGCTCATCAGTGCCGCTCAAAAAAGCAAACATCTGTTTTACTGCATTAATACGTTACGGCTATCAGAGCCAGCAATCATTATATGCTCCGTCAAATGCAGATATCGGAAATGGACTGGGTACGGGCATTGCATTGGGTTTTGACGCAGTAAAACTATATGCAGGCATTTCAAGCGAATTCATATACAGCGCACTGCGTGGTAATTTTGAAACAAACGACAGCATATGGCGCAACGGTATTGCCATTGAATTTCGCCCGATTGAACGCATTGCGCTCAAAGCGTGGGGAGCACTGAATAGTTCGGTATTAGGCACGAGTGGGAATAATTGGTTGAGCGCGCTTGACACAGGAGGCAGCATTTCTATGAGACTTGGAAATTCCTCTGCAATACTCTCACTGCGCGGAAATGCGCTCGTCTACTTCAATGATGCAACATACGCTTCTGGCACAGTCGGCGTGACATATTTTTTCTAAAAATCGCACAGCCAGTCTCTGCTGCAGAGCAACAAAATATGCAACGCGCTGCGCTCAATGCGCTCGCGATTCACGCACCGGCAACTGCTGCTCACAGCTAAATTGACGCGCCGCACTCAATGCAGTATTATTACAGCATGAGGCTTTATTCAAAAGAACAGCTTGTTGCAGCAGTCATCTGCACTGCTATTGCAGTTGCGGCAGTCACAACTTTTGCAAGCACAAAACTCACGCGCCGCACGCGACAAACGCAAGATGCCGCAGTGCCGCAAAACAGCGAAACAACTGCCGTACTTGAAAGCGCAGGCGAGCTGCCGTTTTTAGAAGAAAATGTCGGCATGCTCCGTACTGTTGCAGATGCGACGCGATTTACGCAGGACGAACTGCAAAACATAAACGTGTACGAGATGTGCGCTGAATCTGTCGTGAACATAAGCACAAAGATTGCAGGCGTAAACTGGTTCCTTGAGCCGATTGTGGAAGACGGCGGAACAGGCAGCGGCTCCATTATAGATAAGCGCGGCTACATCGTTACAAACGTGCACGTCATTCAAAATGCAACGGAAATTTACGTGTCGCTTTCAGATGGCACACAGTATGAAGCGCATGTAGTGGGACAAGATGCGGAAAGCGACTTGGCAGTCATAAAGTTCACGCCGCCTGAAGGCACTGTGCTCAAAACGATTGCGTTCGGCGACTCGACAAAACTCAAGGCGGGGCAAAAAGTAATTGCCATCGGAAATCCATTTGGACTTGAACGCACTATGACGACGGGCATTATATCGGGGCTTGGACGACCAGTGCGCAACAACAAAAACAGAATCATCCGCAACATGATTCAAACTGACGCGGCAATCAATCCGGGCAACTCCGGCGGACCGCTGCTCGACACATCGGGGCGCATGATTGGCATAAACACGATGATTGTGTCGTCGTCGGGAAGTTCTGCTGGCATCGGCTTTGCAGTGCCCGCGCAAACAGCAGTGCGCGTCGTCTCCGATTTGCTCAACTACGGGCGCGTGAACCGTGGCACTATGCAGATGGCACTAGTGCAACTCAACCGCGCAATCGTGCAGTATGCGGGGCTTGACATCTCGCAGGGCGTGCTCGTCTCGAACGTGACAAAAGGCGGCAACGCAGAAAAAGCAGGCATACAAGGCGGCACGCAGCCCGCGCGCTACGGCACTTCCACAATCTACCTCGGCGGCGACATCGTGACAAAAATCGACGACATACAGATTACGTCGCTTGCAGATTACTTTTCCGCGCTTGAAGACAAAAAACCTGGCGACACAGTAACGGTCACCGTGCACAGAAATAAAACTGACAGGACCGTGCGCGTAACGCTCGTGCAACAACAGAGCGGAAATTAATAATTTTTTTGAGCATGCGCAGTGGAAGAGCCAGCTGCTTCGGGTTCGCTCACGCTCATTGGAGCGCCTCTCGTGCGCTCCAACTACGCCCTGCGCATCTGGGCTAGGCTGGTCAGAAAGTCACAAATGCAGGTCAAACGTGCAAGCCAAAACCAACACGCAGTTGGAATATAATGGAGCAAAGCGATGCGCAAGCCGCGTTGCGGCGCGTTAAATAATTTCTTATCAGCAAACGGAGCGAAGCGAGGTATGCGCAAGTTTCATGTAGTTTCCCCATACGAGCCGGCAGGCGATCAAGCGCAAGCAATCGAAAAACTTGCGCAAGGATTTTTGCGCGGCGACCGCTACCAGACGCTCAAAGGCGTTACGGGAAGCGGCAAAACGTTCACGATGGCAAAAATCATCGAGCGCGTACAGCGCCCCACGCTCGTCATCAGTCACAACAAAACGCTTTCGGCACAGCTCTTCCGCGAGTTCAAAACATTTTTCCCTGACAACGCCGTCGAGTATTTTGTTTCATACTACGACTACTACCAGCCGGAAGCGTATGTGCCCGCGCGCGATTTATACATTGAAAAAGATGCGTCAATCAACGACGAGATTGACCGCCTGCGCCTCGCGGCAACATACAGCCTCATGGAGCGGCGCGATGTCGTCGTCGTCGCAACAGTGTCGTGCATCTATGGTTTGGGCATGCCCGACTTGTACAAAGAGATGCGCGTGCACATTGAAAAAGGCGAAACGCTCGACACGCACAAGCTTGCCGAGCAGCTCATCGCGCTTCAGTACAACAGAAACGACGCAGTGCTTGAACGCGGCAACTTCCGCATACGCGGCGATGTAGTTGAAATCTTTCCCGCATACATGGAAATAGACGAGGCGTATAAAATCGAGCTTGACTGGGACACCGTTGCGCGCATCCGCCGCTTCAATACCATTTCAGGAAAAACAGTTGAAGAGCTTGACGAAACAGTGATTTACCCGGCGCGCCACTTTGTTGTGCCGCAAGACATGCTCATTTCCGCAACAGAGCGCATTCAAACAGAACTTGACGCGCGGCTTGAAGAGTTGCGCGCGCAGGGAAAGCTGCTTGAATACGAGCGGCTCAAAACGCGCACCACATACGACATAGAAATGATGCGCGAGATGGGCTACTGTCCAGGCATTGAAAATTATTCTGCGCCAATCGCAGGGCGCGTAAGCGGCGAGCCGCCTGCAACGCTGCTCCACTACTTTCCCGATGATTTTTTGTGCATGATAGACGAAGCGCACGTAACTGTTTCGCAAATAGGCGCAATGTACGAAGGAGACAGAAGCCGCAAACAAAATCTCGTGGACTTCGGATTCCGCTTGCCGTGCGCGCTTGACAATCGCCCGCTCAAATTTGCAGAGTTTGAGAAAAAACTCAATCAAGTGATTTACGTGAGCGCAACGCCGCGCAAAGAGGAAGTTGCAAGAAGCACGCAAGTTGTGGAGCAGCTCATTCGCCCCACAGGGCTGCTCGACCCGATTGTTGACGTGCGTCCGAGCGAAGGGCAAATGGAAGACATCTACAACGAAATAAAAAAGCGCATCGCAAAAAACGAGCGCAGCCTTGTCCTCACGCTCACAAAAAAAATGGCGGAAGACTTGACCGATTACTTGCTCGGTCTTTCACTCAAAGTTAAATATATTCACTCGGAAGTGGAAACGTTTGAGCGCGTAGAACTGCTCAAAGGGTTACGCGCAGGCGAGTTTGACGTGCTCATAGGAATCAATCTTTTGCGCGAAGGCATAGACTTGCCCGAAGTGTCGTTTATCGCGATTCTCGACGCAGACAAAATTGGCTTTTTGCGCTCTGCAACGAGCCTTATCCAAATTATCGGGCGGGCTGCGCGCAACGCGAACGGCACTGTTGTCATGTACGCAGACAGAATGAGCGAGGCAATGAACGAAGCGGTGAGCGAAACAAAACGGCGGCGGGCATTGCAGGAAGCGTACAACAAAGAGCACGGCATTACACCAAAAACGATTGCAAAAGCAGTCGAAGACATTTTAGTGCGCGAAGAAAAGGACGCAGCGGAAAACGCGGCAGTAGAGCTTGACGTGCTCAAAAAGAGCGCAAACTTGTTCGTGCCACAGCAACGGCGCAAACTGCTCGCCGCGCTCAAAGCAGAAATGGCAGAAGCAGCAGACCGCCTTGAATACGAAAAAGCGGCGGTGCTCCGCGACCACATCCGCGACATAGAAGCGCAGTACGGGAAGTAGCGCAAACTGTACAACGCCTTGCAAATTGTGCTATACTGGTGCGCATGGCGGCTCCACGCAACGACAACGTAAACAACCTCATTCTCAATGCGGCGGCAACATGCAACCAGTTTGCAGTTCGGTCGCGATTACGTCCTATGAAAGTTGCGTCTTTACGAAACCTGCCCATACGGGGTCTGCACGTGCAATATGCGTGAGCACCCAACTCACTATATAGGAATACAACATAAGACCGTCCTGCCTATTTTCGCTGCTTATTTTCTTTATATGCTGGTTTACTTCAGCAATAAATGAATCGTGCGCCATTTTATGCACGCATGTAGAAGGATAATTGTATTTATCCATGAATTTTTCTTCTTCTGAAAAATGATATTCTGTGTAATCGGTCAATGATTTTAACACTTTTGACATTTTAAGCTTATATTCTTCAGCACTACCAGCAGATGCATCATACAATTCGTTTGCAATAGAGAGCAATTTTTTGTGCTGGTTGTCAATTTCAGGAATACCGATAAGATATGAATCATCCCATTCTATTTTTGAAATCTGTTCCATAAAAAATTTACCTCATCAAGACTTTTCATTCTTGATAAAGATTATATCTATATCGGATAGTTTTATCAAGCAAACCGATAAAAAAAGCGGTCCGAAGACCGCTTGTCACAAAGACAAAATTGATTACAGACCTTTCAAAACAGCTGCAAGCACGCTTAATAAACCACCTGCAAATGTCCACCAGAAAGCATTTCCGCCTTGAATAAAATCAATTCCCGTGTTTGTCAATTTACCGATAAGACCGATAACGATGAGAACAACAGAAATTATCCATGTGACTGTTTTTGGTGCATTTGTTTTCATAACAGTACCTCCCATAAACGTAGTGTCAGCATGAGCTGATAGAAAAACCATACCCCATATTTCGTAGCAAGGTCAAGTAGGTAAACAGAAATTTATAAAGGGCAGTCGCACGCTGTGCTGTTGACAATATTTTGATTTTGTGTACACCAGAAATGCAGGCTTAATTATTAATCAAGCCTGATTGACTTAATAATACACCATTTTCATTTTTTTGTCAAGCGAAAAATGAAAAAAAATTAAATTTTTTTTCGCAAAAAA
>JAGAZO010000016.1 GCA_017940005.1 Treponema sp.
GAATGCAGCAGGCGAGGACGTGTACGGCGCTGACTACGCATGGGGCTATTTCAAAGAGGACAATTCGGGCGCGGGCGCAAGGGGCGCGTACAGGCGGACGTATGAATGGAACTCACGCGGGCAGCTCATACAAAGCAGTGACAATGACCATACAGTGTATTACGTGTACGGCACTGACGGTGAGCGCACGAATAAGTTTACTTCGGGCAGTGAGACATTGTACTTCAACTCAATGTGGTCATGGCACAAGGACAGCGCGATAGTCGGGCAGTACTCGAAAAACATCTATCTTGGCACGACGCGCCTTGTCACAAAGCTGCATAACGATGTCAATGAGATGCCAAGCGCGCAGAGCGTCACGGACAACTGCTACTATTACCATTCTGACCATTTGGGAAGCGCGCAGCTTATAACGGACTTTCAAGGAAACGAGTACCAGCGGCTTGAGTACACGCCCTATGGGGAACTGTGGATAGAGAAGACGAGTCCAGTGAAAGAGACGAAGTTCCTACCGTACAAGTTCACGGGTAAGGAGCGCGATGAAGAGACGGGACTGTACTACTATGGGGCGAGGTACCTTGATGCGAAGTACTCACGGTGGTTGAGTGCAGACCCGGCGTTGGGTGAGTATGTACCGCAAGCTGGCGGGGACAACTCCAAGTTGCCGGGAATGGGCGGCGTGTTTAATATAGTGAACTTGCAGCTGTATCATTATGCTGGGAATAATCCAATACGGTATACTGATCCGGATGGAAAACAAGCCTCTGCAGCAGTAGTACAACCAGATATTTTAGATCAAACTGCACAGGCGTTGATAACTTTAGGAACAGTAGGTGTTGCGCTTCCAGAACCAGCTACTACTGCATTGGGAACAGCTGCTTTTGTTATTGGCGTTGCATTGATAAATAATGGGTCTCATGAACATTATATACCAGAAGATTTACAGATTAGCTGTAACGAAACAACTGCAAATGTTGTGATGCGTGATAGAGAAGGGAATCCGATCCCACCTGCAAATCAACCATGGCCGCTAAAAGGACGTGTAAATAGTGGTCCAGAAAAAATTTCTGATCCTTCAGCATTTGGGCAACCTGGTAAAATGCCGCCTAATATGAAAGGGCCAAAAGGGAAAATTGCGGCGGTACTGACAGCAGGTGCCTTGCTTATAGATGCTATGAAAGATAAAATACTTGATGTTGCAAATATAAAAGCTAAACAAAAGCAAGGAATGCCAGATGCACAAGTTGATGTAATGTCAGGTGCTGCTCCAAATATGAATGCAAAACAATCGGAAAACAAAGAAGATAAAATTATAATTAAGAATTGGGAATAGATTTATGAAATTAAGTTTTATTCGTATTTTCTTTTCCCTATGTGTGTTATGTATCGTTGCTTTTATTACGGTTGATATTGTATTGACGCATAATAAGCTAGCACTGACTGCTAATGTGAGCGCATTGTTTTCTATCGGTGCAATATTGTTTTTTTTCTCTACGGGGGCAAAGAAAATACCGTTTGCAATGTTTATTATTTCTTTAGTAATAAGTTTATTCGTTATTAAAGAAAAACAGGTGCCATTTATCTGTGATGCTATATTGTTTGGAATATTTTTATGTAATATTTTTCATTAATATGGGACTTGGGAATAGAGTAGTTTTTTATAGGGGGATATAGGGGAATTAGTATGATGAAGAATACTCTACAAGTATTAGAAGCGAATGCTTTGGGAATAGGGTTGGTCTTCTGTTTGCTCGTTATCCTTGTTGATAAAAAAGCTTTCAATAGGATTGGACTTTATACCAATAGTAATGAGCTTTCTCCTGAAAATGGCGTGAAACTTATAAATGCACTTGTTGAGGATGTCAGTAAACATGTTGAATATGCTGGTTCTGCAACAGGAACTAATACAGAGCTTGCAAGTTCGCTTAATGCAAAGGAAAATGATTCAAGTCAGTATTTTGCCACGGTAAGAATTTCTACGAATGATAAAGAAGGAAAAGAGATTGAACATACGATGAGTGTTAATAGCAATTCAGTGTTTTCGAATGATATAACTGACATAGACAATGCGCTTGGATTTAAATACAACGATACATCAAATACAGGTAGGACAGGCACGAACGATACAAAGAGACGCAATATTCCGCTTCGCATTGATTATTTCAAAGTTACGCCGCTTAACTGGGCGATGATAGAGAATGGATATGATAAATGAAACGAATAGTATATTACATGATATTTTTTTTTGCTTGTTTTTTTTATATGGCATGTACGACCAAACTTGATTACGATACATTTTTTAAAATAAGAGTGCTAGAAAATGGTGATGAATTGCTGACAGGAATTTCTTATACAACCTTTTATCAAGAAAATTTTTTTTGGGATGCAGAAAACATAAAATCGGTAAAAATTAAACGTTTGTATTGTGATAAGAGTTGGTCGGATTATAAATCAACTCTTATATTAAAAAATGGAAAAATTATATCGGAAGAAAAACCAATGGATGACTCTGATGAAATATCATATAGTTATGATGAAAGAGGCAGACTAATGACCGTTAAGTTTAATCCCAGAGGATATGAATGGATATACACATATCCAGAATCAAATACGCGCGAAACATGGCTGAATGGACAATATTATGAAACTGCAAGCATTTTTCCTGA
This sequence comes from Treponema sp., assembly GCA_017940005.1. Lineage (GTDB taxonomy): Bacteria > Spirochaetota > Spirochaetia > Treponematales > Treponemataceae > Treponema_D. The sequence continues at coordinate 2,667 of JAGAZO010000016.1, forward strand.
AAAACGTGGATATCGTGTTATGATAATAAATAAAGCTGGGAGTACAACAGAATTGATATTCAAAAAAGAAAAAGGTTTATTAATAAATGTCAAAAAAACACATTTGTACTCAAATTCTTCTTTAAATCATCTTATACGCGAATATATTCTTGAATATGATAATGGTCAACTTAATAGTATTAAGTGGCAAATACGTAATATTTACAATGATAAAAAAGATGTTCGTTCGATTGCAACTGTAACAAATCGAGAAAATAAAACTATAACAGAGGTTAGAGAGATAAATTATAGAAATGGAGAGATTGATTTCATTAATAAAATTTTATTTTCTGATTATGATGGACATAAAAATTGGCATAAAGCAGAAGTATATATGAATGATAAATTATACCATAGTACAACACGGGATATTGAATATATGACGACAAATAAGGATAAGTTGTAAATAAAGGTCGAAAGAATATGTCAGATGTAAAATTAGAGAAGTTTACTGGATTGCATTAAATGCTGTAAATTTAAATACTGCTACGACTAACCATGGAGCACGACAAGCAAGTTCATATCAATTTTCAAGACTGATGGAGAATATTATGAAAAAGCTGATTTTTATTTTAATTATATCCTGTCTGCATTTTAATATATTTTCAAAAGCACTTATAGTAGATTGTCCTGAAAGCGATAAGACCGGTGGCAACCAACATATTATACATTGCGAGATACATACCGATACACTGGGAAGAATAACAGCGATCAATACTAATGGAAAACTACAAGGGACTGTTACAGTGAAATATGAAGGTGATAAAATTATTTTGACAAAATCCTATGAAGATGCGGAAGGACCCCATACGAGAAAGAAGAATATAACCAATAAAATTAAAAGATATATGAAAGATGAAGTTCTCAATATAGAGGATGCTGAATATGCTGATTTTTATGTATATAAAAATAGCATTCTCTATTACATGTATTCGCGACCTGATAATCTTCATTGGAGATTTGAGTATGTAGCAAAAAATGGAATATATGAAGCTACATTTAATTATTATTGGGAAAATGGTTGGTATCAGCAGTATCCAGGCACATATAAAATATTCTTTAATATTGCTGATTTATATAATGCTGATGCTGACATAAATGGAAATAATTTTTATATACTACGTAATTGTGATACAAAACTTGCACAAGTATGTATTCCATTTTTATTTCAGACAGAGCCGTTGGTATACAGTTTCAATAAATATGATGCTACATCGTATCTGAAAGAAGGCTCGATTCATTATATGCCTAGTAATTTAGCAAGTATTGACGGGCTTCCGTGGGTAAGTTCCAACGGATATGGAATCGATGACATTATAACGATACATGCCGACATGCGTAATGATTTAGCATTTGCATTTTATAATGGATTTCAGCACGGAGAAAAAGAATATTTATATACACAAAATTCTAGAGCCCAAAAAATCAGTATCAGACATATTGCAACAGGTAAGGTGTCTGAATATGTGCTTAAAGATACTCCTGAAAAGCAGATAGTTGAGTTACCTAATGTAGAGGGAGAGGTAGGCATGTATGAAATAAAAATACTTGAAGTATATCCTGGAACAAAGTATAAAGATTTATGTATACAAGCAATCGTTCCCCATTTTATTGATTATGCAGAGATTAATCTTGTACCATAAAAAACTTCCGCAACTTCCATTTTCACCACTCGCCTACGCCCGCGTGAAAGGGCGCGAGCGCGGTTTTTGAAAACTGCGCTCGCGGTACACGGAGGCGCACTAGCTGTGCGCCGAAGTACCGAAGCCCTGCCCTCGCAACAAGCCCGATAGGGCGCAGTTTCGAGCGAGGCGGGTTCCTCCAGCAGCTTCGTCCGAAAGGAGAAATTCGAAAGGCAACAAAATAAGAATGTTTAGGATTAGAACACACGGCAGTTTGAGATAGAAACCATGTAGTAGACGTTTAATGGGAAGCGATGTATGGACAAAAATATGCGAATAGTGTTATCATGAGGAAATTTATAAATATTTCAACATATCCAAATGCGATTATTACTATCATTTATTAAAAATTGAGTTTGAGAATACTGAAAGTAAGAAAATGCCCACATTGAGTATGTTTTACGGAATCCTCATAAAGATGAAGGTGAATATGAGGCTTCTTTTGATTTTTCAGGAGAAGTATTGGCAGGAGAATTTCCAATGAAACAAAGTGTATTAGTAAAAGCATGGACATTGTTGCATCAAGATGAACTAAACGCTAATTGGAAATTAGCAATTGAAGGGGAGCAAATTTTTAAGATAAATCCATTACAGTAGGAGAAAAAAATGGAATTACTTATAACGAAATTCGTTTTTTCGATGTAAAAAAATATACAACTTTCCATGTTTTCGGCAGTTAAAGCAAAAAGAAATTTTTAATACTGTTCATGTAGAATTTGGAAGTGTGGCATGGATAAATGACATTGATTATTGTCCTGACACATTATATATGGAGAGTTATATTTAGTTCGTTTTATTAAGTTTTTTTCTTCTAAACACGCGTTTTTTGTGTGCCGATAATGATAACGATGCATGTTTTATAATGTGCAATTTTATTTACAGCATATATAAGGAACGCTATGATACGCGGTTGGTACACAGGTGCGAGCGGCATGACCGCTCAGCAGAATAGGCTCGACGCAATTTCAAACAATCTTGCAAACGTAGACACAACTGGCTACAAGCGCGACATCACGGTGAGCAAAACGTTTTCAGAACTATTGTTGCGGCGCACAAACGCAGATGGCGTATATGAAACACCGTTTGGAAGCGCAGACGCAGCTCCCGTTATCGGCAAGCTCGGCTTTGGCATTGAAACAAACGAAAACTACACTGACTTTGAGCAGGGCTCGTTCAAAGTCACGCACACAAAGACAGATTTTGCGCTCGGCGGAGAAGGATTTTTTGCCGTGCAGACGCCTGCAGGTGAACGCTACACGCGCAACGGCAATTTTTTTATAGGCAAGGAGCGCATTCTCGAAACAAAAGACGGCTATCCTGTGTTGGGCGAAAAAGGATTTATCGTGCTTGAAAACGACAAATTCACTGTGCGTGAAGATGGCATCATCTACGACGAGGAAGGAAACGAAATAGACCGTCTGCGCCTTGTGCGCTTTGACAACGAGCGGTATCTCAAGAAAATGGGTGAAAGCCTGTATGTCGACACTGATATTTCTGGTCCTGCGTATATCGCTGAAGGAGATGAGCGTCCGCGTGTGTTGCAGGAGTATGTTGAGTCGTCTAATGTGAATGTGGTAAACGAAATGGTGCAAATGATTGAAGTGAACCGCGCATATGAAGCGAATCAAAAGACGATTCAAAGCGAAGACGACATGATGGAAACATTGTGGACGCGCGTTGCGCTGTATCAGCGGTAATGCGAACGAGCGAATGAGAGGAGCATATGGTACGTAGTTTGTGGACAGCAGCTACCGGCATGAACGGTCAGCAGACAAATATCGACGTGATTTCTCACAATCTTTCAAATGTGAATACAACAGGATTCAAGCAACAGCGCGCTGAGTTTGAAGATTTGATTTATCAAACTGCAAAACTTGCGGGCACTCCTGCAACTGAAGACACGGTGACGCCTGTCGGTGTGCAACAGGGACACGGCGTAAAAGTTGCGGCAACGCAGCGCATTATGAACCAGGGATCGCTGCAGCATACAGGCGTTTCCACAGATGTTGCAATCGTTGGCGATGGATTTTTCCGCGTGCAAAAATATGACGGCAGCTATGCGTACACGCGCGACGGTTCGTTCCAAGTTGATTCAACAGGCCAGCTCGTCACCTCTGACGGATTCCGCGTCATGCCTGAAATTATTTTGCCTGAAGGCTACGATGTGCAGACGCTTGTCATAAGTCACGACGGGCGCGTTGGTGTCAAGATAAACGGCGAAACAGAGCCGACAGAAGTGGGGCAGATTGAGCTGTATCGTTTCCCGAACGAAGTGGGATTGGAGGCAGACGGCGACAACCTTTTCAAAGTGTCGAACGCATCTGGCGCGCCTATTGCTTCCCGTCCTGGTTTTGAGGGCATGGGCAAACTTGAGCACAAGTTCTTGGAGATGAGCAATGTGTCTGTTGTGAACGAGATGGTTGCCATGATTGTGGCGCAGCGTGCATACGAGTTCAACAGCAAAGCCATTCAAACGTCAGACAGCATGCTCGGCACGGCGGTGAGCTTAAAGCGGTAAACGCAGCTTCATAGCGCAGTGATTTTCTGGAGGAACGAATGACAATTTCGAGCGTGAACAATGCGTCTCTTTTAAACGGCAGCGAGACAATGCACAAAGCGCAGTTTGCCAGCGAGCAAAATAAATTCGACAGCCTTATAACGCGCATAAAAAACGACGCATTCACGGGAGACGGCATCATATCATCGAGCCAGATTGCAAAAGATGGCAAACTGAATGGCGACATTGCGACTGGTTTTGATGGTGCGTTCACAACTGCATCAGATGCGCGTGCGCTGCCTCTAGGAGCTGCTGCAAATCAAGCGCCTGTGCATGGACAGACGCAAACGATAGACAAGACGAGCAAGCTTTATGAAAAAGCGCTGGAGCTTGAATCATATATTGTTAAAATTATGCTCTCATCGATGCGCAATACAGTTGCAAAATCTTCGCTTTTAGGCGGTGACAGCTTTGCGACAAAAATGTATGAAGACATGATGTACGATGAGTACGCTGCCACCCTCACAAAAAATGCAGGTTTTGGTTTGGCAGACCAAGTGTATTTGCAGCTCAACACGCAGGCGTAAAATGTAAAAATCGTCCATAATAAAGGTAATTTACAATAAAAATACACGCTTTTATACTATATAAAATTTCATCTAAATAAGAATATTACGCACCCACCCATTACGAAAAATAATATAATCATTGAGAATTTTTGATGTATGTAATTGACATTTAACAAATGTTGATGTATTTTAAATAACAAAAAATTATATTTTAAATTACGCCATAATGCATACTACATGTCTGTTAAAACCACCCTGTAAATGAGAAACAGGTAAATTACAAGAAGGTTGTATATGAATAAAAAACGTTCTTCTATTCGCATTAAATTAATTGGTATTTTTGGCATTTTGCTTTTTGGAGCAGGATTTACTTTGAGCTTCATTGCAATGACCTTTTTCAAAAAAACTTTGAATGAAAAAACGCGGACATATTTCATGGACAAAACTATTGATACAGTAGAAGTTATAGATGGCAAAATCGTTGCGTTTTTCCAATTCCTTGAAGGAATTGCCCGAGCGCCTATGCTTCGTAATACTGATATTTCATTTCAGCAAAAAAATGAATATCTGAGAGAAGAAGTGGAGTTCAATAGTCAGATACTAGAACTTGACGTAACGGACACACAGGGAATCCGTCATCTATCTGATGGAAGTACTATTAATGTTCAAGATCGTGCGTGGTTTCAATCTGCGCTTCAGGGAAAAAACTTTTTTTCAGAACCGCTGTTTTCGCGTGTATATAAAGACACAATGATTGCTGTATTGGCAGTTCCTATTATAGACAACGACCACAATGTTATCGGCATCCTTGCTGCAAACATTGACGGCTTTTGGCTTTCAAATCAGATTAAAGATATAGTCATTGGAGAGACAGGGCAGTGCTACATATTGGGAGCGACAGGAACATATATTGCAGATAAAACTATTGATTTTGTATACAGGCAATACAACACAAATGAGGCGGTAAAAACGGATGCATCGTTGCGAAACTATGCTGATTTAGATATGAAAATGGTGCGTTCGGATACGTCTGAAATTCTCTTTTTGACCACACAAGAGAATCGATATATTACGTGCTTTGCAAAACTGAATACGACAGGCTGGACAGTATGCATTAGTGCACCTGTAGACGAATTTTTTGGCGTTATACAAAAGCTTCGAGTGTCTTTATGGAGTGTTGGCTTATCGATATTGTTTACATGCCTTGTCATCAGTTTTGTTACTGTGCGCACAGTTGTAAAACCTATTCGCGTTGCTACAAGCGCTTTAAAAGACATTGCACAAGGAGAAGGCGACTTGACAGTGCATCTCCCTGTATACGGTAATGATGAGATTACCGATTTGTCTGAATATTTTAATCAGACAATTGAAAAAATCGGTTCATCGATTAAATCTATCGGCAACAACGTAAACGACATGCAGCATATTGGCGCAGAGCTTGCAAGCAACATGACTGAAACGGCGAGCGCCATATATCAGATAAACGCCAATATAGACGGAGTGAAAGAGCACACAATATCGCAGGCTGCGAGCGTGACGGAAACAGTTGCCACTGTTGAAGAGATTATCCGCACGATAAAGCAGCTGAATGGAAGCATCGAAAATCAATCTGCAAGCGTGGCTGAGTCGTCTTCGTCTATAGAGCAGATGATTGCCAATATCAGTGCCATAACGGTGCTGCTCATGGAAAACGCCGAGCGGATACAGGCAGCGTTTGAACAGGCTGAGAATGGAAAGAACAATGTACGAATGGCGAACGAAATTGTAGCGCAGATTGCCGAGCGTTCAGACGCACTTTTTGAGGCGAGCAAAGTCATTCAGAATATCGCTGAACAGACGAACTTGCTGGCGATGAATGCTGCGATTGAAGCTGCTCATGCAGGAGAAGCTGGCAAAGGTTTTGCCGTTGTCGCAGATGAAATCCGCAAGCTTGCCGAAGAATCGAACACACAGGGTAAACAAATTGGAAATGTTATAAAAGAGTCATTGCAAATCATCAATAGGATAACAGAAGCTGGAACTAGTTCAGAAGAGGTATTTGGGCACGTATATGATTTAATTCACGAAGTGTCTGTGCAAGATGCTAAAATCCTTGAAGCAATGCAGGAACAGGAGCACGGTAGCAAGGAAGTGTTGGTTGCAATCAAAAACATCAACGATGTGACGCTGCAAGTTCGGGACGGTTCTGCAGAAATGCTCAAAGGAGGAGAAACTATTGCAACAGAGATGACTCGCATAGATGAAATGACGCGCGTTATCACTGACAATATGAATGAGATTGCGTCAGGCGCTGCGCAAATCAATACTGCGGTAGAAGGAGTGAGCATAATAGCGGAGAAAAACCGTACAAGCATAGAGAACTTGTCAGGTGAGGTTGGCAAGTTTAAATGCGGGGGGGGGGGGGTATCAAAAGCATGAGCGTGCAAAAGATGGTGAAACAGTAATAGATTTGAATAACGTTATAAAAAAGCATGTTGAATGGAGAATCAAGTTGCGAAACGCGATTGCAATGCATCAAAAGCTTGATATGAAAACGATAGCAACAGACGATGCATGTGAATTTGGGAAATGGTTGCATGGTCCTGCAAAGTTGCAGTACGGCAATCTGTCGAGCTACAAGAATTGTCTGCACAAACATGCAATTTTTCACAAAGAGGCAGGGGCTGTTGCCGCCATAATCAACGCAGAGCAATTTGCAGAAGCAGAAGCACTGCTCAATCACCCCGACACCGCTTTTTGCAAAGCCTCAAACGATGTTGCTACTGCCATTAACGCAATGAAAAAAGAAATAGGTTTGTAATCGAGTAGACCATAGCATTTATTTTTGCAATGTGGTACGCTGTGCGGTATGACAGAAATTGCGTATTCAGATATAGGCGGCACGTATGAAGCCGCGCTTGCAAAGAGCCGCGAGATTGAAAGCGGAATTGCGTTACATCCGAAACAATTCCGCATGCTCACGGGTGACCGTCCGACGGGGCGGCTGCACATCGGCCACTATTTTGGCTCGCTGCAAAACCGCGTGCGCCTGCAAAATCTCGGCGTGCCGGTGATGATTTTGATTGCCGACTATCAGGTGCTCACCGACCACGACGCATACGACCAGATACGCGAGAACACCAAGCAGCTGGTCATCGACTATCTTGCCGCGGGGATAAAGCCGAGCAGCGACGTGATTATCTATCCGCACAGCTACGTGCCTGAATGCAATCAGCTCATGCTGCCGTTTTTGACGCTCGTGTCAAACGCGGAGCTTATGCGAAATCCCACGGTAAAAGAGGAGATTCAAAGCGCGGGGCTGAACAGCGTCAACGCGGGCATGTACACGTATCCGGTGCATCAGGCGTGCGACATTTTATTCTGCAAGGCGAACGTAGTGCCGGTAGGAAAAGACCAGCTGCCGCATCTGGAAATCACGCGGACGATTGCGCGCAGATTCAACGAACGGTACGCACAAAAGCAGCCGGTGTTTCCGGAGCCGTACGCGCTTCTTTCAAAAACGCCCGACATCAAAGGGCTTGACGGCAGCCAGAAGATGAGCAAAAGCCGCGGCAATGCGGTCATGCTGTCAGCGAGCGAAGATGAGACTGCCGCGCTCATCAAAAAGGCGAAGACTGACGCGGAGCGCACGATTACGTACGAGCCGCACCGCCGCCCGGAAGTGGCAAACCTTTTGATGCTCATCTCGCTGTGCACGGGAGCGGCGCCTGAAACCATCGCGGCGCACATTGGCGATGGCGGCGGCGGCGCATTGAAAGCGCTGCTCACGGAGGCGCTCAATGAGGCGCTCCGCCCCTTGCGCGAGGAGCGGAAGCGTCTTGAAAAAGACGACGCGTACATCAGGCAGGTGCTGCTCGACGGCATACAGGCGGCGCGCAACATCGCTTCAGAGACGCTCGACGAAGTGCGCTCCGCCATGAACATGGGAATATGAGCAGCGGGCGTTTAGCTTGTGCTGTGCGCGCGGGCGACACCGTGTATATGTACATGAGCGCGCCCGTGCCTGCTGTGCGTGTGGTTGTTGCGTGCAGCAGGCGGTGCAATTTATTTAAAGCATAAAAAACGCGTAAAAACGTACATCACATGCGATATATATAGTGTGAAGTATTTCTTTTTTGCAGTGAAACAGCATGCAGCGCATGCTGTACGGTCGTTGCTTTCGCTCATGATGGGCGGCACTGAATGCGTTGTATGCGGCGCACAATCTTGTTCTTTTTCTGTGTGCAGTTCATGCAGGAAAAAATATTTTACGTTTTCTCTTTGTGTTGGGGAAGAGCGGTGCGCCGTGTGCGGTAGAGTGCTCGTGTCTGAACATGGCGTGTGCATGCAATGTAGGCGTGAAAAAGTGCTTGAGCATACCGACACTGTTCTTCCTCTTTTTTCATACCGTTTGTGGAACAGTATGCTTTTGTTCCGCTGGAAAATAAATGGAGAGCGTGCGCTTTCGTCATTTTTTGCAGAACAGATTGCGCTTGCGCTCAAAGCACTTCCAGCGTTTGACGCAGTTGTGCCCGTGCCGCCGCGTCCAGGTAAAATTCGCAAAAAGGGCTGGGATCAAATTGAAGATATATGCAGCTTTCTTGAATCACATTATCGGATTGCAGTGTGCAGAATGCTTGCGCGTAATTCAAAGGACGAGCAAAAGACGCTTGACAAAAACAGGAGGCTTGCTACAGCGAAAAGGTCATATTCTGTAAAAACTGGCAGCTGTTTAAAAAAAGCGCTGTATGCGACAAACGGTATTATGCCGCGCGCTGTATGTCTCATTGACGATGTACTGACAACTGGAGCCACAATTGAAAGTTGTGCATCTGCTTTGACATTGGCAGGCGTGGAACATATTCATGCAGTAACATTATTCATAGTTGATTAAAGTTGTGCGAGAGTTGTCAAAACTGTAAATATAGTATATGATATATGTATCAGTTTTTTAGGGGCATAGTATGGCTGGTGAAGATTCTCAATTTCAACTCGTAACATTTCAACTCGGCGACGAAGTATACGGTGTAAATATTATGGACGTAAAGGAAATCGTAAAAATACAGGAAGTGCGCCCAATACCGAATGCTCCGTATTATGTTGAAGGAATAATCAATTTACGCGGTGAAATAATCCCAATAATAGACTTGCATAAACGATTCCGTATCAAATCGGTTGAAGATGATGAATATGCAGATTTTGAAAGTGGCTTTATTATTTTGAACATTGAAGGAAATAAAATAGGCATTATCATCGACAGGATTGCGCGTGTTGTTACAGTGAGTATGGAAGACATAAAAGAGCCGCCGCAGATGCTCAGTGGAATAGGCTCCGAGTATATTCAAGGCGTAATCCGTACTGAAAATGGCGGTTACCTCATTATGCTTAATATCCGTAAACTGTTCAATCCGAAAGAATTGCAAAAAATTGTTGATTTTTAGTAGATGCAGCAAATTATTCCCTAAACTGCAACGACGAGCGAAACATCAGTTTCGGGAGTTGTTGCAGTGGTGCGCGTGAGCGCGCAATAAATACGCGAGTTTTCGTGAGAAAACTCGAAATTAAAAACACCGCGCCATTTTAGCGGTGTTTTTAAACATTCCTTAATTTTGAACAGTGAACGATTTTTCAAAATCGGAACTGTTCAAAACCGCGCGGTCGCAATGCAATGAGAGCGCGCAATAAATACGCGAGTTTTCGCAAGAAAACTCGAAATTAAAAACACCGCGCCATTTTAGCGGTGTTTTTAAACATTCCTTAATTTTGAACAGTGAACGATTTTTCAAAATCGGAATTGTTCAAAACCGCGCGGTCGCAATGCAATGAGAGCGCGCAATAAATACGCGAGTTTTCGTGAGAAAACTCGAAATTAAAAACACCGCGCTATTTTAGCGGTGTTTTTAAACATTCCATAATGTCAGGCAAAGATGATTCGCACATATAGTACAACTATCAGACGTAAAGAAATGGATGCTGTGCTCACTTGCATGGTAGATGAAAAAATTGGTCCGGGAGAGCTCAACGAGCGTTTTATTCAATCGGTAAAAGAATTTTTCAAATGCGATGGAGCTGTAGCATTTAGAAGTCCTGCTATTGCGCTAAAATATGCGCTTTGTGCGCTCGATGTCTCGCACGATACTGCTGTCATGATTTCTGCACTTGCACCTGCATGGCAGATTTCTGCAATAGAAGATTTTGGATGCAAAGCGCTTGTGCTCGATGTCGATGAATCGACAGGATTAGTCACTGCTGACATCGTTGCTGATGGCATGAAAAATGGCGGACGCATTCTCTTGCTCCATGAGTCAAATGGCATCATGCCCGATATGGATTCGCTTGTGCAACTGAATATTCCAATTATTGAAGATATTTCACAGAGTGCAGGTGCGTCAACCGTTCAAGCGGCAGAAAACGAACATGCTCGCACAGCCGGCGTATTCGGCACATTTGCAATTCTCGGTCTTGAAGAACACGATGTCGTTACTGCAGGCGGCGGTGCGGTGCTCATGGCGAGCAATAGGCGCGACTGGATGCCACTCAAAAAATATACTGACGAAGCGCCGCTTACAGACTTGCTTCCTGACTTAAATGCGGCGCTTGCATGGGTTGAGCTCAAGGAGTTCAAGCGCAACGAGGCAAAACGTAAAGAGGTGTTTGCATTGTTCCAACGTTCATGTATGTCTGGCAGGCACAGAATTCTCGCACGTGATGCAGATGCTTCCACGTTCAGTGCGTTTCCGCTTGTGCTTTCGAGCGCGTATAAAGACGTAAAGCACTATGCTGAACGCAAGGATATTGAAATCCGTCTTGCGTTTGAAAACTCTGTAATAGCTTTGCGTGATGAGCTTTCATCTTCATGCATTCATGCAAAATCACTCTTTTTGCGTTGTGTTTTGTTTCCATTGTATCCACGTCTATCAAAAACAGAAATTGAGAAAATTGTTAAAGTGCTCGGCACATTGCCGTAATCAGAGGCAGCATGGAAAAGTGTCTGATTGTTACGAATATTTATAAAACCGAATCAAAGGCGCTCGGACACAAAATTGCGCAGTTTCTGCATGGGCGCGGCATAGATGCTTTGTTTTATGAATTTGACGGCACAGCTCGCGTCGTTGGCAATTATTTTGAAAAACAAGATTTTGTGATAACGCTTGGTGGCGATGGCACAGTGCTTTTTGCTGCGCGCAATTGCGTGCGTTTAGGGATTCCTGTTTTTCCTGTCAATCTTGGAGAATTTGGTTTTATCGCAAGCATTGAAAAAGATGCATGGGAAATGCCACTGAAACGCTTTCTTGAAGGCTGTGCATATATTGAAGAGCGCAACATGATTCAAGCTGCCCTTATAAGCAGTTCAGATCGCACATTTTCTGGCTGCGCGCTCAACGACATAGTTATCAGCGCGGAAACTGCCGCAAACGCCATCTCTTTCGATGTATCATATAACTGCATGCCGTTGGGCACTTTCAAAGCGGACGGCATTATTGCAAGCACTGCCACCGGTTCAACAGCATATTCTGCTTCTGCAGGCGGCCCAATCATTGACCCTGACCTTGATGCAGTTGTGCTTACACCAGTAAACGCATTTTCTTTGTCAAGCCGTCCACTCGTGCTCAGTCCCGCGGGTGAAATCAGCATTACAATTTTGCCATCGCGGGATAAGCGTGTCATTCTCACTGTAGACGGACAGAAACCGTTTCTGCTTGAAGTAGGCGACTGCATAAAAATCAGAAAGATTGAACGAAAATTAAAGCTTGTCGGCTGCACTGCCGAGCAATTTTACGCTGCCTTACGTTCAAAACTCAATTGGTCTGGAGGACCTCATGCTTGAAGACCTCACTATCAAAGATTTCGCGCTCATCGATTCAGTTTCAATTGAATTCTCAAAAGGTTTTACTGTGCTCTCAGGAGAGACAGGTGCCGGCAAATCTATTCTTATCGGTGCACTTTCGTTTTTGCTCGGAGGAAAAGCAGATGCTCGTGTTATCAGAGCAGGTACGCATGAAGCGACAGTGTCGGGTACTTTTTTTATCGGTGATGAAGCTTCAGACGTAAAAAATACGGAACGAGCTGCGCACACGGCGGAAACAGACCAAGACGAAGAGGCGCAATCAGCAGGCGAATGGCTTGCCGTTCACGGCATTGAGACGGATGACGGACGCATATTGCTCCGCCGCACGCTACGTGATTCAGGAAAATCGTCTGCATGGATTGGCAGCACTCCTGTTACGCGCGCAGATTTAGCGTCGTTTTCATCGTTTCTCGTAGACATACACGGGCAACACGAGCATCAGTCGCTTATGAAAGTTGCGCAGCATAGAAAATTTCTTGATGCGCACGCAGGAATCATCGATGAAGTTAATAAATTCACTGTGCAGTTTGCGGCGCTTGTTGAAAAACGAAAATTACTTGAGCAACTTACTTCATCGAACGAAGAGCGGGCGAGGCGTATCGAGATGTATCAATTTGCGCTTCAAGAAATAAGCGACGCAAAGCTGAAGATTGATGAAGATGCGCAGCTTGCTGACGAGGAAAACAAGTTGTCATCATACGAAAAACTGTACGCGGACGTAGAGGCTGTGAGCGGTGCGCTTTCAAATGATGGAGCTGCCGTCGCATTGTTAAAGCAAGCGTGCCGAGATGCAGCCCATGCGCTTGAAATGGACAAATCGCTTTCCAATTTAGATGCGCGCATTGAATCAGCGTTCTACGAATTATCGGACATTGCAGAGGAATTTGCCGCTTATAAAAGTAAACTCGTGTACGATCCGCATCGCCTTTCAGAAGTGCAGGAACGTCTTTCCCTCATCTACAATCTCAAGAAAAAATATGCATCCTCTCCGTCTGCGCCGCTTTCCGAAGTGCTCGCATATGCTGAAGAGGCACAGCAAAATCTTGAGCATCTCGGTGCGGGCAGCACAGACAAGGCAGCTCTTGAAAAAGAAACAGCCGAACTTGAAAAGCGCGTATACATGGCTGCGAAAGCTTTATCAGAGAAGCGGAAAGCTGCAGGAGCACACATGTCTAAAGAGGTTGAAGCAGTGCTTGCACTGCTTGGCATGAAAGGTACGTGCTTTTCGGTGCATGTTGCAGAGAAACCTGGTACGGACGCAATTCAGAAATGCGGCCCATACGGCATGGATGATATAGAGTTTTTGATAAGTGCAAATCCCGGTTCACCGCTTCTGCCGCTCGCGCGCATCGCTTCAGGTGGCGAGCTTTCGAGAGTTATGCTTGCGCTTAAAACTATTTTTGCGTCGAGCGATACTGTGCAGACGCTTGTATTCGATGAAATAGATACAGGAATTGGCGGAGAAGTTGCAGTATCAGTTGGAAGTCATTTAAAAAATCTTGCGAAAAATAAGCAAATATTGTGCATTACGCATCTTGCGAGCATTGCAGTTTACGCCGATAATCAGATAAAGATAGAGAAGGGCGTGGATGACGGAAAAACTTCGTCACACTGCAGAATTGTTGCGGGAGAAGAGCGCGTAAAAGAAATCGCACGTATGCTCTCGGGCGAAGCATCAAACGAATCCCTTGAGCATGCCCGCTCGATGCTGCAAAAATTTAGAGAACTGTAATGGAGGAACGCAATGGCAAAAATTACCGCTGAAATGCGCCAGCAGCTTGCCGATGCAATAGTACCGTATCAAGAAAAAATTGACGGACTGCTTGCAGACGAAAAAACGACAGTTAATCTTTTAAAAAGAGACCACACTGACGAATCGTATAAAAAGCTACAGCTTGCAGAAGATATGATTTTTATTGCCACACTGTACATGGCGCAAAACAGTTTGTCGCTTAAAATCCTCGATGCGAAAAATAATGATGCTTTGAATGAGTCTCGCAAGACGCTTTATCGTGCAATTATTTATTTGGAGGATGTCGTTACCAATTTTGTCGATGTACCGTATTCTGATTTAACAAAAAATTGGGAAACCATAGCAGACATTCCCGTGTCAAAGCGATATTTGCTGATACGAAAACTCGGTCTTGCAATAAAATTATTAAAAGATGCATTTGGCGAGAACAGCAAATGGAAATGGTCTTTTGTGGAACTTGAAGGGCGTTTTACCACGGTGGCAAAAAATTTAATCGATATGAAAAAAGGTGCAAAAGATTATTTTGAGCCGAGTTCTGACGATTATGAGACAACAGTGCTCTATGTTCGCATGCTGCAGCGAATGCTTGATGGTTCTGCAAATGGCTTTCGCGATAAATACGAGCTTTCAACGCGCCGTCTCGATGACATGCGCGACGCGATTAAATTTCTGCTCGCACGACACAAGCTCTGTCTTGCAATCGGCGATAAAAATAATGCTGAAGAAATCAAAAAGAAAGCTGTCATTTGGAAAGATAAAATGGACGCTGACCAAAAAGCAGGTTTGAGCTCATAAGTATGATTGACAAAAAATTTGCACTCCGCATTTTTGAAGGTTTTTCGATTCAGCGCTGGAACGATTTAATTCGCCCGTTTGATTTAGTTGAAATGGATAAAGCGGGCGAAAAGATGATGATAGCGTATATCATCGGAAAATTTGAGGAGCACAAAAATGTAAAAATCGACTGGGAGTGGATAGCATACGCCTCCCTTTTTGATTTGTTGCGAAAGATTGCATTGTGCGACATCAAAGCTCCTGTGCAGCAGCTGTTAAAACGTGAATATATATCTGAATACCTTAAGCTTGACGAATGGGTATTGAATCAATACAAGCCACTCATCGATGACGAGCTTTTTTCTCGATTCACTATCTACATGGGGCAAAAGGCAGGAACGTTTCCTATTCCAGAAAAATCTGCCGCAGCTTGCCGCGTGCTCAGTGCGGCGCATAAGTACTCGACGATGCGCGAGCTGCAAATGCTTGCACTGGTAAATGAACGGGAACGGCTCATAAAAGTTGAAACAGAGTTGCAAGCGCAGCTTCAGCCGTATCTTGATTTGGAAGGCCTACAGATGATGCTTATGCATCAGAAGACATATGATTTTTTATTAAAGATAGAACAGCTCCGTTTCCAAACGAGATGGAATCAAACTCCTCGAGTACCGAATACAAGCGTGCTCGGCCATAGTTATTTCGTTGCAGTGATGACGCTGCTTTTGTCGCGTGAAACTGGTGTAAAAATGTGTAGCCGCAGAGTAATCAATAATTTCTTTTCAGGGCTTTTTCACGATTTGCCCGAAGCTGTCACGCGCGATATAATTTCGCCAGTAAAGCAAGCGACTGACAGGTTGCCGAGCATTGTAAAAAGAATCGAAGATGAAATTGCAGGACGAGAGCTTTTTCCGCTCATGGAAGACTTTTTTGCAGGGGAACTCGCATACTACACAAATGATGAATTTACAAACCGCATAAAAGAGAAAGACACTGTTAAGCATGTGTCATGGGAAGACTTGAACGCACGCTACAATGACAACTCATTTGAACCAATAGACGGAAAGCTCGTGCGCGTTGCCGACCATCTCGCAGCACTTCTAGAAGCATCAAGCTCAATCAAGCATGGAATCACCTCGGAACATCTTGAAAGCGGGAAACAGAGTTTACTTGAGCACTATGCTACGGGAAAAGTGATTAACGGAATTGACGCGGGAAAGCTTTTTCGTGTAATTGTCGAATAGCATGCAGCATTTGTAGAATGCGGCGCATACATGCAGACGTGCAAGTCGTTTCCATTTGCTGTGCCCGCTTATTAAATTGCGATTTTTTGCCGATACTCTAACAGTATGAATGTCACTGGAAAGAAATCACTACTTTTTAAAATATATGCGTCACTTGTGCTTGCAGTTCTCTGCGCTCCGATTTTTGCGGACAGCTCTTACACAGTAAAAAAAGGCGACACGCTCTATTCAATAAGCAAACGCTATGAGCTTACAGTGGCGGAACTGCGCACCGCAAACAATCTTTCTGAAGACGATGTGATTAAAGCGGGTCAAAAATTAATAATCCCTACAGCAAATATTTCAAACGCGGCGGCGCTCTCCGCAACTCAAGCGGAAAGCGCGGAATCCGCTTCTGGCGTGGCAAAAAGCACAGAGAGCTACACAGTGCAAAAAGGCGACACGCTCTATTCGATTGCGCGACGGCACAACATGCAGCTGTACGATTTGCTTGCAGTTAATAATTTGTCTGCCGATTCAGTTATTAAAGTGGGGCAAGTTGTGAAAGTGAGCGCAAAAAATGCTGCAAGCGCAAGCGGCGTGCAACAAGGCAACACTGCAATAAATGCGCAAACTGCGATGACAGGCGATTCGTCACTCTTGTGGCCGGTAGAAAATCCGCGCGTCGTATACATAAAAGGCAAAGTGTCGGGAGTGGAGCTTTCCGCGCAAAAAGACGAGCCGGTAAAATCAATCCGTTCGGGCACTGTCATGTACACGGGCATGTACCGCGGCTACGGCAATATTGTGTTCGTCGAGTCTAAAACTGGGCTGATTTACGCGTATTCGTGGCTCGGCAGCGTGAGCGTAAAAAAAGGCGACTACGTTGTGTGCGGCGACACAGTGGGCACTGCCGGAAAAGATGACAAGGGAAGTCCGCGCCTCACGTTCATGGTGTTCCAAAACGGCATGCCAATAGACCCTGCGAAAGCACCGCGCGGGTAGCATACTTTCCTCTTAAATACATATCTAAATACATATTCCAGACAATGCGCTTGCAAGGTATTCCTGCAAGGTGCAACTTTCCCATCTGATCATGGCATACGGCAGCTAACCGTATCCCGCAGAGAACGTATGCGGGAATATTACCAACTATTTTTTTGTAAAATATAATTGATTTATTTTCAAAACTGTGTTATATTTTAAATAGAGATAAAAAGTTGTTGTAAATTATACACTCAAGTTCTGTTAGAACGGTATAGTTTATTACAAATGACTTTACAAATACTAATGTAATGTTGGTATTTGTAAGTGAGGGGGAAATTTATGACCTTGAAATCTAAAAAAAGCATGATGTTGTTGGCGGCAGCTCTGTCGTTGTTTGTCCTGATTGTCGGGTGCCGAACAAGTACGAACTCTGACGAATCTGAAAATCAAGGGGAAAATCCTACAACTCCCACAACAAAAACGTATACGGTCACATTTCATTACAATGTGGACGGGGAAGACGATAATATAAAAACGCAAGTGTTTACTGAAGGCGCTCGCCAAAAACTTACGCCTTTTGCAGAACTTGGGTATACCGAGCCGACTGGAAAAATATTTGGTGGCTGGGTGCGCGGAACTGGCGACGGGGATAAAGATAGGAAAGCTGACCCAAATGTCTGGGACAATGCGCTCATGGAATTGAACGAGGACATCAAGTTATATGCACGCTATGGGACAGAACGCATTGTTACATTTAATGTGAATGGGGGAACGGGTTCTCTCGATAATATAAAAATTGTCGAAGAGTTTCCTATGCCCGTTGTTCGCAAAGGAGAGGAATTGACAGCGCCGACTGGCAAAGAGTTTGCAGGTTGGGCTGAAACTGGCACAAAGTCCATTATTGTGAGGACAGGCGGGAATATTCCCGCAGGCTCATTCACTTCGCTCGATGCTATCTGGATGGGAGATAATTTTAACGATGTTCTTACTGGTTGGAAAATAGGTTCTAATGTTGGTTGGAAAAATAACAATTTGGATTCTGATAATAGTGCTGAACGAAAAGAAGTTTCTGTATCTTTTACCTACCCATATGCGTTATCGGATCATGAAGTGACTATTAAGGAGTGGAAAGATATAATAAAGCAACCGCTTACAGACATTCAAACTAATTTCTTAAGAGATGAAGGGTATGCCGATTTGTCTGAAGTGGATGATTTCGAGCCAATGCGTTGGGTTTCTTGGTATGATGCAATAATTTATTGCAATCGTTTGAGTGTTGAAAAGGGGTATGAGCCCTGTTATGATACCAATACATTTGATTGGCAAAGTTATAAATTTTCGGGAACGTCGCCTATATTTGATGTAACTTGTGATTTTTCAAAAAATGGATACCGACTCCCAACAGAAGCTGAATGGGAATGTGCAATAAGGGGAGAATATAGTAAAGATGTAACAAATATCTTGCTGACTGTAGTTAATGTGGATGATCACTCTTTAGATTCTTCTCTTAATGACGCAAATGAGTTGAAAAAGCGAGGTAATATCGGGTGGAATTCTGCTTTTGATAAAATTACAGAAAGACATAAATCTGTTATGAGCTTATATCCTACCTATGGATACTATGATATGCTTGGAAATGTATCTGAATGGTGTTGGGATCTTTGGGTACATGGATATACAGATGGTGATTCAAGAACATCAAATCAAGGTTCCTATAATTCAAGCTCAAGCACTTCATCTTCACGTGTTGTGCGTGGAGGCGCATTTGATAGTCAAGTAGACGGAAACTTTAGACGAATAAATCATAGACAAGAGGCGACACCTCATCAAAGATTAGTTCAGACTGGCTTCCGCGTATGCCGCACAGTAACTCCATAGGGTAAAGCATTTGTCGCTAAAAACGCTCTTCATTTTTTGAAGAGCGTTTTTTTTATTTGTACGTGGTTGGATGCATGCATTTTCGTGCTGCGATGTTTTGTTTTATTAAAAAATATGCTATAATAGGTGTTAGTTGGAGGTGTCAAAAATGTTTGCAACGACTGGAATAATTCAAGGGAACACGGTTCTTACAAATGATTATTCTCTTGAAAAATATAATGGTAGAAGAGTTGTAATAACTGTTTTAGACGAAGAACATCAGTTTGATACAGTTTCTAACGAAAAACTTTTTTCTCTCTGATTCTCTTAATAAATCAAAATATTGAAGCGTACAAGGAACTTGCTTAATGATTTATTTTAATATTATGGATTGAATATTGCTTCTGGTAAAATGAATAAAAACGCAATCAACAACCTCGCCGCAAGCGACGAGGTATGTTGTTCTTTATATAACTTCCGCGTATGTCATGTTGACAAAAGTTTCCACAGCATATATAGTTACAGGAAAACGACGTGAAATGAACAATTCATACTCGTTAGAGTCTTTTTAGGGGGAAAAAATGCACAGACTATTTGAAAAAAAACGTCCGTTGTTCCTGTTGCTGGCACTATGTGTATCCATTGTGTGCGCAGCACAGGCGTTTTCAAAACCTAAATCGGAATCGATTAAGGAAGAAGAAGGGTTTTATTATGGTTACGGCAAAGGTTCTACAAATGAAGAAGCTTTAGCTGTGGCAAAAAAAGATTTAATCGAGACAGCTTTAACCGCAACATTGCGGCAAAAAAATTCACGGGCTGCACGCATCACCATAAGCGATGCTTCTGTTGCTGAACGGCTCACTAATATCAAGCCAACGTACCCAAATTCTAAAAATTTATTGAACGTATATTATCGAGTGAGCGTCAAAGACTGGGAAAAAGATGCCAAAGCTTTTGATGAAAAGCTCCGCAAGTCTTTGACTCCGCGCTATGACAGCCTTATTGGACGGGGAGCTGCAGCAGCAAAGATTGAAACGGCTGTGAGCATTCTCAACGAGCTTGCCGCAAACGGTGAAACAGAGCTTTTGACGCTCCAAGCTGACGGCACGGAGCTTTTTTCCCGAAAAGTAGAAAGCGTGTGCCAGTCTATCTTGAACAATCTTGAATTCACTATTTCTACAAAGAACGGCATTGTAGGACCAGATACAGAATTCTTGGTGAATGTTTCTGACAGCACTGGCGCTTCTGTTCCGAATCTGTCTGTGAAAGTTGTCTGGGAAATTCCTGACATG
Source organism: Treponema sp. (assembly GCA_017940005.1). Lineage (GTDB taxonomy): Bacteria > Spirochaetota > Spirochaetia > Treponematales > Treponemataceae > Treponema_D. The sequence continues at coordinate 23,165 of JAGAZO010000016.1, forward strand.
GCAATTTCAACAGCATCGGCGGAAATCCCTGAAGTTGTCTCTGTTGTAAAGACTGACGGCAATGGCAATGTAAAAATCGACTATCCTGTTGGTGAAGAATACCGCAACAAAATTGTGTGCCTTACGGTGTCCACAGCGTTTTCAATGTCAGATACCGCTACAACAGAGATGCGAAAGCTCGACGCCCAAAGCGCTGTTGAAGGTCACTATGTGTATTATGAAAATATAGAATCGGCATATAAATCGGTGACTATTGAAGCTGGTGAATATGCAACAGGCGCAGTAGCACAAGACAGACGAGCGGGCATTAAGGAAAAAGAGCGCACTGCAGAGCTTGCGTCTTTTGCTATCGACATATATCCGGTAACAAACATGCAGTATGCGGCGTATCTCTACACGACAGACGCGCTGTCACGTCCTGAATATTTTGACAACGATGACTACAATCAAGAGCAGCAGCCTGTTGTCGGCATAACTGCCGCTGATGCTGAAGCGTATGCGGCGTGGCTTTCCGAGCAGACAGGGTGGAGCTTCCGCTTGCCAACAGACGATGAATGGGAAGTTGCGGCACGTGCAGGCACGGAAAATATTTATCCGTGGGGCGACGATGTTCCGTCAAAGTCAAAAACGGCCAATTACAAAGGCAACGGCAGGTTTAAGACTCCTTCTCCTGTCGGCTCATTTATGAACGGAAACAATGCATGGGGGCTTGTGGACATGGCGGGCAATGTCTGGGAATGGACTGCTACAAGCCGCGAAGCGCAAGAAGGTTTCCGCACGGTAAAAGGCGGCTCATGGATGGACGGTCCAGTAGATTTACGAATTTCAAACTATAAGAATATAGATTCTGAATCAAGCAGTCCTGATGTAGGATTCCGACTTGTCAAGGAGGTTATTGATGAAAATTAATCGATATGGAATTATTTTTTTAGCAGCGCTCGCTGTTATAATTGTTTCCTGTGTATCAACAAACGAAGTCATAGACAGCGACCCTGCTGTAGGCAAAGGTGTCGCTGCATGGAATACAAGAGGTCCTTCTGCCGCTTCTGCGCACTGGGAAGGCATTAAAGATGCTTCAAAGCGCGACAAATGGCTGAACTATGTAACGTTGTATGAAGACGGTAAAAAAGCGCTCGACAGCACAGATGCAATCAAAGCGTCAAATGAAGCGAGGCTTCTTTCAGCGTGCAACACTGCGCTCACAAAATTTAGTGCACTCGATTCTTCGCTCGAACTTCCCGATGATGTTCGTGAAAAAGGTGCAAATCTTACCGCTCAACGCGTAGACAAATTGCTCGCATCGGAAAAGCTTGCTGATGCAAGAAAAATGTACACTACAGCAGTTGACGTGTACGGCTCCAACGATGCGCTTACTGCTGTAAAAAAAGAAATCGATGTTGTCGGAGTGATTTCGTCTGAAAAAGCGTCGCTTGTAAGCCAAATCCAGAAGATTGATGAAAAAGCAGATTTTGACACAAAAATTGCAGCGTATGATGCAATCATCGCAAAATACCAGACAGCGCAGACAAAAGTCAATGCTACGGTAAAGCAGGCAGGCGTTGGAGATACAAGCGGTGTTGCCGCAAATGTGCGCTCTTTCAACAAAGTGCGCCAAGATGTTGCAATTCAGCGTGCTGCTGCATTTCGTGATGAGGCGTATACGTACCGCGACCGCATGGGCGAAGAGTTTGCGCGGCAGGCAGAAGAAGGTTCTGGCACGGGGAAAAATGGCGAGTTCACTGTGTACGACATTCGAAATCACTATCAGGCTGTCGGCAAAAATATGGACGACATCTTTGCAGAGCTTCAAGCATTTGCCGCAAAATATCCAAATGATGTTGGCGCGGACATCATCGCCGAAGCAAAAGCGCAAAAAGATGACTTAAATGCAAAAATCCGCCAAATCAATCAAGAAATTGCTGTTAAAGAAGAGATTGAAAGCCGCGGAAAGACTGTTATGCCGCTCATCATTGGTCTTTTCAATCCTGACCCGAATTCAAGCGCGTCAAATCAAAAATCGCGTCCGGCAAAATTCAGCGCGACAAAACAGAAAAACAATGAATACTGGTGGGGCATGGTTGAAATCCCAAGAGGGAAGATGAATGACCTTGTTATCACGCTCAAAGACAACAGAACAGTGAGAGTATTCGATCAAAACACGCACAGCGGCAAGGACATAGAGCGCAAAAAAATACCGAACCTTGTAAGCATGCAAAATAAAGTAGGCAACTCATGGCCTGTATTGAACGCTGGCTCTCAGCTGTCCACAAATAAATATTTCTTTGAAATCCAAAAAGGCAAAACAGACAGCTATTCTGGTGAAGTAGTTGTATATAATTCGTTCGTTGTGAGGAGCCGCTAATTATGGCAAAAAAATTGAGTAAAAAGATACTTGCTGTCATCATTGCAGTGATAATTTTGATTATTGCTGCAATTGTATTCGCCGTTATGAGATCGCAGCCAAAAGGCATGACTGTGGCAGTTTCTACGTTGCCAGATTCGTTGAACCCCATTCTTCCGCAAAATACGTCCGGCTTGAATGCGAATGAGCTGCTCTTTGACGGTCTTGTAAACTACACTGTCGATCCGGTGAGCAAAGTGTGCTATCCGGAGCTTGCGCTTGCGGACAGTATTACGCAAGATGCGGACACAAAGAAAATTTACACAGTAGTTCTCCGCGATGTTGCATGGCACGATGGCACTCCTTTAACAGCGGACGATGTCGTGTATTCGTTCAATGCCTACACGCTTGAAGAAAACGGTTCGCCGCAGCGCGACTACCTTATGTCGTTTATCAAGAGCGTGGAAGCAGAAGACGATACGACGGTAATCATCGAATTTAACAATCCTATTCCAGACTATCGCGCGCAAGCTGTTCTCACGTTCAAAATCGTTCCCTGCAAGTATCGCGGCAGAGACATGAATGTGAACATGCGCAGCGGAGAAAACGAGCGCGCGTTTGCGACCGCTCCTGTGGGAACAGGGCCGTTCAAGCTTTCAAAATGGGAAATTGACAAATGGCTCACGTTTGAGGCAAACGGACTCTATGTGAACGGCAAACCGCAAGCAGACAGCTTGGTCATTAAAAGAACGATTGACCCAGTAGTTCGCATGAATGAATTGCGCAGAGGTCGCATCAATCTTGTGCTTGAAACAAATCCTATGGACCGCGCCACTGTCGAAAAGATTAAAAACGTTGACATCAATTCGTATCTGCCATATGCATTCTACGAAGTTGAAATCAACACAAAACTCTTTCCGAGCGCAGAAGGTCGTCAGGCTATGGCTATGGCGCTCAACAAAACGGAGCTTGTTCCCGGCATTACAGACCAGAGCGAAGGGGTGTGCATCAACAATGGACCATTCCCGTCGAACTTCTATCAAAAGAGCATGCCTGAATACCGCGACACTGAGATGGACAACCTCCTGCCGTATGACATTGCAAAGGCTAAAATCCTTGCGAAAAACGGCAACATCTCAAATCAAAATGCGACGCTCATGTATCCCGATTCAATGGGTGAATTTGGCAAGAGCTTGGCGGAAGGCGTCGCAAAGCAGCTTGCAGAGATAGGTTTGACGGTGGAAGTGAGACGCGCTGGCGACCAGGTGTTCAACCGCACTGTTTTTAATGAAAAGAATTTTGAACTTGCGCTTGTGTATCGCGACGGTTATGACAACATCTATTCATCGATTGGCGACTTGTACCGCTCTACAAGCAAAGACAATGTAACGGGCATTTCTGACAAAACGCTCGACACTATGTTTGCTGCGTGGGAAAAAGAAGTTTCCGCTCCTGAATTGATTGAAAAAACAGATGCACTCAATGAGCGAATAAGTGCTCTTTGTCCTGCGCTGTATCTCTGCACGTTGCAGAAAGACGTGTATTCACGCGGCTTAAAAGATGTGGCGATTGGTTCGGACAATCCGTTCCTTTCGGTAGAATACTGGAAGTTTAACTGATATGCGTTTTTTACGTTTTTTGCTCAAGGAATTTATCCTGCACGGCATAGTATTTGCCGTAGTGGGAACGATTATCCTGTCTGCGCTGTACTTGCTTTCGATAGGTACTCCCGCAGGCGGGTATCTTGACGCATTGAAAGCTTTTCTTTTGATGCTTGTTGGACAAAAAGATTTGTCGCAAGTGGGACCAGGCTTTACTTCTGGCCAGATTATTCTAGCAGGAGCGGCGCAGACATTGCCGCTCGCCTTGATTGCGCTCATCTTTCTCATTTTGATTGCGCTTGTTGGCGGCTCGTATGCGGTAACTGTTCGCTACATGGCTGTTCACTTTGGCGTAAGAGCAGGCGAAAAAATAGAGCAGTTTTTGAGCGCTGTTATCTCTGTGCTTGCGGCAGTTCCGCTTTTTGTGGGATTTTGGCTTTTGTACACGATTATGGGCAGCGCGCCGCTCCCTGTCATTTCGCTCATAACAGTGCTGCTTGGCGGGCTTGCGTGGGATGCCACGAATTTTTTAAAGACAGATATGCTCTCGCAAGTGAATCAAACGCACGCTATTGTGTTCTCTACATTGGGGCGCGATAGAGGGCGTTTTTTCCCGCTTTCGGGAACATATTCAGGCTATCTTTTTTCTTCGAGCTTGCCGCGCTTTATTCCGTATCTTGCAGGGAAGGTGCCTGCAATCATCGGCTCTGTGACAATCGCGGAAATTGCGTTTGACTTTCCCGGACTGGGCAAAAACTTGATTGACGCGCTCATCAATAAAAATACAGACTTGCTCATTACGTCTGTGTTTATTCTTCTCTGTATCAATGCAGTCGTATCTTTTCTTGTAAAGACAGTGCTGTTCTTGATTTATCCGAGGTGGTATGAAAAAGCGCTTTAAAGTTTTGAACATAATTTTGGTCATTATTTTTATTTCGCCGCTTTTACTTTCATGGATACCGTATCAGTATTTTGAAAGCGTTATTCCTGCCAGTTTTTTAAGCGGCGACTATCTAAACGCTCTTTTAACATCGTTTCAAGAGCTTTCCATTACGCTTGCGACCGCGCTTGTATTCGCTATGCTCATCAGTGTTTTTCTTGGTTACATAAGCGTTTTGTCTATGAAAGTGGGAAGGTTTTTCCAAAACTTGCTGAATGCAGTAGAATCTGTGCCGTCAATTCTTATAGCATTGTTCTGCTACGCGCCTGTTTCAGGTGCGCTTGTTTCGGTAAAAGGTCCTACGTCTACGGTGCTCTCTCTTGCTGTATTCGTAGCAGCGGCAACTGTTACAGTGTTGCCGGAAGCTGTTAGAAGCATTGCCATTCCGCTCATAGATTTGTATAACCGCAAGTACAGCGTTTCTTTTCGTTCATATGGATTTACAAAGAATCGCATTCTCAATGTCTTGATGAAAACTGCCTTGATGAAAGATACGCTCAAGCGCGTTGCGGCAGGCATCTTGCTTAAAACGCTCGTGCTTGACACATCTTTCGGCTACGTTATTCAAGTTGGTCTTGGAGCAACAGGTACGCCGCAGCACACAAGTCCTGGCGCGCTCATTGCTGCAAACCGCAAGGCTATCATCGACTTCAGCAGCACGGGCGACTTTAATCCATGGTTGTTCTGGATTCCATCGCTCATGCTTTTGGCGGTAAGCATTGCATTTCTTATCATCTTGAATGAGGCAAAGGAGGAAGTATGATACCCATAGAGCTCAACGACTTTTGCATTCATTTAGGAGAGCGCATTACGCTCAAAAAATGCTCGCTTACAATAGAAGCTGGGTCTTCGACAGTAATCATGGGGCCTACGGGAACAGGCAAATCTGTTTTTCTTAAGGCTGTTGCCGGCATACTTCCTACAACTGTTTTTAGTTTTGAAGGCGGCATGAAAATCAACGGATTTGACGGCTATATTGCAGGAAAAAAACTTGACTACAATCGATGGACAGAGATTGAGCAGTCAGGGCTTATGTTTGTGCCAGCTGAAACGGCGCTCGTCATGAATCCTGCCCTGACGTTGGAGCAAAATTTAAACTTGCTTGCACCTGGCTGCCGTCCTGAAATAGTGCGTCGCCTGAATGAATTTTTTACACTTGACTTTGAAGCGTTCGCGCGCTTGTACCCCGATGAAGTTTCTGGCGGTGAAATGCAGAGAATCACGCTGATGATTTTGCTTTCACGCCCGGGCAATCTTATTCTTCTCGACGAGCCGACGGTAAACCTTGACAGAAACTTGCGCAAAAATTTTGTGGAATTTTTGAATAAGGAAATATTGTGCGACAAGACAAAGACGTTTCTTATGGTGAGCCACGACGTTGATTTTATACGCCGTCTCTCGCTTACGCAAGCGTACATGCTCAACGATGGCGACATTGTAAAATTGGAAACGCTCCCAGAATTGGAAGGGTACGAAAAACCGCAAGCAGACAAAGGCGCATCGGGTTCTGCGCTGGAGCTTAAAGAAGTGGCGCAGTCGTATCAAAAGCGCGGTATTTTCGGTGAAAGAAAGTTTACCGCTTTTAAAGGTTTAAACCTTACCTTTGAGCGCTCAACAATTTACGGCATTACCGGTCCTTCGGGGTGCGGCAAGTCGAGCATGATTAAGGCAATTCTTCGCCTCCTTGACGACACGGAGGGCGAAATCATCATGGACGGAAAAAATCTTGTTGCGCTTAAGCCGGTGGAAAAGGGGCGTGACCCTGTGCAATTCAAGCCGTATCGCAAGCGCATGGCAATAGTGCAGCAGGATTCGCGCTTTTCGTTTTTCCCCGATTTAAAGATTAAAGATTCTTTTCGTCAAATTACCGCTGCCGGCAATGAAGGCACGGTGGAAGAGCTTGCTGAAAACCTTGTGAAAGTAGGGCTTGCAAAGGCGTATCTTGATTCGTACCCGCAGTCGCTTTCTTCGGGCGAGATGAAGCGCATGGACATTGCGCGCGCGCTAACGGCAAAGCCCGACATCCTTTTGCTTGATGAGCCGTTCGCCCACATAGATTTTGATACGCGTTTGCATGTAATGAAAGTGATTTCAAACTATCTTGCAGAACATGCGACTATTCTCATTGTCGTTACGCACGAAGACTTTGATCTTCGCTACTTTGTGGAAAAGAACTACGACTTCCCAGAATTAGTCGGCATGTATGCGGAAAAGAAATAGGCGCACAGCATGTGGCAAGCCGCGTTGCAGCTATGGAGCACGGCTTGCTATTTGACGAATTGCGCTGAATTGTAGGTGCAACGCTATATTTTCTGCACCGCTTGCGTGTCTTTGAGGCAGCGCAAAAACACGTGTCTGCACACTTTTGCGTCATCGCACGCGCGGTGCGCGCTTTCCACGTCAATTCCCATCGCGTGAGCGAGATACTGCAAGCTGTGGTGCTCCGCTGCAGGGTACGCCCAGCGGCTCAGCGCGAGCGTGTCAATCGCTTTGTTGTTGAGCGCGCTCATGCCGCACAGCTCCAGCTCATTATTTATAAAACGCAAGTCAAACTGCGCGTTGTGCGCAACGAGTATTGCGTCTTTAGTAAAATCAACAAAGTCTGCAAGCACTGTTTTTGCGCTCGGTGCGCATGCAACCATTTGATTTGTGATGTGGTGGACGCTCGTGGCTTCTGCAGGAATCTCGCAGCACGGATTGATGAGCGAGCTAAATGTGTCGAGCACGCCCGTGTTGTCAAAGAGGACGGCGCCTAGTTCTATGACGCGGCTCTGCGTAACTGAAAGCCCTGTTGTCTCTGTGTCTACAGCGCAAAAAACTGCTCCGCTGTTGAGCAAGCGGAGCAGTCGTTTGTAGTCGCGCAAAAATTTATTTGGCAGCTGCATCGAGCGTTTTATTTATTTCTGCTGCAATCTTTTCAATGAGCGTGCTCGACTCATCTTTTGCTTTTGCAAGAGCCGCGTCGCTTGCGTTTTCTACAGGTACAATAGTGTTTATGTAAAACTTGATTTTTGGTTCAGTGCCGCTCGGACGCGCGCTCACTTTTGTGCCGTCTTCGAGGAAAAACTGCAACACGTTGCTCTTTGGCAAATCGACAGGCTCTGTTGCGCTGGGATTTTGCGGATTGAACGAAACGCTGCGCGCTACGTCGCGGATTTGCACAACACGTTTTCCTGCGAGCGTTTTAAGTCCTTCGCTGCGAAGTTTTGTCATTATGCCGCTCATGGTAGCTCCGCCTGTGGGGCCTGGAAAATATTTTTCAATCGTCTTGTCTTCAAAGAAACCATATTCTTTGTACATATCGTCGAGGTGCTCAAGCAGGCTTTTGCCTTTGCTTCGCCAGTAGAGCGTCATCTCCGCGCACATTGCAGAGGTGGAAACGCCGTCCTTGTCAAACACTTCTTTTTCGATTTTGTAGCCGTAACTTTCTTCAAAGCCGAACACGTAGCTGTGTGAATTTGTTTTTTCCATCTCCGACTGCACTGATGCAATCCATTTGAAACCGGTAAGGCATTCAAAAAGTTTTACGTCGTATTTTTTGCAGATGTAATCGACAAACGGAGATGTGACAATCGTGCGTACCGCAGCAGGATTTTTCGGCATGACGTTCAGTTCTTTTCTGGAGACGAGAATATAGTCGAGCAACAGCGCGCCCATTTGATTGCCCGTTATCAAAACGAACTTGCCGTCTTTGTCAGGGAACGCAGAGCCGAATCGGTCAGCATCGGGGTCTGTTGCCATAACGCAGTCAGCTTTTTCTTTTTCGCCGAGTGCAATCGCCATTTTGAGTGCGGGAGCTTCTTCAGGATTCGGCTTTTCAACTGTAGGGAAGTCTCCATTCGGCTCGCGCTGTTCAGGCACCGTGATCACTTCAAGCCCCAAATCGCCGAGCACTTTTTCCACATGCATTGCGCCTGTGCCGTGGAGCGGTGTGTATACAATGCGCACATCTTTTGCGTGCTCTTTTATGAGCGCGGGACGGAACAGCTGCGCCTTGCACATGCTCCAGAACTGTTCGTCAATCTCTTTATCTATGAGCACAAGCATGCCGTTTTTAAGCGCGTCTTCTTTTGAAATAGTTTTTATTTCTTTGACAGCGTTCACTTCATCTATAATGCCTGCATCATGCGGCGGAATGACTTGCGCACCGTCATTCCAGTACGCTTTGTAGCCGTTGTATATGCGCGGGTTGTGCGAGGCGGTGACGACAACGCCTGTGTCTGCTTTGAATGTGCGCACTGCAAATGAAAGCTCTGGAGTAGGGCGGAGAGCTGAAAAAAGATACGCCTTTATGCCGTTTGCCGCAAAGATGAGCGCAGTTGCCTCTGCAAATACGTCTGAATTTTTTCTGCTGTCGTATGCAACTGCTGCAGAAAGCGTGCCCGCCGCAGCTTTTTCAGGAAATGCCTTTTTCACGTAATTTGCCAGCCCCTGCGTTGCGCGGTGTATCATGAGCGGGTTCATGCGGTTTGTGCCGCCGCCCATAATGCCACGAAGTCCACCAGTACCAAATTCGAGCGACTGATAAAAGCGATCTTCAAGCTCGGTAAAATCTTCCTTTGCCAAAAGAGCTTCCACTTCGCTTTTAAAGCGCGCATCTTTTTCTTCTGCGATGTACGCCTGTGCACGTTTAATAATTTCTGACTTTTCCATAAGTATATGCTCCTATTTATATGTTTCTACTCGTATGCTCCAATCATAACTATAGCATGGAATGCAGAAAAAAACTATAGGTAGTTGGCAGCGCACTGTATTTTTTGCAGTGAAATACTTATATGCTCCGCTCATTGAGTCCCGACTTTTGGCTTGCCAATGTTTGCGCAATCATATAAAATGGAAAACTTGAGGAATGAATATGAATAGTACGCTTGAATCACTTAAAGAACGCGGATTTTTTTCTCAGTGCACAGATGCGGAAAAACTTTCTGCACGCATGGATGCAGGACCTATCACGTTTTACGTTGGCTGCGACCCCACAGGTCAGAGCTTACACATCGGTCACATGGTGCCGTTTTTTGCGCTGCGCCACTTGCGCAATGCGGGGCACACGGGCATTGCGCTTATTGGCGACGGAACTGCACGCATTGGTGACCCGAGCGGAAAAACGGAGCTTCGCAAAATGCTCTCCTACAAGCAGCTTGACGAAAACGCTGCGCGCATTGAAAGGCAGCTTGACAAATTCATAGGTTTCGACGGCAAAAGCGCGTTTGCGGACAACAACAAAAACTGGCTTGCAGATTTAAACTATATTGATTTTTTGCGCGACATTGGCTCGTGCTTTAGCGTGAACAAAATGCTTTCGTTTGAAGCGTACAAAATGCGCCTTGAGCGCGGGCTTTCGTTTATCGAGTTCAACTATCAGCTTTTGCAGAGCTACGATTTTCTCATGCTGCACAAGCGACACGGCTGCATTTTGCAGATTGGCGGAGATGACCAATGGGGCAACATCACTGCGGGCGTCGATTTAATCCGCAGAAAGCTCGGCGGCACAACAGCGCTTAACGACGAGCACGAATGCTTCGGGCTCACGTTTCCGCTCATCATGCGCGCAGACGGGCAAAAGATGGGCAAGAGCGAAAAAGGCGCTGTGTTCCTCGATGCATCGCTTACGAGCGTGTACGAATTTTTCCAGTACTGGCGCAACGTGAGCGATGCAGATGTCAACAAATTTTTCAAACTGTTCACATTTTTGCCGATTGATGAAATCAATGCGATTTGCAGCGGCAACATCAACGAGGCAAAAGAGCGGCTTGCATATGAGGTGACAGCTGTCATTCACGGAAAGGATGAAGCGGACAACGCGCTCTCTGGCGCAAAAGCAGCATTTAGCGGACAGGGCGACAAAGCGCATATGCCTACAGTGGAGCTTGCAAAAAGCGAGATTGAGAACGGTATTGGTGTTGTCGATTTGTTTGCGCGCGCGCAGCCCGGAACGTCGAAGAGCGACAACCGCAGGCTCGTCGAGCAGGGGGGAGCTTCTGTAAATGGAAACGTCATAAAAGATGTCAAAGCTGTTGTCGCGCTCAAAGACGCTGACGATGACGGAGAGTTCATTCTCAAAGCGGGAAAGAAAAAAATCATACGTGTTGTCATAAAATGAGCTTGTCTATGGCATATGTTAAGCGTGCGCTAGAGAACGCGAAATTAAAAATGCCGCACCATTTTAGCGGCATTTTTAATTTCAAATTCTTTACGGAGAGAAATTAAAAAAATACCCGCCCGTCCGCATCGTAGGAGCAGAGCCGCGCGTATATATTTTTTGCAATCGCTAAAAGCTGCTCGCGCGTGTTTTGTGCAGGGGCGTCGAGCACTGTATTGAACAGCTCTTTGAGCACGTGGCCAAGCTCTTTTCCCGCGGGGATTCCTGCGGCAATCAAATCGGTGCCGTTGACCGCCAAATCTTTTATGCTGAGCGCAGTCTTTTGTGCCTGCACTGCCGCAATGCGCGTTTTGAGCGCGACAAGGTTTTTGCCTATTTCAGTGTCGTGGAGGCGGGGAGAAGCGCGATGCATGCCGTATATGTCTGCCCGCCGCACGTCAAACAAGTCGTCGAGGCACTCGCTTCCAACGCGCACGATAAAGCGGCGCACTGCGGCATCGCTCCACGAGTCTTCGTAGTGGAACATGTGCTCTTTTACGAGGTGCGCAACAGCGTCCACCGTTTTTGTCGGAAAGCGCAGGCGCGTAAGGATTGCACGCGTCATGTCAGCTCCGAGCGCATCGTGCCCGTAAAAATGATACAGCTCACCGCGTGCAGTTTTTTCAACAGTGCGCGAAGCGGGCTTTCCTATGTCGTGGAAAAGGGCAGCGAGGCGCACGGTCACATTGTCTTTCGGCGCGCCGTCGCATGCGTAGTACAGATGGTCGAGCACGTCAAACTCGTGGAAGCCGCGCCCATCGCTCTGGATACAGTTTCTGCCCGCGAGCAATTCAGGAATAAAGAGAGACATGATGCCTGTCTCTTCGAGCATTTTAAGGGCGCGTGACGGCGTGCGCGCGGAAAGTATTTTGATAAACTCGTCGCGGAATCGCTCAACTGAAATCTTTGCGACTGTTGTGCGCGTGTCTTCCTCGAAAATGTCTGAATAGGTATGATTTTCTATACAGAATTCGAGCTGCGCTGCAAATCTGATTGCGCGAATTGGCCTGAGCCCGTCCTCGCAAAAGCGCTCGTGCGGATTTCCGACTGCGCGAATCACTTTTTTGCGTATGTCTTTTGCGCCGTCAAACGGGTCGATGAGTTTTCCGTCTGCAAGATGCACGGCAATCGCGTTCATCGTAAAGTCGCGGCGAGACAAGTCGTCTTCGATTGTGGCTGCATATAGAACGCTGTCGGGGTGCCGTCCGTCAGTGTACGCGCTTTCCGTGCGGAACGTCGTCACTTCAATGCTGTGCCCCATAAGGCGCACGGTCACGGTGCCGTGCTCAATGCCTGTTGGAATAACGCGGTGAAACAGGCGCATAACGTCGGTAGGCTGTGCGTCTGTTGCAACGTCGTAGTCGTGCGCCCGCTTTCCCATGAGCATGTCGCGTACCGCGCCGCCGACAAGGTATGACGAGAAGCCCGCGCGCGAAAAAATCTCGTGCATTTTTTTGAGAACGTCGGGAATCTGTACGCGGCGCGGAAAAATGTGCATTGCAGTTCGATTATAGCCGGTATGCAAAAAAAAGTCTGTAGGGGGCTCACCTTTGAAATTGTCGTTGCATTTCTTCTCGGTAATACTGATATACATACGCTGCACCTTCACGAGTCGCGGAACGGCTTGCACCGTTTTAGATTGATTTCTTTGACCGCAACATTGCTCCCATGGTACAAAATCACAGCGTGCCCCCGTTCTGGCGGCAGATTTCTGCCATGTCCTCAACCGCATCGTCCAGCGAAAGCGTATGCTCTGCTTCGTAGTGCTCCTTTAGGAACGTAATCGCCTTGTTGGTATACAGATATGAAAATGCGTCTTTTTTGGAAAGGTTGTGCGCCCGCGCAAAACTGCTCACGCAGGCAACCGTGTAGGAGATTTTGTTGTATGAGATTCTGTTCAATGTGGACATAGGTGAACTCCTATTTTAAAAGATTATTGGCATCCAAGAAATTAGCAAATCCTTCCAAAATGGACTGATTTCTAGATACTATATCGGTTTCTGCAAAATCAGTTTTTTCTTTTGCGAATTTTGCAAGTTCGTAAATCTTTGTGCCCTCTTTGATTTGATTTTTATCTGTTGTAAAACCAGTGTAATATTTTTTCTTCGCTTCAAATTTATAATCTGATGCGCGGATATTGATACGCTTTTCAAGCAATGCTTTGTTCCCGAGTGACTCAAGATTCTTTTTATCAGACAGAGCGTTTTCAATCTCTTGACGGTTTCGGGCGAAAATATGTTCAATCTCTAAAGATAATTCAATAGAAAGCAATTCTTGATGCTCATCATTGAATGCCCACCATGCAAGCATTGATTTTGTAATGGGGCGTATGTTTGAGAATTGATAATTTTTGAGCATGGACATAAGCCTGTCTTTCTCAAACAAGTATTCAGAAAAGTTTGGTTCCCTTCCCTCTATTACATTCACCATTTCTGCATAGACTGGGGTTCTCAGTGCATTCACACCGGGATTTGTTATTGCATACGCCCAAATGAATGCCGTTGCTTTGGTAAGAAAATTATAGAATTTTTCATCATTTAACTGACCGTTCTTGTCTTTGTTATGCATAAAATAAACAGAAGCAAAGTAATACCACATTCCGTTTGGAGCATAGTTGAGCACAAAAAAGCGGCGAAGAATTCTGTCAGAAAAACGCTCTTTGTCTTGATTTGAAACATCGTACCAAAAATCGGCAAGCATTTTCAAATTCTCAAAAGTCTGCTCTTTTTTAAGTAAGGCATAGCTATTCTTTTCATAGAACTTCCGCAACGCTTCTGTTGTTGAGGATTTGTTTTTCTGCAATGCGCGTTCATAATACATATAGCGGGTAAAAAGCTCGTCCATCGGTGCCCCCGTTTTTTGGGGAAAAATCTTTTCGCAGATTTCTTCAAGCCGTTTCCATTCTTTTATGAAATAATCCTTTTTGTTATTTTGTGAATAGAATTTATAGAACTGCGCCTTGAAAATATCGGCGTCAGAAAGCGGCAAACCGCGGTCGTTCAGCGTGGAGAATATGCGGAGCGCAGTATTCTGATTGTCCGCCTCTATAGGAAGAAGGATGCAGTTATTCAGAATTCTCAGTGGAAGATAGATAAAATAACTAGGGTATCTATTTAAAAAATCATTAATTTCATTTTGAAAGAACCGGTAATTATGAGCATATTTACTTTTCATACCCTCTGCGGAACCAGTTCGCAATATTTGCAAAAACTCATCTTTATCATTGTCTGTTGCAACATCTGAGTCAATTTTCAGCTTGTCTTTTTGAGGAATTCCTCTTTCATCCGTTTTCCAAATACATTTTGCCAATGATTTGCTTGTTTCAACCGAATCCTCGTCCCTCATATTCCCAAAACGGGCATAAAATGCCCTAATCAGAAGCATAAACGTTGTTAATCTTTGTTGCCCATCGATGACTTCCATTTTTCCAGCTGTGTTCGTAAAAGTCACAATTGGCCCTAAATAATATTCATCTGTATCACTATCAAATTTTGCACAATCATTATCAGGAAACGCAAAAGTAAAAATATCTTCCCACAATGTTTGACATTCCGTGTCATCCCATGCATATGGCCGCTGGTAATCGGGAATAAGAAAGTCTGACTTTTTATCTGCAAACAAACCGAAAATTGTTTTTTGGTCGATATTGAGTTTTGACATATGTTACCCCCTTTTCATAAACATATTGCTCTCTACATGAATTCATTATACTTCCATCAGTAAAAAATTTCTAGGCATCACTATGGAAACAAACTATTTGCACTACCTGCGAAATTGCGCTATCTTTACTGCAAGAGGTACTGTATGAAAAAAAAGATGAACGACCATTACACATTTGAGCTTTTAGACAGCGTAACGCGCACAAAAGTGCACTTTACAAATCACTTCGGCATTGAATTGACAGGCGACGTGTACGCGCCAAAGAGTGCCGCAAAAACTGGCAATGCCGCGCTTGCTGTGTGCGGCCCGTTTGGTGCGGTAAAGGAGCAGGCGAGCGGTTTATACGCCATGCACATGGCATCGCGGGGATTTGTCGCGCTCGCATTCGACCCGTCCTACTGCGGCGAAAGCGGCGGTGTTCCGCGCTATATGAACTCGCCCGACATAAACACAGAAGACTTTATGGCAGCGGTAGATTTCCTTTCCGTGCAGCAGAACATAGACGCAGAAAAAATAGGCATTATCGGCATCTGTGGCTGGGGTGGCATTGCGCTCAATGCAGCGGCGGCAGACCCCAGAATCAAGGCGACTGTTGCAAGCACAATGTACGATTTAAGCCGCGTCGCTGCAAAAGGCTACAACGACGCGAGCGATAACGAGGAGGCGCGATACAAAGCGCGCGTTGCAATTGCCGCGCAGAGAATTGCCGACTGCAAAACTGCTCGCTACAAGCGTGCGGGCGGCGTGGTTGACCCGCTTCCCGATGATGCGCCGCAGTTTGCCAAAGACTACCATGCATACTACAAGACGCCGCGCGGCTATCACGAGCGTTCGCTCAATTCAAACGACGGCTGGGCAGTACAGGCGGGAAGTTCGCTCGCAAACACAAAGCTGCTTGCATATGTCGATGAAATCCGTAGCGCTGTTATGGTGCTGCACGGCGAAAACGCGCACAGCCGCTACATGGGCGAAGACGCATTCAAAAGCATGACGGCAGCTTCACAATACGCAGCGAACAAAGAACTCGTGATTGTGCCTGGTGCAAGCCATTGCGACCTCTACGACAACCTTGCAAAAATCCCGTTCGAGCACATCGCGGAATTTTTCACTGCAAACGTGCAATAACGGATATTAAGATGGGAACGGATAAAAAATTGCGCACGAGCATCGCCGGCTGCTGCGCGCAACAACCACGCGCACAGCAGGCAAAAGCGGCAAAGCAATTTACCGCATTTTTTGAGGAAACTTTATGCTTGCATCAACACATTTTTTACAATTGCTTTATGCAATCGACAGCAGCTGCTCAAGTATCCTCATGGCAAACTAGGGAAATCGTAAAAGTATTTTTCGTAAAGCAAACAAAAATGCTCCTTGATGTTCCTGAACGTTACAACAGAATTTACAACAAGTGAAATTCTAACAGCATAGATGCTTTTCTTTCTGCATTAAAAGCGAAAAAGCCGTACAAAGACATTGATGACGATGAAGTGATAAAAAATAGCGGATAAAGATTACTTTAACAAAAACGCCCCCTGCACAGCAAGGGGCGCGCAATACTATGCTACGTATTGATTAGAATGAAACATCGAACACGAACGGAATGCTAATCTTAGCAACAGTGGCACCGCTAGTAGCTTTTGTAGGAATCTCTGCCTGGACAGAAGCTGCAAGCTTTACGTTCTCGACAGGGCGGATAAGCGTGCCTAGCTGTGCAAATACAGAACCAGACTTATCTACAGGTTTAGACAAGGAGCCAGCTATAGAAGTATAGACTATATTCAAACCATCATATTTTGCTTCGCCAAAGATTGCAAACATGTCGTTGATGTCATACGTGACGTTAGCAACTGCTCCAAACCAATATTCTGTATTTTTAACCACATCCGATGATAATACTCCACCTGAGAAATTCGCATGGACAGTAATTGCAAGCGCATCAAGCGGTGTCAAGCGCACGCGACCATCAATGCCATACACCAACGGTTTTTCGTCTTGAGCACTGACAATACCAAGTGTAGCACCGATGGCAAACTGGAGCAGGTCTACCGGCTTCATCTGGAAATACAAACCGAGTGACGTATTATACGCTGTTGGGAATTTAACAGCAAAGTCGATAGTAAATAAATCCATCTGGAATGCCGCTTCAAAACCAAATCCGCTTTTCATAATGCTGTTGAACTCAGGAGTGAACAGCGCGCCCTTTACGAGCAGTTTTGCAAAGTCGAGGTCAAACGTGTAGTCGGCGATTGTGGCAAGGTCACTGCCATTTGTCATGTTGTCTCCCTTTTTTGTACCATCAACATTTATATGGTGCTCACCACCACTACGAGACTTATCGTCAGGAATCTGAACCCCATACTCGTTGAAAAGCTTTGACAAGCTAAGTGCTCTTGTTCTGTCTTTGACAAGGCGGTCTGTAAAGCGGCTGTCATATTTACCAGCAGTTAATTTGAATCCGCCAACGCTGAACCAACCATATAAATAACCAAATTCTATCTCCTTCGTATTAAGGTTAAAATCAAGCTCAATATTGACACCCGCATGATCAGTAGAAGCGGAGAATGTTGTATTCGTAGCAGGACTGTGGGATTGTTTAAAAATATTGTACACATTGTCTTTATCTTTCTTAATATCGATATCGGCAATGTTAATACCCTGACGGAACTCCAAACTTGTTGAAACTTGTGCAAATACGCTTGTAGCAACAAGCGCTGCAACAAGCGCGACACCCATAATCTTTTTCATAAAATAACCTCCATTTTTTAGCAATTACATACACAATCGCTATAAGAACTATACAGTTCCTTAAATTTGTTTAAAGTATAGCACATGATTATACTGCTGTCAAGATTTATTTTTTTTAAGTTGGTTAATAATCACTTTTTTGCTTATTGACAAAAGGACTTGTCTCATCTATAATTATAAAACTAATTTTAATCATTTCGGGGGTCACCTTTGGCTAAAAAAATGACATCTGCAGAAAAACGTTTTAAGAAAAGCGAAGTGCGTCGTATTCGCAATAAGGCAATAAAAACAAGGTGTAAGACGCGCGTAAAGCAGTTTATGCAGGCAATACAAAATAAAGATCAGAAGGCTGCGGAAGAACAATACATAGTGTTGCAAAAGGAATTTGATTCTGCACACAGTAAAGGCGTGCTAAAACGAAATACTGTTGCGCGCAAAAAGTCTCGCATGGCAAAATTATATAATAAAACTTTTGTCTCAAATGCAGCTGCATCTATTGCAGAATAATGAGATTTTGCACTACGGTTGGCAACGGTCAATCTAACCAGGGTATTTTTTAGCAAACGTTTAAAAACGCCGCAAAAATAGCGCGGCGTTTTTAGCTTCGAGTTTTCTCCGAAAACTCGTGTATTTACGTGTGTGTTACTCCGTGCAATAATGTATATTTGTAGGGTTTTATGCCGCAAAGTAAAATAACAAAATATGAGCTTGTCGAAGCTATATATCAAAAAACGCAATGCGACAAGCGTGTTGTGCAACAAATTATAGAAGGCTTCCTTGATGAAGTAAAGAATTCTCTCAAAAACGGCGCAACAATTGAATTGCGCGGATTCGGCACGTTTGAGTTGCGTTTGAGAAAAGGACGGCTTGCAGCTCATAATCCCAAAACAGGTGAAAAGCTTTCGGTGAATCCACATTATGTGGCAGCTTTTCGCTCGGGTCAGGAATTGAAAAAAGCGCTGTGGAATCTTGCCGCTGATACAGCAGAACAATGACAGCAATACATTCGAGTGGTTCATTTGCTGATATGTCGCATCGCAATCACTTTTTTATCAATGTATTGCTCTTGCTCTGTGGAGCTGTTTTTTTTGCACTTGCACATCCTGGCTTTATTTTTGCACATGGGCTTCCCGGTTTTGCATGGTTCATGTGGATTCCAGCTTTTTTCATAGTGCGGCGCTCATCGTATAGAACGGTATGGCTATGGGGTGGTTTTTACGGAGCTGTCTCATATGCTTTTTTTGTTTCATGGCTTGTTACATTCAGCTTAGTTGCGACTGCTGCCATCTGTATTGAATATTTTATTTCATACGCATTGCTTTTTCTCTGCTTGAAAACAGCGGCAGCATTTTGCGGAAAGCGCGCATGGCTTGTCGAATATTTTTTTCTTTGCTCTCATGAATATATAAAAACGCTTGGGTTTGCAGGATTTTCCTACGGCGTTTCAGGATATACGCAGTGGCAAAATGTCGTGCTCATTCAAAGCAGCGCGCTTTTTGGCGTATGGGGGCTTACGTTTTTGATTGATTTTGCTTCTGCATGGATATACGCTGTCTTGATGAGCATGCGCGGTGCAAACGAATTGCATAATTTGCAGGAGCATATAGGCAACAACAAAAATGATGGCAATGTTCGTAAAGCCTATTCAAAATGGATTGTTTTTGTATGTTCGATTGGGCGCGCTGCACAGCGTCACGCGCTTTCTTTATGTATGTGGCTCGTCTGCCTCTGTTTTACATTTGCATATGGAACGATAACACTTTCACGACATGCGCCTGTGCAAGAATTTGTCAAGGTGTGCGCGGTACAGCACAACACAGATCCATGGAGCGGTGGAATAGCGGCGTATGAGCGCGATGTAAAAACGCTCATGGATTTGACAGAACAAGCGCTTTTAGAAAATCCTGACATACAGCTTGTGGTGTGGCCAGAAACAGCTGTTGTTCCCTCAATCCTAACGCATTACGCGCTGCGCTACGATCGCAGGCGGTTTGATTTAATAAATTCTGTGTTGCAGTTTATCAATGGAAAGGATGCGGTGTTTGTAATTGGCAATTTTCATTCTGTTGATACGGGAAAACAGCGCACTGATGATTACAACAGCGCGTTTGTTTTTACGCCGCGTAAAAATGTCATTCCTCCAACACCAGAAATTTATCGCAAAATACATCTTGTTCCGTTTACTGAGTCGGTGCCGCTTGCAGATAAATTCACATGGCTGCATGATGCACTTGAAAAGGCAAACACGCATTTATGGCGAGCGGGTACAGAGCGCACTGTGTTTTATGCAGACAACTTTTCTTTTTCTGTACCGATTTGCTTTGAAGACACGTTTGGAAACGATTGCAGAGAATTTGTCAATAACGGTGCGCGTGCTTTTGTCAACATGTCGAACGATGCATGGTCACGGAGTGTGAGCTGTCAAAATCAGCATCTTTCTATGGCTGTGTTCAGGTGCGCTGAAAACCGCGTGCCTGCTGTGAGGAGCACTGCGTCAGGTCAAACATGCATTGTTGACAGTACAGGAGCCGTGTTGCTTGAAGCGGAGCCGTTTGTGCAAACATACATCACAGGATTGTTGCCTGTTGCGGGCGCAGATGCGGGAAACACCTGGTACAATAAAATCGGTGATTTATGCGCAATGCTTTTTGTGATGCTTTCCTGCATGGTATTTGTTTTCGCTATGGCGTGGAATACACAATTAAAGCGGACAACCGTACCATAGCGCATGGCAGTCGAATTGCAATGTAATGCAGGTGCGTATTGACCCCTGCGCGTGAATAAAGTAGGATTGAACTATGGCAGAAGATTTTGATGACGAGAAAAAGAATGTGACCGTATTTGGTCCAGAGACAGAGTTTGACGGCGAACTTGAATTTACTGATAAGCTTATCATCACTGGTAAGTTCAACGGAAAGATACATGCTACAGGTGATCTTGAAATTGCAAAGAATGCTGTGTGCACGGGAGAAAAAATTACTGCGCGCTCAATAATTGTTTCAGGCTCTGTTACCGGGAATCTTGAGGCATCTGAACGGGTTGAAATTTGCAATGGCAGTTCTGTCATTGGTGACGTGAAAACTGCGCGCTTAAGAATTGCTAATAATGTTAATTTTGAAGGGCAAGTTACTATGCTTGACGGCGAGCCTGATATAGATTTATTTTCTGTTGCTTCTTCAGAGTACAAACAAGCTATAGCATTTCGCTCCGATGCAATACGCTAGGAATTTTTATAAAATCACTTGACATATGGCATCAAAAACGGTAATAATAAATCAAATAGCAGCAATCATTCGATTGCATTATGTTTTTTCAAACAGAGTAAATCCTTGTACATAAGTATGTCATTTTTTTAACAAATACTAATCATAAATTATGGAGAATTTTTAATGGCACCGTTACGTAAAAGTCGCGCGTCGGCTCACGCTCAAGCTGAATTAAATTCTGACGCGCAGCCAGAGTCGTATGAAACGTCTGCCGATGTTGCAAATGAACATGCAGTATCTGCAGAGCAAGGTGAAGGCAGCGGGCAGCCTGCAAAGGTTGTTCGAACGCGTCGTAAGGCAGTTGTTAGGGTAGAGAAGACTTCTGACGAGGCAAACGGAAGTCAAGATGAGCAGCAGGAAAGTGAAGCGGAAGACAGGTACGACGAGCATAAGGTGGTGCGTTCCCGTTGGAATGCAGGAACCGCTGCACCTTATCGAAAAAGCATGCGGCATAATGGCAACCGCAACAGCCCTGCGGTAGATGCCGCGCTTCAAAATCAGTCGGCTGTTTCCTTGGAAAGCAATGGAGAGGCGGGGGCAAATCCTCATCTTGTCATAAACGATTTAACAGCGATGGGCATGACGCAGTTGCGCGAGCTTGCAATGAAGTACGGTTTTTCTAGCGATGACCTTGCGCCGATGAAAAAGCAGGAGCTTATTTTTGTCATATTGAAAGCGCATACTGAACATGGTGGCACTATTTTTGCATCGGGCGCGCTTGAGATTCTTCCCGACGGTTATGGATTTTTGCGTTCGCCACAAAATAGCTATCTTCCCGGTCCTGACGACATTTACATCTCGTCGAGCCAGATACGTCTTTTTAACTTGAAAACGGGCGACACCGTGTATGGGCAAACGAGAAGTCCAAAAGAAGGAGAGCGATTTTTTGCGCTGCTCCGCATTGAATCAGTGAATTTTGACGAACCGCGCATTGCTCAGACGCGCATTCCATTCGAGAATCTTACGCCACTGTATCCGAACAATAAATTGCATCTTGAAACTGTTTCTACAGAAGTTTCAACACGCATACTCGATTTATTCAATCCTATCGGAAAAGGGCAGCGCTTGCTAATCGTTGCACCGCCCAAAGCTGGTAAAACAATCCTCATGCAAAAAATTGCAAACGCAATCACAAAAAATCATCCCGAAGTGTATTTGATTGTTTTGCTTATCGATGAACGTCCTGAAGAGGTTACCGAGATGGAACGTTCAATTCAGGCGGAAGTGATTTCCTCTACGTTCGATGAACAGGCGACACGCCACGTACAAGTTGCGGAAATGGTGCTTGAAAAAGCGAAGCGCCTTGTAGAACACAAACGAGATGTTGTCATTTTTCTCGACTCGATTACGCGTCTTGCACGTGCATATAATCAAACTGTACCAACTTCAGGCAAAGTGCTTTCGGGCGGTGTGGATTCAAATGCACTGCATAAACCAAAGCGCTTTTTTGGCGCTGCCCGCAATGTTGAAGAAGGCGGCAGCCTCACGATTATTTCAACAGCGCTCATTGAAACAGGCAGCCGCATGGATGAAGTTATCTTTGAAGAATTCAAAGGCACAGGTAATAGTGAAATAGACTTAGACAGAAAGCTTGCGGAGCGTCGTCTGTTCCCATCTATCAACATTAAGAAATCGGGAACGCGTAAAGAAGAGTTACTGCTTACCGAAAATGAGTTGCAAAAGATGTGGGTGCTCCGTAAAGTGCTCAATCCTATGGAAGACGCAGATGTTCTTGAGCTTTTGCTTGACCGCATGAGAAAGACAAAGACAAATGAAGCATTTCTTGCGTCGATGAATACAGGTACAGCGGCGATTGCCGATAATTGACAGGTGCGCTATATTTTTATATAATATCGCCACAAATAATTTTGTGGCTGCGCTCAGTGCGTAAACTCGTACCGCGTAGTCGGGCAAAATGCAAGGAGCAATAAAATGAAAAAAGGCATTCATCCTGAATACAAACTCACAAAAATCACGTGCGCGTGCGGCAATGTAATCGAGACGCGCTCTACAGTGCAAAATATCCGTGTTGAAATCTGTTCTGTGTGCCATCCGTTTTATACGGGCAAGCAAAAGCTTGTGGACACAGCAGGACGCATCGAACGCTTCAACAAACGCTACGGAATCAAATCAGAGGCGTAATGACAGTAGTGCAGTGCGCATTTTAGTTCACTGTTGCACTGCAATCTTCCATACGCGGTGCGCTTTTGTGCGCTCAAAATCGCGCGGCATTGTTTGCGCGGTGATTTCTTCAACTGCAAGCGGACTGCCGTACGGCTGTGCAATGAGCGTTTCGTCGAATTTCAGGCGGCGGCTGTTTGTTGAAAAATAGAGCACGCCGTTTTCTGAAAGCAGCGCCACGCACGCGTTTACCAACTGCGCCCAATCTCTGTTTATGTCGAGCATCGTGCGCGCCATCTTTGAGTTGCTGAACGTAGGCGGGTCAAGTATGATGATGTCGTAGCGCGCGGCGAGAACATGCGCGTTGCGGAAAGTATTTTGCTCATTGTTTTTCTGCGCCGTGCCTGCATTGCATGTGCGCGCAAGAAATTCTTTTACGTCTGCGCGGAAAAATCGATATTTTTTTTCATCGCAAAAACCGTTTGCGTGCATATTTTCTTGCGCCCATGCAAGGTACGTGTTCGACAAATCTACTGAATCGATTGCAGCCGCTCCGCCTGCTGCCGCATACACAGAAAAGCTTGCCGTGTAGCAGTACAGGTTGAGCACGCGCTTTCCCCGTGCAGTTTCACGGATTATGGCGCGAAGAAGGCGCATGTCAAAAAACAAGCCCGTGTCTATGTGGCTTGTTAAATCAACTGAAAAAAGCAAACCAGATTCCTGCACCATGCCGCTTATGGCGCGCTGCTGCCTTATCGGAACATCGCGTGCTGTTTGCGGCGGTGCGCCGTCTGCGTACTGGCTTCCGCCTTTTGCGTGCTTGCGCGTTTTGACAATGACATGCGAGCGCGCTATACCGAGCATTGCAGCAAGCGCGTTTGCCATGAGTAAAATCCATGCGCTGTTTTCACGGTGCAATGCATGCGCGGGGCGTTTCTCTGTGCTGTTCGAATGCGCTCGTTTTTCCGCGCTGCCTGTGTGCTGCAATTTTTCTGCACTGAGAGCGTGCGGCACTTTTTCCGATTGACTTTTGCGTAAAATAGCGGACGTGCGTTCGTATTCGTACAGCGTTGCATACCGCCGCGCGGCAATCTCTTTTTCCACTGCGCTGTCGTTTTGAGAAATGCGCTCATTTTGCGCCGCAAGAAATTGCGCAGCGGCAGCTCTTGTTGCAATGTGCGCGGGAAGCAGCTCATAGACATCAACTGCAAGCGGCACTTCGGGAATATCGCGGTCGTAGAGGCGGTAGCACGTGACACCGTTTTTGCGCGCCCATTTTCGAAGCAGCTTGTAACGCTTTGCAAGGCGGTTTGCAAAAATCGTTGCCTGATAATCGTCTGTATTGTCGCTTGCCATAGAATCCTTGTCGCTGTGCGATGCGTTCTCGAATATTTGCGGGAGCTTGCCCAGCGCACATTTAAACTGCAATTTTAATTTTTGTCAATGTCTCACTATGGCGCGATTTCTTGAACATGTAAAACGTTATTTTCATGCCCTCTGTGCACAGTTGTCAAAAAACGGTATAATAAAAGAATATGGATTTTACTGAATTTAGTTTGCATGAAGATTTACTGCGCGGTATTAGCGCGGCAGGATATGTAACATGTACTCCGGTGCAGGAGCAAATGCTTAAAACAGCTCTCGACGGTTCCGACATGTATGTGCAGTCGCAGACGGGCACGGGAAAAACTGCGGCGTATCTTATTCCTATTTTGCAGGAACTTTTGACGGGAAAAGAAAAAAAACAAGTGCTTGTGCTGCTTCCCACACGCGAGCTTGCGGTACAGGTGGAAGAAGAGGCAAAGACGCTCATACGCTCGACGAGTTTTTCTGCGTTCAGTTTTTACGGCGGTGTCGGTTACGAAAAGCAAATCAAGGCGCTGAAAAACGGCGTTGACATCATCATAGGAACGCCTGGACGCATGATAGATTTGCAAGAGGGCGGACAACTTGATTTGTCGCGTGTGGGATTTCTCGTCGTCGATGAAGCTGACAGAATGTTTGACATGGGGTTTTATCCTGACTTGCGAAAACTGCTCAAAGTGCTTCCAAAAGCGGAGGAGCGGCAGACAATGCTTTTTTCCGCAACGCTCAATTCATACGTAAAAAATCTTGCGTGGGAATACACGCGCGACGCTCAAGAGATTACGATAGAAGCAGAGAACATCACTGTTGACCAGATTGACCAGGAGCTTTTGCATGTTTCGAGCGATGAAAAAATGCGGCTGCTCGTGGGAATCCTCTCGCGCGAAAATCCTGAAAGCGTTTTGATTTTCTGCAACACAAAGCGCATGTGCGAGGTGATTTCAAAGCGGCTCGCCTTGAACGGTTTTAAGAGCGAGTTCATCATAGGCGATTTGCCGCAATCGAAGCGGCTGCACGTTTTGAATCAGTTTAAGGACGGAGCTGTCTCCATACTCGTTGCCACTGACGTTGCCGCGCGCGGCATTGACGTGCACGACTTGGCGATGGTGGTGAATTACGACTTGCCAAACGAGTCGGAAAATTATGTGCACAGAATAGGGCGCACAGCGCGCGCAGGCAAAAGCGGCAAGGCGTACACGTTTTGCAGCGAGCAAGACGTGTACAATCTTCCGCCTATTGAGCGCTACATAGAGATGCAGATTCCCTCACGCGTTGCAGACGGCTCGCTGCTTGGGGAGGACAAGAGCGCGGGCGTGTACATACGCACTGAAGATTGGCGCGAAGATTACGATGACGGCGCTTCACGAAAGCACCGCGACAAAGGACGCAGCGGCAGGCGTGGAGATGACAAGCGAAGCGGCAATGCGCGTGGCGATAATGTACGCCGCCGCAAAAACGAAAGAGGCTTTGACAAAAAGCGCGACGAGCGCAAGCTGAACGGTGATAGGGCGCGCGACGAAAATGTACGCGACAGCAGCGTGCGGCGCATGAACGACGAAGACGCAGAAAAATTGCAAAGCATGTCATTTGAAGAGCGTATGAAGCTGTACAAAGAAAAATATGCTCATCAGGCGGCAAGTTCTGGAAAAAGCGAAAAGCGGAGCGGCAAAAAAAGGCGTGGCAGTCAGAACGCAAAAGTGCGCGATGGCTCGATGAGTGCGGCGGCAACACGTGCTGAGAAATCTGCAAGGGGCGCAGTTGCAAAAGATGCCGCGTTAGTTGACACCGCTTCATCGCTTGGAGCAAAAAAAACTCGCAAAAACAAAAAACGCGGCAATCACGCGGAGCTTTCGCATGCGCAGAGCACGCGAGTACAGAACAGCGCGCGAAAAAATCAACAGAGTGCGAACGCACAGCCTGCGCCGCAGCACAAGAAGTACGACAGCGCCAAAAAAGGCTTGCGGTCGCGAAGCTTGTGGGACAAAGTTAAATCGCTGTTTGGAAAGTAACGGAGCGCAGAGAGAGATGAAATGAGTGCTAGCAAGATTTTCTTGTGAATTTTCAGATAGGCAGATTGATTTTTTATCTCGGTCGTTTTTGTTAGAGCAGTTTTCTTATCTTTGCATAGACTAGCGAAAAATTTTTGGTTATAAAAAACGCAATCAGATTCGTTATCAAGATTTTCAATAAATATTGAAATCGTCTAACTTCATAGTTTTCCCCAAATTTGCGTTCAATATGTCGTTCGCCTAATATGCGTTATGATAAATATCATATCGGCATTTGTCAAGTTTCGGCCGTTGCTTGCAAGCATGCGCATTGTATAATATAATTTGTCAATCAGCTTTTGGAGAAGAAGTGATTTGGAGCGAATTGTCTATTTTTTGATATTGCTCTTTTTTGCAGCTAGATTTCTCGTTTATCCGATAGTACGAAGCATTATTTCAACGGTAAAGTTGATTGCAATTAAAAGAAGTGTAGCCAAGCTGGGAGATAAACTGATTGAAATGCCGGCAGTTTCAAAAATGAAATCAGCTATTATTTGGAATGGACTGATGATTGCGAGCATCGTTGCGCTTTGTATTGTGAATGGATTATATGCCTATTTGATTGCGCTGTTCGTTGTGCTGCCTGGTTTTTTAGATGCGCTTTTGATTGATGCATATACGAAATTCAACGGCATCTATAAAAATGGAATAATCATGGGCGGACCGATGCTGTGGGAACAGTTGTTTTCTTGGAAAGTGTTGGACGAGCATCATTTTTCCATTTTGACCAATGACGGCATTCGATTTGATATGCCGTCTGCAAATAATGAAGATGCAATAAAAAATATCTTTCTTGAAAACGGCATAAAAGAAGAAATTTAAAACCGCCGCTGAAATGGCGAGCGCAGTACCGCTTTTTCCAGCTTGCATGAAGCGGTAATCACACAACAAAGTCACCTGCATCGCAATCAAGTGCTTTTGCAAGTTTTTTTGCGCTCCTTATGCCGATATTGCGTTTACCTGTCTCCATGAGCGCGATATTTGTAGGCGCAATTCCACATTTTTTTGCAAGCCCCGCCTGCGTTAGCCCTGCGTTTTCCCTGCGGATTTTAAGCACTTTTGCAGGAGTAAGACGCGCTTTCATTTCTTTATAATAATCCCATTCGTCAATATTCTGCGACTCATCATCAATAATTTGTACATTTGGTATGTTTTTCCGAACGATGTCAAGAAATGCTTTTACGCCCTTTCCTTCAACTCGAACATCAATACGGGGCGTTTTCGCGACTACCTGCATAATAAACCTCCACAACAAAAGTTCCTTTTTTCCAAGTCCAACAAGCCACCCAGTGATATTTTAGATGGCAATGGTATTTCCCCTTTCCCAAATCGGAAAAGTTTTGCCAGTTGGTGCGCATTGCTCCGTTTTTCTTTATATCTTCGATGAGGAGCGTAAAAATGTCCTGTATTTCTATAGGCATTTTTTTTACCAATTTCTTTGCTTTTTTGGAAATCATTACAGTGTAATTGCTGTTTCTTTTTTCCATGTTTCGATACTATCAAATTTGATAATATTCTGTCAAGTGTTCTTTTGCTCGCTTTTTCCAACCTGCATGAGGCGGTAATAATTTTTCCATACGCGAAACTGTTTTGCGGCGAGAGGTGCCACAGACGGCAGCAATGCATACCACACGCATAACTTGTATTTTTTTGCCGCTTGCTTTATAGTAGTAAGGAATGTAAGGAGTTTGACATGGAATTGGCAAAGGTGACTTCCAAAGGACAAATCACTATTCCTCGTGTGATACGAAATGCGCTTCAATTAAAAACTGGCGATAAAGTGTTTTTTGAGGAACGCAAAGGAAAAATCTATATGGCGAATGCTTCTCATATAGCGCTTTCAGATGTGCAATCACAGATGGCGGGAGAAGCGAAAAAGGCGGGTTTTAAAACAGAAGACGATGTTGTTGCATACATAAAGAAATTGCGAAAAACACGATGAGAGTTTTCATAGACGCAAATATTGTGGTGTCGGCAATTCTTTTTCCGCGTGGCAAAACAGCTCATGTTTTTTCACATCTGCTTGAACGGCATACAATAATAATTTCATCGTATACAAAAAAAGAATGTATTAAAGTTTTCCAAAAGAAATTTCCAGAAAAGATTTCACAACTAGAAGTTTTTTTTGATGGGATACATTATGAATTTTTCAAGACCCCTGATAAAATTGATATAAAGAAATTTCCAAAAATGCGCGATGTAAAAGACTTACCGGTTCTTGCGACGGCAATTTTGTCTGATGCTGACGTTCTCCTTACCGGCGATAAAGATTTTGATGATGTAAAAATCGAGAGACTGCTCATTTTTACACCGACAAAATATTATGAATTTATAAAGAGATAGAATATAAACTTGTATTTTTTTGCCGCTTGCTTTATAGTATGCAACAATAGAGGATAAAATTGATTACAGTATCAGATGTTAGTTTAAAGTTCAGCGAAACGCCGCTGTTCAAAGATGTTAATTTAAAATTCACCGATGGAAACTGCTATGGCATTATCGGTGCGAATGGTGCAGGAAAGTCAACGTTTCTCAAAGTGCTTTCAGGCGAGCACGAGCGCGATTCGGGCACTATCACGCTGTCGCAAGGGCAGCGCATGGCGGTGCTTCAGCAAAATCACTTCGCTTTCGATTCGTATTCTATAAAAGAAACGGTGATGATGGGATTTCCAAAATTATATGAGTGCGGAAAAGCGCGCGATGAAATATACGCGAAAGCAGATTTTTCCGAAGAAGACGGCATACGCGCGTCGGAGCTTGAAGCGGAGTTTGGCGAGCTCGGCGGTTACGAAGCGGAAAATCAAATAGAGCAGATGCTTTCAGGTCTGGGGCTTGAAGAAGAGCATCACGACAAAATGATGAGTGAGCTTGACGAAAATCAAAAAGTGCGCGTGCTGCTTGCGCAAGCGATTTTTGGCAATCCTGATGTGCTGCTCCTTGACGAGCCGACGAACGGTCTTGACATTGAGTCGATTACGTGGCTCGAAAATTTTTTGCTTGAATTTGAAAACACGGTGATTGTCGTAAGCCATGACCGCCATTTTTTGAACACGGTGTGCACAGTCATCTGTGATATTGACTACGGGAAAATTACGCAGTTTTCGGGCAACTACGATTTCTGGTATCAGATGAGCCAGATTTTGCAAAAGCAGGCAAAAGACCAGGCGCGCCGCCGCGAAGACAAAATGGCAGATTTAAAAGAATTTATCCAGCGGTTTGCGTCGAACGCGTCAAAGAGCCGTCAGGCGACGAGCCGCAAAAAAGTGCTCGACCGTCTTGCGCTTGAAGAGCTTCCCGTAACGAGCAGAAAATTTCCGTATGTGCATTTTGCACAAGAGCGCGCCATAGGCAACAACACGCTCGAAGTAAAAAAGCTCAATTATGCGCAAGACGGCGCACCGCTGCTCAAAGATTTTTCGCTTGTCGTAAATCGCACTGACAAAATCGCATTTGTAGGCATTGAGCACAACGCAATCTCTGCGTTTTTCGACATCATTGCAGACGAAAGAACTGCCGACTCTGGCGAAGTGTTTTGGGGGCAGACGACGAGCCACACGTATTTGCCGCGCGACACAAGCAAGTATTTTGAAAATGACATGAATATCACCGAATGGCTCAAGCAGTATTCAAAAGAACAGGACGACGCATATGTGCGCGGCTTTTTGGGAAGAATGCTTTTTTCTGGCGATGAATCTTTAAAGCCTGTGTCAGTTCTTTCGGGCGGCGAAAAAGTGCGCTGCATGCTTTCTAAAATGATGCTGCAAAACGCAAATGTGCTTATCCTTGACGACCCCACAAATCATCTTGATTTGGAAGCGATTGAAAGCTTGAACACTGCGCTCGAAAATTTTCCGGGCGTTGTGCTTTTCAACAGCCACGACCACGAGTTCATCTCGTCTATTGCAAACCGCATTGTAGAGATTACGCCAAGCGGCATCATCGACCGCATGATGACGTTCGACGACTATATTGCAGACAAAACAATCACGGAACTGCGCGAAAAGCATTATGAGGGCACGGGAAAGAAAATCAAGTATAGGATGTAGGGGTGGACATGAAAAAATTATTAATAATAATTCTCGGATGCATGTGCGTACCGTTTTTGTGTGCGCATGAATTAACTGACGGCACATATATAAATCCCTTTACGTATGCTGTTGAAAATGGCGAGCAATATACGTATGAGAATAATTACAAGCGCATTTATGAGTATCCCAGATTTTTTAATTTGGGATGGTCAAAAGACGGCAAATATGCGTATTGCATTGAGCGCGGCGTAAGCGGAGCAGGTGGCGCAGAAGTTGCCTATTATATTCAAGATGTTGTTACAGATGAAATCATTTGGAGCTATACTGATAGCACATTTGTAGGCGGTGAGAAATCTTACTCAATGGAATATATTTTGGATAAATCAATTCACAATAATTATGCGCTGATTCAAAAGAAATTGTCGCAAAATGCTATAGCGTTGGTGACTAATGCATACAAGCGGCTGCCGATAAAAATTGGTGATGACGAGATAGCTTTTAAAATTGAAATAACCGATGCAGGGCAAGATGAATTTGGTTTTAGAATGATTGACTACATGTGCAAAGCGGTAAAAAATAAAAAATTAACAAAAACTATATCGCAGAAAAAACACGTAACTGCTGACGACGTGTATATATGCGGCTATATACAAAGTCCATTTGAAAATAGAATTGCGCTCATTCTTGCAGAAGAACGGTATGTTTTTGAAGGCAACGAGCTTTTTTATTTTGTTGCAGGCTGTGACTTGGTAAAAGGTTTTTAATATATTTTGTTAATGCAGTCTGATTATGAGTGTTTGTAAAAAAACATGAAACAGGGCGATGCGAATATAGCGTGTTGTCTGCTCTTTTTTGCCGCAGCGATTTTTCTTGCTTCGTGCGCAACGAGACAGCCGCATGTTGCTGCATTGAGCACGGGCGATTCCAGCTTGCAAGATGCTGGCGCGCTCGTTTCTGACGCACATCTCGATTCTTCAGAGCGCGATGCATTTCAGGCAGCGCAGAAAGTGATGCCGCCTGTCCTTGAAAAAGTTGCTGTCATTCCGTGCGGCAAACAGCCAAAGCAAGTGATTTTTTCTCCTGACAGCAAGCGCATCGTGCTGCCGCTCCTTGACGACGCAGGATTTGAAATAATTTCGCTCGACGAATATGTGCCCGTGCAAAAAATTGCGCCGCCGCGCTCATCGCAAAAAGGATTTGCAGAGGGGCTGTTCATTCCTGAAAAAAGCGCATTTTTTGTTTCGCAGATGACGACAGGTCGCATCTACGAATACAGCGTTCCCGATTTTGCATATCGCCGCGAGATTGCAACTGGCGGCGTGTGGTCAAAGTTTATGGCGTGGAGCGCAGAAAAGCAGCTTGTCGCCGTCTCAAATTGGGTGTCGAACGACGTGAGCCTCATTGACTATGAGAGCGGGACTGTCGTGCGCACACTCAAAACAAAAGCGGCTCCGCGCGGACTTGCGTTTGTCGAAAACGGCAATGCCATCATCGTACTGTGCTTTGACGGTGGCGCAGTGCAAAAGTTCAGCACTGAAACGAATGCGCTTCTTGCATCGATTGCAAAAGAAAAATCCGCGATGCGCCACATCGCTGTAAATGCGGACGAGACAAAAGCGTATGTGAGCGACATGTATCACGCGGCAGTATATGAGATTGACCTTGCCTCGTTTGCTATTGCGCGCACTATGAGTGTCTTTAACAATCCGAACACGATTGTGCTTTTTCAAAACCGCTGGCTGTTTGTCTCGTCGCGCGGACCGAACAACAGGAGCGACTACACAAAGCGCAGCCCCGAAAATGGGCGCATCACGATTATAGACGTAGATGCGTGGCAAACAGTGCATACGTTTGAAGGCGGAAACCAGCCTACGGGGCTTGACATTTCGCGCGACGAGAATTACCTGTGCTTTTCAAATTTTCAAGATGCAAACATAGAGCTGTACAAGATACGGGAGTAGATTTGTGTGAAGTCGCGGCGTAAAATCTGTATGCACACTGGCAATCAACATTGCGATGGAAGCATTACCATTCATCATTTTTTCAAAATATACAGTGGCGTGTTTTTTGCTTTTGTGTTATACTTCCTTGCATGGCACGGTATAAAATCACAGACGGCAGAGGGCTGCGCGTTGCCATTTCTGGAAAGTCTGGCTGCGGCAACACGACAGTGAGCACGCTGCTTGCACGCGCTCTCGACATTGCGCTCATCAACTATACATTTCGCCAGCTTGCAGAAGAGCGCGGTTTGACGCTTTTTCAAGTGATCGAAAACGCAAAAACTGACGACAGCTACGACAAGTATGTCGATTCTCACCAAGTGGAGCTTGCGCAACGACAATCATGCGTACTCGGCTCGCGCCTTGCCATTTGGATGCTTAAAGAGGCAGACGTAAAAATCTATCTGTATGCGAGCAGTCAAATCCGCGCGGAGCGCATTCACGAGCGCGAAGGTGGCAACTTGCAGGAGATTGTTGATTTTACTGCGATGCGCGACAGCGAGGACACGCGGCGCTACAAACAGCTTTACGGCATAGACAACAACGCATATGAAGATGTTGCAGACATCATCATAGACACAGCGCTCTATGCGCCCGATGAAATTGTGTCACGCATTCTTTCAGCGCTTGAATCGCGCGGCTTTGTCGAAAAAATATGACGCTTACGCAAGCACAAATCGACGATTTTCGTTCAGTGATTTTAGAAAATTATCGGCTGCATGGAAGGGATTTTCCGTGGCGCAACACGCGCGATGCATATAAAATTCTCGTTTCAGAGATGATGCTTCAGCAGACGCAGACGCTCCGCGTGCTTCCAAAATACGAGGAGTGGCTCAAAGTATTTCCCGATGCGAGAACGCTTGCAGACGCTCCGCTTTCGCTCGTGTTTGCATTGTGGAGCGGGCTCGGCTATAACAGGCGCGCAAAATATTTGCAAGAGGCGTGCAAAGCTGTTTGCACTGAATATGGCGGAGCGTTTCCGACATGCCGCGAAGAGCTGCAAAAACTTCCGGGAATTGGACCGTATACCGCCGGCGCTGTTTCGACGTTCGCGTTCAATAACGCAGAAGTTTTTATTGAAACGAACATACGCTCCGTGTTTATCTTTTTCTTTTTTAGCGACACGACAGAAAAAATCGATGATGCAAAAATCATGCCGCTCGCCGCGCAAACGCTTGAACAGGAAAATCCGCGCGTGTGGTATTATGCGCTCATGGACTACGGCGCGGAGCTTAAAAAGCGCGTAAAAAATCCGTCGAGAAAAAGCGCGCACTATACGCGCCAGTCGAAGTTTTCGGGTTCTCTCCGGCAGGCGCGCGGGGCGATTATGCGACAGCTTGCAAAAAACGGCAGCGCGACACTTTTGCAAATTGCTCAAGCCGAGCGCATTGATTTATACCGCTTGGAAACGGCAGCGTGCGCGCTCATGTCCGAACTGTTCGTGTGCGAAAAAAACGGCGTGTACACCGTGCGCGAGCAATAGTGAATTGCGCTGCTATTGTTACGCGGCAGGGAAATTGTCTCACAGCCGTCTGCGCGCTGCAAGCTCTTTTTCTAAATCTGCAACATACTGCGCCTGCTGTTTTTTCAAATACGATTTTATAAACGGTTTTAACAAAATCTTTTTAGCAACGACATGCTCTGTAAAACTGATTTCAGTCTGCTCGCCGCACTGCGTGAATATTCCTATCCAATGACCTTTTATATTGTCGTTTTCCATATCGAGTTCCCATCGCGCATACGGCACCACTGCGGTGATAGTAAATGTTGTTGCATATCCTGTTGCATCGTATTCGACAAACTGCTTTCCAACAGTGTCCGCAGTGGAGTTGTTAACTCTTTCGATTGTGTGTATAGTGCTCCGCCATGTGTATTCATCGAGTGAAGTGACGATGTGCCATACGCGGTGAATATCACTGTGGAGCAGTTTTTTTATTGTCGCTGTTGTTCGCGCACACATCCATGTACAGGCAGCAGCGAACACAACGCTACCGATACCAGCGCCGAGCGTATCTGAAAGCCAGTCGAATACGGAGCTTTCACGACCCGGTGTATAGCTCTGATGAAGTTCATCGATAATGCCGTACAGCGACACGATGATAGTTGAGAGTATAATCTGCTTGTGTACACGGACTTTTGTGCCAATACCAAACGCTACCCAAAACGCAAGCCCCGCAAAACAGATGCAGTGCACAAGCTTGTCTGCATTCCAAAAGCGCGGCATATGGGCAATCGTCTCCTGTGAAGAAAGATACCAACTGCATCCGACGATAAACAGAGCGGGCAGCCAGCGGAAAATGAGAAATATTTGCTGCTTGTTCGCAGTTCCCATATTGCACTTCTCCCAATTTTTTACAGTGCCATGAATAGCATGCAGCACGCGAGCAACGCCCACGTTATGCGCGCACTGCTATGCAACGAGCGCGACGACACTTGCTCACAGATTGTTGAATTAGCGCGCAGTTGCACGGAGTGCGCGCGCACATGTAAATGAGCAAATTTGCAAAGCAAACTGCATGATAAATACACGCGCTATTGTAGCGTGTATCTTAAACGTTTGCAGTATTTTGCCGCATCGAATTCTGCAACGCGCGCAACGCCTTCATCAAATGCCGCTTGCGCTACTGCTGTTGCTACATGCGTAAGCACGCGCCTGTCGAACGGATTCGGAATGACGTATTCTTTGCCAAATGCAAGCTGTTGTACACCGAGCAGCGCGCATATTTCAGACGATACTGGCTCTCGTGCCAAATTTGCCAACGCGCGTGCTGCTGCCATTTTCATACGCTCAGTGATTTTTGTTGCGCGCACATCGAGTGCGCCCCTGAAAATCGAAGGAAATCCTAATACGTTGTTCACTTGATTTGCGTAGTCGCTTCTACCAGTTCCAATAATCGCGTCGTCGCGCACAGCCTGTATGTCTTCGGGAAAGATTTCCGGCACTGGATTTGCGAGCGCAAAGATAATCGGATTTTTTGCCATAGACTGTATCATCTCTTTTGTGACAATGCCCGGTTTGCTCAAACCGAGAAACACGTCAGCGTCTTTGAACGCATCTGCAAGCGTACGCGCATCTGTCTTGCAGGCGAACTCTTTTTTTTCTTTTGTTAAATCTGTCCGTTCAGAGTGGATAACGCCTTTTGAATCAACCATAGTGATATGCTGTGCGCCAAGCGCTTTGTACATTTTCGCACAGGCAGTGCCGCTCGCGCCGCATCCGCTCACCGCTATTTTCATGTCTGCAATTTTTTTGCCGGTGATTTCAGCTGCGTTGATAAGCGCCGCGCTCGTGATAATTGCAGTGCCGTGCTGGTCGTCGTGCATCACTGGAATGTCAACAGCATTTTGCAGTTCACGCTCTATTTCAAAACATTCGGGCGCTTTTATATCTTCAAGATTTATGCCGCCGAATGTGGGCGCAATCGCTTTGCAAATCTCAACAAGTTTTTGCGGATTTTTTTCGTCTATTTCAATATCAAAACTGTCTATGCCTGCAAACTTTTTAAACAGCACAGCTTTTCCTTCCATGACAGGCTTTCCTGCACATGCTCCAATATCGCCGAGACCGAGCACAGCAGTGCCGTTGCTTATGACTGCAACTAAGTTTGCTTTGTTCGTGTAACGGTAGCTGAGCGTGCTGTCTTTTTCAATCTCTTTGCACGGCTCTGCAACGCCCGGCGTATAGGCAAGCGTCAAATCTGACAGCGTTGCGCACGGTTTTTTTATCGTAATGCCGATTTTTCCGCCTGTATGATAGGCGAGCGCGCGTTCTTTTAGATTCATATGGCAATCCTGTTTTTCAGGGCAGCTTCTAAAATCTGCACTGTTTAGAAGCAGCTCTAAAAATTAATATTTTTTGTCTGCGTAGCCTATCCAGCCGTCGTTTTCTATGAGCGCTTTTTCAAATTCATTAAGCACAAACTGGTAGCTCTTTGAAAGGCTTCCCGCAATGAGCTTAACCTTTGCGCTGCCATCGTCGTTCTGCACAATCTTGCATTCAGTCTCTTTGCCCGCAAATGTGCGAAACATGTCGTCTATCGATTTTTTGTCAAGCTCAATCGCAAGCATGCCGCAGTTGAACATGTTCTGCCTGAAAATGCGCGCAAAGTTTACTGCGATGACTGCATAGATGCCGTTCGTTTCAAGCGCCCACGGTGCGTGCTCGCGCGATGAGCCACAGCCGAAATTTTCCCGCGTGATGATCACTTTTTTTCCAGCGATGTCTCGCTTTGGGTTAAAACCGTCGAGCTTTAAATCTTCGAGTAAATACGGCGCGAGCGCCTGCTTAGTGTTTTCCGTAAGATATTTTGCCGGAATGATTTCGTCAGTGTTGATGTCGTTCCTGTCAAGGAAGAGGACGTTGCCGCCAAATTGTTTCATGTGCTTCCGCTCCTATAAAAATACTTGAATCCCCGCTGCAAATGGTGAGCGTGAATACTTGTGCTCTGAGTTTTTTACTCTGCTTGTATAATAATGCTTCCTTTTCGAGTTTTCAAGATGATTTTTTTTACGGCGCACCAAAAGCAAACGACTGTCACACTATACTTTAAATTTTCCTACTTCGCCTGCCAGATTTTCGATGCTCGTCTTATTTTTCTGCGTAAGCTCGTTTACTTCCTGTACAGCGTCATTTATCTGTGTGATACCAGATGCCATCTCATTCATGCTGTCGGCAATAATGCGAGTAAGATTATCGAGCTTTTGCATTTCCTGCGCCACATTTTCTCCGCCTATGAGCATTTCTGCAGAACCGTCTTTTACCTGTGCAGTGATGGAATTGATATTTCTGATTGCGGCAAGTACTTCTTTGCTGCCATTTTCCTGTTCGCGCATTGCTTCCATAATGCGGCTGCTCATCGCTTTTACGTTTTCAGCAAGCGAGAAAATCAAATTGAATTTTTCCTCTACCGTTCTTGAAGTCACTGTGAGCATATCTATTTCTCCGCTCAGCAGTTTGAGCGTATCGGTGATAGCCTTGCCTTGCGCAGAAGACTCTTCCGCAAGTTTTCTGATTTCATCTGCAACGACAGCAAATCCTTTTCCCGATTCTCCAGCATGAGCCGCTTCAATGGCCGCATTCATTGCAAGCAAGTTTGTTTGACTTGCAATATGTTGGATGACATTTGATGCTTCCAGTAATCCACCGGATTCTTCTGATATTTTCTGCGTAACGCCGTTAGATACAGATACTGCGTTCTTGCCGTCAGCAGTTGCAGAATCAAGATCATTGATGGCATTGTTTGTTTTTTCCAGCGTTTGCGTAATCGATTCAATATTTGCAACCATCTGTTCTATGGCAGACGACGATTCTACGACGCTCACTGATTGCGTTTCGATGCTGCTGTTGAGTTGCTTTATAGTGCGGATAATTTCTTCTACCGTTGAGGCAGTTTCAGTAACGCTTGTTGCTTGTGTCATAGTCTGCTGCTTTACTCCATCAATGTTCGCGTTTATTTGATTCACTGCGCTTGCAGTTTCGGTCATGTTGGAAGAAAGCTCTCCGCCTATCTCTTGCATGGCAATGGCATTTACACCCACTGTTTTTACAGACGCGCCTATTTTTTGAATGGTCTCATTAAAGTATTCTGACAAATCAGCAATTTCATCATTCCCTTTTACGGCAAGACGCACCGTTAAATCTCCTTCGCCATGCGCTATGTCTTTAAGCGAATTTACCACGCTGTTTATCGGTTTCACAATGCCAAGCGCCGTAAAAAAAACTATTACAAGTGCAACGCATAGAATGAGCAATCCAATAGTCATCAGTGAAATGCGCAGCTTGTTCACTGTTCCCATAAACTCATTAATTGGTGCCATAATGATGACTGTCCAGCCAGTGCTTTTCAATTTTGCAAAAGATGCGATATTTGAAATGCCGTTGTATTCATAAAAACCTACCTTGCTTTCGCTGCTGTTCAATGCCATCTGTAAAAAAACTGCAAGCGATTCAAGCTGCGTATTTTTTTTTGCCTGTTCAATCATATTGCTTTGTTCCGATACAAGATTGAAATTTCTGTGGGCGATTGTTGTTCCTGTAAGTCCGATAATGCTGCAATAACCGGTTTCTCCGATGACAATATCCTTGATGAGCCTTGACAGCTCTTCTGCCTTTACCGTGCCGAGTAACACGCCTATAACAGTACGATTATCGTCATAAACAGGCACGGTGAACACGACAACAAGTTCCCCATCAAGTCGTGAAACAAGCGGTTCTGATATGAACGGTTTTCCTGATGCAGCGCTCATATAAAAATCTCTATCACCAACAAAAACGTTTTGTCCTCTATCTATATATCTCATTCCGTTCATATCGCAAATAGTCAATAGATGAAAAAGCTCATTGAATGCTGCCTCTTTTTTTAAATATGCAGTTTTTTCCCTGTATGAGATATCTGAATTGTGAATGATTTGAGCTCGCGCGATGCCTTCAAGAAATTGGAATATTGCAGAACTGCTGCTATCTATTATTGTTGCTGTGTCGGTTGCTTGGCTGAGTAGATGCGCCTCAACTTTTTCAGTTACTGCTGTTCTAGCAATATACAGCGCTGTTACTCCGAGCAATACAAGGGAAAATATTACAAGCGGAACAAAAATCGCAAGTAATTTCAAACGGATTGAAAATCGTTTTTTGGTGTCATTCATAAAATACATCCTGTCAGTTTTTTGTTACAGCACTGTCTCCGTTTGAAATTATCAGTGCACATTTTAGGCGCTCATGTTTAATGGGAATTACTGTATGTTCTCATAATTAAAGATAAAAAGGCCTCGTAAGAATTTTTTTTTACTTAATTACCAACCTCGCCATAAGGTAGCGAGACAGGTTATTCTCCAATTTTGAACAGTGAACGATTTTTCAAAATCGAAAACTGTTCAAAACCGCGCGGTCGCAATAGAATGAGAACGCGCAATCAATACGCGAGTTTCTGGAAAAACTCGAAGTTAAAAACACCGCGCTATTTTAGCGGCGTTTTTTGACATTCCTTAAAATTGCACAAGAGAGTAAGTTTCAACCTTATATAAGTATACGTTAATATTTAAAAAATAACAAGTGGAAAAAAAATCGATTTAAAAAACATTAAATATATTTACTCGAAAATTACTCTATAAACAACGGTGAGTTTGTTATGACGCCGGAAAGGGCAGTGGCAGCGGCGGTTGCGGGACTCATCAAGTGAATCATGCCGCCTTTTCCCATGCGCCCGTTGAAGTTGCGGTTTGTGGTAGCCGCGCACACTTCGCCAGCGGCGAGTACGCCATTAGACATACCGAGACAGGCGCCGCACGTGGGGTTCGTCACGCAAAAGCCTGCGTCCATGAATATGTCGATAAGCCCTTCTTCAAGCGCGCGCTTGTAGACGAGCGGCGTGGCAGGGCTTACGATGGCACGGACACCGTCTGCAATGTGTTTCCCTTTGAGCACGCCCGCCGCCACGCGTAGGTCTGAAATACGACCGTTTGTGCAGCTCCCGATATACACCTGGTCAACTTTTGTACCGCTCATGTCGCGCACAGCTTGTATGTCGCTCGGTTTGTAGCCGACGGTGCACACAGGCTCTATGGACGAGCAGTCAAGTTCAATCACGCGTTCGTATACAGCATCCTCATCGCTCTGCCACGTGGCAAAGTCGGCGAGCGCCGCTTCCTTTGACGCATACTCATCTTTGATGAAGTCCCACAGGTAGTCCACGGTGTTCATGTCAGGGGCGCATATCCCTGACGTTGCACCTGCTTCCACTGCCATGTTGCAGAGCGTCATGCGCGCTTCCATGTCGAACTGCGCAGTGACAGGACCGGTAAACTCGATAACGCAGTTTGTCGCGCCGTTCACGCCTATCTGTGTGATGAGCGAAAGAATCACATCTTTTGCAAAGACGCCCGGCCGCAGCTTTCCGTTCAAAACGCACTTGAGCGATTTTGGTTCGCGGAACGTGCACACACCTTTTAAGATGCCTACTTCAATGTCTGTCGTGCCAACTCCCGCGGCAAATGCGCCGAACGCGCCATGCGTACACGTGTGGCTGTCTCCCATGATGACGGTGAATCCCGGACGCACAAAACCCTTTTCAGGAAAGAGCGCATGACACACGCCGTTTGTGCCTATATCAAAAAAATCTGCAATGCTATGGCGGCGCGCCCAATCGCGGAGGATTTTTCCCTGTTCTGCCGTCTTGCTGTCTTTTGCAGGCGACACGTGATCGATAACCGCTTTGATTTTTGCTGCATCGAACACACGGTCTTTGCCGCGTTCAACCAAATCGTTGATTGCAAGGGGCGTCGTAATCTCGTGGCAGAATACGCGGTCGAGTGTGAGCACATATGTTCCGCTGCACGGCGTATCTATCACGTGCGCGTCGAAAATCTTTTGCGCGATTGTTTTTCCCATCATCTCATCCTGTTTTAATGACACTGAATAAATTTAGTATAGCTGAAATATGTGATATAGTCAAGGAGAAATGATTATTAGTTTGGACACAGGTAAATTTAAAAATTGCTTTCCAAGAAGCACAGTGTTATCGGTTATGAGGCAGCAAAATTCAAAAGACAGTTTATGTTAATTCAGCACGTCAACACCCACGCTTGCTATTGCATTGTTGATGGCATCATCAATGCCCGCAGTGTTTTCATCGAAATCGACAAGAACTTGTGCTTTTGAAGCATTGGCAGTGACTTCGGTGACACCAGCAATAGCGCGGACAGCTGCATCTACTTTTGCGGCAGAATTGTCATCAAACATGCCTGCAACGTAAATTTTTTTCTGCATTCAATACTCCTACCTACAATATAATTGAAACATGCATAGTTTTCAAGAGGGGGGCATATTTGTTTTGCCAAGTTGACCACATGCACCAGCGACATTTCTTCCGCGGTGGATGCGTACTGTTGCTGGCACGCCCGCATGTTCAAGCAGCGATACAAAATCAGCAATTTCTTGCGTTGGCGGCGTTTTAAATGGAAGTCCCGGTACTGCGTTCCATGGAATGAGATTTACGTGTACGTTGAGACTGCGTGCAAATGCGATAAGTGAATCTGCTGCCTCTTTGCTCGTGTTCACGCCGGAGAGCAGTACTGCTTCAAGCGTAACTCTTCTACCGCTTTTTTCGCTGTAGTGCGCAATCGCTTTTTGAAGCCCTGCAAGCGGAACTGCTGCGCCAGGCATGAGCGTTTTCCGTACCGCTTCATCGGCAGTGACGAGTGAAACTGCCAGACGCACATGCGGCCCGTTTTCTGCCAAATCGTAGATTTTTTCGATGATGCCGCAGGTAGAAACTGTTATGCGCCTGCTGGAAAGATTTCTTCCGTGCTTGTCAGTGAGCACGGTGATTGCCTTGCGCACGTTTTCAAGATTCAAAAGCGGTTCGCCCATGCCCATGAATACAATGTTGTCAAGCATACCTGCTTCTTTTTCTAGAAATAAAAATTGCTCCACAATCTCTGCTGTAGTGAGATTTCGCGCCAAACCGAGCGTACCTGTTCTACAGAACGCGCATTTCATGGGGCATCCTGCTTGCGACGAGACGCATGCAGTTTTTCTTCCTGCCTTGTCTGTGAGCAATACCGCCTCAATCGCAAGAGCGTCGCCTGTTGCAATCTGAAGCTTTACTGTGCCGTCGGCATCGCGCAACGCTTTTGAAACAGCGCATGAGCGCAACACCGCTTTTTGCGCGAGTTCATGACGCAAACTTGCACTGATGTTTGTCATTTCGCCAAAAGACACTGCACCTTTTGCAATCCATTCAAAAATCTGCGTGCCACGAAATTGTTGTGAAAGCGAAAGCGCGGAAATTATTTCTTCCGGCAAAAGACCTGCGAGCGCAATTTTTTCCATACGATTGGCTAGTAAGCAGGCTTATTGTTTTTAAGTTTGTCGAGCATGTCTGCAACAGGCTGGCATCTGATTCCCTGCCGTTGAAAATTTTCGAGGCAAGTAATTGCATCTTGTTTTCGATTGAGCTTCAGGTAGCAATCTGATAAATCAACATACAGTTTGTAATTTTTGGGATCGTCGCGGATAAGGCTTGCAAGCCGCTCTGCAGCCTCATCGTATTGTCCCTTGCCCTTGCAAATGAGCGCAAGTCCGAGCGCAGCGTAAATATCAAACGCAATGTCGAGGGCTTTGTTATAATATTCGCTTGCTGTTTCATAGTCGCCAGTATTGCGGTATGCGTCTCCTGCACGAGTAAGGATGACTTTATTGCCCGGATCGAGAACTAAAATCTTATTCCAGTATTCGATTGCACGGTATTGTTGATTCAGTCCGCGATAGCAGTCAGCAAGGCCAAAGAGCGCATAGAAATTGTTGGAATCCATCTGAAGCGCTTGTTCAAAAAAAGGTATGCCTTTGTCAAATGTTTTGAGCTTGCGGTGGCAGTTGCCTATTGACGTGAGCACGCGTATGTCCACTGCATCTGGATTAAGCTCTACCATTTTTGTCCAGTAGTAGAGCGCATCTTTGTATTCTTTAAAATCATAATGTAGATGTCCAAGCCCAATGAGTGCATATGCATTGTTCTGCTCCATATCGAGCACTTTGAGATACAGCTCTTTTGATTTTTTGAAATCATGTGTTTTGCGGTATGCGTCCGCGACGCGCGTAAGCACCGTGATGTTCCTATCATCATGGATAAGATATTGCTCCCAGATTTCAATGGCTTTGTAATACCAATTGAGCGCTTTATAACAGTCCGCCAATCCAAATAGCGCGTAATTATTGCCTGGATGATGTAAAAGGCACATGCTGTAATATTTTATTGCCTCATTGTAATTATTTTGTTTTCGCTCGGAGTCTCCAAGCCCAACAAGCGCATAGTTATTGTTGCTTTCTAACTCTAAAATTTTTTGAAACATCTCTTTTGCTTCCAAAATTTTATTGCTTTTTAATAATTGGTATCCCTCTTTAGAAAGCGCAGATATTTGATCAGTCTCCGAGTGTTCAGAGATATTTTCTGCTGGAAAAGAATTTTCATCTCCTTGCAATAAATTTTCTAAATTATCATTCATAACTATTCTCCTAATTAAAAATCTCTCCGCTCGGCAGACAAGAGATGAACCATAATGATAGAAATTGCAGCTTGAATGCAGTACTAACAAACTGCTTTTGCCGGTAATAAAAGACAACAAAGTATTTTATTACATATTCTTTTTTGCATTATAGTGCATCATCTTTCAGCATAGCAGAAATAACCTTTGCTATATCTTGATAAATTGGTTCTGCTTTTTTTGTATTGTGTGCAAGCAGATACTGTTTGAGCGCACTGATACTTTTATGCTCTTGCATGTAGACATCTCCTACACGGGTTAGTCCGTCGGAATAACCTGTTGTTGTGTAGATGCGCCTTGCTTGTTCAATATCGCCTTGATTGTACAGCATATTTGCCTTGCGGTTTAAGAAGACTTTTTGTTCCGATGTTAATCCTGAAACGGGCTCATCAGTTACTTTTATAAAGCCGTCACATTTCTGTTTTTCAGCGATTAATTTTTTTACTTCATCTGCCATGTGCAATCTGCTGTTATATCAAAAATACAATTGGCAAATAGTATAGCATACATTTTATGAAAAGACAAGTAATTTTTTCCTTATTTCTCAACGATTTGTGATATTTTATTAATTTTCAATGATTTTGCTGTGTGATTTGCGTGATGATAGCAATAAGAACAAGCGCTATGCGGTAGCTGGCATCCTTCACTTATCCGAATAAAAATCGCAGATGGAACGACCATATACGCGTTTGTCGCAGCGTTTTAGCCCTGCTATTTTGTCGGGCATGTTGTGCTCTTCGGGGCGGTGCACAAGGATTATACCACCAGAATTAAGCATATTTTTTTCATACGCTTTTTTTATTAAGTCCTCGTGAAATTTATATGCGAACGGAGGATCAAAAAAGATGTAGTCA
Source organism: Treponema sp. (assembly GCA_017940005.1). Lineage (GTDB taxonomy): Bacteria > Spirochaetota > Spirochaetia > Treponematales > Treponemataceae > Treponema_D. The sequence goes on from JAGAZO010000016.1 coordinate 67,310, forward strand.
AAACTTGTTTTGCATCGTTTTATAAAATATTCAACTGGCATAAAATGACACTGTATCTTGATACCGAGCGCTTTTTCCGCTATGGCAATGTTTTCAAAAATTATCGGGATTTTTATTTTATCTTTTTCACAGAGTTCCACGCGGCTCGCTCCACGTGACGCCGCTTCTAGCGCAATAGTGCCAGAGCCTGAAAACAAGTCGAGAAATGACATGCCTGTCAAATCGCCGAGTACTGCAAAAATTGATTCGCGCATTTTGTCCATTGCAGGTCGAATAATGCCTTGCGGGCATTTAATAGAGCGCCCTGCGAGCGTGCCGCCTGTGATGCGCATCAGTATGTATTGAGCGACCAGTATACGTCGTCGTGTTTGAGCAGTTTGTTTTGCTGAGCAAAGTCAAACGCAGTGAATCCGTCGGCAGTGCGGGGCGAAACGGTAGCTCCGTTTTTGATAAGCATATGTATGATTGCTGTAGAACTGCTGGAGCTTGCTGCATGCATGAGTGGCGTTTTACCTTCCCAAAATCTATTGAGCGGCACGCCCATGTCTAAAAACAGCTGCACTTTTTCCTGTTGAATCCGCTCCGACGAAACTATGCCGGTGATTGCATGGACAAGCGCTTTTAAAACTTCGTTTTCACCCGGTGAATATGCCGAGAGAAGCAGCGAAAGGATGCGTGGGTTTTCTGAATAGCGTGCGGCAAGTGAAAGCGGTGAAATACCGTATGAATTTTCTGTACGTATTTCCGCTTTATGTCCTATGAGTATTTTTACGAGCTGTTCGCTGTTTTGGTAGCGTACCGCGTACATGAGTGGTGTCCAATTCTCTTTGTCGCGCGCGTTTACCTGTGCACCTGAAGATAAAAGCGCTTCTACAGCCCAATCGTTGCCATTTTTGATTGCGGTCATGAGCGGCGTTACACCATTTTTGTTTGATTCGTTTGCATTTTCAAAAAACGTGTTCGCTTGCACTTTGTTGCCGCTTTTTTCCGAGAAATTTTCGCTCACTGCATAATCGTAAAGATATGTTTTGCCGTGCGCAAGGCTCGTTCGTGCGCTGCTTTGCTTTGTGTTCGCTGGAGGAGGCAGCGGTATAACTGTTTCACTCATTGGCAGCTCCGTGTCTGCATCCTCTGCACTGGCAGTTGTATCGCTTGCATGAACTGATGCTGCATCTTCTGCCTGTTCACTTTCCGCATGGTTGCGTACGCTAGTATCATCTGCGCTTTGAGTTTTTGCAGGTACATTAGTGCTTTCAGCTACGTGTACGCTTTCTGCAGGCACTGCGAAAGTATGCGCAGATTCAACGTGCATTTCGTCAGGGCGCGCGTCCTCTGCTGTCTGCTGTGCAACAGAGGTGTCAGATGCAACGTGCAGCGCTTCTTGTTGTATTGCGTCTTGTGTAGTCTCGCTGCCATGTGTAGTTTCCGTTTGCGTTGCATCGTTTTCAGGCGCAATTGTGAGCACTGCACGCGTTTCACCTGTGGTATCTATTAAAAGGCGTGGAATACCGCCTTTTGTGTGATCATTGAGAAATATGAGGTCGTCGCGTTTAAGGTATGATTTGACTGCTACGCGTACAACTAGCGTAGTATTCAGCTCTGCATATGAGGCGGCATAGCGCCCTGTTCTATCTTTTTTTAAAAGGCGCTTTCTGATTTGTGCCGAAGTTGCGCCTCCTGACGAAACGATGCGCGTAAAAATATCGGTATCCGAACAGTACTGGCATGCATATGAAATCGCGTTTTGTCCGAATTTATTTTTGCTTGTAGTTTTAATGCCTGCTTTGAGCAATAGGTCTATCACGTCCTGTTCTCTGTTGTATAAGATGGCGCACATGAGCAGCGTGTTCTTTTCCTTGCCAATGCGGTATGTAATCATGTCGCTGTTTTTGTTAAGGGCACTTTTTATTTCCTTTGTACTTCCACTGCGCATGAGCGTGTCGTATTTGTCGTTTGTGCCTGCTGCAAAAATAGGTGAAACAGTGATACTGTAAACAAGCAGCAGCGTGAAAAAACAACACGGTGAATTTTTGTTAAAAAGAAAAATCTGCTTCAACAAACTCATACTATTTATTATACATTATTGACTGGATTTTATCAATGTGCTACACTGCCTGCTACAACCCCTTGGAATTTCGCATGAAATTCCCATTTTGTCCGCAAGGAGGAACTATGAGAAAATACGAATTGATGACTGTTTTTCCACTTGATGAGGAAAAGTCAAAAAAAGGTGTCGAAGACGTGCGCAGCGTGCTTGCCGAATACGGTGCTGAAGTTGAAAAAGAAGAGCCGTTCGGCGACCGCGATTTAACGTATGAAATCAAAAAGCAAAAGCGTGGTCGTTTTATTCTGTTCACAATGAAACTGAATCCCGCAAAAGTTGCAGACATCTCTCGTCAATTTAAATTGAATGCAAATCTATTCAAATATCTTTTTGTAAAACTCGACGAAAAAGACGGAAGATAATTAATCAAAATCCCGGAGGCTGAATCATGACTGATATGAATCATGTATTTTTAATCGGGCGTCTTACCCGTGATCTCGGAAGCGATGAACGCTCGTTTGCATATGTGGGCAACGGACAGCAGGCACGTGCAAATATCAGCATTGCAGTCAACAGAAGTAAAAAAGAGGGTGAACAGTGGGTTGATGAGGTTAATTATTTTGATGTGACTATTTGGGGAAAAACAGCAGAAAATCTCAAGCAATATCTGCTTAAAGGCAAGCAGATTGCTGTAGATGGATATCTGCGTCAAGACCGCTGGCAGAAAGACGGGCAAAATTTCAGCAAAGTTGTCGTTGTTGCAAACAACGTTCAACTTTTAGGTGGTAAATCAGATGGAAGCCAAGCTACAAGCAACGCGCCAAAATTTCAGCCACGCCAGCAATCTGAAAGGCAGTACAACGCAATGGGCTCTTCCTCTGCAGACAGCGGATTCCCCGAAGATATTCCTTTTTAAAATCATACCGAATAAGGAGCAATAGTATGGCAGACGAATCGAACAATACAAAAGTTGATGTAGCAGAAAAAGCTGTTGTTTCTGCTGAAGAAAAAGAAAAAATCGACAATGCAAATCTCGATGCCGAAATGGGGGACGACGGTGCCGATGACAAAGCGGCAGGTCGCGGAAAAGCAAAAACATATTTCCGCAAAAAAGTGTGTCGTTTTTGCACAAATAAAACAAAAGTGGACTATAAAGATGCAGATAATCTTCGTCGTTTTATGACGGAGCGCGGTAAAATTCTGCCGCGTCGTATCACAGGCACATGTGCAAAGCATCAGAGACAAATAGCTGCAGCAATCAAACGTGCGCGCAATATTTGTCTTCTTCCGTTTGTGGCAGACTAAAGACAGTTTCGGGCGGCATTCAACTCCTTGTAAGCACGTCCGATTTATTTTGACAAGACACGGCGGCGATTCGCAACGAAGTTTCGAGCGACGCCGAGTTTTTTAAGGAGCTCGATATGAAAGTTATTCTTACTGTTGACATTAAATCACTCGGAGAGGAAGGTGACGTCAAAAACGTAGCAAATGGTTATTACCGCAATTTTTTAGGACCGCGTAAGCTTGCCGTTCCTTATAATGATGTAACTGTTGCATTATTTGAAAGCCGCAAAGAAGCGATAGAGGCGCGCAAAGAACAGAAGCGCAAAGATTCTGCGAGTCTCAAAGAAAAGCTTGAACAGCTTGAGCTTGAAGCGGTGCTTCCTGTAGGAAGAAACGGCAAGCTGTTTGGTGCTGTGAGCACGCAAATGATTGTAGAGCTGCTTGCAAAACAGGGATATGACATTGAGCGCAAACGCATTGAAATACCAGGACTTTCAATTAAGGCTGTTGGAAACTATCGCTTCACTGTACGCCTGTACGAGGCGCAAACTGCTGAAGTAAAAATTACTGTCAAAGCGCAAGAACAAGAGCAGCCTAAAGAAACTGCAAAAGACAGAAAATCGCGCGCTGAAAAGCAGCGAAAAGAAGAAAGTGCGTCCGCTCCTACAGAAGATGAGAAAAGTCCTGTAGCGCAACAGAACGAGCAAAGTTAATTGTGGCGTGAAGTTTGTTGCTGCTGTTTTGCAGCAACTTCCAAAACTGATGTTTCGCTCGTCGTTGTGTTTTAGAAGACGTTTCCGATTTTGAAGAATCGGAACTGTCAAACATTAATGAGCACCATACTTTGCGGCGAAGGTGGTGACTATCAGGGCTTTTCAACATGAATAAACACGAAGCAGTTACTATTGCGTTTGCAGGCGGCGGCACGGGTGGTCACGTGTATCCCGGTCTGGCTGTTGCCGATGAGCTTCGTTCGCTTGCTTCTCAAAACGGCATGAGCGTGCGCATTTGCTGGATAGGCTCCTCGCGCGGCATGGACAGGACAATCGTTGAAAAAAATGTCAACGCGCGCGGAGAAAAAAGCGCAGATATTTTTTACGGCATTCCCGCAGGAAAATTACGCCGCTATGTTTCAATTAATAATCTGCTCGACATATTCAAAATCATCGGTGGATTTTTTGCGTCGCTTGCAATTTTGCTCAAAATAAAGCCTGCGCTGCTTTTTTCAAAAGGCGGATTTGTGAGCGTACCTCCGTGTATGGCGGCTAGATTGCTCCGCATTCCAGTTTTTACGCACGAATGTGATTTTACACCGGGACTTGCAACAAAGCTCAACGCGCGGAGTGCGGAGCGCATTCTGTTGTCATATAGAGAAAGTGCACGCTATTTTAAAGAATCGATTCGTGCAAAAACTGTTGTGACAGGCAATCCTGTGCGCCCAGCGTTTTACAACGCGTCGAGCGAGCGCGGTCGCGCGTTTTTAGGGCTTGCAAAGAACGCAAAGCCTGTGCTGCTCGTGCTCGGAGGAAGTTCAGGCGCGCGTCAAATAAATGAGCTTGTGTGGGAAAACTGCGCGTGGCTGTGCGAGCGCTTTATTGTCGTGCATCAAATGGGCATGAAACGTGCTGCCGTTGATGCGCTTGACACAGCCGCCTCACGTGTGGGCGCATCGTGCAGTGTCGCTGCACAACGTACAGACACAGCTGGACGCGCAGTCGAATCATGTGCGGATGCGGCTAGTTGCGCTGCCAATGCTACAGCCGCATTGCGCGCTGCCGACAGTGCAAGCGACGCAGACGCACCAACCGCTGCCATTTCCTCATGCGATTACAAGCCGTATCAATTCATCTACGAGCAGATGAGCGATGTCATCGCGGCAAGCGACGTGGTGCTCTCACGCGCGGGCGCAAACGCAATCTGGGAATGCGCTGTGCTCAAAAAGCCGCTTGTGCTTATTCCGCTTGCAGGAAGCGGCACGCGTGGCGACCAGGAAGAAAACGCAGCGTTTTTTGAAAAGAACGGAGCAGCGCTCGTGCTTGGACGAGGCAATGCAGATGGCGACCATATGCGTGCCGCGCTTGAAAAACTGTTGCAGATGAGTGAGCGGGAAAAAATGCGTGAAAACTGCGCGCGTCTTGTCGGCAGCGAGCGTCCGGCAAAAAAAATCGCAGAACTTCTTTTTGCGCGCTTGCTTTTACTCCTGCGTTAAAGTACAATGAAAAATATGTCGTATGCACCGATTGACATTGTATTTTTACTGATTGTGCTTTTTTTTACCATACTTGCCGCGTCGCGTGGGCTTATAAAAGAATTTTTCAGCAGGGCGGCGTTTATTGCGGGCATTGTCGCAGCAGTTATTTTTACGCCACGCCTTGAGCCGTTTGTGCAAAGCGGCGTACACAATATGCTGCTTGCAAAAATCATTTCGTTCTTGTTGATTTTTGTGATTGCATTTCTCGCTGTGAAGATAGTTCAGCATATTGTGGGTAAGATATTTTCGGGCGAAATTATGAAAGGGCTTGACCGTTCGCTCGGCGTTATTTTTGGCATTGTAGAAGGGCTCGCTGTCGTTGCGCTCATCCTCATTGTTATTGAAACGCAGACGTGGTTTAAATTTGACACGCTGCTTGAAAACAGCTTTTTCAGCAATCTGCTCAATCCTATCATCACAATGTCGAGCAAAAAGATTCAGGAGTTTCCTTCATAATGTATGAAAATATTATCAGCCAAGAAGCGTGCGTGCTGCTCGAAAACGACATGCGCATTGCTGCGCTGCCGGGTGCGCTCCTTTTTTCAGGCCCTGTCGCTTCAGGAAAACTTTCATGTGCATTGGAAAGCGCGCGTATTCTTTCCTGTACCGCCGACATTCCTGGAAACTGGAACTGTTCGTGCCCGCAGTGCCTCAAAAGTAAGTCGCTTGTAAGCCACAACATGCTGCTTGCAGGTCCGCGCGACTGCACGCTTGAAATTGCAGCCGCTCTTGCAGCTTTTGAAAAAGCACATGAGGCTCGCGCGTCGAGCGAAACTGCAACGCGCTATCTTTTTTTGCGGAGCGTTAGAAAATTAACAAATCGTTTTTCCCCGGTGCTCTGGCAGGACGACGATAAATTGGCAAAGATTGCAGCTGTTATCTCTGATATTGACGAGCTTATGGAAATTATTGATTTTCCGCGTGAGCTTCCAGAACTCAAAAAACTTTTTGAAACATGCGAAAAAATTGCAGCGCTTTGCCAAAAGCTTGAGGCAACGTTTTTATACGATTCGATTCCCATAAAGCATATCAGAAACATATCGTCGTGGGCGCACATAAAATCAGCGGAAGGGAAAAAAACAGTGATACTTGAAAACGCCGAGCGCATGAACGAAAGCGCGCGCAATGCGCTTTTAAAAATCCTTGAAGAGCCGCCTGAAGATGTCGTATTCATTTTGACGACTGCGCGGAGAAGCGCTGTCATGCCAACAATTCTTTCGCGCGTACGCACGTACAATTTTCGACAACGCACAAGAGAAGAGCAGCGCGATGTTGTGCGCCGCATTTTTCGCAATGAGCAGTATGACGGCTCTATAAGCGAATATATGGAAACGTTTTTGCCCGTGCAACCGAATAGTGTGCGCGAGGCTGCTTCAAATTTTTTCAGCGATATAGCACACGGGAAAATTCCTGATGTTGCGCATACCGTCATGCTGTGCGGAAAATTCGATGTGCGCCTTGAGCTGCGCATCTTCCTTGACGGCATAGCGCGCGCCCAGAAAAAACTGCTTGCATCTGCTGCAGGAGCAGAAGCGTCCGCATTATGCATGGACGCGGTCAGGCAGTGCTGGAACGATGTGACGATTTACAACCAGTCGCCTGCGGGCGCGCTCGAAAATCTTACGAGAACGTTGTCAAAAATTAATAAATTGAATGGAGCTGTTTTCAGCGTGGCAGTATGAGCGAATATTTTAAACGCGTCAGAGAAAAGATTTCAAAGCTTTCACATGAGCAGCTCAAGGAATTGCTCGACAGCGTTTCAGATGAAAACGAAATATTCACTTCAATTTTCGAGTCGCTTTCTGCAGGGCTGATAATCGTTGACAAAAGCTGGAAGCTGCTGCTTGCAAATAAAGCAGCAGAGCGGTATTTGCCGCTGTCAATTCGCCTCGATGACGCGAAGTTTGAAACGGTGCCGCTTCCGCATCTTGTTGACGACGAGCAAATTGCCGCTTTTCTTGGCGACTGTTTTGAAAACAATCGTCTGAATGTGTCTGACGAGTTTACGCTTGTGACGGCAGGCGGCTCAATCCGCTTTGTGGTGATTACTGTTTTGCCGCTTGTAAAAAAATATGAGATGGCGGGCGCGATAATCTCTGTGCGCGACATCACTGAAAAACGCAATCAGGAAATTCTTTTGCGCCGTATGGAAAATCTTGCAGGCCTTACAAATCTTGCGGCGGGAATGGCGCACGAGATAAAGAATCCGCTCGGCGCAATCAGCATTCACGTGCAGCTCATTCAAAAGGCGGTAAAAAAATCACGAGACGAAGACGGCGTGCTCCCTGACAAAAAATTCATAGAAGACCATCTTGACGTGGTGAATGAGGAAATTGACAATCTTAATAAAAAAGTTATGGATTTTCTCATGGCAGTTCGCCCAGTGAATGCGCAGCTTGCGCTTGTTGATGTGGGAAAAATTCTTTCAGATGCTGCGTCATTTATCGCGCCTGAGTTCCACAACAACGGCATTGACGTGCAGACAGACATTTCACATGAAAACATGCGGCTGCTCGTAGACGAAAAACTTTTTAAGGAAGTGCTCGTGAATATTGCGCAGAACAGCTTGTATGCCATTCAAGAAAAATTTCCTGAATGCAGCGGTGAACGAGAGTGCCAGACGTGCAAAGGCATTTTTGTGATTGCGAGCTTTATTAAAGACGATGCGTACATCATTGCGATTTCTGACAACGGAATAGGCATGAGCGAAGATACTGCCGCACACATTTTCGAGCCATATTTTACAACAAAGGCGAACGGCACAGGTCTTGGCATGACGATGGCGTACAAAATTATTAAAGAGTTTTCTGGCGACATGCAGGTGAAGTCGTTGCGCGGCGAAGGCACAACATTCACCATTACGCTTCCCATTCCGCAGACAGATAAAAAGCTCTTGCCAGACAATACTGTTCAGTCGGCAGATGATTTAAAAATAAACGATAGCGAGGCAGCGCAAAAATGAAGTTTACGATTCTTGTAATTGACGATGAAAAAAATATTCGCGAAGGACTCGGCACTGCGTTTGAGCTTGAAGGCTACGAAGTGCGCCTTGCTTCAAGCGGCAGGGAAGGGCTCGACTTTATTGCAAAAGGCGACATAGACTTGGTGATTACCGATTTGCGCATGGACGGCGTCTCTGGCGAAGAAGTGCTCCGTCACGTTACGTCTGAAATGCCCGGCATCCCAGTGATTGTGCTTACCGGGCACGGCAGCATTGATGCGGCAGTAGATGCGATGCGGCAAGGCGCATATGATTTTTTGACAAAACCGCTCAACCTCGACAGGCTTTCCATTATTGTCAAACGTGCGCTTGCAAGCCGCGAGCTTTCGTTGCAGCATAAACAGCTCAAAAAGGAAGTTGCAGAGATTCACAAGTTTGACAACATGGTTGGCAAAAGCGGCGAGATGCAAAAAGTGTTTACGCTCATCAAAAAAGTTGCGCCGACAAAAGCATCTGTATTAATCACAGGAGAAAGCGGCGTTGGAAAAGAACTCGTTGCCAATGCTATTCACACCCTTTCACCGAGAAGCAGTCACGAAATGATAAAAGTGCACTGCGCCGCATTAAGTGAAACGCTGCTTGAAAGCGAGTTGTTCGGTCACGAAAAAGGCGCGTATACAGGCGCGGACAAAATGCAAAAAGGAAGATTTGAACTTGCGCATGAGAGCACAATTTTTCTCGATGAGATAGGTGAAATAAATCAGAGCGTGCAGATAAAACTTTTGCGCGTGCTGCAAGACCATAAATTTGAACGCGTCGGCGGCGAAAAAACGATTGACGTTGATGTGCGCGTTATTGCGGCGACGAACAGAGACATGGAAAAAGAAGTGAAGGAAGGGCGGTTCCGCGAAGACTTATACTATCGCCTCAACGTTGTGCCCATTGAAGTGCCGCCGCTTCGCGAGCGGCGCGACGACATTCCGCTTTTATTAAATTCATTTCTCAAAGAATATGCAGAGGAGAACAACAAAGCCATAAGCGGCATAGATGCGCGCGCCCGCTCTGCACTGTACAAATACGACTGGCCAGGAAACATACGGCAGCTGCGGAACGCGGTTGAAAGCGCAGTTGTCATGTGCGGCGGCACGGAGATTACGCTCGACGATTTGCCGCCATCGATAAGCGGCGTGAAAGATGCAGGGAGCATTACAATACCGGTAGGCATTACGCTTGACGAAGCTGAAAAAGCGATTATCAGGGAAAATCTTGCTGCGAACAAAGGCAACAAGAGCAAAACTGCCGATGTGCTTGGAATAGGCAGAAAAACGCTTCATCGCAAGCTTGAAGAATACGGCATGGAAGGCGATGAGTAGTTTGTGCGCGAAGTGGCTCGTGCAGTTTTTTACGCGTGCAAAATGATGCTGCATGCCTGCTGCATTTTTACATGCACGGCGATGAGCACTGACGCATAGTGCAGTTTTTGCATGAGCAGCACATTCTCTGCGGTGCCTTATTTTGAATGCCCGTGCCGCCACGCTGTTATTGCAGTGTATGCAGCGACAACTTCTTCCGTTTTTTTGTGCGCGACGCGCTGCACTGTTTCATTTTCACTATTGCTGTCGGGATGAAACAGCTTGAGCTTTTCACGGTATGCGCTGCGCAGCTCTTTTTCCGACGCGGACGACGATATGCCGAGCACCGCATACGCTGCTGCAATGCGCTTTGGCACGGCGACAAGCTTTTTTACGCTGTTCACGCCTCGCACAATTTCGCCGCGCCGCTTTTTTTGTGAAAAGGTGCGGTAAAATTGTGCAGCGGCTCCGTGCAGTTTGGAATCATACATGTCGGCGGAGCGTTTTTCATCATCACGGGCGGAGCCATTGCGCGCGCGCTCTGCATTTAGTGAACTTTTTATGTCCGCGTGCTTTGCTGCGGCAATTGCTTCGCTCTCTGTGTTTGCCGTCATTTTTGTGTTCGCGCATTGATTTTCTGAAACAATAGTTGCATTGTCTGTTGTAGCTGCAATCGTTGCATTGTGTGCCAGTGCGGAAAGTGCGCTTTTGCCTTGCTGTGCATCTTTTTCAAGCACATCATACACTGACGGCGCGCTTGCATCATCGCGTTGCAAGGAGCCGCTTTCAAGCGCGTCGCTGAGCAGTTCGCCGAGCCTGTCGTACATAGAGTCCATTGAAAGTATTAAATCACCGTGCCCGATGGGATGACTGCATTTTTCGGTATGACAATGATGCCGTCTGCACAATAGAATAAACCGTGGTCGCCGTCATCGTAGTGATTGCCGCTCACATTGATTGAGCAGTTGTCGCCAATATGCGCATTTTTATCGATGATTGCATGTGAAATGCGGCAACCGTGTCCGATGCCTATGTTTGGTCGATTATGTGCAGCGTTGTCCTGTTTTTCTTCGTCGCTTTCATAAAAATCTGCGCCCATGCTGATGACTCCGTCAAGCCAGCTTCCTGTCTCTATGACTGAGCGTATGCCTATGACGCAATGCTCAAGCTTGCAGTCAGTGATAATACAGCCTTCTGCTGTTATAGTTGAATGTATGTCTGCACGGTTTATCTTTGATGGAGGAAGATTGCGCATGTGCGTATAAATCGGTTCGTTTTCATCATAAAAATTAAACTGTGGTGTGTTTTCCGTAAGATTGATATTTGCTTCATAAAAACTGCGTATTGTTCCAATATCTTCCCAGTAGCCGCCAAAAATATACGAATTGATTTTCTTTGTTTTGATAGCTGCGGGAATGATTTCTTTGCCAAAATCTGTCATGCTGTTGTCAAGCATTTCTTCCATGACGGGCGCGTTGAAAATATAGATGCCCATAGAGGCAAGGTACTCTTTTTCAGGAGGAAGCGAACCGCGCGCTTCTTGCGGAATTTTCCAACTGTCGATATTCATATCGGGAGCAGGTTTTTCCATAAATTCAGTGATGCGATTTGTGCTGTCGATTTTCATGATGCCGAACCCCGACGCGTCAGTCCGATTCACTGCTGTTGTGGCAATCGTTACGTCAGCACCAGAGTCAAGATGCCGTTTCATGAACGCGCGCAAATCCATGCGGTACAACTGGTCGCCTGAAAGGATGATATAGTGTGTAGGATTTTGCGGCTTGAAGTGCAAGAAATTTTTTCGCACCGCATCAGCAGTGCCTTCATACCAGCTTGTGTGCTCAATCGTTTGTTCGGCGGCAAGTATTTCTACAAAGCCGTGCGAAAAACTGTCAAAATTGTATGAGTTTGTAATGTGCATGTGCAGCGAATACGAATTGAACTGTGTCAGAAGGTAAATACGCTTGTAGCCTGAGTTGATGCAATTTGAAATGGGAATGTCTACAATACGGAACTTGCCGCCGAACGGTACTGCCGGTTTTGAGCGCTCTTTTGTAAGCGGAAAGAGGCGTGTGCCTTTTCCGCCTCCCAGTATAATCGACAACACGCGCATTTTTTCTTGATTTGCCATATGTGAATCCTTCTGTAATATAGTGGCGAGCATGTATTTTGTAAGGCTGTATTAATTATACTCTACGTTTGTAAATTTTGCAAATTTATTTTTTATAAGTTTCGACAAGTTGCCGCAAGAGCTGTCAACGCCATCTGTGATGTCTTCAACAGACATGCCATCGCATTTTTGAGCAACCGCATGGCACAGCACAGCGTCCAAAACAGGGGCTGCACTTCAAAGAGCGGACAGCCCCTGTTTCTGATGTGTTACTGAATGCGTACTGCTGCTACGTTAGGTGTGCGGCCGTCGCTCGATGTAGGAATCGTTATTTCGCCACTCCGTATTTTTGCAATCGTTGCAGGGTCGTTGAATGAAGCGGGCAGCCCCACGATTTTCCAGTTGTGGTCGCATGTTGGCGAGAGGTTGCCATTAAGATTTTCCTGCGTATATTTTACGATGAGGTCGCGCACAGTCGCAGAAAGCGGCAATTCATTATAGCTATCAAAGTACACGTCCTTTTGCGTCGCCCAGCCGTGGCTCATGAGCGTGCCGAATCGGTAGTTGTTCACCGCCATTTTGTACGTAGCGTTTGGGTCAATCGGCTTGCCCTTGATTGTAGCGTTTGTAATGCGCTGTCCAACGGGCTTGCTTATGTCGATTTCATAGGTGATTCCCGAAAGCATGTCGTAGTTATACGCGCGGAAATTCGGGTCGAATGCAATCGTTACATCTCCTGCTTTTGTTGTCTGGTAGTAGCCGACAGTCCACTCCATATAGGCGAGCAGATTTTTTCCAGTGATGTTCACACCCATGAGCGTGTTGTCGTACTTGTAGATAAACGCGACATCTTTGCGTTTGAAGTCGCCCGCCTTGAGCGTCTGGTCAAAGTTGAACAGCGCGGCAGTTGAAATGTCCGACTTTGCGTAGTACTGCTGCACTGTGTTTATTAAATCCATGAGCGCCGTGTCTTCAATCTGCGCGCGCGGCATTGTCGTCACCTTGTCTTTGCCCGTGATATAGTCAGTGCCTTCGGGGATAAAGTTTGCGGTAATTTTTCCAACAACAGTATTCGCATTTTCTTTTGACGCATCGTCAACCCATTTGAACTTGTCGAGCACGCGCTTGGAAGAAGCAATGTTATTCGTCGGAATGTTTTTTGCTTCGACGCTTGCAATTTTCCATGTGCCGTTTTCCTTTTGCATGTTGAATGTGGCAAACGCTACGTGCGAGCCGTATTTTCCCGGTTCGAGCACCCATGTATCGTTCACTTTTTCACAGTATGTCGCGTGCTCGTGCCCTGCAAGAATTACGTCGAGTTCAGGAACAGCTTCGGCAATCTGGAATGCGCCTGTCTTGCCTTCTTCTTCATATTCACCTTGTCTGCTTATGTGCACGGCGGCAACGAGGATGTCATACTGTCCTTGAATCTCTTTCACTGTTTCCTGCAGCGATTTGATGGGATCGGTAAACGCAAGGTTTTGGAAATGGTCAGGCGCGCTCGCTTCCCATGTGGAGACGTGCGGTGCTGTGCTTCCGACAACTGCGACGCGTATGCCGTCAATCGTGTAAATCTGATAGGGGAGCACATAGGACTTTCCGCTGTCCGCATATTTGATGTTTGAGCACACAACGCGTCCGTCGAAGTTTGAAATATTGCGTTCAAGAAAGTCCAACCCGAAGTTGAATTCATGGTTGCCCGGCACCCAGACATCGTAGCCGAGAAAGTTCATCGCTTGAATCATCGGATGTGTGTCCATGTCGAGGAAAATCTCTGCGCTGTTGTCCTGCATGTTGTCGCCAATGTCGATGAGCAGCGTGTTCGGGTACTGGCTTTGAATCTGCCGTACAACAGTATCTGTGAGCGCAAAGCCTGCATCGTTGTCAGGCGAATCAATCGCGTATTCCCACGGATAGATGCGCCCGTGCATGTCTGATGTAGCTACAACAGAGATGACGGCGCTGTTGCCTGTAGCGGCAGTTCCTTTGGAAAGCTCTCCGCGTTTCTCATACGAAAAATTTCGTACCGTTTGTGAGCCGCTCTTTTTCGCGCCCACGTCTTTTTTTCCGCCTGCAAAAGCAAGTGCCACTGTGCATGCAGCAAGCAGAATTGCCACAACTTTTTTCCCAGCGTGTTTCATAAATCCTCCTATAAAAACTCCGCGCTGACGGATGTGCAAGGATGTACGGGCATCTTTGCACGTGTGTAAAATATCTTCAATGCGCAGCTTGTGCAAGCAAAGCGCGCTTGAATACGAGAACAGAAAATATGGCGGTAAAAAAGATGCTTGCCACCATGCCGATTGAACTTGCAAGCGCTTGCAAAATGTTGATGACGATGAGCGGAATGTTGATGAACTGCATGTAGTCCATGTGATACCCCCATATCATCATGGCAAGCGGCAGCGACGAGCCGCAAAATGCAAGTATGAGCGTGTTTGTCATTGTGCCTATGATGTCTTTGCCCACCGCGAGCACGCTTGCAAAAAAAGCTTTTGTGCTCATGGCGCTGTCAGCAATGTGCAGTTGCTCCGCGCTGCTTGCAATGGAAATTGCCACGTCCATAGTTGCACCGAGACACGCTATCAAAATGGAAACGAACAAGAGCGACGTGAGTTTGAAATTGCGGCTCTGCGCAAGGTACAAAAGCGTTTCTCCTTTTTCCATGTCTACGCCTGAAAGGTTCATGATTCTACCGAACGTGAACGCTAAAAATCCTGCGAGAAATATGCCGCAAAGCGTGCCCGCCGTTGCGCAAAACGCTTTTTTGCTAAAACCTGCAACGAGCATGAAGCTTGCAATGCATGAGGCAGCGAGCGAAAGCATTGCGACAAGTGCAGGGTGCGGTGACCACATGCACGGCACCACAACATACAGCAGCACTGTTCCAGTCAACGAGAGCGCGAGCAAGCTGCGCAATCCCTTGAAGTGTCCTATTGCCACTACGAGCAGAGCAAGAAGCGAGATGAGCAAATAGACATACGGCGTGCGGTTGTAGTTGTACAGCCATACGACAGGCTTCCCATCTTTGTCCATGCGGATTGCAAACACAGCGGTAAGCCCTTCGTATGCGACTGCGCTTCTGAGCGCGCTCAACGTGTTTGTAGAATCAAACTCCCTGCCCGCAAATTCGCCCTCATTTATGCGCACGCGTATGCGCTGGTTTCCAACGTAGCGGTCATCGACGAATGCGTCTTCCTCGATGTTGTTTTCCAAGACAGCGATGACAGTGCCCAACACAAACTGCTGCGTAAATTGCGAATGCTTACGATACCTCTCCGTAACGCGCGGCGCAATGAGCACAATAAGCGCAATGAGCGCAAACGTTGCGGCGGTGGCGAGCAGTTCATTCCGAATCAAATGTATTCGGCAGCGTGAAAGCATATTGATAATTATATGACGCTTTGTTGCAAAAAGCAAGATTTTTTTTGCGTATCAACATGTGGTGTAAGTAGTAAAACATACTACCGCATAATGTACATTTTCATAACTCATCTATGCCGCCGTAAAGTGTTCCGTTAGCAAAGTGCGGCTTTGCAGCAATCCCGACGGGGTGCAGCGCTCCGTTATTTTTCAATCACTGTGTCTGAAAGATTTTTTCGCAGCGTGTGCAGTTTGGCAGGATGCGATGCTTCTGATTCGTATCCAATATTTAATATTCCGACGAGGTGCACATTTTGCGGAATGTCAAGCGCGTCTATGATTGCCTGCGTATCATATGCGCGTACCCAGCATGTTTTTACACCGAGCGATTCTGCTTGCATCATCATCATTGTCATAACGATAGAAGCGTCAACTTCACCAGAGCTGTGATTTGGAAAGCAGCTGTCCCAGGTGATTTTCCATGCTTCGTGTATATTGTATCCTACAACTAAAACAATAGGCGCATTGAACGTCATGGGAGTGGCGGCGCGGATTTTTTCCAGTGCTTCTTTTGATTTTACTACAAAAATTCGTTGCGGCTGACTGTTGTGTGCCGTGGGAGAAATGCGACCAGCTTCCAGTATTTTTTCAAGTTTTTCTGCTTCAACTTCTTTGCTGCCAAATCTTCTTTCGGAGTACCGCGAGCGGCAGAGTTCTAAAAAATCCATGATAATCCTCCGATTTGATTTTACAATAATTTTACAACATCATGCAATCGCGCCGCCACGTTGTTGCATTTTAAGGGACTCGCAGTGCGCCTATTTTTCAAACAGGGCAAGCCCTGCACACGAAAGACCTATGCCAAGCATGAGGAACGCGCTTTTTTCATCAAGTTCTTCAAGAACTGCAAGCACGACGACAGCAACGCCCATCGCTATGCAAAGCGCGCGAAAAATCAGCGAAACAATGTTTGCTGTTTTAATCTTTGACGGCCTTTCAAAATCCTCTTTTGCCCGCATGAGCTCATCTACCGAAAGCCCTAACATATCTGCAAGCTTTGGAATGGATGCAATGTCGGGGCATGACAAATCGCGCTCCCATTTTGAAACAGCTTTGTCAGTAACGCCCATTTTTTCTGCAAGTTCCAGCTGGCTCATGCCACGTTCTTTTCTTTTTGCCGCAATCATTTTTCCCATTGTGTTTTCCATTGTTTCCTCCTGTCGCGCATAGAAGCGCTCCAGATGCGCACGATGACAATGCACCGTCAATTCCACGCACCGTTTGATGATTGCATTGTATCACCGCGCTGTTTCTGAACGCAACCGATGTGCAGTTTACCTGTCTCGACCGATAGTTTAAAAGCAATCTGCGTTGAGGATGGAGGGGCGTGGCATTTACCGCACGACAAGCACCGAGCCTATAGTCGCAACGAGCGAGCCTGCTATGACAACAATTTGAAACGCGATGCTTCCAAATCGTCCGCAGATATGGCTTTCCTCCGTGCGCTTTCGAGAGCGGTTGTATGCGATGATGATGCCTATTCCCGTGAGCACTTGAATGATTCCTGCAAGGCGCGTGAAGCCCACAAAACTCTGCACGCCGAGCAACGCGAGCACAAGGCAGGGAAGCGTTGCGAGCAGCCAGCACAGCTTGAGATGCCACTTTGTCTGCTCCGCGATGATGTCGCGCATGTTCAACGTGTTTGCCCAGAACGATGTGGAAAGCGCAAGGAGCGAAAAGATGTAGCCGACAACGCTCACCCAGCCGCCGAGGTGCGTGCTTAAATCGACAAGCGCGCCGTTTTTTGTGATAGCTGCTCCTGCTCCGAGCAGCGTCATAAACGTCACAGCGATGATTAAAAACGCATTCACTCCTGTGCCCGCTGCAATGGCGCGCACAATTTTTTTTCTGTCGCCGCCAACGCCTTTTACTACTTGCGGCACAGACATGACGGCGGAAAGCGAAAACGCAACGGTGCTGTACAACGCCATGACGTTTGAAGAAGCGATGAACGTTTTCGGCAGCGCGCTCATCTCTGATGCAAGCGTTGCTGCAAATAAAATGCCTATGACGACAATTATGGCGAGCACTGAGTATTTTTCGCAGATGCCCACAATCTTCATGCCGAAAAATACGACGAGCGCGGCAAACGCGTAGTAGAGCAACATGCCAGCCCATGTTGGAAGCGAAAACCAGCTTGCAAACACAGCTGCAGAACCAGTGATAAAACTTGCTACGTTGCACAGCACGCTGAATCCTAGAAATGCAAATACAATCCATGCGGCAGTTTTTTTGAATGAACCGATGAACAGCTCGTTTTCAAAGCATTTTACAAATTGCGCGCCGCCGTTGTTCAGCGAAAGTTCTGCAATCATAAGATGCAGCAAAAGGTTTATGCAGTAGGCGACAGCGAGAATGAGCAAAAAATCCCACCACGTGTTTCTTGAGGCAAGATAGGGCACTGCGAGAATGCCTGCTCCAACGCCGTGCCCCACAATAATGCTCGCAGCCTCAAGAAACGTCAACTGCGATTCGCTTTGTATCTGCACGGAATCCCTGCCGCTTGCAAGCGTTTCGTTGTTTTGCGCGGAGCTGTCGCTTTGCGCGCGTGTATCGATTTGCCTGTTCATAATTTATCCTATCATGATTTTTAACAAAAGGAAAGGAAAAAAATGACAAGATTTTTTTGCGGATGTATCAATGCGATGAAAGTGGTGATTCAAAAAATTCTTGCATCAATTCATCTGTGAGATAGCCATCGCTCAAACAATGAAAGTTGCTGATGCCTTCGCTCATAAAAAGATATGTGTGCGACGCGTAGAAAAAATCGAGCGCGTTCAATTCAGTGATATGCGCTTTTTTTGCAAACAGTGCAATTATGCGCGCATACTTCATTTGCAGCAGCGTCTTATTTGCTGTCATCAGCGCACCTCTTCTGCACACTCAAAATGCAACAAGCTGTCTGCAACATCTTGTGAGATAAAACAAATCTGATTGTTCGGCTTTTCAAATGAAAGCCGCTTCAGTGTTTCGTGCTTATCAATCAAATTGTCAAAATATAATTCTATTGTGTTGAACACCTTGTCATTTGCAATACCTCCTTCGATAATGTCATATTGCAAATAATTATTATTTCCCTTTCTGCATGAAATGATAAAATCGAGCCATGCTTCATCATACGCAGGAAATCTTTTATAACGGCATTTTGCATCTATGTCAGCAGAATCAAATTCGTATTTATTGATATAGCAACATTTTCCGATTTTCAAAAATCGTTGCACCCAATCTTCTGCCTGTTGCCGTAAATCAGTCGTATAAAAACCTTTGCCAAAATCGAGGTTGTCGCGCCCAATGCGTACATTAGGTTTTTGCACTATGCCAGTAGAACCATGATAGACTTTCATGCCACAAGACCTCGCTCTCTCATAACAGCAAGAATGTCGTCCACGATATACTGCTTGCTTTGCGTATGGAGCGCAGCATATGACGGAATGACGTAATCAGTGAGCAATGCAGATTTTTTGAGCAATGCGTGCATTTCTGCGCCTGTTTTACCGCAGCGTTCGGCAAGATTCTCTATGCAAAATATGACATATTCAAGCTGCTTTTCGTTCATGGCAACCTCACATAATTACTATACCATGATTTTTAACAAAAGAAAAGGATAATGCCGCTCTGTTTGCTCCGCGATGATGTCGCGTGTATTCAACGTGTTTGCCACTCGCATCTGTGCACCCGTATCACACCATGCAGTTTTATGCTAGTATGTTTCTATGACTGATTATGATTTTCTCGCAGCGCGAGCGCCGTTGCATGTGGTGATTTTTACCGGCGGTGATTTTCCGCGTCCCGAACTGACATGTCGCTACTGGAAACGCCGCGCTGTCGATTACGTGATTGCAGCAGATTCAGGTTTTGATACGGCGCAAAAATATATCGAATATTTTTCGCATAACGATGCGATTGATTTTTCGCCCGATGTAATTCTCGGCGACTTTGACAGCATTGCAGACAAAAATGCGCTTCTCTCCTACGGCAGCATCGTGGAAACATTTGACAGCGCAAAAGATTTTACTGACACGGAGCTTGCGTTCTTCCGCGCATATGAACTGGCAACGGAGCAGGGGAGGGAGCCGTTCATCACGCTTGTGGGAGGAAGCGGCGGCAGAATTGACCACACGATTGCGCTCTATGACTCGTTTGCATCTGCATGCCACGCGTACGTGTGGCTTACACCGCAGCAGGCAGTGTATTTTTTAGCCGCAGGAAAGACGGCGCGTGTCACTGGATTAGCAACGCGCGATGTCCTTTCTGTTGCGCGTACAACTGAATCGAGGCGTAGCGGCGCGCTTTTTTCGCACGGCTTGCGCTGGGAACATTTTCGGAGCAGCGGCATGCCGAGCATCAGCAACTGCATCTCCAATGAGTGTGATAGGCATGAGTTCGATGGGCGCGAAAAAGCAACAGTCCACGCTGGCGCGGCATCGTGTGGCGCAGAAAAAATTGCGGTACCTCAAGATGCGCACGGCACGCACGTTGTTTCACTCACTGCACAAGGCGCGCCGTTTTTGCTCATTGTGCCGCTCAACGCAGAAGTGAGCATCATACTCCGCCTGCAAGAAAATCTATAAGGCGCGTGGCAAGCATGACTGCAAGCCCATACGCAAATGCAAAAAACGAGCACACTGCCGACGCTACAGCTTTCGCGCGCTGTTCGTGATTTTTTACTGCTGACACGATTGAAACGGCAATGCCCGCCGCAGAAAAAAACAGGAGCGGTATTGCAGTGACTGTCGCCGCTGCAAGTATGAGGTGCTGATTTTCATCGAGGAATTCTTGATAATTGCCAATCGCGTAAAAAACGAGCAGCGCAGACAGAAAGAGTGCAAGAAATAATACAGTGCGCATGACGAGCGTGAACAAAATCTGCGTCGCGCTTTTACTTGTTTTGTTTTCCACCCTAATTACTTTGCAGCAGTTGCACAACTTTTCCAAACCGCGCGTGAAAGCTGCGTGACAATGCCATATGTCCCTACATCCAGTTCTCGTCGCCTTTTATCTGCCTCGTGCGCCTGTCCACCAGCTCGTGAATACAGTGCTCGCCGAGTCTTTTGCAAGGTACTCGAAAAACGCGCGGCCATCTTTGTCTTCCATGCGCTCATAGACGTATTATTATACAACAATATGCGCCGTTTGTCACGCAGAATAATTTCTGGCTGCGTCTCCTCCGCCGTGTGGAACTTATACACGGGAAACCCTGCGCATACACGTCGAGCCGCAGGAAAACATTTTTGCTGTACGCAGCCTCGCGTAAAAAAATCAGACTTTTGCAAGGAATATGTCGGTGGGCCGTTTTCGATAAGTTATGTACTAATAGTTGCACATGGGATATGAGAATATCTTAACGACGCGGTTCTGTATGTCCGTAAGAATGCTCATGCGGTTCCGCTGCGCACTGCAAGGAGATTATTTTATTGTCTGCTTGCGCGGACTGAGTGTCCAGAATTTCGCGTCCTCCGTGTCGGCGAGCCACAGTCCTAAAACCTCTTTCTTGCCCTCTCATTTGATTGCCAGAACTACATAAATGGCCTTGTTGACGTTCTTTCCGTCCTGTCTTGAGTTCACGCGCAGCGCGTCGAGGAAAAGTATCGGGGATGTTTTTTCGAGATGGCAGCTCTGCTATTCGCGGGTATCAGCCATGACAGACTCGGTTATGTTCGAGATAAGCTCCGCTGAGACTTCCATTACTGTACACATTCTGAAGGTGGTGCTGGATATCGCGCGCGTCATGCCTTCACGGCGTAGCTGCTCGGAGACTTGTTCAAAATGCTTCAGCATTTTGCTGGATTCGCCGACGCTCCCTATATACCGATTTAAGAGTATCATATTTGTTAGCCATTTACAGAGATTATTTTACAGGGCTGAATTTTGATGCGTAATGATGTAATCGGAGTAAAGCATATCTACGGTGCTTATTCAAATGGTTGCTAAAGCCTTTTATGTATTTGAGAAAATGCGGATTAAAAAAACATTTTATTTTTCATTGTCCCGCCCCCGCAGCGAGCGCAACTTCCAGCAGAATTTTTTGCGCTCTTTAAAGGCGTTATCTGACAACTATACTTTAAACTTATCTACTTCCATTGCTAGAATTTCAATACTCTCTTTATTTTTTTGCGTAATATCATTTACAACCTGCACCGCGTTGTTTATTTGCACAGCACCGCTTGCCATCTCATTCATTGCATCAGTAATGCGTCTCGTCATATTATCGAGGCTTTGCATTTCATTTGCAATTTGCTCGCCGCCTTTGAGCATTTCATCAGAACCTGCTTTTACTTCTGCTGTCACGTTGTTTATTGTTTTGATTGCTGCAAGCACTTTTCTATTGCTGCTTTCCTGCTCACCAAGTGATTTTGTGAGACGCGTGCTTAAATCTTTTACCTGTTCGGCGAGCGTAAAAATTGCATTAAATTTTTCTTCGACAACTTTTGAAGAAGCGGAAAGAGATGCTATCTCTACGCTCAATGCGTTAAGCGTTGTCGTAATCGTTTTTCCCTGACTGTCCGATTCTTCTGAAAGTTTTCTGATTTCATCTGCGACGACGGCAAAACCTTTGCCTGCATCTCCTGCGTGAGCTGCTTCAATTGCAGCATTCATAGCAAGCAGATTTGTCTGTTCGGCGATATGTTGAATGATGTTCGATGCTTCCATGAGCGAGTCTGATTCTTCTGCAATCTTTTGCGTTACGCTGTTTGAATTAATGAGCGTATTTTTGCCGTCGTCAGTTGCATCGGCAAGGTTTTTAATAACGGTATCATTTTGAGAAAGGATTTCACCAATCGAAACAATATTTGCGACCATCTCTTCGCTTAAATGGTTCGATTCATAGACGCTCGCCGCCTGATGCTCAATGCTCTTGTTCAGCTGCTTGATTGTGTGAATGATTTCTTCCATCGTGGCGGCAGTTTCTGTAACACTTGATGCCTGTGTCATCACCTGATGTTTTACGTCATCAATATTTGCACTGATTTTGTTTATCGAATCTGTTGTCTTTGTCATATTTGATGAAAGATTAGTACTCGTTTCGTTAAGTAGTTTTATGCTACTTTTAACGCCTCGCACAGAGTCCGCTATTTTCTTTATTGTTTTATTAAAAGCTTGCGCTATGTCTGCTACTTCATCATTGCCTTTTACAGAGATAGAAGCTGTCAAATCGCCGTCACCTTCTGCAATATTTCCTAATGCTCCTGATATTTTCTTGAGCGATTTACCCATGTGTAGCGATGTAAATGCTATTATTACCGCGATTAATAATATAGCGATAATGAACCTGACAAGAACAAAAAACGCTATGCCTCTGCTCGTTTGCAATGCTTCTGCTTGTGAATCGAAAACAATAAAATTAAGCGTCATAAACTCGTTGGTGGAAAGCCGCGTGTCTATCATATAGTGCTGTTTATTGATAACGGCAGGAATGCGTGTTTTTTCTCCTGCAGTATAGTTTGCAAGTTCAGGTATGCCAAGTTCTTTTACATCTTTAAAAATATTTTCGGGGTCCATAGTGTTAACTAACACAAAGCCTGATACATCAGTTAATACAAGATTTAATCCTGTTTGTTCTGCAACTCCAGTTACTAAATTGAGAAGCTCGGTTAAATCTCCTGCGCATGAAAGTACACCTTTTATTGAACCGTCTGGATTTTTTACTGTTGACACTACTGAATAATTTATTGTGTTGTATGTTGTCTTATGCGCATCAGTAAAGTTAACTTTTCCAGGATTATTCTTTCCCAGTTTATACCAGTCGCGCGTTCTCGGGTCGTATCCATTTTTTCTTGTTTGCAGAGGAAATTCTATAATGCCTGCGTTTGATTCTAGCGCAAAACCTGCATTTGCAAGGGCAGGAACATGCCCAATAACTTGCACAAAAAATTCGTAAATTGAATTTTCGTATTCGCCGTTTTCCCATGGCCGCATTTCAGTTGCGCCGCTGGGAGAATTTTTATATAAATACGAAGTAATAGCCTGCGAAGAACTTTCGAGCAGAGGACTTTCTGCAATGTATTGAACAATATCTTTTACATTGGAAAAATATGTTTGTAATGTTGTATCGATAAGCGTTAATTGGTTTTGCACTTCTTTTTCATAACGCTCTGCCATAGTAGCGTTGAAATGCCTGTTGATAGTAATCCCCAAAAAGATGAGCCATAAAATGGGCAATGGCAAAGAAAAGAATAATAAGCGCACGGTGATTGGAAATCGCTTCTGTGTTTTGTGTGCGTTAGCTGTACCATTGCTGATAAAATTTTCACGATTAGACAATTTACTCTCTTTATTCATACTTTACCAGTCTCCTTACTATAACGCAATATTCTATACAATATTTTATATATTGTCTACCATCTTATTTGAATAAATATACATATTTTTAAATCTTTATACATATTGCAAAAGCTCATCATGTTGTGTATGCGTACCTATATCCCTATAAAATTTACAATCGATTTGTGATTATAACATTGACGAGCGGTCGCTGTTTCTGTATAATAGCATTTTGCACGCTCATAGTGGCGTATCATTTTAGAACTTGTCCCCATTCGGCTTGAGTTCTTTGGAGGAATGAATGGTAAAAATCAGACTTAAACGGCTTGGCGCGAAAAAACGTCCGTACTATCGCGTTGTCGTTATGGATGCGCGTTGTCCGCGCGATGGCAAAGCTATCGAGGAAATCGGTACCTATCACCCAGTAGAAGCAGAAGACAAGCAAGTCAACGTTGACATTGCGCGCGCAAAATACTGGATGGGCGTTGGCGCGCAGCCGACACCAACAGTAAAGCAGCTCATCAATAGGCAGATTGCAAAAACAGGCAATGTATCGGAGTAATTACGTTCCTATGGAAAAAGATTTAATCGAATACATTGCAAAATCGCTTGTTGATGATCCTGCGTCTGTTTCTGTAACTGAAGCAGAGGGCGAAAAGGGACCTGTGCTGCAGCTTAAAGTTGCAGAGAACGACATAGGCAAAGTGATTGGCAAGTACGGACGCATTGCAAAAGCTATGCGCACAGTGCTCAGCGCTTCAAGTTCGAGAGACGGTAAGCGGTACAGTCTTGATATTCTTGATTGAGCTGACGTTGATTGTGTTTGTACATGGCAAAAACATTCATTGCAGGGTTTATCCGTGCTCCACATGGAGTTGCGGGTGAATGCAAAGTAGAGAGCGCTTCGGGAGCGTACGAGCATATCGCATTGCTCACAGAAGTTGCTTTACGACACGGAGATAAAACTGAAACGCACACTGTTGAATCAGTGCACAGCGGCGGTAACTGCGTGTTTATGAAGTTTGCGGGAATCGATTCTCCTGAAGAAGTGCGCAAGTACAACGGATGGGAAATCGTTGTGCCGCGCGAGTACGCTTACCAACCAAAAAATGGTGAGTGGTACATTGACGATTTGATAAACTGCTCCCTCGTTTATGAGGGAAAAGACAGATTGTCGGGCGAAGTTTCTATCAAAACGATAGGAACGATTACAGACGTATTGGAAGGCGGAGCGGCGTACTTGCTTGAAGTGCGCATCTCTGAGGAATGCAGCGTTCTTGCGGACAATATCAAGTACACTGCATCGGGAAAAATCAGAACAGTATATGTTCCTTTTTCCGATGCGCATATTGGCAAAGTGGATATTGAAAACAAGGCGGTGCTTCTTATGCACCTCTGGATTCTGGAGTAATCCATGCAATTTACCGTGCTGACCTTGTTCCCTGAGATTCTTCGCGCGTATTTTGACACGTCGATTATGGCGAAGGCTATTAAAAAGGGAATTATATCCTGCGTTCTGGTAAACATACGTGATTTTGCCCATGATAAACATCATACGTGCGACGACAGTCCGTACGGCGGCGGTGCGGGGCAGCTTATGATGGCCGAACCGCTCGGCGAAGCGCTTGAGAGTGTGAATGCGCGCAAAAAACGTGTGTTGCATGTGACGCCGAGCGGCAAACCGTTTACACAAAAAACGGCGCGCGAGCTGAGCGAAGAGGACGAGCTTGTCATTATATGCGGAAGATACGAAGGTATTGACCAGCGTATAATAGACATGTACGTCGACGATGAGATTTCCATAGGCGATTACGTGCTGTCGAGCGGCGAAGTAGCTGCCGAGGTTGTTATCGACGCAGTCTATCGGCTTATCGACGGGGTGATTTCTGTTGAGTCGCTCGAAGAAGAGAGCTATTCTGACGGATTGCTTGAGTATCCGCAGTTTACGCGGCCGCATGTTTATAAAGGCATTGCGGTACCTGATGTATTGCTGTCGGGCAATCATGAAGAAATCAGGAAGTGGCGATTGCAAAAGCGTCTTGCAAAGACTATTGCAAATCGTCCCGATATGATAGCTGCTGCGCGGAATGCGGGCGTGCTTTCGACTGAAGCAGAAAAAATGATTGAGGAAATAACAGGGCAGGTTTTGTTGAAGCGCCAAAAGAAATAGCGTGCAAAAACTGTATAAAAAACTGGAGACTAAAATGGACATTATTAAAACTATCGAAGAACAGCAAAAACGCGAAAGTGCATTAGGATTCAATATTGGCGATACGGTAAAAGTATATTTCAAAATTGTTGAAGGAAAAAATGAGCGCGTTCAGGTGTACGAGGGCATAGTAATTGCAAAAAATCACGGCAGCACGCGCGAAACTTTTACTGTGCGCAAAGAGTCTTATGGCATTGGCGTGGAGCGTATTTTTCCAATACATTCTCCGCGCATTATAAAAGTAGAGATTGCTCGTCCTGGAAAAGTGCGGCGCGCAAAGTTGTATTATCTGCGCAATGCTGTTGGAAAAGCAAAACGTGTTAAGACGCGCGTAGGTGGCTCTGTGTCTGCTGAAATAGCGGCGCGCAATGCACGCGTCAACGAAATTGTGGCAGCACAAGAAGCAAAGGCTAAAGAAGCCCCAAAAGGCGACGGTGCAGCTGCAGAAAAATAGTTTCTCTATTGCATGAATGCAACTCGCGGCGTATATGTACCGGCAGCACCTCTTTCCAATGGAGCAAACGCGTCATTTTTACGGGAAGGGGCTTCTGTACATGTGCGAGTTATTTCACAGACAGGAGCGCAGTCATATGTCGTCTCGTTTGCGGGGCAGCGGTTTGCTGTTGCATCTAAGCTGCCACTTGCAAGCGGCACTACTTTCACAGCGACTGTTTCTTTTCAAAATGGTAAAATAGCGCTCACGCCTGAAAAGGGCGGTTTATTGCTTTCAGATGCGCCGCTTGTGCAAACGTTGTCCACTGAATTGCGCGCTGACGGTAATATTGCCAATCCGCAACTGTCCGCATATTTTACTGCGCTTGGTCTTGTGCCAGATTTTATCACACTTGCACTGTTTAATGGAATAAAAGAGCTTGGCATAAAATTTGATGCGCGTATTTTTGCAGAAGCGCGACGAATTGCCATGCGTTTTCCAGGTCGCGAAAAAGAAGCGGGCGAAACAGCACTTGTCGTTTTGCAAAAAGGTCTCTGTGTCAGCGAGGAAGCTGTGGCTGCACTCATTGACGATGAACAGCGTGATGCGTGCGGCTCACAGCGTGACGATGCATACGACAGACATGCACAGCGAAAAGACAAAAACGCATACGGCAATTCACAAGACGGCGGCACGCGTGATGATAGTGTGCAAGATGACACCATTCAAAATGACAGTGAATGTGTGGACACAGGCAGCAACAAAACTGCTGTGCTGCTTGATGAAATCATGCGGGAAGTGCAGCATTTTTTACAGTCAAACAATGCGTCAGACGGCATGCTGGCTGCTTGTGAAAGGGCGCCGGGCTTCCTTACACTTTTTAATCATGCTCATGCAGCAAGTGGGCATGATTTTGCTGTACGTGTGATTCAAATTCCATTCGTCATTTCGCTGTCAGGCGGTGAAAAGCAGGGACATGGCGTATTGCGCTGTTTTCTTGAAAAAAAGCAACATACAGCACAAAAATTTGCAATAAAAGTTGATTTTAGCGACAAAAAATACTGTTTTGTGATATACGTACGCGAGGAAACTTGCACTGTCCGATATGCTGTTGACCATTCAGGCAGTACCGCTTTTGGCAGTACGCACAGACTTGCCGACATGATGCAAAAATCATTGGGTGGCAAAAAAGTAGACGTCATTTGCGACGATTTTTCTGCGCTTTCAGGTTTCTGCTTTGAGCACGAGGCTGTTTCTATTGTGCAGGGGAGTGTTTAAAATACACGTTGAAATGGCGTGCCGTTTTTAACATGCAGTTTGTGTTGCAAACTTGCTTATTTACGTGTGCGCAGTTGCACTTCGTGCAGTTGCGCATATTGCGCGCACTCACAAGTTGACACTTGCTCGCTTGTGCAATTTTAAGGAATGTATGAATAAAAAAGCTGTAGCGTTGAAATATCCTGACGGAGCGCCTGCTCCATTTATCGTTGCATCCGCACAAGGCAAACTTTCTGAACAGTTGGTAAAAATAGCAAAAGACCACGCTGTGCCGATAGTTGCAAACGACATGCTTACAGATGTGCTCTCGCTACAGGAAATCGGCTCATATGTGCCTGACAGCACTTGGGAAGTGCTTGCAGGAATATTTGCGTTTATTTATAATGAGGAAGATAAAAAGTAGTATGGAGAAAAAAATGACAGCATTTGAAAAAATTGACGGCTCGAGTATTAAAGCGGGGATGCGTTTTTCAGCGCCGATATTTTTTGCTGACGGAAAAAATATGTTTCTTGCGGAAGGAAAAGCAGCACGGCAGTATCATGTAGATGCTGTCAAGCGTTGGAACATCCCGTTTTTGCTTACGTGTGGACGCTTGCTCAGCGAAAATGAACCGCTAGATAACAATGACATTTCAGAACTTGAAGAAGTGGACGAACTGGAGCCTGTCGATGAGCTGTGAGTGATTCAAGAAAGAGAACAGGAGCTGACGGCGAGAAACGTGCTGCACAGTATTTGAAAAATTGTGGATTTTCAATTATAGCACGAAACTGGCGTATAAAATCAGGAGAAATAGATATAATAGCGCATCGTAACGATACGCTTGTTTTTTTTGAGGTGAAGACGCTTCCACATGGAAATGCGGACACGCTTGCGCATGTGCTTGATGCTCGAAAGCAAAAAAGAATTGTAGAAATTTCTAAACGTTTTATTGCAATCAATCGACAATATAGTAAGAGCTATATTCGCTACGATGTGATTGTGGTTGATATGCCTGGCATGCCGGAGATATATCATATCGAAGACGCTTTTTCGGAGCTTTTATGATTTCTAGTGCAAGAACAGCAACGCTTGTTCTCGAAAAACGACGGGAAGACAATATACCGATTCGACTCCTTGAATTGAGGAAAAAAATTCAAGATGCAGAATATATTGACACTGCTGTGCAACGTATTGCGCAAGTGATCAGCAAGCGGATTATTGAAGCTCCTGAAGATGATTTGATTTTTGGCGAACTGTGACAAATAATGCTTTTTGTGCTATAATGGCAACATGGGAAAAAATAGCAGACGAGGAAGAAACAGGCACGATTGGAAAAATCAAAATGCACCGGTAGATAGACCAAGAAGCAGGCAAGCAAGCAGCAAAGATGCAAAAATCAAAGAAGCTGTTTTTCAACGCCGTCTCCGTGAAAATATTTTAGAGCAACAAAAACGAGATGAGGCTATCCGTGCACTGAAAACGCGAGAGGTGTTCTGTCCGATATGTGGCAGGCGTATCGAGGACATGTCGAGCGCTATGGCAGATAAAACGACCGGCAATCCGTCTCATTTTGAGTGCATTCTGGAAAAAGTTAATAAGTCGGAGTCTCTGGGAACAAACGAAAAAATTGCGTATATCGGGCAGGGACGATTTGCCGTGCTTCATTATGAAAATCCTCATGATGTGCGGACATTTAAAATTGTCAAGACGATTGAATGGGAGCCTCGTGATTCAGAGCAAGCATGGCGTACGGAGATGAGCGGGCTGTATTCTCAAGTGCTGTAACAGGAAAACGGGATGCGCGCTGTTCGTGCAGCATAACCGTTTGTTTGAGAACGCGCGCGCTGTTTGCGTGCTCTTGCCTTATGCGTCATTTACGCGGTATATTTGACATATGGCAAAGAAAAAAACAGACGACATCGATATAACGCAAGAAGGCGGCAGCGTTCATATTTCCCAAGCGGAAGTAGACGCTGTGTTCAGCAAACTCAACACTGCATCTGACGACAAAAAAACTGACGACACGGAAAAAAGCGCGCCGAAAAAGAGCGCAAAAAAATCGACGGAGATTATACCCGCAGACCAAATGCTGCCGGTAAAACTACCGCTTGTACCGCTTGCGGGGCGCCCTATTTTTCCAGGCATCTTTACGCCGCTCATGATAAGCGCGCCTGATGACACAAGAGTGATAGAAGAGGCGTATGCGGGCGGCGGCTACATAGGCATCTGCATGCTCAAAAATGAAGTGGAAAGCCCCGCCGTTTCAGACTTGCATGAGGTAGGCACTGTCGCTCGAATTATTAAAAAAATCAATCTGCCTGACGGCGGACTCAATGTGTTTATTTCCACACTCAAACGATTCCGCATACGCAAAGCGCTGCACAATGGTGCGCCTATGGCTGCCGCCGCCGAGTACCTCGATGACGAAGAGGACGACACGTTTGAAGTGAAGGCGCTCACGCGCGCGCTTTTAAGCGAGATGAAAGAGGTGTCGGAAAATAATCCGCTTTTTTCCGAAGAGATGCGGCTCAACATGGTGAACATTGACCATCCGGGAAAAATTGCGGACTTCATTGCGTCCATTCTCAACATTGACAAAGCTGACCAGCAGAAAATCCTTGAAATGATAAATGTGCGCCAGCGCATGGAGCAGGTGCTCGTGTATATTAAAAAAGAGCAGGAACTGTTGCGCGTGCAGAAAAAAATTCAAAACGAATTGAACGAGCGCGTCGAAAAAAATCAGCGCGAATATTTTTTGCGCGAAGAACTGAAATCTATTCAGGAAGAGCTTGGCACAGATGCGGAAGGGAACGCGACAGATTATCAAAAGTTTAAGAAAAAAGTTGAAGAGTTTCACTTTGAGGGCGAAATAAAAGAAGCTGTTGAAAACGAGCTTGAAAAGTTCAACTTGATGGATCCAAACTCTGGCGAATACATAGGCACGCGCAATTTTCTTGAACTGGTGACGCAGCTTCCGTGGAATGAAAAGCCGTACGAAAATTACTCGCTTGACGAAGCGAAAAAAATTCTTGAGCGCGACCACTTTGGCCTTGACGATGTAAAAAAACGGATTATGGAATTCTTGTCTGTGCGCAAGCTCAAGCAAGACGCAAAAGGCACAATACTCTTGCTCGTCGGTCCTCCCGGCGTGGGAAAAACGAGTGTCGGGCATTCTGTTGCAGATGCAATGCACAAGCCGTTTTTCAGATTTTCTGTCGGCGGACTTCGCGATGAGGCGGAAATCAAAGGGCATCGCCGCACGTATATAGGCGCGCTTCCGGGAAAAATCATACAGGGCTTGAAAATCACAAAGACGCGCGCTCCCGTTTTTATGATTGACGAAATTGACAAAATGGGGCAGAGCTATCAGGGAGATCCTGCGAGCGCGCTGCTCGAAGTGCTTGACCCGGAGCAGAATGTGGGATTCCGCGACAACTACCTTGATTTGCCGTTCGACATTTCAGATGTGTTTTTTATCCTCACGGCGAACACGCTTGACTCTATCCCGGAGCCGCTGCTTGACCGCGCAGAAATCATTCAGCTTCCCGGCTACATTGACCAGGAAAAAATCGAGATTGCAAAGCACTATCTTATTCCGAAAAACAGTAAGAAAAACGGACTCGAAAAAAATCAAGTGACGTACACAAAAGACGCGCTCCTCATGATTGCAGAGGAATACGCGCGCGAGGCAGGCGTGCGCAACTACGAAAAGAGCATTGACAAAATCCACCGAAAGATTGTCACGGAGCTGATGGCGGACGCAGAAAAAAAAGCGGTGGCGGCTCAAGCAAAACTCAAAAAAGCGCGTGATGCGGAACTTGCAGCGAAAAAAGCAAAAGATGAGCGCGTGCTCACGCAGGCAGAAATTGACAAACTTGTGCAAGCGAACAGAGATTTGACGCAGCAAGAAATAGACGCGCTTGTCAATTCGCGCTGGAAGCTTTCGCAAGAAGAAATAGATTTGCTCGTTGCAAAAAACAAGACGCTCACGCAAGCAGAGATTGACAAACTCGTTGAAGCGAAGCGCGAAAGCGAAAAAATACACGCGCGCGATTTTGTGGACAAAACGAAAAAATACACGATTGACGCAAAAGCGCTTTCAAAATATCTGGGCAAGCCGGTGTTCGACGAAAGCGAAATCAAAAAGGCGAATGTTGCAGGAACTGCGATAGGGCTTGCGTGGACGAGCATGGGCGGCGACACGCTGCTCATAGAAAGCATTGCGTATCCGAGCAGCAAAGGCGGCTTGCAGCTGACAGGACAAATGGGCGACGTCATGAAAGAAAGCGCGCAGATTGCCATGAACTGGGTAAAAGAGCAGCTGCTTCCGCGCGGCATCAAAGATGAAGCGTGGTTTGAAAAAAATGTGATTCACTTACACATTCCTGAAGGCGCAGTCAAAAAAGACGGACCGTCTGCGGGCATCACTATGGCGACGGCGCTCATGTCGCTTTTGACAGGCAAAACGATAAAAACACACCTTGCCATGACAGGCGAACTTTCGCTTACGGGGCAAGTGCTTCCAATTGGCGGCTTGCGCGAGAAGACCGTTGCCGCGCGTCGCAACGGCATCAAAACAATTTTGATTCCCAAGGCAAATGTGCGCGATTTGGAAGAAATCCCCAAGCATGTGAAAGCGGGCATTACGTTTGTTCCGGTAACACGCGCTGAAGACGTAATGGCGCATGCGTTTCAAAGCGACGTATTGAAAAGCTCAAAAAAAGCTGTCGGTGCAAAAAGTGCGGGAAGCAGCAGCGAGATTGCAAAAAGCGCGCATGTGAAAACGAAAACGGCTGCAAAACGCACTGTCAGCAAAAGCACACAGAAATCATCGGTGAGGAAGAACGCGAGCGGTACGAAAAAGACAGGCGCAAAACAAGTGCCGAACGCAAAAACGCCTGTGGCACAGCGCGGGAAACAGTAGCGGGGATTTGACTGCCGCACTGCTGATTTTTTGCAGTGCGGAGCGATTGCGTGAAAGCGGTGCAGACAGCAATGCACAGTGCGGGAAAGGTGGCGGGGCGGCAAATCGCTCAAAGCATTCCGATTTCTGAAAGCCACGCGCGCACATCTTCGTTCCAGTGAAACGCTTTCATAAACACGTTGTTCAGCATGCCGAATCCGTGTCCACCTGTGTTGTATGCGACAAATCTGCACGGCACGCCTTTTGCATTGAGCGCGTCAAAGAGCAGCTCACTGTTTACGAACTTGACAACGCTGTCATCACGGCATGCGACGATGTATGTGGGAGGCATGTCGTCAGGGATTTGCTTTTCCATTGAAAACTTTTCTTTGCGCTCGTCGCTCATGTCTTTGTGCAACAGGCTTTTGCGCGACCATATGTTTGCAATGTCGTCACGCATGGAAACGACAGGATAGATGGGCACGACAAAATCGGGGCGCAGGCTGACGCGCGTTTGTATGCCGATTTTTTCAAGCTCGTTGTCTGTGTGCGCAAATGCGCCTGCCATAGTCACCAGGTGACCGCCTGCAGAAAATCCTATTGCGCCTACTTTGTGCACGTCTATGCCGTATGCATGCGCATTCTCGCGTACAAGCTGCAGTGCGCGCTGTATGTCTTGCAGTTGCGCGGGATGGTGCCAGTTTGCGCGCGCCACGCGGTATCGCAGCACGAACGTGGTAACGCCGAGCGAGTTGAAATATTTTGCCGTACAGTGTCCCTCGTTGTACATGCCGAGGTGATGATAGCTTCCGCCCGGACAGATGATGAGCGCAGTGCCGTTCGCGTTTTTAGGCTTGTTCATAAACATGACGGAGTCCGCGCGGCGCATATTTTTTACGCCTTTCCACAGCGGAATCATGCGCTGTTCGGCAAAAAGCGGAGCTGCAAAAAGGATGAGCAGCGCAAACGCGGCACGGCGCATCTGTGCAAATGATTTTGTATGCATGGCAAAACTGTAGCGGAATATCACGCGTGCGTCAATATTTGCTGCCTTGCATTGAGGTGAGACTTTGTTGCGTGCTGTCTGTTGCGCTCTGCTGGTTGCAAGGTATGTCACAAGCGCGCGCTTTGTGCTAGTATCAATCAGTATGAAATCTATTGACGCAGTGATTTTTGACATGGACGGCGTGCTGCTCGACAGTGAAACTATTTCCGACAAGACATGGTTTGCTGTTGCTTCTCAAATGGGGATTGGCGACATGCACGCGCTGCTCGACGACTGTCGCGGTCGCAATGCCGTCGATACGGCAACATATTTGCGCAAAAGATATGGCGCCGATTTTGATGCTGATGCATTTCTTGCGCGTACGCACCAGCTGTTTTATCAAATCGAAGAAGCGGAAGGAATCCCGCTTATGAAAGGCGCAAAAGCTGCGCTCGACTATCTTTCAAAAAAATATCGGCTTGCGCTCGCATCTTCTACTGATGGCGTTGCAGTGCATAGGCAGCTTGAGCGCGCGGGACTGCTTTCGTTTTTTGAAACATGCACTACGGGCAACATGGTGACGCACAGCAAGCCCGACCCGGAAATTTACCGCATGGCGTGCGCGTCGCTTGGCGTGCAGGCGGAACGATGCTGCGCAGTTGAAGACAGTCCAAACGGCATACGGAGCGCGCATGCGGCAGGGCTTTTGTGCATCATGGTGCCTGACAAAATACAGCCCGACGACGAGATTCGCTCGCTTGCCGACTTTATCATTCCGTCGCTCGAAAAAATTGGAGATGTGCTGTAGCGCGTCGCTGTGCTGCAATGTGCGAGATGTGCTGTAGCGTGCTGCTGCATGCGATACGCGCTCCTTGCACGAGTACGCTATTGCACTTCTCTTGCATACTCGCTGTGTTGCACGAGCATGCCGCTGTCTCAACGTGTTGCATCTCCTTGCACGAGCGCGCCATTTTCAATATACTGCTTTTTATGCAACTGAATAATATGCGAAACATCGGGATTATGGCGCACATTGACGCGGGTAAAACGACTACGACTGAGCGCATCCTCTACTATACAAAAAAGATTCACAAAATCGGCGAAATCGATGACGGGCAGGCGACGATGGATTTTTTGCCGCAGGAGCAGGCGCGCGGCATTACGATTGCGAGTGCAGCCACAACGACGCACTGGCGCGGCTTTCAAATCAACATCATAGACACGCCCGGTCACGTTGATTTCACCGCAGAAGTTGAGCGGAGTTTGCGCGTGCTTGACGGTGCTGTTGCAGTCATCTGTGCAGTGGACGGCGTGCAGCCACAGACAGAAACAGTGTGGCATCAGGCAGACAAGTTTAGTGTGCCGCGCATATGCTTTATGAACAAGATGGACCGCGTGGGCGCAGATTTTTTCAGCTCACTGAATGATGTGAGCGAAAAGTTTGGCGTTGAATGCGTTGCGCTCCAAATCCCTATAGGGCAGGGAAGCGATTTTGAAGGCGTCATCGATTTGCTCGACATGAAGGAAATCCGCTGGAACGCAGAAGACGAGGGCGAAACATTTGTCACAAGCGACATTGCAGTACAGCGCGCGTCAGAGGCAGCATCGTGGCGTGCAAAACTCGTTGACAATGTTGCCTCCCACGATGATGCGCTTGCAGAGTTATATCTTGAAGGCAAAGAAATCTCTGTGGCGCAGCTCAAAGACGCAATCAGAAAAGAGACCATATCGAGGAAGATTGTGCCGTGCTTGCTTGGAAGCGCGCGTCACAATCAAGGCGTTCAGCCGCTCATCGACGCGGTTGTTGACTACTTGCCTGCGCCCGATGAAGTGCCGCCTGCGCCAGGCATTCACATAAAGCGCGAAAAAGAAGAGCGCATTGATGTTGTGTGCAATCCAAGCGGAACGCCGCTCGGCCTCGTGTTTAAAATACAGCACAATCAAAATATGGGCTATTTGTGTTTTGTGCGCATGTATTCGGGAAAGTTTTCGAGCGGCGCGCAAATCTACAATGTGAACAAAAAAAAGCGCGAGCGCATAAACCGCATGTTCAGAATAAACGCAGATAAAGAAGAGCCGATTGACAGCATTGAAGCGGGCGACATTGCGGCGTTCATCGGCTTGAAGCTCGCGCAGACAGGCGACACGCTCGGAAGCGAGGGCATGCCGGTGCTGCTTGAGCAAGTGCAGTTTCCGGAGCCTGTCATCTCTGTTGCGCTTGAGCCTGAGTCGCTTGCAGAGCGCGACAAAATGAACGAGACGCTCGAAATCCTTTCGCACGAAGACCCTACGTTTACCTATCACGAAGACGAGGAAACAGGTCAGCTCATCATAAGCGGCATGGGTGAGCTGCACCTCGACGTGCTGGTAACGCGCATGAAAGATGATTTTAAAGTGAAGTGCCGCGTCGGCGCGCCGCAAGTGACATACCGCGAGGCGGTGACTGCCTCTTCTGATGCAAGCGAAAGCTACAGCCGCGTGCTTGGCGGCAAAGAGCATACGGCGGGCATCACGGTGCATGTGGAGCCGCGCGAGCAGGGAGCGGGCAATTTGTATGTATGCACAGTGAAGAGCGGCAGCGCGCCGCAAGAAATTTTTGAAGCCATGCAAAGCGCGTTTGAAAGCGCGTTTCAGTCGGGCATACAGTACGGCTATCCGTGCACTGACACCGCCGTTACCGTAACGGCAATCGAATACAACGAGCTTACCTCTACAACATTTGCGTTTGAAGCGTGCGCTGCCGCAGTGTTTGACAAAGCGTGTACTGCTGCAAAGCCAGAGTTGCTTGAACCTGTTATGAACGTTGACATCTCGTGCCCAAAAGAATTTGTTGGAGATGCCATGAGCCAAGTAACTGCGCGCGGCGGCATCATCATGGGGCAGGATTCAAAACAGTCTGTGGAAATTATTCACGCGCAGTCACCTATGGCAAAGATGTTTGGCTTTTCCACAAACTTGCGTTCCGCTACGCAAGGGCGCGCCTCGTTCTCCATGGAGTTCAGCCACTTTCAAGTGAAGCAGGGCAGGCTGGGGACTCTTGCATAGAAGCGAAAAAGCGCATATCCATTCATATGCGAAAATAGCACATATCATTTATACATTGACATAATTTTTGCTTTTTGCTATTATACATTCTGCACGCGGGGATGGTGGAATTGGTAGACACGCTAGCTTGAGGTGCTAGTGGCGCGAGCCGTGCCTGTTCAAGTCAGGTTCTCCGCAAAAGAGGATTACTGGTTTTCCGGTAATCCTCTTTTTGTTTGCATTGAAAATTTTACTTTGCGGGTAGCGTATGATAGCGGTGCTTGTTAATTGCATTTCGATTATTGCAGGTTCGATTGTTGGACTGCTTTTCTCAAAAAAGATGTCAGGTGAATCATCGAGCGTAATTCAAACTGCGGCAGGCGCTGTCACGGTTGTGCTCGGTTTGCAGATGGCATTTCGCTATCAGAGCATTGTATATTTAACGCTGTCGATGATACTCGGAGGATTACTCGGCACCTGGTGGAACATAGACGGCCGCATTTTGCAGTTTGGTGCCTTTTTGCAAAAACTTGTGTCGCGCACGAGCAGCGTGAAGCACGATGCGACGCACATCGGAGAAAGCATGCAACCTGACAATGCGTTGGAGCGCACTGTGGCGCACGCTGGAAAAGCCGACACGTCGTCGGAAGCGTTGGAGCCTGTCAGCGCTGATAGCAGTTTAGCGCGCGGCAAAAATTTTGCATACGCGTTTTTGAATGCGTCAGTGCTTTTTTGTGTCGGCGCAATGTCTATACTCGGCTCGTTTAAAGCGGCCATTGAAAAAGATTACACGCTCATCTTTACAAAGTCGATTCTCGACGGATTTATGGCTATTTCATTTACTGCTGCTATGGGCATTGGCACAGTGTTTTCGTGCATCACCGTGCTTATATATCAGGGCGGCCTTACCGTGCTCGCCTCACTTTTGCAGCCATATGTGTCAGACGCAATGATTGCAGAGCTTACCGGATGCGGTGGCGTTATGATTGTGATGATTGGCATAAATCTGCTCGGCTTGCGGAACATCAAAACGGCAAATTATCTTCCTGCGCTCTTGCTTGAACTAGTGTTTGTCATGCTTGCTCCGTTTGTAAAATCAATTTTTTAAAATAAATATTTTCTTTAATAGTTTTTTGTATTTACATTTTCTGAAAAATCCGTTATACTAGAGTTGATACGTAAACGAAAATGTCCGTGCAAAATGTACGACTTTTCGGAGAGAATTTACGTGTAATAATTTGTGTATTTCGGAGGTATCAGTTATGAAACGTTTACGGAGCAGCGCGCTGTTGGTAGCGCTTGTGGCAGTTGTTTTTGCAGGATGCAATAACAAAACAAAAGATGCAAGTGAAAATACTGTTGAGGTTCAGGGCATTTCCCTTTCAAAGAGTTCGCTCCAACTTATGGAGGGCAATTCTTTATCAGTTACGGCAACAGTGACTCCTGCTGACGCTGCGACAAACCCAATTGCATGGTCTTGCACGGGCGGCGTTACGCTCGACACTACGAGCGGCGAAACAGTAAAAATCACTGCGGTGAGTGCAGGTCCTGCAACTGTCACGGCATCAAGCGGTGGCAAAACTGCTGATCTGAAAGTTACGGTGAGCAAAGCGATGCAAGTTGGCGACATTGTTGTGCAGACGTTTCAAAACGACGGTACCACGCCAAAGGGGTGGAAGCATGTTTCATTCAAAGAGATTAGTTGGTTGACAAAAAAGGAGCAAGAAAATATCATTTCTGTGATTGCATATATTGATGCAAAAGGGAATCCTATAGGCATAGGGCTTAAAGATTGCGGCACAGCAGCGTGGACAATCAAAGATACAGATGAAAGTGTGCCAGAAACCAATAAAATAAGAGATATGGCGAACACTACGACATCAATGACCGCTAGTTATTATTATACGACAAGGGTAGACGGAGAGGGAAACCTTGCAGAGATGAAAAAGGTAGACCCCAAACGCCTTGCAGACGACAAGATTAAAACAGAATATCCTGCCTTTGGTAAAGCACGGTACTATGCTGACGATACGGATACGCGCATTACGAACAATCCAAAATTGAAGAATGGGTGGTATATTCCGAGCATGCGTGAGTTGCAGGGCATATATGATAGCAAGGAGCAACTGGCGATAACTGCGGCTCAAAAAAATTATGAGAATACTACACCGATTACATACTCAATGTGGCTGCTCGGAATGCCTGAATATCTGACATCGTCGAATCAATTTGATAAAACAAGTGCGTTATATTTAAAGCTAACAGATACTAGTGATGGTAGACATGGGGTTAATGCTGGTATGTCAAAGACTTCAAATGCGCAAGTATTAGTTGTGCGCAAGTTTACTGATCCCGATTAATCAGCAACATGTGTCAATCTTGCGGGCTGTCTTTTGGCAGCCCGTTTTTTATGGCGGCGGCCATACCAAGCGTATGGCAGGCAGGTTTTGTTGAAAGCATTCTCTAGACTAAAACGCAGCTTTTGTTTATAATTATAGCAAATCTTTTCAATTACAATGAGTGCAGTTCTGTGTTTGCACGCGCTGCATGTCTCTGGAGGAACTATGACAATTATCGATATGCTCAAGCAAAGCGGTTTGCTCACGCTGCTCGGCATGGGCGTTGTGTTCTCGTTCATCATCATCATGATTTTGAGCATGCATGCGCTTCACGCAGTTCTTCATGCGCTCAAACTTGACGTAGAAGAAAAAAAATCGGCTGCTGCATCTGCTGCTGTTCAACCGTCAGCTCCCGCCCGTGATGACGCTGCTATTGCGGCAATCGCTGCGGCTCTTCATAAATAACATTTAGTAACGAGGAAAAATATGGCAAAGAACGTACAGATTTCAGAGCTTGTGTTGCGCGATGCGCATCAGTCGCTTTTTGCAACGCGCATGACGACAAAAGACATGCTTCCCGCGTGTCCTATGATAGACAAAATCGGCTATTTTGCAGCAGAAGCGTGGGGCGGTGCAACATACGATTCGTGCATCCGCTTTTTGAATGAAGACCCGTGGGAGCGTCTGCGCCAGCTGCACAGCGCAATGCCGAATACAAAAATCATGATGCTGTTGCGCGGTCAAAACTTGCTCGGCTACCGTCACTACGCAGACGATGTTGTAGACAAGTTTGTCGAGGCGGCGGCAAAAAACGGCATTGACGTGTTCCGCATTTTTGACGCGTGCAACGACCCGCGCAATCTTGAGCGTGCAGCCAAAGCTGCAAAGAAAACGGGCAAGCACGTGCAGATGGCAATCTCGTATGCGACAACGCCGTATCACACAAACGAAGTGTACGCAGATTTGGCAAAGCGCTATGCTGAGTTCGGCGCTGATTCAATCTGCATTAAAGACATGGCGGGGCTTTTGAAACCGTTTGAAGCGTATGACCTCGTAAAAGCAATCAAGGCAAAAGTGGACATGCCTATCCTCATTCACTCGCATGCGACAACAGGGTTGAGCGTGGCTACATTGCTCAAAGCGGCAGAGGCGGGAGCGGACATTCTTGACACAGCAATTTCTTCTATGGCTATGGGAACTTCTCACAGTCCTACGGAGACAGTCGTTGAAATGCTCAAAGGCACAGAATACGACACGGGGCTTGACACAAAAGCGCTGCTCGAAATTGCGGCGTATTTCCGCGACATACGAACGCATTACGCGTCGCTTGAATCGCATTTTCTTGGAGCTGACACGCGCATTCTCGTTTCGCAAGTGCCGGGCGGCATGCTTTCAAATCTCGAAAGCCAGCTTAAAGAACAGGGCGCGGCACAGAAAATTGACGACGTGCTCAAAGAAATCCCGCTTGTGCAAAAAGATGTGGGCTACGTGCCGCTCGTAACGCCTACAAGCCAGATTGTCGGCACGCAGGCAGTTTTCAATGTGCTCTTTGGACGCTACGCGCGCCTTACGCAGGAGTTCCGCGATTTGCTCACTGGCAGATATGGTGCAACGCCCGCGCCCGTGAACGCAGACTTGCAAAAAGATGCGCTTGCGCAGAACAACATGGAGGCGACAGTCACGTGTCGCCCTGCTGACTTAATCCCGAACGAGTGGGAAAAATGCGTTGCAGATGCGAAAGCCGCAGGCGGCAACGGCAGCGATGAAGACGTGCTCACCTATGCGATGTTCCCAAAAGTCGCAGAGAAATTTTTCAAAGAGCGCGCAAACGGTCCTGTTGACGCGCAAAAGGCGTTCGGCGCAAAACCAGCTGCGGCAAAAAAAGCAGGCTCGTATACAGTTACCGTGAACGGCACGCCGTATGCTGTCACAACGCAGGACGGAAGCGACAACATTACGGTAAACGGCGCGCACTACACTGTTACGTTCGGAGAAGCTGGCGCTGCTCCTGTTTCCCAAACGGCACCAGCTGCTCAAGTAGCGTCTGCTGCTCAAACAGTTTCTGGCGGCACAGAAATCAAAGCGCCTGTTGCAGGAACGCTTTTGCGCTATGTTGCGCAAAACGGCAGCGTGGTAAAAAAAGGCGACACTGTGGTGATGATTGAATCCATGAAGATGGAGCTTGAAGTAAAAGCGCCTGCAGACGGCACCGTGACGTTCACGGCAAATCCGGGCGACCAGATAAGCGCGGGGCAGGTGATTGCAACGCTTGGCGGTACTGTTGCTTCCCCTGTTGTGCAGCCTGTAAGTACTCCTGTGCAAACAGCAGCTCCCGCACAAGCGACTCCAAGCGTTGCAACGGGCGGCAAAGCGGTGAACGCGCCTGTTGCGGGCACGCTTTTGCGCTACGAGGTTGCAGAAGGAGCCTCTGTGCAAGCGGACACGACAGTGATTATGATTGAATCGATGAAGATGGAGCTTGAAATAAAAGCGGGAGCAGCGGGAAGCGTTCACTTCCTTGCCGCGCCCGGCTCACAGATAAGCGCGGGGCAGCAGCTCGCGGAAATCAAATAGGATAGCCGCTATGGATACGACAAAAGACATACGAAAGATTTTTATCACTATGTTTGTGATTCTCGGCATTGCGACAGTGTTTTCTGTTGCTCGGAGCACGGCGTTTGCGCAGAACACAAACGAAGAGCAAGCGTCGCTTCGCACAATAAACACGGCAAAAATCAAGGACTCCGAAGGCATTAAAAATATTGACGTTCCCACATTTCTTTTGAATGTGTGGCACAATACGGGAATCTACCAGATGATTCACACGCCTACAGCGGCAGAGATTGCAGAGGCAAAAGCGCTGGAAGCAGCCCGCGCTGCAAAAGCCGCCGTTGACCCGTTTGCAGATGTCAAAGTGCCCGCGTGGTGGAGCATCATAATGATTGCCGTCGGTTTTTTAATAATCTATCTTGGGGCGGCGCACGGCTTTGAGCCGCTTTTGCTCATTCCAATAGGCTTTGGCACTGTGTTCGCAAATATTCTCGGAGCAGGCATGTTGGACGCGCCGCATGGCATGCTGCACA
Organism: Treponema sp.; assembly: GCA_017940005.1. Lineage (GTDB taxonomy): Bacteria > Spirochaetota > Spirochaetia > Treponematales > Treponemataceae > Treponema_D. The sequence continues at coordinate 109,211 of JAGAZO010000016.1, forward strand.
TCATTTACAATGCGGGAGTCGGCAATGAGTTTTTTCCCATGCTCATATTCATGGGCATTGGCGCAATGACAGATTTCGGTCCGCTCATCGCAAATCCCAAGACTGCGCTGCTCGGAGGCGCGGCACAGCTCGGCGTATTCGTTACGCTGCTCGGCGTAGCGCTCTTTAATTTAATTCCCGGTGTTGACTACAACATGCTTCAAGCGTGCGCCATCGCAATTATTGGAGGAGCGGACGGTCCCACGACAATTTACGTTTCTGGCAAGCTCGCGCCTGGAATGATGGCTGTTGTCGCCGTTGCCGCGTATTCGTACATGGCGCTCGTTCCCATGATTCAGCCGCCGCTCATGAAATTGTGCACTACAAAAAAAGAGCGGCTCATCAAAATGCCGCAGCTTCGTCCCGTGTCGCGCACTGAAAAAGTGCTCTTCCCGATTTTGCTGCTCATCTTGACGATTTTGCTTTTGCCGCCGGCAGCTCCGCTCATCGGCATGCTCGCATTCGGCAATTTTGTAAAAGAAATAGGCGTTGTGGAGCGTCTTTCAAAGACAATACAAAACGAACTTATGAACATCGTCTCCATTTTGCTTTCGCTCGGAGTAGGCGCGCAGATGACGCCTGAAAAAATTATGAACAGAGGTTCGTTCGGCATTATCTTGCTCGGTTTCTTTGCATTTATGATTGCGACAATCGGCGGACTTTTGATGGCAAAACTCATGAACGTATTTTTGCCAAAAGACAAAAAAATCAATCCGCTCATCGGCTCTGCGGGCGTTTCTGCCGTTCCTATGGCGGCGCGCGTTTCAAACAAAGTGGGGCTTGAATACGATCCCACGAACTTTCTGCTCATGAACGCAATGGGGCCGAATGTGTCGGGCGTCATAGGGACAGCAATCGCTGCGGGCGTGTTCATTGCAACATACGGTTGATGAGTCGCATCTCATAAAAGCTGCCACGTGTCGTGGCAGCGCATGTCAAAGCCGCACCAGTCGCATGCTTGCTGGCACGGTGATGGCATGGTGTCAGCCGTACACGTTTGGTGGTACGCACGGCTGCGTGGTGATGACAGAATTGCCAAAAAGCAGTATGATAGCTGCATGTTTATAGTATTGCTTATAGCGGCTGTCCTTGCGGCATTGTTTGTCGTACTTACGCTGCTTGTCTATCTGCTGTTGGTTGTTCCCACGTTGAGCCGTCGCAAAGAGCCTGCTCCCGAAGTATTTGAAGACAATGTGCACCTTGCACCGTATCTTTCAGAAATTCGTGCCGCTGTTGACTGGTTTCACAGCGCGAATCCCGAAACGCTCCGCATAACGTCATTTGACGCGATTCCGCTTGCTGCGTGGTATGTGCCCGCAGAAAATGCGCGAGGCACTGTCATATGCATGCACGGGTATCACGGCTCTCCGCTAGGCGACTTTTCGCTTGCGGCAAAATTCTTTCACGACCATAATTGGAATGTACTTTTACCGCATGAGCGCGCACATGGCGAAAGCGGCGGGCGCTATCTTACATTCGGCGTGCATGAGCGGTTTGACTGCCGCGACTGGGCAAAAGCGATAGATGAAAAAAACAACAGCGGTCTGCCGATTGTGCTATACGGCATCTCGATGGGATGCGCGACAGTTGTCATGTCGTCGGGGTTGGAGCTTCCTAAAAATGTGGCGTGCATCATCGCAGACTGCGGCTACACATCTCCCTTTAACGAGATTGCGCATGTGCTCAAAACGTCATATCATTTGCCGCTGTTTCCGATAATCTATCTTTCCGACATGCTCGCGCGCCTCATAGCGGGATTCAGCTTGAAAGAATGCTCTACGCTCGACGTGCTTAAAATTAATAAAATTCCTGTGCTCTTCATTCACGGCGACGCTGACAATTTTGTGCCCACATACATGTCACGCCAAAATTATGAAGCGTGCGTTGCAGAAAAAGAGCTGCTCATTGTAAAAGATTCGCCGCATGCAATCAACTATGCGCTCGACAGAAAAAATTACGAGCAAGTGATGACAGCATTTATCAAAAAGCATGCGGGAATATTTTAATTATGGGAAAGGCTATTCTTTTTTCTTAAAAGCGTCTTTTCCCGCGCCGCACAGCGGACATACCCAGCTGTCGGGAATGTCTTCCCATTTTGTGCCGGGAGCTATGCCGTTGTCGGGGTCGCCTTGCGCTGGATCATATACATATCCGCAGATTGTGCATTCATACTTATCCATAATGTACCTCCAAAAAAGATTGCTGTTTTACTATGCGGCGCGAATTTTTTAGCAACGCACCGGTAATGCCGTTTTCAGTTTTGCACGCTCCGACAGATATATGCTTTTAGAGAATGGCATGCCTCGTTGCGCTGCAGCGAGACAGGGTGATTGATTAACACAGAAGTTTTGTTTGAGCAGAAATGAAGTTGTTTCATTTTGCCATGAGACAATATGCATCATAAAAATCGGGCTACCGGAATTCGAATCCGGGACCCCAAGTCCCCCAGACTTGTACGCTAACCAGCTGCGCTATAGCCCGAAATGCGCTGCGCATGGTGCGCAACACGTTCCGTATACTATAACGGAAAAATCGCATTGCGTCAATGTTTGGCAATCAGTTTATTGACAATCAGTTCTACTAGAAATATTGTTTTGAGGCGTTGCATATTTGCTGTTCGTTCAGTACAATACAAAAATTATGATTGACAAAACGCTTTTGTGCCATTGGGCAGATGCTATGGCAGATAAAATAATTGCGGAGCGCGGCGAGCTTGAACTATATACATGCGCTTCGGGCATTACGCCGTCAGGAACGGTGCATCTCGGAAACTTCCGAGAGATCATCACTGTTGATTTAGTAGCGCGCGCGCTTCGTGACCGCGGCAAAAATGTGCGCTTCATCTACTCGTGGGACGACTATGACGTGTTCCGCAAAGTGCCTGCGAACATGCCTCATCAAGACGAGCTGAAAAAATATCTGCGCTTTCCCATAACGCTTGTTCCCGACACGACGGGCAGAAACGAAAACTACGCGCGTCATCACGAGATGGACATAGAGACAGAGCTTCCACGCGTCGGCATTCATCCAGAATTTTTGTATCAGGCGGAGCGATACCGCGCAAACCGCTACACAGAAGGCATGAAAAAAGCACTGCAAGAGCGCGAGCGCATAAAGGAATGTTTGAACGAGTACCGTGACGAGCAGCACAAGATGAAAAGCAGCGACGAGTACTGGCCGGTGTCAGTATTTTGCGCACAGTGCAATCGCGACACGACGCAGATTACCGGCTATGACGGCGACTACAGCGTGTCGTACACATGCGAGTGCGGCAACAGTGCAACGGAAGATTTGCGCACGTCAAAAGGATTCAAGCTCGGCTGGCGAGTTGACTGGCCTATGCGGTGGAACGAGGAAAAAGTTGTGTTTGAGCCGGGCGGCAAAGACCACGTGAGTCCCGGCGGCTCGTACGACACGGCAAAGCTCGTTTCAAAACGAGTGTACGGCTGGAATGCGCCTATCACAATGAAGTACGATTTTGTCGGACTCAAAGGGCTTGCAGGAAAAATGTCGTCGTCAAAAGGAAAAGTGATTGCGCTTCCCGATGCGCTCAACGTGTATCAGGGAGAAGTGCTGCGCTACATCTTTGCTGTGAACAAAGTTGACCACGAGTTTGCAATCAGCTTTGACGTGGATGTCATCACCGTGTACGAGGCATATGACCGCACCGAAAGAATTGCATGGGGCACAGAAAACGCAAAGAACGACAGCGTTGCCGCTCACGAAAAGCGCGTGTATATGCTCTCGCAGATTGAAAATGGCATGCCGTCTGTGATGCCGTATCAGATACCGTTTAGAATGCTCACAACGCTTTTGCAAACATATTCGGGCAACATAGACGCAGTAATTGCGTCGCTCGGTGACGTAAAACCGGAGCAAGAGGAGCGGCTCCGTCGCAGATGCGCATGCGCGTGGTATTGGGTACAAGAATGCGCTCCCGACGAGTTTACGTTTGCGTTGCGTCTCGACGGAACTGCTATGGATATGACTGACGCGGAAAAATCAGTTGTCGTTCGTGTGCGCGAAGAAGTGCTTCCCATCGTAGACAAAAACGACGAGCAGACTGTTTCGCAAAAAATTTACGATGTGGCTGTCGGTTGCGGCATAAAGCCAAAAGAGCTTTTCAATATCATGTACCGCGCTCTTATCGGCAAAACGCAGGGACCGCGCCTTGCAAGCTTTATGAAAATTATCGGCAGGGACACGCTCGAAAAGATTTTGCGCGCATACTAGCGGCACTGATGCACTGTGTATGCGCATGCGCTTGCCGCGTTTTTACTCGTCCCTGTTTTTTCCGGGCATGAGCAGAATCAATAGAAGCGCAACTATATACGGCAGCGAAATCAACAGCGGCGAAGAGACATGCGCGAACACGTTCTGCATGTTTGCGGCAATATATTCTCCTGCGCTCATCACGAGGGCTGCCGCAAGCGTTCCCGCGCACGAGCGTTTTCCCAAAAATACTGCCGCAAGCGCAAGCCACCCGCGCCCGCTTGAAATATTCGGCACAAACGAAGAAAGCCTGAACGACAGCACGCAGCCTGCGAGCGCGGCATATAACGCTGCAACGCACCATGCAGCTGTTCTAAAATGCGGCACGGCAACTCCGCGCGACGTGAGCACATCCGAGTCGCTGCCGGTAATCCGTATGTATAATCCGTATTTTGTTAAGAATAAAAACGCTGTTCCTGCCGCGACAGCTGCTCCTGCGGCAATCGTCGTTGCAATGCGCGTTTCAAATGCGGGAAACACAAACTGTTCTGAAAAAAGCACACCGCGCGTTCCGAAGAGCGCAACTGAAATGACGGAGACGAGTGCGCCCGTGAGCATGTTTATACCGAGCGATGCAAGGAACTGATTTGCATGAATGCATTCAACAAGCCGTGATGTTGCAAAAATAAATGCAACGCTTCCCATGCACGAAAGCAGCACGCCTGCCGCAACAGAATTTGTTAAAATTGTAAATGTGTAGCAGAGAAATGCTGACAAATTGATGATGCCATCTATGAACACCGCCATGCGCCCAGCGTACTCGCTTGTAAGCGCGCCGAATGAAGCGAGTGCGAGTGGAGCAGATAAAATCACTATGTTGCTGATTGCATCAATCACGTGCGTTGCCTCCTTGCGTGCGCGTATCTCTTTTTATATGCCGCAGTGCAATGCAGAAGATGATGATACCCTGAATGAGCGTGCCCGCGTCAAACCCGAAATTGTTGTTGAGCGCGACGCGCGTTGCCGACGTAAAGAGCCACGAGATGAACACGCTCGATGGAATGAGCAGCGCGGGATTTGCCTGTGCAATGAGCGCGCATGAAAGCGCATTCCAGCCCATGCCGCTGTAAAATCCTGCATGGCACGTGTAATATGTGCCGACTACTGCAATAAAGCCGGTGCACCCGTGCAGCGCGCCAGAAAGCGCGAGCGTGCCATACATGATTTTATTTTGTGGAAACCCACAGTACGCTGCGAACTCCCGCGATATTCCCGTAATTTGCAGCGTGCGGCCGAGCACTGTGCGGCGCATGACAAACCATGCACCTATGCACAAAAGCGGCGGAACGAGTGCAACAGCTGAAAGTGGAGACGGGCTCATGATTTTTGGCGACCGCACAGCCTGCGCGATAAATGGTGTTGCGAGCAAGTTGTTTGTTTCCCCGCGAAATTTCCCTGCGATGAGCGCGTCGATAAACGGAATCACCATGCTTGAAACGAGAAACGACGTGAGCAGAATGTGCGCGTTTTTAAGCTGCTTGAGCAGCGCGGAGACGAGCATCATGCATGCAGGAACTGCCATTGCAGCAGCAAGCGCGAGCAGCAGCAAAATCAGCGGCGACAGAAACGGCAGCGCCTCCGTTCCCGCTGCAAGGATTACTGCGGCAGTAAAACCGCCTGCGTAAATCTGTCCTTCGCCGCCCAGATTGAATTCGCCTGTTGTGAGCATGAGCGTATCTCCGAGCGAAGATGCCATGAGAAGAAACGCTGTGTTGAGCAGCGTTCCAAAATAATACGTTGACGTGAACGAACCTGCAAAAAAATCAAACAACGCGTTTGCAATCATGCTGTTGCTCCTGCAAAAAAGTGCCGCGCTGCTGATGCGCATCTCGTGCGCTGTCTGCTTTTTTCAAAGATTGCTGCGCTGTCGAAGTCATGTGTATGCCATTTGCTGTCGCAGTTGTGGTGCTGTCTGGCGGCGCTGCGCTGTGGAGCATGCCGCTTTCAAGACGGTACACAGCGTGACAGCGCGCTTCAGGAAAGTCAGATGCTGCGAGTACGAGTACAATGCATCCTTGTTCAGCAAGCGAAGAGAGCAGGGCAGCAGTGCGTTCTGCCGCTGCAACATCAAGCCCCTGCAGCGGCTCACACGCAATCAGCAGCAGCGGCTGCACATCAAATTCTCGCGCAAGAATCAAACGCTGAAGCATACCCCCCGAAAGAGACGACGCCTTTTCGTGCGGCTCAATCGAAACTTCCGCTTTTTTAATAATTTTTGCTGTGTATGCTCGCGCGTCCCGCGAGTTGTGCATTGCGCACACGAGCTGTTCAATTGAAAGCGACGGATTCGATGCGCGGTATGTCCTGTTTGACGGAATCAGCGCAGTGTGCAGCGTCGTATTATATCGCAAAAACTGCGGACTGAGCCTGCCCGATTTTAAATTAATAATTTCTGTTTTGTGCGCGTCAGTGATTTTGCATGTGCCTAACACGCGCGCGTTTTCCATTCCCATGAGCGCGTTTTCAAGCGTGCCGAGTCCGCTTTCCTGCAAGCCTGTCACAAGCGTAACTTCGCCGCTTTTTGCGGTGAATGAAACATCGAACAGCGCGGGGCGATTTTTCGGACGAACGGTCACATGTTCAAACGAAATGGAATTATTGATTTCGGGGAAAAGCCTTTCCCCGCGCTCGCACGCTTTGCTTGCTCGCTCCCCTTTCTGCGGGGCAAAGCTCCTGTTGTCTTGCGCCCCGCAACGCCCCGCGCCAATGCAATGCGTGTGCGCGTCGAGCACTTTTTTGCCAAATGATTCACTGCTCTCATAATATTCTGCAACTTTTCCATTGCGCAGCACTGTCACCGTATCTGTGTACAACGCTGCTTCTTGCATGCTGTGCGTTATGACGACGACGTTCATGCCGTTTTGTGCAAGCGTGCGCATGTTTGCATAGAGAGAACGCCGCTGTTCCCAGTCAAGCAACGCGGACGGCTCATCGAGTATGAGCATGCGCGGCTCTTTTACGAGCGCTGCAATGAGCGACGTGTAAAACCGCTCATCGCCGCCTATGTTTGCGACGCGCGCGTGAACATCAAGCTGTGGCGCCCATGTCTGCTGTATTGCTGCCGCTGCACGAATGACGTGCGCTTTTTTCATCTTTTTGCCCGTGCAGTTGTATTCAGCACCGAGCAGAATATTTTCCTGCACGCTTATGCTGTCTGCAAGCAGTGGACGCTGGGCAACGCACGCAATGCCTGCGCGCACTGCATCGCGTGGCACGGCAAAGTGCGCTTCGTTTCCGTCGATCAAAAGCGTGCCGTAATCTGCTCCACGCGCGCCGCTCAAAATCGCTGCTATCGTCGATTTTCCTGCGCCGTTTTCTCCGAGCAGTGCGTGAATCATGCCGCCTTTGAACGAGAGCGACACGTCATCGAGCACTGTCTTATGAATATATTTTTTTGTTGCGTGTTCAAGCAAAACGTCCATACGTGTTTACTAATCTTGCGGCAGCAGCAGCGCACCGCTTGCAATGCGCGCAACGACTTCCTGCATTTTTTTTCGCATCTCGTCGCTCACTGCTTCATTGCGGTAATCTGGCGCGTCCTGCACAAAGCGCACAAATCCTTCTGCCATGCCGACTGTTTTTGCGCTTCCCCATTCAGTTTTTCCTGCAAGATATTCTGCAGTCACTTGTGCCGCCATCTTTCGCTGTTCGAGCACTGTGCACGAAATGATGTTTTCAGGCGCGCGCGAAAATTCTGCGTTGTCGAAAAGTGTCAGATACATTCCAGTTTCTTTTGCCGCGTTTATGACACCTTGTACAGCTCCGCCGCATATGGGCAAAATCACATCGACGCCTATTTTGTACATTGCGTTTGCAAGCTCCGCGCTTTTAGTCCCGTCATACCAGTTGCCGACAATGCGGAAATCGACTGTGATGTCGGGAGTTGCCGCTGCCGCGCCTTCTGCAAAGCCGGGCAAAATCACGTTGTTCATCACCGGATATTCCTGCGCTGCGATGAGTCCGAGCTTTTTTGTCTTTGTCATAAGCGCCGCCATGTAGCCCGTAGCATACGACTGCTCGTGCTGATTGTAGCGCACGGTAGCAATGCTGCTGTTTCCCGCTTTATACGCGTCGAGTAGGATGAACTTTTGCGCGGGAAACTGCGCGGTGAGCGGCTCCACAAGCTCTGGCAGCGACGGATTAGACGAGATGATGACGCTGTACTTTTGCTCTGCCGCGAGCGCTGTAAGCTTTTGCGACCACTCAGCCTGGTTCGTGCCCGCTTCAAGGATTGCAACTGTTGCCTGTTCCGACGCGGTCTTTCCCGCATTGAAAGCTTCTACGCCGTCCCGCACGCCTTGCGCGAGCATCGCGTAGATGGGGCTGTCAGCCATAATGCCCGGCACAAACACCGCGACTGAATGCGCTGCTGTTTTTTTGCCGCTGCATGAAACCATAAAAAATGCAAGCGTTGCCGCTGCCACATATTTCATACTATTTTTCATATTTGCAGTAAACCTCTTGTGGTAAATATAGTTTTATATCAAACTATTGTCAAGAGGAACAGTTTGAGAATGCTGTATGCAAGGGGTTTCCTGTTTTATAAAAGTATGATATACTACAAACTATTATGAAATTATGTATACACAATGCTACCGTGCTCAACGGTATCTCAAAGATGGAAAACTGTGCCATCCTTATCGATGATAAAAAAATTGCAGATATTTTTTCAGAAGCGCGTTTTGCGCAAAAGACTTTTGCTGATGATGTTGCTATGATTGATGCGCGCGGCATGTATGTTGCGCCTGGTCTTATAGACACGCACATACACGGGTTCAAAGGTCACGGCACAGATGCATGCACGACAGAAGGCATTCTTCAGATGTCTGCCGATTTGGCGCAATACGGCGTTACGGCGTTCACGCCAACAATGTATCCTGCTCCTGAACAAGCGATGATTGATTCAATAAAAGCGATTGTTCAAGCTATGGGAAAAGAAACTGGCGCGAAGATTATGGGCATTCACCTTGAAGGTCCGTTTATCTCTCCGCATAAGCTCGGCGTACAGCGTCTTGAAACAGTGAAAGAAGTTGATATAGATTTGATGGAACGCTTGTGGGAAGTATCGGAGGGACACATAGTCAACATGACAGTTGCGCCTGAATTAAAAGATATGAGACGGCTTGCACTTTCATGCATAGAAAAGGGGATTGTGCTTCAAGCGGGTCACACGGATGCTTCTTACAGCAACATGGTGGAGGGCATGCAGGCGGGCATTTTTCATGCGACGCATTTTTTTAACGCGATGAGCCAAATGCATCACCGAAATCCGGGTGCTGTCGGCGCGGTGCTCATTCACGCGGAAATGACGTGCGAAGTGATTGCCGATGGAATCCACATCCATCCTGATTTATTCAAGCTCTTGCAAAAAGATAAGACGAGCGACAAGTTGGTGCTCGTTACAGATGCGCTTTCACCGACAGAAGTATGGACGGACAGACCGCTTTTTGCGAACGGCGAAGAAGTTGTGTTTAAAGGCGGCTGCTTTCACCGCAAGTCTGACGACGTTATTGCAGGTTCTGCCCTTACGATGATCCGCGGCGTAAAAAATCTCGTTTCATTTGGATTTCCCCCGTGTGATGCGATAAAATGCGCTGCCGCAAATCCTGCGCGTATCATGCGCTTTCAAAAAAAGGGAATGCTTGTGCCTGGCTACGACAGCGATGTGATTGTCTTCGACAAAGATTTTGCTGTACAATTCGTAATGGTGCAGGGAAATATTGTAAAGAATAATTTTTAATAATTTATTTTTATCATTTTGGAGAAAAGTACATGCGAGTAATCATCAAAGAAACCTACGATTCATGTTCGCTGTGGACGGCACATCATATTGCTCATCGCATCAATGATTTCTGTCCGAGTGAGACAAAACCGTTTGTGCTCGGATTGCCCACTGGCAGCACGCCGCTCGGCACATATGCAGAATTAATAAAACTTAACAAAACTGGCAGCGTGTCATTTAAAAATGTCATAACATTCAACATGGATGAATATGTCGGACTTGATGCTGCTCATCCACAAAGTTATCATTATTTTATGTTTGAGAATTTTTTCAATCACATCGACATAAAAAAAGAAAACATACATATCTTAAATGGGCTTGCAAAAGACAAAGAAGCAGAGTGCGCTGCATATGAAAAAGCTATTATTGATGCAGGCGGCATCAGATTGTTTTTGGGCGGCATTGGAAGCGACGGCCACATAGCATTCAACGAGCCTGGCGAGTCGCTTGCATCTCGTACGCACATTGCATTGCTTACAAAAGAGACTGTCGATGCCAATTCTCGCTTCTTTGGCGGCGACATTTCGCAGGTACCGACGCAAGCATTCAGCGTTGGCGTGGGGACTATTTGCGATTCAGACGAAGTTGTAATTATGGCAACGGGCAGAGTAAAAGCGCGTGCTGTTGCGGAAGGCGTTGAAGGAAGTGTTTCACACATGTGGCCTATAACCGCGTTGCAGCTGCACAAAAATGCAATAATCGTGTGCGATGACGAAGCAAGCGAAGAGCTCAAGGTAAAAACAGTGCGGTATTTTGCTGACAACGAGACACAATATGAAAAAGCTAGCGCGCGTTAGTATAGCAGTGTTTTTTCTGTTTGCCTCATGCGATTCTTTTCTCTCTACTGTCAAAGAGCGGGAAATTATTAATAATTCTTCTCATGATGTACAATTTACATTGCAACCGTACGGCGATAAAGTTTTTACGCTTGAACAAAGTAAACGCATGTCGCTGAAATTACCACAGTTTCCAGCAGGAAAAATCGTTTCGACAGACAAGCCTGTTTATTTTAGAGCAGGAAATGAAGTTTCGCACATAAAAGACTTGCCGATTTATCAATTTAAAATAATCAATACTACTGGCGAAGACATAGAACTGTTTGTTACTAACGATAGGTTTTGTGACTATAAAGACGAAAGCAGTAAATGTACTATTGAGAAAAGAATATCTAGCGACACAGTAAAAACGATAAACGTATACATATTTCCACCCGCGTATAAATATAATTTGGCAAATGCGGGCAGCAATTACGACCTTACGCCATCATCTGAAACTGTATATGACGCAGATAAATTGCCCGCATTTGTTTTGACATTTCGTTAGCCGCAACGCTTTTTAGCACGTATTGCAAGGCAGCTGCTGTTGTACAATCAACTGCCTTGCTTGCAACGCTCTTTTGTTTTTGTTAAAATGCTATTCCGTATGAAAGATGATATTGTTGTTGCCGTGACAGGCGGTACAGGGCACATGGGGGTGCAAGCTGTCAAAAAGCTGCTTGAATTGCCGTTTGTCAAAATCAAGCTGCTCGTGCGCCGCGAAAACAAAACGCTGCCGCGCCTTTTGCGCGAAGTTGGGAATGCGCGAAATAGAATCACTGTTGTAAGCGGTTCGCTCACAGATGAGGGCGCGCTTGCAGAGCTTGTGCAAGATGCTCACTACGTTATTCACATGGCGGCAGTTATCCCGCCGCTTTCAGATAAAAATCCGCGCCGCTCATACGAAGCGAACGAGCTTGGTGCACAAAACATTGTCCGCGCAGTCGAAGCAGTTCAAACGAATCAGCCGAAGTTTATCGATGTGACGAGCGTTGCGCTGTACGGCAACCGCGACGAGAAGCATTTGTGGGGGCGCGTGGGCGACCCGCTGCTCGTCTCGCCGTTCGATGTGTATTCTGCAAATAAATTGCGCGGCGAGTTTGCGGTGCTCGAATCAAACATTGCGAATTGGGCAGTGCTCCGCCAAAGCGCAATGATTTACCGCAGCATGCTCGACGGCAACATGTCTGACGGGCTCATGTTTCACACCACATTCAACGGACCGCTTGAATGGGTTACTGACGAAGACAGCGGCGCGCTCATAAAAAAGATTGTCGAAAAAGATTTAGAAGAAGATTTAAGCAAAACGTTTTGGCGTCACGTGTTCAACATTGGCGCGCCTGCCGAAAATCGCGTTACAGGATTTGAGACGCTCAACGAAGGCTTCAAATTGATAAACGGCAGCTCAAAAGATTTCTTTGCGCCCGATTTCAACATTACGCGCAACTTTCACGGCATGTGGTACTACGACAGCGACGCGCTTGAAAATCTGTTCCATTACAAATCAGGCAAACTCAGCGACTATTGGAAAGAGATTGGCAACTGCCACAAGTACTACAAGCTTGCCTGTGTCGTTCCCGCCGCGCTCATAAAAAAATTGGCAATTGAGCGGTTGTTCAAAAATTACAACGCGCCAAAGTATTGGCTTTCGCACAATGACAGCGCAAAGCTCACTGCATTTTTTGGAAGCGCGGACGCGTACAAAAATATGACAACCGCGTGGAGCGAGTTTCCGCTTTTGTGTGAAGGCAAACTGCGCGACGGCACGAGCGTCAGCTACGAAAGTTTAAAAGAGATAAAAAATGCGCGGCTGCTTGACTACGGCTTTAACTTTGAAAAGCGCGATGAAGAAATCACGCTTGAAGACTTGCAGAACGTAGCAAAAATGCACGGCGGCGAATGTCTTGCATCATCTTTTAAAACGGGCGATGTCTATACAGCTGTTGAATGGAAAACGCAAGACGCGGAGATTTTTTTCGCTCGCCCGTATTCTGTGCTGCGCGCAGGGCATTGGTTCAATCCCATCTACAAAGATTACGTGTGGGATTTTGACCGCCTCGCCAAAAAAGATGCAATCTTTGCGCAGATTTGGTACGACACGCACAGCAGAGATGAAAACGTTTGCTACTACTTCGATTCTGATTTTAAGGCGCACATGAAATGAATTTATTGTTTTGCTACTATTCTGGCACAGGGCACACAAAGCGCATTGTCGAGTTGTACAAAAAAAGTTTTGAAGAGCACAATGCACGCGTTGCCGCATGTAACATTGAACATGCTGATTTTTCGTTCAATGTCGCAGACTACGATGTCATCGGATTTTTTTACCCTGTGTATGCGTTCAACGCGCCGTGGATCATGGTTGATTTTATCGCATCGCTTCCTGTGCAATCTGTGCCCAAAAATTGCTTCATCGCAGCATCTTCAGGCGAGCCGCTTGCACTCAATTTTTCTTCGAGGAGCAAAATCCAAACGCTTTTGAAAAAGCGCAATTTTCGCATTACAAATCACTACGATTATGTGATGCCGTACAACATCATGTTCCGCCACACTGACGAGCGCGCGTATGCCATGCTTGAAACAGCAAAGCAGCTTGTTCCGCTCGATGTGCAGGACATCATTTCGGGGAAAAGCGTTGTGCCGCATCTTCCGATAATTTTCAGATTCATCTCGTTTATGTTTCGCATAGAGTTTTGGGGCGGTCGATTCAACGGGACGTTTTATCGCGCAACAGACGCATGCACCACATGCGGCTTATGCATTAAAAAATGTCCCGTGCACAACATAACGGCATCAGGCGACGGCAAGCCCGTGTTTGGCAAAAACTGCCTCATGTGCCAGCGGTGCTCAATGTACTGTCCCGCAGACGCAATCATCACAGGGCTGTTCAACTCATGGAAAGTGCACGGCCCGTATACATTCAAAAAACCTCGAGAGGCGGAAGTTGACACGCATCCATTTTATTTGGGCGCGTCCTACAAGCGCTATTTTAAAAATGCTGCAAAGCGGATAAAACATGCGGTCGAAAATGCTCATGAAGAGAAAATTTGAATCGCTTCCCGGCACTGAAAATGCACCACAAAAATCACTTTGTTCCAAGAGACAAAAAATCAGGCGGGTACTCGGCATTGATCCAGGCCTTGCATCGACAGGCTTTGGCATTATCGATTATCAAACCGGTCGTTACCGCATGATAAGCTACGGCGTTGTTGAAACAGCTGCTCATATGCCGCATCAGTTGCGCTTGCTTGCATTATACAATAGGCTATGCACAATAATTGATGAGTTTAAACCGACTGAAGCGGCCATGGAAAAGTTATATTTTGCTCGCAATACTTCTTCTGCAATGGGAGTTGCAGAAGCACGCGGTGTCGTTACGCTCTGCCTTGCGCAGCATAGTATTGCGCTCGACGAGTATACACCGAATCAAATAAAACAATCAGTGACTGGAACAGCTTCTGCAGATAAAGAACTTGTTGAAAAATATGTAAAAATTTTACTTGCTCTTGAAGCAGAGCCAAAGCCTGATCATGCTGCTGATGCACTTGCAGGTGCAATTACACATTTGCATCATGTTGCTAGATAAGCTATGCATGGAACAATGCAGTGATTTTCCTGTGCTTTTCAAGTTGTCATGGTGCATTTATGACGTTGCGGCGCTCTGTATTATTCGTCCAGTTTGTGCTATACTGTGCGCATGTTCAACAGTCTTACAGGAATTATCACTGAAAAATTGCCATCTGCTGTCTGCATAGACACGCACGGCATTGAATGGCAGCTCATTGTGCCCGGCTCCGCGCTCGACGCATTGCCACCTGTTGGGCGTGAGGCGCGCGTGTTCACGTATCTTGTGCATACTGACGATATTATGCAGCTCTACGGTTTTTCGTCGCACGAGGAGCGCGCGCTTTTTCTCGATTTAATAAAAGTTGACGGCATTGGACCGCGCGGTGCCGTAAAAATTCTTTCGCATATTTCTGGAAGCCAGCTTGTAGCTGCGCTTGACGGTGGAGATGTCTCGCTGCTTGAAAAAGTTCCGGGCATTGGAAAAAAAACTGCTGCAAAGATGATGCTCGCGCTCAAAGGCAAGCTGGCACTCAGTGAATCGCCTGTTGCCTCACGCGCGCCGTCTCGTCCGTTTGAAGCGGTGATTGTCTCGCTTGCGTCTATGGGCTACGACAAGCGCAACTGTGAGCATGTTGTTGGAATTGTCGCTGCCGCTCTTGCAGATGAGGACGGTTGGAATGCAAAAAAGCCTACTGAAAAAGAAGATGCTGTGTTCCGCCGCGCGCTTGTGGAGCTTGCACAGTAGTCATATGCAAAATATCCTACATTATTAAAATGTGCATGTCTTTTATATACAAAATCTCAAAAAAGCGCTTGTGTGATGTTGCGCGATGTGATATACTCAATATTATTAAAATATAACGCTCTGAGAGTCATAGAAAAAAGTATATACCACGAGGAAAAAATGTCTAAAATCAGCTCGTCAGGAAAACGAAAACGTTCGTTTTCTATCCGTGCTAAATCTCTTATGCTTCTTACTGTAGGGATTATTTTATTAATGGTTGTGATTTGTACAGTCATTGGTATGCAAATATATAGAAAAGATACTGAGCGGTTTAATCAATCTGTCAAACAGCAGTTTTTTTCGATAAACGAAACTATCCAGCTTTTTGTACAGAACAACAAGAATACTGTTCGATTACTTTCTGAACATCCAACGATAAAAGCAGCTGATGATACATTGCACAATTACACAGCGGAAAATCAAGATGTTGTTGTAAAAGATATTGCAAAAAGTCCCATTGAACAGGAAATGATTTTGCTTTTTAAACAGTTTGAGGAAAACTATTCTGAATTTGCTGAAGTGTATTTTGGCTCAAAATGGGGAGGCCTGACAACATCATGGGATGGTATCGTTCATGCGCACTATGACCCGCGCGTGCGCGAATGGTATGAACAGGCAAAATTTGCAGATGGCGAAGTGATTGTGTCTCCCGCATTTTATTCTGATACAGATATTTCTTGCATTTGCTTTTCGCGGCGCGTGTTATCACAAAGCGGCGAATTTATCGGCTGCATGGCAATAGATATAGCACTGTCACAGCTGACCTCATTCATC
The DNA here is from genome assembly GCA_017940005.1 of Treponema sp. GTDB lineage: Bacteria > Spirochaetota > Spirochaetia > Treponematales > Treponemataceae > Treponema_D. Next base: position 125,244 of record JAGAZO010000016.1, read on the forward strand.
AATAACTGCAGAATTGGTGAATCGGGGTATGTCATGCTCGTGCAAGACGACGGCATGATTCTGGCAGATCCGCGCCATCCTGAACTGAATTTCAGCACATTGCAAGATGTCGGAATTCCTGCATTTGAGCAGCTGTCGCAAACAGATGCGGCGCAGCTACCTGTTATGATAGACGACACAAAATGGCACGCCCAAATTTTTTCGGTGGATGGTTTGCCGTGGCAAGTGATTGCGTTTATAGAAGAGGCAGAAATCTTTACAGGATTTAAACAGCTTGTTCGAAATATGTTTGCTATCAGTCTCTTGCTGTTTATTGTAGCGCTTATTGTCGAGTTTATATTTTTTTACAAGTTGACAGTTTATTTTACTCATTTGCAAGCTGTCTTTGCAAAAATTGCATCGGGTGATATTACCGATAGAATCCACTATGCAGCTAATGACGAAATTGGGCATTTGATGCAGTATTTTAATAATACGATGGACAGTATGAGTCATATGCTTCATTTGCTCATAGATGAATCACAAGCTATGAATTGCATTGGAGAATCATTGTCAATTAATATGACTGAAACGGCAAGCGCGGTAGAGCAGATAAACGGAAATATTGCAACTGTAAAGGAGCAGATAATGAATCAATCTGCGAGCATACGCGAGACATCTGCGACCATAGAACAAATTATTCACCTTATAAAACAGCTTGCAGACAGTATTGAAGTGCAGACTGCAGGTGTTGGTCAATCTTCATCTTCAATAGAAGAGATGGTTGCAAACATCCGCTCTATTTCAATCACCCTTGAAAAAAATAATGCGCTTATTAAAGAGCTATATGATAAAACTGCAAAAGGAAAGGATGAAGCGCGAAATGCTAATACTGTTGTTATGCAGATAGCAGAAAAATCAGATTCACTTTTAGAAGCAAGCATTGTCATCCAAAATATAGCAAGCCAGACAAACTTACTTGCTATGAATGCAGCGATAGAAGCTGCCCATGCAGGAACAGCTGGTAAAGGATTTGCAGTTGTCGCTGATGAAATTCGCAAATTGGCAGAAGAATCAAACGAGCAGGGAAGACAGATAGGCTCTGTATTAAAAGAATCTGCTGAAATTATTAATAATTTAATTACTGCGGGTGACGGCGCTGAAAAGATGTTTGACGAAGTGCATGAATTGACAAATTACATTTCGCAGCAGGAAGATTTCATTACTATCGCAATGAAAGAACAGTCTGAAGGAAGTCGCGAGGTGCTTGAAGCTATACGAGATATTAAAACGGTAACCGGGAACGTACAGACTGGTTCAGAACAAATGCTTGCAGGCAGTGAAAACATTGCACAAGAATTGCAAAAACTTGATAAACTTACGCGTACCATAACTGATGATGTAAATGAAATGGCTTCTAGCTCGGAGCAGATAAACAGCGCGGTGCAGGAAGTGCATATGATGACTAAAAAGAATAAAGAAAGCATATTGAATCTCATGCAGGAAGTTGGAAAGTTCACTGTATAGCATGAATGCCCTGTGCAATTTTTTACGTTTTTGCTATACTGAAGCGACATGAAAAATGCGATTGAATCAGAAGGATTTGCTCACATTGTGCGCGCCGACATAAAAAGCAGCGACGACGAGCAGGAAGCAACTCTGCGCCCGCAGCTCATGGGCGAATTCCTTGGGCAGGAAGCGATAAAACAGAATCTCTCAGTATTCATAGAGGCGGCGCGCGAGCGCGAGGAGCCGCTCGACCATCTTTTTTTAATCGGACCGCCTGGTCTTGGCAAAACAACGCTTGCACAAATTACCGCGCACGAACTTGGTTCAGATTTTAAAGTAACATCTGCCCCCGCGCTCGACAAGCCCAAGGATCTTGCGGGCATCCTTTCAACGATTGCGCCGCGCACTGTTTTTTTTATAGACGAAATTCATCGTCTTAAGCCTGCAATTGAAGAGATGCTATACATCGCAATGGAAGATTTTGAGCTCGACTGGGTGATAGGGCAGGGAGCTGCCGCGCGCACAGTGCGCATTCCCATTCCGCCGTTTACGCTTGTCGGCGCTACGACAAAAGCGGGCATGGTCGCAACGCCGCTCATAAGCCGTTTTGGCATTATCCAGCGTTTTAATTTTTATTCGCACGATGAGCTTTCAAGCATTGTGCATCGAAGCGCACGCATTCTGCATGTTGACGTTGACGATGACGCGGCGTTGCTTATGGCATCGTGCTCGCGCGGCACGCCACGTGTTGCAAACCGCATATTGCGTCGCATGCGCGATTTTGCGCAAGTGGAAGGAAACGGTCGCATCGCAAAAAAAATTGTGGAAGCGGGACTAGAGCGGCTCGGCGTTGACAGTCTTGGCCTTGAAAAATACGATAGAGAAATCCTCCTTTCGATTATTGAAAATTTTGGTGGCGGACCTGTGGGTGCCGAAACGCTTGCTATTTCTATAGGCGAATCAATCGACACGCTTGAAGATTATTATGAGCCGTATTTGATTCAGTGCGGACTTTTGCAGAGAACGCCGCGTGGACGAATTGTCACAGACAAAGCATACGCACATTTGGGTATTACGGAAAAACATCATTCTGACGAACGACTTTTATTTTAAATAAACTGGTTTAAAAACTGGTTGACTTTGAAGCGATTTTGTAGTATTGTATAAGCAGTGAAACATCAAAAACATTTCACGTATAAGGAGGTGCATATGGCGTTAGCTTTAGTTGCTGCGGGCAACAATAGTTTCGATGTTGGCGCATTTGAGGCAAAAACGTATTTTGCGGAACTGCTTCGCAAGGTGCAAGATGGCGCTGTAATCAATATTTCAAAAAACGGAAAGCATGTTGCTGTTTTGCAGGGCAAACAGACTGTTTGCAATGAAGTTGCTTTTGCCGCCCATCGTCGTATTATGGCGCGTGGTCATAAAATTGCAGAATTTCGCAAAAAGAACGGGCTTTCTGCAATTACCGCTGCAGAACTCATGGAGCTGAAAAATGACGGAAGAAAGTACTAAACCGTTGCCTTGTTTTGCGGTAGATGCTTCCTTTATGGCGGCGTATCTGTTGAACGGGTACTGTGACAATGAACTGGCTGATTGCGTCAAAGATGTGGAATATATCCTTACAAGCAACGGCCAGTTTTATGTGCCTCCGCTGTTCTGGTATGAGATTGAAAATGTACTGTTGTGCAAAACAAGAAAAGGCGGCAAAGTGAAAACATCTCTTTCCAAGTCTGATGCAATGGATATTCTTTACGATTTGCAGAAGCTGCCTATTTGCACAGATGTGCAGACGGATGGGGAAATTCGCCAGCGGATATTTGCTCTTGCAGTTGAATACGGGCTTTCTTATTACGATGCGTCCTATTTGGAACTTTCCAGACGGTATGGGATTGCGCTAAAAACATACGATGCAGATTTGCAAAGGGCAATTCAAACTGCTGCATAAACTGCAAGGGAAGGGTGCTGGCAATAGCGATGTGCAAAATACGCTCGCGGCATAAAATTGTGCGCTAATTGCAAGCTGTTGTCAGAGCACGGATGTGCGCATTTTATACTTTTTTATTTTATGGTACACTGTTGCCATGCTTACTAAAGATTTTTACTTTGATTTGCCTGAAGAGCTCATTGCGCAGCATCCGTCGTCTGTGCGCGGTGAAGACAAGCTTATGGTGCTCGAGCGCTTTAGCGGCAGCGTTTCTCATCATGCAATGGGGGAGCTTCCAGACTTCATTCATAGCGGCACGCTCATGGTATTCAATAATTCGCGGGTGCGCCGCGCTCGCGTGTATGGCATAAAGGAGACGACGGGGCGCGAACAGGAATTCATGTTTTTGAATCAGCTCGATGAGGCCGGTACGTTCTGGAATGTTATGGTGAAGAACGCAAAGAAGCAAAAAGGCGGTATGCGCTATATGTTTCCTGATGGTTCTATCGGAACGATTGTAGAAGATGCAAAAAACGCAGGAACAGAATTCCGCTCGCTGCGTTTTGAGTGCGCGCTCGACGAAGCGTGGTTTGACAAAAACGGGCACATGCCGCTTCCGCCGTATATAAAGCGTGGTGACGAGCTTTCTGATGCAGAGCGGTATCAAACAGTATATGCAAAAGAGACGGGAAGTGCGGCATGCCCTACCGCAGGCTTGCATTTTACAGACGACATGCTGCAAAGGCTCGCTGCAAAAGGAATAGACATTGCGTGGGTAACGCTCCATGTAGGGCTTGGTACATTTTTACCAGTGCGTGAGGCAGAAATCGAAAAGCATAAAATGCATGAGGAAGTATATACAATTCCTGCAGAAACCGCTTCAAAAGTGAACGAAGCAAAGCGGAGCGGGCGCACTATACTTGCGGTAGGCACGACGAGCGTTCGTACGCTCGAAGCTGCATGCACAGAAAGCGGCGTGGTGCAAGAGGGTACAGGAAGCACGCGTATATTCATGTATCCGGGATACACGTTTAAAGTTGTGGATGAAATTTTCACCAATTTTCACACGCCTGAATCAACGCTGCTCATGCTCGTAAGCGCATTTGCAGGGCGCGAAAACATATTGCGCGCATACAGAGCGGCAGTTGAAAACAGCTACCGATTTTTTAGCTACGGAGACGCAATGCTCATCACTCACGCTGCATGCTCAAAAATGCATGGTTTATTCTGATCGCATTTCCTTGAGCTCTTTGAGTTCGCGCTCAAGAAATATCGACAAAACTGTACGAAGCAAGACTATTCCGCCGAGCGTTGCAAGTTCCATGAGGTCTGGCTTTAAAATCGTTCTGATAATGTCTGCCGCAATGAGAAACTGCAACGCTATCATGAGGTACACGCCAAAATCTGCACGAATCGCCATGAGCGAATGCGCTTTTACTTCTTCGTTGCGCGAATACAACACTTCATCTTTTATAAAATCGATGATGGCGCGTACCGAGCCGTAAATGACAACAGTAATGCTTATGACGCTTATTGCAAATTCTACATTGTCCAAAATCAGTATAAGTGTTTCTTTCATATTTCTTCCTAAAACTCTATGTTAGCTGTTCAAGCGAATAGCGTGTAAGATTGATGAACTGTTCGCGCAGCATGGAATTGCAGTTCTGTCCTTCTGCGGCTTTGTCAAATTGCTTTACAGCCATTTCAACGCGCATTATAATATCTTTTGGCGATAATGGCAACCTCGTGCCGATGAGCCTATTTTCAAATTCAAGGCAGCGCAATGAAATGGGACCTGCAAATGCAAGCTTTATGTTCGTGATTGCGTTTTTTTCTGTGTCTGCGAGGAACACAAATGATGCGCTTGTGTCTGTAATCATATGTTGTGGTCCAAGTCTACGGAACACGGCAATGTCCCACTCGCTGAGCGGAATGCGTATGTTGGTCAATATTGCGCCGTGCGGAATCTCTGTAAAGTTGATGAGCGGCACATATGTTGCATTAGTCTGGCTGTGGAATTCGATGCGCGTGTCGAGCGCGAGCAGTGGCGCGTACACAGTTGACTTTATACCGCGTGCGCATATGCTGCCGCCAAGCGTCGCAATGTTGCGCACAAAAGGATTTGCGATGCTTTGTATTGCTTCAAGAAATATTTCCGGCACGCGTGCGCGTGCAAGCTCGATGATGCTTGAAAGGGTGACTCCCGGACCGCAATCGAGATAGCGTTCATGCTTTGAAATGACTGCCAAGTCGGGAATGCCTCGTATGGAAATCACTTTGTCGGCGTTGTTGTCAAGGCGCGTGCAGCCTCCTGCCGCTTGAAGCCCCGCAACAGATTTAAGCTGATAAAAGAGTTCGGGAATCGTTTTTGCAAAGAAAAAAGTGCGTGCGCTATTTTGCATTTTTTTGCGCCCCCATCCGCTGGACTTTGTAATCAAATGCATAGAGAATCCCGTTTGCAAGCAAATCGCTGTTTGTGCAGCATGCAGAAAGCGAGCGCACCTGCTCAAGGATTGCCGCTCTATTCGGCCGCATTGTCGTGTTTAAAATATTCCACGCGGCAAATATTTTCCCTGCGTTGCAAAATCCGCACAAGTGAATGCCTGCCTTGTTGAATCCTTTCATAATGTCGCTGTAGTCGTCGCTTTTTGAAAAATATTCAAGCGTCATGACAGCGGCGTCGCGCACTACCGCTACAGGTATGATGCAGCTTGGCACGGGCTTTCCGTCAAGCACGACAGTGCACGAGCCGCACACTCCTTTGCCGCAGCCGCATTTTGCAGATAAAAGTCCTTCGCGCCTGAGCACGCCAAGCAGCGTGTCATTTGGATTTGCGTCGAGCACTATTTTTGAACTGTTGAGCGTCACGGGAATTTTCATTCATCACCTCGCGGTTGTGCGATTGCTTTGTACAGCGTTTCAATCGTGCATGGAAGCTCGTGCACGTGTGAATTGAGCGCGAGCGAAAGCGCGGAAGAGAATGCTGCGGGAATAATGTTGTGCACGAGATTGCCAATTTGCACAGGCGGCGCATCCGATTGAATAAACGAAATGTGAATGCTGTCGCACGGAACTGTTTCATTTTGAATGAGCTGTGACAATTCTTGTTGCAGCGAGAGCCGTATCGAGTTTTCCGCATGGCGCATGTCGAGCACATGCCCGCAGTCTATCGCAAGCCAGATGCCTTTGCTGCGCACATTGTACGTATACGGGTCTATGAGTATTTCGATGACCGCGCTGCCGTATGAGACGGAGTAAAATGGTGTGCCGCAAAAATCATGTTTGTTCCAAAGTTTTTTTATTGTCGGAGAGATGCCTTTTTTTACTGTGAGCGATGCAGTGCGTTTTGTCGCTGCACGCTTTTTTTCAAGTTCGCGGCAGCAGCTGTGCAGCACGTGCGACATGACGCTTATGTTGCTGTATATACTGTCGTGCCCAGGTGATTTTTCGTGCAACGCATCGTCTGGCACAATTCTTACGGACGAGGCGGGAATTGCGAGCAGCGCAGAAACACCGTGCGTCCATATGTCTGCGATTTGCGGTGACGGCACTGGCGAATGGATGGAAACACTGCCGTCTTCGTTGAGCGTGACGGCAATCTTTTGTGAAAAAAAATCGTTGTTCAAATACGTTGCGCCGTCGAATGCACATGCAATGCCTACGCCGCGTATGGGAAGCGAAAAGCGGTTCAGAGCAGAATCTGCATGCTGTAATGCGTCTCTTTTAAACGACGTGTATTTGCGGCAAAAATCGCTTGTTGCAAGAACTCCTGCAAGTGCTGCATGCATGTGTTCTGTGTGAAAGAGAAACGGTGTTGCAATCTTCTTTTGATTTTCTGCAATATTTTTTGCGCGAAGCTCGTGCGGCAGCATGGCTAGTTCATCTGCGATTTTTTGCAGATGGCTTTCAATAGCAAAGAATGATTGGCTGTCTATGGCATCAGGAAATACCGATGTGGGAGGGTTTGCAGAAGAGACTGCTTTTGCGTTGATGCATATGTTTTGAATATTGTAGACATTGCAAGCGGCAATCACAAGCCTGTCGAGTATCTCCTGCGCAAACGGATTGCAGCTGCCGACATCGACAGTAATTTCAATGTGCATTGCAGTGATTGTGCCATCTTTTTTTACTGCGCTGCGGCAGGTGATTGAGACGGGCATGCTTGATTTCATGTACGCTTCCTGCTCTGCTCTTGAAAGCGTGAGTTTTACCGGCTTTTGCGCAAGGTACGAGGCGAGGGCAGCTTGAACAGCGAGCGTTTCGCTGCGCCACAGTTTGCTTGCGCGGTGACTGTATGTGTTTGTTGGCTCCGCAATAATGCGGTCTTCATCAATGCCGAGCGCGCTTGCGGCGGCAGCCTTCAAGTGCCACGGCCACTGCACAGGGGCAAGAATTGTGAGCAAATTGTTTTCCATAAAGCAGAATGCGCCGTTCGTCTCTGCCCAATGAGCGTCTGCAATAGTTTGCGACCATGTTCCAGAAATGTCAAAATCTGCCGATTTGAAAATTTTGGTGATTGCTGTTTTTCCAGCAGATAAAAACGCGCCCGTTTTTACTGTGCGCTCTGCGACTGTTTTTGAAAGCTGCGTGTCAAGCGCATCGTGCCGCTCTTCAAATGTCACTGCTATTTTTTTTGCCATGTCGCGGGCGCGTGATTCTTCTGGGCAAATGATAATGCCGAGCGCCTGCCCTTTGTATGAGACATGTTCTGTGCAAAAGATTTCTGTATCTGTTCCGTTTGTGCGCATGCTGTTTTTACCGGGAATGTCGCGCGCGGTGAACATAAAGCAGTTGTCATCAAGCTCCGTGCATGAGATGCCTGCTATTGTTCCTGACGATGCAGGGCTTCTGATGAGCGCGGCATAGAGCATGTCAGGTTTGCTGCAGTCGCTGTAAAACTCCTGCATTTGCAGAGATAATGCTTTTGCGCTTTTCTTTTTAGCCATGATGACGCGCTCCTATTTCTTTTACCGCATTGATGACATCCTGCACCATGTCGTCGCTCATGTCAGGCCACAGCGGAAGCGATATTGTTGCGGCATACTGTTTTTCCGCGTTGGGAAAATTTTCCGCAGTAAATCCTGTCACAGTTTTTTTCCAGTACGTAAAATGAAAGAGCGGAATAAAGTGCACTGAAATGCCTATGCCGCGCTCTTGCAGTTTTTTTGCAAACTGGTCTCGCGAAATTGTTAATTTTTCTGGCACGATGCGCATAAGGTACAAGTGCCACGCGTTGCCGATTTCATCTGGCGGCAGTGTGATAAAGTCGCACGAGGAGAATGCGTCGTTGTATGTTTGCACAATGCGCTTTCGCTTTTGGAAAAGCGTGTCTGCTTTTTTGAGCTGCTCTATGCCGAGCGCGGCAAGCACGTCAGGCAAGTTAAACTTGTAGCCGCATTCTATGATGTCATATTCCCACGAAGCGTGTTTTGAAGTGTAGCGGTCATATGCCGCGCGGTCCATGCCGTGAAGCCTCATGGACGCGATTCGCTTTGCAATGCTGCCATTGCGCGTGCACACCATGCCGCCTTCTGCAGTCGTTATCGTCTTTGTTGCGTAAAACGAAAACACGCCCGCATCTCCTATTGTGCCAGCATAGCCAAGCGGCGTAGGCGAGGGTAATGAATGCGCCGCATCTTCAATGACGCGCACATTGTATGCTTTTGCAAGCGCGCAAATTTTTTCCATGTTGCATACATTCCCCGCAATATGCACGGGCACAATCGCTTTGACGCGCGAGCCGTCGCTGCTTTTGAGTATGTTTTCTATTTTTTGCACATCTATGCTGTATGAGTTGCGCTCGATGTCTGCAAAAAATACGTCTGCGCCCAGATGCCGCGCGCATGCAGCAGTCGAAACAAATGTGTACGGCGTTGTGATGACAGCGCTTCCTTTTGCAACACCGCATGCGTCAAGCGCCAGCATCATGCCGCTCGTGTTGCTGTTTACAGCAAAGCTCTGCACTGCTTCTGTGTCAAGACCGAGCGATTTCCGCACGCGTTCTACATCGCTTGCAACATTGTTCATCTTTGCGGAAAAATCGTTTTCAAATTGCAGCGCTTTTTCTCCCGTTGTAAGCCAGCCGCTTTTGAGAACTGAAAGCACCGCCGCTGCTTCTTCTTCTCCGATTGACGCGCGGAAAAACGGAACTGCATGGTTAGACAAGGGAAGCCTCCGTTCCATTAGCTGGCGCGTTGCGCGCCATAAACGCGCCTTGTGTGTTGCTCGCATTGTTGCTGTTTGCATTGCATGTGCTCGCCGTATTCGTGCGCCCCGCCTCATTTCCTTCTCGCCACGCTTTAAGCGACGGAATGTAGTCGCTCAGCACTGTAAGTAGATGCTCTTTGTCGCGGTACACGCTGTTTGCCGCGTTGCCAACTGCCGCATTCTCGCTCGCGCAATTGCAGCCGCCTTGCTGTGCATTGCGTAATCTGTCGCCGCTCATGTTGCTGCAACTGCATATAGGCGCAAGGCGTGCAAGCAGCGCAGCGAGCTTTTTGTTTTCAAACGGCGTGTTTGTGAGCTGCAATATTTTTTCATATGCTGTCTTTTGCGGCTGTTCTTCACTGCTCCAAAGCGGCTCCACTGTGCGCTCTCCTTTTCGCGCGCCTATGAATTGAATGTCAATATCTTTGTACGGCTCAAATCCTGAAAAGCGAATAATCTGCTCTGCAAGTTCTGCGATTTTTACTGGCTGCCCCATGTCGAGCACATATGATGAGCCATTTGTGCCAACGCCTCCCGCCTGCAATACGAGCGAGCACGCTTCGGGAATTGTCATAAAATACCGCTCCATGTTTTTGTCAGTTACAGTGACAGGTCCCCCGTTTTTGATTTGCTCCATAAAGAGCGGCAGAATTGAACCGCGCGAGCCTAATACGTTGCCAAAGCGCACGAACATGAACGCGTTGCCGTCTGCTTTTGCGGCAGCTTCAAGCAGGAGCTTTTCACAAATCATTTTTGACGCGCCGTACACTGATACCGGCGCAACCGCTTTGTCTGTTGAGATGAGCACAAAGCGGCGCACGCGGTGAGCAATGCACGCATCGAGCATGTTCTTTGTGCCGAATACATTGTTTTCGATTGCGGCAACAGGATTTTCTTCCATGAGCGGCACATGCTTGTACGCAGCGCAGTGAAAGACAACATCGCATTTTGTGCGCGCAACGATGTGGTCAATGTATGCGCTGTCTTTCATGTCGCCAATAATCGGCACAATCGTTGCCTTTTCGCCCACTCCTTCTTTTTGCAAAAGGTGCAGCTCTCGGTCAATGTGATAAATCGAATTTTCGCCGTGCCCAAAAAGATAGAGCCGTTCCGCGCCTCCTGAAAGCAGCTGCCGTGCAAGTTCCGAACCTATGGAGCCGCCCGCGCCGGTGATTAAAACGCGTTTTCCACGAAGGTAGGAAAGGCTCTCTTTGAGAGAAACAGTGACAGGCGTTCTGCCTAAAATGTCGAGCGGGTCAATCTCGCGCGCCTGCACGAGGTGCGCTGTTCCATTTACAATCTGGCTCACGCTCGGGAGAATTTTTATGTGCTTGAAGCCGCCTGCTTTGAGCAGCTCGTAAATCGCTTTTATGCGCTCAACGCTTGCGCTCGGCGTTGCGATAATCGCTTCGTCGCTCTCTGTGCAGCGCAAAAGCGACGCGATGTTTGCAACAGGTCCTATGACAGGAATGCCGTCGAACATTTTTCCGATGAGGTTTTCATCGTCGTCGAGGAATGCTGCAACTTTGCCAAATATTTTTTTGCGCTTTATGTCAGCGGCGATTGAAATGCCCGCAAATCCTGCGCCGATGATATACAAGCGTTTGTCAGATGCATTCACGATGTTTTAGTATAGCACAAGTAGCTGCATCATTTCAATGAAGCGGATAAGAGCATGCAGTTGCAATGAACATATCCTATGCAGCTATTTGCCATTACTGCAAATCTTTTTTATACTACTATTATGAACGATGCATATCTTTTGCCGTTGCCTGAAAATACAACGCTCTGCGTGTATGACGGGGACAAGCTTATTTTTGCAGACTGCGGAAAATGGCTCATGCCGCTTTTTGCATTAGAAGATTTTCTTAAAACTTATGGAGCGGCACACGCGGTGTTATGCGCGCATGACACTGCTGTCGGAAAAGCTGCGGCTGTTTTACTGGTGCGCATGGGAATAAAAAAAATCCATGCGAATATTGCGAGTGCACTTGCAGAGCGCTATATTGCTGAATCAAACGCTTTGTGTAAAGGCGATGATGCAATTGTGTTTTCATGCGCGCATGAAGTTGCGCGACTTTTATGCGCTACAGAAGACTTGCTTGAGATGGAGCATAATAGTGATGTGATGTATACGATGCTCCGTCAGCGGGCAAAACTTGTGCAGGGTGTTGAAGTGCGGTTGGAAAATGTGCATGCAAAATATGGGTACATAAAGAATCTTTCTTTTTTTGTTCCTGCAGGAGGCCGCCTCATGATTGCAGGAGAAAACGGCGCTGGCAAGACAACGCTTTTAAAATTGCTATTGGGTATATATGAACCGCTTTCAGGAAATATTCTTGTAGACGGCATGCAGCCAAAGCGTCTTCCAAAACGTGTGATTGGATACATTCCGCAAATGATAGACGATGTTGCGTTCAGTTTGTCTGTTGAGGAGGTTGTGTCGTTGGGAATTGCATGCGGAAAGAAAAAACAGCGTGAACTCGTTCAAAAAACGCTTGTCCGCACAGGCGCTGCTCATCTTGCGGGAAGGAATTTTTCAAGTCTTTCCGGAGGCGAAAAACAGAAAGTATCGCTTGCCCGTTGTCTTGCGCAACAAGCAAAACTTTTACTGCTCGATGAGCCTACAGCGGCTCTTGATGCAGATAATCGCAAAATGGTTGTCGAGCTTTTACGTTCTCTTTCAGTTTCTGAAATTCCGACAATCATTGTAGTAACGCACGACGATGAGCTTTTAAAATTATCAAGTTGGCAAAAACTTGTACTTAAAAGCGATGAGCCTGATGCGGGAGCGTTACATGGCTAGATTGTTTGCACTCTTTGTACTTCCGCCTGTGTTGCGTGGCTTTATTGCGTTGCTCGTCGCTGGGGCAACGTTTCCACTCTGCGGTGTTATGGTATTGCATCTTAATCTTGTGCCGCTTCGTTATATGCTCATGCATGGCGTTATTTTGGGCGGTGCTGTTGCACTCGCGTTTTCTCTGCCGCTTCTTCCGTCGATAGTTGTCATAAATGTATTGCTTGTAATTGCAATGATAGCGTTTACGAAAAACAGCGCTCATGGTTTTGGCAGCACAAGCGCTGCTGCAATGGTTGTGAGCATGGCGCTCGCTTCGTTTATCATGCATGTAAGAGATGTGCCTGCAAAAGACACTTTAAGTTTGATGTGGGGCAGTCCATTCGCACTGACAAAAAGCGACATATTGATTTTAATGCTGCTTGCGTTTGTGCTTGCATTATATACGATATGCAATTTTAAAAATATCATTGCGTTGTTTTACAATCAGGAAATAGCATTTTCACTTGGCATAAATGTACGCGCGCATTACACAGCTATGATTCTCATCGTCGCACTCACCGTTGCGCTTGCGATGAAACTGCTGGGAGCGTTTTTAATTGATGCGCTTTTGATTTTGCCAGTGCTTACGTCGTCTCTATTTTTGGAGTACAGAAAAAAAATGCAGGGAATAAAAATGCTTTTTATTGCAAGCAGCATTGCAGGATTTCTCTTTGCATTTGTAGGATATGTTGCTGCCATTATGTTTAATTTTCCAACAGGAGCCACTGTTGCGCTTGTGGCAGGAGTCGCATATGTTATCAATTTTTTTGTGCGGCACTTGCGCTTTACAGACGGCAGGTGGCTATGACGCGGAACAGGAGATAACGCTAAACCCTATTGTTTCCTCTGCCGAAAATGAGAGTATGAATACGTTTACAAGAGCAGTGGACTTACTGCATCGCGGCATGGATGTAAGTTCGTTGCGCTATCAAGTATCGGCAAACAATATGGCAAACAGCGGCGTACCTAATTTTAAGCGTACTGTCGTCAATTTTGAAAGCGAGCTCAAGCGTGCATTTGATTCAGAGGAAAAAGCGAAAAATGCATTTCAACTCACGCGCACTGACGAGCGTCATTTTTCTCTCTATGAGCCGCATGACTATCGCGATGTGCAGCCTCGCCGTGTCCTCGATTACACGACGACGGCAAAACCTAATGGCAACAATGTTGATGCAGAAGCAGAAGCGATGCTTGTGCTTCAAACGCAGATGCAGTATCAGATGCTTGCAGAACTTGCCAATTTTGAATTCTCTCAAATCAACACTGCAATGCAAAAATCTTAATCTCTGGAGGCATCATAGATGGGACTTTTTAGCAGCATAAACGTAGCGGCAACAGGCATGGCAGCAGAACGGCTGCGTACCGACGTTATTTCAAACAATATTGCGAATGCCTCTGCAACGCGCACACAGGAAGGCGGGTCATTTAAGCGCTCACGCGTCATCTTTCAGGCAATCGGAGAAAAATCTGTGCAGTGGCGCATGCCGTTTTGTCCTGAAGATTTGGACGAAGGACCGGGAAAAGGCGTGCGCGTCTTAAAGATTGTGAAAGACACCGATACAGAAGGACGACTTGTATACGATCCGACACATCCCGATGCGATTCAGTCAGGCCCCAATAAAGGATATGTCGAATATCCCAATGTCAATATTGTCGATGAAATGGTAGATTTAATTGCCGCATCGCGCGCGTATGAAGCCAATGCGACTGTCATTGAGGGCGCAAAGCAGATGTTCTCTTCTGCTCTTGAGATAGGGCGATAAAAACAGTATAATAAACAAGGGTGGAAGTTTTTTCAAGGCAGCTTCAAGGGGAATTTATGAAAATACCTGAATTGGGCACATTGCAGATGACGCGTACGCATCCTGCGCATACGGGACGAGCTGAACTTTCGGACATTGCGGGAGCACCGCTCAACAGCATTCCGTCAGCGGCAGAGAACGGCATCGCAAAAACGCGTATCAGTTTTAACAACTATTTGCTCGATGCAGTAAAAGCAATGAATAGCCAACAGCTCAATGTAAACACGCTTGAGCGACAAATTCTCACTGAACCTGATTCAGTCGATCCGCAAGACGTCACTATTGCCATGGCGAAAGCGCGCATGTCGCTATCCCTTGCACAAACTGTCATTGACAGAATTGTGAGCGGATGGAATGACATCACGACAACGCGATAGTTGGATATGGCGCATTTTACCATGCTGCATTATTTTTTTCAATTTTCTCTTTTCAAGATTGCAGCAATGTGGTATAATAATAAAAATATTTATATCGATTTCAATTCGTTCACGGGAGGGGACAGATGAACGAATGGTTCAAGCGGCTTGGTGAGTCCATAAAAAATTTATGGACAAAAGGCACAGTCATACAAAAAATAATTCTGTTTGCCATTGTTGCGGTTGTCATCGTCGCAATAATCCTTACAGCGTCGCTTTCTTCTCGTTCTACAACAGTGCGTCTGTTTAATTCGCCTGTTGCAGATGAAATGGCGCGCACCCGCATTCTTGACAAACTTTCAGAATACAATATTGTCGCATATACAACAGATGACGGCTATATCTCTGTAGAAGATGAGCGTACTGCCCGCCGCATGCGCGATGTGCTCATAAGCGAAGGGCTCGTGCCGTCTAACATAGACCCATTTGCCGCATTTTACAACCGCAGCTGGTCGACGACAGATGCAGAGCAGAATGTGCGCCTCAAAAATGCAATCACACAGACGGTAAAGCAGCACATCGAAGCTATTGATGACATTACAAGCGCAGATGTGAATATTGTGCTGCCGGAAAATACGCTTTTTATCTCGGAGCAAAACCCTGTCACTGCAAGTATTATTCTTCGCGTAAAGCCTGCAAGTTCTCTGCTGCAAGATGCGCGTCGCATACGCGGCATTCAGAGTTTGGTACAGATGGCTGTCGAAGGGTTGCGGCCTGAAAATATTACGATTACAGATGCTGACGGAAATGTCCTCAATGATTTTGCCGCGATGGGAGAAATTGACCGCGTCAATCTTGTGGCACGTCAACAGCGCGAGATACAAAAGCTTGAAGCGTACTATCGTGCGCAGATATTAAAATCTCTCCAGAGTTGGTTTACTGAAGACCGCATGCGCGACCTCAATATAAAAATCGATATGGACATGTCAAAGCGCACAAGCGATTCAACAATCTATACGCCGATTGTCATTCGCTCTGACAATCCTCGCACGCCGTACGACGATTCTGAAATGCGTGAGTCGTTGACGATTTCTTCACAAACTGTTACAAAAGAATGGCAGGGCACGGGCTTCAATCCTGAAGGACCTGCCGGCACGGAGGGACAGACGCCACCTGTGTATTCGGACATGTCGAATGTCATTGGGCGCTCTACAGAGACAGGCGTAACGGAAAACAGAGTAGTAAATACGACGCAGGAGCAGCGGGAAACAAGTCCGCAGATTGATCGTGTGACTGTTGCTGCTAATGTTGACGGTACGTGGACAACGCAGCGCGATCCAAAAACGCATCAGCCGGTAATCGATGCAGAAACAGGTGCAATAAGCCGTGTATATACGCCCGTGCCGACAGAGACGCTCGTGCAAGTTGCAAACTATATCCAGGATGCCGTTGGTTACGACGAGAGCAAGAATTATAGTGTCACGGTAACGAACATTCAATATGATCGTTCCGCGCAGTTTGCGGCGGAAGATGAAGCGTATTTTGCACGAATTAGGCGACGGCTTGCGATACTCATTTCGCTCGGCTCTATTGCAGCCATTCTGTTGCTGTTTATTGTAGTCCGCCTCATAATGCGGGAGCTAGAACGGCGGCGACGACTTCGTGACGAGGAACTTTTGCGCCAGCAGCAGGCTGCACGCGAGCAGGCGTTGTGGGATGCAAAAGAAGAAGGCGTTGGTGTTACAATGTCTGTGGAAGAATCACGGCGCGCTGAGCTTCAGGAGAATGCAATCGCTATGGCAAAAGAGCATCCTGAAGACGTGGCCATGCTCATACGCACATGGCTGATGGAGGAATAGTATGGCAGACGAAGCAAAATCCGCAGCAGCAAAGTCAAGCAATCCCAAGCCCATTCCAAAACCGGGTAGCCTTAAAACGCCGTCGTCTTCGGGAAAAAAAGGCGCAAAAGATTATAAGAGTTTGACAGGCAGGCAGAAGGCTGCTATTTTCCTTGTATCAATAGGAAGCGATGTTTCTGCGGAAATTATGAAGCTTTTGCGCGAAGACGAAGTCGAGACGCTCACGTTTGAGATTGCGCGCCTTGAAACGATTGACGCAGAGTTCAAGGATGCCGTTCTGGAAGAGTTCCAAGAGCTCATGAATGCGCAGAACTTCATCACCACAGGCGGTATTGATTACGCGCGAGAGCTTCTTGAAAAATCACTCGGAAGCCAAAAAGCGATTGACATCATCAATCGTCTCACAAGTTCGTTGCAAGTACGTCCGTTTGACTTTATTCGCCGCACAGACCCCGCGCACCTTTTGAACTTTATTCAGCAGGAATATCCGCAAACGATAGCGCTCATCCTTGCATACCTTGAACCGGGAAAAGCTGCGGTCATTTTGCAAAACTTACCTGAAGACATGCAACCTGAAGTCTCAAAGCGCCTTGCCACTATGGACCGCACGTCGCCTGATGTTTTGCGCGAGGTAGAGCGCGTTCTTGAAAAAAAACTTTCAACGCTTTCAAGCGAAGATTATGCTGCTGCAGGTGGTGTCGATTCAATCGTCGAAATACTCAACCTCGTTGATCGTTCTTCTGAAAAAGCGATTATTGAGTCGCTCGAAGAGGACGACCCAGATTTGGCAGAAGAAATCAAAAAGAAGATGTTTGTGTTCGAGGATATCGTCATGCTCGACGACCGCGCTATTCAAAAAGTGTTGCGTGAAGTTGATACGCAGGAACTCGCGAAAGCGCTCAAATCTGTCGATACTGAAGTACAAGACAAAATTTTCCGCAACATGTCAAAGCGTGCTGCAAGCATGCTCAAGGAAGATATGGAGTTCATGGGACCGGTGCGCTTGAAAGATGTAGAAGAGTCGCAGCAGAAAATCGTTTCAACAATCCGTCGTCTTGAAGATTCTGGCGAAATCGTCATTGCACGTTCAGGCGAAGACGAACTGGTAACGTGATGAACGTGTTTTACTGATTGGAGTTATGCATGGCAAAAACAGTATTCCGTCCCAATGAAATAAAAACGCAAGCGGGCGAAGTGATGCTCAAGCTTGTTCACGAGTTTGCGCCTGTTGAAATTGAACAAGTTGAAGAAGTGCCTGAATACACGGGACCGACTGCTGACGACTTGCGGCGCGAGGCTGAGGCATATAAAAAAAACTGGGAAGCTGAAAAGCAGAAGATGCTCGACGACGCCCAAAATGCTGCGGATGAAATTGTTAAAAAAGCTGAAAGCGCAGCGTTTGCGGAAGTGAAGCGGCAAACTGATGAAGCGAGCATCATCAAAGCTGACGCGCAGCAGACAGCCGAAGAGATTGTTAAAAAAGCGCAGGAGCAGGCGCAGAACCTTATTCAAGAGGCGAAAATTCAGCAGCAAAAAGTTGAGTCTGAGGCGCACAACAAAGGATTTGACGAAGGGCACGAGGAAGGCTACCGCGAGGGGGAAGCGGAAGCGAACCGCCTCATAGAGCGCATGCACGTCATGCTCAATGCAGTGATGCAGCGGCGCGAAGATATTTTGCGCGACACGGAAACGCAGATAGTGGAGCTTGTCATTCTTATGACGCGCAAAGTTGTCAAAATCATTTCGGAAAATCAAAAGAGCGTCATTATGAGCAATGTGCTTGCCGCGCTCAAAAAGGTGAAGGGCAGAGGCGAAGTGACGCTGCGCGTAAACCTCGAAGACGTAAAGCTGACGACAGAGCACATAGACGACTTTATCAAGCGCGTTGAAAATATACGCGGCATTACTGTTGTGGAAGATTCGTCTGTGGAAAAAGGTGGCTGCATTGTGGAAACAGATTTCGGTGCAATCGACGCGCGCATTTCAAGCCAGCTTTCAGAGCTTGAAAATCGCATCATGGAAATCTCTCCGATAAAGACGCTTGCAAAGTCGGATGTGATTTCGCCTGAAACATAACGCGACGGGCAAAATTACTAATTTAGCGCGGGTGGGAACATGCGGTCGTCATACACAGGTGAATTCGATTTTTCAAAATATCTCAAGCTTGCAGAAGATGTTGAGCCGATTTTGTATATTGGACACGTTACTGCGGTAAACGGACTTGAAATTGAAAGCGCAGGACCGCGTTCTGTCATAGGCGAGATGTGCGCCATACGCTTGCCTGACTCGCAAAAAAAACTCATGGCGGAAGTAGTTGCGCTTGACGGCACGACAGTAAAGCTCACTGCATACGGCGACACAAAAGGGCTTGAAGTGGGGTGCGAGGTGGTCGCTTCTGGTGAAGTGCTGCGCGTGCCTGTGGGACCGTCGCTTTTAGGACGCGTCATCGATGCTACAGGAAGACCGTGCGACGGCTTGGGCGAAATTACGCCTGAAACGTATTACCCTGCAATCGCATCTCCTCCAGACCCCATGACGCGCCTTCCCATAAACAAACGCATTGCAACAGGCGTGCGCGCAATCGACGCTCTGCTCACTGTTGGAAAAGGGCAGCGACTCGGCATATTTGCAGGAAGCGGCGTGGGCAAGTCAACATTGATA
Organism: Treponema sp.; assembly: GCA_017940005.1. GTDB lineage: Bacteria > Spirochaetota > Spirochaetia > Treponematales > Treponemataceae > Treponema_D. The sequence goes on from JAGAZO010000016.1 coordinate 144,383, forward strand.
AGCATGATTGCACGAAACACAAACGCAGACATAAATGTCATAGGCTTGATTGGCGAGCGTGGCAGGGAAGTGCTCGATTTTATCAAGCGCGATTTGGGCGAAGAAGGGTTGAAGCGTTCTGTCGTCGTCACTGCAACGAGCGACCAGCCGTCGATTTGCCGCTTGCGCGCTGCATATGTGACGACAGCTGTCGCAGAATATTTTCGCGATCAAGGCAACGATGTCATGCTCATGTTTGATTCTGTTACGCGCTTTGCGCAAGCGCAGCGTGAAATAGGGCTTGCAAATGGCGAGCCGCCCGCGCAACGCGGCTATCCGCCGAGCGTGTTCGACATGATTCCAAAACTGCTTGAACGCGCCGGCACGAATGACAGAGGTTCTATCACTGCGTTTTACACAGTGCTCGTAGACGGAGACGATATGAACGAGCCTATCACCGATAAAGTGCGCGGCACGCTCGACGGGCACATCATTTTGAACAGGCATCTTGCGCAAGCGTATCACTATCCTGCCATAGACGTGCTCGCCTCGATAAGCCGTCTCTCAAAGCGCGTTACGGGAACAGAGACGCAAAAGGCAGTTGCAAAGCTGCGGCAGCTCATGGCAATCTACTCAGACAACGAGATGATGATAACGACAGGCATCTACCAGAAAGGCAACTCGGCAGAAATAGATGAAGCGGTAGAAAAGCACAGCGCACTCGAATCGTTTTTGACGCAGGAAGAATACGAGCAGTGCGCATTCAGCGACACGCTCGACAAGCTGGCAGCTCTTTCTGGCATAGACATACCTGAAGAAGAATACAACGAGCTTCCGCCAATTTCTGTCATGAGCGCGGCATCGCTTGCAGAACAGTCTGAATGAAAAAGTTTGCATTTCCGCTTGAACAGGTGATGAAATATCGCGAGTATGTGCAAAGCCAAGCCGAGCTTGATTTGGGCAGGGCAATGGCAAAGGAGCACGAGATTCAAGCGCAGCTTGACGAAGTTGCCGCGCAGCACGTGAGCATGACAAATTACATGCGCGGCGTTACAGACTTTAAGGAAATCACGCGCGCACATGATTTTTTTTCGCTGCTCGACCAGCAAAAAGAATACTTGCTTAACAAGATGGCAAAGGCAAAGCTCGTCTCTGAGCAAAAGCGAAAAGTGTTGCAGGAAGCGATGCAAAAAACAGAGTCGCTGCACAAATTGCGCGAGCGAAAATTCAACGAATATAAAGAAGCTGAAAACAACGAGGCGTTTGATATTGCAGACGACATGACGAATGCGCGCGCCAGCCGCGTGTGATTTGTGTGGCAGCGGATATGTGCTCATCATGCTGTTGCGTGGCAGGGATGATTTGTTTGCTGTAACGAAGCACGGCAGTTTTGCGCGCCTATTGCTGCGTCAAAGCGATTGCATGTATGAGCGGACGCTGATTAGTAGCGAAATGCACTTCCCCCGATGAACTCCCGTATGATTGAACGGTTTGGTACTGATGTAGGAGGAATGGGCGAAAAATTGTACAGAAAGCGCAAAAGCCTGCACGCTTCGCCGTATTCTTTTTGCGTTGGATTGACGCACCGTAAAAGTGGGTCTGCGTATACTTTGAGCACGGAAAGCTCATAATCGAGCGCTGTATTGAGCATAGCGTCTGCGTTGTTCTGGAACGGAAAAATATGTTTTTGCTCTCCGCGTTGCACGCTTGGCCACATGGAAATGGTTTCTTCTGCGCTTTTGCTGCGGAACTGCGAGTCGCGTACAATTCTGCGGATGAGACGGTTATCGCTTGTTGAAATGCGATTGTGATCGTCGAGGTTGAGCTGTGTAAGCGCGGACAGGTAGATTTTAAATTTTAATTCAGTGGGAATGCGCGGCGTGAGCTTGTCGTTCAATCCGTGAATGCCCTCTAATATGAGCACTTCGTTATGAGAGAGCGTCATTTTATTTTTGTCTTCGTAATAACGTTCTCCCTGCACAAAACTGTATGAAGGAATGTTCACTTCTTTTCCGTTGAATAAATCGAGCAAGTTGTTGTTCAGCAATTCAATGTCCAGCGCTTCAAGACATTCAAAATCGTAGTTGCCGTTCTCGTCTTTTGGATTATTTTTGCGTCCCACGTAGTAGCAATCAAGGCTTATGACTTTGGGCGAGTAGCCGATTGCTTCGAGTTCAAGCGCGAGTTTTTTTGCAGCAGTAGTTTTGCCAGAACTCGAAGGACCTGCAATGAGTACGACGCGCACATTGTTGCGTTTTGCAATTTCGTCGGCGACAACTGCAAATTGCCGTTGTTGGAATGTTTCTGATATATCGATGAAATCGTTGAGCTTGCGCTCATTTATTAATTTATTGAGCGATGCGGCAGACGTAACGCCAACGCGTTTGCCCCATTCTTTGTAGCGGCTATATATTTCAAACAGTTTTGGTTCATCAACAAATTCTGTGAGCTTGTCAGGTTCAGATGATTTTGGAAAGCGCAGCAGAAAACCTTTCCCATACGGCATGAGTGTAAATGTTTTTAAAAATCCTGTTGACGGAACAAGTGGCCCAAAATATAAATCTGAAAAGCCTCCGAGCGAATTGATTTTGACGCTTGGTGGGCAAAAGTAATTGAGTTGCAACCGTGTTTCAACAAGGCCAAGCGTTTCTAAAAGCTGTGTTGCCTCTGTATACGAAAGGAATTGCACTGTTATAGGCAAATCTTTTGCAACAAGCAAATGCATTTCTTTTTCGAGTGATTCTATATGCTCTTTTTCGACTGGTTTGCCCGTTTCGAGGGTATAGTAGTAGCCGTGTCCGAGACTGTGCCCCACAAGCAGCCGAGAAGATGGAAATAGTTTATGCGCTGCGGCAGCAAGCATGAGACAGAGCGAACGACGGTAAACATTTGCGCCATCTTTGCTTGAATCAGTAATCGGTTCAAGCGTGCAATTTATATTGAGCATCTGATCGCGCGGATAAATTTCATTGTTTATTTTTACAGCGAGAATGCGTTCTGCATCTTCTTCAAAATACGATAAAAGCGTGCTGACTGATGTGCCGTATGGAACGACAATTGTTTTGCCTGACGGGAAAGAGACTGAAAGTGTGTGTTCCTGCATATAGGCGGTATTGGATTTGAACCAATGACTTCTACCGTGTGAAGGTAGCACTCTACCCCTGAGTTAACCGCCCGAATCGCACAAAGCGAATATATGCGTGATTCTAGCACGATGTACAATTAGTGTCAAGAAAATTGTTCAACATGCTAATGCCTGATGCCGCTGCATGACATACTTTGCATCTAACGTAAAACGGTATGAACGTAAGTGTTATTACGCGCGTTCTGTACATATCTGTTGTCAATACAGTCTGTCAGCTATCTTTGACAAAATGCATGCATCGGTGTATGGTTGAGCTATGATGTTTTCTCGCAGAAGCGGCATTCTGCTGCATCCCACATCGCTTCCAAAAAGCAGCGGCATAGGCACGCTCGGAAAAAGCGCATATGAGTTTGCAGATTGGCTGCATGACGCGCGCCAGACGTTGTGGCAAATTTTGCCGCTTGGTCCGACAGGCTACGGCGACTCACCGTACGCGTCGTTCTCAACGTTTGCGGGCAATCCGCTTTTGATTGATTTGGAGCTGCTCGTTCAAAACGGCTGGGCGCGTTCAGAAGAAATCGCTCCGCCAGAATTTATTAAAACATGCGGCGCGATTGATTACGGTGCTGTCGTGTATTGGAAGCTGCCGCTGCTTGAAACATGCGCGTCGCATTTTCTTGTGCACTGTACGCAAAAAGACCGCGTTGCATACGAAGCGTTCAAAAATGACAACGCTGCATGGCTCAATAAGTACGCAGCATTTACGAGCATAAAAAATCATTTTGACAAGAAAGCGCGCGCGGAAAACATGCACGGAATAGCGAGCATGTGGAACGCGTTCTGGCCGCGCGACTTGGCTTTGTGCGAGCCTTCTACTGTATCAAAATGGGAAAGCGAGCACGTGCATGAAATAGAAGTTGTCAAAGTGATTCAGTTCTTTTTTGAAACGCAGTGGCGCGCGCTTAAAGCCTATTGCAATGAGCGCAGCATTTCAATAATCGGCGACATTCCCATCTTTGTTGCGCTCGATTCTGCTGACGTGTGGGCAAATCAAAAGCTTTTCCAGCTCGATGCAAACGGCGTGCCTGTTGCAGTTGCGGGAGTGCCGCCTGATTATTTTTCTGAAACGGGACAGCTGTGGGGAAATCCGCTCTACGATTGGCGCGTAATGAAAAAAGAAAACTACTCGTGGTGGATTTCGCGCATTGCACGCACGCTTGCGCTTGTGGACTGCGTGCGCATAGACCACTTCCGCGGATTTGAATCATACTGGGCGGTGCCGTACGGCGAGGCGACTGCAGTGCGCGGCGCGTGGGAAAAGGGACCTGGCAGAGATTTATTCATTGCAATAAAAAAATCGCTCGGAAGCATTCCCGTCATTGCGGAGGATTTAGGCGTGATTACAGACGAGGTGCGCGCGCTCCGTGATGAGTGCGGTTTTCCTGGCATGAAAGTGCTGCAGTTTGCATTTGACCCGAACGAAGCGGGAGCGGGAGGTATGACGAACGTGTTTTTGCCGCACGAGTACCGCGATGCACACTGCGTGTGCTACACGGGCACGCACGACAACGACACGCTGCAAGGCTGGCTTTTGCGTGAAAAAGATGAGACAGTACAGCTTGTCGCCTCCTACGTGCTCGGAAAACAGATTGCCGCAGACCATGCGCGCGCGCTTATGCACAGCGGGGAATTGTGCGAAAAAATTGTGCAGCTCGCATTTGCGTCGACTGCGCAGTTTGCCGTCGTGCCGCTGCAAGACATGTTGCACCTTGACAACAGTGCGCGCATGAACGAACCTTCTACTACTGGCAAAAACTGGCAGTGGCGCATGGAAAGCGCCATGCTCACAAAAGCTCATGCCGAACGCCTTGCGTTTATGAGCAGCTTGTACGGGCGGAATGTGCGACACTGACGGGATTGCGCAATGACAAAGTTGCGGTTGCCGTGTAGTGCCAGCGATGCTCCTATTGCTTTTCCCCTGCATCCCTATTGCCAATGACGCAGGTGTCTTGCAGCGCCAAGTGCACATGCCATTTTGCGCTGATTGTCAATACGTGCCATTTTGCGCATTGCGCGTTTTTATGCAACGCGGTATACTGGTTGCCATGAAAAAGATGCCGATGCTTCTTGAACTGTTTTTGTCGTTCGCAAAAATAGGGGCTGTCACATTTGGCGGCGGCATGGCCATGATGCCCATTTTGCAGCGCGACTTAATCGAAAAAAAACGCTGGATGAGCGAGGACGAGTTGCTCGACTATTATGCAATCGGGCAGTCTACGCCAGGCATCATAGCGATAAACGTTTCAACATTTGTGGGCTTTAAACAGGCGGGCATCCTCGGCGGCATTGTGGCAACGCTCGGCATGGTGCTTCCGTCGCTTGTGATTATCTCGCTTATCGCGACGTTCATCAGTTCTATTGACCATCTGCTGTGGGCGCAAAAAGCGCTCAAAGGAATCAACGTGTCTGTTGCGGCGTTGCTCACATCTGTTGTGCTTCAGTTTTCAAAAAAAACAATCAAATCGCTCATCGGCTTTTTGTGCTTCGCCGTTTCGTTTATAGCGATTTTTTTCTTTCACATTCCGTCGTATGTGATGATTGTTGCGGGCGCGCTGCTCGGTGTTGTGTTGTACGCGACATCGCAAAAAAAGAATCTTGAACGCGTTCAAAGCGGCAGGCAGGAAATTGATGGCGAAGAGCAAAAAACTGACAGTGCCGAACGAAAATCTTATGGTGACGGGAAAAATAGCAATGCCGAACAGAAAACTGACGGAGGTGCGCAATGACGTATTCGCTTTGGCAGCTCTTTTTGATTTTTTTCTACATAGGCACATTTACGATTGGCGGCGGACTTGTTGCGATTACGCTCATGCAACAGACACTTGTTGAAACGGGAGTTATCAGCGCGGAGCAGTTTTACAATATGATTGCCATCTCTGAATCGACGCCTGGTCCCATCGGCATAAACATGGCAACGTACATAGGTTATTCGCAGTACGGCGTGCTTGGCGGCATTGTGACAACGCTCGGTGAAGTAGCTCCGTCAATCATATGCATTTTAATAATCGCGCATTTTTTTATGAAGTTCCACGACACACCAGTAGTAAAAGCGGCATTCACTACGTTGCGCCCTACAACGACAGGCGTTATCCTTGTGGCTGCTGTGCAAGTGTTTGTCGTCGCGCTCATGCAAGTGCCTGCCGACATCTCCGCGCTCGCTTCGTTGGACAGCTGGAAAACGCTATTCTTGTGGAAAAATATTGCATGTTACGCGCTCGTGTTGTTTTTGCTCGTAAAGCCAAAAGTGCATCCAGTGATTGTCGTTGCGCTCGGCGCTGCATTTGGCGTGCTGTTTTTGTGACGCGCTGGCAGGGGGCGCGTGTAAGAACTGGAGCACGTCGCGATTGTGTTTTTTGCGCACATAGCGTATAATGAGCATATGAGTACACATATCAACGCGCCTGATGGCGCAATAGCAGACGCGATACTGCTTCCCGGTGACCCGCTCAGGGCAAAATTCATTGCAGAAAATTTTCTTGAAAACGCAACGTGCTACAACGAAGTGCGCGGCATGTACGGCTTTACGGGCACGTACAAAGGCAAGCGCGTTTCAGTGCAGGGCACGGGCATGGGGCAGCCTTCGCTTTCAATCTATGTAAACGAGCTGTTTCAGTTTTACGGCGTGCAAAAAGCAATTCGCGTAGGCACTGCGGGCGCCATTCAGCATTCGCTCAATCTGCGCGACACTGTGCTCGTGAACGCCGCGTGCACGGACTCGTCGCTGCAAACGCAACGTTTTGGCAATTTGCATTTTGCGCCAGCGGCAGATTTTATGCTGCTTGAAACTGCATATCAAACTGCAAAGAAGCTTGGCATAGGCGTAACGGTAGGACAGTGCGCTTCGAGCGATTTATTTTACGATGAAAACGCAAACTGGAAAACGTGGCAGAAGTTCGGCGTGCTCGCGATTGAGATGGAAGCTTCAGAGCTGTATACGCTTGCGGCAAAGTTCGGGCGCAAAGCGCTTGCAATCCTCACGGTGAGCGACCACATTGTATCAGGCGGCGAGACGACTGCCGAAGAGCGCGAAAAAACATTCAAAAACATGATAACGCTTGCGCTTGAAACTGCTGTTGCAGAATTGTAATTGCGCTAAAAATAGACGCATTGCCTACTCTAATAGAATGCGGGTCGCAGTATTGACTTTTTTCTAAAAACCTATAATACTGCTCAAGAATATATATTCGTGGAGGTTTTTATGAAAACAAAAATGATTTTTGCAGCGGCCGCTGTAGCAATCATTTCGAGCGTTGCTGTATTTGCGCAAAAAGCAACGATTGACTACCGTTTCAATGCGCTTGCGGAAGATGCAAAGAATTACTTTAACTGGACTGCTGACGGCAAGAGCATAAAAGATTCGTTTGATGTCGCAGCGGGTGCATCAAAAGCAAAATCGACGACAGAGTTCAATGTGGTGCGTTTCGATGCAACTGGTTCAAAGAAAGCTGTTCCTGCAGGCTTGCGCTCGCTCGTGCTTTATCCTGTTTCATCACGCGCGACAGCTGAAGGCGATGCGTTCTCGGTGAGCGAAAACGGCAAGATGCTCACAATTCGCTTTATCCACCGCGGCGTAGCGTATCAAATTACGACTGATGCAAAAGGCAACATTGATACAGCAAGCAGCTTTCAGATTGCAACTGTAGGCGACAACGTAGGTGGCAAGTTCACGCTTAAAGATGAATATCTAAAAGCGGGTGGCGACAAATCAAAGATGGCAAACATTGACTGGACAAAAGTGTCGTTTGCAAAAGACGTTGCAGATAGCGATGCAGGCTATACATACACTGGTTCGCTCAAAGCGGCATACAAGAACGGCATTCTCACCGTAAAAGGCACGTTGCAGAAAAAATAGCGCGTGCAGTTGGTACGCGGTTTCAAGCGAACTGCACATTACAATGCGCACGCTATTTCAGTGTTAGCTTTAAAAGCTGTCCCAAAGGCGGACAGCTTTTTTTATGCATGCAGAAATTATATTTGCCAATATGCATTTTATATGATATAATCTTATAAAAATGCAGCGTTTTGAAAATGTGCTGCGCTCGAGCACTTGCTTGCTGTCTGTCTTCAATGCGTGCACAGGGACGGGCGAGTATTTTTATAGGAGTTTTTATGAAGCCGACATTAGTAGTTTTGGCAGCAGGAATGGGAAGCAGATACGGCGGCGTCAAACAGATAGATAGCGTCGGCTTGCACGACGAGTGCCTGCTCGACTTTGCCACATATGATGCAAAGCTGTCAGGATTTGGCAGCGTTGTTTATATCATCCGCAAAGACATAGAAAAAGATTTTCGCGAACGGCTTTTCGACCGCGTTGCAAAAAATTTTGACGCGCAGTATGTGTTTCAGTCGCACGAAAGTTTGCTCACGCAAGAACAGATTGCAGCATCAGCCGCACGTGCAAAACCGTGGGGCACCATCCATGCGCTGCTGTGCGCAGAAAAAGTGATACAAGCGCCGTTCGCCGTCATCAATGCCGACGACTACTACGGACGCGACGCATTTAAAACGCTCGGCGCATATCTTTCCGCAGTGACAAGTGAAAGCACTGAACATGCCATGGTTGGCTACGTGCTTGAAAACACGATGAGCAAAAGCGGCTCTGTGTCGCGCGGCGTGTGCACTGTGCGCGATGGCATGCTCGCTTCAATAGTCGAAAACTTGAAAATCTCTTATGAAGGCGACAGCATTGTGAGTGAAATTGACGGCGACAAAAAACAACTTACGGGAAAAGAGTGGGTGAGCATGAACTGTTTTGGATTTACGCCTGCCGTATTTACACCATTTAATGCATTCTGGGAACATTTCATCGCCAACAATGCAGCAAGCGAAAAAGCTGAGGCGCTGCTGCCGAACGCAGTTGACGTACTCATTCACAGCGGCAAAGGCAGCATGAAGTTCTTTACATCAACAGAAAATTGGTTTGGCATGACGTATCCAGAAGACCGCAAAATTGTTAAAGAAGAGATAGCGAAAAAAATTGTAGAGCAGTATTATCCCCAAATGCTTTGGGAGAAGTGATTTTGTAGGAGGTAGATATGAAAAAAATGTTTGCAGCAGCACTGCTTGCGTGCATGGTGAGCATTTCGCTTTCTGCACAGGATGACGCTGAAAAGAGCAAGACGCTTGGCGGTTCTGCAGGTCTGCGTCTTTCGATACTCGGCATTGAACCGACAGCATCATTTATTTTTAATCACATGGAAATCGAGGCGTCTTGTCCGCTCGCGCGTTACAGTATGGACAGCAATGCCACGATTGGGTATGCGCCGGGTGCTTCGTTCGGCTACATCTCCTCTCCATTTGACAAAGGCTGGCAAAACGGCGTCGGCATATCATACTACTGGTTTACTCCGTCATATATTGATTCTGTTGCCGCGATATTTTCGGGCGTTACGAGTACAGCACAGAATGGCAATCTGCATGCTTTTTCACTCTATTACCGTGGCGGCATCAGGTTTAGAAAAGGCTTCAATATGTATTTCCGCGTGATGGTTCCGCTTGTACTGTATGCGCATAGCGACACGGATAAAACTGTTATATCAATTATCGACCGCGAGTTTGTCTCTGTCATGTTGCTCGGTTGTTTGTGTACGCAAGCTATTGGATTCCGCTTTACTTTCTAAATGTTTTGCAGCAGACGGCGTACAGCATGGTAATCTCATATCTATAAGTATATTGCTTTTTTTAAGAGTGTTTACAATGCGCACTGAAATAGCGTGCGCATTGTAACGTGCACTCCGTGAAGCTGCGCACCAATTGCATGCATTCGCAAATTGCAATTTGCTCGCTTGTGTAATTTTTAGGAGCGTATGATGAAAAAAATTATTGCGCTGTAGCGCGCGTGCTGTCGTTTTCCTGCGTTCCGCTCTTTTGTGCAGCTCCAGGCGGGCGGCGCACATGTTTTTTCGCTGTATTATCGCGGCGGCTGCACTGTCAGCCGCTTTTTTTATCTTGCATTTTTTACTTTTTTCATGGTATCATATTCTGTTGATGCGGCGGTGCAGTGCGCACAGTCTGCATACATTGCGCTTGTTCTCGTTTTTGCGCGAGACGGCGAGTAGGAGATAGGTATGGGAATTATTGCTGCGGTAACGGGAGCTGTTGGCGGCGCACTTGCAGACCAATGGCTCGAAGTGATTGAAGCTCAAGATATGGGTGAGGGAGTTGTGTTTACAAAAGGCGTTATGATGCGTCAAAACGACAGGCGCAATCAAAATCGCAAGGGCACGTCTGACATCATTACAGACGGCTCAATCATTCACGTAAATCAAAATCAATTTATGATGCTTGTTGACGGCGGAAAGATAGTCGATTACTCTGCGGAGCCCGGCTACTACAAAGTGAGCAACGCGTCAAATCCGTCGCTTTTCAACGGCAGTTTTGGAGACGCGCTCAAAGAATCGTTCTCGCGCATCAAATACGGCGGCGTGCCTTCGCAGCAGCAAAAAGCGTTTTTTGTCAACTTGCAGGAAATAAAAGGCATTAAATTCGGCACGCCAAATCCGCTCAACTATTTTGACAATTTTTACAACTCGGAGCTCTTTTTGCGCACGTTTGGCACGTACTCCATAAAAATCACCGACCCTATTAAATTTTTTCAAGAAGCGATTCCTCGCGACGCGGTGAACGTGCACATTGACGACATAAACGAGCAGTATCTTTCTGAGTTCCTCGAAGCGCTGCAAGCGGCGATGAACAAAATGTCTATAGACGGCATACGCATTTCACATATGCCGTCAAAAGGCACGGAACTCAGCGCGTACATGTCTGAAATCCTTGACAAGTCGTGGACTGAAAAGCGCGGCATGGAAGTGCTCTCCGTTGGCATTGCAAGCATTTCATATGACGATGAATCGAAAGAGCTTATCAACATGCGCAACAAAGGCGCAATGCTCGGCGACGCTTCTATTCGCGAGGGATTTGTGCAAGGCTCTGTAGCGCGCGGGCTTGAAGCGGCAGGTTCAAATCAAGCGGGAGCTGGCATGGCGTTTATGGGCATGGGAATGGGCATGAACGCGGGCGGAAGCTTTATGGGACAGGCAAGTCAGGCGAACATGACGCACATGCAGCAGCAAAGCAATGCGGCAAAAGTTTCCGCAAAAGAAGCGGGCGCATGGTTTTGCTCCGAGTGCGGCACAAAAAACAGCGGCAAGTTCTGTACAAACTGCGGCACGCAAAAGCCGCTCGGAAGCGCGTGTCCAAAGTGCGGCGCACAGATAACGGCGGGCGCAAAGTTCTGCTCTGAATGCGGCGAAAAACTCCAGTAATCGGGTGGCTTCTATGAGCGTTGAGAGTTACAAATGTCCCGGGTGCGGCGCGCCTGTTTCATTCAATCCCAAAATTGGCGGCTTTAAATGCGCGTATTGCGGAAAAACGTGCACGGAAGATGAGCTTGCAGCGTTTTTGGAGCAGACAGAATCAAAAAATGCGCAAAAGCGGGAAAGCGCTGCTGCAAGCGGTACTGATGCAAGCAGCGACGAGGTGATGCAGTACACGTGCCCGTCGTGCGGCGCTGAAGTTGTCGTCGGCGACACAGCTACAACATCATTCTGTTATTATTGCCACAGCCCTGTCATCATAGAGAGCAGGCTGCGCGGCGATTTTAAACCTGACAAAATCATTCCGTTTAAAATTGACAAAAAAGATGCTGTCGAAAAATTTTCCGAATGGATAAAAGGCAAGCGATATGTGCCGCGCGATTTTACGACAAAAGCGCAGGAGGCGAATATTGCGGGCATGTATCTGCCGTATTGGGACGTTGACGTTACTGCAAATGTCGATTACCACGCTGTTGGCATTAAGCGCACGACGTGGCAGCAGGGCGACAACGAATACACACGGACAGATGAATATCAAATTGACCGCACTGGCAAACTCAGCTACAACAATATGCGCGAGCTTGCATTTTCAAAAATAAATCAAGATTTAATAAACGGCATCAATCCGTACGATGCAGCGGACGAGAGAAAATTTTCTTCAGGCTATCTTTCAGGATTTCAGTCTGAGCGGTACACGGTGGGGCGCGAGCTTATTGTGCCTGTAGCGCAAAACCGCGCAAAGTCATACACGCTCAGCGACATTCAAAATTCTGCAAACTGCAATACGTTTGCGAATGTGCGCGACAACACGACATACGCTGTTGATGATGTGCGCTACACGCTGCTTCCCACATGGGTGCTCAACTACAAGTACAAAGGCAAGGACTATCAGTTTGCAGTGAACGGCCAGACAGGAAAATCGTACGGCGATTTGCCGGTGTCAAATGGCAAGCTCTTTGCACATTCGCTTGCACTCGGCGTGCTTGTCGCCGCGCTCGCTATTTTGGGAGGGCTGTTTTTATGGTAAAGAGCATCGTAAAAAAAGCTGCCGCCGCAGTGATGATTTTCGCGCCTGCCCTCTGTTTTTCTCAGCAGTTTGCCAGCGTATTGTCTGGCTATGACGGGCAGCTCGTGATTGACAGCGCACGCGTTTTTTCTGCTGCAACTGTCGAAGACACGGAGGCGCAGTTGCAGGAACTCACGCAAAAGACAGGCTCGACGCAGCTCATAGTCACCGTAAAAAATACTGCCAACAGAACGCCCGAAGCATATGCTGACGATTTGTATGAGATGCTCTACGGTATAGACACAGAGGGCGCGCTTTTGCTCGTCGTCACGGAGGATACGCGCTGGAACAGCACCGGCAGATATGTGCACCTTTCTACAAGCGGCGAAAACACTATCGCAAAGATTTCCGATGCCGCTGTAAACACACTGTGCAACGCGTTTGTAAAAGGATTTGAGCGCGGCGGGTATGACGAGGGCGTGCGGCTCTACATGAAAAAACTTTCCGAACATTTGAAAAATGGCATTACCGGCGCGGAAGCCGCCGCAAGCTCCGGTGCATCGCTCATCTCGATGGTGACAATGTTCTTTGCAACGAAGAAAAAATATAAAATGAAAAAGCAGCGCGCCATCTACAACGTGCAGCATAATTCAGTTGTCAATTTTGCAAATGTTGCAGATACGCTCATAAACTCGCGCACATCGGTACGCAGAATTGCGCGTGACAGTAGTGGCGGAGGAGGAAGCGGCGGAGGCGGCTCGAGCACGCACACATCTTCTGGCGGCGGCACGCATGGCGGCGGCGGTCGCGGATTTTGAGTGCGCTCGTGTAACGTTGCAAGGCGGCGCAAACTATGCGACAGTGACAGCGCAAACTGTACAGGGTTTGTGGCACAAACTGTGCGGCAGTGACAGTACAAACTGTACGGGGTTTGTGGCGCAAACTGTGTGGCAGCGGCGAGGTAAACCATGTGGCAGTGGCGTTGCAAACCGTGCGGAGTTTGTACCGCAAACCCTGCGGATTGCCTCGCAATGACCTGTTTTTACCACGTGTTTTTATGGATTTTTGCGTTGTCCCAAAAATTCGTGCTCGCGCTTGAAACAGCATTCGGCGCGCTATAGCCGACAACAACCATGATGTGCGGCATCACGTATTCGGGGAGATTCAAAACTGCCCTCACGTTTGCAACGCGCTCTGCTTGCGGAGCAATGCTCATGGACACTGTCGCGTAGCCGAGTTCTGCCGCCTGCACCATGATGCTCATGCTCACGATTCCTGCGTCAAGCGCGGCGTACTCATGTTGATTCGCACGTGCGAAAAATACCTAAACACAATTCTTCATTATTCCGATTATATTAACGTGGGCTTTTTACCACGAGGGGACTACGATGAAGCGATTTTTTTTATTGTGTGCAGTGATATGCTGTACTGTTTATTGCTGGAGTATGGAAATTTCTTTCCAAGTGATTCAGCACTATGATGCAGTGAATGAGGTATGTGAGCAGACGCTTGTCATTGAAGATGCAATACTCGATTATTTTTTTAATAGTGGCAGCATAGTGACTAATGAGCCTGCGGTTGCAGCTGACAAAGATGAAGATGAAAAAATATGGCGCACATCGTTTGCCTATGCAGTTGAAGGCGGCGCACAATATTTTATTCAGCTCTGTCTCGATTATGATGCCGCTGCCAAGTCAAATGCTATTGCGCTTTCAAATATCAGACGCATTTCGTGGACGATTACAGATGTGAAAGCAAACAAAAAAATTGCAAGTGATAAAAGTACGGTGCGCAAAAGCAAAACGGGAAGGAATGACATTGACGGCGTAAAAGAATACGCGTCTGCTATTGCGGCAGACATGCATAAAATGTTAGTAAAAAAGGAGCGGTAAATCCGAATATAGTATGAACAAAAAAAACGCAATTATTTTTGCAGTTATTGCAAGTTGCATCGTATTTACCTCGTTTAGCCCTTCGCTTGACGGCAGAGCAGTTGTTGCAGACAAAGACGAATTTCCCGCGGGCATTTTTGCAAAGACTGTGGGCTATCTTCCTGGAGATACTATTCTTGTATCGAATCTTGCTTTAGAAAGGACGGTGGACATTCTTGTTGTAGGTGCACTTGATCCATCTGAAGGAATCGCTATCTTGCTTTCGCATGAGGCAGCGCTGGCGCTCGGAATTGAAAAAGATGCGAATGTAATTGTCAAAATTACAAAGCGGGCGGGGCAACTCGATGAAACTGTTGCAGGAACTGCTGTATTAACAGAAGGCAATGCCCGCATGTCTGTAAATAGTCATGAACAACTGTCCGTTGAAAACGAAGTAGAATCATTTACTGGGGAGATGACAGGCGCGTTCGCAGAAAATCCTCATGTTGATTCAGCTATTCTCAATCTGCTTGCCGATTCACAAGCTGATGCAATTGACGAAATTGCATCAGCAGATGACAACTCTGATGCTCTGCCTGACGTTTTTGAAGAGACTCGTTTTGTTGAAGCGTTCATTGACGCGCCTGTATACGATACCCATGAGGAAGTTGCGGCAACGGGTTCGCATGATGAAAATGAAATAGTCGCGATAGATACACTTGATGATATTGCCGATATTTCTGAGCGCATAGCAGTTTCCGATGAAGCACTTGCAGATGAGCGAGTAACAGATGAGCCTATGCCGCTGGAAGTTGTAGATGAATTTGCAAAGGCGGCTCCCTTTGACGAGGCAGTTGACTCGCCGCAGGAAGATGGTATGCCTGCAGAGCAGATTGCTGTTGAACGCATGGAACCATATGAACTTGTTGCGGAAAATGCAGGCGAATCATTACCGGACGACGAGCGGCAGCGCATAGCAGAATTTATTGATGAAGACAAGATGGGCGAACTGTTTTCTGATGAAGTGCCCGATGAGCTTACAACAATTGCAGAAGTCGAGCTGTTTGCTGAAGACGACGCTATCGAAGATGCTGGCTTTGAAGTTGCACAGACAACAGATATAAAAGATGAAGCGGGAGATGAGCTGCTTGCAGAAGAATCATATAGTGCAATTGTGCTTGACGAGCAGATTGGCACAGATGATGAGCTTGCTGTTCAAGGTGATGAAGCAAACTATGCACTCGTAGAGGCGGCGACGCCTGCAGAAAGTGCTGTGCTGATGCGTGCACCTCTTGTTGAAAATAGTTTTAGCAAATATGTCATTGCATCGCTTGAAAGAGGAAAATACTATGTGCAAATTGCAGCATTTGCTGATGACAGCAATATCAGCGCAACAGTAAAAAAATATGAAACGAGCTATCCACTTGCGCTCCTGCCGCTTTCATCGGGCAGCGCAACACAAGTGATGATCGGTCCGCTCGGTGTTGATGAATACGGCGCTGTATTGGAGCGTTTTAAATCATATGGATATACAGATGCCTTTTTAAGAAAGGCAAATTGAAGCATTGTTTACAGCAATCCTGCTTTTTCAAAATGCTTCTTTAAGATGCGGATAGATATAATCGCTCCGACGAGGCTTGCAACAGCAGTTAATGCAATTATGCTGCTATATATAGGCCATGAAAGAAATTTTATGTATTGCGCTATTACTGCATCTGTTAGATGAAATGCTTCCTGCCTTTTGAGGATATACTGACCTCCAGAAGCGAACATAGGAAATGTGAAAAATGCAGCGTGTAGCGTTGCGCCTGCAACATATGACAGCACTAGTATTTTTTTGTTGCGGTAGTTGTTGAGGCTGGAAATTAAATCTGCAATGCCCCAGCCGATTATTGATGCAACTACTCCAAAAATATTTGCGGCCATAAGACCGGGAATACTGTTGATTGTGCCCATTATAAAAAATGTTCCAGGTTTTCTTACGCGAGCCACTAACAGCATGTATGCTATCGAGACAAAAAAACTTGTGATAGGGATATTGTAAATTGTTCCGACTATCGTTACCCCGGCAATTATTCCTGTCACCATAAATATGACAAGCGAAATTGCCGCCAATATACCGATAGTTATAAGATCTCGCGCATTTAAAGCGTTTCTTTTGTTGTTTGTTTCCATTGGAAAACCTCCTTCATCGATATTGTAGATAAAATAGTGCTGCTGCAACTGTTGTCGTCAATGCAGCGATTATATAATCAACTCGCTTGAACGCGAGCGGATATAAAATTGTTTTATGGTGAGAGCTTTCAATTCCGCGAACAAGTGCGGACGCAGAAAGTTCATCTGCCGTTTTTAAGCTCCGCATAAGAATCGGAACAATGAGATATTCGGATGACCTTATAGGATGTATAAAAAATTGCCATATTGATACCGGAACTTTTCGTATTTTCAAACTTTCTGAAAGCGCCTTTTGTTCTTGTTTGATTGTTGGGAAAAAACGCAGCGCAACGGCAAACGGAATGAGTATTGCATCGGGAAATCGCATTACCTGCATTGCTGTCAACAGCTGGGGAAGGGGAACGGTATGGACCATGAATAATCCCATTAGTAACAAAACAATAAATTTTTGAAGAAAGTAGCTGAACATGATGATGACAAGAACTAGCATCTGATTATGTAAACTGCCAAGATGCTCAATCAAAAGTTCTACAATTCCATATAGTGCTGCATATACGGTGCACGCTTTATATGACTTGGTACTTATCGCATATAACAATGCAACTACGAAGATAAGGTGCGCGGTAAGCGGTTTGTTCATAAAAAAAGCTGAAGTTCCCAATAACAGTACTACATACAGCGAAACGCGAGGATCTATTTTTTTGTCGCAATTCAAATTACTGGCCTCCTTCCCAAAGAATATTCAACAATTTCTCTTTATTTTTTACAGTTAGCATGAAATCATCTTGTATTGTTCCATTTTTCAAATGCAGTATGCGCGTGCAGACAGAAAGCAAAAACTCGTAATCATGCGTTATGACGATGACTATCCGTTCCTGCTTGACTAAATCTTGTATTTGTTTTGCAACGCATGTCATACTATATCTGTCTAATCCACTCGTTGGTTCATCAAAAAAAATGATTTTGCTGTCATTGACTAACGCTCCTGCTATGGTGAGTCGTTGTTTTTGTCCACGTGAAAGAGCCGCAGGATGCATATCTTTATATGCTAAAAGCCCTAATTCTGCAAGAATAGATATGTTCTTTTCTGTATCTATCTGCTTTCTTTTTTTTCCGATAGTCAGTTCGTTCCATACACTGTCGCTGAAAAGCTGATAATCTGAATCCTGCATGACAAAGTACAAGTTTCCGATACGTTTTCTTGGCAGAGCGCAATAACCATTTATCTTTATTGTACCGTACATTTTTGTCCTGATAAGCCCACAGCATATCCTTGCAAGCGTTGTTTTCCCTGCGCCGTTTTCACCAACAATGCCAATCACTTCTCCTTGTTGTGCAGCAAAACTCACATCTTGCAACACAGGATTGCGCATTCGTTCTTTTTTAGACAGATGCGTAAATGCAATGTGCTCGACTTCTAAATAGGGCGCATTGCAATGTTGCTGCGCTTCAGTCAGCGGTACTGACGGTTCCAACTTTCGCAGGTTGAAATTTCTCAAACCCATCTGTGCAAGCATTTTATCAGAGAGTGAATTTGCTTCTTCGTTACTGAATTGCTGCTCAATTTTACCGTTTTTTATATACACCATTCTATCAAACAATTTTGCTAAATAAAACAAGCGGTGTTCAAAGACACATATCGTTTTCTTTTGCTCTTTCAGTTTTTTCATTATCTGGGCGAGTTCATAGATAGATGGTATATCCAAGTTTGCAGAAGGCTCGTCAAATATATACACTTCTGGTTCCATTGCATAGCAAGAGGCTACAGCAACTTTTTGCATTTCGCCGCTGGACAATTTAAAAATACTTTTGTCTTTCAACATCTCAATATTCATTTGTTTAAAGCTGTTGTTTGTCCGTTTCCATATTTCTTCTCTCGGTAGTGCTCTATTTGTGCATCCAAAAGCAACTTCGCTTGTCGTATCAGTCATAAAAAATTGGCTTTTGGGTTCTTGAAATACAGAACCTACAGTCCTGCCTATGTCGCCGATAGTGAGTTCCGATGTATTTTTGCCCATAATGGAGATTTCTCCTTGTAATTCTCCTTCATGGAAATGTGGTATTAAGCCGTTGATACATCGTGAGATTGATGTTTTTCCCGAACCGCTTGCACCCACGAATAGAATACATTCTCCCTTTTTTACACGTAAATTGATGTTGTGAATTGCAGATTTTGCATTGCCGCTGTATTTGTATGTTACATTTTGGAATTCTACGGCGTATGTTTCCATCAATTTGCCTCCTGTGAAATGTAGTATGCACTTCCGCGATTCCACAGCCTGCTGTAATAACTGTCAGGTTCTGAAAGCAATTGCGCATGTTTTCCTGCTTGCACGATTGAACCGTTTTTGAAAACAAGTATTTGATCTGCAGAACGGATAGTGCTTAAATGGTGCGCTATCACGAGTACCGTTCTATTTCTAGCAAGCTCTGATATTGCTTCTTGTATCAACGCTTCATTCACTGGGTCTACATTGCTTGTTATTTCATCCAAAAGCAGGATAGGGGAATCTTTTAAAAATGCCCTTGCAATAGAAATGCGTTGCTTTTGTCCACCTGAAAGCCCTACTCCGTTTTCACCAACGTTTGTTTCATATTTATCTGGCAGCGACATGATAAAATCATGGATGCGCGCGCGTTTTGCAGCAGAGACAACTTCATCATCTGTGGCGTGTGCTTTTCCAATGCGTATATTTCCTGCAATGGTATCTGCAAAGAGTTGTACATTTTGCATAACGATGCTTATGGAGCTAAGCAGGTCATCATAGCGCATGTTCCGTATGTCTACGTTTCCTATGCGAATGCTGCCGTTATGCACATCCCAAAATCGGAGCAACAGATTTGTGACAGTTGTTTTACCGGAGCCTGATTCTCCTACAAGTGCAGTAATAGTATGTTCCTGCGTGTGGAATGAAACATCGTGCATGAAAAATCCGTCGTCTTCATAGGAAAAACATACATTGTCAAAAGTTATCGAGAATGTATCTGGTGTTTCGGGCGATTGAGGCTCAACAACTGTTGGCGCTTCAGTAATTTTTTTTATTCTCCTAAAACTGTCAGTTACTTTGAGATAATTCATCCAGTGCGTTTCCATAGCCACAAACGGTTTGTAAAATTCTTTGCTTAAGAGAACAAAAATCAGATAATCTAAAATGGGCACGAAGCCTTTTACTACGAGCAGCATGCCTATTGTAATCATGAGAAAAAAAGCACCGTCTATCATAAGTCCATAGAGAGAGAGCACTGCAGCTTTATTTTTTGCCATCTGTTTGCTCTGTTCGCCAAATCGTTTTGTCGCCGATGCGAGTTTTTCGTCGAACTGTTTGCTTTCAGAAAATGCTTTTAAAAGCGGAATGCCCTTTACATACTCCACAAACAAACTCACCATATCTGCAAGGCTGTTGCCCGCAGCTGCCTCCATTTTATTAGCTATTGCTAATTTTTTAGCGAGAAAAAAAAGCGCAACAGGAAGCAGCACGAGCATGAATAAGCTCATTTTTATGTTTACAGAAAATAAGAAGATGAGCAGAATGAGCGATACGATAAAGTCTGCGCACATTCTCGTCCATACGTGACCCACTACCATTTCCATGCTGTCGACATCTTTGTGAATGATTGTACTGATTTCTCCCAATCTTTCGTTTGTATAAAAACCAAGCGAGAATGTCTTCAAACGATATATGATTTTTGCCCGTACTTCATAGACAATGTCAAAACCTGCCAAGTGTTTTTGCAGGTCAGCAAACATATTGCTTCCTCCTTTCAAAAGGAGGCATGCAACAAACAGCCACCAATATATATAAATTTGATTTCCTAAAAAGATAGCTTTCATAGCGTTGAGCACTAGCAACATCATGGCTGCTCCAGACAATGCGTAGATTACAAACCCCAAGATGCTCAACAACAGCGACCGCTTGCCTTTCTTTGTGAGCGTATTCCATATTTCTCTAATCATAATAATGCTCCTGTGCCAGTCTCCTTTATATTCCAGTTGTCAACTTTACTCTGGTCGTGCACCATCTTTTTATATAATTCGCAACGTGCAAGCAATTCCATATGTGTACCGCTGTCAATGAGTTGACCGTTGTCCATAACTGCAATTTTGTCTGCATCTTGTATTGTGTTCAGATGGTGCGCTATTGCAATGACTGTTTTATTGCAGCGTAAATCTTCTATCGCTGCCTGTATGTATGCTTCATTTTCGGTATCGACGGCAGCTGTTGCTTCATCAAGAATAATGATTGGCGCATTTTTTAAAATCATACGCGCAATAGATATGCGCTGTTTTTCTCCTCCAGAAAATTTTATGCCAGATTCTCCTGCTGTTGTGTCGTATCCGTTTGGCAGTGACATGATGAAGTCATGAATGCGCGCGCGCTTTGCAGCGGAAATGATTTCTTCTTTTGTTGCGTGCGGCTTTCCGATACGGATGTTTTCCTCCATGCTCAAATTGAACAGAAACACTTCCTGTTGAACGATGGAAAACAAAGAGCCTTGCTGCTGTTCAGAAAGTTCTCGTGTGTCTTTGCCTGCAATACATATGTTTCCGCTGTCAGGCTGCCAAAAACCCATAAGGAGATTTGCCAGTGTGCTTTTTCCGCAGCCTGACGCTCCTACAAGCGCATTTTTGCTGTTCTGCTTGAATGTAATGGTAATGTCTTTAAGTGCGTTTTGTTTGCCTTTATATGCAAAATACAGGTGATTGATTTCTATGTCGCCATTGGAGACAGAACCTTTTGCGTTGCCGCGTTCAGGCACTGGTTCATTAAGAATGGAGCCTATGCCTGTCATCGCTTGGTTAAATACGATTTTATAATGTTGTAGTGTTGCTGTTTTTGCGATAGCAGACGTAAACGCTGTTCCCAGTGTAACAGAGAGAATGAATTTTGTGATTGTTAATTCGCCTGCAACTAAAAGCCATGTACCAAATATCATTACCAGAACAACACCAGATTCCATAAATATATCTATGAGTCCCATAGGAATGCTGATGCCCGCCATGCACTTTTTTACCCAATATACGTAATCGCTCGTAGCTTTAATAGTTTTTTTTGTTTTTGTTTCTTCTTTTCCAAATGCTTTAATAACGGGAATGGTAGTAACATATTCCATTACATCTTCCTGCATCTTTGTCACTGATGCTGCAAAGATTTTTGTATTTTTTGCCCACTGCGGAGCAGCAATCTTTTTTGTAAGCCACATGAGCGGTACACCAATAATCATGATAAGGGCAAGGCGCCATTCAAGTATCAGCATGAATACAAAAATCACTGTCGGCAAAAGCGTTGCGGCCATTATTTCAGGTAGCCCATGCGCAAGATATATTTCTATCTGCTCTACATCGTGCTGCATGATGTTCGTCAAGTCCCCTATTTTCCGTTCTTGAAAAAATCCTAACGCAAGCTTTTTTAAATGCCTGCTGATTTGCATTCTCATATCAGTGAGTGCATTGTAAGCTGTTTCATGGACTTTCCATGTGGCAACATACGCACAACCAGCTTTCAGTATAAAACATGCTGCTATGCTGATGAGGTTAAGCCATAGTTGTTTTTTTGAGAGCGACTGCGAAAAAACGAGACCGAGCATATGTATAAGCAGCACTTGTGGAAGCACGTCAAATACGATTTTGCCGCACAACATGATGTTTGACAATCTATTTTTCCCCGTTACTTGTTTGAGGAGTTTTTGTTGGTTTGTCATAAAAAATAACCCCCATATCAAATGTCGAATATATATTCAATATTTATGTAAAACTATACATCACTTTCTCCGTGTGATTTTACAGCGAATTTACCCCTTCATAGTAGCACTTTGTGACAAGATGTAGCATCGTGTGCGCAAATTCTCTGTTTTCATAATGGCGGGCAACTTCCAAAATGCTTTCTGTGAAATTGCTGGCAAGAATATGAATGAGCATATCGTGGTATGAATTGCACGACCGTTTTTCAAGTGCACGTTTTATGTGCCGTTCCAATGAATGAATCATCTGGTCTTTTGAATCTGCAAATTTTGTGCCATAGCTTTTATCCATACGAATCACAAGAATTTGATGATGCTCCAGCAAGTTGAGCACATACTCTTCTGCTACACTTTGATATTTTTCAGACGGAAGTCCGGTAATCTCTTCTTCTGCTGCTGAAATCGCATCAAAATTGACAGAAAGTGAAGAAGCTATTTTATCAAATAGTTCCTCTTTATTTTTGAAATACGAATAAATGAGACTGACAGGGATGCATGCTTTTTGGGCAATTTCTTGCATTGTAGCGCTTCTGAAATCTTTTTCATAAAAGACTTCAACACCTGCTTGAAAAATACGCTCATAGATTTCTTGCTTCAAAAACTGTGGCACGGGAACCTCTTAAAACTAAATGTATATTCAATATTTAATTAAATGAAATAGTACATATAAAGTCAAGGTAAAGTCAAGAGGAAACGCGAGAAAAAATACAATATTAAAATAATCTTTTATGCAAAAGCCGTGATTTTTCATCACCGAGCTCTTGACGTATTGATGCGATGTATGCTATAATTATTTTCAGTATTTGCAGTGCATACCGTTTAACAATGCTGCATGTCTCCTTCGTCTAGTGGTTAGGACATCGGGTTTTCATCCCGACAACAGCAGTTCAATTCTGCTAGGAGATGAATTATGAAATTGTATGTATTCGATCTCGGCGGCGTATGTGTGTTCAATTTTCAAACCATTGGAAAAATCGCCCGTATGTACAATCTTGACGAAAAATTCCTGCTTAACGATTATCTTCAGCACGACATGCAGCTCATGGACGGCAGCATTACTACGAAAGAATGGTGGCTCCACATTGCAGAACAATGCAACGTGGATAAAAACGCTGACCCTGTCGCTGATTTGTTTACTCCTTGCGTGAACGAACCTGTTTTAAAAATCATAAAAGAAATGAAAGTGCAAGGAAAGCGTGTGGTGTGTGGCTCAAATACGTGCGATCCTCATTGGAATAAAATGAATGCGTGTGGGCAGTTTTCTGATTTGTTTGATGCATGTTATCTTTCGCAGCAGATTCACGCAGCAAAACCGCATGCAGCCTTTTTTGAGTACATTTTAAAAGCGGAAAATGTTGCTGCACAAGACGCGCTTTTTATAGACGATACGGAAGCGAATGTTGCAGCTGCAAAAAAGTGCGGCATGCACGGGTTGCATTTTCATGATGAATTTGCATGGGCAGCTGTCGATAAATTACGGAGCATCGTTCTGTAACAGCGGTGCTGTCACTGTCTACGCTCGTCTAAACTTGTGAAATCTGCTATACTGCTCAATAATGCGGTAGGCAGTATAATGAATATCTCCAAATATTTTTCTGATGCAGCTATCGGCAGTATGAGACGCGAAATCGAGGCTGCACATGGCAACGAAGTTTTTTTTACTGGTGTAATTGATTCTGATGGTGTTGTTGTTGCGGTGCAGGTGGGTGCGCGTGGTACCGACTGCGCAGTGCTGGTAAATCAGGCAGCGGCGCGTGAATGCGCGGTGCTTATACACAATCATCCCGATGGCAATCTTGATCCCTCTGAAGCGGACATGAATGTTGCGTATGCGGCATCAGAGCGGGCGCAAGGATTTTACATCATTGATAATGCTGTGACAAACGTATATGTTGTCATGGAACCGATACAACCAAAAGAGCTGAAACAGCTTGATATCGATGCGACCGCGCTATATCTTGAGACAGGTGGACAGCTTTCTGCGCAATCTGAATTGTATGAAGAGCGCCCCGTGCAAATAGCGCTGCTGAAAAAAATTGCGGAGTCGTTTAATAAAAATTTCATTGGAGTATTTGAAGCGGGAACTGGTGTTGGAAAATCGTATGCATATCTCATTCCCGCGCTGCTGTGGGCAAGCGAAAACAAAGAGCGCGTTGTAATTTCAACAGGCACAATAAACTTGCAGCAGCAGTTATGTGAAAAGGATATTCCTGCTGCAAAAAAAATAATAGGAAAAAACGTAAAAGCTGTTCTTGTAAAAGGAAGGCAGAATTATGTATGCTTGCGCCGCCTTGCAGATGCAATCTCCGAACGCGAGCTTTTTGATGAAGACATAGACATGCTCAATGCGATTGCTGCATGGGCACAGCAAAGCGAGACGGGCAGTAAAAGCGATTTGCCTTTTATGCTCGGAGAAAAAGTTTGGTCGCGCATAAAGAGCGAAAGCGATGCATGCATGGGACCGCGTTGCCAGCATTATGTGCAGTGCTTTGTAATGAAAGTGCGCAAGGAAGCTGCGACTGCGAATGTGCTTGTAGTCAATCATCATCTTTTATTTGCAGACATTGAGTCTCGCATGACGGGGAGCGGATATGATGATGCGGCAGTGCTTCCGCCATACCGTCGAATCATTTTTGACGAAGCTCACGGAATAGAAAATGCTGCAACGAGTTTTTTCAGCAGCGCAGTCAATAGACTGCTTCTTTTGCGCCAGCTCAATTTGTTGTACAGGAAGCGCAGGAATAGCGAGGCTGGCTACGTTTTTACGCTTGCCATTCTCGCTGCAAATGAAGAGCAAGCAGCGGCGGCAGCTGTTCTTGTAGGGCGTGCAAAAAACGCAATTATGGACTTAGAGACGGCGGCAAATGATCTGCTGAGAGATGAATACACAATCAGATTATGCGATAAAACGGCACGTAATTTTGGTCCCTTTCTTTCTCTAACGGCAACGCTCGCAGCCGCGCTTTCTGCGATTTCGGCGCTTGTAAAAGAATTGCTGCAAAGCATTGCGGAAGAAGATAAAGCTGTCACTGCTTTTTGGGAGTCGAAGCTTATTGTACGTCGTCTTGAAAATGCAGTTTTATTGCTGAATGATTTTTCCCTATGGGACGAAAAGCGCGATTTTGTTTTCTGGGTACAGAAAAAATATTTGCCAAAAGATGTTGCAACTGTAAAAGAAGAAGAGCGCCAATATGTTACTTTTACAAAGACGCCGCTTAACATTGCGCCGCTCATGAATGACGGCGTATTTGAACCCATGTCAACAGTGGTATGCACCTCTGCTACGCTTGAAATCAACAGAGATTTTTCTTGGTGGATGAAAAGGAGCGGCGTATCGCTTGTTGACAGCGAGCGCATTTTATTCGGTGATTTTCCCTCGCCATTTCCTTATGAAAAGAATTTGCTTTTTGTCGTTCCAAATGACGCACCCTTCCCAGACGATAAAATCAAATTCTCACCGTTTGCCGTCACTGCTGTGTCACGTCTCATTGACGCTGCGCATGGCCGCACGCTCGTATTGTTCACTTCATATGAAATGCTGCGCAATACATATAGTGATGTTAAGTTGCTGTTGAGTGATTTTAACGGGCTTCTCTTGAAGCAAGGTGACGATGACAACGGGCGTATGCTCGCAGCATTTCGCGATAATGAATCGAGCGTGCTCTTTGCTACAGATTCTTTTTGGCAAGGAGTGGATGTGCCCGGTCAATCACTTTCACAAGTGATAATTGTCAAACTGCCGTTTTCTGTTCCTGATGACCCTGTATTTGCAGCGCGCAGCGAGTCAGTTGAAAATCGCGGCGGCTCTGCGTTTATGGAATTGAGTATGCCGGAAGCTGTCGTGAAATTCAGGCAAGGGTTCGGGCGGCTCATCAGAAGAAGCGATGACAGCGGGGTAGTCGTTGTGCTCGACAGACGCATTTACGAAAAACGATACGGCAGAATTTTTACAAACAGCATACCTGAAACAAAATGCTTGTACGAGCCACTTGATACGCTTGTCGAATCTGTACGGCAGTTTTTATCGCGGTGACGGGAATTCATTTGACAAGCGAGATGTTTCGTTATATCATTATTGCACCATGACAAGTTTTATTACGCTGTGTTGTCTTTTTGGAATGGTAATACCGCCTGCTATTTTTAATACACTGGCATACCCTGTTTCAAAAAAGTTGAGTATGAGAATTTCAAACTATATCGTAAAGACGCTTGCACCACGCTTGTTTTCAATTCTTGCGTGTTTTAAACATTTTAGATTCATCGGTTATAAAGATAATTTTGCTATGCTGCCGTCACAATATATAATACTGTCTAATCATCAGAGCATTCTTGACATTCCGCTTTTTATGCGGTTTTTACGTAATCGCGATTTACGATTTGTTGCAAAAGCTGAGTTGAGTCGCCATGTGCCGCTTGTGTCCGAAATGCTCCGCACGCAGGAGCACTGTTTTATTTCGCGGAGAGCAAAGCCTGTTACGACAATGAGGACGATTGAAAAATTTGCAAAACGCGTGCTTGAACGAAATCAGATACCGGTGCTATTTCCTGAAGGCACTCGTACACGAGATGGTAATGTTGGAAAGTTTCATTCTGCAGGATTCCGAAAGCTTGCAGAAGCGACAAAGCTCCCCGTCGTTTTATGCGCACTTGATGGTGGCTGGCAGATAAGCAATGTAAAAACGATTATGACGCGTCTTACAAACGGAACATATCGAGTAAAAGTCATGAAGATTTATGAATCTCCCCAAACAAAAGAAGCGGAAGCCGCCATTTTGAGAGAAGCACCGCGAATCATACAAGCACAGCTCAATGCATGGCGTAAAGAAAAATAGACCCGCACAACACGCGCGGGCATGGCAAACGAAAGAATTATTTAAAATCTTTTGGGCGACGTTCAGTGCGTTTACATTTTGAGCATTCTGCAATGTTCTTGATTCTGCCTTTTGCAACCATCGTTTTCATAGTGATTTCTCCGCCGCAATCAGGGCACATGAATTTTTGCGTTGCAACAGTTGTACGTGAGTTTTTACTTGCTCCTGCCATAAAATCCTCCTGTCAAATTTTTTGTATTATGGCAAGAATTGCACTCTGTGTCAACTCGGCATGCAAATGCTGTTGTAGAGAAGTGTAAGTGGTTACAGGAATTTGACACTTATTCGTTTTCAAGGTACATTATATCATAGGAAACGCTGACTGCATGTGAGACAAATTCAGCATTCCTTTGGAGCGTGTATGGCAGAAGCATTAAATTGCGACAACACATGCGGCTCGTGCAACAAAGATTGCGCGTCGCGCGACTTGCGCGCGAGCCTGCATAAAGGCAGTTCTGTAAAAAAAGTGATAGGTGTTATGAGCGGGAAAGGCGGTGTTGGAAAATCGTTCGTCACGTGCCTTTTGGCGTGCAGCATGAACCGCAAAGGAAAACGCGTGGCAATTCTCGACGCTGACATCACCGGTCCTTCTATTCCCGAAGCGTTTGGACTTTCTGAAACGCGCGTGTCGGGCGACGAAAATGCAATAGAGCCTGTTACGACAGACGGCGGCATTCAGCTCATGTCTATGGATTTTTTGCTTGAGAACAACACCGATCCAGTCATTTGGAGAGGCCCTGGCATTGCAGGTGCGGTAAAGCAATTTTGGACAGATGTTATCTGGCACGATGTGGATTACCTATTCGTAGACATGCCGCCAGGCACGGGCGATGTTCCGCTCACTGTGTTTCAGTCGCTTCCCGTAGACGGCATCATAGTCGTGTCATCTCCACAGCAGCTTGTTCGCGTCATCGTTGAAAAAGCGGTGAAAATGGCAAACATGATGAGCGTGCCGATTATCGGGCTTGTCGAGAACATGAGTTACGTGCAGTGCCCCTCATGCGGCGAAGTAATCAACGTGTACGGAAAAAGCAACATCGAAGCAGTTGCGAAAAATTACCATCTGCCCGTGCTTGCAAAAATCCCCATCGAGGAAAAATCATCTGCCGCGATTGACTTGGGCACTGTAGAAGAGCTCGATGTCGATTACGTGGATGCAGTTGTGGAAAAACTGCTGCACCTGTAAACGCGTTGCATGCGCATCATTTTGTTGCGGATGGGAGCGCACATTTAGCGCATGGAAAAGTTGCGGCGTTCGCGCTGTGTATGCGCGGCTAATGCGCTATGTGCGTGGAGTCTGTCTGTGTCTCGTTTGCACTTTTCATGTTCTGCACATTGGGCGGGTCGGGAAGGATAAACGCGCACAAAATGTATGCGATAATTCCCGTGCCCAAGCTTGCAAGCGTTACGATTGCCCAGATGAGGCGCACAATTGTCGGGTCTATGTCAAAATATTCTGCAATGCCGCTGCACACGCCGCCCAGTTTTTTATCGTTCGATTTGTACAGTTTCTTTTTTGCATCCATGCTGTATGCTCCTTGCATGCTGTGTTTTCAGCATCTCTCGTGCTGCACGTGGCAGCACTCTTGCGACTGCAATACTATCAGCAAACATCGTTCAGTGATTGATGTCTCGAATCGTAATCAGAGGTTCCTTAAATTCCGTTGTAATGCGCGTCTGTTTTTTCTCGCAGATATGCGATGAATTGCTCAAGCGCAAATGATTTTTGCTCCATGCCGCTGTCACTTCTGAAGCGGACAGAGACACTGCTTTCGTCTTGCTCTTTTTGCCCCACCACGAGAATGTACGGCGTTTTATGTTCCTGCGTGATGAGCTTGATTTTATTTTTCATGTTGGAAGTATCTGTGTACGCGTTTGCGCGGAATCCTGCGTCAGTGAGCGCGCGGCACACGCTTTGTGCATAGTCAGAGAAGTCTGCGTTTACCGGAACGACTGCCGCCTGCTCAAAGTGCAGCCACGCGGGAAAGTTCCCGCCGTAGTTTTCAATCAATATGCCGAGAAATCGTTCGAGCGAGCCGAGCACCGCGCGGTGCAGCATGACGGGGTGGTGCTTTTGATTGTCGCTTCCGATGTATTCTGCGTTGAGCCGTTCCGCGCTCGGCAGCTGATAGTCAAGCTGGATGGTACCGCACTGCCATTCGCGTCCGAGCGCGTCGACGAGCGTGAACTCTAATTTGGGACCGTAGAACGCGCCTTCTTTTGGCTGTACTTCGTACGAGAGTTCTGCGCTTTTGCACGCGTTGCCGAGTGCCGCTTCCGCGCGCTGCCAGGTAGCTTCATCTCCTACATGGTCGTCAGGCATAGTGCTCAGTTTTACGATAAGATTTTTGTCAAATCCAAAATCTTTGTATACGTCGGTAAGCAGGCGACAGAACTGCGCGACTTCGCTTTCTATTTGCTCTTCAGTGCAGATGATGTGCGCGTCATCCTGTACAAAGCCGCGCACGCGCATGATGCCGTGCAATGTGCCGCTCGGCTCGTTGCGCACGCAGTGACCAAACTCCGCAAGGCGAAGCGGCAAATCTTTGTAGCTTCGTGTGCGTGTTTTAAAAATTTCAAGCGCACCCGGACAGTTCATTGGCTTTATGGCGAACACGCGCTTTTCGCTTTCTGTGATGAACATGTTTTTTTGATAGTGCCCCCAGTGGCCGCTTCGCTCCCACAGCGTGCGCGGCATGACTGCCGGCGTATTCACTTCGAGGTATCCGTCATTGCGCACTTTTTGGCGCATGTACTCTTGCAGCGTTATGTAGAGCGACCAGCCGTTCGGGTGCCAGAAAATCTGGCCGGGGTCTTCGTCGTCAAGGTGGAATAAATCCATCTGTACGCCGAGCTTGCGGTGGTCGCGCTTTGCCGCTTCTTCGAGCAAGTGCAGATAGTTTTTTAAATCATCGGGCTTGTAAAAGCATGCCGCGTACACGCGCGTAAGCATGGGCTGCGTCGCATCTCCGTGCCAGTATGCGCCTGCTATTTTCATGAGCTTGAAGCTCTGCGCGTTTATTTCTTTTGTGTTTGCAACATGCGGGCCGCGGCATAAGTCTTTGAAATCATCCTGCTGATAGGTTGAAATCGTTTCGCCGTCTGCAAGATTTTCTATTAAATCGACTTTATACGGCTCGTCTTTGAAAAGGGTTCGCGCCTCGTCTTTTGTTATTTCTGCGCGCACAAAATCGTGGTTGCCTGAAAGGATTTTGCGCATCTCTTTTTCAACGGCGGGAAAATCGCTTTCTGAAAATTTAACGCCTTCGGGAAAATCAAAATCGTAGTAAAAGCCTGTGTCTATCGCGGGGCCGATTGCCAATTTTGTGCCGGGAAACAAATGCAGCACCGCTTCCGCCATAACGTGCGCGCAGCTGTGCCTGATTGTCTGTAGTTTTTCATCTAATGCCATAATTTTTTATTATAGTAGCGCACGGAGGAAAGGTCAATGCGCCGTGTTGCGCATATTGACACATTGGAATTAACATATTGACAGCCAGCGCGATCAATCAGTGAGTCCTTGATAATTCTTGCGTTGCGCGATATAGTATATACAAAGTAAGTTCTACAGACGACATCGCTAAACAGTATTTGCAGCTTCAACAATCTAGGCGGCTACGAGTGCGACGGCGGCATAAAAAAAAATACAATGTATTTTACTATATTAAAATTAAAAGCTGTGTCAATAGTTGTGGGACAAATTTTGTTATATTTTATTAATAAAATATACGAATGTTTATTGTAGTAACTGTAGCTTGCGTTGCAAGTTGCACTATTTGCCGCATGCGGAGTCATTCATCACAGAGTACTATCGTATGTGGTTAATGCCAAGTTTTATAAGGAGTTATAGAAATGGAAAGACGGTTATCACTGTTTGTGGCGGCAGTCGCGCTGCTTTTAGCAGGCTGCACCTCATCGAAAGTTGCAGAGCAATCGTATGGCGTGCGGGCAGAGGCAGCTGTTGCGTCTGTTGACAAGTACGGCAACTGCACGCTCACTATTTCGCAGGATGATTTTGCGGCGCTCGGTTTTGAGGCGGGCGACATGGCGTTTCTTTCTGTAGGGCAGTTTACGTTTGATGCGCCAATCTGCACAAACTACAGCGATGTCGACAACGGCAAGTATCTCGTTCGTTTGAGCGGCGGAGCGGTGTCTGTTGCAATCAACATGGGAAACTTTGCAAAGACGAACGGCGCAGCAGAGGGAACGCCTGTCACAATCGCGCTTAAAGAAAAAGCGGGCTATCTTGCAGACTACCGCATACGTCAGCTTAAAAAGAGCGAGAACAGAAACGACTACGTGTCTGACGAAGTGTTTGCCAATTTCCGCGCAGTGAAAGCGGGCGCTATTGCGCCGAACAGATTGTACCGCTCGTGCAATCCGCTGTACGGAGACGCACGCGCTCCTTTTGCAGAAAAGCTCATAGCGCAAGCGGGCATAAAAACGGCAATAAATCTTGCAGACAGCAGAGAGGGCGGTGAAGCGCATTTTGCAGAAGCGCCGTACTACGCCGCGCTTGCAACAAGCGGCAATGTTGTGTTTTTGAATATGGGCGTTTCGTTTACGGACGAAGACTTTATCGCAAAGTTGCACGACGGGCTTGTATTCATGAGCGAACACGCCGCAGGACCGTATGTTGTTCACTGCAACGAGGGAAAAGACCGCGCAGGCTATGTGAACGCGCTGCTCGAAGCGTTGTGCGGCGCGACGCTTGAAGAGATAAAAACAGACTACATGATGAGCTTTGAAAATTATTTTGGCGTGCAAAAAGGCACGGAGCAGTACGACACCATAGGCAACGTCATACTCGATACGCTCAAAACAATAAACGGCGGCAAAACGGTGACAGACAATAATGTCGGCAAAGTGGTGGAGAATTATCTTCGCACGACAGTTGGTCTTACGCGCGAACAGATTGCCGCGCTCAAAGCTGTGCTGCAATAGTTTTGCAGCATATGAATTATTCCAGCCGTTCAACAGTTTCAAAAAAATGATGAGGAACTGTTGAACGCCTCTGTTTTCTTGCAGTTAAGCGTTTTGTTTTGTGAGCTTTGAATGTATTGTTGTTCATGAACAATGCATTAGGTGAAATTGCTTGACAGTGTGAGGACTCGTTGTGCTTGTATGGGAGCTATCGAGTGGGAAAACTTTATTTAGAAAAAAATGTTTACGATGCAACAATAGAGCGGTTGCAAAAAGTCTTTTCAGAAGATGTCGCTGTCTACTTTTGCTTCTCAGGCGGAAAAGACAGTTCCGTTATGCTCCAGCTTGCAAACCGCGTGGCGCAGGAAAAAAATCGAACATTTGATGTATTGTTCATCGACTTGGAAGGAAACTACACGTACACGATTGACCACATCAATGAGCTTAAGTTGTTGAGCCAAATCGATACATTTTATTGGGTATGTCTGCCGCTTGTGTTGCGCAATGCTGTCAGTCAGTTGAGTACGCATTGGTTTTGCTGGAACAAACGGCAAAAAGACCTATGGATACGCGATATGCCTGACGACTGTGTAAATGAAGATAACTATTTGACAAAATACGGCTGGGATTGGTTTCAAAAAGGGATGCAGTTTGAAACGTTTATCATGGCGTTTGCGGAGTGGTATCAGAAAAAGCATCAAAAAGAAGTGATGTGCGGTGTAGGAATCCGCTCTAACGAGAGCTTCAACCGATTCCGAACGATTGTTTCTTTGAGAAAAACAAAATGGCACAACATGCAGTGGACAACATTGCTTAAGACAGAGGAAAATCTTCCCATTTATAATTTTTATCCCATTTATGACTGGCAGACGCGTGACATTTGGATAGCAGTTGCAAAGTTCGATTTGAAATATAATGAGCTGTACGAGCTGTTTTACAAGGCGGGCGTGTCCATCCACGAGGCGCGCATCTGTCAGCCGTATGGCGACGACCAGCGCAAAGGATTAGACCAGTTCAAAGCTATTGAGCCTGATACATGGTCGAAAGTGTTGCTCCGCACCGGCGGCGCAAACTTCGGGAACATCTATGCGAAAAGTCTTGCACTCGCGCACATGAAATTGAAAAAACCGCTCGAGCTTACATGGCAGCAATATACTGTATATTTGCTTGAAAGTATAGGAATGCGCAACATGACGCTCATGGTGCACTACGCGCGGAAAATCAAGCGATTTGTCCGCTGGTATGAACAAAAAGGCGTCGCCATTCCCGATTATGCTCCGCGCTATCTCGAAACGCAAAAACGCGCGCCGTCATGGCGGCGGTGCGCCAAGATGATTTTAAAAAACGATTACTATGGACGGGGGCTTTCGTTCGCACAGACAAAGCGGGACGATATGGAATTAAAGCAAATGCTTGAAGAGGATGGTGACTATAATTATGGAAGATGCGATTGACATTGTTGCAACAGAAGTAAAGATGGTGCCTATTTCAGACGTATATGCGAACGACTACAATCCAAATATTGTTGCCGCTCCCGAAATGGTGCTGCTTGAACTGTCAATACGTGAAAACGGGTTTTGCTATCCGCTGGCAGTTATAAAAGATGAAGCGGGAAAATATTGCATTGTGGACGGCTTCCACCGTTACACTGTTGCAAAAAAGCTCGGCCTGAAACAAGTTCCTATCGTGGAGCTGCACCATTCAATCGCAAAGCGGATTGCGGCAACAGTGCAGTTCAACCGCGCGCGCGGCACACACCAAGTGCTCGACATGTCGAAGCTCGTCATACGCCTCATTCAAGAAGGGCTGTCCGACGCGGAGATAGGTACTGTGCTCGGTATGGACGATGATGAGGTGCTTCGACTTAAGCAACTGTCAGGTTTAAAAGAGGCATTTAAAAATCAGCAGTTCTCAAAGTCGTGGGAAGAATTTTCAACAAAGTATCGATTTTAGCGATTATGCAGTCCGCGTTTTTGTAGCGTCCACGTTTGCGCAGTCCTCGCTTTTTGAAGGGCATACGCACGCGTTCTGTTTGCATATTTTAGCGCACGGCGTTTGCAATCTGTGTTTTTTGCGGGCGTTTTCATATTTTGCGCGATGTCTGCTTTTCAATCTCCTGCGCGTTATGTTTGCTCCTGTTGCAGCCGATATTGGAGATATGGGAAAAAACAAGCTGCTTGCATGGTGCGTTGCCGCGTTCTCGCTGCCGCTCGCTGCGCAAACGTCGCTCGACAGGCGCACTATCGCAGCCATGTATGGGCTCGATTACACCAATGTGCCGTCGCGCGAAACAGTACAGCTTCCGGACTTATTGCAGGGCATTTGGCGGGGAAGCGACCGCTACGTTTTTTTTGTGCCGCCACAACGCACAGCATACGAAGAACGTACGGCCGATGACGACATTGCGCATGGAGAGGTGCAAATCAGCCGTGCGCTTGCGCCGTCAGATGTAGCGGTTGTGTTGAAAACATATTACGGCTGGTTTTACGACCGCGCCGCAGAGCCAGAAGCATACGCGGCAAGCGAGCGATTTTTGTGCACTGCAACGACAAAAGAAGCCGAGCGCATAACTATCGCTGCCGAGCCGCTGCAATCTCGCCCGCCACGCCTTGACGAAGACGGCAACAGCATTCCGTATACGAGCGGCGCATGGGAGCTTGTCGTCACATACAACGGCAAAACAAAATATGAGACGCGCATACCTGTTGCCGTCATTGGAAACGAGCTGTACCTCGACTTTATCATCAAAGGCGACACAGACGATATGCGCACGAGCAGTGCAAACAACAACTTGTTCGGCTTTTGGCAAGGCGTGTGTAAGAGAAGCGATTTTCAAATTGCGCCGTATCCGCGCGGCGCGGAAGTCACATCGTATTATGTGCTTGACGATGCAGTGTACACGTTGCGCTACTGGGAGACGACAATGCCGTATACGGACACCTATGCATCGTTCACAGATGGCGACGAAAGCTTCCATGTGCAAAAGCATATTGTTTCAAGCGGCTCCGTCTTTACGTGCGTTACGGGACGCAGCACGAGAATCAGAAACATCGCAAAATCGTCCGCACCGTTTATGAACTACACGCTTGACTCGACAGGCACTATCTGCGCGTTTGGCGAGCCGTATTTAATAAAAGTGACAGGAGCGGAAAACGCGGACGCGCTCATCGCGATTGTGAACGAGGCGAACGCACGCAGAAAACCTGACCCGCCGCCGCTCTTTCCTCCGAGCAACTTGAACTGGCACTGGGACATCATCACGTTGCTTGAAAAAGACAACAAGCTCATTCAAGAAGTGCGCGCGCGACAGCGTGCGTTTGCCGCTACAAACGGCGAGAGCGGCAGAATAGACGCGCTGCAAGCTTCAATATACAGCTCGCATATAAAATTACAGCAGGAAGCCTTTGAAACTATTTCTCAAGGAGCGCAGTAAGAGCACAAGGTTTTCTGAAAAAGGACACCTTTCAAAAGGTTTCCTTTTTCAGACTTTTTTCTTCCAAATTGTTTGCTTATTTATGATTATAATTAATTAATACCCCATAATGTATATTTTTTATACCCTATCTGTGTTACCATGAAACGCTCTGCTAGCAAAGCCCTGCCTTCGCAACAAGTTCGTCAGGCGGCAGTATGCCGTTCGTCTCCCACATTCCCACCCGGCTTTTGTTCACGCCGAGCGCCTTAGCAAGGGCATCCATGCTGATGCCCTTTTTGTTCCGCTCAGCCTTCAACCGCTGCGCGAAAACTGCATTTCCCACGTTCA
>JAGAZO010000017.1 GCA_017940005.1 Treponema sp.
AAAGATTGCAGTGTTATCTTCTCACGGTCAATTTTACGAGTTGCCTCGAATGCAGCCCGTATTCCTACAGGCTGTTAGTCAACACTGCAAAAACTAACAGTCCGTTTTTGAGGTGTCCACCTTTTCGCATATTGTCAATACAGTCGCACGCTGTGCTTGACATGCCTCATGCATTTTGCTATAGTATAAACTCACACAAAATGATGGCAGAGGTAACACTATGAGAATTTGTGATGTTTGTGGAAAATCTGTACAGCACGGCAATAGAGTGAGCAAATCATATAATCACACGCGCCATACGTGGCGTCCGAATCTTCATAAAATGAAAATTGTTTTCAACGGCACGACACGTACAATCAATATCTGCACGCAATGCATACGTTCTGATTTTGTCACAAAAAAAGTGAGAATTCCCAAAGAAGCACGTCTCGAAATGGAAGCACGCGAAAAAGCTGCTCAAAATACGCAACCAAGTGCTCAATAATTAACGTGAACGCAACGGTTTTATTAAATCGCTACGTACGCAATACAAGTCCGTCATAAGCGGGAAGCACACTGCCTCCCGCTTTTACTATCTCTGCAAGGTTAGAAAAATCCTGCACATGCGCTTTGCAATAGCGCTCAATTTCGTTATGGCTTTTATCGTGGCTCATATGCGTAAGCCACGTGTGACGTGGCTTTATGCGTGCAGCAATTTCCATAGCCTGTATATATGAAAAATGAGTTGCATGAGCTTTTTCACGCAGTCCGTCAATCACAGCATGGTCAAGCACGCCGCAATGGGCAAGCAATATGTCGATAGACTTGTGCGGAATTGCATTACAGTCAGTAAGATACGCAATTGAGTGCACTGCTCCGCGTTTTTGCACGCTTAAAAGCCAACCTGTCGTTTTCACAGTACCATGCATCATAGGAATAGGAATGATACGGATAGAACCGATATACAGCGGTTGCGCACCGGAAAAATGCTCGCACCTTTTTAGATTGAGTTTGGGCTTGCCGCCTCCTATCTGTGTAGTTTTAAAAATATAATCAAAGCGTGTGCATACATCCGTAAGCGTTGATTCATCTGCATACACGGGAAGCCCATCTCCTGGAGATGCCGCAGAACCTTTTGGGCAACCGCGTGTAGTTTCATCTGATTCTGTATGGCTGAAAATACGCAAATCGTCGAGCCCATTCAAATGGTCTGCATGGCTATGTGTGAGTAGCACCGCATCAAGCGAATCGATGCCATACGTAAGTGCTTGCATGCGGAATTCTGGTCCAACATCAATAACAATACGTGTTATTTTTCCGTTTTTTTCACGATGCACAACATAAGCGCTGCACCGAAAACGCTTGTCTTTTGTACTGCGAGAGCGACATACACGGCACATGCAGCCGATTGCTGGCACGCCATGGCTTGTACCTGTGCCTGTTAAAATCATGCGCATGATACAAGTATACAATGAGGAAGCGCAAAAGTCTATCGTGTTTTTGTTGCATGCATGCCATCTGTTGTTCCACGCTATGTGATAATCTCTCATTCCGTAATATTGCCATTCTCAAAAAAACATGCTATTATAGGGCAATCGTTATCATCAGAAAAGAGGTCTTACGTAATGCCGTATTCTGAACCTTCAGGGCTCGCCATTGTAGCCTGCCCAGGCGGCGAACATTTTGCCAATGAAGTTATTGCACATCTTCAGCGTATGTATAAACACCGTTTTACCCTAAAAAACGATGTCATTTCAAAACGATACGAAATCGAAAAAGAAGAGCTGGTAAAAAAAATCAATCTTGAAAACGACATAGACGCCGCTGAGTTGTATATTAAAGGCGACGTAAAAAAATACCGCCTGCCGCATTTTAAGGCAGCTGCACGCTTTACGTATTTTGCAAACGGTGAATTTAAAACAGAACTGCTCGATTCAATACGCGGCAAAGATGTGTATATTTTTCAAGATGTAGAAAATCGTGAAGTGCTTTCGTTTAACGGAGGGGCAAACAAACTAGCGCTTTCAGTAAACGATCATGTTATGGCGCTGCTCGTCACTATAGACGCAGTACGGCAGGCAGAAGCTGCGACAATCACGCTCGTAGTACCTGCATATCCATACAGTCGGCAGCATAAAAAGAAAGGACGAGAGGGACTTACCGCGAGCATGCTCGGACACATTTACGAAATGCTCGGCGTTACACGAATCATCACGCTCGACATTCATTCACGCGAAATAGTCAATGCGTTCAACACCATTACGCTAGAAAATCTTCATGCAAGCTACCAGATTACGCGCGAACTCAGCAAAATAATCGACTTGACTGGGCAAACAGAAGATTTAGTTGTTGTTGCACCAGATTCTGGAGCAATTGAGCGCAACAAATTTTATGCAGTCGGACTCAAGCTTCCGCTCGCTATGGTCTACAAAGAGCGTGATTATTCTGTCGTTTCTCACGATGCAAAGAGCACAAATATCAAGTCAATAAAGCTGCTCGGCGATGTGCACGGCAAAGTTGCATTCCTCGCAGATGATATGCTCGGCACTGGCGGAACGCTCCTTAAAGCGATGGAATTTCTGAAAGAAGCTGGCGCTACAAAAGTGATTGCTGCAATAAGCCTGCCGTTTTTTACTGGCAACGCAATCGAGCTCTTTGACGAAGCATATAAGCAAGGATTGTTTTACCGCATCATCGGTACGAATGCTGTATACCACGAAGCACTGTGCAACCACGAATGGTACATAAATACAAGCGTGAGCGGACTTTTTGCAAGTGTGATTACGCGCATACACCATCATCAGTCACTGAGTGACTTACTGGAAAACCGCACGCTTATTCAAAAGATGGAAAAAACACCGCAACAAAATCAGCCTAAATCATGACGCAAAAATATGCGCTCTGTGTCGATATTGGTACAACATCGCTAAAAGCCGCACTCATAGATGCAGAAGGAAATGTAGGCGCGTTTTCACAGCAATTTTTTTCAAACCCCGATAGCAAAATGGCTGCATGTTGCTGGCTCCCTGCATTGCGCAATGCAACACGTGAGTTAACTGCACAGACAGAGCATACTATTTGTGCAATTTGCATATCAGGCAACGGACCAACAATCGTATCTGACGACGGCACAACGCTTTTATGGAATGCACCTATTTCAGATGCAGTAAACAATTCATATAAAAATTTATTGAAAGATATGCGCTCTCTCTTTATTCCGCGCATTACTGCGTTTCGTACATTGTTCCCGTCACAATGGAATAAATCGCGCTTCATTTACTCTGGTCCTGAATACCTGATTTACACGCTTACAAAAGCAAGCTTAACAATTCTGCCAGAAATACGCTATCTTGACACATATTGGTCGAACAAAGAGCTTGAAATTGCCGCACTTGAAAAGGAAAAATTGCCGCCGTATGCAACTATTGCACATACTGCAGGATTTACAACGCCTGACATAACAGCACAGCTCGGTCTAGCACAGCAAGTGCCAGTATTCTGCGGTGGTCCTGATTTTATCGCTGCAATGATTGGCACAAATTCACTCTCCGTCGGCACAATATACGACCGCGCAGGGTCAAGCGAAGGCGTAAATTTGTGTGCTCCATTTCCATTGCAAAAGAGTACCATTCGGAATCTTCCGTCAGTCGTCGCAGGGTTATGGAATGCGGCCGTGCTTCAAAGCGAAAGCGGACGCATGTTTATGAATTACAAAAAAATTGCAGAAGCAGTCGCAAAACGCACCATTTCATACAAAGAGATTGTTACATATAGCATTGCAAATAAATCAAGCGATGGTTTTGCGATTCTCGAAGCAATCTTGCACAACTTGAAAGTTTCGATAGACACGCTTGCGTCCGCAGCGCATGAAAGCAACATTGACATTCAAATGCCCATAGTCATTACCGGAGGACAGGTAAAAAATGACGAGTGGCTCCAAATGAGATGCAATTATATTGGGCTACCGTTTGCTGTTTGTACTTGCGCAGATGCAGAATTGCTCGGCAATGCCGCTGTTTCTTTTTACGGCCTCGGTGTATACAGTTCGCTCAAAGATGCAGCTACTAAAATTGTTAAGTATAAAAAAATATATGAACCAGGAAAAAATCCATGAAAATATGCTACCTACCACCAGCTGTTGCCACAATCATTTTTGACATAGATTCTACGCTGTATACAAACGAAACATATGCATTCGAACAAAACGACACGCTTATTCGCCGTCTTGCGCAAGAACGTGGCATATCATATGACGAATGCCGTCACATCATAGCAACATTCAAAAAGAAATGGGCTGCAACACATAACGGAAAAGAACTTAGTTTGGGAAATATATTCATCGAATTCGGCATACCTATTGAAACGAGTATTGCATGGCGAAAAGAGTTATTCATGCCTGAAAAATATTTACAGAAAGATGCAACACTTTTCAAAACGCTTTCAAACCTCAAAAAGAAATATAAGCTCATATGCATCACAAACTGCCCTGCGTGCATAGGCAAAAAAACACTTGAAGCGCTTGGTGTAGCAAACTTGATTGAGGACATAATCGGGCTCGACACATGCGGCAAATCGAAGCCTGCACAAGAACCACTTTTGCTCGCTATGCAAAAAACAAATACTCCTGCAGAAAATTGTGTAAGTGTCGGTGACCGTTACGACATTGATGTAGCACTTCCGCTTGAAATGGGCATGGGCGGCATTCTTGTTTCAGGCGTTTCAGACGTTTATATGCTTTCAAAAATTTTAAAATAATGCCCTTTTACAAATTGTTTTTATTTTACAAAACATGTATAATAGTGATATGGGTAACACTGTGAAAGTCAAGAAATTGGAACAGACGATTAAGTTTACAAACAGCGGCAGCCTTCAGTTTTTCTTCATAGGAACAGGGAGTGCTTTTTCAAAAAAGAACTATCAAACAAATGCTTTGATCATAAAAGGTAAAGACCACCTGCTCATTGATTGCGGCACACTTTGCCCATACGCACTGTCTACATATAACACACCTGTCACTTCAATAAAAAATATTTTTATCACCCATTCTCATGCAGACCATATCGGAGGTCTTGAAGAAATGGCACTCATGGGGCGGTACGCCACAAAGGTAAAGCCCAAGATGATCATCACCGATATGTACAAAAAAATATTGTGGAGTGAATCGCTAAAAGGTGGTTGCTCATATGGCGAATATACCGATGGCGGCTACATGACATTTGACGACTACTTTGAGCAGATAAAACCGAAGCTCATTTCAAGGGTACCACGTCCATTATACGAAACAAACATAGGCTCAATTAACGTAAAGATTTACCGCACGCGTCATATTCCCGACAGCGCAGGCTCTTGGCGCAAATCATTCTTTTCGCAAGGAGTGCTTATTGACAACCGTATCCTTTTTCCAAGCGACACGCAGTTTGATAAAGAGTTGCTCGAATGGATGTGCGGCAAATACAATATTGAATACATTTTCCACGACTGCCAGTTTTATCCAGGCGGTGTTCATGCATTTTATGACGAGCTCAAAATGTTGCCCGCAGAGATGAAAAAGAAAATGTATCTCTGCCACTACGGAGACAATTATGAAAAATTCGATGCTGTAAAAGACGGCTTTGCAGGATTTACAAAACGCGGCGTGTATTACGACTTTGGAAAATAAACTTTTACGGCAGTTTTTTTGCTGCTGCATCGGTCCATTAGCTCACCTGGATAGAGCGGTTGCCTCCTAAGCAACAGGTAGCGCGTTCGAATCGCGCATGGGCCAAAATAAAACTTCATGCTGATTAAAACAGCCCTGCAATTTTTCCGTCGTCGTCAACATCTATGTTGAGCGCGGCAGGCAATTTTGGCAAACCTGGCATTATCATGATGTCTCCTGCAAGCGCCACAACAAATCCTGCTCCCGCATACAGCTGCGCGTCCTTTACTGGAAACACATAACCGGACGGTGCGCCGCGCAACGAAGCGTTGTGGCTGAGCGAGCTTTGCGTTTTTGCAATGCATACAGGAAG
The DNA here is from genome assembly GCA_017940005.1 of Treponema sp. Taxonomy (GTDB): domain Bacteria; phylum Spirochaetota; class Spirochaetia; order Treponematales; family Treponemataceae; genus Treponema_D. The sequence continues at coordinate 5,991 of JAGAZO010000017.1, forward strand.
CGCGCCATATCCTGCCGCTTCAAACTGCTTGAGCTTTTTGAGCGCACCAGCTTCAAATGCAACACTTTCCGCACGATATATGTCTTTTGCAATCTTTTCAATTTTTTCTTTGAGCGGTAGAGCGTCTTCATAGAGCGTGTGGAACTGCGCAGGAGCACTTTCACAAAGCGCGTCAACAGCCTCTGCGAGCGCCATTGCGCCGTTTCCGCCTTTTTCCCACGCTTCGCATACAACTGCGCGTGCCCCGCACGACTCGCACAACGAAATGAGCATATCGAGTTCTTCCTGCGTATCACTTGAAAATTTATTAATTGCCACAAGCGACGGCACGCCAAATTTTGCAATATTTTCAAGATGTGTTTTCAAATTTGCAAAACCGTCTGCAAGCGCACGCACATTCTGCTCGGCAAGGCGCGGCTTTTCAATGCCGCCGTGCATTTTAAGAGCGCGCACTGTCGCCACAACCACAACAGCAGACGGCGCAAGATTGAACATGCGGCATTTTATGTCCATAAATTTTTCCGCACCTAAATCGGCGGCGAATCCTGCTTCTGTCACAACATAGTCGCCAAGTGCAAGAGCCGCAAGCGTTGCGTTTATGGAGTTGCAGCCGTGCGCAATATTTGCAAACGGTCCGCCGTGTACAAACACAGGCGTTTGTTCGAGCGTCTGCACCATGTTGGGGCGGAGCGCGTCTTTCAAAAGCGCTGCAACAGCCCCCGTGCAATGCAAATCGCCAAAGCGCACAAACTCGCCGCGCATGTTCTGCGCAATCACGATGTTTGCAAGTTTATCCTTCAATTCTGAAATGGTGCGCGACAAGCATACAATCGCCATAATCTCGCTTGCAACTGATATGCAAAAATGCTCTTCTCGTACAACGCCGTTTGTTTTTCCGCCAAGACCGACAACAACAGTGCGCAAAACTCGGTCGTTCAAGTCAACGCAACGCTTCCACGTAATAGTGCGCGCGTCAATGTCAAGCTCATTTCCCTGCTGAATGTGATTATCGATAAGCGCGGCGATTAAATTGTTCGCAATCGAAATTGCGTGAATGTCGCCAGTAAAATGTAAATTGATCTCTTCCATCGGCACTATCTGCGCGTATCCGCCGCCGCACGCGCCGCCTTTTACGCCAAAGCACGGACCGAGCGACGGCTCGCGCAACGCAATCACTGCTTTTTTGCCAATTTTGTTGAGTCCGTCGCCAAGCCCTATGGAAACAGTCGATTTGCCTTCTCCCGCAGGAGTAGGCGTAATCGCCGTCACTAAAATGAGTCGTCCGCACTGCGATTTTTGGGCTGCATGCGATGCAGTGACAGTTTGCAGCTCGCGCAATTTTTTCATAGTGAGTTTTGCTTTGTACAGCCCGTAGCATTCAAGCTCACTTTCCGCAACAGCAATCTTTTTAGCAATTTCAGCGATAGGCAGCAACGCATTTTTCTGCGCAATCTCAATATCTGAAAGCATAATCAACTCCCATAAAAAGTTACGAACGTCTGCACCGCAAACTTTTCTAAAGATAAAAATAGGCGACAGTTTTCATCGCATACACCCTGTCATCATATGAGCGTTGCCTATTGTGTATGCACAACAGGTGTCTCAATTTTTTTCAAGGCGGCAACCTCATTTTCCATAAGCGCGCGGCACTGCCCCACCTCAAGCGACTCATCGAGCAGCAGCCCGCCTATTGCAATCCGCTTGAGATAGACAACTTCATTCCCAATCGCGGCAAACATCCGCTTCACTTGATGAAACTTTCCTTCATAGATTATCAATTTACATTCGTCAGTTTCAGCCGCGTCTTCGTCGTGCCACATGAGCGCGGCAGGCTTGCAGTCGCACGCGCGCTCGTTTCCTTCAGGCAAAATATGAATGCCCTCATTAAACTGCGCCGCATATGTGAGCTGCATTTTTTTATCAACTTTTTGCGCAAGCTTAACAAAATACGTTTTACCCACATGCGTTCGCGGAGATGTTACGTAATGCGTGAGCATGCCATCTGTTGTAAACACGAGCAGGCCTTCGGTGTCTCTGTCAAGACGGCCTACAAGGTGCAAGCTGTTCTCAAAAAACGGCGTGCGGTATTTTTCGTCAAGCAGGCTGAACACTGTTTCGTGCAAGCCGTCCCTATTTGCACACACATAATCTTTTGGTTTGTTCATCATCACATAAACGAACTGCGTAAGAGCCAGCTTTTTGCCATCAATAAAAACAGCGTCCACGTTCGAATCAATTTTTACAGATTCATCTCTTGCAACATTTTCGTTTACAGCAACCCTGCCCGAATGGATGAGCTTCTTCACTTCACGCCGCGTGCCAAAGCCGCCATGCGCAAGCACTTTGTCGAGCCGTTCAATCATGAACGCCTGCGCTTTTCAATGGGAACATACACACGTTCTTCACTCACATTTTTGTATGCAGGACGATAGATTCGTCCGCCCGCAACAAGCTCTTCTATGCGATGAGCACTCCACCCTGCAATACGCGCAATGGCAAAAAGCGGCGTAAAAAGCTCGCGCGGAATGTCAAGCATTGAATAGACAAAGCCTGAATAAAAATCGACATTTGCACAGATTTGTTTTTCACCGCCATGCATTTCCATAAGTATTGGCGGCGCAATTTTCTCTATGAGCTTGTACAAACGATACTCATCTTCAAAACCTTTTTCTTTTGCAAGCGCAGAAGCCTTTTTTCTAAGCAATATGACGCGCGGATCGCTCACTGTGTAAACAGCATGCCCCATGCCGTAAATCAAACCTGTTTTATCAAACGCTTCTCTTTTGGCAATTTTTGTTAAATACGCTTGCAGCTGTTTTTCGCTCGTCCAGTCTTTTACATGCGCTTTTATATCGTCCATCATCTCTACAACGCGGATATTCGCTCCGCCATGCCGCCTGCCTTTGAGCGAGCCGATTGCAGCAGCAATCGCAGAATACGTGTCCGTGTCTGCCGATGAAACAACATGCACTGTCAAGCTTGAGTTGTTGCCGCCGCCGTGCTCCGCATGCAGAATCAACGATAAGTCGAGCGTCTCTGCTTCGAGGCGTGTATACGTTTTGTTGGGACGAATAAGGCGCAAAAAATTTTCAGCAGTTGAAAGCGACGGAAGCGGATTGTGAATATACATGCTCTTGCTGTCGTAAAAGCGGCGCTTTGCCTGATACGCGTAAGCGGCGAGCGTTGAAAAGCGCGCAATGAGTTCGATGCACTGGCGCAACATATTCGCTACAGCTCTGTTTTCAGGGGCAGAATCGTATGAGTAACCTGCAAGCACGCAACGCGCCATCTTATTCATGATGTCGTTTGATGGTGCTTTCATAATCATGTCTTCAGTAAAATTCGGCGGCAACGTGCGGTGCAGCCCTAAAAACTGCTTAAACTCGTCGAACTGCTTTTGCGTGGGAAGCTCGCCGAACAACAGCAAGTACACGCACTGCTCATAGCCAAAATGCTTTGTGTGCTCGCCATCTTTTATCAATGATTCAACGTTGTAGCCGCGGTAAATGAGCTTGCCGGGAATGGGTACTTTTTTGCCGTCAACAATGTCGTAGCCCACAACATCGCCTATTCGTGTAAGACCGACGAGTACGCCCGTGCCGTTTGCATGGCGCAATCCGCGCTTTACATCATATTTTTCGTATAAACTGGGATTTATGGGGTCGTTGCGTTCTGCGAGCACTGACAGCCTTTTGAGAAAAACGCTTTCTATCGATTTTTTTACCATACGCACTCCTTCCCTGTTTACTACGCTATATAAACCTTAAAAATTAATATATTAAGGAAGTTTCTGAAACTTCAGTTTTTAGAGGTAGCTTGCGAAAATGCACTGTCTTACGATGCAACAGTATAGCATCTTAAAACTCGACAGCATCTTTGAAAAATTATCGAAGTGGTTTTCAAAGATGTCAATAAGTATACAGCATCATCGCGAGTATTGCAAGGTGCTGATGCTATGTATACATGATGATGCATTGTTTAAATCTTTGCTTGTCTATTGTACAAGTTCATATGCACCGAGAATGAACATATCACTTCCAGCAAACACACCACTCACAGAGAGGCGCTTGCCTTTAAGCGCGAATATCGCATCTGCGTCCAACTCAGAAAGCACGAGCGTATACGTACCGCTCTTTGTTTTGAGCAACGCGTGCCGCTCGTCTCCTTTGCCTTTTACTTTGAGCGTACCAGTAAGTGCAGTCTGACGAGTTGCTTCGTCCTGCCCTGCAATGCCTTCAAGCTGTATGTCATTTGGCACTGCCACTCCCGCGCCACCGCCTTCTCCATAATCAGGCTTTTTCAATGATACAGCTGTGCTCTCATGTGCACCACGTGCAAAACTTGCACACAAAGCAAAGCTCGCCGCACACACAATCAAAACCGCGCGTTTCATTGTGCAACCTCTGTGCTGTCTTTTGTCGTCGTCTCAAACCAATCCTGCACATAGATATATACTTTTTCAGAGCTGCTCTTACGATTAGAAAATGCAAGCGTTATGCTGTCGCTGTCTGGCGATTTTGAATTTACTGCATGCAGCACAAATCCGTTCGGACGTACCGCGAGCGGATAGCTTGCAGAAAATAATGCGGGACCATAACGGACAGTATTGTCAGTATTCGATACTTTCCACCCGTATGCATCTGAAAATAAATTGATGCCATCAACTTTGTACGTTGTACCATTGATTTCAGATGAGCATGCCTTATTAAATGTGGGCAGACCGTGTGGTGCCGCAAATCGTGTTCTGAACATGCACGCCTGCACATACTCATCAAGGAGCTGCTCTTTTGTCATAGACGGCGAGAACACAGGCTTGACAGCGGCAACAACAGATTCCATATTCACTTCTGCATTTGTGCTTATTTCTTTTACAAGTGCTGGTCCGCCGTAATTGCGCATGAGCCATGCGCCAAACGCATACGCTGTGCTGTAAGAAATAGTTGCATACTCGCCGTCAAGATAATCGGTAACACCTGATGCAGTGTAATAAAGATTGAATGCAGCAAGCCTATTTTTCGGCGAATCAGCATCGGCAATATTGAGCGTTTTTTGCAAAATGTCCTCTGCAAGCATAGAAAGCATTTCATCATACCACGTACCTTTTACATCAGTACGGTTGGGATATTTTACACTCTTGTTGTTGAAATTTATCATGTGCTGGAACTCATGAAACAGTGTTGATATGACTGTCTTGCTCGCACTATTTCCGTTGCCTCCATATGATGCTGTACCGTTTGTCATACCGTTGTAATTGCAGTATGCAGCGTCTACATAAAAATATTTTCCTTCGTTTGAAAAACCAAGCGTCTGCGTTCTGCCACCACTTTCTCCCAAGACGGAATCATTTGTTAAATAATCTTTGCTGTAAAAATAGCCGACGATTCCTGTTTGAGAAGTCTTACCGTAATCGTTTCCGATGTCGTAGACGACAATATTCACATATGTATACGACATGGGCGTCATCGTTATTGCACCGGTCGATGAAGCAGTCAACATCACATCTGCTTCATCACCAAAAATATCTCGCTCTTTTTGATAATGCTTGGCAAATTCGTCAGCAATATTCTGTGCTACCTCTGTTGTAATGGAATTATATTGAGAAGTTCCAGTTGTTTTAAAACGCGCATCATCAACCCACACAAGACAAATAGTTTTGCTCTCGCTTGTGCCAATTGCTCGCAGCGTAAATTGTTTTTGCGCAAACGCGCTCATCGAAGAATCCGTGTCAACATAAAGCATTTTTGTCTGCCCAACAACAGGCTTATCTGCGTCAAATGTATCTGCCGCGCGCACTATCGCTTCTCTGTTTGCGTTCGCCACAAGCAGAGGATTTTTAGGCGGCACAAAATGGCGGATATGCGGCATATCAAATGAACTGGGATATGCAGCTCGCAAAGCCATGCTGTCTGCCCTCGCGTCAAGCGCAGCAGAAATATTTGCAAGCACTGTTCCCGCACTTGATACAGCGCCCGCCAACACGCGTACATCTGAAGCAACGATTGCGTTGTTCGTACTGTTTACGTTCGCATAGGTAATGCGCTTACCAGATACGCCAGACAGTGTAACAAAATTTTTGTCTGTCTCAAGCTCGACGACATACGGTCGTGAAGAATCAATCGATACGTGCTGCGTCGCAACTGATGCAACAGGTATTTCCGTTTTGGAAACAGTATCATACGTTTCTTTTATTTGGATAGAGGAGCCGTTTTGTACATATGAGCATAATGCTATATCAACTGTATATGAACGACCATTTTCAAAATTTTCTGTTTTAGCAATGCCAGATGAATATATATATGAAGTAAGCAATACATTGTCTGAATAGTCATATACGACGCTTTTGTATTTTGAAGAGTCTTCACCCGCAGGATACACAGTGAGCGCAACACAATAATCAGCACTTTCGCCAACAGTCGCAGTCCACGAAGCTATAATCATTTTATTGCCTGCTACGAGCTCAAACGAAGTAATCTTGCCGCTGCCACTACCTGTTTTAATGCCATCTATATCAAACAAGCAGCCGAAAAATACCATACCGGTAATTAAGAACAAAACAATTTGAATTCCGTAATGTTTTGATTTTAAAAACATATATGTACCTCTTCCATACAGTTATAGTACAACAAAATCGTGGCAATATATTAATTATAACACATTTTTCTTCCTTTTCCAATCCCAAAAATTATGCTATACTAGATTTCATGACAATTATCCGTTCAGATGTGCTCGGCTATTGTTTCGGCGTACGTCATGCAATAGAAGCAGCGCACACTGCGCTTTTGCAAAATAAAAGGAAAAATGTATATACGCTCGGGCCGCTTATTCACAACAAGCATGCGCTTGATGAACTTGAAAAAGCAGGGCTTCGCATGCTCGACGAAAATGATGCATCACAAGCTGAAGACGGCAGTGTTGTCATAATTCGCGCACACGGCGTTCCTCCCGAAGTACTTGAAACGCTTGAAAAAAAACAATGCACAGTTATCAACGCTACATGCACGCGAGTCAAGGCAAGCCAAAAGATTGCGCGTGAGTATACAGCAAAGAACTGCACAGTGATTTTTACCGGTGATGAAAAGCACGGTGAAGTTGCTGGCATTGCAGGCTATGCAAAAAATCATTTTGTACTCGTGCAGAACTGCGATGAAGCAAATGCGCTTTACTTGCCAAAAGATGCAAACGCCGTGTTGCTTTCTCAAACGACGTTTAGCGAAAGTGAATTTAATGCGATTGCAAAATTATTAAAAAGTAAATACCCGAACCTTATCGTAATGAATACAATTTGCCCTGCAACAAAAGCGCGGCAAGATGCGCTTGCAAAATTATGCAGGAATGCAGACGGCGTACTTGTTGTAGGAGGAAAAAATAGCGCAAACACAAAACGGCTGCTGCTTGCCGCGCGCGCATACGGATGTCGTGCAAATTTAATTGAGCAAGCGGACGAAATTCCTGCCGATTATTTTTCTATGGACACAGTTGGCATTACTGCGGGAGCAAGCACACCCGATGAAATAATCGACGAAGTTGAAAAAACATTGCGAGAGCGCAGTGCAGGCGCTTATTTTGCGGGAGATTCCAATGAGTAGAAAGCCTGTTTACACAGCTGCGCTCATGGGAACAGGGCGTATTGGTTTTACACTTGGATTCGACAAAAAACGTGAACAACCTGCAAGTCATACAATGGCGCTCCGTGCAAATAAGCGGATTAAATTGATTGCAGCATGTGACACCGATGCAATAAAGCTTGAAAACTGGAAGCGGTATTGCAGTCATGCCACAACATATTCAAGCTACGGCCATCTACTTGCGGCATGCAGTCCTGACATCATTGTTATAGCGGTAAATGAAGACGCGCACCTTGATACAGCGCTCGCAGCGATTAGAAGCAAACCAAAATTAATAATTTTGGAAAAACCTGTCGCGCTCACAATGAAAGACGGATTAGCAATCGCTGACGAAGCAAAAAAAAACGACGTGCCGATAATGGTCAATCACGAACGGCGATTTGCACTTGATTACAAAATTGCAAAATCATACATGAAAAAAATCGGCGAGCTGCAAAGCATAACAGCAGAACTTTGTTCAAGCCTGCGCGTATACAGCAAACAAGATGAGGCAAGCGGTGAATACAGCCTGCTTCATGATGGCACACATCTTATAGATATAGTGCATTATTTATTAACGCAAGACCACTTATCCGACAAAACTGCCTCCAGTGATTTACAAAGACGGAGCATACTTTACGACATGGCGCTCGAAAGCGTTTTTCGCGACAAAAGCGACATATCTATCGTACGCAACATATCAGTTCATTTCGCCTCTGACGTTTGCCCTGATGTTACCATAAAGATAAGTGGGCGTTCAAAGTTCTTTTCATTCGGCATTGACGTGCTCGGCACTGAAGGCAGGATAAAAATTGGAAACGGCTACGCAGAATTTTATAAACGAGAAGCGGCAACCATGTACACAGGATTTTATTCCCTCGTACGTGACGACACAGTCGCGTTGCCTACAAAGACAAAATATTTTTCAAATATGGTGCAAGCAGCAGTTGATTTTCTCGATGGAACATTACCACTCATGTCCACACTGCAAGACGGTTTGAACGACCTCGACATCATCGAGCAGATACGGTGCGCCATTAGGGAAAATACATAATCACGAGCAAGCATATGAACTATTTTGCCCTTTCTGCCGATAGTATATATGAAGTTTTATTATTAGGAATATCATAAACCGTGACTTCTGGACAAAAAACTGCTGCGAGCATTTTGACTACAGTTGTACTTTTTACCTGCTTTGCCGCCGCTTCATTTGCCGGGCTTTTTTCAAAAATCGAAGCCCGTTTTTATGAACCAGCAAAAATTGCAGGCATACGTAAGCAACTTGATGCAATAGCAGAAAGCAGCGACGGCTACATTACCATGTTACTCGATGCATTCGGCATAGGAGAAGGTGCATTTATCACGCATCGCGCTATCCGCTCATATGCATTGCAGTCACCCGATGATAGCGATGTGCAAGAACGTACGCAACGAACAGGTGAACTGTTTGCAACAACACCAGGTCTTGACGGAATTAGGCTCATAGATTACAACGGACGGAACATTCATTTCAGTACCTACTCAACTGACATTATCCGTCAAACAGATATGCTCCGCATGTACAAAAATTATGATGAAGTGAAAACCCCGCAGAATGAAACGGAATTCCCTTTCAGTGTGATTTCTGTAGCTGCAGATAGCGTTCAATACCGCATAACATTTGATGGAAACAACAACAGAATGCTTTTTTCTTTTCCGTTTTATGACACGTATTCTGTATATCGCGGCACAATCATTTTTTATGTAAACGCGCAAGATTTAAACCGCACATTATTAACAAACAACATTATCACTGTGGGAGAAAGCGGTACACTCCTTTCAGATGAATCAGGAGCACTCGGTGGTTTTTTATTTGGAATGCCAAGCATCGGGCGCAATGCAATTGAAAACAAAATAGTTTCTGCATGGCAAAAAGATTCAACAGGTCCTGACAAAATCATCGCGCTTGAAGCAGATGCACAGCAAGGAGACAACTCATACCTCGTGCTGCTCTCCAGCAATTCCAGCCAGTTCATGAAAATTGCAGGCATCTACAGCGATTCTGTTTTTATACTGCCGCATACAATGCAATTGCTTTTGCTCGTTTGCGCTTTTATCACACTGCTGCTCATCATCTTCATGCTTTTCAACTTACACCGAGACGACATGGTTGTCATACGAGACAGAATCAAACGATTGCAGCTTGGCATTATCAATGAATATTTGTCAAATAAAGAAAGCGTAGACTGGGATAATGTCATTTCAAAAATCGCAAGCCGTAAAACAGATGTATCAGCTACAATTAAAAAAAGTCTTGGCAGACGCGCAAAAAAGCATGAACAGGAAACTGATGCACTCATCGATAAAAGTTGGGAAGAGATTATTAATGCGCTCACTATAAAACGTACTACACCTTCCTCACCTGAAAAAAATCACACTGTTTTAATAGGCACAGAAGATTTGCGAAAAATGCTTGAAGATATTCTGCAAAGCGGAGGAATCAAGGTGCAAGCTGTCGCAGAGCCGCGCGTCATCGACAAAGGCGAAGTACACACCTTCCACGCGAACAACAATAGTGCATCAGATATGTCTAAAAATATCGCAGCAGTAGAACCACGTGAACTCCTTGACAATGTAACCACCGTCGAAGACGTGCAGGACGCGGAGCTTCTCGACGCTGGAGATGAGATTGGTGACGCTGAACTTCTCGACGAGGTAGACGAGGTTGATGATGCGGTTCAGCCTCACAATGCTGCCGCTCCGCTCCACAAAATTGAAACACGCAACGACGCTCCACTCCTCGACAATGTAACCACCGTCGAAGACGTGCAGGACGCGGAGCTTCTCGACGCTGGAGATGAGATTGACGACGCTGAACTTCTCGACGAGGTGGACGAGGTTGATGATGCAGCGCAATCGCCGCAAGCAAATAATCTCATCGATGATTTTAGTGTGGTGCCAACGCCGAATTTTCTATACCTTGACGACGAAGAAGAAAATGGTGCGCAAAGCGACATCGTTAGTAAAATAATAACAGAACAATTTGACAGCACAGATGTTTTGCCGCTCGCAGGCGAACAGCTGTCTGCTCCTTTTGCATTTACCGAATTTGCAGCAGACAGTCCTCATGTTCAAAACTTGATGTCCGCATCAGATGGCGCAATTACATGCGATGCAGATGGTGTATACACTATTTCTACGCATATTGAATACGAAGGCATTGTCCAAGACAAATCACTCAAAGCACTCATAGACTCCGTGCTTCATTAACTTTCCGCACAAATACACGCTGTACACAAATTCCACTTGTATTTCATTTCTATTTTCCCTATACTTACTATCATGAAATATTCTGCACCACTTGTTGTGCGCACCTATGAATGCGACTCATACGGACATGTAAACAATGCCGTGTATCTCAATTTCCTCGAATATGGACGCATGGAATACCTGCATCAAATCAATTTTGACTACAAGGGTTTGATTGCAGAAGGTTATTTTTTATACATTACACATATAGACATTTATTATAAAGCGTCTGCTTTTCTCGATGACAAGTTGTTTGTCGATGTCGAACCGACAAAACTCAGCATCATACAGGGAACATTCCACCAAACAGTACGCAAAGAAAACGGCACTATCTGTGCAGAAGCCGACGTAACATGGGCAAGCGTAAAAAACGGTAAACCTGCAAAAATACCTGAAAAATATCTTGTTGCAGGACTATCTCCTGTAAATCCTCAATAATTCACATAAAATTAATAATTATTAAAAAGGCTAAAAATATGGAAATAAAACTTGTTAACCTTGCAAAAACATTTGAAACAGACAAGCATGGTCACGAAATCCACGCTGTTCAAAATATAAGCCTTACCATTCCATCAAATAAAATCTTCGGCATTATCGGAAAAAGTGGTGCAGGCAAGTCAACGCTCGTGCGTCTGGTAAGCTTACTCGAAAAACCTGATTCCGGTCAAGTATATTATAATCACGAACGCGTTGACAATTTAACAGGCAGCGCGCTCATTCAACGCAGACGCAGAATCGGCATGATTTTTCAAAGCTTTGATTTATTCAGCTCGCGCACCGCAGGACAAAATATCGCCTACCCGCTTGAAATATGCGGTACGCCCAAAAAAGAAATTGACAAACGTGTGCACGAGCTGCTTGCGCTTGTTGACTTGGCAGACAGGTGTAATGCTCCCATAAGCACGCTCTCTGGTGGACAAAAGCAGCGCATTGCAATCGCACGTGCGCTTGCAAACAATCCCGACATACTTTTCTGTGATGAAGCAACAAGCGCACTCGACCCGCAGACAACTGAATCCATTTTGAATCTTATCCGTAAAATACAAGAGCAGATGAATCTTACCGTCGTGATGATTACGCATCAAATGGAAGTAGTGCGCGACGCATGCAGTCTCGTTGCAGTTGTTGATGATGGGCGCATTGTTGAACAAGGAGCTGTACAAGATATTTTCCTGCATCCACAAAACCCGGTAACAAAAGATTTTCTCTTGAATCTGGTGCCAGAAAAATCACACAAACAAAACAGTGATATGGTGCGTTGGTCTGAATGCGGTGGAAAATATACGTTGCGCTTTAAAGACACGCTCACCGACGAACCAGTTTTAAGCCGTATGGCACACCAATTCAACGTCGAATTCAACATACGTGCAGGCGGCATACAAAAGCTCCCAAACAACAGAGTCGGCACACTTATCACTGACATTTCAGGTACAAGCGAAGAAGTGACAAAAGCCATTGCATACTTGCAAAGCAACGGTGTGCTTGTCGAAGAAGAACGTACATCGAGGTAAAAGACATGAACATGCAAAAGATTTTAGAACTTGTGGGCACTGCTACATTGCAAACATTTTTGATGGTTGTTTTTTCAACGCTGTTCAGCCTTATTTTGGGACTGCCGCTCGGCATTGTATTATGCACAAGCGATCCACAATCGGGCATAAAACCACGCCCAATAGTATATCAAGTATTAACAAGAATTGTAAACGCATTACGCTCGTTCCCATTCATCATCTTGATGATTTTGCTTTTTCCGTTGTCACGTGTCATTGTGGGTACAAGTATAGGCACTAAAGCAACTATCGTACCGCTTTCAATCGCTGCAGCTCCGTTTGTGGCGCGCGTCATAGAATCCGCGCTCAAAGAAGTTGACAAAGGCGTTGTGCAAGCTTCTCGCGCAATGGGCTCTACGACAATGCAGATTATTTTAAAAGTGCTCATACCGGAAGCGCTTCCCGCGCTTATCGACGGCATTACATTAACAATTATTAATTTAATCGGCTACTCGGCGATGGCAGGCGCTGTCGGCGGCGGCGGACTTGGCGATTTGGCAATACGCTACGGCTATCAGCGGTTTAGGCCTGAGATTATGGCAATCGCTGTCGTAGTCATTCTGCTCATGGTTGAGTTTGTGCAATTTATCGGAACGCAGTTGTCTCACAAAATAGCTTCCACGAGATAACGCTATTTTGAAGCCGCCATGCATGTCTGCATAAGCGTTGTGAATAGATATATCCGCTTATACGACAACACTGCCGTGTCGCGTGGAGTCCTGTCAGCAAATTTTTCGATTTCTTTCCAGTTTATAATCATCACAGGAGCTTTCCGTGCTTCGTCTTCAATCAAATCTTTCATCGTTTTGCCGATTGTGATAAGATGGCGAGTTGCATTCATGATGAACGCTTTTGCCTCATTGTTTGCGTCGCCCACAAGCCTGTTGATGATTGAAGCTGCATCAGCATCATGTTGTGTGCGCGGGAGCAGTGTTTTGATTTTTATGCCGACAGCACCATCCTCTGCAAGATTTTGATCGAAAGTGGTAATCGCATCTGATGCTGCAAGCAAATCATTATACGCGTCCGACAACGGTTGCGAAAGCGATGTCTCCGTCCATTTTCCGCGAATAAGTACAAGCTCACAGTATTCACGTATGTCTGTCTTGCAAAATTCTATTAAAAACGCCTTAAGGTAGTTTAGCGGATCGCAATACAAGTATCTGTGCAATTTCTTTTTTTCAAGCGTACTGCTGTTTTGCGCCGTGTAACTTTTTAAATATGAAACATCAGACGTATCAAACAGCTTTACGAGAATATCGTTCACTTTTGAACTTTTTTCTGCCGACTCAAGTTTGCGCATTACAGCTGTTGTTTCAAGCTTAAATTTATTGATAAATGGATCAACAATAGGCGTTTGAGCTTTTCCTATAGCGGGCAAGTAGTTGGGGTTCGCCGTAATAAGCTGCACCATCATGTCCAATACATTTGAAGTTTGAATATTTTGCAATCGTGCCACTATTTTTTTCCACACGCCGGGCGAAACAGGTTCTACTCCACGTACATCTTTGAGCATTTTCATAAGCGGTGCCCAATCAACAATTTCCGTCAAGTTACCCATCACCGTTGAGAAGTCTTTAATGTCATCGGCAACATAGTCACCTGCAATTTTTCCAAATTGCGGCGTAGTATTGAACTGCTTTTCGACAAGCGATGCATCGAATTTTTTGAGTACAAAATAAAAATCGTACAAGCAAAAATCTTTAAAAAGCATCAGTTCATGGTAGCGCTGCTCTATCATTGTAATGCGCTCCGCAGTAAAATCGCTCACAAAGGAATCGAGCGCTTCTTGAATATATTTTGTAAGCTGTGCTACAGGCATAGTTTTGCTTTTTTCGGCAATAGCTTCTTCAGTAAGCTGCTCTTCCAGTTTCCGTTGATTTTCAGAGAGAAAATATTCAATGACAGAATGTTTTATTGCATTTTGATTTTGCGCATTTTGAAACATATTCTGCGCAGGTACAATTATCTTGTAAATCTCATACAATAGTTTCGCAAAAGCAGGAAGCACTTCAGAACTTCCTGCTTTATAAAAATGGTAATGCGATTTTGAAAGCCGCTTCGCAATCGCTTTTAATTTACGTTTTTTTTCAAATTCAGGATCATCAGAACCGAACAGTGATGCAAATAGATTTTGAAAAAAATTACCACTAGACGATTTTTCTTTTGCCATATCTTTATATTATATGATTATATAATATTTTCGACAAGGGCAAGGACATGCGTCGGACAGCCTTCCACGCACGTATTGCAACTGTTGCATAGCGCATAATCAACAACGGGAATACCATTTGTCACCTTGATTGCGTGTTGCGGACAGCTGCGTTCACATTTGCCGCATTTTATGCAACCGATTTTGCACGATTTAAGAATAGCTGCTTTATTTTCGTTGCGGTTTGAACAAAGTGCAATAGCGCCTTTGCGCGACACAGGCACTTTTGAAAAGAGATGCATGGGGCATGTCTTTACGCAAACGCCGCAGCCAGTGCATGTTTTTGTGTCCACGTGCGGAAGACCATCGCTTCCCATTGAAAGCGCGCCAAAAGCACACACAGCGACGCAATCGCCAAATCCAATACAGCCCCACTGGCACATCTTCGTACCATTCACTGCCTGATGAGCTGCAACACATGTGTGCACGCCATTGTAGTAACCACGCGGCATGCATTTGTCCTTGCTCCCTTGACATGCAAGAATAACAACTTTATTTTCCGCATCGATTTTTACACCGAGCACATTTGCCACAGCTTGCGCCGTGCTCGCGCCACCTGCAGTACAGCCGTCGGCAGGAGCTTTTCCTGCCGCACATGCAGCGGCAAATCCGTCGCATCCGGGATACCCGCAACCGCCACAGTTTGCGCCCGGCAGCACATCTCTAACCGCAGCCGCCTTTTCGTCAACAGGAACGTAAAAGATTTTTTTGAAAAAGCCGAGCAGCACACCGATTATAAACGCGAGCAAAAACGATACGACAACAGCAATCAATATAGCATTCATAGCAATCTCCTAGCTTTACGATTTATATATTTTTATGATTCCAACGCCGCTCACGTTATTTAATCAATCCATTGAAGCCAAGGAACGACAGTGAAAGCAGCCCCGCAGTGATGAACAGAATTGGCTTTCCCTTGACAATTTTTGGAATGGGTGCGCTCTTCATATGTTCGCGAACGCCCGCCATAATCACCATGGCAATTAAAAATCCTACCGCGGAGCCAAGCGCGTACACGAGTGATTCAATGTACCCATAACTGTATTTATTGATGCAGTTGATTGTGATAGCGAGCACCGCGCAGTTTGTCGTGATGAGCGCAAGGTAAACGCCCATGGCGCTATACAAACCGGGAATAGATTTTTTCAGATAGAACTCGACAAGCTGTACAAGCGCGGCAATCACCAAAATGAATATAAGCGTCTGCAAATACTCCAATCCGAGCGGCACCATGATTCCATTGTAAATTGGCCAAGTGACTGCTGTTGCAAGCACAATGACAAATGTCGTAGCTATGCCCATGCCCGTCGCCTTATCTGTTTCTGTCGTCATGCCGACAAACGGACAGATTGCAAGATATTGAATGAATACAACATTGTCGATGAGCATCGACTTTAAGAAAATATTTATGAAATTCATGCTGCTGCTCCTTTTGCTTTTTTAGCGTGCACCGCGCGCTCAACGCCGAGTGTAATTGCGGAGATGATTCCGAACACAAAAAATCCGCCTGGTGCGTTTGAGAAAAATTTTATAGTATATGCCTCCGCAAGCACTTCCTTTCCTAAAAATGTACCGTTGCCCAAAAGCTCGCGCACAAGCGATATGACGACGAGCACCCATGTGTAGCCGAGCCCCATACCGAACGCGTCAAACAACGAGTCGCCGACAGTGCGTTTTGACGCGAATGACTCCACGCGTCCCATGATGATGCAATTTACAACGATGAGCGGCAGGAACACGCCGAGCGCGTCAGAGAGCGCGGGGATATATGCGTTGAGCAACAGCTGCACAATCGTTGTGAACGCTGCAATCACTATGATGAAAATAGGAAGGCGTATGTCTTCGGGTATCACTTTACGGAAAATGCTGATTATCAGCTCGCTCATAACGAGCACGAACATCATTGCAAAGCCCATGCCTATTCCGTTGAATACGTTTGTCGTAACGGCGAGTGACGAGCACAGCCCTATGGAAATGACGAGCAGCGGATTTTCTTTTACAAGCCCGTTTGTGAATATTGCAAATTTATGCGATTTTTCTGCCATATGAATCTCCTATTCCACCAGATAATGTTCGTTCAATGTGTACGTTGCGCTGCCAGCGGGAGAAGGCGCTCCACCGTACGCTTCCAATGCTACAGCAGCTTCATATGCTGCGACTTTTACCATGTCTGCGATGCAGTCACTCGATATTGACGCGCCTGCTATGACATCGTAATCTGCATCGGGGCGCAAATCCTGGTCGGCAGATTTTCCCGCAAACTGGTTGTAAAACGACGGCAGCGCAGTGTTCTGTCCAAGATTCGGCGTGTCGTGCAACCGAATAATGCGCATGCCGAGGATAGTACGCGCTTTGTCTACAACTGCAACAAGCGTGCCGCCTTCTTCACTGTATGTCTGCCCGCTTACTGCCACAGCAGCTGCAACAACAGCGCCCGCCGTGTCTTTTACGACAACTTTTTTGTCAACAATCATGTTGTGCGGGTAGATGGAAGCATCATACAGTACGTCTTCTGTCACAAAGCCGTCGCCAAGTATGTCTGCAAGGGCATCTTCAAAAGTAAAGAGCGCTGGCTTTTCTGCTACAACAGGTGCGCCTCCTGCTGACGCGCTGCCGCCGTATTTTTCTGCAAGGTATTCGCCCGCGCTGAACGTGCCTTGCGAAAGCAAATTGCCGACGCTTCTGCTCGTAATCGTTGCACCTGAAATTGCATCGAATGTTTGACCGGGAACAAAGCCGTCGTTTGCATTTTTACCTGCAAACTGCCCGTAAAACGTTGTGCCGCTTGCAACAGTGAATGACGGGTCACTCGCTTTAAGACCAAAGCCTGGCGAATCGCTGAGCGCGAGGAACTGTACGCCTGTTATGATGCGCTCTTTGTCAATGCCCACGAGAATAGTTGCACGCTCGTATGTAGGCCCCGAAACTTGCGCAACAGCGCCAATCACATCGCCGTCTTTTTTTGCCAGGTACATGTTGTCTATGGTGATTGCAGCGTCTGTGCTCGGTGCAAAATCTGTCACCTTTTCAAAAGCGTCTGCATCTGGAAATACTGTTTTCATGCCCGCATTCGCTTTTTCTTCTTGATGCTGCGCAATCACAGGAGCGGTAACGTGATTGACAAGCGCAAGGCAAAAACATGCTGCCCCTGCAAAGATTGCAAGCGTTAATCCGAGTTTCACTATGTGCTTCATTGTGCCGCCTCCTTCTTTGCCGACTTTTTGTAGCCGTATTTGCGCGGCGTCAACTTGTTAAAAAATGCTGAAAGCGAGTTCATGAACAAAATGGAGAACATGACACCTTCAGGATAGCCGCCGAATTTTCTGATGAGGAATGTGATAAGCCCACAGCCGCAACCGAACACAAGTCGCCCGTACCGCGTCACAGGCGTTGTAGCGTAGTCGGTTGCCATGAACACAGCGCCAAAAAGCAGTCCGCCCGAAGCGAGCGATAAAAGCACATCGCCACCTGTGGCAAGCGTGAGCAGCGCAACTGTTGCAACCATGGCGACAGGCGCGCGCCAGTCAATAATCTGGGTGGTTGCCAAAAATGCAAACGAGATGAGTATGAGCAGTTCGCTCGTTTCGCCTATGCAGCCTGCTGTGTTGCCGAGAAAACTTTGCAGTACATCTGCGCTTGCCATGCCGTCTTTGAGTTGCGAGAGCACTGTTGCACCGCTTACAACGTCAGTTCCCGGAGCAAGCCATGATGCACCCAGCGCTGCGGGAAAACTCACGAATAAAAATGCGCGTCCCGTCAATGCAGGATTCCACACATTTGCGCCAAGCCCGCCAAAAAATCCTTTTGCAACGATGATTGCAAACGCGTCGCCGAGAAGCACTTGCCAAAACGGAACAGTCGGTGGCAGCACGAGCGCGAGCAGCAAGCCTGTTACAACTGCCGAGCAGTCGTCCACTGTGATTTTTTGCTTTGTCAATTTTTGAAAGAGCGCTTCAAATAAAACTGCTCCCGCCACAGATACAAGTACTGTGATGAGAGCGCGTATGCCGAACAGCATGATGCCATACACTGTTTCCGGTACAAGGGCAAGGATAACAGCGCACATGATAAATCGCGTTGTCGTGCCCTCGCTAAAATGCGGAGACGAAGATAAATAAATCTCGTTTTTATCTGATTCAGCCATTAGTTTCCTCCCGATGTTGCTGCTTTTGCTTCTGCCGCTCTCGCACGCACAGCATTTTTCCCAACGCGGAAATGCTGCACAAGACGTATATGCGCGGGGCAGACATACGCGCAGCTGCCGCACTCAATGCAATCCATAAGCCCGTATTTTGTCGCATCATCATACTCGTACGCTTTGAGCGAGCGCACCATCAGCACAGGCGTGAGAAAGAGCGGGCATGCTTCTATACAGCGGCCGCACCCGATGCACGGAGACTCATTGACAAGGTATGTCTCTTTGCGCGAGAGGAACAATACGCCGCTCGTGCCTTTTACAACGGGGAACATTGCATTTGTCATTGCAAAGCCCATCATCGGACCGCCTGAAATGATTTTTACCGTTTCGCCTGATTTTAATCTGATAACTTCAGGAATCAAATCGCCGACATTTGTGCCTATGGGAACGCACAAGTTCATGGGATTTTCGCACGCACCACCGCTCACCGTAAACGCGCGTTCTACGAGCGGTTTGCCAAAACGGAACGCATCTGAAATTGCGCACGCAGTTCCCACGTTTGAAACGATACAACCAGTTGCAGCAGGCAGCCCTCCCGAAGGAACTTCTCTGCCAAGCAATGCGGTGATAAGATTTTTCTCGCATCCTTGAGGATATTTTGTTTTAAGAACGCGCACTTCGATATTGGAAGCAAACGGCGACGTTGCAATTGCGGCATTGACAGTTTCAAGCACATCGAGCTTGTTGCTTTCAAGCGCAATTATGCCTTTTACGTTGCCGAGAATGTGCATTTCTATTGCAAGCCCGTCAACCACTTTTTCCGCCATTTCTTTCAACATGCGATAATCGACAGTGAGGTACGGCTCGCATTCGGCGGCGTTCAAAATCAGATATTCGATTTTTGTATCTGGCGGAGGAGCGAGTTTTACATGTGTAGGAAACGATGCGCCGCCCATACCGACAATGCCCGCCTCTCGTATTCTTGCGAGCGCTGTCTTTGCATCACATGCAAACGGATCAAGTGCTTGCATGTACGCCGTTTCGTCAGAGCCGTCCGCTTCAATAACAACGCATTGCGCTTCTGTGTTGCCAGTAACCATATGCGGCATGATTTTTTTTACCGTTCCAGTAACTGACGCATGAACAGGTACCGACATGTATTTGTCCGACTTTGCAATCACCTGCCCTTTGACAACGCGGTCGCCAACTTTTACGATGCAATCGTTTGGCGCGCCGCCCATAGTGACCGGAATAGTCACTTGTTTTGTGGAGGGAAATGCAGCCGTTATTGCAGTATCACGGGAGATTTCCTTATACTCCGGGGGATAAATGCCACCTCTAAATGTAAACATACGCATGCTCTCTATTGTAAAACATATTTTCTATAAGGTCAAATATTTTTACCGATTTTTTTTATTTTTCCTAGAACAAATGAAGAAAGTTATGGTATACTTCCATGTATCGTATATATGTATTAATGGAGGATACACAATGATGCGAAAACTTTTTACGGTAGCAAGTATGCTGTGCATCGCTACCGCGACATTCGCCTACAATCCGCCTATAAGCGGAGAGACACTCGACAGGCTTGTAAGTCCAACGCAACTCACATACGGCTCATCAAGTGCAGGAGGCGGTATTTTTACAGCAGCACCAGATGCAATTGTATGGAATCCCGCTCTTGTGGCATTTGAACAGCGCATTACAATTGACGCTGCCTATACTGCGCTCATTTCAACAAAGTCAGAGCAGCGCTTTTTTGGTTCTGCATTTCAAGGCGGCATCACTATCCCATCAAAATGGTTTATTGCAAGCGCAGTGCTCAAAGGCACATTCCTGCCCATGTCAGATATGCATGTAGGCAACACGATTACAACAAATGCTGCAATCGCTAAAGAAGTATCAGAGCGTATAAGCGTTGGTCTCGGACTTAACGGTGGCGTTTTTTTTGGCGCAGGTAGCGACTGGCAACTCGGAGCAAATCTCGGCGTTGTGTACCGACTTCCTGTGCTCGGCTTTATGAAAGATTTCAGAGTAGGTGCTTCTGTTCTCAATCTAGGCAAAAACTTTACCTCGACAACGCTTGAAGGCATCAACAGAGAAAAGGCAGTGGGCATGTTCCCGATGATTGGAACAGTACATGCCGGCGTCGCTGCGCTCATGTTCTCAACTGACATTGTCAAAGGCGGTTTGTCGCTCGAAGTGTATACGCCTTGCTTTCAAAATTTCCTTACCGCTGCAAGCTTTCATTTTTCTGTGAACGATGCGCTGTACATTCGTATTGCAGAAGAGTTCAATTTGCGCGAGGCAATCACGGGGCACCCCAGCTATATACCAGCAATAAGTATCGGATACAGTTTTTCATTCAAAACAAAAAACAACAACTATTTCAAAGAGAATGACTGGGGACAGAGCGAAATGGCAATAAACGCAGCATGGCAGCAACTCTACGGTTCAGTTCACGCAGCATCTGCAAATGTCAAGCTTACACTCGGCATGCAGGACACAGAGCCGCCCAAAATCGAAATTCTGTTTGACGAGGAGGACGAGCAATGAAAATAATTGACAAAATCATGTTATCAACAGTTTTCATCCTTGCCGCAAGCACCGCGTTTGCTGCACCAAAGACGCAATACATCTCTCCCAATAATGACGGCGTACAGGACTCGCTAGAAATCCCCATACGCATATCGGACAAACGCTATGTGCAGGCATGGAGTCTCGTCATCGAAGATGCAAACGGCACTGTTATCCGCACAATCGGCAACAAAGATGCGCTCCCCGAAAAGCTTACGTTCAAAGGATTTTGGAAACAGCTTTTCAGCGTAAAAAAAGGGATTGAGATTCCGTCATCAGTTTCATGGAATGGTGTCATGGATTCAGGCGAAACAGCTCCAGACGGCTCGTATTACTACTATCTGACCGCTACAGACGACAACAACAACACTGGCACCACAGACAAATACATCGTTGTTGTCGATACAACGCCGCCAACAGTGACGCTTCAGGAACCGAGAGATAAAATCTTTGGAGAAGGAGCAAAAGCGGAATTCAGTGTGCAGCAGTCTGGCTCCCGTGAAGACGAGTGGAAAGGCGTATTCACGCGCACAGACGGATTTGCCGTGCGTACATACTCGTGGAAAGATTCAGAGCCGCCCGCATTTAATTGGAACGGCACTGATGATTCAGGCGCGCCTGTTCCTGACGGCGTGTATACGTATTCAGTCATGGCAACTGACCGTGCGGGAAACACGTCTGCGCCTGCATCTATTGCAAACATCATATTCTCTGCGGAAAAACCTGCGACGAACATCACTATTGCAGGTTCAAAATATTTTTCGCCAAAAACAGACAGCAAGCAGTCTTCTATCACATTCAACGTCACAATTCCTGTGCCGTCGATGAACTCTGGCAACAGGTTGATAGAATGGGCTGTAACAATACTCGACGAAAGCGGCAAAACATATCGCACATTCGATTCATCCTCGCCAAATGCGCCGCCTGAAACGATTATATTCGACGGTACAGACAGTTCAGGCACTGTGCTCGCAGACGGACGCTACCAGGCACGCGTCACAGCAAAATATCTCAACGGATACGAGCCTGCGCCTATTTTTTCGCCCGTGTTCATCCTCGACACGCAAAAACCACAAGCAGAATTGCGCGTTTCCGATAAAGTGTTCGGAGCAGGAGCAAAAAGTACTATCACTATCAGCGAGATCATCAAGCCAAAAACGCTTGCACCTGTCCCTGAATGGACAGGGCGCATCTATGCAGAAGGCACAGGCTCGCGTGCAGTGCGCGAATTTTTGCTCGGTGAATTTCCACCAGAAAATATATCATGGAATGGGCTCGACAACGCAGGCGCACCTGCTCCGGACGGGCAATACGTGTTTGTGCTCACCGCTACAGATGTAGCTGGCAACACGGGAACAATTCGTTCAGATTCTTTCAGCCTCGATACGACAGAAGCAACTATCATGCTCGCAACACAAGACACGGCGTTCTCACCAAACGGTGACCACGTAAAAGATGTCATCACGTTCACACCTGTAACACATGCAGGAAGCGGCGGCATTGTAAAATACGCATTTAAGATTGCGCCTGTCGGTTCGAGCATTGCGGTAAAGACAGTGAGCGAAAACAAAAGCGTTCCGATCACGCTTTCATGGGACGGCAAAGATGATTCCGGTGCTATCTGCGCAGACGGCCAATACATCGCGTCGCTCGAAATCACCTCTGCAAATGATTCCACAGCTTCTGTCACAACACAGCCATTTGCACTTGACACGCAAGCACCGTCGCTTATAGCAGAAATTCCGTGGACAGCGTTCTCGCCCACAGGAGAATCATCGCAAAGCGTTATCCCCGTCACGGTGCGCAACTGCACGACAGAAAAATTGTGGACGGCAGAAGTCAAAAACGCGCGCAGCACAGTGGTGCGCCGCTTTACATGGAACGGCAAAGTTGCGACAGACGGAAAAGACGGATTTGAATGGAACGGCTCTGACGAATCAGGCAACATTGTCGCAGACGGCATATACTCTATCACAATCGCTTCAACAGACGAAGCAGGCAATTCGTTCAGTACCACGCTCAACGGCATAACGCTCGACACACGCGATGCAAAAGTATACATCACGACAGATGCAGATGGCATTTCTCCAAACGGAGACGGCGTGCTCGATACGCAAAAATTCACTATTCGCGCAACCGTCACCGATGGCATTGCTTCGTGGAACTTCGACATTTGCAACGAAAACGGAACACCTGTGCGCTCGTGGTCAGACAAAGACAGCAAAAACGTGCCCGCAAACATCACGTGGGACGGCTTTGATACATCCAGAAAAGCGGGCGAAGGCACGTTTACAGGAAGGTTGCGCATTGCATACAATAATGGCAGAACTATTTCAGTCTCATCTTCGCCATTTGTGTGCTCTGCAACACCACCGCAGCTCTCTGTTCAAACAACACCAGAATATTTCAGTCCAGATAACGATGGCACTGATGACGACTTGTTTATCAGATTGAGTGGCACAACGAAAGGCAGAATCACCGCATGGTCATTTACCATCAGCGACCCGAATGGACGCGCATTCTGGACAACGGGCGGAACGTCATCAATCACTGAACGTATCGTCTGGGACGGATTAAGCAACACGCAAAAAGATGCATCAGGCATGGCAGAGCGTGTGCAGTCTGCTGTAGACTATCCGTGGGCATTCACCGTTAAAGATAATTTAGGTATGTCGTCCACAATTAAAGGAATCATTCCGGTAGACGTACTCGTTATTCGAGACGGAAATGTACTCAAGATGGCAGTACCTTCCATTATATTCCGTTCAGATAACGCAGACTTTAATGTAGAGTCGTCGCCAGGCAAACGTGACGGCGTCACTGCAGAACAAGCGGCGAACAATGAGCGCATATTGAAGCGTATCGCAGAAATCCTTAACAAATTCAAGGATTATCGCGTCACTATCGTAGGACACGCAAACCGCACTTCTGCAAATGAAGCCGAAGAAACACAGGACAATCCGCAGCTATGGGGCCCGGCGCTTATTCCGCTGTCGCTCAAACGAGCAGAATTTGTTAAGAATTATCTTGTCAACAGAGGCGTAAACGCAACACGTCTTTCCATTGAAGGAAAGGGCGGCACACAACTCGTTGCCGATTGGCAAGATAAAAACAACAACTGGAAAAACAGACGCGTAGAATTTATCTTGCAAAAATAGTAGAGATGCACTGTGAACGCATTTCAAATGCGTTCACAGTGTCAACGCGCCTGACACTGAATATACACCACTTAATGCATGCATCCTCAATTACATTTTCCATGATGCAATGCGCGCTCTGTTGCTCACGCTCTTGACTTTTTTTTTCTTTGCCGCTACAATAACTCTTGCGTCTATAAAGCGCATGCTCCCTTAGCTCAGTTGGTAGAGCAACGGACTGTTAATCCGTCTGTCGCAAGTTCAATCCTTGCAGGGGGCGTTAGCTGGATTTTAATCCAGCTTTTTTTATGCATATACAATACAGCATTTTATTGAATGCGGGCAGCGCACTCATGCAGCATGAATTAACGCCACGTTCTTGTGTGCACACAAATCGTCATGCATCACTGCAAACGCATCACAACATTCGGAATAGCTGGAGCCTTTCGCTTTTTGTACATATACTTGAACGGATGTATGTCAAACGCATTTGCCGACCAACCGCCAACCGCTTCCAAGTCAATTATATTAAGGCTCACCGGATGCGAAATAGGGAGTACTATACCGTCATCGAGAAGGATTTGTTCAGCTTGCGCAAGCAGTTTTGTGCGCTCACTTTCGGTATAGCGCGCAGCTTCTGCGAGCAGTTTGTCATATTCATTATGCTTCCATTCACTTACATTGAGCGTAGAATCAGAGCGAAACAGTTCGAGAAATGCAAGCGGATCGGCAAAGTCGCCTATCCATGTATACGAAAATAAATCGGCATTCCACGACGGAATGCTTTCAAGATAACGCTCGCTCGGTGTGCTTTGAATTTGGACGTCAACTCCGAGCGGTGCCCACGCGTCTATCAAAAGTTCTGCCTCTTGTTTCATGTAATTTGAGTCAAGAATAGCAAAGACAAGCGTAAGCATTTCATCTTCAGGTATGCCCGCTTTTTTGCGCGCCGCTTTCATAAGCGCCAATGCTTCATTTTTATCAGTATACGCAAAACCTTCAACGTGCGGATATCCGTTTATGGGATACACAAGTGTTGCAGCTTTTACAAACGCCTGCTCACGAAGCTTTTCCCACGGCACCGCTTCAAGAAGCGCAAGGCGAAAATCGGGATTATTCCATATGCTGTCCTTTCGACACTTAAAAAATAAATACTCGGTTGCAAACTCCGCATTTATCTGCGTAACATCTCGTCCGAGCAACTTGTGTATATCAGCTCCACCTGTAATCCAATCGGCACGCCCCGTATTAAAAGCATACGCGTTTGCGTCTACATCATCAGACTGGGCAATAGTTATCTGTTCAAGGTATGTATTTTCTGCATCCCAATAATTATTATTCTTTGCCAATACAAGTTCGCCTTCCTTTCTGCTTTTGATGCAAAATGCGCCACTAAACGCACTTAAATCTTTTTTGCAGACAGCAAACGCGCTATGGCACAATATGCGCGGGAAATAGCCCGCCGACGAAACGAGATGTACCACAAGCGTCACATCGTCAACTGCTGTTATGCGCACATCGTTGCGTTTTCCTGTGCCTGTACGATACGCGGCAGCCCCATCAATTATATCGAGCATTGATGCATATGGTGCTAACGGTTCTGCAAGTAAATCAAGCCATGCATCGCGGACAACGGCAGCAGTAATCGGCGAATTATCGCTGAATTTCGCACCTTCACGAATCGTAAACGTCCAACGCTTTTTATCACGTGAAATTCTAAATTGCGATGCAAGCGCATTTACCGGTTCAAGTGTTACAGGGTGATAAGAAAAAAGCCCGTCGTAAAGCGATGTAAGAATTTGCGCTTCGGAGCTATACGATGCAGTATGCGGATTCAGATTATATGTATGAGGTGAATCTATGATAAAAAAATTGCGCTGTAATTCAGGCTCGATTTTATCTTTTGCTACACCGCCATTCAACAAATTCTGCTCAAGCAGTTCTTCATCAGACAAATTTTGCTCTGGAGCATCATCCTGTTCGCCATATGGAGCTTCACGTTCAGGCAGCGGCACAGTGTCGGCCTGCGGCTGCGCAATTAAGGAAATTTGCAGCATTACAAACAGCGCAACAAAAATCATCTTGTAAAAATTATTTCTCACCATTGTTCATTCCCAATTTCTTCATTTGAGCTTCTTCTTCTACAATAGAAACATATTCAGCACGATGCTGATTTGATTTTATCACGATATTCTTCATAGTAACAAGCTCCATCTTCATGCCTTTAATCTTTGCCTGTTCGGATTGCCCAACATGAGTTTCAAAATATTCATCAAGCGCATTGAGGTAGATTATAATCTCCTGATTGTCATTCATCTGCTTGTTGACAAAACTGAGTATGGCATCTTCCGATGCAACTGCTATCTTTTGAAATTCTGGCATTTGCGTGCCGCTGATAGACTGAAGAAATTGCTGCTTGCGTTGAAGCATCGAAAAAAATGCATTGTATTCGATTTTCTTAGAAGTACGGTCGCCTGTTTTTTGATTTATCAATACCAGCTCGTATTCTTCAGACGGCGCTTTTAAATTGAATGCTTTACGAATAACATGTTTTATTTTTTCAAAGAACGAATCATTGCCTTTTACAAGCACATCGTGATTTGTGCTTACCTTCGCAATGACTTGCTCGTACTGAGGCGCAAGCGCAGAAAGGACAAGTACAGTCTCAAGCAGCAACTGCTTTGTATCAACTTTTTTCTTCTCGGACTGCATGTTTGTTTCTTTTGTCCGCAATTTTTGCAGAGCAAGCTGCTGCAACTTTTCTCTTTCAGGAGCAGTATCTTCTTTTACAATCTCCTGAATGAGATCTCCATAGAACGGCATCTTGCCTACTGCTTGCGGAAATATACGCCTAATTTCTGCAAGCTCGGTTGCAGCTGATGAAAGCGCATCTTTATTGAAAGAAGCATTAGCAATCACTTTTTCGCGTATTTTCATTTTATATGCTTCGCGCTGAAAATCAGAAAGCTCTCTTAATAATGCATGTATTGCAGTGCTCGCTTTATCACTTTTATCGATTGAATCGCTTATCAAGCTGAGCAGCATTGGAGCAGCATTAGAGCGCGCCTCATTTAAAAGTGCTGCGAGACTCCGCGTGTTTATCTTTGTGCTGTTCAAAGATAAACTGTGCCAGTCAATGCAACTGTTGAATTCAAGAAGTTTTTTAATCCGCGCCAAATCAATATGATCGATTGAAAATTTGTAATAGGTGCATATAAAATCAAGCATTGTTTCATAATCGGAAAGGCGCGAGCCCATAACAATTGCCCGCTCATTTTCCATATATGCAGATTCTTCGGGCAGCGTAATTTCAGAAATCTTTTTTTCAAGCTTATACGGGTCTGCTTTTATGAGCGAACGCTGAATAAGCATGTTGTACATATTTTTTACGCACGTGTGAAGAAGCTGGTAATTGGAAAGCAGCTCTGGAAACGTTTTCGCGTCCAAGTGCTCTGCTTTTGCAGCAAGCGCTGCTTCAAGTTCGTCGATAAAATTATGTGAATCGCTCATACTTTCATTATCGTACCTTTTTAATGAAAAATCTACTGCTCTCATCTATTTGCTATACAGCTCTTTTTATTGTATACTTACCAACATGACTGATGTTTTTTCTACACGTCTTGCACAAATTGAAAAATCGCTTGCAATCGCGCTCCCCGCCACTGCTACAGCACAATGGACGCGCAATTCATTCGATGCGCTTCCATCAGCTGTTACCAGCACGCACCTTGCGCACCTCATAGAGCCATGCAAACAGCTCGTTGATTCTGGCGGCAAGCGATGGCGTCCGCTTTTACTCGTGCTCTGTGCAGAAAATGCACGCGCATTTTACAAAGAAAACATGCTTTTGAGCGCAGATGAAACATATTCGCTCACTCCGCTCATCGAATTTGTGCATACGGCGAGCCTTATCCACGACGACATAGAAGATTCTTCAGACACACGGCGCGGAAAACCTGCCGCATATATCACGTACGGGCTTGATATTGCGCTCAACGCTGCGTCGTGGTTATATTTTGAAGCAAGTGTTTGCATAGACGCGCTTTCTATTGATAATAGCGCAAAAGCAGCTTTCTATGCGTTGTACACGCATGAGCTTCGCGCGCTTCACCTCGGTCAAGCGATGGACATTATGTGGCATCGCAACAAGCAACTCTTTCCCGCACGTGATGAATATACCGCGATGGTCCGCCACAAAACAGGTACGCTTGCATCTCTGGCAGCGCAACTCGGTACAGCAGCAGGAGGAGCTTCTATTGACGAGGTGAAGCGCGCGGGACAAATTGCAGCCGCGTTGGGCGAAGGTTTTCAAATCCTCGACGATGTGCAAAATCTCACAACGGGCAATCCTGGCAAAAAACGCGGCGATGATATTGTCGAAGGGAAAAAGAGCTTGCCCGTTCTGCTGCACATACAAAATAATCCCAACGACAAGCCGCTCATTGCAGAATTGTTTGCACAAGCCGCAAACGGGGGCATAGATGCTCCTGCCGTTGAAAAATGCATAACGCTGCTTACTGAAAGCGGAGCTGTCGAACAAGCGTCCACACAGGGAAAACAGCTCATCACAAAAAACAGTTCAGCGCTCGCGTCGCTTTTTGGAAATCAAGCCAACAGCGAAGCATCGCACTTAATTATTGATTTGTTTGCATCTATGATGAAAAAACAGGAGATAGCACATGCTTAAAGAAACCGCAGAAAAACTCAACAACCAAGCAATCATGTTTGCCTCGCGCGGAGACTATACGGAAGCGATTGCCTGTTTTATGCGTGCTATAACAATTGAAAACAGCAACTCGCTCTTATGGTTTAATCTCGGCATTACCTGTAGAGATGCGGGGAATCTTGTGGGAGCACGAGAAGCGCTCACAAAAGCATATACTATCAACGACACTGACGAAGAAATTATTGAAGCGCTTGCACTCGTCTGTTTCAGTCTTGGTGATTTTATGAGCGCTCTCTACTACTGCGAAGACGGACTCGATTACAATCCGCACAATCCGCATTTATGGAACACGCTCGGCGTCATTCACTTCAACCGTAGGCTGTACAACGAAGCATGTAGCGCATTTGAACAGGCAATATCGCTCAATCCGTATTACTATGACGCGCTCTTCAATTTACGCGACACATACAGTGAGCTTGGCAATAAACAAGGAGAAAGCGAATGCATCAAGCGCATGAAAGAAATTGAAAAACATGGAGAACCAAAATGAACACACTCTATATAGTAGAAACGGTAAACGGCAATGCCGCCACAGTACGCCCTGCTGAAAATGCAAGTTCATGTGCAACATGCAGCGCAAACTGCTCGTCATGTGACATTAGTTTTACCGCTGCAAACACAAAGCGCTTTAAGCTAACGCCGGGTCAAAAAGTAAAAATCAAGTTGTCTGCAAGGCATGAAGCACGACAGGGATTTTTCTCCCTGATAATTCCAGTGGCGTGTGCCATATGCGGATTTTTTGCAGCTTCGCCCGTTGCTATGCTGTTCGGTAAAGAGGCAAACGAGAACATGCGCGCTTTTTTTGTGCTGCTTTTTCTTGCAATTTCATGCATAGCGGTTATGCTCATTTCGCGAAAAAAAATGAATGCAGAAAAAATTGAGATTGCTGCAATTTGTTAATGCGCATGCTCCCGCGCAAGCTCACTTATGGCGCTCGCCATGTTTTCAAGCGGCACCTGTTTTTGCACTGCGCCAAGTTCCCACGCTACTTTCGGCATGCCGTATACAATTGCAGATTTTTCATCCTGCCCGAGCGTCCATGCCCCCTGTTTGCGCATTTCTGCGAGCTGCGCTGCTCCGTCGCGTCCCATGCCAGTCATAATAACGCCAAGCGCACAGTTTTGGTAATTCTTGGCAACAGATTCAAATAAATAATCTGCAGATGGGCGATGACCATTGCGCGGAGCATCCTGCGAAAGACGGATGACGCTGCCGTTCAATCGCTTTTCAACATAAATATGATAATTACCAGGAGCGATATACACATGAGCGTCTTCAATTATATCGCCATCTTTTGCTTCGGTCACTGTGAGCGGGCAAATGCGGTCAAGACTTGCAGCAAATTCGGCAGTAAATCCAGGCGGCATATGCTGCACTACGAGAATCGGTTGCTTTAAATTTGCATCGATATTTTTGAATACATCGCGAAGCGCATTCGGTCCGCCGGTAGAAATGCCGAGCGCAATGATTTCTATACGTCCGCTTTCACGCATTGGCGTAATAACAGCAGGCGTTTTATTTTCTGCTGCTTGATGCCACAGCGTTGACGGCAACACCTCTTTTTTTGCAGAAACAGCAGGTTCGCCTTTTTTCTGCGCCACAAAGCGTTCCGCATTCCGCAATTTTATCTGATGTGCAAAAAAATCAGGTGCGTAGGGAGTTTTACCTCTTGAGCGGGCATACGCGCCGCCATAGGAAGAAATCAGCTCGACGAGCTGGTCTGATACAGTCACCACATCGGCAGACGCAGAGCCGCCTGGCTTCGTGATAAAATCGCTCGCGCCAAGCTCAAGACATTCCATTGTAACAGCGGCGCCTTTTGTGGCAATACTTGATAAAATGATGACAGGTATCTCCCAACCGCGCGCATTACGGGCTTTCAAAAATTCAACTCCGCTCATCATCGGCATTTCAATGTCAAGGATGATTATATCAGGCTTTATATAAGGGATTTTGTCTACAGCAAATTGCCCGTTCATAGCAGTTGCAGCAACATGCAAGCCTTCTGTTTCGTTGACAATGCGCGAAATGAGATTGCGCATCAACGCAGAATCATCACATACAAGAACTTCAATATTATCCATATTTTTCCCCAATTCCTACACAGTTATCAATTAACGTTTTTTTGATAGAGACATGCCCACTCCGTCTTTAAAAACTGAAACTGTGTCTTCATGCCAAAAAGCGATTCCGAATGTCCGATGAACAAATACGAATGAGGTCCCATTGCATCCCAAAATCGGTTAATAACAGAAGTTTGCACTGTTTCGTCAAAATAGATGAGCACGTTACGACAGAATACAATATCAAGATTTCGTACGCCTGAATCATGAAGGAGATTATGATAGTCAAAATGAATTGTATCCATTAAATCTCTATTTACTTGATACCCGCCAGTCGATTTTGTAAAAAACTTTGCAAGGTAATCAGGCGGCACTCCGTCCATACGGTTGTCAGCATAAAATCCTGACCTGCCAACCATAAGCGATTTAAGAGAAATATCGGATGCAGTGATCGAAAAAGTGAACGGAGACGGCAAAATCGTTTTGAGAATCATCGCTATTGTATATGGCTCTTCACCAGTAGAACAGCCTGCGCTCCACACATGGATAACGGTGTCGCCTGTTTTCTTTTTTTCTTCCATAAGATGCGGTACGACATAATTAATAAGCGCATCAAAGTGGGGTTGCGTTCTAAAGAAATGGGTAAGGTTCGTGGTAACAGAATCGAGCATAGCTTTCATCTCTTCTTTATCACGCATAACAAGTTTATAGTATTCCTCTACGGAGTCGATTTTTTTTTGGCGCAGGATTTCTTTTATGCGGCTGTCAAGAATAGAACGATTTGTCGTGGTAAATGCTATGCCGCTTTCATCGTAAATGACCTTGCGAAACTTTTCAAATTCAGCATCGTTTAATAAATCTGCCATAGTGATAGTATACAGCTTTTTGAAATTAAAGACAACACAGCAATTTTTTGGGAAAACGCGAGCACTGTACAGTCGCAACAAAAAAAGGCATCCATGCCAACGGCAGGATGCCTAAAAGGAGAGGAGAAAGCAAATCAGATTACGTTTGCTTTTGCATTCAACGAGAGAACAATAAACAGCAAACAAAGTTACAAAATCATAGTTTTTTGTACAAAATTTCCTAACGCTTACTACAAAAAATAACAAAATATTATTTACGTTTTTCTGCTACCATGCTAGAATACAGTATAGGCGAAAGGAGGCCTGTGCGTATGATAAAAAAGATATGTTTGGTTCTTGCTGCTTGTGCCGCATTCAGTCTTGCGGGCTGTGACGGCAAGTCGATTAAAAACGGCACGTACACCGCTTCTGTAGGCGGCATGAACGATGACGTAGCAGTACAGGTGACTATTGCAAACAAAAAAATCGCAAATGTCACTGTCACAAAAGAATCGGAAACGCCTGGAATCGGCAGCCCGCTCAAAACAAAAAGCGGTCAAGTGCTCACAGCCGGAGGATTGTCGCCAGTAGAATTGATTCCGGCAGAAATCGTAAAAAATCAAAGTGTCAATGTTGATGTCGTCACTGGCGCAACAATCACGTCGCGCGCAATCATGGCAGCTGTCTCCAATTGTTTGCGTGAAGCAGGAGCGCAAACTGCCGACTGGAATGCAAAGCCAGCTCCAGCACCTGCCCCTGCAAACGCGTCTGCTGATGTCGTCGTACTCGGTGGCGGTGGCGCAGGTCTTGCCGCCGCAGTTGCAGCAGGACAGCAGGGCAAATCTGTCATCGTCATAGAAAAAAATGGCTCTGTCGGCGGCGACACGCTCGTGTGCGGCGCAATCTACAACACGGCAAATGCAGCGCTCCAGTCAAAAGTCACCATGACTGACGCAGTAAAGCGCACGATTGAAGCGGCGCTTGCTGAAAGCACACGGAGCGCAGAACACGCGGCACTGCAAGCAGAAGTCCGCGCACAGTGGAATGCGTACAAGGCGAGCGGCCGCACAGACTTGTTCGACTCAAAAGAATGGCACGCGCTCCAAACGTGGAACGGCGGCGACAAAGTTGCAAATCTCGACCTTGTTAAAGCGTTGACGTACAACGCATATGACGGCCTCATGTGGATTGAAAATCTCGGCATGGAATTTGAAGACCAAATCAGTCAGGGGGCAGGCTCTCTATGGCAGCGCACGCATACAAGCCTTATGCAGATGGGCACGGGCTTTATCTCAACATATGTGAGCAACATTGAAAAGATGAACAACATCACTGTCATGGTTGAGACAACTGCAAAATCGCTTGTAAAAGACGGCAACAGAGTTACTGGAGCTGTGTGCGCTGACAGAAACGGCAACGAATTTACAGTAAGCGGCAAAGACGGCGTTATCATTGCAACTGGCGGATTTGCGGCAAACGGCACGATGGTGCAGCAGTACAACACGACAGGCAAGTGGCAAGATTTGACCAATGTTGCCACGACAAACCGCTTCTCGTCTTCACAAGGTGATGGAATCACTATGGCGTTGAACGCGGGCGCAGGGCTTGTAGACATGGAACAGATTCAGCTTTTGTACCTTGGCAACCTCAAAGACGGGCAGCTCACAAAATATCCTCCGCGCGATGTAAACGGCACTGACCAAATCATCTTCATCAACAAAGACGGCGAGCGATTCACGAACGAAGGCGGCAGGCGTGACGACATTTGCCTTGCAGTTTTCAGACAGAAAGACGCAATATTCTACATGCTCGAATCTGGCGATGGCGCAGGATATGTTGACATCACCAGCCCGAATTGGAAAAGCGCAGACGGATTCACGTTCGACTATCTGAAAAACAATGAGTTTATCTACACAGCTGACACGCTCGAAGAGCTTGCGCAAAAGCTTGACATGGACGCGGCAAAACTCAAAGCGACAGTGGACGCGTTCAACGCGAGCGTTGATTCAGGACGCGATGCATTCGGACGCACGCTGTATTCGACAAAACTCACAAAAGGTCCGTGGGTAGCGACACCGCGCCAAGCATGCGTGCATCACACAATGGGCGGCATTGCCATAGACCCGAACACCCATGTGCTCGACTCGAATGGCAATGTGATTCCCGGTCTTTATGCAGCAGGCGAAGTTACCGGCGCCATTCACGGCGGCAACCGTTTGGGCGGAAACGCAGTTGTTGACACTGTTGTATTCGGCAAAATGGCGGGCGACGCTGTTGTAAAAGACGCAATGTAAAATTTATTATTTTTACATGATTACTAATCCGCAGGAATAGCGAAAGCGTGCTCCTGCGGATTTTTTTGCCGTGCACTTATTAAAACTAGCATGACGATAGACGCACCTTTAGGAAAGCACACTGCTCTCCCTCCGCACAAATCACGCTACATGTCCAACAGTTTTTCGTATTTGCGCTCGTCTGCATTTTTTGCAGGGCGGTAAAGAATCGCTTTGTTGCCTATGACGCGCACGAGCGTCGCTCCGCATTTTTCTGCAAGGTTTGCCGACAACTCGCGTTTTTGCTCTTTGAATTCATTAAAGCTGATTTTAACAAGCTCATGCACAGCGAGCACGCTATCAGTCATCTTTTCTACAGCTTCAGTTACGCCGCCCTGCCCCACAATCACAACGCTCTGAAAGCGTTGCGCATGTTTTTCGAGCACTTTGCGCTGCTTGCTTGAAAGTTCAATCATGATGACATACTACTGCTATTTTGCTCGTTGCGCAACGCCTTGTGCAATCGTGCGCAAATCTATGCAGCGCCACGTGCCTATTCGCGCACCGCAGTCGGCTATCTGTACATGTGTCCACTGTCATGCACATATCCGTGTCTGCCGCCTCGTGCACTGCCGCCAGCAAGCAGTGCGTTACTTTTTTATTTTTTGCAATTCGGCATTGAGCACTTTTAAAACAGTTTGCGCTTTTTCTTCGTCCTGAACGAGCATGCTTGCGACGCGCTCAAGCGGCACAGTCCCCATGATGCCGAGCATATTTTTATTTATGCGCATCGTGGTAAATTGTGAAACTGCATCAGCGACAATTTTTTCAGCCTCGCTGTTTGCAAAAATATCGTTTATTGTGTCGCGCACGCTGAAAAAGCTGTCATTAAACGTAAAATCAGGAACGCCCGCTTTCTCTATGTCTGCAAACCAATTCTTGACATGCTCGCGTCTGTCGTTTTCTTCGGGCGGCTTTACGTAGCACTGATTAGGTGACGCAACTTTTCTAAACGTAACACTGTCGCGTGGCGCACCGCTCGTTTCTGCTGAAATTGTCGTGTACTCGTTTTCAAGCGGCACATTGTCAAACGTAAAGATGTGCGCCCCTTCCTGCTCTGCAAACTTTTTGCCGTTTACAAAAAGCGCAACGCGGTGCGCATTTGAATACACTTTTACGCTCATCGCGCTGTACGGACGCGCTGCATATCGTCTTCCCGCAATATGCACGAACGGCGTTTTTGACCAGTACGCTTTGTACACATAAAACGAATCTTTTTTTATTGCCCTGTCAAATGTGACAAGCCCTTTGTTGTTGCGCCCTTGTACGCCGCCTTCATCGCGCGCATCACATCCAAAATCAAACATGTTCCACACATGCGTTGCCCACAAGTACGGGCGCTCGTCTATGATTTTTGCCATGTGCTCGTGGTACCGCGCTTGATATTCTTCCGTGTAGTCTTTGCATTCGGGCGCGTCGCTGTGCCAACTCACAATACCCTCACAGCCATACTCAGAGATGCCTATCGCCCTGTCAGGATATGCGGCGTGGAATTTATCAAACCATATTTCGTTGTCTTCCATTGCACCAAAATACCAGCCGAAATAGTGATTGTAGCTGATAATGTCAGTGATTTTATTAAGGCGCGACGCTGGCGGCAGCATAGTGACTTGCGCCAACGTAGTGAGGCGCGTGCTGTCAAGTGATTTCGCAAGCTCATTTAAATTAACAAGATTTTCGTACAGACCTGCAACTTCGCCGCCAATAGTGATTTCGTTTTCGATTCCCCAAAAACAGATTGATGCATGATTATAATTCTGCAGAATAAGCTCGTGCAGTTGCGTACGGCAGTTTTCATGCGCCGCACGAGCAGCGCTCATCACTGATATGAATGGGATTTCTGCCCACACGACAAGTCCCGCTCTGTCGCACAACGTATAAAATATCTCGCTGTGTTGATAATGCGCAAGGCGCACTGTGTTCGCGCCAAGCTCCATTAAAAGCGCAATGTCGCGCTCGTGGTCGCTTGCCAAAAGCGCATTTCCTTTTCCAAGCATGTCTTGATGACGCGACACGCCGCGAAGCGGATAGCGCTTTCCATTCAGATAAAAGCCTTTTTCCGCATCAACAAAAAATTCGCGCACGCCGAGTTGCGCCGACACTTCATCAAGCACTTCGTTGTGACGCACAAGCTTCGCGCTCACTGTGTACAGATACGGGTCGTCAATGCCGTGCCACACGTGCGCATCTTGCAAAAAAATCTGCGTTTCTGTATGTTCCTGCGCGGGCGCGTATGCCTCTACTGCAACAACGCCGTTTGCGTCGAACAGCGTGAATTGTACTGCATCGCTTTTTTCTGCATGTGCAACATGCGCAGTACAAAAAACAACAGCATCTTTTTTGTCTTCTGAGAGTTTTGTGAAAAACACAAGCGGCAACGCAGCATACGCGCCATACGCAAAATGTGTTTCAGGCACTGCGATGAGATGCACGTCGCGGTACATGCCGCCGTAAAATGTGAAGTCGGCAGACTGCGGATAGACTGCATCGTTGTGCGAGTTGTCTGCAACGACTGCAAGCTCAAACGAGCGAGTCGCTTTATTAAAGCAGTTTGTCACGTCTACAATAAATGCCGAATAGCCTCCCGCATGCACAGCGATTTTTTTACCGTCTGCAAAAACTTCCGCGCACGAATTCACTGCATCAAATTTAATAAACATGCTGTACGATTCAGGAACAGACGGACGCGCTACAGTGCGCACATACGTAGCTTTTCCACGAAAATAGTCGTTGCCGCCGTCCTGACCATCATGCGCATTGTACGAATGGGGAATGCACACGCGCTCCCATCCACGCGTTACTTTGAGCGAGCAGCCTTTTTTGAAACGCCAGCCATCATTCAAGTTTTCAACAATCCGCATATGCGCTCCTTATGGCAAGTACTTACATTGTTATAGTGCCATTTTCATCTGCTTGCATAGGCACCACTTGCATCCAGTCAACAACGCACATTGCAAACGGAATGCCTGTCCAGCAAAAAAGCAGGTAGAGCACGCCAGTGATTTTTTTACCCGCATAAAACCGATGCGCACCGCACAGCCAGCCGCACGACCACAAAAGCGCAATATATTTTTTCTTTGAGAATGTCTTCGGCTTGTAGTCCGCGATTCTTTTGTCGATGAACCGAAAAAGCGCATTCCGTTTTGGCGCGACACCTGAAGCCTCTTTCGCTTCCACAAGCTCCTGCTCCAAGTCTATAAGCTGCTCTGTGTTCACGTAGTGACTTTCGCTGCGCAATCTGTCAATCTTTTTTTCTGGATTAAACATGGTCGCCTCTGACATAAAAAAACAAAGCAAATAGGCACACATTTGTACAACGCAAGCACAGGCATGCCTGCAAAACCGACTGCATCAATCTCCCATCATATTTATTAAGGAAACGCTGATTAACTCGGCTAGGAGCTAATCAGCGCATTTTTTTTGCAATCGCAATTATTGCGCCGCTGCGCCTTGCTCTGCTTTTATTTTCGCAATCTCCGCTTGAATCTCTGCCATCTTCTCTTTATTGAGCGGATAGAATTTCATTGCAACAACATTGAATAACAGTCCTATGATGACAAGTCCGTACATTGCAAACAAACCCACAAACTTCAGTTGCGGGCTGAATGGCGTATCGATTGTAGGAAGCTGTTCTTTAAATCCGATTGCCGCACACAGCAAGCCAACAATTGTCGCACTGAGCGAGCTTATCAATTTATCAACAAACGAGAACACCGTCCCCATGAGACCGGGCACATATTTTTTTGAACGATACACTTCATAGTCTGCGCAGTCGGCAGTCATCGGAATAACGATATTGCTCGAAACGCCAGAAAATCCTTTGAAGAGCAAAAACAGCAAAACATACAGCACGGTGAACGCAGTCATGCCCGTATAGCCGTCAGTTTTGGGAAGACGGAACGTCATTGGGTCAAGCGCGTAGAACAGCACAATTATCAATGCGCAGGTAACAAGGCTTCCATATGTGCCGAACAGCATCGCTTTTTTTTGCCCCAGCTTTCGCGCAATGTAGCCGACACCGAAAAGCAACATGAGGAACGTGGGAATTGCCGTGTATGCGCCGAGCGCGCCTTGCAATGCAAAATTGCCGCAGACAATGCCGTACACGATAACGCCGACAGTACCGTTCGACTGCGCGTTGAGTGCGAGCTTGTCTGTAGATGCAGAGACGACGAGCATCTGAATTGCGCGATTTTTTGAAAGCACTTCCCAGTAATCTTTGAAGTTCGGTTTCTGCACTTTTCCCAGTCCGAAAAATTCGAGCCTGTCTTTTGAAGCGATTGAAAAAATTGCAACGGCAGTGCACAAAAGCGAGATGGGCGCAACAATCATCCAAAAGTTGTGGAAGAATTGCTCGTTGAAGCCGCCGTATTTTTTGGTGAGCGCTGCAACGAGCATGGGCATGAACGCGCTCAAAAGCGTAACGAGCAACCCGTCGAATATTGCAAAAATCGGGCGTTGTTTTGGGTCGTTTGTAAGGCATGTCTGCGCAGATTTTGTAACGACGCACTGAAACGTGTAGCCGATGATGTATAACATGTACAGCACAATGAAAACAGGAAAGCGCGCCGCGGCAGGAAATTTGTGCGTGGCGTGCACCATGAGGAATGAGAACACGAGCAGCATAATGTTGCCGATAATCATGAACGGTCTATTCTTGCCGATTTTCGTATTCGTTCTATCGACAAGATACCCGATGAACGGGTCAGTCACGCCGTCCCAAATCCTCATAAGCATGATGATTGTCGATGCAAGCACGACCCCTACACCAACAAAGCCAGTCATGTAGTACGCAATGAAAAAAAAGTAAAACATGTACAAATTTGTTGCCATGTTGTTAAGCGTAAAGCCCGCAATTTGCCACAGACGTGCGCGATGTATGCCCGTGTTTCTGTCAACCTCAACTGTACTCATAAAATCCTCCTTATGAACAGTACGTGTACATAAATTAATAATTATTAATAGCGGGTGTCCCAGCGCTCGCAGAACACTGTGTCCCGATATTTGCCGTAAAACAAACTCTTTCCCATCATTTTGTCAATAGTTGCGTCTATTGCCTCGCGATGCGACATGTACGCGTTGATGTAGCAGCGCGCCATAGGCACATCGATGAGCATATTCGTAAATGACAGCGACACGACGAACGTTGGTACTTCCGAGCAGTACCACGGCTGTTTCGCCGGCATATCCCACTTTACGCGCATCGTGTTAAACTGCGCAAATCCCGACACATTAAGCGCGAGCAGCACTGCATCATATTTTTTCTTGAACTCCTCGCATTTGCCTTTTTGTTCCATCGGCTCTGCATCTACAATAAAGCCGCGTTCTGTAAGCGACTCGACAAGCGCGGCAATCACTTCTTCGTTGTTCGTCTTGAGCTTTGTACCAGCCACAACCATGTCTTCCGCGCCAATGTAGACAAGCTTGATGCGCTTGTATTTTTCAGGTGTCATGGGAAGATAGTGCTCGCTGTCTTTCACAAGCGTAATGAATTTGTCTGCAAGTTTTTTTGAAACAGCTTTGTGTTCCTCGCAACCTACAACAGCAAGCGCAGATTCAGGAGGCACAAGCGTACCCACCTCTTTTTGCTTATGCAAATGTGCAGCAGCTTTTAATCCAACAATTCTGTGAAGCGCATCTGAAAGGCGTTCCTCAGTGATGATGCCGCGCTTGTAGCCGTCCATCATGTATGCAAAATCTTCGTCCTTGTCGTTGAAAAACAAAAACATATCGCAGCCTGCCGCAATTGCAAGCGGCACTTGCTCGCTTCTCGGCACAGTCGCACCGAACATACCTATCATATGAGATGCGTCAGTGACGACAAGCCCGTTGAAGCCGAGCTGCACGCGCAACAAATCATGCAGGAGTTCTCTTGCAAGCGTGGCGGGCTTTATGTCTCTGTCTGCCAACGAAGGATTGAGCTTCTTTGAATATTTTGGCAGCGCGATGTGCCCTGCCATAATCGTCATAACGCCTTCGTCTATGAGCGCTTTATACACTTTTCCAAATGTCGCGTCCCATTCATCAGGCTCCAGATTATTAATTCCCATGAGAAGATGCTGATCGTTTTCTTCTGTGCCGTCGCCCGGAAAGTGCTTCATGCACGTGATGATGTTGTGTTCGCGCATCGCTTTGAAAAATGATTTTGAAAAACGGATTACGTCATCAGGATTTTCGTTATATGCGCGCAAATTGACAATCGTATTGCGCCAGTTCGACGGCAAGTCTACGACAGGCGCAAAGTTCCAGTTGCAGCCCACCGCGCGCGCTTCTTTTGCGCACACAGTTCCCATCTCGTATACTGCTTCTTCAGTGCCTATTGCAGAGAGCGCCGCCCCGCACGCAACAGGAGTGCCGCCTGTCATGCCGCCATTCCCGCCTTGCTCGCAGTTTGACGCTATGAGCAGCGGCACGCGTGCATGCGCCTGCAAATCTTCTGCCATTTTCCGAATGACGCGGGGCGGCGCATTGTGATAGCGTATGCCGCCAACATGATACGTGTCGAGCATCTTTTGTATGTTCTCAACTTTTCGGTCTTCTTCATTTGTTAAAATCGTGATGAAAAGCTGCCCTATCTTTTCTTCAAGGCTCATCGAGCTTATTGTCTTTTCAACCCATGTTATCTGCTCGTCGTTCAGGTAAAACGGCTTTGCCCTTAAATCTACCACTTCACTGCTCCACAATTAATAATCTGCAAGATTCTTTTGAAACGACGCAATTAGCTCGTCCTCATATGCGCCCTCGTATGTTCCATCTGCAAGATGCAGCACAGCCTCATACGCGCGCATCCAACTCTCCGTTTCTTTTTTTACAAGCACAGGATAAAAGTGCACACCGTTTTTTTGTGCAGCTTCCAAGTCGCCTGGTGAGTCGCCAATCATAAGCACATGTGCTGGCGCATACCCTTGTTGCAGCAGCGTTGCAATGCACGCAGCTTTTGCGCCTGCATCTTGACAGAGCAACGAATCGACATGCTGCACAAGCCCCGTGCGCTGCCACTCCTCTTCCACAGCAGCGCGATTTGCGCTCGACACAACGGCGATGTCGCACACATCATGTATTTTTGCAAGCGCATCGAGCACGCCTTCAAACGGCACGAGCAACGATATATCGAGCGCAGCTATTGCATCGTTCACCGCACCTGACCACGCGAGCGCTTTTTTCATGCATGTGCTGTTCTTGCCATTCTGCTCCGCCTCATTTATGGCATCAGAGAGCGCATCGTTTGAGAGCGCACGAGCAGATGCAACCCACTGTGTAAATTCTGCAAGGCCGTCAATTTTTTCAATAGACGAGTCAATGTGCGAAAGGATGAGCGCGAGCGCTTTGTATCTATTTATGCCGCGCGTCTGTGAGAACAGATTGATTTTATTCCACTTGGCAAGCAACGCATCGCTATGCGCTTCGAGCTTCCACGCTGCAACCATTTTAGGTCCAAAGCACGCAACATGCTTTACGTTCATTGTGTCCATGGCGCACCCGTCGCTGTCGATGCAGACGAGAAAATCTTTTTGTTTTTTGTAGCGCGCTCCATGTTCGTTCATGCGCATAGTCCTATTTTTAATAATTTATTAATTTTATGATAAGGGCAAAATATGCAATAAAAAAGACTTAATTTTAATCAAAAGTAGCATAAATTTAGTTTTTATGATAAAATATCGCCATGAAAAAATGCGTTTCTCAACAACAAATAATGATGCAATTTCAGACAGTTTTGCAAACATTTGAGGAACTCAATATACATGCATTTTTCTTAAAAAAAGATTTTTCAAACGTGCATCGCTCCGACAACAGCATGAAAAAATCACTCTACGCAAATTATTCATACGCATTTTTCGCGCATGACATTTTGCCGCTCGTGCAAAAAACAGGCGACGTGTGCATGTGCAGCGACATGTTCGACACGGCGAATATTATCGCGCGAATCCCAAACGGATTTGGAAATGCAGATGACGAGCTTCCCATACTCGTATTCGGTCCTTTTATCTACACAGGATTTTCATTTGAGCAAATCAATCTTGCGCAACAGCAAAACAACATTCCGGAAAGTTTTCTCCCCGTGATAAAGCAATTCATCGAAAACATGCCGCTCATTCCTGATGCAGAAAAAATACTAACTATCATGCCGCGTATTCTGTCGCATGTATTCGGCATACGCTTCATTGCAACAGGCATCGTAGAGACAGACAGCGAAAATCACAACACATTTAACGAAAGCGCAGTGCAATCAAGTGCAGAGCTTGAAGCGCGCTATGCCTACGAGAACGCATTCCTTGACGCAGTGAGCAGCGGTAATAGTGAAGCCGCGCTCACCAACTATGATAAATTCAATTCGATGAACGGCATAAAAGAGCGCGCAACAAGCAGACTGCGCAACAGGCAAAACTATACGATTATCCTCAACACACTTTTGCGCAAAGCAGCAGAGACAGGCGGCGTGCATCCGCTTTACATAGACTATCTGTCGTCTGCATTTGCAATAGAGATAAACAGGGCGAGCACGGTAAACTCACTCGTACAGCTTTCACGGCGCATGGTGCTTGAATATGCAAATCTTGTCTTAACAAAATCTATGGCAGGGATTCCAAAAGTTATTAAGGAAGTTGTGCAGCACATCGATTTTCATTATGCAGACGCGCTCACACTTTCATCGTTGTCCGAAAGATTCAATATATCTGAACAGTATCTTTCAAAATTATTTCATCGCGAACTGCACATGACGCTCACTGAATACATACGCAGCGTGCGGCTCAAAAAAGCAAAACAGCTTTTAAAATCGTCTTCACTGCAGCTCGAAGATATTGCACAACTTGTCGGGTACGACAACGCAAACTACTTTATACGGATTTTTAAAAACGCATACAACACCACTCCAAAACAATTTCAAAAAAAATGCGCCGTTTTATAATTTTTTCTTTCTTGCAATGCGTTTAATTTTAGTTTATGATAAAATTATGATAGATTGTTAATTATTAACGAGCACTTCTAAAAAGGAGCACACTATGAAAATGACATTGCGTTGGTACGGCTCGCAGTTTGATTCAGTCACATTGCAACACATACGGCAAGTGCCAGGCGTTGTCGGCGTAATCACTACGCTATACGACATTCCCGCAGGAGAGTTGTGGCCGCTCGAAAAAATCGCAGCGCTCAAAAAAGAAGTTGCAGATGCTGGTCTTGAGATAAGCGGCATTGAAAGCGTAAACATTCACGACGACATAAAAATAGGATTGCCGTCGCGCGACGCATATATAGCAAACTACATCAAGACGCTCGAACATCTCGGACAGTGCGGCATCACTATGGTGTGTTACAACTTCATGCCTGTGTTCGACTGGACGCGCACAGATTTGGCAAAAATGCGCAGCGACGGCTCCACCGTGCTCGCGTATGACCAAAAAATCGTGGACACAATCGACCCTGAAAAATTTATTGA
This sequence comes from Treponema sp., assembly GCA_017940005.1. Lineage (GTDB taxonomy): Bacteria > Spirochaetota > Spirochaetia > Treponematales > Treponemataceae > Treponema_D. The sequence goes on from JAGAZO010000017.1 coordinate 49,900, forward strand.
AGGCACTGACAAAAGCTCAAACGGCTTTGTCATGCCAGGCTGGGAGCCGGAGCGTCTTGCGCACGTAAAGGAGCTGTTTGAAAAATACAAAGGCGTTGACAACGAAAAACTTTTTGCCAATCTTGTGTATTTTTTGAACGCCATTCAAAACGTGTGTGAAAAATACAATATTAAAATGGCAATCCATCCTGACGACCCTGCGTGGCCAGTGTTCAATCTGCCGCGCATTATCACGGGAAAAGATGCGATTTTAAAAATTCTTCGTGCAGTAGACGCGCCATTCAACGGCGTGACGCTGTGCACCGGCTCGCTCGGCACAAATCCTAAAAACGATTTGCCCGACATTATTCGCGCGTGCAACGGCAGAATCCATTTTGCGCATGTGCGCAACGTGCACCACTTTGCGCCGGGTGTATTTGAAGAAGCAGCGCACCTGTCAAGCGACGGTTCATTCGACATGTACGAAATTGTCAAGGCGTTGTACGAAACAGGCTTCGACGGTCCTATACGCCCCGACCACGGCAGAATGATTTGGGGAGAAAACGCAATGCCCGGCTACGGTTTGTACGACCGCGCGCTTGGAGCTGCATACATAAACGGCTTGTGGGAAGCGATTGCAAAAAACGCAGGAGGCAGCAGATGACACTGAGCGACGAAGGGCTGCGCGATACAAGCGCATGGCGAGCAGGCGGCTACACGCTTCCCCGCTTTGACCGCGCGCGTATGATTGCAGCAACAGAAAAAAATCCCGCATGGATTCACTTTGGCGCAGGAAATATTTTTCGCGCGTTCCAGGCGACGCTCGCACAAAAACTGCTCGACGACAATTTGTGCAGCACGGGCATTGTCGTCGGTGAAGGATTCGATACTGAAATAATCGAAAAGGCGTACCGTCCGTTTGACAATCTTTCGCTGCTCGTTACGCTCAAAACAGATGGCACTATCAGTAAAACTGTCGTCGCCTCTGTTGCATCAAGTTACCTATGCAAGCCTTCGTCAAAAGATGACTGGAACGCGCTCACCGCTGTTTTCCGCAACAAGTCGCTGCAAATGGCAAGTTTTACGATTACTGAAAAAGGCTACGCAACGCGCGGCGCAGACGGCGCATTTTTGCCAATTTACCGCGCAGATTTTGAAGCAGGTCCTGATGGCGCAACATCGTTTTTAGCGCACATATGCATGTTGCTCCATGAGCGATATATTCACGCGGAAAAACAGCCGCTCGCGCTCGTGAGCATGGACAACTGCTCGCACAACGGCGAAAAACTGCGCGAAGCAGTTGCAACGATTGTCACCGAATGGGAAAAGCGCGGCTTTGTCGAGCACGATTTTGTCAATTACGTATCTTCGCCCGACCACATCAGTTTCCCGTGGACGATGATAGACAAAATTACGCCGCGCCCGCACCCCGATGTGCAAACGCAGCTTGAGCAAGACGGTTTTGAAAACGCGCACATCATTGTCACGGACAAACACACATACACAGCGCCGTTTGTAAATGCGGAAGAGCCGCAGTATCTCGTCGTAGAGGATGCATTCCCAAACGGACGGCCGCCGCTCGAAAACGCAGGCGTGTACTTTTGCGACAGGGAAACAGTCAATCGCGTTGAACGCATGAAAGTGTGCACCTGCTTGAATCCGCTGCACACAACGCTCGCAATTTTCGGCTGCCTGCTCGGCTACACGCTCATCGCAGATGAAATGAAAGACGCAGAGCTCAACGCGCTCGTCAAAAAGATAGGCTACGGCGAAGGCTTGCCCGTCGTCACAGACCCAAAAATCATCAACCCGAAACAATTCATCGACGAAGTGGTGAACGTCCGCCTGCCCAATCAATTCATGCCCGACACGCCGCAGCGCATTGCATGCGACACATCGCAAAAGCTTTCAATCCGTTTTGGCGAAACGATAAAAGCGTACTGCGCGGACGCAACGCTCAACGTGCAAACCTTAACGTACATTCCGCTCGTGTTTGCAGGCTGGTGCCGCTATCTCATGGGAATTGACGACGACGGAAAACAGTTTACAGTAAGCCCCGACCCGCTGCTCGGACGCGTTTGCGAATTTGTTAAGCCTGTTGCGCTCGGCGGCTCGTACACAAAAGCACAGCTTGACGCATTCCTGCATCCGCTGCTCGCAGATGCTGCCATCTTCGGCGTTGATTTATACGAAGTGCATCTTGCAGAGCGCGTTGTGCAGTATTTCAGCGAGCTCATTGCAGGAACAGGTGCTGTGCGCAAAACGCTGCAAAAATATGTACAGCAATAAGCAACGAGGTGATGTATGACGCAATTTATGGACAATACCTTTCTTCTACATAATACCACTTCGCGCATGCTGTATGAATCGTGCGCAGCAGAGCCAATTTTTGATTACCACTGCCATCTTGAACCGAAAGAGATTGCAGAGAACAAACAGTTTGAAAACTTGACAACGCTGTGGCTCGGCGAAAACGGACACGGCGACCACTACAAGTGGCGCATGATGCGCTCATACGGCATAGAAGAAATGTATATCACTGGGACAGCGGCACCGTATGAAAAATTTTTAAAATGGGCTGAAACGATTGAGCACCTCATAGGCAATCCGCTTTACCACTGGACACACCTTGAGCTGCAACGCTACTTTGGCATATACGAGCCGCTCACAAAAAAATCAGCACCGTCAGTGTGGGAAAAAGCAAACGCGCTTCTCAAAGACGGCACCGTGAGCGTCAAAAATATTCTTGCGCAATTCAACGTGTATGCAGTAGGCACGACTGACGACCCCGCAGACACGCTCGAACACCACGCAGCCATTGCATCAGGAACAGCTCCTATCGGCAAAATAAACACGCGCGTCATTCCGTCTTTCAGACCAGACAATGCGCTCCACATTGAGCGAAGCGGATTTTCTGCGTACATCGAGAAGCTTGCGCGCGCTTCAAGCGTTGCAATTAAAACTGTTGATGACGTAATCGACGCGCTTGTACAGCGGCTCGACGTTTTTGTGCAGCACGGCTGCCGCGCTTCAGACCACGCGCTCTCATACCCGCCGCATAGTTTGCAGAGCGACGAAAAAATTCAAGCGACATTTGAGCGCGCGCTTTCTGGTAAGCCTATTGCCGCAGAAGATGCAGAAGCGTATATGACAAAAGTACTGTGCGCGCTTGCACGCGCATATGAAACGCGCGGCATTGCGATGCAGCTTCATCTGAATGCGCTGCGAAATCTCAACGCACGCATGTTCTCGCTGCTCGGAGCAGACACAGGCTATGATGCGTGCGGCGACTATGCAGTTGCAGAAAAACTCGCGCGGCTGCTCAACCGCATGCATGCAAACGGCGCGCTCCCCAAAACAATTCTCTATTCACTCAATCCAAAAGATTACTGCTCGCTTGCAACAGTGATGGGCTGTTTTCAAGAAGCGCCGGTGCGTGGCAAAATGCAACTTGGCTCTGCGTGGTGGTTTTGCGATCACAAAGACGGTATGGAAGCGCAGATAAAGCTTCTTGCAAATGTCGGCATGCTCCCTGCGTTTATCGGAATGCTCACTGACAGCCGCAGCTTTTTGTCGTACCCGCGCCACGAATATTTCAGGCGCATCTTGTGCAACATAATAGGCACATGGATAGAAGACGGCGAATATCCTGCGACTGAAGATGCTGCGCGCATAGTAAAAGACATCTCGTTTGCAAACGCAAAAAGCTATTTTGATAAATAATAATTTATATAACAATAATTTACACTGATTATTTGATTTTCCTACGTAACTTCGTTATAATTGCTTATATTTTATGTATAAGCACAACGTTGCAAAAAAATTAGTATAGTTTTATGTAGGAGCAAAATCAATGATTTTTAAACGACTCGCAACACTCACGTTTTGTGCGTTCATTGTTGCGGCGGCAGTCACTGCGCAAGACATTGCACTTACAATCGATGACGCAGTACAATATGCATCTGAAAACAACATCTCTATTGCGCAGAGTAAAATAACGCTCGACGCGCTCAAGCGCACAAAAAACTATTCGTGGAACAGCATAAGCCCTTCCCTCTCGCTTGGCGGCAACATGATGTTTCCCCTTGACGAAGATGCGCGAAAAGCGCAATACGACTACAGCATGTCGTTTACAGGAGCGATAAACATTACGCTCTCTCCATCAATATATTCATCAATACAAACAGCTGTCCTCAATTATCAAAACGGGCTACTCGCGTACGACGAAGCAAAACGGCAGATTGAGCTGAATGTGCGCATTGCATTTTATCACTTGCTGTACGAGCAAGAATATATCGCGCAGCAAGAGCGCAACATGCAGACTGCCGAGCAGCAGTACAATCAAAACAGGCGAAAGTATGAGAGCGGTCAACTTTCGGAGCTTGACATGCTTTCAAGCCAAGTTGCATACGAGCGGCTTAAACCCACGCTTGAAGCTGCGGAAATCACATACAAGAACGACATGGCGCTTTTCAAGCAGACGCTCGGCATTGACCAGGCAGTTGCTGTTGCGCTCACCGGCTCACTCGATGACGCGCTTTTGCTCGATGACATTATTGCTGAATTGAGCGCGGAAAACACGCCTTCAGTGCAGAGCGCGGAGAACAACGTAAAAATTGCAAAGGCAACGCTCACAGCTCGCCGCCTTGCCGCGTGGGGACCGACAGTGAGCGCGGGCTGGTCATACGGCAAATCAAAACTGAAACCGTCAGACACTGTTTCCACAACAAATGCATTTTCAATCAGTGTGTCTATTCCGCTCGACGGATACTTGCCGTGGTCGCAAGGCGGGCAGTCTGCATCGTCTGCAAAAGACAGCGTGAAGAACGCGGAGCTTGCGCTTGAAAAACAAAAGACAACTGTTGCAGTGCAAATTGAAAACTACTTGAATCAGATAAAGCTGGGACAATCGCAGCTCGCCTCGCTTCAAGCAAACGTTGACTTGGCGCAACGCTCCTACGAGATGACGCAACGCGCATACAATGCAGGCTCCCGCGATTTTCTCACGCTCCAGACAGCGTCTGATGCGCTTTTGAGCGCGCGCGTGAGCCTTGCGCAGCAGCAGTACACGCTCATCACTGCGGTGTTCAACCTTGAATATGTGCTCGGCGTACCGTTCGGTTCGTTCGGCAAGAACGCAGCAGATTAATTTGGAAAGAAAAAGGGCGCGGGAAAAAGAAAACCTTTTGAAAGGTTGTCGTTGTCCCGCGAAATTGGTAATCAATGCAGGAAGGAAATAAAATGAAAAAATCAATAATAATTATTATTGGCACGATTGCTGTCGTTGCGGCTGTATTCATCTATTCAACAAAAGCACGTTCATCAAAAGTAAACAGAGGCGGCATGAGGTCGCAGCAAATGACATATACTGTTCGCACGCAACAAGCGGTAATTTCAACGCTGCACGATTATGTAAACACGAACGGCGACATAGCCGCAGAAAACTCTGTTGCCGTGTACCCTGACATCGGCGGCAGAATTGTAAGCACGAATGTTTCGCTTGGCTCATACGTGCGGCGCGGCGACATCATTGCGCGCATAGACCCGTCAGAACCGGGAAGCAATTTTGCATTGAGCACTGTGTACGCGCCAATCAGCGGCAGCATTGTGTCAACGCCGCTCAGAGCAGGAACGCGCGTTTCTACGCAGAGCGCAATCACCACAATCGGCGACACGTCGCGCTTGCAGATAACGGCGCGCATTCCCGAACGGTATGTAGCGTATCTTGCAACGGGGTTAAAAGCAGAAATAACGCTTGAAGCGTATCCAGATGCAGTATTTTTGGCAACAGTTACAAATGTGTCTCCCGTCGTCGATGCAACAACGCGCACAAAAGAAATCTTGTTAACGTTTGACAAAGACGATGAGCGCATTGATGCAGGCATGTTCGGCAAAGTAAAGCTGTACACTGTTGACTACGAAGGACACATCACTGTTCCTGCCGATGCGATTATCACAAAAAACAATATGCCACATCTCTATGTGCTCAACGATGACGGTACTGTAGAGGAGCGTACAGTGGCGCTCGGTCAAACAGTAGATGAGCTTGTGCAAATTACGTCGGGCATACGTGTTGGCGAGAAAATTGTTGTAGAGGGTGAACGAGTACTTTCAGATGGTGTAAAAGTCAACGACCTCACTAATTATTAATTTAGGAGAACTGCAATGAGTCTTTCACGAAAAACGCTCGAACACCCCGTGCTTACGCTGATCGTCTTTGTGTTGCTTGGTATCATGAGCTTATTCACGCTCACAAATGTAGCGATAAATTTATTTCCTGATATAGATGCGCCATTCATCATGGTAATGACGACATACACAAATGCGGGACCAGAGTCTGTCGAAAAATCAATTACGCAGCCGCTTGAAAGCAGCCTTGTGAGCGTAAGTGGACTCAAGGAGCTTACGTCAACTTCATCAGAAGGAGCAAGCTCCATTTTTCTTGAATTTGAATACGGCACTGATTTGGAAGCGGCGGTAAACGATGTGCGCGACAAGCTTGAGCGCGTCAAACGTTCGTTGCCCGACAACGCATCAACGCCAAGCATCATGAAGATGGACGCAACGTCGATGCCCATCATGCGCATTGCAGTACGCGGCAACCGTACCACAGATGACTTGCGGCAAATTGCAGAAGATTCAATTCTCGATATTCTTGAACAAGCAGACGGTGTTGCAGAAGCGGAAGTACAAGGAGGACGTGCAAAAATTGTGCGCGTTGAAATTGCAGAAAATAGGCTTGCCGCGTACGGTCTTTCAATTTCATCAATTTCCAGTTCGCTTGCACGGCAAAATCTTGAGCTCGGCGGCGGCAAAGTTACTGAGGGAAAAAAGAACTATGTCGTGCGTACAACAGGAGAATTCAATAGCGTTGAAGAAATCAACAATGCTGTCATTACAACGATAAACGGGTACGACGTGCGTTTGCGCGATATTGGAACGGCAACAATGGGCTTCCAAGATGCATCATCAGAAGTATACATAAACGGCGAGCCAGGTGTATATGTTTCCATAACAAAGCAGTCAGGCTCAAACTCAGTTACGGTGGCAAATGCGGCGTACAAAAAAATAGAGCAGGTGCGCTCAACGCTTCCGTCAGACATATCACTTGAAATTATCTCCGACGACACGGAATCAATCCGCGACACTATCGGCACGCTCGTCACTTCTGCATGGCAGGGACTTTTGCTCGCCGTTCTAATACTGTTCATCTTCCTTCAAAATTTTAAGAGCACGCTCATCATTTCCATATCGATACCGCTTTCGCTTTTCATCACAATCATGTGTATGACGTTTGCAAACATCACGCTCAACATGATGACGCTCACCGGTTTGATTTTGGGCGTAGGCATGATTGTAGACGCATCTATCGTTATGATAGAAAATATCTACGCGTATCGTTCGCGCGGCGCAAAGCCCAAAATAGCGGCAGTGCTCGGCTCGCAGGAAATGCTCATGTCTGTCGTATCGGGCAACTTGACGACAATCTGCGTATTCGTGCCGTTTTTGTTCTTTATCGGCAAACTGGGCATGATGGGACAAATGTTCAAGGGCATCATTTTCACTGTCGTCATTGCGCTCGTGTCGAGCTTGTTTGTGGCTATTTTTCTTGTACCTGTTCTTGCAGGAAAATTTTTGCCGCTTTCAAACAGGACTGAAAAACCTGTGACAAATCCTGTACTCAAAACTATATACGATGCATTTCAAAAAGTCATGGACATAGTGCAGCACGCATACCGCATTGCGCTTCAAACAGCGCTCAATCATCGTGCCGTTACCATAATTGTAAGCGTTGCCTTGCTCCTCATAGCACTTTTACTCGTTCCCACAATGCAAATCAATATGTTCGGGCGTAGCAGCGAAGACAACGTGACTGTCAACTTGACAATGCCTACAGGTACATCGCTTGCAGAGACAGCTGCCGTCATGAAAGAATTTGAAGAAATCATCAAGCAGGAAATACAAGGCTACACGTTTTTAATAACGTCAATCGGTAGTGGCGGACGCAGCAGAGGCACGTACAAGGGGTCATTCTCAATACGCCTCCCCGAACCGAGTAAACAAATAGACACATCTGAAACCATACAGAGAAAACTGCGTCCGTATTTCAGCAATTATGCAGACGCGCAGTTTTCAATCGGTGCAGGCTTTATGCGTCAAATGTCTGGCGAAGATATTGTCATAAAAATTTATTCTGATGACCTTGACACTGCACTCAGTACCGCAGCACAAATCAAAGATGTGATGGAATCAATCACCGACATAGCAGATATTTCTATTGACACAGAAGAAGGCTTGCCAGAAGTCGAAGTTGTCATAGACAGGCAGCGAGCATATGCGTTCGGCGTTGATGTAGCAACAGTTGCAAATGAAATAAATGCCGCGATGAATGGCACAACGTCAACAGTGTACCGCGAAGGCGGAAAAGAATACAATGTTGTTATCATGTACAGACCTGAAGATCGCGATAAGGTTTCCGATTTGGAGTCAATTTACGTGCGTGGTACGAGCGGCATGGTAAGCGTGGCAAACTTTGCTCAACTCAAAAAAGGCTTGGGACCAGTAAGCATTTATCGGGAAAACCAAACACGTGTCGTAAAAATTACAGGCAACATAACGTCGGACAGAAATGCAAATATAGTCGAAGACGAAATAAAAGAGCGCATTGCGCAGTCATTTATTCTCCCTGAAAATGTAACACTCAACTATGCAGGCTCGTGGAGCGACATGTCTGAACAAGGACGCGTATATGCAATGATAGGCATCATGGCCATCATCCTCGTGTTTGGCGTAATGGCTGCAACGTATGAATCGTTCAAAGCGCCTCTCATCAACATGATGACAATTCCATTCTTAATAATTGGCGTTATACTCATCTATACAATTAGCGGGCAGCCCATTTCAATGACATCGATGGTAGGCATCATCATGCTCGTGGGCATTGTCGTCAACAACGGCATTATCCTCGTTGATTACACAAACTTGCTCGTAGACAGGAATGTGCCGCTCAAAGAGGCATGCCTTGAAGCTGGCACAAGCCGTCTGCGCCCCGTGCTCATGACAACACTCACCACAATTCTCGGCATGCTGCCTATGTGCTTCCAAAGCGAAGGAACTGCGGCAATGGTGCAGCCGATAGGATTGGCGATTGTCGGCGGGCTCACGTCGAGCACATTTGTGACGCTCTTCTTCATTCCTGTGCTCTACTCGCTCGTGATGAACAAGCGCAAAGCTGCTGCAAACGCTATTGGGCGCGAGGCGCAAGATTTTGCAACATATGAAAGCTTGCCTGAAGCAGTCGGCGGCGCACAGGTAAATATTGTTGCAAATCAATCTGTGGAAGATGACATTATCGAAGCACTTGAACAAGCGTTGCCACACATACAATACACGATTGTGCCGACGGTGACGGGCAAAGGCGGCGACAACTACAAGCTCGGTACGACAACATGGCCAGAACAGAATTTTATGATGATTGTATATATACGCGAAGAAGACATACGCCTGCTCAAAGCAACAATCTATATGCTTAAAAAGAAATTCCCGAAAGAAGGCATAAAGCTGTTTATAATGCAATAGCGCGGCGAGACTTGCAGATACGTGCAAGTCTCGTTATACGCGCTGTACAACGTCGCACGCATCTACTTCATTTTGAAGAGAATGCACTGTGCCCTGTTTTAGCGCACTTTGAAGAATATGCCGAGCATCGCCACAGTGATGAGCAGCTGCATTATTAAAAATTTGATGAGCACTTGTGTAGGCGACCAGCCGCGTTTTTTGCGCATCTCGTCGTGGAGCGGGAAGCGGATATTGTTAAAAATATGTATGTGAAAAAAGCGAAGCAACGCCACTTTCAACAAGCCCATGCCGCCATTCACAAACATGATTGTTGATGTTGCCAAAATGAGAAATGGGTTGCCGCTCACCATAACGCACACGCCAATAAAAAACCCAAGCGCCCTGCTTCCCGCATCTCCCATGAGCACCTCGCTCGGATATGCATTGTGCCACAAGTAGCCCATGAGCGTACCGGCAAGTGCAAACGTGATCACAGCCCAATGTGCACCAGAAAATAAATGTGGCACGAGCAAGTATTCAGCTATGTCAACATGACCGAGCACAAAATAAAACAGAGCGCCGAGCGTGAGCAGCGCCACGAGTACGAGCGTGCCTGAAAGCCCGTCCACGCCGTCGGTGCAGTTCGTCGTGTTGATTGACCCCCACAATATGACAACGCATACAACTACATACACTACGGGATGCACTGCAACTGGATGCGTCACAAACGGCAGCCAAAAATATACAACGCCGTCGTCAGATGTGCGTGAGATTGCAAAGTACAAAACAAGCGCCTCTGCAAAACTTATGACAAAGTCGAGCAATGCCTTGCGGTACTCTCCCCAGCTCGTCACGCTTTTGTCGTCGAGGTAGCCAGTGAGCATCATGAGCCATGTAAGCGCAAGTGTGGCGCATTGCAAAAGCGAAAGCGGCGCGAACAAAAACGAAATCACAACAAAAATCGTGATGAATACGACGCCCGCTCCCGTGGGCTTGCCCTTTGAAGCTTCTGCTGCAATCGTGAATTCGCGCCCGCGGTCATGCGGGAGTTTTTCGTAAAAATGGGGAAGCAATCGTATTGCAATGATAAAACCCGTATACAGCGCAAGCGTGATGAGCACAGTGTACGACTGCAAGAGCCGTGCAGGTCCAAAAAACTGCTGTAAAAGTGCACCGAAATAATAAAGCATACTCTGCCCCTTCATCAAACTGTTATATTAAAAAGCGATGCTTTTGCTACTACGCATAATCGCCTGTTTAGTATGAAAAATAATATCAAAAATTTCAGCCATATACAACCGAATGATCAAAAACATTTTAAAACGAACGCATAATTTTCATTGCAGAGTGTATAAATGACTCCTCATTTTGCTTATAGCGCAAAACTATATTGTATATTGCTCACAAATAGTGTATAGTCCTATTTATGAAAAATACTATATTAGAGTACGATGAATATACGCAAAAATATCACAAGACATGGCAAAAAAGAATGCTGTATATCTGCTGGCTGTCTTCTTGCATAGTATTGTTCGTTGAGCTGGCACTTATTCCTGTATATATTTTTCTCGAAAACACATTGGTTTTTCCACTTTCTAAATACTTCTTGCAACACGTTATCCTGCCTTCATGCATAAATTTTATCAGTGTCATACTGTGTACTGTGATTGTATGTAACCATACTGTTCCACAAAAAAGAAAGAATTATGCAGTAACATTTTGCTTGCTCACAATCACTGGTGTTGTTTCGCTCTTTCACAACTATTATCAAATATCACTGGTAGCTCCGCTGCTTGTTATTGTTATTCCTGTTATCTATACGGACACTGCTTTATTTAATAAAATTGCTGTTTTCGCATTCTGCATACTGATTGTATCGCTCATCACGTGGGGACTGTTTGAAAGCAATGGCGACATCTCGCTCATTTCGGGCACAGTATTCGGCATGCTTATGCTGTTTTTCGTTTTGTGGAATTTGGCAAAGACGATGCTTGCGTTTATCAAAAATCATGCAGAATATTCCTACAACAGCTACCGAGAGCGCAACGAAACACTTACAGCGATTCATGTTGACCCACTCACCAATCTGTATACGCGCAATGCATTTTTTGAAACGCTTTCTAGCAACATCAACATAAGCAATGAAACTGGCAGACAGCTCATATTAGTAATTACCAATATTGATGGCATCAGAACCATCAATACGCTGTATGGCAAAACAAATGGAGATGAAGTGCTAAAATCTTTTTCAGAGCTCCTAAAATATACATTTGGCAATATCAGAAATACTTTTAGATACAGTGGAAACACATTTGCCACTTTATTTGAAAATAAATCGATTGATGCTGTTGAAGATGCAGTAAATACATTACGCTCCTCTTTTGCAGCCATGCAATTCAATTTTAATAATGACCTGCCAACATTTACCGTGAGTGCGGGAATTGCATGTTACTGCATGGATATGACAGATACAGAATTTTTTGATGAGGCAGCAAAGGCATTGTATAGGGCAAAAGCAGAAGGAAAAGATACTGTTGCTATTTCATCTTCATCAAAACCGCTTTAAACGCAAAATTAATTATTAACAAAATAAAGGTGATATATGTCGTTAGATTGTGGAATCGTGGGACTTCCAAACGTGGGAAAGTCAACTATATTTACTGCACTCACAGCCGCGCCAGCGAATGCGGAAAATTTTCCGTTCTGTACGATTGAGCCGAATATCGGTATTGTGGATTTACCCGACGAGCGGCTTTCATTTCTTGCAAGCGTGTTCAACCCTAAAAAAACTACGCCCACATCGGTAAAGTTTGTTGATATTGCGGGACTTATAAAAGGCGCGGCGCAAGGCGAAGGGCTTGGCAATAAATTTCTTGCGAACATTCGCGAAGTTACGTGCATTGCGCATGTGGTGCGCTGTTTTGAAAACGCAGACATCATGCATGTGCGCGAAAACGCAAACAGCGCCGCTTCCATCGATCCAAAAGCAGACATCGAGACGATAAACATGGAGCTTGCGGTTGCAGACTTGGACACGATTGCAAAGCGGCAGGAAAAAGTCACAAAGATGAGCCGTCAGCTCGGAAAAGAAGAAGAAAAAAAATGGGCATCGTGGACAAGTGCCGTCGCAAAAATAAAGCCGTTGCTCGAAGCAGGAAAATGCGCGCGTCAAGCAGATTTGACAGCAGAAGAAAAGCTTGCCGTGTACGACATGTTTTTGCTCACCATGAAACCTACATTTTACGTGTGCAACGTTGACGAAAGCGCAATCGCAAGCGGAACAAATGAATATGTCGAAGTTGTCAAAAAAATCGCGCAAGAAGAAAATTCTGACATCGCGGTTATCTGTGGAAAATTTGAAAGCGATTTGGCGGAAATAAAAGATGATGATGAGCGCAAAGAATTTATGGAAGCTGCGGGGCTCAAAGAATCGGGGCTTGCAAATGTCGCACGGAAAGCGTACATGCTCATGGGACTGCGCACATTTTTTACTGGCGGCGAAGACGAATGCCGCGCGTGGACAATTCATGCAGGCGACACTGCACCTAAAGCCGCAGGCGTCATCCATACTGATTTTGAAAAAGGCTTTATAAAAGCGGAAGCGTATTCGATTGATGATCTCCGCCAATATGGAACAGAAGCGAAGATAAAAGAAGCGGGCAAGTATCGCATTGAAGGCAAAGAATACGTTGTGCAGGACGGCGATGTGCTTTTCTTTAAATTCAACACGGCGGGAAAATAACAACTAGTAATGCAAGGCGGCGTGCTATGATATCATTTTCTGTTATGGATGCCTCAATTTCTTCTTTTGCAGGAACTGTGCCAAAAGAGTACGAAATATGCTATCCGCAAGATGAAGCCGCTGTCAAAAGCACCGACGACATGTGGTGGGCACTTCTGGCAAAAAAAACAGGCAGCAAGATAATCTGCATCGATGCATATAGCGGAAGCAGAATCTCTGAAACAGGTACGCTTCCTGCGTGGCCTGCATGTATATCAGACAGGCGGATTGCACGGCTCAAAGGAACAGCTGTCATCGTATTCGGCGGCACGAATGATTTTGGACAGCGCGATTCAGATGCCGCACCGCTCTCCGTTTTTCAAGATGCATATGCAACGCTCATAAAAAAATGCGCAGTGCTAGCGTAACAGTGCAACGAATATTGGAACTTTTGTTAAAGCGATGGATTATTCTTGCGACATTACGATTCTCTGCCGCGTTGTAGACAATTACGGCGACATAGGTTTTGCATACAGGCTTGCCCGATCGCTTTCGCGCATACAGCCTCATGCGTTCATCCGCATAATCACAGATGACTTGCATGCGTTCTCGCTCCTTGCACCAGAAATTGATGCGTGCACTCCCGTGCAACAATACAACAACTGGCTCATATACGATTGGAATAATGCAGACATATGCACCGCCGCATTTTCAGAGCGGCAGCCGCGCACAATTCTTCAGTGCTTTCAATGCGGCTATCCGACTTGGCTTGAAGCGCTTTTGTTTGAAAAAAAATTTCCCGATGTTGTACATGTGGTAAACATAGACTACCTTACCGCTGAATCATACGCAGAAGAGTTCCACGAGCTTGCTTCACTCACGAGAAGCGCGCGCGTGCAAAAAGTGAACTTTATGCCAGGATTTACCGCAAATACAGGCGGTCTGCTTCTCGACGGCGCAATGAATAGACGCACTATGCCCACCGCTACTTGTGCGCCAGAAAGCGTGCGCGCGCAAAACAGCATTCGCGCGCCATATACGTCAGAAAGCGTGCCACATAACACATCTGTGCCACATATTGCTGCTGACATGTATTCTACTCGCGTTTCTGTCAATGTACCAAACAGCACGCTGTCTGATACATCATCTGCAATACCAAACAGCACACGTGAATTTTCCGTGCTCGTCTTCACCTATGAACGTGATTTTATGCCGCTCGTGCGCGCGCTTTCACAGTTTGAAAAATCGCGGGAGGCATTTTGCACGCAACACAACTACGCACCGCCAACAGTTCCATACGATTGCATGTCGCCAATCACACCGAACGCACAACGAACTTGCATAACATTACACGAACAACGGGTTTGCGCACCGCCGCGCGCTTCACAACAAGCATCAACAATTTCATACACTGCATTTGAATCATGCACAGCCGCCCCACGCCGCACAGTTCGCGCATACGTAGCGGCAGGAAGCATGCAGCAATCGTTTGCACATGCGTGGCATGCTGGCGGCAAGCAGTTCGCGCTCACGCGGCTTTCGTTTTTGCCGCAACGAGAATGGGACGCGCTTCTTTTTTCTATGGACGCACTTTTTGTACGCGGAGAGGATTCGCTTTCGCGCGCGTGCCTTTCGGGCATTCCGTTTGTGTGGCATGCGTACAGACAAGATGGAGACTATCAAAAAGTAAAAGTGTCTGCGCTGCTCAAAACAATGCAGCCGTTTTTTGCAAAAGCAGATTTTGCGCTGCTCGAAGCGGTGTGGCTTGCGTTCAATACAACAAACGTTTGCAACGAGACGCAACGTAATGCAAGCGGCGAAACATGCAACAACAATGATGCGCAACCGCAGCACAAATTTGCCACACGCGCGCAGAGCTATGCCGCAACACACGTCGAGCGTAACGCGCTACACACATGCACCGCTAGCAACAATACAGATGCACGCAATTCTACCGTCGTAAGCCGCGTTGCCATCACAAACAGCGTCGCTAATATACATTGCACCGTAGATGATACACTAGCTGAACTTCTTTTACAGTTTTTAGAAAACGCGGAAAAAATGCGTCAATCGTTTGCAGCGTTCGCAGCATCGCTTATCGCAAACGGCGACTTTGCACAGCATTTGCTCAATTTTTTGGCAACACGAGAATCACCAACCTTGCCGCAAAGCAGTGAAGCTGGTGTTCTCTAAAAGTGTTGTAGTTGAGTTCAAGTCCTTTTTTCCTACAACCCTTGTCTAACTTTTGAGGGACAGTTCAAAGTGCGGCATTCGAGCAACACACTTCTGAAAAATATCAAAATAAGAAACTGATTTTGTAAGAACACTAAAAAATACACATACAAACTATATTGAAATGTAGAATCATTTATGATATACTATTTCCGCTTTAAACTTATTATTTTTAGAAGGGAATGATATGGTAACAACATCAGAGATTAAAGTTGGCTCAGCGTTTATGTACGAGGGCAATCCGCTCATGGTTCAGCGCATGCTCGGACAAAAATCGGGGCGCGCAGGCATGGTCACAAAAATCCGCGTAAAAAATATCGTTACTGGACAAACGCAAGATTTAGGACTTGACGCAGGCGAAAAATTTGATGAAGTTGACTTGGACGAAAAAAACATGAAGCTTTCGTACATTGAAGGCAACACATATGTGTTCATGGACCAAGACACATATGACCAACTTGAAATGCCCAAAGACGACTTGGGCGACAGCGCTGGCTACATTTCTCCTGACGACGACATTGACATTTCAATCACGTTCTACAATGGAAAATCAGTTGGCGTAAAACTGCCCATAAACGTAACGCGCACCATCACATACTGCGAGCCGGGCGTCAAGGGCAACACGAGCGGCAAGACATTCAAGCCCGCAACGCTCGATACAGGCATTGAAGTAAATGTACCGCTCTTTTGCGACGAAGGAGAGCGCATTGTCATTGACACGCGCGACGGTTCGTTTGTCGAGCGCGCAAAAAATTAATAATTACAGTCACCTCACAAAACTGAAACATTTGGAGATGCCCGCAAAAAAATTAATAATTACGGGCGTTAAAAAAACGGCACTTAAATGTCGTGCCGTTTTTTTTAACTTGCAGTGTGCTTAAAACTGCGTTGCAGCTTGCTTCACAAAAGCCGCGCTGTTTGCTCAACATTGCTTGCCCAACGCAGTGCGAACGCTATACGTGCGATTTTTCAATATGGAACAAATTATGACAACTGCCCTTGCAAATCGTCTCCGCTAATACATTCAATATATTCTTTAACAAACATATAATGAGATGCAAATGAATTTGGCAATCTGAATAAGTGTATTCTATGTTCCTTACAAAGCATTTCCTTTTTATTATCACGTTCTCTTGTTGCACTGTTTACATAATGCTCATCACCGTCTAATTCAATAACAAGCAGCGGCATTTTGTATTTGTCACCAAGACGCCAAAGTACAATATCAAATTCACTTTTTTCGTAATAACTTTTAAAAACAGATTCGTAATTTGGAAAAACTTTTTTCATCGGAACATTTCGTTCAATTCTAAAACCGCCGACAACAGACAAAACTTGTGAAAGCGTTTTGAAAAATTGTTTTTCGTATTCAGAGTTGTTTGATAGATTTGGCTTTTGCTTTGGAGAAGTAACGGTGTAAGATTTTTTATGCTGAACACTTTCTGCATAAGTTATTAATTCTTTTACAGCATTTTCTTTATCTTTTGAAAGTGAGTATATAGCATTTTTATCTGCACAGATGAGCAGTTCATTTTTTGCACGAGTTACAGCAACATTTGTAATTTCTTTGTTGTCTTTTACCCAATCAAAAGTTTTGCTGCTCGTAGTTTGTGCAAGTGCAAATGATAAAAAAATTACATCGTATTCAGAACCTTGCACTTTATGGATTGTACTTGCAAATACATTTGTAATATTTTCCTCTTGCAATTTTTTATTAATAAGATTTGCCTGATTTACAAATGGAGTTATAATTGCTATTTTTTTAGTTTTATATTCATTGTTTTTGAGAACTTGAATAATTGCGTTGCTCTCTTCTTCGTAAGAATTTTTTTTATCACCAGAATGATTTACAACATCAAATAATGAAACTTTGCCCTTCAATCTGTTTTCGATATGCAATCGATTATCATAATAATAGGCATTTGAAAATTGAATGATTTCTGGAGCACACCGATAGTGATACCTTAACAAAATATTTTTTGAAATAGTATCAGTTTGTTGCATAAGGAGCAAAATTGAACTATGCACATAATCATATATGTGAGGATTTTTTATGCGCAGTGCTTTTTGAAAAATTTTTTGCTTTTTCTCATCTAGCAGAATAACAGGCTTCAGTTGATTTGTATCACCAACGAGTAAAAGGTGTTCCGCACGAATAATTGGAATCAGTGAACGAGCAATATCGCATTGTCCACTTTCGTCCATAATGCACATATCAAAATGAGGAACAGCACTTCCAATTTTTTCTGCAGAAATATTTGTTGAAAACCAAACAGGAAACACTTTTATGAGCAGTGAAATATTCGTGTCGTTGGAAAGGTATTTCTTAAAATCTTGTACCGCTTTATGTTTATTTTCTTCATACAAAATTTCTACAAAAGGTTTATATTCATCATTTTGTAATTTTTGCAAAAGCTTAATCGAATGGTAATATAAAAAGTTTATAAAATTTTTATCTTCCAAACCTGCTATACATAATTTTTGAATATCTTCGTTCGTAAGATTTGGCAACGCTGCTATCTTGTTTTCTACATTTTTAATTTCATTATTTAACGCTCTGAAAAAATTATTGGAAGAATCAATGTATTGTTTCCAATTTTCTAATGTTTCTTTTCGCTTGAAAAGTTGTTGCCTTTGTTCATATAACGAAAGACTTTCTGAAAGTGCCTTTGTGTTTTTTCTAACAAGTTCATTTTGCTCATTTGTTTTGTTATCGTACGGTTTGTTTTTTTGCATTGCAGTTTCGTAAAGATATTTAATACGAGAAATAGTTTCTGCTAATATATTTTCACGCTCTGAAGTTTTTACACTGCTGCCAATTCTTATAATTGGAAATAAGATTTCTTGATTATTGCAACGTGGCAAATCTTTTACAAGTTTTTCAATAATTCCTTCGATGGGAGCATTATTGTTAGAACATACAAGACAATTCCGTCCATCAAAAAAAGTGAAAATATTACATTCAAAATAGTTTGCGTTTTGCCAGTTCCAGGAGGACCTTCAACATACGTTATATTTTCTCGAAGTGAATTGAACACAACTTGCACTTGGTCTATATTCACTTTGTTATCATATGTTACAACAGTTGCATTTCGCCTTCTTCCTTGCTGAACTGTGTTCATTCCGAGAAATGCTTTTAGTGGAAATGTGAGCGTTTTGCTTTTTATCATATTGAGTACGCTATTTTTAACACGATTAAAATGCACATTGAAATCTCCAGACAGTTGCATAAACTCTGGATTTGTATTTATGATTTCTGCAGAACACAAACTTTTTCTAATTTCTTCGATGTATGAATCACGGTTAGACTCATACATTGCCAAAAATTCTTCTGGATTATAATCAAACCCACTTAAAAAAAATGAATCGCTTCCTTTCCCTAAAAGATATGATTTTGAAAATTGCAATTCTTTCCCAACGACTAAAAATTGTTCATTTTCAGTAATATGAAGCAACACTTCTTTATATATGATAGGAATATTTTTCCCATATCTTTTGATTGATAAAATATTCAACGCAAGTCTTATAATGCGGTTGTATTTTTTTTCTTCTTCTTGCCAATTTCGCAAATCCATTGCAAGTTTTTTACACTGCTCTCTTGTAAGCGATGTTTTTTCTTTTGCAAGAAGCGTATCCGCATCAAGCCCTTCGACCATCGCAATTTTTTTTACTGTTGGGTCAATGTCAAATTGAATACACTGCTCAAGAAAAGTAAGCAGTGAATGATGTTGCTCATTGAATTGTAAAAAATCTTCTGTTTCCTCTGCTGTCTCTAATTTTTTTAGCAATGATTCTGGAACTTCATACGAAATGTCTGGCATCATTCTGGCATACTGCAACCGTGTAAAATCAATAAACTTGTTTGCCAAAAATGGATACATTTCTTGTTCTAACATTGGATTGAATAAATCGCCCATGAGTTTATATTTATTCCAATCTATGTCTTTTACTGCGAACAAAAATTGCTTATTCTGATTTTTACTGTTGCAATACTGGACATCGAGCCACTTTCCCTGCCGAATCGCTTGCGAAATTGTGAGCGCTATGTGATACTTTTTCGCAGAATTTTTTCCTTGAATTACAACAGACATAGCAACATTATAACATAAAAATTACAGAAAATGGTAATAACAATCGAAAAAGCTCCAAAAGTAAATTTTTCGAGAGTGATTGCATGTTTCAAAATGTAAATCTACTTTTGCACGCATCGCTCCTCTGTAAACAAGGAATGCTATTTTTCAATCTATAAAATGTGCAGATTCGTGCTGTCAAAGTTCAAGTACGCCTTCTCTCCTGCTTCAAACGTTTTGCGATTTTTCGGATTGTACTCAGTAATCTTCACCATTTTGCCATCTACACTCGCTTGCGCGCTAGACAAATCAACTTGATAATACTGATACGAACCCATGAACGTGGAGAGCGTCACCGTGCACGGCAGCACGCCAGAGTCCGCAAGCGTCACCGATTCAGGACGCAGCACAATTTTACACGAGTCGCCGGCATTCAAACTGCCAAACGAATCCGCCGTTATATCAACACCGTTCACATCTACGTGCGCGCTGTTCCCGCTCACCGATGTGACGCGTCCTTCCAAAAAGTTTACCTCGCCAATGAAATCCGCAACAAACTCATTTTTCGGCTGATAATAAATTTCACGCGGCGTTCCAACTTGCGCAATTTTTCCTTTGTTCATAATGATGATTTTATCGGAGATGCTCATCGCCTCGCTTTGATCATGCGTTACATAAATCGCAGTGATGCCAACTTTTTGCTGAATGCGTCGGATTTCCGTGCGCATCGCGACGCGCAGTTTTGCGTCAAGATTTGAAAGCGGCTCGTCAAAGAGCAGCACGCTCGGCTCAACAACAAGCGCGCGCGCAAGCGCAACACGCTGCTGCTGCCCGCCTGAAAGCTGATTTGTCATGCGCCCCTCAAGCCCCGAAAGCTCAACAAGTTCGAGCATCTCCATGACGCGCGCCCTTATCTCGCTCTTTGGCAATTTGCGGATTTTCAAACCATACGCAACATTGTCAAACACATTGTAGTGCGGAAGCAACGCGTAGCTTTGAAATACCATCGCCGTATCGCGCTTGTTCGGCGTCAACTCATTAATCGCCTGATCGCCTATGTAGATTTCGCCTTTGTCGGGACTTTCAAACCCCGCAACCATGCGCAGCGTCGTCGTCTTGCCGCACCCCGAAGGTCCCAAGAGCGTGACAAAGCTGCCGGGCGCAATGTCGAGCGACACGTCGTCAACAGCCGCAAAATCTTTTGCCGTCTTGTAATCTTTGTACATCTTTGTGATGCGGTCAAGCCGCACGCCTTTTTGTTCTTTTGCCATAGTATCATACCTTCTATCTTGCATCTTTTTTAGGTGTTCGCCGCAAGTTACGCTTGCATACTTGAGTTTACTTCATAAACTCGTAATCAGGGCGTTCCCGTCGGTGGCTTGCGCCACCTTACCCAGTTTTTGCTTTGCAAAAACTGGCGGGTCGGGCTTTTCGTGGTTATCAGTATTGGAGCACACAAATAGTGTGCTCCAATGTACCGCGCTCGCATTTTTGAAAAAATGCTCGCGCGCCACTTCAATCCCTAACGCAGAAAATCCAAATATAACTCCCATGCCTGTCTAACATTTTTACAAAAACTATCCCAGTCGGGCTGCCCATCATCATGTATGTAAAGCCAAAAATTGTTATTATTCAACATTCCTTTTATTTTTTTGCAAAAGCCGAATGAAAAAAAACTAAAAATATGAAACAAAAACATACTGGCTTTTTCATATTCGTCATGCTCCCCTATGCTTTCTAAACAGCATGTTTAAAAATATTGTAAAATGAGAATTTTGAATTCGCAATACCGAATTTATATAAAAATATCCCGAAAAATGAACACCGCACAGAGGGAACAAGAAAGCACGCATCTCCATAAAACATCACGCGACAGCGCGCAGGTCAGCCTTTTCTGCTGTTCAGAAATTGGAAAAATCTCAAACATACTGCTTTTTACCGCTTGCCCCTTTGTTACTACTGTTCGTGAATTTAAGTTTGATGAGGATGCCTTTCATGAAGCAAAAGAAAAGAGGCAGGATAATAAATTAAGCGATTACAGTTTTAAGTACACATTTGATGGAGCAACCCCTTGTCTTGTTATTGGAAATGTGAATGTTTCTAATGGTGAGGGGATGATTGAAAAATTGACGCTGTACTGGGATTCGTACATTAGAGAAGATTCTAAATATTATCACGAATCGTATAATGATAAAGGTGAACGTGAAATCAAGGAGGATACAGATGGTGGAGCTAATCAGGTAGAATATAACCCACAATATGGATATCCTGAAAAGGTTCGTGAAAATATTCTTAAAAAAGATGACCCGAAATTTACCTCTGATTTAATAGGGTTTTCAACCACTACATTAAATCTTAATGTTTCCAGTTTCAAGTAATGAAGGCCAAATACTTTTACTGAAGTATTTGGCATCTCTGAATATTTGAGAATTTATGAATCATTCGTAAAAGCTGGAAAAATATTCTTATTCCGTGTCAAATAATGTTTTGTTATATATGTATAAAATTTTATTTTTTTTATCTTTCGTGTTATAATAAATTTATTTACAAAGATTAGTGATTTTCAAAAATTGGACGATACCCAGTAGATTAAAATTGAGGAGGTGTTTTTATGAAACAATTAATTTATTTTTTATTTGTGATACTTATCACGCTAGTTTTAGCTTCATGTCCGCAGCCAAATAATTCACAACAAGAAGAACAAAGCAACGTTGATAACACACTTTTAAACGCATACAACGCATTAAACATTGCACAAGAATTTGTAGATGAATGGGAACTTCCAAGTACAATCGAAGGATTTTCTGATGTAAGCGTCGATTGGGTATGTTCTGAAACTGGTGTAATATCAACTGAAAAAAAACTTATCATTCCAGAAGAAAATGATAAAACGGTAACCTTAAAAGCAACGCTATCTTACAAAGGACAGTCAAGAACAAAAGAGTTTTCAGTAAAACTAATCGCAAAAAAAACAGAACTTTCTGATGAAAAAACACTTTCGCTTGCAAAAGAGCAGCTCAATTTCATAATTAGGCAAGAAAATTATTCTGACCAAATTATTACAGTTCAAACTGAAGTGAAAATCCGCGAAAAGACTGTTATGATTACTTGGACAAGAACGGGAGATGAAAAGTGTTTATCATATGATACAGCTAAAAGTGAATTTACTATTCACAGGGATATTATAGACACAAAACACACTGTAACTGCAACACTTACGCTAAATTCATCTAGTGATACAAAAACTTTCGATGTTACGATAAACCGTGTACCACAAATACGAGCATACAAAGCTTATTCTGATGGTACCACATATGAAAGATATTTTACTTTTAATGGAACTAATTTTGAATATAAACTTTACGAAACAACAAATGAAGGCAAAGACGTTCATCAAGCAGAAGGTAGAAAAGGCACTTATACTGTAAAGGATGGGGTTATCACAATAACTGTTACACAGGTTCAATCTAAGTCAAAACTTTCCGGTGATTTGAATTGGTATGAAAAAGGAGAAAAGTCAGAATTAAATGAGTTGTTTTTAAGTGCTGTTCCATTTGAATATAAAGTTGTAAATGCAGAAAATTATGGGGATTACCCCAATGACAATGCATTGCAATTAGACACAACAAGTATATGGGATAATAGTAAAAAATGGTGGGAGCAAAACGGAAAGTTCCAGAATGATAATAACCACTGTTTTTTGATTGGTGCCGAATCTGGCCAGTTTCGATGTGGTGATGGCATTATTATAACAGGGAAATATAATGATGACCATACTAAATTTATACTAACTAATGGTAATAAAGGAGAGGGTGAGGTAGAGCTTTCTTTCGATGGAAAAGAAAAAAAACTTTCAATTAATGGATCGTATACTAGATTTGGATCAACTGTAACTGTAGAAAAAATGACATCCATGAGTTTTGAAGGCTATGAGTTATTTAAGGACTAAATTATAAGAAAGGAGATTTTTATGAAGAGAATAATAAATTTATTTTTATTTTTTGTTGCATTACTAATTGGATGTAAAGTAAACCTTTTAAATGAAGTAGATAATAATTCAAATGCTTATGATTTTGATTCTAACAATTTAAATGGAAGTCAAGTTTTTAAGTTGCAACTTGATTATAAAAATGAATTAAGGTCAATTTCATTATCAGAATCAGCTTTTTACGAGGATGTAGTTTTTCTGCCAGAAAGTTTTCAAACAACACTTGAGTCAGAAGAGAGTACAACAGAAGTGCTCTCTGCATTACTACCAGAATCAGCTGTTCCCCAAAAAGCAGACATTCTTTTCGCCTTTGATCTAACAGGTTCAATGGGAAATTCTGTAAAACAAACAGTAAATAATGCTAGTAATATTATGAAGAATTTACGCACGCTTATTCCTGATACTTATTTTGGAGTTGTTTCACATAAGGATCATAATGTGGAGCCATTTGGAAGTCTTAGTGATTATGCATATCAATTAGAAACACCTATTACAGACAATGCAGAATATATTTTTGAAGCAATGAGTGGTTTTAATATCGGTGGAGGCCGAAATGATCCAGAAAGTTACTCTTATGTATGCTATCAAGCCTATTCCGATCCATCAATTGGTTGGCGAGAAAACAGCAAAAAATTTGTCGTCTTTTGGTTAGATAATTTACCACACGCAAAAGATCCCGGCCCTGACGGAATTCCAAACACATCCGATGACCTTACAATTGATGAGGTTTTACAAGGACTTAAACAAAACAACATTACGTTAATTGTACTTTGTTCAGGCTCTAGTTCAATTTGCTCAACTTGGAACGAATATGCTGCAAGAACAGGAGGGGCTGTATATGCAATAAACTCAAGCACAGATATTGCATCGGTTATTGCCCAGAGCGTTACTGAACAAACAAAAAAAATCTCAAGACTTTCACTTTCTGTTCACGAAAAAGAATATACAAATTGGCTTACAAATGTAAATCCAATAAACTACGAAGATATCATACTTGACAGTGAAAAAACTTTCGATTTTGATGTTGAATATAAAGTCCCCAAAGAAACGGAGGACGGTGTTTATAAGTTTACGGTAAATCTCGTAGGAGATGGAGCAGTCTATGCTACGCACGATGTGGAAATTACTGTAAAGAATAACAAACCTCCAGTTGCGATAATTGGCGATGATATAGTTTTAGAGCAACTTACCCCAGAAGGAACCATGCACACTTTGGATGCAAAAAACTCCTATGATCCTGAAAATGATGAATTAATTTATTCATGGGAATGCAATGGTATCAAGTATGAAGGTGCATTATTTACACATATTTTTGCTGAAGGCGAAAACATTGTTACACTCACCGTAATAGAAAAGGAACGAGGAAAATCTTCTGTTGCAACTGCAAAAATTACTGTCGTTGATACAATTCCACCCAATCTTTATTTTGAGCGTCAAGAATATTGGTGGATGCAAGATATTTTCGATAATCGCTTTATTTTTGTTGTAAAAGCAAATGCGGTAGATTATGTAAGCAATGACATAACGATTAGTGCAACTTGTATTCAGGAGTTTTCAGATGGTACAAAAGAGTCTTGTACAACTAAAGTAACAGAGAATAGCAAAGTTTATTTTCAGTTAGCAAATGATGGAAAATCTAGATATAGGAATTTTTACCTTACTATAACAGCAACAGATAAGGCAGGGAATTCTACTTCCAAGACGGAAGTATTTAGACGGCTTCCCTAAAATCCAATAATAATTACTGCTGTAAATTTACTATAGGGAATTTCGAAAAACTTTAAGTTTTGCCTTGAAGCTACGCTGGCTGCTCCGAAGTAACTTTAGAAAATACGATGTTTTAAGTCGTGATATTATAACGACTTAAAACTCGCACGTACACATTTGCAAAATCGCTAAAAGCGAGTTTTTAGAGGTGCCCTATATACTGGGTTTTACGGATGCTGAGTTTTCAAGGTGGAAAAAATAAAAAGAGGAAAAATTTTGTGAATATCAAATAATATTTTGTTATGTTCGTGTAAAAATTTTATTTCTTTAGGGGTCTCGTGATAAAATAAACTTGTTTGTGGAGGTTTGTGTAGCGAAATAAAAAATGAGAGAGCTGTATTATGAATTTGAAGATGACGGCGACTCCAAAAGAAACAAAGTATATCTCGAACATCGACCACTTCGGTGAGAGACGGTTACGAGCGCATATCACACGATTGAGGACGTCGTAACCGGAGGATACAAGAAAATTGAGAACGGCGTAGTCCGCGGCTACAAAAAAATTGAGGACTCGTTCGTAAACGCATTTTTGCGCAAGGACGGCGAGACCACAGAGCAGGCAAAAAAACGGCTGCGTGATGAGTAGCCGTTCCGACAAAAAGTGTGATATACTCTTTACCGGAGTATGCGATGCACAAAACAGACTTCACCACCGCATGGATATGTAATGGAAATCATCTGCCTGTATTTTGCACTGGCAACCGCGTGCGAGCAGATTTGGGGCAACGACACACTGACCAAACCGTCTGTTCTACTGACTGAATTTCGTACAGTTCCACAGCACAGTTTATCGATAGCTGTTTTGCTCCTCCTCCGTTTGCCCCGCTCTATTCCGCAATCTTTTTGCTTTTGCCAAACTTGCCGGTGAGCAGATTCATCAGCATGATTGCCGTATACGTGATGATTATCAAAATGGTTGCATACGCACATGCAATGCCGTAGTTGCCTTTTTCCGCGTGCTCGTTTATGCGCACGGTGATGAGCACATACTGCGGCGTAACAAGCAAAATGATTGCAGAGATTGCAGTAATGGAGCGCACGAATGTCGTTACCAGTCCGCTGAAAAACGAATCTTTTATGAGCGGCAGCGTAACCGTGGTGAACACTTTTAAGCTGTTTGCGCCCAAATCGTATGCGGACTCTTCGATTGACTTGTCTATTTGACGAAGCGCCGCAATGCCGCTCCGTGTGCCGATGGGGAGCGAGCGCACAATAAACACAATGATGAGAATTGCGCCAGTGCCGTACAGCGTTTGCATTGCACCGGTGTGAAATAACCCGCTGTTAAAGCCGCGGATGAATCCTACGCCGAGCACAGTGCCGGGTACCGCCATCGCGAGCATCGCTGCGAATTCCATAAATCCTTTGCCCGCAAATTTGCGCTTTACCACAAGGTATGCAATGATGATTGACAAAAGCGCGGTGAGCGGAGATGCAATGAGCGAGAGCCAGATTGAATCGAGGAACACTTTGTAGCCGTTGTTTTTGAACACGTACTGATACCAGCGCATTGAAAGCGCGTAGTCTCGTCCCCAGATTCTAAAGAGCGAACCGAACACAACGAGCACGTACAGCACAATCACAAAAAGTGAAATGAGAATGCTTATGGCAACAAGCGGAATGCGCACGCTTTTGTCATCCATGCGAACGCGCTCGCGCGATGCTTTTCCCGTAAGCGTCGCAACAGATTTTCGCTCAAGCCAGTATTTTTCGAGAATGAATAATCCCATCGAGATGAACAACAGCACCACAGCCATTGCCGTAGCGCCGCTTTTGTCGTATGCGCCAGTGAGCTGCAAGTAAATCGATGTGGCAAGTGTGTCGTAGTTGCCGCCGATTATCATAGGGTTTGCAAAGTCTGCAACAGACTCGATGAACGTAACGAGAAATGCGTTTCCAAGACCGGGCAGCAGAAGCGGCAATGTTACAGATGTGAACACTTTCCAGCGGGATGCCCCAATGTTGCGCGCAGCTTCTTCAAGCGACGGGTCAACGTTCTTGAGCAGTCCCTTGAGCATGAGATAGCACACGGGAAAAAACGTGAGCGACTGCACGAGTACAATGCCCGGCATGCCGTACAATTTTGTAGTGCTCAATCCCAACAGATTCCGCGTAATAACGCCGGTGCGCCCGAACAACAAGATTGCAGAAAGCGAAAGCACAAACGGCGGCGACACAACGGGCAAAATTGAAACGAGCTTAAACAGCGTATTAACAAATTTACTGCCAACGTTTACATACGCGTCAACGTAGGCGAACAAAAATCCAATTGCTGTCGCAAGAATGCCCGTCACAAAACCGACTTTGAGCGTATTCTTTATTGCCGTGCGAAATCCTGACATCTCAAAAATGCGCGCAAACACAGAGAACGTCACTGTGCCGTTTTCGTACACGCTGTCCACAAGCAGAATTGCAAGCGGATAGATGATGAACAGCAGCAAAAACACAAAGAGCGCAATGATGACAGTGACAAGAATCGGGTCGCCAAATAATTTTTTTCTGTCAAGCGATTTGCTCTGCGTACCTTTTTCCATACGTGCTCCTTTTGCAATGTGCGGACTGCCGAAGGCATGCAGTCCGCAGTATTTCAAAAAAGCTTGAGTTATTTTTGAACGCGGCTGTCATCAGAAATCACTTTAAAGAATTCCTGCACGTACTCCGACGTATGATATTTTGCATCTTCAAAGTCATAGTTGATTGTGTTGATTTTATCGAGCCCCGCGTCTACAGCAGCCTGCACATCTTTTGCGTTGTCAATGACGAGGAACTGGTACGAGCCGTTGTCCTGCGCGAGATTTACACAATCTGGAGAAAGTGCAAACTCGATGAACTTTTGCGCGTTGTCAATATTTTTCGCGCCTTTGAAAATAGCTGTCGCGCCAATTTCGTAGCTTGTGCCAGAAGCGGGAGCTGCCATGCCTAAATTCGTATAACCGTTGTCCACAATCTGATACACTACGTCGTGCAAGAAGCCGATACCTATGACAACTTCGCCGGTCGGGACGAGCTTTGACGGTCCTGAACCAGATTTGGTGTACTGTGAAATATTCTTGTCGAGCTCGCGGAAATATGTCATTGCCTGCTCACGCCCTTTCATCTGCACCATTGTGTTAACAATGAGCTTGCCTGTTCCCGCCGTGTTTGGATTAGAAAATGAAATTAAACCTTTATACTGCGGCTTTATTAAATCATCCCAATCTTTTGGTGGTTCTATTCCAAGACGTGCAATTTCTTCCGTGTTCCAGAAAAATCCGAGAATGCCGCGATAGATGCCGAACCAGTTGTTGTCTTTGTCCTTAAACTGCTGACCAACAATGTGGCTCGCATTTTTTGCGTTGTACGGAAACAGCAAGCCTTTTGCAGCAGCTTCATTGTACGGGTCTGTCGTGCCGCCAAACCACACGTCTGCGGACGGGTTGCCGTTTTCCTCTGCAATTTTTGTAAGCACTTCGCCTGTTGAAAGACGCTGGTAGCTTGTCTTAACGCCAGTGAGCTTTTGGAACTGCGCGCACACTGCACTTAAATACTCTTCTTCGCACGAGCCATACACAACGAGCGAGCCAGCATCAGCAGCACTTGTCTTTTGTTTTGAGCATGACGTAATGCCTATAGCTAAAACCGCCATGCCAAGCAATACAAGAATTTTTTTCATATACCAAACCTCCTTATGCTTCCTGTACAGCATGTTTTTAAAATTGTAAAATGAGAATTTTGAATTCGCAATACCGAATTTATATAAAAATATCCCGAAAAATGAACAACGCGCAGAGGTGTGGCAGCACTGCAAGAAAGCATGCATTTTCACAAAGCAGCACGCGATAACGCGCAGGTCAACCGTTGCGGCTGTTCACAAACTCTGTAGGCGAAATGCCTGTGTGCGCTTTGAACACTTCATAAAATCGCTTGTACGAGGAAAAGCCAGTCATCGAAGCAACTTCATACACGCGGTACATTTTACTCGAAAGCAAGCCTATTGCCTTTTGCACGCGGTAATAATTCAAAAAATCGAGGAACGTCATAGACGTGTGCTTTTTAAATAATCTGCTCAAATAGCTCGCGCTCACTTTAAGCGCCTGTGCAAGCTGCTCTATATTCGGGCGCCCCATGTAGTGCTGTTCAATACATTTGAGGCAGCTGTCTATATATGGATTATCTGAAACCATAGTGAACAACGCAGTCTTTGTGTGCTCATTTACCAACGTGGTGTTTTGCACTGCTTGCACAGCGCGCGTTTTTTTAAGCTGCTCTTGGGCACGACGCATAGCTTCTTTCATTTTTGCATCGTCAACAGGCTTCAATATGTAATCAAACACGCCAAGCGCAATTGCACTTTTCGCGTAATCAAAATCAGAGTAGCTCGTAAGCAGCATGGGAATAAACTCAAACCCTTCGCGCTGTGCAGCCGCTATCATATCGAGCCCGCTCATGCCAGGCATTTTTATATCGGTAAGCACAATGTCTGGGCGCAGGCTGCGGATTTTTTCAAGACCGTCTTTTCCTGTTGCAGCAGCGCCGACAACGACAGCATTCATCGAGAGCCAGTCTATCGTGTAAAGGAGACCGTTGCGTATTATCTGCTCGTCTTCAACAATCAACACGGAAATCATGCCGCACCTCGCAAAACAGGCAGCGTTATGCGCACAACAGTGCCTTCTCCAAAAACACTGTCGAGCTGCATGCCGTACTGCTCGCCATACATGAGCTGAATTCTTCGCTGCACATTATACAGCCCAATGTGATTTGTCCTGTTGCTCTGCGCATCTAACAGCGAGTGCATTTCAAGCAGCGTTTTATCTGCAATGCCTGCGCCGTCATCTTGTATAATGATGACGAGCTTTTGCGAGGCAACATGCGCCGCGATTTTCAACGTCATCGACTCTGTGTCTGCAAACCCGTGCTTTACCGCGTTGTCGATGAGCGGCTGCATAATCAGTTTTGGAATGGCGCAGTCATATACTTCGGGCGGCACATCTATCACGTAAGAAAATTTTTCGTTGAAGCGGAGCTTTAAAATCGAAAGATAATTTTCTATGTAGCGTATGTCTTCTCCAATAGGAACAACAGATATGTCGTTGTTTATGCTGTAGCGGAGCAGCTCCGAAAGACGAAGGATTGTGTTTTGCGCCATGTCGGGATTGAGCTTTATTAAAAATTTAATATTTTCAAGCGTGTTGTATAAGAAGTGCGGATTAAACTGCATCTCAAGCTGCTTTATCTCTGCAACATATCGCTCGTGCGTCTCGCGCGACTTCTCATCGACAAGACGCTGCACTGTGTCGAGCATGTTGTTATACGCTGCCGCAATCTTTTGAAACTCAATATTGCCGTCCACAGAAAGTCGCTTGCCAAGATTGCCGCGCTCAACTTCGCCGCACACCTCGACAATCTGCGTAATGGTACGCGACTCTTCTTCTGCTATTTTCTTTGCGCTCACAAGCAGTCCGCTTATGACAAATCCGAGCAGAGAAAGCGTCGTAATGATTATCAACAAAAAAATAGTTTTCATTTGAGCGACATTTGAAAACGTATACACAGAAAACAACGCGTCAGCAGTGTCTGTGTAAAACACTGCGTAATCGCCCGTAAAAAAGAACTGCCTGTTCTGGCGATATGATTTTTGCAGCCTGTTCATCTGATTTCCAAACGACGCATTCGAGCATGCAAACAGCACGCCCTTGCTGTCAGTAATCGCATATGGCAAAGAGCCGTGCAGTTGCATCTGAAAATTTTTCTCGCCAATAGAAAACACAAGATAGCCGACAAGCACATCATTCTGGACTACCGCGCGTCCAGTGATGATTTCAGGCTGCTGCCGCGCGTTGTATTCTGAAGCTATTTCCACTACTGCTTGCCCGCGCTTTTTTTGCATGCGTCCGAGCGCACCCCACGTAAAATCGTTTTGCCATGTCGGTACAATAAAACCAGCATCTGAACTTCCCTGCAAAATGATTTCATACGAAGGCGAAAGCAGCGTAAAGTCTGCGGCAGTGTTCTGCGCATGGACAAATGTTTTGAGCGCGCCGTATGCTTTAGAAAGAGCGGCTGCATCTTCAGAAAAAAGTTCTTTTGAAAAAAGAACAGCATCGCTCGGAAAATTTTTATATGCGTCAACAGCGGCAAAAAGAGATGCGGCAATGGCGTTGCTTTCGCGCCGCGAGTGGCGGTACAGGTTCCAAAACCACAGCACAAGCGAACCAAAAATTATCAACGTTGCAAATGCAACAGCTGGCATGAGCGAATGCGTTATAAACGAGCGCTGTATTTCTTCTTTGAAGTGAACAGGCTTATTCATAGCGTTGCCGACCATTTTCAAAAATATCGAGAAATGTGCGTACCCATTCAGCCTGATGCAATGTGGCATACGCGTAATCAACCGGTATGCACTTGACAGAACTTTTTTCAGGGAGCAGATTGCGCGGCAAAATGTCGTCGCGCACAGAGCGGCGGTTCATGTGCTTTGAGATGTAGTTTTGCACATCGCTTCCGGTAACGTAGTCGATAAACTTAATGGCGTTGTCCCTGTGCTGTATTTTTTTCGGCATGTATACGCCGTCGGGAGTAAACACAACTCCTTCTTTCATATAGACAAGCGCAATATTGCTGTCGTGCTCCGCAAAATTGGCACCGCCTTCTTCAAACGTCAGACCTACTGCAAACTGCCCGTCTGCAACGCCTTCGTACACAGCGCTTGAACTGGCAAGCAGCGTGCCGTCAAGATTTTCGCAGAGTTTTTCAACATACTCCCAGCCGTCGTCAGGATTGCCATCTCCCATAGCATACAGCATGTTTATCACGTGCTCCCACGCAGATGACGATGATTCAGGATTGCAAAATGCAATTGCTCCTTTGAGACGTGAGTCGAGCAAATCGCTGTAGCCGCGCATGGGCAGCGAGCCGAGCCGTTTTTTATTAACCATGATGACGCTCGGCACATCTGAAAATCGATTTATAAATCCCTCGCTGTTTTTATATGCATCTTGCACATACAGTTCATTTGCGCTTATATACGATTCGAACAGTGAAGCCGACGGAAGCACAGAAGCGTATGAACCGCCCCAAAGCAAATCATACGGAGAAGCATCGGGATGCATCTGAATAGTTTTGAGAATCTCTTTTGTGCCGCCTTGCACAAGCTCTACTTGTATGCCCGTTTCATTCTCAAAATTCTCGACAATCGGAATGATGAGCACGAGCGGATGCGGGCTTGCAACGACGAGCGCATGTTCATGTTCACGCATCACATGTTTTGAACAGCCGACAAAAGCAAAAAACACACATGCAAGGCACGCAAGTTTACTGCTAGTATGCATACAGTTTCAGTATAACACGCTTTTTCACAGTTTGAAACATGTTGCTGATTTTTTTACAGCTCTTCTATATATTTTACGCCGTTTATGGAAATGAGCCGCTTGATTATTTCCCCATGATCGTGCGGCTTTGGCAATGTTATGCCAAATGTTACGCCAATGTATCCCGTGCCGAGAAACGATGATTTTATCTCAATGTCGGAAATCACGTAGCTCATCTTGTGCACTTCTTCTATAAATGACGAAAAATGCTCCATCGATTTGAATTCAGCGGAAAGCGTCATAGCTTTTGAATGCGTATACATGTACACGCCTATTCTGCTCATGAGCCCCATGACGATAAGCAGGAAAACGCCTGTGATGAGCGCACCGACATAAAATCCTGCGCCGACTGCAAGACCAAGCCCCGCAGCTGCCCAAAGCCCTGCAGCTGTTGTGATGCCCTTTATGCGCAAATTGCTTATCATAATGCTGCCTGCTCCGAGAAAACCTATGCCGCTGACTACTTGCGCTCCAAGCCGCGCGGGGTCGCCAGCTCCATGCACCTCAAAGAGGTATTCGTTCGTCATCATTATTAAAGCTGAAGCAAGCGACACAATCATGTACGTGCGGAATCCTGCAGGGCGGTGCTTTCTGCCGCGTTCCAAACCGATAATGCCGCCAAGTATGAGCGCAAGCGAAAGGCGAATCAAAACTGAATAAAAATCGAGCGCTACTAGCAGCTCAGGCAAATCAAATATTCCATCAATCATGGTTAGCTCCTTATTTTTAAATTATCACACAAAATTGTACGGCGTTTCCTGGTACACGTAATAGTTGAGCCAGTTTGAATAAAATAAATGCGCTGTGCTCCGCCATGTTGAGACAGGCGGCGTTGTCGGATTGTCGTTCGGGAAATAATGCTTGGGCGCGTCAATAGGCAGCTGCTTTGCTTTGTCGCGCTCATATTCTTCGAGCAGCGTATCCGTGTCGTATTCAAGGTGCCCTGTCATAAAAATCTCGCGGTTGTCTTTTGATTTTATGAGCGTCGCGCCCGACTCATCTGAAGCGGCGAGCAAAACAAGCGCTGCATGATTCATGATGTCTTCAAAACGCACTGTCGTGTGGCGCGACTGCGGAATGGGAAACGCGTCGTCAAAGCCACGCAAAAGCGGCTCTGCATTTGTAAGCCGCCTGTTCATAAAAACGCCGAACATCTTTTTGTCAAGCGGAAATTTATTGATATTATACAAATGATACAAACCGGCAAACGCGCCCCAGCACACGTACAGCGTAGAAAAAACATTCGCACGCGCCCAATCCATGATTGCGCACAGCTCGTCCCAGTAGTCAACGTGTTCGAACGGAAGCTGCTCAACAGGAGCGCCAGTCACAATCATGCCGTCGAATTTCTGATTTAACAATTCACTCGTCGTGATGTAGAATTTATTTAAATAATTCTGATTCGTATGTTTTGACACATGCGCTTCCATGCGCACAAGCGAGATTTCAACTTGCAACGGTGTATTTGCAAGCAGGCGCAAAAGCTGTGTTTCCGTCGTCTCTTTTGTCGGCATCAAATTAACAATGGCAATTTTAAGCGGGCGTATGTCTTGTGTGAGCGCACGCTTCTCTGTCATAACAAAAATATTTTCATGTTCAAGGATGCTGCACGCGGGTAAATCGGATTGAATTTTTATTGGCATATTTGAATAAGTATAGCAGAAGCAGCGCAAATATGCTATACTGACGCACATGGCATATCAAAACGACAGGCGTGTGGCACTCAAGCGACTCAAGCTGCTCATTTACAATTCAAAATCAAACATCGACATGTTCAGGAGCAAAATCGAAGAGGCGTACGCGTGTCCCATTTTGCCAAATCATGTTGAATGCGCGGAACACAATTACGGCGGCGTCATATGCGATGTGCTTTCTCCAGAAATCTATTCAACGCGCCGCGTCATGATGTATATTCACGGCGGCTCGTTCATCGGCGGCTCACGCGCATCGTGGCGCGGATTTTGTGCACGGCTCGCAGCAAAATCATTCAGCCGCGTTGTCATTCCCGAATTTCGCCTTGCGCCCGCGCATCCTTACCCTGCCGCAATCGAAGATTTGCAGACAGTGTTTCGCACTGTGTATACAGAAATACAAGTGGCGTGCTCGCTCGATGCAAATGCTGACAACGCGCCGAGCACTCCGCAAATAATAATTGCTGCCGACAGCTCCGGCGCATCAATCGCTATGGCGTTGCTCCTCAATCTGCGCGAGCGGTACCGTGCGAGCATTGCCCATGTCATATTGCTTTCCCCATGGCTCGATTTTTCCGCAGATGCGCATTTTGTCAACGGCAAAAAAAAATCAGATGAATTAATAACCAGCGAGACGCTCTATCGCTGCGGCAAAATCTACACATACGCATCGAATTTATTAAATCCGCTCGTCTCTCCGCTTAAAGCAGAAAAAGAACTGCTCGCAAATTTTCCGCCGCTGTACGTTCAGTGCGGCGAAAGAGAGCTGCTGATTAGCGATGCATATAAATTGCAGGAATTATTAACATCGTGCGGCGCATCATGCGAGCTCGACATATGGCCTGACATGATGACGCTCTTCCAATTTGCAGACGACGCGCTATGGGAGCCTCACCTTGCAATCGAAAAAATTGGGCGCGTCATCTGTGAGACAGACAAGACAGATGCAGGCGCAGCATTTGAAAACAAGCCGCGCCTTGAACACAGCATCACTGCCGACGCATAATTATCTATGGAACTCCTTTCGCCTGCGGGCAATGTTGAAAAGCTGTACTACGCATACGCATATGGAGCAGATGCCGCATATATCGGATTGAAAAAATTTTCGCTGCGCGTCAAAGCGGACAACTTTTACGATGACGAATACAAGCGCGTGTGCGAACTGAAAAATCAGTTTCCCGAAAAAAAACTATACTGCGCGCTCAACATAGCATTTCACAACAGCGACATTGAATCATTTAAAAATACTGTCGACTATTTCAAGCGCTATCCGATTGACGCGTTCATCGTGCAAGATTTGGGCATTGTGCCGATTTTGCAAAAAGAATTTCCAAATGCTGCGCTTCATTTGAGCACACAGGCAAGCTGCATCAACAGCGAAGCAGTGCAGTTTTACAAGCGGCTCGGATTTTCACGGATTGTGCTCGGGCGTGAAGCGTCGCTTGAAGAAATCAGACAGATTAAAGACGCTGTTCCCGACATGGAGCTTGAAGCGTTTTGTCACGGCGCAATGTGCATTGCGTATTCAGGCCGCTGCCTCATGAGCGCGTACCTTACCGGTAGAAGCGCACAGAGCGGATTTTGCTCGCACACGTGCAGGTGGAATTTTACCATTGCAACAGATGCAAAACAACTTGCCGAGTCGGGCGCGCTTGTGCTCGAAGAAGAAAAACGACGCGGCGAATATTTTCCAATTTTTGAAGGCGATGATTTTACCGCAGTCCTTTCAAGCAAAGACATCATGATGATTCATCATCTTTCAGACATGAAAGCGGCGGGACTTGACGCAATCAAAATTGAAGGACGCATGAAAAGCGTGTACTACGTTGCGCTTGTAACGCGCGCGTATCGCAAAGCACTCGACGCGCTCGAAGGAAAAATCACCGCAGAGGAAGCAGCTCCGTTCATTGCAGAGCTTGAAAATGTGCCGCACCGCGAGACGACAACAGGATTTTACTACAGCCATGACGAAGCGGACAAAACTGCAAGCGGCGCGTCAGAAAGCCCGTATTTGCTTGCAGCAGCGGTGGGAAACGAACTGAACGACAGCGAGCAGACAACGCTTTTTGAAAAAGGAGCGCGCACCGTCCGCGCGTTTTCAGACGAGCTCAACGCGCTCTGCAAAGAAGCGCAGGAAGCACGAAAGCGCGACCTCAAAAATCACCCTGAAAAGATTCCCGTTGCAGCTCAAAAGAAAGCGCACTGGCATATGTACGCGTGCACGCCGCTCAATAAATTTGACATTGCGCAAACGCTCGAAGTGATTGCACCGAACGAGCCGCTCAAAATTATTAAAAGCGGTGAATGGCAGCTTGTCAATTCTGAAACTGGCGCGCTTCGTGAATGGGCGTTTGACAGCCACCCGTGCGTGCTGTATGTTTCGCAAATGATTGCACGCGGCGCGCTGATTCGCGTGCTCGACAACGGTCACAAAAAAATTGATAAACATAAACGATAAATTTTTATGCAAACGGAGAAGTAAAGATGAAAAAACTGCTGCTAATGATTTTCCTGCTATTGCCGACAGCATCATTTGCAGGCATCTCTTTTTTTACGCCAGAGATGACGCACACAGTGTCGAGCACGCTCTTCCTCGACACAAGCACTGGCTTTACGCCATATCCTGACGCAACACATGTGCTCATTCCGTCGGGCGCGCTCTCGTACTCATTTGAAGTGCCTGAATTTCTTGGCGAAACAGGCGCGCGTTTTTCTGCAAAGACAGTTGATTTTGTAACGCGTACAGTGTACTGGCCGAAGCTCGGCAACTATTTCAACGCAGGTGTTGGTGCAACATATCACTTTCTTGCATACAAAGATGCATTTTTTGAGCAGGATGTGCTTGCAGGCGTTTTTGTTAAATTCACATTCGGCGCGTTCACTGTTTCAAACGACTTCAATTATTTTTTCAAGTGGACAAATGTATACGCGTCTTCAATGCCGCATATAAAAAATCACAGCATTGCGTTGAGCGGCACATGGAGCTGGTTTGTGCTGAATCACCTCGACTTTTATTTTTCATTCTCGTCGTATGAGCTGTGGCACTACTCGCTTTTCTTTTCGCCGAATTTTACAACAGGATTCGACTGGCGTTTTGATTTTGGTCTCATACTCGGCATGGAGTTCACCATGCAGTTTTTCGACTTCATGGCAGTTTCAGCGTACTTTGACCATGCAGAAATACGCGTACTTGCAAAATGGGAGTTCAAATGAAAAAATTATTAATTTTTAATATATTGTGCACAGCGCTCATTTTCTCATGCAGTTACTTTTCAAACGAAGGAACGGTACGCACACGCGCTACAGCGATGACAAAACGCAACGCCGGACTTGAATCGCTCGGCGGAACATACACGGTGGCAATAATCACCGATGTGCATTTTGGAAAAGGGAGCGACCGCAGCATCGACAGCGCATTTATGGCATGGCTCGAAGAATGCGATGCAATGTCGAAACTGCCGCAATTTATCATCTGTCTTGGCGATGTTGCAGAGCACGGCTACAGGGATGAATTTGAAGCGTACAATCAATTCTGCAAAAAAATTGAAGCACAGTTTCCGACCATAAAAATATTCAACACGCTTGGCAATCACGATTTGTACAACAAAGGCTGGAAGCACTGGAAAGAACTCATTGCACCGTACACGCCGCTATACTATTTTAAGACAAGCTCATTCAGCTGGTATTTTCTCGACACTGCTGACGGCACAGTAGGCGTGCCGCAATATGATGTTGTGTCGCGCGCATTTGCTGAAGACGATTCACCAAAAATAGTATGCGTGCACAATCCGCTGCATGCAGATGCATCGCTCGCTTCGTACATGCACGACTCGACAACGCGCAATCTGCTCATCTCGCTGTTTGCGCGCTCAAATGTGCTGGCTGTTCTCGAAGGGCACACGCACAATTACGCGCAAAATGATTTTGGCTTTATCGAATACAATGTACCCGGCTATCTTGAGAAACGCACATGGGCGCTTGCAACTGTTGACGAAGCAAACGCTTCCATACAATTTGAACTCGTGTCGCAATAAT
Source organism: Treponema sp. (assembly GCA_017940005.1). Taxonomy (GTDB): domain Bacteria; phylum Spirochaetota; class Spirochaetia; order Treponematales; family Treponemataceae; genus Treponema_D. The sequence goes on from JAGAZO010000017.1 coordinate 88,290, forward strand.
TATTCAACACGCATTTTTAAACGCACATGCGCGCGCGTTCACTGACCGTAATACGCGTTCGGACCGTGCTTGCGCTCGTAGTGCTTGCGAATGATGTAGTCAGGAAGCGGCAACGTTGCGGGATTGATGCATATTGTGTTGAGCGCCATTTTGCATATTTCCTCAATGACAACGCCGTGGTACACAGCTTTTGCAGCAGTTTCGCCCCACGCAAATGGACCGTGCCCGCCGACGAGCACCATGTTCACTTCACCAGGATTATAGCCGCGCGCGCGGAACTGCTCCACAATCAAGTTGCCCGTCTCCGTTTCGTAATCTCGCTCCACCGCTTCTTTTGAAAGGTATGGCGTGCATGGGATTGCCGTTTGAATGTGGTCTGCGTGCGTCGTGCCAAAAAGCGGAACATCACGCACAGCTTGCGCCCAGCCTACCGCAAACGGTGAATGCGTGTGAATGATGCCACCTACCGCGTGGTCGCCGTTCACTGCAAATTCACGATAGAGCACAACATGCGTAGGCGTGTCTGACGACGGGCGCAATGTTCCTTCGACAACGCGCCCTTCTATGTCCACAACAACCATGCTGTTGCTCGTTAATTCTGGATACGGCACGCCCGACGGTTTTATTGCAAACACGCCGCGCGCTTTGTCAAATGCAGAGACATTGCCCCACGTATATACTGCAAGGTTATGCGCAGGGATTTCCCTATTCGCTTCATATGCTTCATCTTTTAAAGTTTGGTACGGATTTGCCATAATCACCTCGTTTTTTTCATCACCGTATACCCTTTCAAACCTGTTGTCAAGACTTTTATTCGTATAAAATTTATTGCATCGCTTCGTGGTGCGAATGCAATGAAATTATTTGCCGTTTGCAGTGAGGTTGTTGATTGACAAAAGAAAGCAATATCATATAATTTTTCACTATGACAAACTTACTGGCGCGGCGACAATTTGCTCCTGCATATATTTGGCTCGACATAGCATTTTTGCTCGTGTTTGCAACGCTCTTGATTTTGAAAAAGAAATACATGACTGTCGCCGTGGGACTGGCGGCGGGCGTGCTCTACATGATTGTAGACTACGGCATCTTTCATCTGCTTACGCATTCACGGAGCATATACAACGGCTACAGTTTGTTCTGGGTGCTGCTCTGGATGTCGATGAGTTACGGCTTCACAAACTTTACGTGGATTTGGCTGTGGATTCAAAAAGACAAAAATCTTGTCTCGTGGTCTGTGATGATTTTGCTCTGGTGGTTTGTGGCTCCTTTTTTAGCACGGCTTTTTTCTGGCAACGCGCTTCCTATCATCATAGAGCGGACGACAGGGAAATACCACGGCATCATGGCTGTCATTCTGTTTGCAGGATATTTAACAATCATCATCTACAACCTCATGCAAAAAGATTCAGAGAAGCGCGTCAACATTTTGTGGCTGCTCGCAATAGGCATACTCGTGCAGCTCGGCTGGGAAAGCGCGCTGCTTGCAGGCGGCATACGGAGCGCAGGCATGGAAGGGCTTGACAAGCTGTTGCCGCTCGTTGTGAATTCTGTGCTCGAAACAAATCTCGGCATGCCGCTCATCTACCCGCTGTTCATTTTGTATTCATCGCGCTTTACAGAAACATTTGCGCGAAAAAATCCTACATGCTCGTTTACAGACAGAATTGCAGAAAACAACGCGGAGCGCGTGCGGCAAAAAAATTAACAAAAGATGCTGACAGCACAGAGCGGATGAGTTTTTCACAAAGACAGCGAGCAACACTACAACTACATTTTTTCATAAAACGAACTGGGGCGTTGCGGGGCATGTACGGGAAAGCCTTGCCCCGCAGGAGAGGGAGCGGAGAAGACCGCAGTGCGCGAGGACTTCGGAGCGCGGGGGAGTGCTCTTCCCCGCCTATATTTTTTCTATTGGGCGATACACTTTGTTGCCGCCGCGTCCTGTCGCTTTCATTTCAAAATCGTCGTCAAGATATGCGATGACGTCGGAGAGTTTTTTAAAGCCGAAGTCGCGCGTGTCAAAGCCGGGATTTTGCCGTTTGAAAAAGGAACCCGCAGCAGACACGAGCGCCCAACCTGTGTCATCTGCGTATTTTTCATATGCGTGCATGAGCAGCATGTAAATCTGGCGGAACTGTTTGTCTGTCATGGTATCCGCCGACAAGCCGCTTTCTTGGCGAGCGCCTGCCGCAGCTGTTCCTCCAGCAGGAGCCGCTTTTTTTGCTTTTGCACGCTGCTTTCGCGGCGCAGTGATTTTCTCAGGCATTGACGAGTCCTCAACGCCATGCAAGTTTTCAATGTAGATGAATTCGTCGCATGCGTTTACAAACGACACGGGCGTTTTCTTTTCGCCGACGCCGAACACGTATTCCTGCGATTCGCGCAAGCGCGATGCGAGCTTTGTAAAATCGCTGTCAGAGGAGACGAGCACAAACGTGTCGTACTTTTCTGTGTACAGCAAGTCCATCGCGTCAATTATCATAGCGGAGTCGCTTGAATTTTTTCCCTGCGTGTAGCTGAACTGCTGCACAGGCAGCACGGCGTTTTCGTTGAGAATCTTTTTCCACTCGCGCAATTTGCTGCTCGAAAAATCGCCATATGCGCGCTTTGTAATCACGTGGCCATGCACCGCCATCTCTTCAAGGATTGCGGGCAACTTGTTGTGCGGAATATTTTCTGCGTCTATGAGAACCGCAATCTTTTTTTGTTCGTCTATATCAATCATGATTTTTAGTATAGCATATTTTTAACAATGCTGCTATTGCCCGCATACAATGCAAAAAATTGCAGGCAGTGTAGAGCTATTTCAAGCGATAATAACGCATTCCTGTGAGATATTAGCACATGTTGCAAAATTATAATGATTGTCCCCCCACTCGATTGCAGTGCATCTCTTGACAATATGTTTTTTGGGAAAAATTATCGCACGGGAGCAAAAAAATCGGTGAACGATTTCACAATACCAGCACCTGCAATAAACGTGCCGATTGAGCTTCCTATTGATGAGAGTAAAAACACAAGCAACACGCGAAGAATCCGATTACGATACCAGCCTTTCAAATTCGCCGCATCATTTTGCAGCGTCTCCATGTCAGACACTTTCGGTTTACAAACAACAGCCTGGACAATTCCTGCAACAATGCCTACTCCTATGACTGGCGTAAGAGAAGTGAGCGGTGCCCCAAATGCCGCAACAATGATTGCAATTGGATGACCCGCCGCGGCGAGCGCACCGAGAGCTGCCAAGATGCTATTCCACAAAACCCAGTTTCCAACCATTTTGCTTCCTGCGCTTTTTCCGCCAACAATAAATCCCGCTACAATGAGTGCAATTATTAAAATCGGAATAATCCAGCCCAAGTACTTTCCGACACCTCTTTTAGGCGGTACATCCACTATGTCGCTTGCATCGGCTTTTTCTTTTCCCGCTGCAATCTCTTCAAGATGCGCTTGTACACCGGGAAGATGTCCTGCACCGAGCACTGCAAGCACATTATTTTTTTCAGTGTTCCATATGTGGCACGCAAGATACTTGTCGCGTTCATTTATTAAAACTTCTTTTACCGTTGGCAAATAGTCCGAAAGTTCTGCCAGCATCGAATCCATTTCATTTGATTTTTTTAGCGATTCAATTTGCTCGGCAGAAATATCTTCGCTATCGAATGCGCTTGCTATGAGCGTGGAAATAAGCTTACACTTTCCCCAAAAAGAATTTTTCGCCCACGCACGGCGTAATGTAATCACAATAGGTCTATCCACCATGACGCACGGTATATTCAACTCCTCTGCAGCATTCATGGCAGCAAGCATTTCTTCTCCAGGTTTTACGCCAACATTTAGCCCCATGCGTCGCTGAAACGAAGCGAGCACAAGATTTGCCAACAGCAAAAAACCTTCCTTGCGTTTGAGCACATCTACAATATCGAGCTTGCGATAATTTTCAGGATCAAGCATTGCGTTGCGTCTTTTTTCGTCAAGCTCAACGGCAACGCAGTCGGGATGCAACGTTTTTACCGCAGCGTTTACGTCTTTAATGCTTTCGTTTGAAATATGAGCTGTTCCGAGCAGTGTAATCGTCCTTCCCTTTAGAGAAAGTGTTTTTTGTGAACTGCTCATTTTGTTACGCTCCATTCAGCAATTTCGTATTCAAAAAAGAGCGGTGCATTCATATTTGTAACTTTTGTATAATACTCATTCGATGCTCGCGCTGAACCGATGAGTTCATAAAATAATCCCATATAAAACCACATTCTACCGCGTTCAGCAGGCTTTTCAATTTTGTCAAGTTTTAATCTAATCGAGTTTTCCGCATTCGCACCACCCTGATCATGATATAAACGCATCATTTCATATTCAACTGATGTGCGCTCAAAATTGCGCATTGCCTGCGCAAGGAATTTTTTACAATCGACAATCTTTTTCTCTTTGAGATATGTTGCTGCAATCATGAGCACATATGAGCTCCTTTTGTCAACCGCATATGCTTTTTGAAAAGCTTCGCGACTTTTTCCCCAATGCTGCTCGTGCCACTCAAGCACGCCTATATCTTCATATGCATAATAATATTTTGGATTTGTCGCTATGACATTATTGAGATCTGCAAGCGCTTCTTTATATTTTTTTTGTTCCTTATATAATCCAGCGCGATATGTATACGCAAGGAAATATGTCGGCTCTAATGCAATAGCATGTGTCCACGCATCTTCAGCGTCACTCAATTTTCCCAGATACCGCATATACGTTCCTAAATCCATATAAAAATCGTAATTCGCATTATCGACAGCAATAGCTTGTTGAATGTACTTTGCGGCGCGCAGATAGTTTTTATTCTCCGCAGCTATTTTTCCAAGATATGCAAGCGCAAGCGCGTGCGTTTCATCGAGCTCCAAAATTTTATTAAACGCATTTTCTGCTTCTTGCAATTCATCAATGCCTGGTTCATTCATATAAAACATCGTTTGCCCATAACCAAAAAGTGCATCGATATTGTCGCTTTCTTTTTGCAATGCATTCTTATATGAATTGTTTGCAAGTTTATAGCGATGTTTAGCAAAATGCAGCTGCGCTTGCAAAATATTCGCCTGTACATTGTATGGATCAATCTGCAAAAGCTGCTTGATGAGGCTGTCTCTATTTTTGCTATTTGTAATCGATGCAAGATATGCATTGAGCTCAAGCACTTCTACATTGTCACCATCATCGGCAAGAAGCGATGAAGCAACATGCTGCGCTTGTTTTATCTGTCCATCGGAAACAAGCAGCGATGCATGAATAATCTGTAGCTCTTTGTCGCTTCGTAGTTCTTCTTGCATATCGTCAAAGCAAGAGAGCGCGCCTGAAACGTCTCCGTTATTGAGAAGTTCCTGAAAATGCTGCATAAAGGCAAGCTTTGGGGAAACAGTTTTTTCTTCACTGGCAGGCACATCTTCGTCTCGTGCAGTTTCAGACAGTAACGACTCTTCATGCTTTTGTGTCGCGCTCGCATCGCGCTCTGGTGACATCTGCGCATCATCCAGCATAGCTATTGAACTATCTCGAGACGAGGACTTTACGGCATTTTCTTCAGACAACACATGCGACTGCGGCATTTCAGCTTCCGATGCAAACGCTTGTGCATCATTGGCATGCACTTCTTGCACAACGTGTTGCTCTTGTTTAGAGGTGCTCACACATGACATAAAAAACAACGGCAATGCTGCAGCGAATATAAAAAGTAAAATAGCTTTTTTCATAACAATTCCTTGATTATAAAATAATCGATTGCGCATAAAATTACAGTTGCAATTCCTTGCATCATCAGCTAAACTAACACAATGTACAGGAATATTGTAAAGAAATCGCTCGGACTCCTTTTTGCTTACGCTATTATTATTGTCGGCATTTTTATAATTCAATTTAGAAGTGATTCTATCATATCAGAAAAAATTGGTGCGCTCCGCATAACGCTTGCAGAGGTAAAAGCAGAAGATGGCTCAATTTCCTTGCGCAACAGAATGAATATACATTTTAATGGCATTTCATTCATCATAGATGAAGAACATCCTGCCACAATTTTATACAATGGCGAACAACACCCTCTCACGCTCATGCTGTGGAGAAAACCTGAGCCGCTTTCCGCAGAATTTATGTTTAGCGACAATGTTGCGCTCCGTTTTTCTATAAGCGATGACACAGACACGGCACATCTTGCAGTACGCGCTATGCTTCCAAATGGTGTGGAAGAATTGTACTTGCCATATGAACTCATCTCCAGCGCTGAAATCTTAACACAATCAAATACGCGCCTCCAGCTCGGTATAAGAAACAAACAATGGGAACTGATTGCAGCAGATGTTGAAAAAAGTACGCTTTCATTTACGCCCCACATGAACAGCGCATCATATTCATATTTTGATGCCACAAAGCGATTCAACTTTGAGAGCATCGCATATTTTGCAACAGCAAACGAAACTTCATACAACAATACTGTCGGTATATTCAAGCAAAATTTAATAGCAGCGTTCACAAATCAGAGCAACAGCGGAATCACTGAGCAGGAGGCAGTTTCGTTTGTAGCGGCAATGTCGGAGCGTGGACGATATAACGAAGCACTTGATGCTGTGCCGTCAGCTTTCAGACGTGGCACGCAGCGCACGTACCTTTCTTCGCCATATTTCGATTCGCTTGCAACAATGCTGCCGTCGCTCCAACAGCAGTTGTCAAGCTATCGCGACATCGTCTCGCAGAATACACTCGATGCCTTTACCGTACCAGGAATAGTCGATTACGTGTGCATGCATCCGAACTCGCAAGCAGTACGCGCGTTCCTTGCAACGGGAGCAATGGCAGACGCGCAAACACTTACCGTGCGGCAAGCGGCAGGCATGTTGAACGCATACAATACGCTTGCAGAAAAAAATGCAACACTTGCCGCGCTCATAGAGTCAGGACTACCCGCCTGCATTGAAAAAATCACGAATGCGTGCGCTGTAGAAGATGAGTTTATAACTATCTCTGAAAATGGCACATTCCTCTCTGTAATCGATGCAGCCCTCGTTGGCGATGCGCTTATCCGTTATGGAAAAATAGCGAACATGCCCGCTATCGAAAACGGTGGCTATCTTATCATCAATTCATATTTAATGGAGAGCGCTTCATTTGACTTGCGCACTTTGGCAGAGCTTTACCCTGTCATTGTTCACAACAACCCGTATTATCCGCATTTTGCGCACATGGGGTTTGACAACGGAGAAGCAGTTTGGGCATGGACATGTAGCACCAACATGACATTCGCAAAGGACAGCATGGGTACAATCACACTTACAATCGACTTCCCTCAGTCCTATACGCACTATGTGATTATAAACGGCATACGGCGATTCAGTACTATCTACATCTACAACATGGCGTTCAGAACAGACCCGCGCTTTGAAACATATAATTCTTCAGGATACGTATTCCGCGCAGATACAAATACTATGCTCTTGAAGTCACGTCATCGCGAGCAGATTGAAACAGTGCGCCTCGTCTATTCAGATGCCGCGCGCGAAGCAGTTGAACGCAGAACAATCACTGAGACAGATGCTGCAGGCAATGTACTTACAGAAGAACCAGCTCCGCAACCTGCTACCAGTGAGATTCCTGATATTCCCATGCGCAGCGAAGACGAGCAGACATTGTAAAAGCAAGCTATTCTATTTTCCAACGATTGTGCGCATCTTTTGAAAAGCGCTTTGCATTCACTTCAAGCAAACGCCCGTCTTCGCCGAGCATTTTCACCATCGATGTAATAGGATTCACTTCAGTGATTTTGAAATTAGTGTTGTCGTAAATGAGCCTAATTCCTTCGGACGGTAAATGCTTGCGCGCCTCGTTATACCAATCGAATTCGTATGAAAGGCAGCACAAAAGCCTACCGCACTGCCCCGCTATTTTCGTTGAATTGAGCGAAAGATTCTGCTCTTTTGCCATGCGTATAGAAACAGGACGGATTTTATCTGAAACTGCATGACAACAAAACGGTCGGCCACACACACCGAGCCCGCCAACAATACGTGATTCATCGCGTACACCAATTTGACGCAGCTCAATACGTGTTTTGAACACTGCCACCAAATCTTTTACGAGCTCACGGAAATCAACACGGTTGTCTGCACTGAAAAAAAACAGCGCCTTTTGTTCGCCAACAAGGAAATGCACTGCAACCAATTTCATATCAAGCCGATGCGCGGCAACTTTTTCTTTAAAAATTTCGGCAGCATTCGCTTCTTTTGCTTTTAATTCTTCAGCACGTTTAAAATCATCTTTTGTTGCAAGCTTCTCAATTTGCACAACATCCGCCTGCTTGATGCCATATGGCTTTTTTACCACGCCGAGCACAAGCGCCATATCGCGACCATAACGTGACTGCGCAATGACAAAATCGCCTGCCTTTACGCTGCCCGCATTGCCAGCAAGCGCATACATGCTTTCACATGAATACATAAGCTTCAAATGATAGAGCGGTTTATCGGAAGTAAAATTGCCGTTTGTCTGCTCAATTTCTTCTATGCTATCTTCAAGCTCCGCAAGCTTTTCATCATCATCTATATCGTTTTTAAAAATATCACTCATATATACTCCTCCGCAATATTATCAAGAAACAAATATATCAACTATCAGCCCTTGTATCTCCTCAACTTTTTTTAAAAGCGCCAATCTATCAACCTGATTTGCAAGAATCTCAGATGCAAGCGTATGTAATTCATTGTCTATGACTTGAATCTGCACAAACACGCGCATTTTATGCGTGCGCTTGTCGGGTAGCCGCTTGTGCTCTTCAAGTTCAAAACTGTGCTTTACCACATATTTCATAAGCTGACTTACTGCTTGCCGATAGCGCGCAAACGCATCGGAAGAAAGAGAATCAACAAGCGCATCGCCAGCCATAGTAACTCTATCTTTCAAAAAAACGATTGCCTCGTCAACAGCCATGCCGGCAATCTCTGTCGGCAACCCGCTTGCGACAAGCTCGTTTATTTCTTCGCTCTTTTTAAGCGCCGCTTTAAATGTACTGATTTTAGAGCTTGCACGTTGTTTTTCTTTTTTTTTTGCTACTTCGCCTGCGGCAGATGCGACAGCAGAAAAATACAGCGATGAATTAATGTGCTCAACAGTGTTCATACAAACGCCGCCTTATTTCTAATAGCTTTTGCCTGAAGATACTGGTCAGCCGCCTCTTCATATTTCTTTTCATCGTCAAGCGCTATGCAATGCCCATGAAAAATCACATTTTCTTCAATTTGTACTTTTTTAGAGATAATGTCACCTATGACAACTGCAGATGAAAGGAGGCGCACACTATCTTTTGCATTGATGTCACCAACAACAATGCCGCCGATAATCACAGACTTTGCAGAAAGATTTCCATGAAAACGCGAACGTTCACCTATCTGCACATTGCCGTCTGTTTCAAGATTACCGTCTATATCGCCTTCAATGCGCACGGAGCCATTTATACGAACATTGCCCGTAATTGCCGACGCCTCACCTACTATTGTGTTGAATGAAAAATCATCAAAGCGCAACGCCATAAGCTAATTGGAGAATTTCACATTGATATATTGCGCGGGATTAACAATACTGGAACCAATGTGTACTTCGTAATGAAGATGCGGACCTGTCGTAACGCCAGTATTACCGACATAGCCGATTATATCACGCTGTGACACAAACTGTCCTTTCAATACGCTTGCATACATGAGATGAGCATAGCGCGTGTAGATGCCATGCTTGTGTTTGATGATAACGTAGTTTCCGTAGCTTGCGTCATAGCCTACCGTAACAACTTGCCCGTTCGCAGTCGCAATCACCGGGTCGCCCGAACGGTATGTGGAAAAATCAATGCCCTTGTGAATGTACCATTGCCCCGTAATAGGATGTTCGTTTGCGCCGAATGCCATAGAAATGTGCGCATTGGGATTCTTGAGCGGCCATATGCTCGGTATTTCTGTAAACAGCGTATTTTGACTTTCAAGCATTTTACCGATTTGCTCAACAGGTTGCACAGCATTTTCAAGGTATGACGTGAGCTGCTTTACATCTTCTGTTTCGCGCAACGAACCGGTGACTGTTTCGCGCGTACCAAAAAGAGATGACAAATCGCTCCCTGATAGAGGCGCGCGCGAAACGCTGCTCGACTCTGCAATGCCGAGCAGTGAAAGCGACTGCGACAGCGATGTTTGAAACCGCTTTGCCGCTTGCATGAGGTTCATGTTTTCGTCACGCAATTCGTCAAGACTTGCCTGCGTTTCGCGGTTTTGCAACGTAAGTTGTGAAATTGCAACACTTGACTTTATAGCTTTTCTATCAAAATAAAAAAATGACATGACAATGCCAACCACAAGTGCTGTTCCAAGCGCAAGCGCAAATACATTTGTCTGAAAATTGATAACCCTGCTTTGAGAATGCGGGACAATCATTATGGTAAGTTTGCTGTCAAATAGTTTAAATACGCGCACAGCAGCGTCTTTTATCATGCAAAAAAAGGAATAGACGACATTGCTTGTTTTTGAGGCAACCTTTTTTTCTATTTTTTTATATTTTTGTGTCCGAGCCACACTATGCTCCTGATTAAGATATAGCTATTATGAATCGCTCTCCAAAAAATACAAACAGTGCAAATGCTATTATAGCATATCGGCAGATTTATGTCAAATGCATGATAAAAATTAAGTTGACTTCACGCAAAAGGTATGGTATCTTATAAAGAGTATCGGAAAAATCCGAGTATCACATCACATTTTTAAGGAAGCAAGCCATGCAGTTTTTTGATACTCATGCCCACATTGGGCTTATTTATGATGATCCTATTGAACAGTTGCGCGTTATTCAGCAGGCAAAACAGGCTGGTGTTGCCCGCATTATTTCTATTAATAACAGCTTGCACGATTTTACGCGCGTATACAATACGCTCAAAGTTGTGCCCGGCATGTATCACGCTGTCGGCGTCGCGCCGTCAGAAGTGACAAATCCTGGCAAAGATTATGTAAAATTCATTGAAGACAGCCTCAAGCTGCCGAACATTGTCGCTGTAGGAGAGACAGGACTCGACTATTACAAGCAGTTTGGCGACAAGCGCACGCAAATTGAGCTTTTTATCACGCAGCTTGAGATTGCGCAAAAGCACAATTTGCCAGTGATTATTCACAACCGCGATGCGGGCAAAGACGTGTTCGACGTGCTTTCGGAGCGCATTCCCTCTGCTGGCGCGATTTTCCACTGCTACTCTGAAGATGCGGAATACGCGCAACGCTGTCTCGACGCAGGGCTCAACGTGTGGTTTTCATTTGCGGGCAATTTGACGTACCGCAACGCACGCAATTTGCATGAAACGGCGCTCAACGTGCCAGTGGAGCGAATTCTCATAGAAACGGAAAGCCCGTTTATGATTCCTGCCGAATTCCGCGAGCGAAAGCGCACTATGCCGGCGTATCTCACTTCGACAGCGCATTTTCTTGCAGACTTGCTTGAAATGGACATAGAAGCGTTGAGCGCGCAACTGTGGACGAACAGCTGCAAAGCATTCAACATATCCGAGTGATGCTCTATCATCCAGTGACAATCGGCGGCAGCGCACAACCGCTTTCTCTTGATGGCAACATTTTTCTCGCTCCTGTAGCAGGCTACAGCGACAGGAGTTTCCGTTCAATCTGCGTAGACTGCGGGGCTTCGTTCACATACACGGAGATGGTCTCTGCAGAAGCGCTTGTGCGGCGGAGCGACAAAACGCATGTGATTATGCGCCGCGCCCAAAACGAGCGGCTGTATGCAGTGCAGATTTTTGGCAGCAACCCTGAAACGATTTCACGCGCAGTTGCTATTGTGCTTGACGCTACGAGCTGCTCGTGTCTCGACATAAACTGCGGCTGTCCCGTGCCAAAAATTGTTAAGACAGGGGCAGGTTCCGCACTCATACGCAATCCCGACAAATTGCACAATGTTGTGCGTGCCGCTGTTGCAGCTGCGCACGGGAAAGTTCCTGTCACAGTGAAAATCCGATCAGGGTGGGATGCGCACGAGATGACGTGGAAAGAAGCGGCAGCGGCGGCGCTCGATGCAGGCGTCTCAGCCATTACGATTCATCCGCGCACGCGCGCGCAAGGCTACGAGGGCACGGCGGACTGGAACGTTATCGCATCGCTCGTGGAATTTGTTGCAGGACGCATTCCCGTTTTTGGAAGCGGCGACTTGTTCACGCCCGAAGATGCGCGCGACATGCTTTTGCAAACAGGCTGCGACGCAGTGATGTTTGCGCGCGGCGCAATGGGAAATCCGTTTATTTTTACTGAAACAACAGCATTGTTAAAAACAGGAAGCTATAGCAGCGTAAACAGCGCCGCGCGCATTGCAGCGGGGTTCAAGGAGCTTGAGCTGCTTGCGTCAGATGTTGGCGAAGAACACGCGTGCAAAGAGATGCGCAAACGGTTTTGCGCGTACACAAAAGGCATTGCAGGTGGAGCGGAGTTGCGAAATCGCCTTGTGCACGCCGCAACGATTGCAGAATACAACGACATACTGCACGCATATACATGAGCCATACACAAATGGTGTAAGCGGCAAGTTAGATACGCACTACTCGTGCAACAGAAACAGCGCAATGTGCAAAAACTACGACGAAGATGCCGCGTCAGGACTTTGCCGATGCGCTTGCAATTTGCGTAGACAAAATTACAACATGCGCATGTAAAACATGTGTTATACTAGCAGCTCACTGCTTGATGAAACGGGGCAATACGAGTTAAAATGGCACATGGGCATTTTCCAAACTATCATCGATTTTTTCGGCTCGTTATTCAATAAGCAGTCTCCTGACAGTCAACAACGCGCACAACGTAAAAAGCTTGAAAGCGAACTAAAAAAGTTTCAGCCCGAATTATACAAAAATGGAAATATTCTCCCCAATTTTGCGGAAGCTGTCCGCATCCTCTACGTAAACACAAAACCGCTCAATGATTTATTTCTAGATACAATAGGCGGCACAGACATTCCACGCCGACAGCGTTTTGAATCACAGCTTGTGCTCACTGGCTTTTCGCCTGACGACCAAGAAGCTGTTCACTCGCTTTCATATGAAAACAGAAAAAAGGCGATTCTCGAACACGAAAATGCGAGCGCCCGTCAATTTGACTTACAAAAACGTACGCTCGACAATATAGTGAAGCTGCTTGAAGGCAGCGTTTTTAAAAATATCGACAAAGAACTGATAGCGCTGCATCAGCTTGTGGATTTATGCCGTTTCAATTTTGTTGCACTACTTCAACCATTCGATGCAAATTTTTCATCTATAGATATTCAATATAAGCCATTGTATCAAGAAGTTTCGCTCTCGCGACTGGGAAATGCAATAGAAGATTTATACTTTCAAATTGCAGGATTACAAATAAACAGCGCAGTTGCACAAGCAGTTATCGCGCTTGCACAGTTGAAAAACAACATGCCGCTTCCTGTCGCAAAAAGCGATGCGTACTTAGAAAATGTAAAAAAAATCGCGTATGTCATAACGCATATCCTTACTGCAGACCATTTGCAAACGCTCATAAAAATTCACAAAGAAGATGCGACATATGTTCCAAAAACTGTTGAGTACAAAGAATCGGCAAGAAATAATTTTGCCCTGCGCATTCAGCAGCAATTTCATGCGGACGAACAGCGTATAAAAACAGAACTCAAAGACATGCGCTTGAGCAATGAACTTGCACAGCTGTTTAATGGAATACACCTTGCTGCGCTTTCCGGCTACGACAACGCAATGAATGCAAAACTTCAGGCAAGCACTCCGCTTTCATTCGCTTGGATTACGCCGCTGCAAATTCTAAAAACCTTTTTGCAGCAATACATTTCAGAATCAATAACAACATTGCTTAACGCTATAGTCATTGAAGGTTTTTTTAATAATCCTCTCTATAAAACAGAATTCTCAACAACAGTGTTCGCCGCAACAGAATGTGCTGCAAAACTCCAGTCTTTCGAAAATTTGTTTGAGCGTGGAAATCAATATGACACTGCTGTACTTGAAGGATACATTAGAGACAGCCATAAAGATACAGATTTTTTTGCAAAAATGGAATCAATGGTTCAAATGATAAACAATAATGCGCAAAAGCTTGTGCACGATGAAGTAAATAATCTCCAGGAACTGCATACGCAAATAGGAGAACTGCTCATTGACGTAAAAAAACCGAACGGTGAAATAATATCAAATCTTCGCATACTCATGATGTCGTCACGCAATAGAGACAATTTCGACATGCTTGAGCATCAATATCCAAGCTGGGAAATTTTCTTTGAAATTATGAAAAATTATACGATAATAAAAAAGGCAACTTAAAATACAGCATTTGTTATAAAATTTATTTTTGAAGGATTGTTTTATCAACAACATGCAGAAAACAACACAGAGGCGTGCGCGCGCTGTAACATTCTTTTGTCTCTTTGCAGGAATATTTTTTCTGCCCACATCACATGTTTTTTTTGTTCCAAGCAGAGCTTTTGCACAAACTCCTGACGATATTGTGCATATACGCATTCCGCTGTGGGCAGAACTCGACGCGTATCCTGGATTTGAAGCGGCGAACAGCACGTCGGACGGCATGTTTGATTATTCAATCGGGCGGCTCAAGCAGCTTGCACCGTTTATGATAGGCGGCATGGTAAACGGCTGGAATTTTTCATATACGCCTTCAGACAAGTTGCGCGGCGTCGAAGAGTACATAGAGTTTTCCGCAGTGCAAGAGCTTGGCGAATATGAGCAGGCAATCACATACGTTGCGCCGCTCGTGCAGGACAGCCGCCTTACGTGCTGGATTGAATTCACGAGAACGCCGCACATGGTGCGCAATTATCAGCTGTGGGCATCAATCACACACGAAACAATTCACGGCGTAGGCTACGGGAAAATTTCTGACGGCTTTGACGGGCTGACGAATGCGGTAAAAGATGCAATCAGAGACGCAGTGCGAGAGCATTTCCGCACAAAAATCAAAAATAAGCCCAAAGAGATACGCGGCAAAGTGCTCATACGGAGAACACCGCTCATAGGAATCGATGCGGGCAGATATAAAGTACAACTTGATTTTTTTCTGGAAACTGATAGAATAGTACCGTACACGCAGTTTTAAAACTCAGAACCTGTTTGCTAACTTCGTTATCAAACAGGTTTAATCTGTCATTTTGTTGGAGGCATGATGATGAAAAAAATATTCGTTTTGGCAAGTGTGATTTTTGCATCGAGCATGTTGTTTGCGCAAAACACGCAGTCGTTTACGCCAGAGACATCGATAAACAACAAAGGCTATGATGAAAAGACGACGCTCATCATCGTGCCAGAAAATCAGCATCTTCGCGACCAGACGGCAACAGTGCGCATTGAATACACGCCCATGTACGACGAGGTGCGCATCTACTACACATGTATGTACGTCACTTACGATAAAGCCGAAGCAATGAATACGGTAATGGAATGCCTCATTGATTTTATGAAAGATAACCAGTATTACCACTATACGTACCTTGCTCGCGACCGCGAAAAATATTTTAAAAACGAACGCGGCTACAGTTGTGCGCAATATATGTCGTATGTAAAATTCACACGGTAATTCAGGCTTTTTACATGGACATCTCAAATATTATTAAAAACTTGCACCCGCTCGAAACGAAGGTGCTTTTAAAGTATTCTCACAATGACGATTTAACTGCGCAGAAGTTGCAGGACGAGCTTGGCTACAAAGAAGGACACGCGAATCAAGCATTTTCGTGGCTTTCGGGAAAAGAGCTTGTTGAAGAAACTGCGCGCACGCCGCACACGTATTACGAGATTACCGAGCGTGGTCGCGTGCTTGCAAAAATTGGTACAGTAGAAGAGCGCGTCATCAACTTTGTAAAAGAGCGGAGGGCTGTAGTGCTGCCAAAAATTGCAGCGGCTCTTGGTGTTGAGAACAAAGACATCGGCAGCGCGTTCGGGCAGCTTGCAAAAGACGGCGTGCTCAAAATGAACGCGACAAAAGAAGCAGAAGCGACAGAAGCCCCGTTTCCAAAACGGCTTGTAGTTGCCAAAGATTTGCTCAAGCGCGCAAGCGAGGCGGAAAATGGACAGCTTGAAAAAGATGCGCTCTCCGCAGAAGAGCAGGAAGTGATTGCACATCTTGCAAAAAAGCGCGGAGCTGCTGACAGTCCGTTTAAAATCATTGAGCGCGAAACAGTCACGTATCGGCTTGCTGGCGAGTACGCTGCAGTTGCTGCCTCGCTCAAAGAAGCGGGCGTTACCGGCAACGAGTTCGGCGAAGTGACGCCGCAGCTGCTTTCTTCCGGTGAATGGAAGAGCGGCACTTTCCGCGCGTACAACATCTCCATACCGCCTGCGAGAATCATTCCGGGTCGCATAAATCCTTACGCGCAATTCCTTGAATCAGTCAAAGACAAGTTGTGCTCGCTCGGCTTTGAGGAGTTTGACGGGTCGCTTGTGGAAACAGAGTTCTGGAACGGAGACGCGCTCTTTATGCCGCAGTTTCACGCAGCACGCGACATTCACGACGTGTACCGCATTAAAAATCCCACGCACGCGAAAGCAATCGAAGAGCCGTATTTATCAAACGTAAAAGCGGCTCACGAAAACGGCGGAAACACTGGCAGTCGCGGCTGGAATTATGCGTTTGACACGGACTTTACAAAGCGCCTCATCTTGCGCAGTCAAGGCACCGTGCTTTCCGCGCATCAGCTCCACACGGCAAAAGTGCCTGGAAAATATTTTGGCATAGCGCGCTGCTTCCGTTACGACAAAGTTGACGCAACGCACTTGAGCGATTTTTATCAGACAGAAGGAATCGTGCTCGGAAACGACGTAAACTTGAAAACGCTGCTCGGATTTTTGAAAATGTTTGCAACTGAAATTGCAGGCGCAACAGATGTCAAATACGTGCCTGGCTACTTCCCATTCACAGAGCCTTCAATAGAAGTGCACATAAAGCACCCCGTGCTCGGCTGGTTTGAGCTTGGCGGTTCAGGCATTTTCCGCCCCGAAGTGACAAAGGCGATGGGCGTAGACGTGCCCGTGCTTGCGTGGGGAATCGGCATTGACCGCATGGCGCTCATGGCGCTCGGCTTGAACGATTTGCGCGAACTTTTCAGCGAAGACATTGAGCAGGTACGTCTGCGAAAAGCGCAGTTTTAGGAACGTGTGCAAGCAGCAAACTATTTTTGCTCACCTTTTTTTTGTGCCTCTATGTAGCCGCATTCCTCAAGATAATGCCGTCGCGTTATTATTAATCCAATCAGTTCTTGATACATGTTGTAGTCAACTTCAATCGCTATGGGAAGTACAAAGTATTCTGTTTCGTCGCAGTAACGTTCGATAAATTTGGGGTCGCTCACAAAGCCGAGACTTATCATATTGCTGATTCTATCAGCACACTTTAAAACCTTTGCACGAGGACTTCCATTTTGGATAATGTCGCGCAAGTATTCTTCTTTAGGTTGATTTTCTTTGCGCGTCACTTCGCACACGAGGTTGTATACTTCTAGTCCGTCTTCGTCAGCATTGATTATTAAATTTTTATCAAATCCAGGCACATCTTCAAGCACATCATGAATGCATGAAGCTTTTAATAAAATTGCATCGATGTAGCCGTAGTCTATGAGTATGCTCATCGTGTCGAGCTGATGGCGAAACATGTTGCCGCCTGCGTGACGCGCTTTTCCGATGAGCGCAGTAGCGAGCTGCATATACGGCGCAAGATACATATTTTTGAGAAGAAGCATAGCTTCGTTGTCCATGCGGCCAGAACGATCTACGTTCATCTCGTATCTAAATTTTCCCATCTCCACATCTCCGCATTTAGAGGCTCGCAATATATGATGCAAGTTTTTCTATTCTGCGCATGTTCTCTTCAAGCTTGACTTTTTCTGCTTCCACAAGCTCACTCGCGGCATGCTCTGCAAATTTACCAGAAAGCTTTGCTTTAGAACGAGACGCGATAGCTTCTGCCTCACGCATTTCTTTTTCAAATCGCGCGCGGAGCTGCGTTTTGTTCACGCTTTCGTCGAGCAGCAGAAACGCTTCAAAACCGCGACCCACTGTGCCTATGGCAGACTGCGGCTTTGCGTCGACAAAATCAATTTTATGTACGCCTGCAAGCAGCTGTATAACGTCTGTTTTTTCTGTGCACACTTCTGCCGCGCTGCCTTTTTCGATAACAACAGCAACAGCGATTTTTGCTGCGGGGTCAATGCCGCATTCAGTACGCAAGCCGCGCACATTCTTTATAAACTCGCGAAGCACGTTGAACCTGTTGGAAACTGTTTCATTGACGCGCGCATCGTTCGGTTCGGGAAATGGAGCGGCAATGAGCATGCCGCTGTACGCGCTGTTTGTGATAATGCTGTTTTTTCCTGCACGCGCACGGTTTTCAACGATGTCTGCAAGCGGCAGCTTTGCGTAAATTTCTTCAGTAACAAACGGAATGAACGGATGCAGCAAGCGCATGTTTTCTTCGAGCACGTTGAGCAGTACGGAAGCAGCGCGGTTTTTCTCGTGCTCATCGCCATTTTTAAAAGAGAGCTTTGTCGCCTCTACATACCAGTCGCAGTATTCATTCCAAAAATATTCGTAGAGCGCAGAAGCGGCATCATTGTAGCGGTAGCTTTCAAGTGCCTCGCGTTCAGTGCGCGCACATGCGTCAAGCTCCGTGTAAATCCATCGATCAAGCTCGGTCAAGTCGCTGTCTTTTACCGGGATGAGCGTGCGCCCTTCAAGGTTCATGAGAATGTAGCGGCTTGCGTTCCACACTTTATTTGCAAAGCGGCTTCCGAGTTTGAACGAGTCGCGGTCAATCAACACGTCCTGCCCTTGCGCGCACATAAAGCCAAGCGTAAACTTGAACGCATCACTTCCGTAGAGCGCGACAATTTCATTCGGGTCAATGCCGTTGCCGAGCGACTTGCTCATCTTGCGCCCTTGCCTATCGCGCACCAGCCCGTGAATATAGATGTCGTGGAACGGCGCTTTGCCAGTGAACTCAAGGCCTGCCATAATCATGCGGGCAACCCAAAAAAAGATGATGTCGTACGCCGTCACAAGCGCGCTCGTCGGATAAAACGCTGCAAGGTCATTTGTCGCCTCCGGCCAGTCGAGCGTGCTGAACGGCCACAGCCATGACGAAAACCACGTGTCGAGCACGTCGGGGTCTTGCACAAGATTTTTTGAAGCGCATTTTGGACACACGCATACGTCCTCGCGCGATACAATCATCTCGCCGCAGTCCTGGCAATACCACACGGGAATACGGTGTCCCCACCACAGCTGGCGGCTGATGCACCAGTCGCGGATATTTTCGAGCCACACGTTGTATGTGTTTTCCCATTTGCGCGGATAAAATACGATGTCGCCCGCTTTCCACGCATCGAGCGCTTTTTGCGCAAGCGGCTGCATCTTTACAAACCACTGGTCACTCACATACGGCTCGACGACCGTGTTGCAGCGGTAGCAATGCCCTACCGCGTGCGTGATTTTCTCCTCGGTTTTGAAAAGTCCTGCCGCCTGCAAATCTGCAATCACGAGTTCGCGCGCTTTTGCACACGAAAGCCCACGATATTTTTCTGGAACGTTTTCGTTTAGCGTTCCGTCAGGATTCAAAATGTTTATGACAGGAAGATTGTTGCGCTGCCCCACCCGCCAGTCGTTCGGGTCATGCGCAGGCGTAATCTTTACCATGCCCGTGCCGAATGCTTTATCGACATACGCGTCTGCAATAATCGGAATCACGCGGTCAGTGAGCGGGAGCTTTACCTTTTTTCCAACGATAGTTTTATAGCGTTCATCATCGGGATGCACTGCAACTGCCGTGTCGCCGAGCAGCGTTTCCGGGCGCGTTGTCGCAATCTCAATTTTTGTCGAGCCGTCAGGCGCAGGTCCGTCCGCGTATTCGTAGTAGAGGTGATACATCGCGCCCGCAGTTTCCGTGTGCTCAACTTCGTCATCGGAAAGCGCCGTGCCGCAGCGCGGACACCAATTCACCAAGTAGTTGCCGCGATAGATGAGGCCGCGCTCGTACAGCGTCACGAATACATCGCGCACCGCTTTGGACAAGCCTCTGTCCATGGTAAAACGCTCGCGCTGCCAGTCAGTGCTGTTGCCGAGTTTTTTTTGCTGCTGCACAATCGTTGCATGATGTTCCTCTTTCAGGCGCCACGTGCGCTCAAGAAATTGCTCGCGCCCTATGGCACTTCGTGACGTGCCCTCTTTTTTAAGTGCGCGCTCCACAACGTTTTGCGTCGCGATGCCCGCGTGGTCAGTGCCAGTGAGCCAGAGCGTGTTGTCGCCTTTCATGCGGTGGTAGCGCACGACAATATCTTGCAGCGTGTTGTTAAGGCCATGCCCCACGTGCAACACGCCCGTTACGTTCGGCGGCGGAATGACGACAGAAAACGTCTGCCGCGCGATTTCTTCGTGCGTCATGTTTGCAGTGCGCGTTTTGTATGCAGCGTGAACAGGAGAGTCCGCGTCAGAAGCGGGTTTAAACCAGCCGCCATCGTCCCAGTTTTTGTAAATGCGTTCTTCAAAATCTTTTGGATTGTATGCTTTCTCAAGCTCGATTCCTTTCATAAAATACTATTATAGCACATTGCAAAAACAAGGACAATGAGCAGGCACATTTCTGCATGCGAGCAAAAGTGTATTGATGTGCAACCATATAACTAGACAGAATAAGTTTATATGTAAGCAAAATGAGCTAGCATCTTTTTTTAAGAAAAATTAAAAAACATAAATTAAACTGGACAAAATTATACCTGATTTTTAATCTTATCCATTATGTAGATTTTTTCTAGAACCGCGTCGCGCTCGTTTTCATCAGTATACAGCACGCGCTTTGTTCCATGCGCATTCGTCTCTATTTCAAGAATGTGATTTCCATACACCTCGCTTTGCTGGTCAGGCTTTTTAAAATGTACAATATCGCTGAACAAAATCAACGCGCCGTCTGCAATCACGCCGTTTTCATAAACGCCTTCGCACGCGGCAGTCGCGAGCAGGGACAACATCATGTACGCACCAAGCAAGCCAATGCCGACAAGCATGATTTTTACATACACAGAAAAATTGATATGAAACGCCAAGAGCGGCACAACACAGCAACATGCAAGCGCTGCAACTGTCAGTTTTATTGAGCGCCGCTTTACACGCAAACAGCACGCTCCCGCTCTTTTAAGCACGCGCGATTTTCGTAGCGGCGTTGTTGCAACAATACAAACATATGCAACAGCCGAAATAATCATGCATGCAAACTCATTGACAATGCCATTCATAGCTACCTCGTTAATCAGCACTTCCTCAATCACTGCGCACGAAAAATCACTTTAACACAGCGTGCACGCACATGTTCACCGCTCACAAGCAACATACTTTGCCGCAAGCGATGAGGTATGCTATTCTCTAAAGGATGCTCACCGCACACACAAAAATGCGCATGTTACTGCCGCGTTTCCAACCATATGCGAAGCCCGTTCCGCGCGTTTTCAAATGCAAACGGCACAGCATTGAGCGAGCGTTCATCATATATGCGCACGGCAACAAATTCCTGCACTTCGCTTTTCTGCGCACAAAGCGTTTTTGTCAACGATGTGACGCTTTCAATTCCCGTTGGCAAATCTGCCGTGTAAAACGTATCGCATGTTTTGTACACAATATTTTTATATTCATACGTATTTGGCAGGCTGCACAGATATGTTACGCGCTGAATGATAAGCCCCGCCTCTTCTTTGCATTCGCGCATTGCAGCCTGCTCCGCGCCCTCGTCCGCATCGACAAAACCGCCGGGAAGTGCAAGAAAATTTTTGCGCGGCTCTTTTGCCCGCTTTTCAAAAAGCACAAAGCCGTTTTTATCTGCAATGATAACATTCACCGCAGCCGCAACATTGTGATATAAATCAAAACCACAGTCGCTGCAAACCCATTTTTTATTATCAACAAAATTGATTTTTTTGCCGCCGCACAGCGGACAAAATGCAAAATCCATAGTGCAACTCATGCAAAGCACCTCACCGTCAACGCGTCTGCGAGCGATTCAGAGCGCTTGATTGTCTGAATGACAAGCGGCACAAAGAGCGGGATAATTGCTTTTACTTTGTTAAAAAATCCTTTTGTTTTTCCCAGACCGCCGCGAATCAGCTGCGTTTTGATAATGCTTTCAGCTTCGTCAATGAGCAATGGAATAAAACGGAAAATAATCTCCACAATGATGATGACATACCGCACAGGAACGCGCAGGAGCGCAAGCGGTTTTAACAAAATTGAAAGCCCGTCAACAACATCATATTCAGGCGTTGCATATGAAAACGAAACGATGCACGCAATCGCCGCCTCTGTATGGATGAGCGTTTTCAAACACAACAGCAGCTTCGACGGCGTAACAGTAAAATATTTATATGTCAAAAATATTTTTTCGTCTGGACGCGGCGGAAAAAAAATCATCTGGAAAATGCAAAAAAGCAGCAGCAACGGAATGACTTTTACGAGCGAGGTGAAAAGCCTCTTTGCAGGATATTTTGCAAAAAACGCATACGCAAGCGAAAGCGCGAGCAACGCACAGCACCACGCAAGCGGACGAACAGCAAGCGACGAAATGAACAGCGCAAAAAACACGATGAATTTTGCAACTGGCGGCAAACGTGAAATGATGCTATTGTTTTTTTCTGCGCCACCTACATGTGCTCCAAGACCGCGCAGAGAATTTAACAATTTTGCACCGTCAAGCGGCTGCTGTTCTGCAAGTGCATAAGGTGCTGAAAATTGCACGCACGTCTGCTCGTCTGCACGCGCGCTCGAATCGCTGTGCAATATAACGTCGCTTTGTGCGTCTGTGAAGTCTTGCGCGTACACTTGCTCCTCGTTATGCGCGGAGCATTGAGACATGAAACCGTCCACATGAATCATGCCATTTTCCAGTAAAAGCTCGCTGTCTGCAAATGCTGCTTCATCGCGGCGGTGTGTGCTGAACAAAACAGTGCGTCCCTCATCTGCCAGCGAACGAAGTGTTTTTAAAACATGCGCGCGCGATGGAGCATCAAGTCCCGCAGTAGGTTCGTCAAACAGCAGCACAGGCGAATTGAGCGCAAGGATTCCTGCGATGGCAAGTCGTCTGCGCTCGCCGCCTGATAGCGTAAACGTTTCGCGCTCGCCATACTCGCTGAACGGAATACCCGCCGCATCCATTGAAGATGCCACGCGTTCCAAAAGCGCTTTTCCCTGCACACCGCTATTTCGTGCGCCAAACGCTACATCATCAGCGGCAAACTGTTCAAAGAGCGCGGCATCGCTGTTTTGCTGACAGAGCGCGGGACGAATGTTGCAGCGTACTGAACCGCTCGAAGGCGCGAGCAAGCCCGCCGCAATTTCGAGCAACGTCGACTTTCCGCTGCCCGAAACGCCAGTGAGCGCGGTCACTGTTCCCGCCGCAAGAGAAAAATTAATATTATTAAGAATAATGTTTTCACCATATGAGAAAGAGACAGATTCAAGCGCAAACGCTATTTCGTGGTGCGCAGTTTTTTCGCACGTGACGTTGCGATGCGCTTCGTCACTAAGTGCATTTTTATCGTGTGCAACTTTATCGTCCACAGTCATGCTGTCTGCATCTTTACAATATGTTTTTTTGCGCTGTAAATTTTTATTAATTTCCTCTCCGCAGATTTCGTTTACCAAATCTTCTTTTTCAAAAAATGTTTTTGTCGTGCCGCGAAATACAATTTTTCCGCGCCGCATCATGATGACATCTTTCGCTTCTTTTATGGCATCTGCATCGTGTGTGATGTGAACAGCGGTGTTGCCCTGCTGCACCCAATACGCGAGAAAGCGGTAAATGTCTTTACGCGAAGCAGGGTCAAGCATGGAGACAGCTTCATCAAGTATGAGCACATCGGGATTAAGCGCGATGATTCCTGCGAGCGCCTCCTTTTGCGTCTGCCCGAGCGACAGCGTCATAGATTGCGCAGACGCTTTGTGAAGCAGGCCTGTCACTGCAAGCGATTCAATTGTGCGAAGCTCTACCTCACCCGCAGGCAATTTGAGGTTCTGCGGACCAAATGCAGTATCGCGCGAAACAACACTGCACACAATCTGATCTTTCGGCGACTGAAATACGAGTGCAACGCGCACATTGTTTGCATACGAAACAGTGCCTGAATCAGCTTCAAATAAACCGCACATGATGCGTGCAAGCGTGCTCTTGCCGCTTCCATTCAATCCGACAATTGCAGTATACGAGCCTTGCTCAAGAAAAAAACTCACATCATCTACTGATGGCATACTTTGCAGAGGATACGTACCTGTCACATTCGTTACTGTTACAACGCGCATCGGACTATCATAGCAAAAAAAATAAGAAAAGCCAATTATTTTGCGCGTACTGTTGCATATACTGCAATCATGCAGATATATTTCGCATGCTTTTGAAGCAAGCTACTGGAAAAACTGTACAAATGCGGCTTGTTCACGCGCAGTTTTGCAAAGTTTTCAGTGCAAGCGGCGCTGCGCAAACCAACTCGTTTTTATAATTCTGCCGCTATACATGCGCGCACTCTTGACACATCATGCAGATTGCAACTATTTTGAACATATGACAGACACGCTTGTTATCTACTATTCGCTTGAAGGCAACACAGATTACGTTGCAAAGCTTGCCGCACGAAAACTACAGGCAGATATTGTGCGCATTGAGCCGATAAAAGCATATCCGCGCAAAGGATTTCGCAAATTTCTTATCGGCGGGCGTGATGCTGTTTTCAGTGTACACGTGCAATTACAAACTGTGCTCCCCGACTTTTCACAGTATGCAAAACTGCTGATTGGCACGCCTGTATGGGCAGGAACAATGGCAGCTCCTATGAATACATTGTTGCACAGCGCAAAAATACGCGGCAAGCATATTGCGCTTTTTGCATGCAGCGCAAGTGGCAATGCAAAAAAATGTTTTGCAAAAATGAAAGCATTGCTCCCTGAAAACACGATTGACTCATGCGTTTCGTTTATCAATCCAGTCATTCACGCAGGAACCGCTGTTGATGAGCAGATTGATGAACTTGCGTTTCGTTAGAATCGAGTGTTTCAACGTAGTGTATTTGACGCGGCATGTGTTAACGCATGCATGTTTTAGCGTGCATGTTGCAATGTGGACGTGCGAGCGATTAGTATGCATGAATGCATTAACAATTCCCCGTGAACACATGCAAAAGATATTCGCGCGCAACTTGCGCAAGGCGGCGCACTGTTGCAACAGGAGTAGGCTCGCCGTCCGCCATGAGATAGCGCGGGAAAAAGCGCGTAATGTGCAGCGGAATGTTTGCATCGATTTTTGAAACCCAGCGTGCAAGTTCACGCATCTCGTTTTCGCTGTCGTTAAAATGCGGCACAATGAGCGTCGTCAACTCAACATGCGTGCGGCTCTGACAAAGCGTTATGGCATTTTTAACAATTTCAAAATCGCCGCCAAGTTTTTTGTACCAGCTGTCAGTAAATCCTTTTAAATCGATATTCATCGCATCAATATGCGGAAGCACTTCTTCAAGCACCGACACATTCACCGAGCCGCTCGTGACGACAACATTTTTCATGCCGCGTTCATGTACAAGGAGAGAAGCATCTCGCACATATTCCCACGATATGAGCGGCTCGTTGTACGTGAACGCAACGCCGATGTTACCGCATCGTGCAAACTCCTCTGCTTTTTGTGCGAGCATTTCAGGCGACACGTATTCAGTTGCAGCGTCATCGCCAACTTGCGAAATGCTTGCATTTTGGCAAAACGGACAATGCAAGTTACAGCCAAAGCTGCCCGCAGAGAGAATCATGCTGTCGGGATAAAACAAGTACAGCGGCTTTTTTTCAATAGGGTCGAGCGAAAGAGACGTGAGCATTCCGTAATTGAGCGGCACAATGCTGCCGTTTTTGTTTGCACGAGCGCGACACTGCCCCACTTGCCCCTCTGCAAGAGCGCAGCGGTAAAAACATGTAGCGCAGGTGATTTTTTGATTGGGGTTTATCACGGACATATTTATAGCAACCTTTGATTTGTGCAGCAAGATTGATGATTATTCGACAAACGCTCCCGCATAACAGTCATTCATTTTTCCGTAAAACAAAGTTTTTTGCTTACAATGCCAAAAATGGACGATTAAAAACTTTTTGCAAGCGGTACAGTGTTTCAAGCGTAGGATTTGTCTTGCGCGGATTTTCAAGCCGTTGATATTGCTGATATGTCATTCCTGCTGCCGCTGCAACATCCTTTTGAGATCGATTCGCACGAGCCTTGCGCAATTCTATCGCAAAGGCAACTTTTGGCGAGACTTCTATAGGATAACCGCCTGTGTACTTTGGCTCAGGGATAGAATACCCATTGTCAAAATGCGATGCCAATACGCCGTCCAATGCTTCTTTTGCCATCTCTAATGCGTGCGCTTGCGTATGACCATACGTTAGAACATTCGGCATGTCAGGGAATTGCGCAATATACGTTTTCTCATCTTGTTCTGTAATGATGCAGTTGTATGTCATTTTTCAACCTCCTTTTTCGTTTCTGGGTCTATATCTGCCTCTTTTAGAAGTATTTTTGCAAACATCCCCATATCATCATTTCCGTGTACAGGAACAGCAACAGAACGTGATTTACCAGGCTTTTTAAAAATATGGTGCGAACCGCTAATCCTATCTAATACCCAACCATTCTTTTTTAAGATTTTTATCACCTGTCTTGCCGTCATGCCCATGTATCCAGCATACAATATATATGTTGTACCGTCAAGATATTTTGTTATATTAACCTTGTATGGTCACCGCTCTTGTAGCGCAGGTGATTTTTTGATTGGGGTTTATCACGCTCATTTCCTCTTCCGCTGCTCATGCGTTGTATTGCGCTCCCAAAATACGCCGTCAGTATATCCTTGAATCGCTGTATTCTCTTCTGCGCGCAAAAGCCGCTTTTCTGCAAGCAGGCAATACTCTTTATTGATTTCAATGCCGCAATAGTTTCGCGCAAGTTTTTTTGCGACGACAGCAGTTGTGCCACTGCCAAGAAACGGATCGAACACGAGGCTGTTCTGACGCGAACTTGCAAGAATCAATTTTGCGATGAGTTTTTCGCTCTTTTGCGTCGGGTGCTCAGTGTTTTCACTCATCGACCAGTACGGTACTGTAATGTCGTCCCAAAAATTCGATGCGCCAGTCAAACGAAATTTCTTGCCATCAGTTTCTTGCCAATCTTTCGGCACGCCATTCTCGCGATACGGCGCAACAACGCGACGTTTTTGCTTCACTGCCTCTGCATTAAAATAATAATTTTCGCTCACTGTTGCAAATAAAATATCTTCGGAACAATTTTTCCAGTTTGCTTTTGAACTCCTGCCTTTTTCGCGCTGCCACGTAATGCGATTGCGCACAATCAAATGACGTGAAACAACAGCATACATCGCCGCCATGCATTTCCAGTCGCCGCACAAATACACGCTCGCATCTCTTTTGAGCAGCCGTACAACTTTTGGAAACCACGAGGCAAGATACTGCGTGTATTCATCATCGCTGCGCTCAGTGAATTTTGTTCCGTGGAAATTTTTTGTGATGTTGTACGGCGGGTCGAGTATCATCAAATCGACGCAATTTGACGGAAAACAGTCTATTGCAAAAATCATGTCGTCGTTAAAAATTTTATTAATAATTTCAGAATAAGAAAGCGCTTCATGTGCATGACAGAGGCGCGGCGTTAATAACTCTCTGTCGCTGTCAGTGAGCGTCACCGAGTGATTTCGCAGCGAGTAGATTTTTGCAGTTTTGTCTTGTGCCATACGCATTACCTCGTTTTATTAACGCTGCCCTGTATTAGCAATGCCGTCTCATGCTGTGATGCAGCGCCATTTTAATAATGCGTCCCAGTCTAATAATGACGCACTACTTCAAATCGTTCCAAGTCGGGGTTTTCAGCTGCGTTGATTCCCGCTTTCCTGCATGCAATGTCTATTTGCTCTTCAACGGTGTTCACCGATTCAAGATTGGGCAAAAGCAAGCCGCGCCTCGTTCCCTTTGTCACGATAACGCCAAATCGTTTTACATCAAGCTCATCCTTTGAAGCGATTTTTTCTGCTCCCCCCAAAACATCAACACTATACACAAGAAACGGAAGTTCGCGCTCGGTCACTGCTGGGAAACGCGGGTCGCGCGTGGCGGCGCTCACAGCATTTGCAATGATTTCTTCTGCGAGCGACGAGCATGTGGTCGCTATCGTTCCAATACAACCGCGAAGCATTCCGTCTTTTTTGAGCGACACAAATGCGCCCGCTCGATTGTTAAGCAGCTCGCAAGAAAGTTTCCACCCGTTAAACGGCGCATCGTCGCACACAACTTTGCCATTTCGCACGCACAACGTTTTTCCCGTCTTCACATATGTCTCAATCGTGGCGCGCGCAAGGCGCACATATTCATCTTCGTTATTTTTCCGCGCATCAAGTTCGCTACGCTCAAACGCTTCATATTGCGTCAAAAAATTGCGGCGTTCGTCGTAAGCCAAAACATCGTACATGCAAAATCCATAACCTACACCGAACGTACTTTCGTGCGAAAGTTTTTGCGCGCGAACTGCCGTGCAATCAAGCGCGCCCGCCATGATGACAAACGAGCGGTGTCCGCACTCTGCAGCGTTTTCACAAAAATCGAGAGAGAAGGAAAAAAGTTTTCCAAAATCAGCGTCTCCCATCACTTTCATAATGCGCTCATCATACTGCGGTCCTTCTTCACGAAACCCGTACGGTCCGTCTGCTTTGAGCACATGTGACAAATCGCCGCTTGCAACAAACACAACGCGCTTTTTCGTTTTTTCCGCCGCACGCTTAATGCACTTGCCGAGCATATAATGATTTTTATACGACTGCCCTGAAAGCCCTATGCGCACCACTTTGTAATCCGCACAATAGTTATTGATAAAATACAGCGGCACCATCGTTCCGTGATCAAGCGATTTGTCGCGCTCGCCTTTTGTTCCTGCCGCTATGCCGAACTCCGCAGCTTCCTCGCAAATTGACGCGACAAGCTGCTCATCGTATGTAACGCGAAAACGCACATTCGGTGCATCGAATCGAGAAAAACTACCTGACGCTTCTGCTCCGGGAGAAATGTGGAAGTAATCAGCATAGAGTGTTGCATGTGGAGATGTTATGACAATAGTTTCAGGCGCAAGCTCTGCAATCTTTTTTGCAACAATTTCATATGAAGCAACGCTCGCAGCAATTTTGTTTTCTTCTCCGCGTCCAATCTCATGCACGATGAGCGGCGGATGCGGCACCATAAACGCACCAACGATTGCCATAGTCACCCCCAAAATAATAATTATTGAAAACCTCAAAAAACACAAAGCACCTTTAGTTGCACTTTTTCGAGAATGCTCTATTATTTTGATGCACGCTTTTTTGCAAATGCAGCTTTCCGTTCCGCAACTCTTTCTGCAAAACGATGCTTAACAAGTGCGAGCGACTCTCTGTAGCTCGTGCTCGAAACGCGTGGAAAGCGTGCAATAAATTTTTCAAAATCAAAACGGTGTTCATTAAACGAGTCAATTTTTTGCATGAGCGAGTCGCTGAATTTGTTGCGTTCGACAGCAGCGCGTTTTTTGATAGACGCAAACATATCTGCAATGCTTGTGCTGATGAACCATTGCTCTCCCGCATATCGCTCTCGCAACGATTCGCCAAATTCTTTAAGTTTTGCCATAGTCATGCTGAAATCAATCAGTTTGTGGATTGTTAATAACGCATCGACAACAAATACAAGGGCAAGCCCATCTGCCAAATACACCGTAACAGTGTCGTCGATTTTATATACCATGCTGTTCACAAACGGTTGCACAAAATGAACGGCAACAAGCCCCATTACACCAAACAGCGTTGAGTTGAGCAAGCACACGCGCCCTTTTATGTTAAATTTATGTTCAGAATAATCCCACCACTTCATTTTAAATATCTTTTCCATTTGCCAGCTTGTAACATACTCCACAAGCGAACAGAGCACCATGCACGTTACAAAAAGTGTTATCCACGATGCCTGCACTTTTTCTGGAAGCATCATGACGACAAGACCGCCAAATCCATAGACAGGACAAATAGGACCATGCAAAAATCCACGATTGATAAATTTATGCTCGTAAAAGATGCCCACATACAAGACTTCCGAGCACCAGCCGATAAAGCTGTATAAGAGAAAAATTAAAAAGAGCCGCGCAAGAGGAATCACTTGAATTGCAGATGGCGTATGAAGTAAAAAATCTTTCATTGTATACTTCCAAATATCGATTTAAATTTTTTATTATTCTCTTCCGTGTCATTTTTAAGCGCTCTCAAAAAATCATTCGTGTCAAGTGTACCGATCACAGCTTCCATTTCGTTATCATCTTGATATACCATTTTACGATAATAATCAGTATAATCTTTTTTACGAGAAGATACCGATTCATTATACATATCTGTTGAAACAGCGGTAACTTCATGCACAATGTCTTCATATATTGTCTTTGTAAAATTGTCAATTTTCTCATCGTAGAGCAATTCAAATAGATGCACCGCATACCGCGCTTTATATTTTTGATATAACGCCTCGCATTCGTCATAAAATTGATGAACTGCTTCCCAGTCAACGATTGTGTTATTTTTTATTTTAAAAATCAACTCATCAATTTTTTTTGCAGGAATTACTTGGCCACCGACATTGCACCATTCAGTATAGAGCGGTACTTCAGTGATTTTATCAATAACATCGGATGAAAAATGCAGTATATTTTCGACCGTACAATACTCACTAATTGCGCGCGCAGCAAAATATTTAATAATTCTGCAATAAAACCAATACGCATGAGCAGGCTTGCAGACAACTGCACCATATTTTTTCTGACACTGTGCATCTGAAAGCGTAAAGTCTGCGTCGGGATTTTTTTCGATAAATAATTTTGCTGCTTTATATCGTTCTTCAGGCGTATTTGCATTGGCAGCGGCGGCTTTATTCAGTTTTGGTAAAACATCCGCAGTTAAAACAATGATTCTTTCACACGCTGCGAGCGCTTCTTGAATTGTATCGGGCGCAAACGGATCCATTTCAATATGCTGCAACTTTATAATCCGTTTATCGCGTTTTTGAAATTTATATTTATTACGTACAATCGCAAACATGTCGTACATAAACCACCATGCGGGAATTATCTGCACACTCCTGTCACCGTTTTCACCAAGCGCAACAAGTGAAAATGGATACGGTATATCAAGCTCGTATTGATAGGAACCTTTTGCGACGAGCACGAATGATGCAAAACGACTGTTATGCTTGAAATCGCTTGCAAGGCCTGGCCAAAATCCGCGATGCGCAAGCAACTCTCCATCAGGACTTCGTGAATTATGATTACTGCCTATTGTTGCACCAGAAGCAATGTTCGACTGTCCCATAATTGTAGATGCAATAAGAAATGAAGAATTGTGATGCTGTTCGTGAAACGGAAAAATCAAATTGTTGAGAATTTCGCAACATGAAATGGTGGAGTTATCGCCAAGCACAGAGTTTAACAATCGCGCGCCATATTTGAGCTGACAATTCCTGCCAATGACGAACCGTACCGCAACAGCTTGATAAAAAATGCGACTCCCGTAGCCCATAATACCGTTTACCATTTCAACGCCTTCTCCAATCTGAGACTCCTCTTTTTCAGAAGAAAGCACTGTAATGTTTTTTAATTTAAATGCGCCTTTTATATAAGTGCATGCCCCTATCTTCGCATCTTTTAGCAATGTTGTATTTTTGATGACAGCATTATCTTCGACCAC
Organism: Treponema sp.; assembly: GCA_017940005.1. Taxonomy (GTDB): domain Bacteria; phylum Spirochaetota; class Spirochaetia; order Treponematales; family Treponemataceae; genus Treponema_D. Next base: position 120,141 of record JAGAZO010000017.1, read on the forward strand.
ACCGTACGTATTGAGCTCACCACCATTCTTTTGTTCCGTAAATTCAAAGAATTTTTTCATCAACGTTTCATCGCCACGATAGCGCGACCACAAATACGCATCGGCAGGAATCATATTTTCAAAAGGTAAAACAGCACGTCCTCCATTTTCATTTACAATATCAATCCAAATGCGATCTTCAGCTGGCTCACCTTTTTTCAGAACACCGTTTCCAAATTTTGCATGCTTTGTGCAACTCATCTCCTGAATGTTAAACAGCATTACGTTATCACCAAGTCGGTAATTCTCAAGATATGTTACATTACGAATTACGTTGTCATTTCCAACAACGACATTTATTAATTTTGAGCGATAGATTCCTGCCTCAAGTTCCAAGTCGTGATATTTTAATTTGGCGGGACGCAACTTGCCAAGTACTACAAATCCAGAAAAAGACGAACTCCGTATGAGCGAAGCATCAAAATGCTCTGCATCGACATAGACATTCTGCCACGAAGCATCATCGCTGGAGTTAAGATTTTTTTCGAGCAATTCAATTTCTGCCTCTGTAAGATGACGTTTATGTTTTATTAACTCGACAGGTACATCGGCACAGATACGCGCTTTATCAAAATATGTTACTGTTACCACAATGGATTATTTTACATTTAGACATGGCATTTTGTAAAGCCGTATTTTTTGTACAATATATTTTATCAAACTCTATACTTTCAAACAGTATTGACATAAACGGACATGTTAATTACAGTTATATATATTTGAGAGTATTTTTGCTTATACAAGCTTAAGAAGGAGCATTATGTCCATTGCAAACGATTTTCTTCTCTTTTCGCTCGCCAATGAAGTTTTCGCATACGATGACGAATATGACGATGATTTCGATGTTGATGACGATGATTTTGATGACGACGAAGACGATGAATCGCTCGATGAATTTGACGATGACGCGGATTTTTTTGATGACGATTTTGAAGAAGACGACGATCCTGATGAACCATACGACGATTATGAATACGAAGATGGTTATGAAAGCCTCAATGATGAAGGAGAAGAGCTTTTGGACGAAGATGAATTCGACGACCTTGATGACGACAATTATTAATCTGCACGGAAATCAATAGTCCGTGCCGCGTGCCATAGTTTTTCCAAATCGTAAAAAGTACGCGCGTCTTCAGACATCAAGTGTATGACAATATTGCCAAAATCAAGGAGATTCCAGTCGTCCCCGTCTTTGAGCTTTCTATTGGTAACGTGCATTTCCATGCTATTTTCTTTTGCATACTCTTTCACCTGTTTGTATAATCCCTGCCAATGTGCAGAGCTTGAAACTGTTGCTATGACAAAAAAATCTGTCCATCCGTTCAACTGCGAAATGTCGAGCAATGCAACATTTTTTCCTTTGCCGTCTTCAAGCAAACACGCTATCTCTTTCGCTTTTTGTTCTGCATTCTTCATAACATATTCCTTACAGTGATGATGCGCATCAACGCACGTATCGACCGTCAAAATCTTTTCCAAGTATGATGGTAAAGTCAACATTTGCAGCAGATTCGTTTGGCGCATCTGCGCTTATCTCTTCTTCCACGATATTTTTGCAACGGATAAAATCGCCAACAATTTGAGCAATTTTGCTGTCGCCAATGTGATCAATAATCACCGTGCGCTCATAGTCATTTCTGTCCGCATTCGTTGTGCTCAAAATCTCGTAGCTCGCGTTTTGATACAAGATTCCCGTGTTGTGCGCAAGCCCCTGCACCGTCGTGCCGTTTTTAATTTCAAGCACGTAAATGCGGCTCGTCATCGTATTGCCTGTAGAGATGAGCATGTTCGTTGACTGCGCAACAGCCTGCTTGATAAAATCGCCGCCATTGAGCGGGAACACAAGCATTTTGCCATCCACGCTGCGCATACTACCGATGACGTTTTGTTTGATGATATACTCAGTGTTCATGTCAGCAAGCAAGCGCATGAATGTTTGAAAATCTTCTTTATCAAGGTTGTTTTTAATGAGTGAAGAAAAATTGCCAATTGTTTTTTTTGACAAAACGAGCGCCTTGTTTTCATTCAACTGTGTGAAATACGCAATCATAACATTCTGATACCGCTCGTAGACTACTGCATCTGTTTCATCGGGCAACCGATAGCGCAGATATGTTGCCATCTTGTCTCCATCAAGCGTAACGGCACCAGACGGCAGCAGCCACCGCTCGCCATCTTCAGAAACGGCGTCAACAGGTTCAGGAACAAAGACACGCATGCCACCCAACAAATCAGTCAGCTTGACAAAATTATCAATTGTGACAACAGAATAAAACGGGATTGACGTGCCGAGAAGATTTTCTATCTCGCGTCGATACATGTCAATGCCTTTTTCTTTGTAGATGACTGCAATGCCGTCAACTCTGCCAAGACTCGCGTAAATGGCTCCGATGTTGTATGGAATGTTTACAACAGCAGCTTTTTTAGACACAGGATAATACACGACAACTTCTGTCATTACAGCGTTCCCTTCGCCGTCTTCAATGACGTAGAGCGCGCGTATCACTTGGTCGTTTTCAAGACTTTCGCCGACAGTGTCTGTGCGCAGCGAAAGAGCGATGACAACGGCAACGCCTGCAACGATGAGCGCTATAAGCAATAAAAAAATGAGTCCTTTTTGCTCGTCACGCATTTACGCATTTCCCCTATAAAAATTGCCTTGCATACTGTAAAACGCATCATTTGAGCAGTGCGTGCTGTATCTTTCTAACGATGCTAAAAACGCCTGCGTGTCAGCCGCAACTTCACAACCTTTTTTAGCAAGATACGCGACATTATCGTCAAGCACCGTCTTAACCAATTCGTCAAGTTCCAGAGTTAATAATTTATTAAAATACGCTACAGTCATGTGAGCGCGGCCTGGCTCGATTTTATCTGCTGCATAAATGATTTTTGCAAGCGCGCACATGCCTGCTTTGCCGAACGTGTGGCAGCGCACCGCTTCAAGAATGTCTTCATCGTGCACACCAAAATCGTTTGCAAGCTGTACTGCTGCCGCGCGCCCATGGAGCAACGACGGCCTTGCCCTTTCAAGCGCAGAAATCTCATTGCCGTCGCGCGACGCAAGTGTGAGAAGTTCGTCGTCGCCCATATCTTTGCACATGTCGTGTGCAATGCCTGCGAAATAGCCGCACGCCTCGTCTACGCCGTATTTTTTGCACAACAATGCGGCAGTTTCCGCAACGCGCACAGAATGCTCCCAGCGCGATTTTGTTAAAACTGATTGCGCATGATGCTTCACGCGCGCTACTGTTTGCTGAAACTCATCTATATCCATACAATTTGTGCTTTATAATATACTGAAAAACGCGTTCAGGCACAAGGTAACGCCAACTTTTGCCGCTTGCAATGCGCGCGCGAATCTCAGTTGACGAAATTGGCAGCAGTGGATTTTCAAGGAGCACATGCTCGTGCGGAAACACAAACGCACTTTTGTCAAACCTGCCCGTGTAGCTGCCTGTCGGCTTGTTTTCAAATGCAGCCATATCTATGACGCTCGCTCCCTCGCTTCGCCGCGCAATGATGATGTCTGCTATGCGCACAAGCTCGTCGGCGCGGTGCCACTTGTCAAACTCTGCCGCATTCTCCTGCCCCATGATGAGCGCAGGCTTTCCCGTCAGCGTGCCTTTAAATTTGTCGATAACAAATTGTACTGTGTCGAACGTGTACGAAACGCCGCCGCGCGCAATTTCACAATCTGTCGCTTCAAAGTGCGCAGAACTGCGGCAAAACGTTGCGGTCATGTTGAACCTGTCCAGCGCGCTCGGCGCGTCTGCAAATGTTTTGTGCGGCGGAATGAACGCAGGCACAAACAGCACTTTGTCGTAGCCGAGCTCTGTTGCAACAGTTTCTGCAAGCATTGCGTGACCAATGTGGAGCGGATTAAAGCTTCCCCCGAGCAGCGCGAGTTTCATTCTGCCTCCGCCTGCTCGCTTCCCGGATACTGCACTTCCATAGCTTCATCGAGCGAGCGCGACGCGAGAAACGACGAGACAGTTTCTTCTTCGAGAGATTGGCCGCCGTCGCGTTCGTCAACCATTTTAACAATGTGCAGCTTTGCATCACGCATGTTCATGTTTGCAGTGACTGATACTGCGATGACTGCCGTTTCAGGTTCGTCCGCGTGTATTGCGTCGATAATCTCTCTTGCACGCTCCTTTGCGCCTGCAACATCTATCTTATTGCACAGCACCATGCGCGGTTTAGACGCAAGCTCTTCTGAAAAAGAAGCGAGCTCGCTTTTGAGCGTGCTGTATGCAGTGCGATAATTTTCGTCCGCGCAGTCAATCATGTAGATGAGGCACGACGTGCGCGAAATATGCTTTAAAAACTGAATGCCTAACCCGACGCCTTCAGACGCACCTTCAATGATGCCGGGTATATCTGCAATGATAATGTCGCGCTCGTCGTCTACGTGCAGCACGCCGAGATGGGGAATCTTTGTAGTAAACGGATATGGCGCAACTTTTGGACGCGCGTTCGTAAATGCGGTAAGCAGCGACGACTTGCCCGCGTTCGGAAACCCGACAAGCCCTACATCAGCCATGATTGAAAGCTCCACTTTCAACGTGCGCACTTCGCCCGGCGTGCCAGAATGCGCATAGCGCGGCGCTTGATTTGTTGACGACTTGAAATGCACGTTGCCCCAGCCGCCTTTGCCGCCTTTTAAAAATAAAAACTGCTCGTCTTCGCTTTCGTCAGTAAACTCTTTGATAAGCTCGCCAGTCTCTGCGTCACGGATAGTCGTGCCGGGCGGAACAGCAATCACTACATCGTCACCGTTTTTGCCAAATTTATTCCAGCTTGAGCCGTCACCGCCATTTTTTGCTTTGAACACAACTTTATTGCGCAATTTTGCAAGCGTGCGCATATTGCGCTTGACGCAAAAAAGCACATCACCGCCCTTGCCGCCGTCGCCGCCGTTTGGCCCGCCACGAGGAATATATTTTTCGCGCCTGAACGAAATGCAGCCGTTTCCGCCCTTGCCGCTCCGCACTTCGATTATCGCTTCATCAGCAAAATTAATCATAGCTTTGTACCAATCACTTGCAGCAATCACGCTGCCCATCCATCACCGTAAAAAAATGCCCGGCGCAGATACTACTGAACCGGGCAGTTGCTTTGCAAACTAATCGTACGCGTTCGCTGGTTTTACGCATTCGCTGGCGTGACAGAAATATATTTTCTGTTCATGCGCTCGTGGAACACAACAGTGCCGTCCATTGTGGCAAAAAGGCTGTCATCTCCCGCACGCTTGACATTTTTGCCCGGAAAAAATTTCGTGCCGCGTTGCTTAACAAGTATTGAACCAGCTGTAACAGTTTCACCGCCGTATCGTTTTATGCCAAGATGCTTGGCATTTGAATCACGTCCGTTTTTAGCACCGCTTCCGCCTTTTGATCTTCCCATAGTTATTACCCCGTTCTATAAAAGTTCCCTGCTATTAACAATGTTGCATTTTCAATGCAACATGCTGCGGATATTCATTAGCAAGAGCGGCAATTCCTGTTTCAAGAAAATCTGCCGCATATACGAGCTTTGCCGTCAATTCAGGCAAAACTGCTTTTTTTTCAATGCCAAACTCCAGCGTGCCGCGCTTATGTGTCTGTGCTGTAAGCGCAACGCCCGCAGTTTCAGAAAGCACCTGCATTGTCGTCCGCAGCAAAACAGTGACTGCACTGCACACAATATCACTTCCGATTGCAGCAAACCCTGCATGACCGCTCGCACTGCACGAACAAAACTCGCCGCACTTGTTGCGCACCAGAAGCACTGAAATCACGCTACAGTGATTTCCTTTACCATAACTTTTGTGTACGATTGACGATGGCCATGAAGTCGATGATAGTCTTTCTTTGACTTATACTTGAACACGAGCACTTTTTTGTCGCGGTATGTTTCGCCAACTTCAACTTTCACCTTTGCACCCGACACATATGGCGTGCCGACATTCACGTTGTCGCCATCGCTGACAAGCAGCACAGAATCTATATCGATTGTGGCGCCTTTTTCTTCAGAGAGTTTGTCAAATGTAAGCACGGCATCTTTCTCCGCTTTATACTGCCTACCGTTATATTCAATAAGTGCGTACATACGCTCCTCCATAAAAAGTCACAAAAAGTACTGCTCGTGTTAGAAAACGCCGCACACATCTAGCGACATTTTTCATACGTGCTCCCTAAACTGTCGCGATGTAAATGACCACCGCACAGCACGGTAACGAGTATTTTATCAAAAAAGGCTACGTCATGTCAAGTGATGTGTTGACAATATGTTGTTATGGAGTGTCAAACTAAACAAAACTTGTCGTAAGGGCGCACATCCGTGTGCTTCACTGCTCTTAATTTGAGTTCAAAGCGAAACTTTATCAGAACTTTGCCTACGCCATTCCAAGACTTACATTCCCCTTGTTATTTTACAAAGAACTCCATAACAACGCTTACAAAACTGGGCGAAACTGTAAGGAAAGTAAGTGTTAGCTGCATCGCACGAACGTACAAAAAAACGAAAGCAAATTTTTTACAAATCGCCATTGTCATGTACCGCGCATGCTCTGCATGTTATTCGTGTGGATGATTTAATCCCCCGACACTTACGTCGAAGCTGTTGATTATGCACGCATGCATTTTATCTGCCGTTAGATATTTTAAAACACATATCGTATGCCAATCGATTGGCTTGCAAGGGAAGCAAGAAATGCGTATCCAAATCCTGCACCTTTTTCCATAAACGCAGAAATGACTGGCGCGCCCCATGCGTCTTTCATGTCACGTCCGAACGCAACAAGCGGCAAGGAAAGCCGAAAGTAAATGCCAAGCCTGTTTTTGAATTGCCAACCGCTTTTGTAATACAGTGAAAAAATATGGTCGCCGTATTCAAAATTGTGTTTGTAATTCCCAGATGCCCGCATTTCTTTTGATTTGAACGGTGTAAATACAGACAGTAACAATCCTTCTCTAAATCCATGTGAAAAATATTGATATGTTGCACCAACTCCATGTTTCCATCCGGAAGAGAACATGTCCGATGTGTAGCCGAGCGAAACACGAGGCGCAACGCCAGCTTTATTGTAGCCGTATGTCATCCCAACGAATGAAATGATGCAACTCGTTTCTGCCTCGAACCTGCTTGCAATAAGTGATACTGTTGGCTCAAGTCCTGCATATGAAATGTACGATGTTCTCCCGCCGACAGCACAGCCAAGTATTTTTCGTGGAGCTTCTTCGCTCTGTTTTGCCAATGCACGTTCTTCCGCATACAGAGGAATGCACGCTAAAAACAACGCGCACAGAACGCAGCGTAGTTCTCGTATGCACGACGATGATGTGCGTTTGTGCAATATGTCAACGTTGCTTTTCATGCTGACCTCAAAAAATCATTTCCACCTGCCTGCCGCAAATTAGCAACGATATGAATATTATCTTTTTCATAATTTTTCCTAATTTGTGCTTTACTAGTCCAAGTGTTGATTGATACATGCTACCAGATTTTTCTCATAAGTTACCGTGTTTTACACTACCATCAACATGCTTATTTAGGCATGCTTTACTATCGCTTGTGTTATCATGCAAATAATACCACTTTAAATGATACCACAAAAACTCGATTTGTCAATGCATCGCGGCATGTAACACATGAGTGCTTTTGGGCGTTCGTTATTGCGACCTTTGCAATCGCAGTCGTTTTTCAAACTGCGATTGCTCGTGTCACTTACGCTTGTCGGAGCTTCTGGCGCCAAAATTCATACACATTCCCGCATACAATTTTGTGCCAAAGCCGCCGCGTATCCAACCTTCGTATTCTTCGGTTGTACCGCCTCTCGTTATTTCGCCCGCGTATACGACACCGCACGGAATGGCAAAATGCGCCCCTGTCGAAAGTCCAAGATGGAATGTGTCTTTGTTAAAAAACCACAATCGGTAGCCTGCATGAATAGGGAGGTCTATTTGCCATGCAAAAAGCGCGATGTCTTCTGTTCCTGTTTTTTCTCCAAGCGTCATGCGAAATTGCGTGCCAAGCGACACCACAAATGAATGACGCTCAGTAATGGTGAATCGAACGACTGGCGCAACATTTAGAAAAATATCTGTCGCCCAGTTGAACGAAACTTTTTGTGCAGAGAAAGGCGTTGGCAGCTGCACAGTGCGGAAAAAGTCCGCGCCGTACCCAAGCGAAATGCCGATGTCCATAAAATCAGTTGGAGAAGAAAAATAAAATCCCCAATAATTATCAATGCCCAACGCTGACTTATGTGCAAATTTTTCGTTGTTTTTTGTCGTATACGTGTCCATCATCGGAACGCCGTAATAGTTTATGTCGAGCTCGACATTGGCAAACAGTGCGGAAGCGGCAAACATAAATGCGGCAAGGGCGGTACACAGTTTTTTGCAGCAGAAAATATTTTGCATAAAAGATACTCCTTGTTTCATAGATTTTTTGAGTTTCATAACCAACTCCTTGCAAAATAAAATCCTAGCAGCATACGCCACCACGCTTAAAAAGATACTACAAAAATCTGATTTGTCAATATTTTTTGAGAAGAAATAACCGAAGTTCGCAAAAAATAACCGCGGTTACTTTTTGCGAACCTTGGTTATTTTTTTGCGATTTTTAACACTTGGCATGATAATTGCTTTGCAACGCTATAATGCCTGCAAGAACTGTTGAAACTATGACGGTAAAAAATACCGTCATGCTTATTCTACTTTTTCAAGCTCCCATGTTATATCACTGTCTGTTATAGTGATTGTGTAATATGCTGCTATGTGCCCACTTGGGCACTCACGTGTTTCTTCACTGCCGTTGTATCTCCACACAACTTGCAGTGTACCGTCATTTTCATTGCCGCCAGTCCATTTGAATGTAGTTTGTCCAAGATTGTCTTTTGTTGTTGAAAATGTGCATTCCGCTCCTTTTTCGTCAGTTAATTTATCCGCAGAGCTAAATCCTGTGTAATAACGTTCGCTGTCAATTTTGAGCAAAAAAGAAAGGTACTTCATGTAGTAAAGTTGTGTACCAACTTGGCATTTTAGTGTTTCGATGCTATTTGCATGCACTGCTGTTTTTTTGCTCGTCAACGTAGTAACTTTCTTTTTCGTACCCGTATACAGAATAGAGTGTTGTATCAACAGTTTTTGTTGCGTCATTTTTTATCTCAAAAATAAAATCAGTCCTATAGTAGGGGTCTACGGCAATAGTTGAAGATGGGCAGGATACGCAAACGAATAAAAAAAGTGTTAATGCACTGCTGAAAAAAATACGGCATAGTTTCATTTGTACAACCTCTTTTTTTACACGGCAACTGTGGCAGCGCCAGATTCCCTGTCACAGTATATTTGTTACGCTTTCTTTTTAAGCTTCACCGTATACTTTACCCCATACTCTATTTTCGTATACTTGTCAGCAAGCATATCCATATTATATGTTTCGTATGTTCCAGAAGGATCGCTTATGGTGAATGAAAAGTTTTCCATTTGACTTTCATAGAGCTTGTCGAATTTTGCTTGAGATCGAGCGCTTCCTATATAATAATTGACAGCCACATATTCCTCTTTGGTTTTGTCAGAGCTATTACCAGATTGCTCGCCTAGCACACATACTTCGCCTGTCGGGGAAAAATAAAGAGAGCCTAATTCCTGCACGGTGAACTGCATGTCATCTTCATGCAACACATGAATTTGAATATTCTCGTAACCTGCCAAGAGACCACCGTAAGAAAAAACGATGTTGCATAAAACAAGCAGCAACGATATGAATATTATCTTTTTCATAATTTTTCTTATTTGTGCACAAAGGCTGATTACTCGCTTTCTTGTACATAGCGGGTGATTACGGCACTGACGTTAAATACACTTTTGCAGCAGAGTTGTATGTATCTGCATTACACCGTTGTGTCTCTGTTGTGTACTGTGCATTATATCCGTCAGCAGATTTGTCGTTGATTGTTATGTAAAACTTTGATATACCTGTTTTTTGCGCATCAAGTTCTTTGATAATATCAATAGCGTATGGGCAAACTCCCGCTGTCGCATAAGGACCACCGCCGCTTTTCCATGAAAAACTGACAGTGCCATTAAACTCTGTTTTATTGCTTGTCAGTATTTCTGATGAATCATCATTTCGTAATGTACAGACTATATCTTTAAGTACTTTTCCGTCTTTGTCGCAAACAGTTACGCTAGCCCCGATAGTTTCATATGGATAATAGTTCCAGCCAATACAACTTGTTAATTCGATAGCAAAAAGTGCAACACATAAACAAAGTGATAATTTATTTCTTGACAACATGTGCGCTCCATAGCTGATAATATTTTCCACGTTTTTCCCAGAAATTTTTGCCATCGACACCATTATCGTGCATAAAATACCAATCGGTACTTGATGAAGTATTCCATTTTTTCCACAAGAATTTATGCTGCGTCACAACAGTTTCTGTTTTTGCCCCAATGATTGTCCTGTAATGCCATGCCCATTCTTTTTTGCCTATAATAGAACTACGCAACGATACAACAGGCATGCCCGTATTTCTCATAACGGGAACAATATAATCCCATCTGTGAAAAAAATTGCTGAAAAGATGGTAGTCAGTCATTTTAGATAACCCGACGCTCATGGCAACAAAGCCTTTCGCCCCTGACCATAGCGTATTAACATATCGGCGATACAGTTCCATTATTGCTGCACTGTTGTTTGATAAAGGAACATACGGACAGCCTGATTTATCTCCAAGCCCCAGCGTGATAAATGTAAGCGCATTGCAACCGCAATCGCCACCGGGATTAGTCCATTCTCGCTTGTCATACCACGGCTTCAAATAGAAATCAGATGTGGAAGTGGAAATTACAGTTGCGCGGCTCGTGTCTGAAACGAGCACTTCTTCATCTGTTACGGCAAGGATTTCCGCTTGCACTTTTTCAATTTCGTCCCACATTTCCGCAATGCGAGTTTCCTCTTCAAGCTGCTCTTTCATCAATTCGTCATACAATTCTTGCGTTGTAATACCCAATTCTTCAAGCATTTCAGGGGTTGCTGTTTCTAATAGTTCCCTCACTTTAATATCATGTGCAACATCTGTTTCTTCTTTTCCTGTTATGGCATCTGCACTGCGCCCTGTCATATAATTTTTTGCCACAAGCCGTGACGGGTAACCTGTGTCTATAAATTTTGCTTCACTGAAAGCTACGGAGCGCGCAACAGTCGAGCCAACCTGTTTTGCAAACGGCATGACATATTGCACAGGCTCGCCTTCTTCTTTGTCTGCAATACATGCAATTGCCCCTACTTCCTTGCCGTTTTGAATAACGCGGAATTCATAATAACGCGGTCTTTCATTCGCACTGTTGTAAATAACAAGCGGTTGTGCAGCAAGTGTTGCTCCTTGCCATGAATGTGTTGGAGTAAATTCATCAAGCGTGGTCAAGGCAAAGAAACGTGCAATGCGGTAATCCACATATCCTTGCGTGGCTAAATCCTGCAACAGTGCCAAATCAGCAGCCCCATGAGTTTCAACAGTAGAATCCATGCTCGCGGGGCTGAAGAAATTCTTACAGCCTGTCAGCATGCTTGCCAAAACAGCAAGCCCTAAAACAGATTTTTTGAGTTTCATAATCACCCCCTTGTAAAATAAAATCCTGTCAGCATACGCCACACGCTTAAAAAGATACTACAAAAATCTGATTTGTCAATATTTTTTGAGAAGAAATAACCGAAGTTCGCAAAAAATAACCGCGGTTATTTTTATGAACTTTGGTTATTTTTTTACAGTTTTTAGTGCTTGGCATGATAATTGCTTTGCAACGCTATGACGTATTTCAAAACTGTACGCGCGACAGTTTCATAATCACGTCAATTTTTATGTGTCCACCTTTATATTGCGCCAGTGCAGAATGCATGATATAATTTTCGTTATGACGCGAGCGAACATACAAAAACTGTTGCATCGCCTTTTGAACATATGCGCCACTGTTGTTCTTGCAGCGGCAACAATCATATCGTACCGCCTGCCTGCTGACCAAATTACGCTTGTTCCTTATGCAGAAATTACTGTGCCGCTCGTGTACGGCGTAAGCGCGTTTGCGTGCGCGCTGCTCATATTCCGCCTAGAAAACGTTATTTTAGAAACAGCTGTACTCATAGCCCAGAGCTTTTTAACAGTGTGGACGGGAAAAGAAATTTTGGGCATATTTTTATACTCCGCTATGATAATCATGCTGCTGTGCAATAAATTCTTCAGGACGCGCGGCACAATCAAAACAGCCGCTTTCATCGTGCTGTGGCTCGTCATTTTGCCAGGAATTATTCCATATGGAAGGGCGCGGACAATAATCGCATATATTGTTTCTATTTTGCAGATTCTTTTTTATGCATACATATACGTGTCGCTCAAAGATTTGCTTGTGCCGCTCTTGCCGCCACAATTTCATTCTGCGCAGGACAAGCTTCCCGCGCAAGGCAGCGTATTGCATGTGTCGCAGTTGCAGGAGCTTGGTCTTTCAGAGCGGCAAATACAGTTTATTTTAGACAGCATAAAAGGAAAAAGCTACGCGGAGATTGCAGAAATGCACGCGGCAAGCACTTCTACGGTAAAAAAAGAAATGGTGAGTGTATTCAAGGCGTTTGGCGTAAAAACGAGAGAAGAATTGCTTTTCATTTTGCTGCAATATACGATAAAAGAATAAGATGCAGACACCTCTGCAAAACTGCCTGCATTTTGCAAGCAGCCTAGCCCGCGCTGGAAGGGCGCGAAGCGTCGAGGGCAAACTGCCGCACGGCAGTTTGCCCTCGATGAGGGTTACCGAACCCTGCAAGCGCGGCTCGTGAAGCAGCATGCTCCAAAAAAATCATGTGTTGCGGGTGCCGTCTGCCGCGCTGTTTCAATACGTCTTTTCATGTATTCACAACGCATGCTCTAGTGGAGGGCGAGGACCTGACGCAATGATCAATGATTGATTAGCATTCATTTCTCATGAAAATGTTGTCGTCGCATGGAAAAGAACCGCACTGTCCGCCGCATTTTTTCAGCACGCTTTTGCCATCACGTTAGCGCATTGCCTGTGTACAAACGAGCATAGCGGCCTTTTTTTGCGAGCAGCTCGTCGTGCGTGCCGCGCTCAATAATTGTGCCTTTTTCAAGCACAATAATTTCGTCTGCGTTGCGCACGGTGCTCAAACGGTGCGCTATCACAAACACTGTCCTGCCCTGCATCAAGCTGTCCATGCCTTTTTGAATGAGCGCTTCTGTTCTCGTATCTATAGAGCTTGTCGCTTCGTCGAGCACGAGCACAGGCGGGTCTGCAACTGCCGCTCGCGCAATGGCAAGAAGCTGCCGCTGCCCTTGACTCAAATTGCCGCCATCGCCGGAGATAACAGTGTCATAGCCGTCTTCAAGATGACTGATAAATGAGTCCGCGTTTGCAAGGCGCGCGGCGTCTTCTATCTGCACAGCGCTCGCTTCAAGATTTCCGTAGCGGATGTTGTCGCGAATAGTGCCGGTAAACAGGTGCGTGTCCTGCAACACCATGCCGAGCGAGCGACGCAAGTCATCTTTTTTAATCGCGTTAATCGGTATGCCGTCATACGTGATTGCGCCTTCTGCAATGTCGTAAAACCGCGTGAGTAGATTGATGATGGTTGTCTTGCCGCTTCCTGTTGAGCCGACAAATGCAATCTTTTGAGCAGGCTTTGCGTGAATGCAGATATTGTGAAGCACTGTCTTCTCGCTCACGTAGCCGAACGTCACATTGTCGAATACGACTTCGCCGCGCAGTTTAATAAGCGTTGTCTCCGCAGGATTTTTCCACGCCCATTCGCCAGTGGAAGCATACGACTGCACAAGACGCTTGTTGCTTTGTGCAGTTTTGTCTGCCGCTTCATACGCGTTTACCAGTCTAATCGTGCCTTCGTCAATCTCCGCGTTTTCGTCGATGATTGCAAAAATGCGCTCTGCACCGGCAAGCGCGTTCAGCACGCCGTTGAACTGCTGGCTCATCATTGTGATGGGGCGGCTGAAATTGCGCGTATACTGAAGGAACGCTGCGATTGTGCCAATGTCGAGCGAACCGCGTATGACAAAGAGCGAGCCGAGAATCGCGACGAGCGCGTACTGTACATGCGAAAGGTTTCCGAGCAACGGCATAAGAATGCTCGCATAGGTGTTTGCGCGCGTTCCCGCCACGCGCAGATTATTATTAATCTCTGCAAATTTTTCAATAGATTCGTCTTCGTAGTTGAACACTTTTACAACGCGCTGCCCTTCAATGAGCTCTTCAATGTAGCCGTTCACCGTGCCGAGATTTTTTTGCTGCTCGCGAAACGACGCTGCGCTGAGTTTTCCAATTTTTACTGCAAGCAGCATGATGAGCGCAATCGAAACGACGACAACAGCAGTGAGCACGGGGCTGAGCACAAGCATCATCACAAAAATGCTCGCCACCGTTATGAGCGAAGAGAGCAGCTGCGGCATGCTTTGGCTCAACATGTCGCGCAGCGTGTCTATGTCGTTTGTAAAGCGCGACATAATCTCACCGTGTGGATGCGCATCATAATATTTTATGGGGAGCGTTTCAAGTTTTGCAAACACATCGACGCGTAGCTTGTACAGCACATCTGTTGCAATGTGCAGCGTCAGGCGCGCGTTCACCCACGAAGCAAGCGAGCCTGCCGCAAAAATCGCAAACGTGAGCATGAGCATTTTGATAAACCCGCTCAAATCGACATGCTGCTTTCCCACAAACGGAATAATGTAATCATTGAGTGCAGGCTTGATGATATATGAGCTTGCAACGCTTGCGGCGGCGCTTATGCCCACCGCCATGAATACTACAACCCACAGCGCTTTGTGCACGAGCATATAGGCAAAAAGCCGCCGCAGTGTGTTTCGCGTGTGCTGCGGCTTTGCGTATCCTTTTTGTTCTTGCGGTCCTGGTCTCGGCATGTATTCCTCCCCGCTTTACAAGTCTGCGTCACCGCTCGTCTGCTGCGACTCGTACACTTCTCTATAAATAGTGTTCGATTTTAACAATTCTTCGTGCGTTCCGTATCCGTTGATTTTGCCGCCGTCGAGCACAAAAATCATGTCTGCGTCCTGCACAGAAGAGATGCGTTGCGCGATTATTACTTTTGTCGTTTCAGGATGCGCTTCTTTGAGCGCGCTCCTGATTCGTGCTTCTGTAGCGGTGTCAACTGCGCTCGTGCTGTCGTCGAGAATCAATATCTTAGGCTTTTTGAGCAACGCGCGCGCAATGCACAAACGCTGCTTTTGTCCACCAGAAACATTTACGCCGCCTTGCCCGAGCACTGTCTCGTAGCCGTCTGGAAACGAGTTGATAAATCCTTCTGCATCGGCAGCTTTGCATGCGGCGGTAATTTCTTCGTCAGTTGCAAAGTTGTCGCCCCACAAAAGATTTTCTTTTATTGTGCCTGAAAACAGCACATTTTTCTGAAGCACCATTGCAACACTGTCACGGAGCGCAACTACATCATACGAGCGCACGTCAACGCCGCCGACACACACGCTGCCTTCTGTTGCATCGTACAGGCGCGGAATGAGCGAGACGAGCGTTGTCTTTGACGAGCCAGTACCGCCGATGATGCCTATGACATCGCCGCTGTTGATGTGCAGAGTGATTTTTTCAAGCTGGAGTTTTTCTGCGTTTTTGCTGTAGCTGAACGACACCTCATCAAAATCGATTGAGCCGTCTTTTACTTCGGTGAGCGCGTCTTGTGGAGAAACGATGCTGCTTCGCTCGTCGAGCACTTCGAGTATGCGCGTCATGGAAGCGCGCGAAAGCACTATCGAAACAAAAATCATGCCGAGCATCATAAGCGACATGAGGATTTGCGTCACGTATGAAAGGAAGCTTACCAGTTCGCCTGTTTTCATGCTGCCTGCAATTATCATGTTGCCGCCAAACCACAGCGCAGCGATGATTGTAGCGTATACAGTCATCTGCATGATAGGCGAAAGCAGCACAATGCATTTTTCTGCGTGCACTTGTGCGTCGCGCACGTCGCTTGCCACTTTTTCAAATTTGTTAATCTCAAATTTTCCGCGCACAAATGCTTTTACAACGCGTATTGCAATCAAGTTTTCTTGAATCGTGCTGTTGAGCTTGTCGTATTTTGCAAGCATTTTTTGAAAGCGCGGATACGCAGCGGAAGCAAGCACAACAATAGCGATTGCAATAACGGGAATGGACACGAGAAAAATTGATGCGAGGCGCATGTTTATCATGCATGCCATAACTGCCCCCGACACGAGCATAAGCGGCGCACGGACGCTCACACGGATAATCGTTTGATACACATTTTGCGCATTCGTCACATCAGTTGTCAAACGCGTAACGAGCGAAGCAGTGCTGAACTTATCTATGTTTGCAAATGAAAAATCTTGCACTTTTGCAAAAAGATTGCGGCGCAAATTGTGGGAAAATCCTTGCGACGCTACAGACGCGAACCGCCCGCCCGCAGCACCGCACACAAGCGAAATGCACGAGCACGCAATCATAAAGAGGCCTGTGCGTACCACATAGATAATGTCGTGTTGAGTGATTCCCTCGTCAATGATTTTTGCCATGATGTACGGAATGGCAGTTTCCATGACAACTTCTCCGAGCATGGTGAGCGGGGAGAGAAACGTATAGACGACATATTTTTTTTCGAGCCCCGCAGTCAATTTCTTTACAATAGACATGCCGTCAAGTATATCATGCGTGCAATTCTTTTGCCATAACTTTAACAATACGTTATACTAAAACGCATAGATAAAGCTGCATGCGGAAATGTGCCGTAAAAATGAGGCAGTTATGCGTTGCGCGCCACAGTTTCTTTTGCAAGCGCGCATACTGTTTCAATCGGCAGCGCAGTGTCAAACGCAATGTCTTCAACGCGCGCATTGCGTGAAAGCATGCGCTTTGCTATGTCTATAGATTTTTGATACGCACCATCTACATACCCGTCTTCACGCCACTCGTCTTTGAGCATCTGCAAATCCATGTATTCTTTCATCTCTCGTGCCGTCATCTTAAACACCTCCAGAAGTTCAGCAAGTCGCTTTGTATACTCGTTTCCAGGTTCTCGACTCAACAAGTACTTGCAGAACATGCGCATTTCAGCGTCGTGTATTTTATTCCACGCACAGACATTGTACACTAATTTTGACGTTCTGTCACCAAGCTGTATTTCAGCATCTTCGCGGCATATATTTTCAAATGTGTACAGCGGCATGCCTTTGCCAAACGGGTCATACATGCAGAGGAATATAATAATATTAGTCTTTAGCATCTTGTATGGATTTCCTGCCTGTAAAAAATCGACATCCATAACGGATTGATAGTAACGCATGCGCACAGCTAAATCAGGTTCGGGCAACGCCTGCAACTCAATATCGTAGTCGCGTTCGGGGTCGCTCGCATGTACATCAACTCTAATGCCATGAGAAAATACACCCACTTTGTATTGCCTTTCAACTTCAGGAAATGTAAGCTTCTCAATCTTGATATGCAGCAACATTTCCAAAAGCGTTTTGCATACATCGCCGTTGCGCATCACTTTTCCGAAAGCGTAATTATCGCTCAACGTAAGTTCATGAAACGGCTTTATAGTTTTTGCCATACTTTTCTCCGTGAATTACGACATATATTTTTACATGCTCTATATCGTTCACGTTTTGCTATTTTACGCGGTTTACTTGGAAAAAAAATTGTATATTTTGCAATTATCGCAGCAATACGTTATACTAAAACGCATGGATAAAGCTGCACTTCACGAAAGCATTATTTCTCACACAGTGATGACGTTCGCGCGGTCAGGTGGGGCAGGCGGTCAAAACGTGAATAAGGTGAACACAAAAGTGCATGCCGCAGTTCCGCTCGACAAACTGGCAGGCCTTTCAGAAGCGGAGCGTGCGCTTGTAACACAACGGCTTGCACACAGCATTCACGACGGCAATGTAACAGTTGCCGTGCAGGATGAGCGGTTTCAAGAGCGCAACAGGGAAATTGCGCTTGCGCGAATTGAGCAAAAAATTGCAGCGGCGGCACGCGTACAAAAAAAGCGAAAACCTACCAAACCGACAAAAGCTGCACGGGAACGCAGGCTCAAGCTCAAAAAACTCAGAAGCGAGATAAAACAAAATCGCACGCGAAGCATGTATGTGTAGCAATTGAAGCTTTGAAAAAAAAGAATTTCAAAGCTGGCGATTACTTGGCAGATAAAAATATTGTATATGATGATTACAATAATAAAAAACAGATTGGAAAAGTATCTTGGAATAATGAGTTAATTACTATTTCTAAAATATATATCGTTCAGTATCCTGATAAAAAAAATAAATGGAATCAAGATGACGGTGCATTTTGGCTGGAAATATCAACAAAGAATATTAAAAGCTGGATTTGTTATTATTCAAACTATTTTCGAGATTTCTTTCATGACAACAATTATGAATTTTTAGGTATAATTAAAACAAAATCAAAAAATTTGAACAGTTTCGCTTTCGAAAAATCGGAACTGTTCAAATTTTAGGTAACTTTGAAAATGCGATGTTCTAAATCACGCTATTACAGTGATATAGAACTCGACAGTAATCTCTAAAAACAATCAAATTAGTTTTTTAGAGATGCCCATTATTAAAATTTATATGTACCTGTAGTGATTGTACCGCCGTTCGAATACACGTCAAAGTTCACGCTGCGGTTTGCCTTGCCAAGCTCCGTATAGAACTGTTCGAGCGAGCTCACAGACTTGCCGTTTACTGCGGTAATCACGTCGCCGTTCTGCAGGCGCAACGAAGCCGCAGGAGATTTTTCAACAACGCTTGTGACTGCAACGCCCTGCACGCGCGCGTTTTCCAGTTTGAGTTCTTTGCGCGTCTCTTCCGTGAGCGGCACCGCGATGAAACCAGGCCAGAGCTTTGCGTTGTCGTTCGAGACGTTTTCAGAACGCGCTTCGATTTTTACCGAGAGCTTTACCGTCTGCTTGCCGCGCAGCACTTCAAACGACGCGGTGCTTCCCGCTTTGAGATTGCCTACATCGCGCACGAGCTGATTCGTGTCTCTTACCGCTTTGCCGTTGAGCGAAATGATGTAGTCACCCGGCTGAATGCCGCCTTTTTGCGCAGGCGAGTCGCGGAAAATCTGTGAGGCAAACGCACCGTCTCTGTTTGCAATGCCAAGCGCTTCTTTATATTCGTCCGTCACTTCTACGAGCGAAACGCCAAGCCAGCCGTAAGCCACTTTTCCATCTTTAATAAAATCGTCGATGGCACTTTTAATATTGTTAATCGGAATTGCAAAGCCCAAGCCCTGTGAGCCGCCCGACTGCGAGGCGATCCACGTGTTTATGCCAATCACTTCGCCATAAATGTTGATAAGCGGACCGCCCGAATTGCCCTGATTGATTGCGGCATCTGTCTGGATAAAGTCGCTGATGCTGCCAATGCCTTTGCCGCTTCTTCCCGTCGCGCTGATGATGCCCTGCGTGACAGACTGATTGTAGCCGAGCGGCGCGCCCATTGCAAAACAGATGTCGCCCGTGCGTACGTCGTCCGAGTCGCCGAGCGCGGCAACTGGAATAGTTTTGTCGCTTGACTCAAACGACACAAGCGCAATGTCCATGCGCTCATCTGCGCCAACAAGCTTGCCTTCAAAAGTGCGGCCGTCGTTGAGCTTTACAGAAATTTTTGTCGCTTCGCCTGCCACATGATTGTTTGTGAGCACGTAAATTGTGTTGCCAGTGCGCCGCACGATGACTCCGCTTCCAAGCCCTTTTTGCTCATACTGACGCTCCTTGCCGTTGTTCTGATTGGGTACGCCAAAAAAGAAAAACGGCAAGTCACCAAGCGGGTTTGAGCGCATCGTCTTTGTTTCTGTTACGTCAACTTCCACAACTGACGGGAGCAGCGTGTCGCTGATGGCGCGAAAAGAATCCTGCATAGCTTGAATTATCTTCAGTGAATCTGCGGGAATGGGAGAAGTAGCGCGCGTCTCTGCAAACGCTGTGTCCGCCGTACCGCTCACCTGCGTGTTTCTGCACGAGAATGACACGACTGCAAATGCAAATGCCGCAGCAGCAGTTATGCCAATTATACGTTTTGTCCATGTTTTCATACAGAGCCTCCAAAAATAAGCGCGCGCAAACGCATTTGTAAATGCATATCGTTTACGCACTGCCTATATCAAAATAATAAAATTTCACTAAAAAGTGTTACAAAAATATTTTGCATTTTTTACTAATTTTCTGTTAATGCAAGCAACCAGCTTGCCGCTCTTTTAACAATTTGATAAATACGAAGCAACACACCTGCGCCGCTATGAAGCGTAATCGAGCGCAGTAAGTATTTCCGTGTGATCTTTGAAAACTGCAACAGTGTGTTCCTCGTGTGCGGAGACGCTGCCGTCCGCAGTGAGCACTGTCCAGCCGTCATCGGCGAGCACGACATCTGCAGTGCCCAAGTTTATCATAGGTTCGATTGCAAGCACCATGCCCGCTTGAATGCGCGGATTAGGTCCACCGCGATCAAGGCAGTTTGGAATAGACGGGTCTTCGTGCACGTCAAGCCCCACGCCGTGTCCACAATACTCGTATACTATTCCGTAGTGATGTTGCTCGGCAATCGCACTCACGGCAGCGGCTATGTCGCGTATTCTGTTGCCCGCTTTGCATGCTTCAATTCCTGCAGAGAGGCAACGGCGCGTTACGTCGTCGAGTTTTTTCCATTCGGGGCGCACAGTGCCAAGCTGCACAGTGTGCGACGAATCGCTTATGTAGCCGTCAAAGTCTATTCCCGCATCAATGGAAACTAAATCACCATCGTGAATAATTTTTTTTGTTGAAGGAATTCCATGAATCACTTCGTCGTTGACGCTGATGCACACGCAGCCGGGAAAATTTTCACGCGCCCACGCCGTTTTGACATTATGCGCTTTCATAAAATCCCTGCACATATTGTCAACATCTTTTGTGGACATGCCCGCTTTTACGCGCGGCAAGATTTCGTTGAACATGTCTGCAAGCAAGTGGCATGACTTTCGTATGCCGTCGATTTCATCATCATTTTTAAGTCGTATCATAAGTTCCTCAATTATGCACAAAGCAAATGCAGCAAGTTTTCAACGCCTGAAAACTTTGCGGCCGCTGCTAATTGCAACGTGACGCATTCATGGGAATCTCGAAAAACTCACTTTCGTGATTTTTTTGAGGTTGCCTTATATCTTTTCCACTTAACCGCGCGCTCTCTGCAAGGCAAATATTTGCAGTGCGCGCATCTCCCATCCGTGTATATACTACCGCTATTTTCTTTAAAAAGAAAGCGTCGTCGTGCGATGAAAAGCCTAAATCAAGCGCGCGCTCCCATGCGTCAAGCGCAAGCTCGTCGCTTACATTTCCGTCTATATTGTGCTTCAAGATATGCAGCGTAAACGAAATCACTTCGGGAAAAAATATGCGGAAATAATTATACTTTTTTTCCATTTTAATAATTTCTTCAAGCAGCAAAAACGCATCGTAAAATTCGCCGCGCACTGTAAGCTCTTCTGCAAGTATGTAGCCGTAATCCATGAAGTCTTTGTATGTAAACCAGTTTCTCAAATTAAAATCAGGGCGACTCGTTGCCATGCGCTTGTATTCTTCGACAGCTTCGTTTTCACGATGATGCATCACATCCCAAAATATTAATTTTGCGCGGCTCTCGTCATCGTCGCGCTGCATAAGCCACGCATGATAATCAAACGTATCTTTACTGTGCTGCCGTACGTGGAATTTGGCAAAAAAAGAATTATCAAAAATTGAACGCTGCCGTGCATCGGAGAGAATGTCATATGCACGTACAAGCTGGCGAAATCTCGCCGTCGCTTCCGCGCTGTTGCCCTGCGCTGTGTCAGGGTGATACTGTTTTGCTTTTTGTCTGAATGCGCGCTTTATTTCAACGGCAGATGCATTTTGATTTACACCGAGGATTTCATAACAATTTTCTATCATTATTTACCTTTTGCGCATATACATTTTTCCAACAAGAATTTTGTTAAAACAGGATGCACATGCGCGAAATGCGGTTTTACTCTGATGCAACAGACTCGTCATTCACAGCATCTTGATCAGGCTCATCTGCATTTTGCCACCACGAACCTGATTGATTCTCTTGGACAGTCGCATCTGGATTTGTTATCTGTACAGGCACAAGATTTTGCTGAAGGCGCGGACGCTTATTGAATAACGCGAGCGAAAGCGCGAATGCAAAAAAAAGCACAACGAGCACAAACGTTGCCCTTGTGAGAACGCTTGCAGAATGCGAACCGAATGCCGCAGTTCCGCGCCCGCCTAAAAGACCGCCCATGCCGCTTTGACCGTCGTCTTGAAAGAGCACAAGAAGAACGAGAAAAAAACACACTAAAATAAATGCGACAAGCAAAACTATTCGAACAGCATTCATAAAAAACTCCAATTTCGTCGAACCGTTGCCGACAAGAATACATAAATAATTCTTCAAAATTCAACAACGACTGAAACATTAGTTTCAAGAGTTGTTAAATCAGTGCGCAGTTGCACAGAGTGCACATACACAAAATGCACGAGTTTTCCGCGAAAACTCGCAATTAAAAACGGCACGCTAGTTTAGCGTGTATTTTAAACATTCTATGCAGTATAAACAAAACGCGCCCTTTCGTCAATTCATTTAAAACTGCCCGTTCAGCGCTGCGTGCCAAACACTCATTCTCATATGGTGCAGATGGGCACAAACGTTTCCGCTTTGAGTGCCGCTCCACCTATAAGTCCGCCGTCAATATCTTTTTGTGCAAGGAGTTCTTCTGCATTTGATGCTTTCATCGAGCCGCCATACTGGATAATCGTGTTCTCTGCAATGCGCTCGTCGTACAGTTTTGTGATGTGCGCGCGGCAAAACGCGTGAATAGCTTGTGCGTCTTCAGGTGTTGCCGTTTTTCCCGTACCAATTGCCCACACTGGCTCATATGCAATCGTCACGCGCTTCATTTGCTCCGCCGTTACTCCGGAAAGCCCCGCGTCAAGCTGGAACGCGCACACGCTTTCCGCCTTGCCCTCTTCGCGCTCTGAAAGCAGCTCGCCAATACACAGCACTACTTCAAGACCGACATCAAGCGCTTTGCGCACTTTTGCGTTGATGAGCATATCGCTCTCGCCTATTTCGTGGCGACGCTCGCTATGCCCGATAATCACCGACTGCACGCCTATATCTTTGAGCATTGCAGCAGAAACTTCGCCCGTATGCGCACCGTTGTCCGTTGCAGCCACATCCTGCGCGCCGAGCAAAATATTCGTGCCTTTCACAACATGCACAACTGCGTCAAGATAGATAAACGGCGGCGCTATCATATATTTGTTCTGCTTGCCCTGCAACGATTTTACAAGGTCTTGCGCAAGAGAAACTGCTTCGCTTTTAGAAGTGTTCATCTTCCAATTGCCTGCAATATAATGCGTTCTGCTCATCGTATAACTCCTAAAATAATATACATTATTTTAGCACATTTCCTGTGAAAGCTCAACGCAACAACGAAATTATATTTTAAATTTCCTCATCTCCGCAGCAAGATCCTCAATATTCTGTTTGTTTTTTGCAACTATTCCGTTCACTTCCTGCACAGTGTTATCTATCTGCACTGCGCCGACAGACATCTCGTTCATGCTGTCGGTTATGACACGTGTCAACTCATCGAGACGACGCATCTCCGATGCAACATTTTCGCCGCCTATGAGCATTTCCGCAGAACCATCTCGCACTTGCGTCGTTACCATGTTGATTTCCTTGATTGCCTGAAGCACTTCCTTGCTGCCATGCTCCTGCTCTTGCATTGCACTGAGAATTTTCTCTTCCTGCGTGAGCAACTCGCTTATCAATTCATACACGTGGATGAATGTCTGCTCCGCGCCTGTTCCCGCTTCAGTGATGTTCCGTATAACCTGTAGCGACTCGTTTATCACGCCGCCTATCTGCTTACCCTGCATGTTTGACTCTTCGGCAAGTTTCCTGATTTCATCGGCGACAACGGCAAATCCCTTTCCGCTTTCTCCTGCATGAGCAGCCTCAATTGCCGCGTTCATCGCCAGCAAATTCGTCTGCGCTGCAATGCTTTGAATCACTTTGCTTGCTTCCAATAACGAGTCAGATTTTTCAGCGAGCGCGCTTACCGACTCATTTGCCGTCCGTGCGCCGTTCTTTCCATTCAATGCTTCCTCGTTAACCTCTTTTATTAAATGATCATTTTTAAGCAACATCGCCGTTACCGCATTGATATTGGCAACCATTTGCTCTATCGACGAGGACGACTCTTCCACACTCGCCGCCTGAGACTCAATGTTCCCATTCAACTGCTTGATAGTGCGGATGATTTCTTCTATCGTAGAAGCTGTCTCAGTAACGCTCGTCGCCTGCGTAACCGTCTGCCGCTTTACACCATCTATGTTCGCGCTTATTTCATGAATGGCACTCGCCATTTCTGTCGTGTTGCTTGAAAGCTCATGCCCAATGGACTGCATACCATCTGTATTTGCAGCAACAGCTTTGATAAGATTGCCTATCTTTTCTATTGTTAAATTGAAATATGTCGACAAAGCAGTGATTTCATCGTTACCCGTAACCGGCAGCCGTACTGTCAAATCCCCTTCACCTTGTGCTATATTTTGCAGCAGAGAAACAGTCTGTTTAATGGGGCGAATAAGTACCCGATGCAAAACCAATGTGATGACAAGTACAAAGAGAAAAAGCGTAACAATATAAATGATGAGTGAACGGACGAAAAACGTCAATTGTTCACCCCTGATTGCATCCATAGAAAAACCAAATTTGATGTATCCAATATTTCTATCAGAAAAATCGATGAGCGGATAGTATGCAGAAACTTTGTCTTTATCTGTATAAATGATAGAGCTTTTTCCAAAAAGCTCAACCATGATAGTTTCAGGCACATCATTTTGTTCGTCTGGAAAGTTGCTCCCCATGACAGCATAGCCGTCTGAATGCGTCTGTGCCACAATAGCAATATTCAATCCACCTTCCAAAACTTCTGCTGACGACGCGGCAACAATGTCGGCGATAAACTTATCGCCTATTCCCACACCTACTTCCACAGTTCCTGCATGAGTGCCATCCGCCGCTACTATTGGCGTTACTACACGGAATCCTAAATCGCTTACACCAACTTCAAGGCCTGCAATGCGCACGCGCTGTCTATTTGCTTCCACAACTGTTGCACGAAATGAGCTCAAACTATCTCCATACGAACCTGGCTTTTGCACGCGCAAGAATGAAAATGCGTTCAATGTATGAAAATGAAATTGCTCAATATTATATTTTTCATGCATCATATTCCAATACGGCGCAGATACCTTCAACAATTGCTCTCTGTCTCGCGTAACAAAAGCCTGCACAATCGCTTCATCTGCGAGCACAGAATCTAAAAGCATATTGCCTGTTATCGTGTAGTTGTTGACAGTATTTATCACCATCATGTGCTTTAAATCTGCAAGCGATTGAATTTGTTTTTTTGAAAAATTGCTGATACTTCGCCAATTGTTAAAAAATAGCACTGTATACGCTATAAGCATCAGAACGATGACTGGCAACAGCAATTTCCGCGTTATTGCCCCCGTCTGTTTGCTTGATAAATAATTGTTCGGAGATGCATTTATGTTTAGTGTGCGGACCCCAATCGTTTGACTGTCCATACTTTCTCCATCTTATTCACAGTCTTCTCCTATGAAATATCATATAACCATGTTTTATATTTTGTCAACAAATTTTTATGATTAAAGATTTAGCATGGAAGCAAAAGGTATACTCGCATGTGCAGACCGTAAACACTGTCTGCACAGCACTTACACGAATAGCATGCATACAGAATGCATGTGCAATGACACACGCATCGCCTGTATGTCATCACGCCTTACACTGTTGCTAAAATCGCGATTCCCGGAAGCGTTTTGCCTTCAAGGAATTCGAGCGACGCACCGCCGCCTGTGGAAACATGGCTCATCTTGTCTGCAAGGTGAAATTTATTGACCGCCGCAACAGAGTCGCCGCCGCCCACAACAGTCATAGCTCCGCGCCCTGTCGCTTCTGCAACCATGCGCGCCACTGCTTCCGTGCCTTTTGCAAACGCGTCAAACTCAAACACGCCCACAGGTCCATTCCACACGATTGACTTCGCTTCGTCAATCGCTTTTTTGTACAGCGTAAGCGTTTTTGGTCCCGCGTCCATCGCCATGAGATTGTCGGGAATGTCCACGCCGTCAACTGGAACAGCGGTCGCGTTGGCATCAAACGCTTCTGCTCCAACGTGGTCAACTGGCAAAATGATGTTCACATTTTTTGCTTGCGCCTCGCTCAACAATTTTTTTGCCGTGTCGATAAAATCATCCTCGACGAGCGACTTGCCTATGGCATGTCCCTGCGCCTTGAGGAATGTGTACGCCATGCCGCCGCCAATGACGAGCGATGATGCGTTTTTCAAAAGGCTTTCGAGCACCGCAATCTTTGACGAAACTTTTGCGCCGCCAATAATAGCCACCATCGGCTTCGGAGGATTTTTGAGCATGGGCTCAAGGTACTTCACTTCTTTTTCCATGAGAAAGCCGCCGACTGGCTCCGTGCTCATAAACTTTGCAATTGTTGCAGTAGACGCTTGGTCACGGTGCGCAGTGCCGAACGCATCGTTCACAAAAATGTCGCCATATGAAGCAAGCTCTTTTGCCATGACTTCGCGCTCTTCTGGTGTCTTTGCAGTTTCCTCTTTGTGAAAGCGCACATTTTCAAGCATCATAACGCCGCCGTCTGCAAGCGCATCGATTGCAGCTTTTTGTCCAAGCGCATCGGGAGCAAACACCACCGTTGTTCCAAGCTTGCTTTCAAGATAGGATGCAACGGGAGCCATTCTGTTTTTGCCAGCGATAAACTGCTCTTTGTCGCTCTCGGTAAACTGTTTTCCTGCTTTTTCAGCTTTGTCTGCCGCTTTTTTCCAGTCTTTTGCGGGGTCGCCCAAGTGACTCATGAGCACAAGGCTTCTTGGCTTTTGCTCAAGAATATATTTGATAGTAGGCAGTGCCGCCATAATGCGCGTGTCGTCCTGCACAACGCCGTCTTTCATGGGCACATTGAAGTCAACACGCATGACAATCCGCTTGCCGTTCAAATCAACATCTTTAACCGTCTTAATCATATATGAAAATCCTCCTAAAATGAGTAGCGAATGCTCGTATTAGTATAAATTATATCACGCAGGTTTTCAACAGATTAAAATAACATAAATTTCTGAAAAGACGCTTGTCTTTGTCGGCAAAATTCAGTATAGTTAGTATGGTAACTATTTACCAAAAGTAGGGTTTGTTTTTCATACGAAAAAAGTCATATTGGGACTGCCTTCCTCCTGGCAGTCCTCTTTTATTTAACGCGTATTACACTTTTATTGAACTCTACGCCAGAAACAGTTCCATGAGGATCAAAACTGCGTCCATCTTTGAGTGCCATAATTTCACTCTCTACAGTGCCAAGCACAGCATCAAAATCTTCTGATTCTATGCTCACGTCTACCACAGGACTTTTTGAAGCGCGTGCACGATAGCGCGTTGAATACTTTACTGCATCACGCGAAGAACTAGAAGAAATGTACAAATTCCACAAAAAACGAGCGCACAAAATACGCGTTGCAATTACATCGGAGAGAACTTTTTGCTCCTGTTCTATAGCTGTAGCACTTCCTGACACACTTTTTAATAAACCAGCCTTATCTACTACATCGAACAGCCGCTTGCCTGAATACTTTTTGCCGCCAGTATAGATGTCGAGCAATTTTGTTGCCGCTTGTGTAATCTCTATCATTTGCAACACAGTGATCGCATCAATCATCAGCAACTTTGAAAGCATCGCATCTGCAACAACAGTATCTTTGAGATTCCATGACGCATCGCGAAGCGGTTCGTATGCCGTTTTGTAAAAAGGTGCAAGCAACAAAAATGCAGTATCAAATTTTGCGGCGGCATCTGCAAACTGGCTAGCGCTGTAGGCGGCAAGCGCAGACTCAAGCACAAGAATGCCGTCATCGCCACGTGCGGCAAGTGCGTTTTCAAAGCCTGCGTTCCCAAGCCTGCGCCCCAGCACAAACAGTTCGCTGTCTGACGCATTGCGTTTTTGGGATTCCGCATGATATTTTTGCGCCATGTCTTTTCTGCCGCTCAACAAGTACGCACGTCCTGCAAGCGCATACAGCCTGCTTGCAACACGTTTTTCAAGTTCAGGAATAGCAAGTTTTTTTTCAATATCGGCAATGATGCGTGAACAATCGCTTGCCATTTGTCGCATGTCGTTGCCAGCAAAAAAAGCCGCATCGACAACTGCAAGGCGCGACTGCATTTCAACAGAAAATCCGTCATCAGCAATATCATCGCCAGACACAAACACATCCCGCTGAAGCGTCATACATGACGAAAAGAAAACTGCTGCAACAACAATATTAACAATTAATAATTTTTTCATTTTATGTCCCACGCATACAATTTTTTATCAAACGAAAGTACAAGGCATTCTTCATGCCTGTCACCATTTACATCTGCAATGACGGGCGTGCCACGCCCTGCCAATGGAAATCCTGAAAGTAATTCAAGCGATTGGGTAAAACCATACAGCACATTTCCATCTGCACACACATACACGCGCTCACCATCAGAGCTTATGAATCCTTCACGAGCAGTTGTACTATCTGGAATCTTGACTGACATATACGTGCCGTCTATGCCAAATCGATATACTTGTGCATCTTCCGAAAGCGCAAAAAAGAAGTTTCCGCATGAAACGACATTTGTATAAAACACGTTGTGTGTCTCAATTGGAAAACCTTTAACAAGCTCGTTTTCATCAAAAAGATACAAATCGCCCGCCTGCGTGATAAATGCAGTGTGCAACACCTTATTCACTTCCATGAGTGCAGGAGAATCAAATCCTATGCCATCTATTTCAAACGGAACAGAAACATTTACAACATTCCCATCCTTGATAAGATAAATTGTTCCAAGAAAAGATTTTTCATACACCGCAGCAGCATGCTTGAAAACAGCGGGCGGCGACATGATTTCACCGTTAGGAGGCAGCTGCACTTCTGTATGCGCTCCATCGTCTTTTACCATGATGATACGAGCGTCTTCTGCAGGAATGAGCAACGTTTTTCCAAGCGCACTTGGACGCGCAGACGGAATTACGCCAGTGAGCACCGGAAAGTTTCTGTTTGCAACAGCAAGCTCTCTGTTGAGCAGATATACTGCGCCGTTTTCAGTCACTGCCCACAGCACACCAGCACCGCCACTCTTTTCTGCAGCAGGCGCTATAAATCCTTTTTCAGGCAGTACAAATTCCATCTGCTTCATTGAAGCAAGTTCCAGCGATTTTACTGTTCTGCCATCTTCAATCCAGAATACTGCACCGGGATTTTTGCCCGGTTCTGCGACGAGCATAAAATCACTTGCACCGGAAAGCTGAATCGGAAAACCAGGAACAAGGCGCATGTCAATCGTCTGCGTTGCAGCAGCAGAAAGCTCGCACGTGAGCACAGAATCTTTCAAACTAAAATCGCAGCGGCCGAGATTATACAGTTTTAAAATATCAGAAATCATTGTGCCATTGCGGATAAAGAACGGAGTGCTCCGTTCAAGATTATAATACAGAGCTATTGCCGACTCTGAGTTTTGATTATTAGATACAAGCTTCCAGCTGTCAGTGCGTGCAAGTAAGGAGCGCTCTTTTGCAGCGTTGTAAATTGCCGCGATATTCTGTGGCGATTCAGAAAAATACACATAGCCGTTTAGCACAAAAAAATATGGACGTGGCAATTCAATTTTAAATGAATGCAACAGCTCGCGCAAAAATGGCGGCATGTCAATTCGTGGCAAGCGTATGCCGCCAAGTATGAGATTCGTATTATTCTCAATTGCAAACGATGCAAAAATTTTATCAAAAACAATTTCACGCTGCGTTTCATCTTTTATCTGAATCGCAAACACAGGGTCTGCATTCCCTTCGATACCGAGCACTGCAAATTCGTTTCCTGTCCACGAGAACAAAATATCTTCGAGCGACAACGAAAAAAGCGTGCGGCAGAGAGACTCAGCCCTTCGCCATGTGCGTTCTATATCTGTGTGCTTTTGCACAAGCGGAAATGCTGCATCTTTCAACTCTGCAAGCGAACCGACATTGAGCAGCGTGTAATATTGCACACATGAACCAAGCTGTGCAAGAAGTGCAGGCATCCCCGATTTCTTTTTCAAAATCGGCACGAGCGATGACTGCACGCTATCTGAAAATGAAAATGGAAATTGTGCTTTGATATGAATATCGGCATCGGTAATACCAAATGAGATGACGCTGAGCATATCTTCTGCAAGCAGCGCAACAACTTCTTGCGCCATGTCGTTGCCTGCCGAAAATTGCTCGGCAAGGCGTTTTGCATTTGCCACGATACGCACAGGTTCGTCACTCTTTTGTGTGAGCAGCTGCTTGTCGCTTTTTGAATATGAGCGCTCGTTATCATTGAGAACCGCATCAGTGAGCAAGTCAAGCGAATTTGTTACGATGAGCAGATTACGTTTTGGCTTGATATAATACACATCATTGCCGCCCGCACTGAATTCAAAATGTGGCACAGGCGAATTGGCAATGTAAGACAAATTATCAATTTTTAAATGCTGCCCGACTACACCCAAAAGCCGTGTTGCCGCGGAAAGAAAGCTCATATCTATTACAGCGATATAGTCTGCATTGCCCTCGTCTGCATAAAAAGCCGCATCAACTTT
Source organism: Treponema sp. (assembly GCA_017940005.1). GTDB lineage: Bacteria > Spirochaetota > Spirochaetia > Treponematales > Treponemataceae > Treponema_D. The sequence goes on from JAGAZO010000017.1 coordinate 150,984, forward strand.
ACGCGACGCGGCAAGCTGCACATATTTATTATTGCGAAGCTCAGACGAGCGGAACGACATAAACAATGCGCGGTAATCAGCAAGCGCTGGCTCGGCAAGCAACGTATCCGCAACTTTTAAGTCTGCTAGAGGTGCAATCGCATCCCATAATGAATCTGTATGCACAAAAACAGCGTATCTATTAGGAAACACTTTGAACGGCGACATTTTGTCGATTACAGCAATCCCAATCCATGCAGCAAGCGCAATAATACTCACGCATATAAAAATCAAAACAACTTTGAAAATACGCACAACGAATGGCTTTTTCTTTTTTTTCTCAACCGCAGTAGTATCCATGTTGTCAGTATAGCAAATAATTACTGTTTGCAAAAGTATCATGCAAAGGCGTGCATCAAAACAAATAAACGAGCGGCAATATTTTGATTCAACAAAATGCACAGCAGTTTGACAACGCGCACAACAGGACAGATAGAAAAAAACGCTGCAATCGCATATAATGTGGTCATGATAGACAGTCAAAAACAACAACAATTCTTTGCTGATTTTAGTAAAAAAGTTGCTGACGTTGTTGAAACGGCAGAGCTCGTTTGCATACGCGCAAACGAACAAACATTCAGCGCGCTCAATTTACGAGTACCGTGTGGACATACAGAACTTTGGGGATTACTCATGTTTTGCAAACGGGAAATATATTTTTACGTCTCTCCAAACGAAAATTATATGTCGCTCCTTTTCCGACGGTTGACGCACGAAGCCGCGCCGCAAGAGCAATTTATTGCATTGAGCACGCTCGAAAATTTCAGCGTCGCGCTTCCGCAAAAGAAATGGTACAGCTTTTTATTTTTTGATGCAAAGCACGCTATGAACGCATCATTTACGGACTGCGGCGCGACACATAAATTTGTTATAACGGCAGTGGGAAACGCCTATGAAATTGCTGAAAGATTGCGAGCCAGCTTATCATAACAGCGCAAACAACAACCTCACCGCAAGCGTCGGGGTACACGCCAGTCGCGTAAGCGACGAGTTAAATAATTTCCTTACAGTTCGTATCACGAAGAGATACATTAACCCCTCCGCACGAATAAAAAAGCGGACAGTCATGCTGCCCGCATTTAGTACACAAGAAAAGACAATCGCTTTTTGTGTGTTGTGTTTATTTTGCCATTACGCGAATCATCTCACAAAGCTTGCAACTATAGCCCCACTCATTGTCATACCATGCAATCAGTTTTACAAAATCAGGCTCAAGCGCGAGACCTGCTTTTGCATCGAAAATTGATGTATTGCAGTCATCAAGAAAATCTGTTGAAACAACAGCTTCATCAGTATATGCAAGCACGCCTTTGAGCGAACCTTCTGCAGCTTTTTTAATCGTAGTGCAAATATTTTTGTATGCTTCATCCTTGTCTTTGCCCGCAGCTCTCTCAAGCTGGCACGTCAAATCCACGACAGAAACATCAGGAGCAGGAATGCGCATTGAGATGCCGGTGAGCTTTCCATTCAACGCAGGAATAACTTTGCCAACTGCTTTTGCAGCGCCTGTCGTTGATGGAATGATGTTGTTGTACACTGCGCGACCGCCTCTCCAATCTTTGCCGCCTTTCGCAGGACCGTCAACTACAAGTTGCGTGCCTGTTGAGGCATGCACAGTTGTCATAAGACCGCGCTTGATGCCGTACTCATCATTGACAGCTTTTGCAAGCGGTGCAAGGCAGTTCGTCGTGCACGATGCATTCGAGATAATCGTTTGCCCTGCATATGTGCTGTCATTTACGCCGAATACGAACATGGGCGTATCGTCTTTGGAAGGAGCAGACATGATAACTTTTTTTGCGCCGCCTTTGATGTGAGCTTCGCATGTTTCTTTAGTAAGGAAAAAACCTGTTGATTCAACAATTATGTCAGCACCGCATTCGCCCCATGCAATATTTGCAGGATCTTTTTCTGCAAATACGCGGATTTTGTTTCCATTGACGATGAGATTCTGATCGTCGAATTCAACCGAGCCTTTAAACCTGTCATGTACAGAGTCATATTTGAGCAGATATGCAAGATAATCTATAAGCATCTTTGACGGGTCTGCGCTATTGAACGCAAGCAAATCATTAATGCCGACGACTTGAATATCACTGCTGAAATCAGCAACGATAGCGCGAAACACCATACGTCCGATGCGGCCAAAACCGTTGATACCGACTTTAATCATTATAGATAACTCCTTAATATTATTGATGATAGTTCCATTGTAAAAAATATAAAAATGCGTGTCAAGGCAAGCAATAGCATCTGACAAAAGACAGCGCAAGAATACACATGCAAATGATTCCTCTTGCGCCCACTATTCCTGCATTAATAATTTTCTACGCGCAACTGGAAATAGCTTTGCGGATGCAAGCATACAGGGCACGCTTCAGGCGCTTTTTTCCCAATTACAATGTGACCGCAGTTGCGGCACTGCCAGATTTGGTCGCCATCGCGAGAAAACACAAGACCGTCTTCCACATTTTTAAGTAATTTAAGATAACGCTCTTCGTGCGTCTTTTCAATTGCTGCCACACCTTCAAACTGTTTTGCAATCGCTTCAAAACCTTCTTCGCGCGCAATCTTTGCAAAGCCCGCGTACATATCTGTCCATTCGTAGTTTTCGCCTTCTGCCGCAGCTTTCAGATTTTCTGCTGTCGTGCCAATGCCACTCAAATGCTTGAACCACAATTCCGCATGCTCTTTTTCATTAGCAGCAGTTTCCTCAAAGATAGCTGCAATTTGCTCATAGCCATCTTTGCGCGCCTTGCTTGCAAAAAACGTGTACTTATTGCGCGCCTGCGATTCACCTGCAAATGCCGTCCACAAATTTGCTTCTGTTTTTGTTCCCTTTAAACTAGCCATAGTAAACCTCCTAAAAATATGATTTTAGACAAATCATTTGAATCAGTATAAATGCAGCAGGCAAAAAAAGCAAACGCATATTTTAGGGCAATTTTGTTGGCACATGTTTGTTGGCATATGAATACTTGCAGCCACAGTAATCCTGTCGATACAATTCATACTCTGCACTCAATGCAAGGCTGCGTTTAAAACCGTTGCGCTTTTTAAAATCGCTTGTGAGAAAACGCGGCATATCTGCATACTGGGAAACACGCGCACGCGCAGACGCCTCAAGCTCTTTACCAATGTTATTAATTTTTTCAGCATCTTTGAAAGGGCTGATTGAAAGCGTTGTTGTAAACCAATCAAAATGATGCGCAATGGCATACTCGTATGCATTTTTCATGCGCAACTCGTAACAGCGACGACATCGTTCTCCGCGTTCTGCTTCTCGTGCAAGTTCAGGATTTTCCGAGACGCACACCGCATCATCATATTCATGCGGAATATATACACCTTCTACAAGCGTTACATTATTCTGCAACGCAGGAGGAAAATCGGGAAGCAGTGCACGCAACTCAGCAAGTCGCCGAGAGTATTCTTCGGGCGGATAAATATTCGGATTGTAGTAATAAATAGTTATATCAAAATACGGAGCAAGATATTCAATCACATATGATGAACACGGTGCACAGCACGCGTGGAGTAAAAGTGTCGGTTTTTTGTTCAGATGACTACCCGATTGCTGCGCGAGTGCAACAAGAATATCGTCAAGCTGTTTTTGATAATTTTTCATGGAACAAATATCAGTATACCGCTACAGACGCAATGCGGCAATAGTACGCATCGCATCACATAAAATCCAATCACAAAACGGGTAATTGACAACAAACGTAAAGTGTATGTACAATAAATAACTATAATTTATCATCAGGAGGAAAATATGATGAAAAAAGTTGCTTTTGCATTTATTATGCTCTGCACAATGTCGTTTGCACTTATCGCTCAGGATTTGCCAACATTTACTGGTGAAGGCAATGCTACCATCTTTGACACAAAAACGCTTAAAGGTAAATATGGCGACAAATTGCAACTAATCAATCTTACGAATGAGAAAAATATTTCGTTCGCTATTTTTGCTTTGAAAAATGCAAAGTCAACAGATTGGGTTCAGATGGGCACGTTAGCGCTCAACGGTACGCTCGACACAGTAGAACTGGAATCAGAAGAATTTGAAGGCAAGTATAATAAATATAAATACTATGCCATTGTTCCGCAAAATGGCAAAAAGTATGACATTACCATGGACACTGATTTGCACGACTACTTTGTTATCAAGCATAATATTCTTGCATTCTTAATCGGTTCAACAAGTGCAGACACAAGTTACAAAAAGAACGCTGTCATTCTCGATATGGTAACTGTACAAGGCAAGTTCAAAGATCAAATCAAATTGGTAAATAAATCATCCGACAACAATTTTAACATTGTAGTTTACGGATTCGATGATGAGAACGCAGAATCATGGGAATTGATTGCAGCCGCACATCTTGACGGTGCAAATGACGAAGATTTTGCAGATACAGTGTTGCGCAAATACGATGTAAAAAAATGCAAGTATTACGGTTTTGTCTTTAGCAACGGTAAAAAATACGAATTGAATCCATATACAGCGCGCAACGATTTATATGTTGAAGTAAAATAAACTGCATAAGGTTGTCCACACGACAGCCTTATTTGTATGAGTTCCACACAATGCGCAGGCATGCCACTTCCTGCGCATTTTTTTATGTATAGCACATTTTTGCCGCACCTGCTACAATACGCATATGATTTTTTCTCCAGTTGAAATTGAACAGACAGTAAACATGTTTATGCGTCAAAAGCTCGACATACGCGCAATCACTATGGGCATTTCGTTGCTCGACTGCATTTGCGATGATGGCAAAAAATGTAGAATGCGCGTGTACGACAAAATCATGAAGCGCGCAGGAAATCTTGTTAAAGTGGGGCGCGACATTGAAGCTGAATTTGGCGTCCCCATTATAAACAAGCGCATTTCTGTTACACCTATTGCACTCATTGCAGAGGCAAGCGGTGAAGACAACTTTGTTGCATGGGCAGAGGTGCTCGACAAAGCGGCAAAAGAGCTGGGCATTGATTTTGTCGGCGGATTTTCTGCACTCGTGCAAAAAGGCATGACGCGCGGCGACTATACGCTTATCAATTCCATTCCCGCAGCACTTGCCGCAACAGAGCGCGTATGCTCGTCAGTGAATTTGGGCACGACAAAAAATGGTATCAACATGGATGCAGTCAAGCTCATGGGAGAAATCATCAAGCAAACTGCGGAAAACACAAAAACGCGCGACGGCATTGGTTGCGCAAAACTTGTCGTGTTTTGCAACGCGCCCGAAGACAATCCGTTCATGGCAGGCGCGTTTCACGGCGTAGGCGAAGGCGATGCTGTTTTAAGCGTAGGCGTTTCAGGACCTGGCGTTGTGCTTGCCGCAGCGCAGGAATACAAAGGCAAACCGCTCGACGAGCTTGCAGAAGGCATAAAAAAAATTGCGTTCAAAGTGTCGCGCATGGGACAGCTTGTGGGAACGGAAGCAGCAAGCAGGCTCGGCGTGTCATTTGGCATTCTCGATTTGTCGCTTGCGCCTACGCCCGCAGTTGGCGATTCTGTTGCGCGCATCCTTGAAGCATGCGGTCTTGAAGGAGCAGGCGCGCCAGGCACGACGGCAGCACTCGCAATGCTCACAGACGCGGTAAAAAAAGGTGGTGTTATGGCGAGCACGCGCGTGGGCGGGCTTTCGGGCGCGTTTATCCCCGTGTCAGAAGATGAAGGCATGATACACGCGGTAAAGCACCACTCAATCACGCTCGAAAAGCTTGAAGCGATGACGACAGTGTGCTCGGTCGGTCTCGACATGATTGCAATTCCCGGCAGCACGAGCGCGGCGACAATCAGCGGCATTATCGCAGATGAACTTGCAATAGGCATGGTAAACAACAAAACAACTGCGGTGCGCGTCATTCCCGTGCCAGGCAAAAGCGAAGGCGAATGGGCAGAGTTCGGCGGACTACTCGGCGGCGCGCCTGTTATGAGCGTGAACACGTTTTCATGCGAAGAATTTATCAAGCGCGGCGGACGCATTCCCGCTCCAATCCACAGCTTTAGGAACTGACGCGCTAACATGGTGAGAGCGACATGAATTTTATACAGATTGATAAATCAAATAGTGCGGTAGCACTCAAATTCCTTTCCCAACACGAGCACACATGCGTACAGCTTGTCGAGCGCGTGCGCCTGCGCAAATTCGATGACCTTTTTGCCATCGTGAATAATGTCCGCACGGTGACAGGCGTGTTGAGCACGCAGCACACAGTGCTGCACTGCCTTCCCGATGCGCATGACCAGAAAAAACAGTCTGCGCTCAAAATACGCCTTGCAGAATTTTTATACGATAAAAAAATCTCATGCGTGAACGGAGAGGCTGCTGCGTCACGTCTTGTTCTTGATATACTTTCAGAGCAAAACAAAACACCGTTGCAAGTAAATGAGTATTTCCTTATGACGCTGCACAGCACTGCGCTCAAAAACGCTCAGAATGCGCTGTTGCCGAACGAAGTACAACAGGATGCGTTGGGGCAATCAGGAGCTGATTATTCGCAACCAAATACGCAGCGCATCGACAACCCACAAATCGCTGTATCAGCTGCAACACAACAGATAGTCACGCAACGCAATACAAACACGCAAAACGCTGCACCAACTACGGCGCATCAACTTGCTACGTCACATTCCACCGTAATTTCCCATGCACAATCAGCAGCATCTGCGCGTACTGTACCGCTTGCCAAAGACGCGCCTCCAACTGCTCTTCCCATACCGAGCGGATTTGCGCACATTGTGCTGCCTGATTGGCATGTCGTGCGCTGCTATGAGAATGACGCAAACGCGCTCATGCCGTTGCAAGCGGCATACGAAGCAGAAGAAGTAACGCCTGCGTGCCGCACGACACATGCTGCCGTTGTGCGCAAAAATCTTGACCGTCTGCTGCAAACAGAATACGTGATTGCGCTGCAAAATGAGCGTGGCGAATTTGTTGCAAAAGCAAATACAAATGCAATAGGCATGCACTATGCGCAAATAGGAGGTGTGTATACTATGCCGCAGTATCGCGGCAGGCAGTACGCTTCGCTGCTCGTCGAAATAATTTTGCACCGCATCATACAGTCAAAACGCCGTCCCGTGCTGTATGTGCGCACGACAAACGAGCACGCAAAAAAAATCTACGCCTCACTCGGATTTTCAAAATCGCTCGGCTACACGATTGCATATTATTAAATTTTCACATGATGAAAAAATCATTACCCACCGCTAAAGGTGTGGTTACTTATGATAAAGTACTATTTTTTTTGTCAATCGCTAACTTTTGTACAGTACATGCCGCGTGCGGTTTACAGCGCACGTCGCATAGCTCTCTGATTCGTAACGTGCACGCTGCGTTGACACATATCGCGTTGTTCCTCTACCCGCACAACTGCGTTTACAAAAATTCTGCCGTCACACCGCGCATATGCTCCTGTCGTGCACCTATCACTCCACCGCAATCGGAAAGCCGCAGCCTGCGTGCTCGTTTTCCCAGACGTGCGCAATTTGCAAAATCTTCGGCTCTGAAAACATGGCACCGATAAACTGAATACCGACGGGAAGCCCTTCCTTTGTAACGCCTGCAGGAACTGAAAGCGATGTGTTCCGTGCAAGGTTCACAAAGTTCGTGAACAAATCGCTCAAATACATTGCAAGCGGGTCGTCAACTTTTTGCCCGAGCTTGAATGCAGGTGTGGGGCACACTGGGCACAGCATAATGTCGTATGTTTCAAAAACAGCTGCAACATCGCGTTGAATGCGCGCGCGCACCGTCATGCCTTTTTTATATGTGTCGCCCGAAAACTGCTCCGAGAGCACATAGTTGCCGATGACTATTCGCCGCTTCACTTCTGGACCAAACCCTTCACTGCGCGTTTGCACGTACAGCTCGTCGTAGCCCTCACCCGGGTCAACGCGGCGGCCGTAGCGGATGCCGTCAAAGCGGCTCAAGTTTGAAGCAGCTTCTGCGAGTGCGAGCACGTAATAGCTTGCAACTGCCGCATCAAGCACAGGAATATCGACAACATCGATTGCTGCGCCTTTGTCTGCAAACCACGCGCGCGTCTGGTCAAAGACAGCGGCAACATCAGCATCAAGCCCTTTGCTTTCAAGAAACTGACGCGGAATGGCAACACGCAACGCGCTCATCGTTTCATACTGCTGCACATCGCGCAGCAGTTCCGCACGCGGCATGTCGCTGCTCGTATCGTCGTAAAAATCTTTTCCGCACATGGCGGCAAGCGATGCGGCAACATCGCTCGGCGTGTGCGCAAGTATTCCCACTTGGTCAAGCGAACTTCCGTACGCGACAACGCCCCATCTGCTCAACGTGCCATACGTGGGCTTTAAGCCGTACACGCCGCAATAGCTCGCGGGAAGGCGCACCGAGCCGCCCGTCTCTGTGCCCAAACCGAACACCGCCTGATGTGCCGCCACAGCTGCAGTCGAGCCGCCCGACGAGCCGCCTGAAACATACGCGCGGTTTACAGGATTTCGCGTTGCACCATACGACGAATACTCCGTAGAAGAGCCCATCGCAAACTCGTCTTGATTGCAGCGACCGAGCGGGATTGCGCCCGCGTTTTCAAGGCGCGCGACAACTGTCGCATCGTAGGGCGCGATGTAGCCTTCAAGGATTTTGCTCGCGCACGTCAAGCGCTTGCCTTTTACAGAGATATTGTCTTTGTTTGCAAACGGTACACCTAAAAGCGGTTTTTTCTCGAACAAGCTTTTGAGCGCGCCGTTTTTTCGTGCTTCAGCAATTTCTGCGTCTGCCGCTTCCGCCTTTGCAAGCGCGTCGTCGTACAGTTCAAGAAATGCGTTTAACGGCTCGGAAGATTTTGTATCTGCTTCAACAGCTGCAATCAATTTTTTAACAATATCTGCGCTCGTCGTCTCGCCCGACTGCAACGCGTTTCGTATGTCAGTGATTGTGTATTTCATCATGCGCCCTCGCCGAGCACTTTCGGCACTTGAAAATAGCCGTCCATAAAATCTTTCGACACTTTTTTTACATCGCTCATCGCAAGCCCCGCAACAATTTCATCCTCGCGCAACTTGTCCGCTTCCGTCGTTGGATACGCGTCGTAGGGATTTTCGCTATCGTCATATTTCGAGAGCACTTCAAAGTAGCCGATAATTTCATCAACCTGCTTTTTCAAAATTGTTAAATTCGTGCTGTCAGCGGAAAGACGCGAAAGCTCCAAAAGATTTCCAAGCGTTGTTTCATCAATCGATGTGTGAGTTGCCATGTTCCATATTGTAGCGGATTTGAACGCTTTCAACAAGCGCATGCATTTTGGTTGCAAACGATTTGTGATATTTTCGCACATGGATAGGTGCAGAATTTTTTTTCGCGAGCAGCTACAACATGAGCGCATTTTGCCGCATACAGCAAGACCATCATATTTTTTTTCGGGCGCATCTGCCTGCACTTTTATTTTTTTGCTGTGCAGGCAGACCGCGTCTTGCGGGGTTTCAGTACTGTTCCGCACAAATCGCGCGGAACAGTGTACCGTGCGGCGTTTTTTTCAAAAAGCGCCGCACGCCCCTCCAGCCGCTTGCGCATCAATATTCGAATATACATTCATACCTACTTGATAATCTTTCAAATATAATCAATTTTGTAACAGTATAATGCAAACAGCAAAGCCTATCATAGGCTATTGTATTTGCAGTTAGAAAAATCAAACATAAAAGATGCGATTTTTATTTTTAGGATACCGTTATCTTTCAGAAATGAGAACAAATTATTTGTGTGTTTGTATATAATTCTTCACGTTTATTAATCGCAATTACGAACTATCAAACAATGAAATTACCAATTTTTAAAATAGAATTCACACTGTCGATTTTAAATGACTTTTTACATCCTGCCTTTCTCCCTGCTTCCACATCATTCTCACTGTCGCCAATCATATAACTCTGCGACAAATCAATATTAAAATCATTAGCAGCCTCTAATAGCAGTCCTGGTTTTGGTTTTCGGCAGTCGCAATCGCATTTGTATTCAGGTCGTTCTCCGTGAAAACCTTTATCAGTATGATGAGGGCAGAAATAGAGACCATCAATAAATGCTCCTCGCTTTCCAAGCTCCGTCTCCATCTTTGCATGAATAAGAGCAAGTTCTTCAAACGTGCGGTCACCACGTGCAATTACAGGCTGATTGGTCACTACAATAGCAAGATAGCCAGATTTATTGATTTTTTTGATTACTTCTGCTACATCAGGAAGAAGTTCAAACTGTTCAGGCCTTGTTATAAACCCATTATATTTATTTATTGTACCATCACGGTCAAAAAAAACTGCCTTCTGTTTTTGGGAAAGATTGCGTGCATGCACCCTTCCACTTTTGATATCTGCTTCCGTTTCATAGTACCGGTCAGGAGTTCCCATGTCTTTTATGTATTCCGGTGTCTCATAAGCAAAAATTTTTCCACTTTTGATATTTGGTTTTAGAACATCACGGTCAAGGTCAATTTTATCCGGCATTTCAGGATGACGAGGAACAAAATTTTTTATGGTTTCGCGCAAGAGTTCCGGACAAATTATCTGAAGCCCTGCATTTACAAGGTTTTTGTAATAAATACGCTCATCTTCCTTTGCCATCCATTTAATGACGCGGTGAGTATTTACAGGCATTCCGCCTTTTTCCTGTGGAGGAAGTGTTTCTGTTACCAAAAGCGATGAATCATACGGATGTCCGTTAGGGTGTGCCATAAGGCTTGACCAAGCTTTATGTTTTTTATGAAAAGCAATAAAGCGACTAAAGTCGATGTCAAAAATTATGTCGCCACACAAAAGAAGAAAGTCATCATCAAGCACGGTCTTTGTCTGAACTTTGTCGCAGGCCTTGCCGTCAAGCATCTTGAAAAGAGCACCGGCCGTACCAAGCGGGCGTTCTTCTGTAAAGTATTTAATATCAACACCAAATTTTGAACCGTCTCCAAAGAAATCCTTGATTACATATCCGAGATGCCCCACCCCGATTGTTATATCAGTAAGTCCACATGTTTTGAGGTTTTCAATCTGATATTGCAGAATAGGTTTTCCGCAGATTTCTATCATCGGCTTGGGAATATCAGCACATATACTCTGAATTCTGGTTCCCATTCCGCCTGCCATTATTATTGTCTTCATAAATCACCTAGAAAATACTTGTATCTATATTTATATTCTTTTTTATAACAGGGCTACAATAATCTATGAAATTGTAAAGCCCAGAATAATACTCAATATTACCACTATCAATAGTATATTATATAGTTTTTTAATCTTGATAATCAAATTATTATTAAGAGATGCACGTAAAACATAAAAGCTAATATCTCTTTAATTAGGAAAAAATTGGAAAAATCTATTTCCATTTAAATTAAAAACTAAAATGAATGCCAATAACGATCTTAAGTAATCAAATCCATGACAGTGTTTCCTCTCTCCATAATTATTCAGTCCAGAAAGCTTCTTCAATTTCAAGGCACAAAACGTGATATACTGGCAGGTGGAGTTCCTGAATCATAAAAGTTTCGTTTTGAGGAACGATGATGCAGATATCTGCAAGGCCATTAAGTTTACCACCGTCCTTTCCTGTAAGAGCAATTGTTTTAAGCCCTTTTGCCTTTGCAACTACAGTCGGATATACAATGTCCTTAGAGTTTCCTGAAGTAGAGATTCCGAGAAATACATCACCTTTTACTCCGTAGCCGTTTACCTGCTGTGCAAACATAACGTTACCGTCTACATCATTAAGGCTGGCAGTCATAAGGGCTGTGTTATTTGTAAGAGCAATTGCTGGGAGCGAGCCCTGAAGTTTGTCTGCAAGATATGTACCAGAGTCAGCATCAATTGCCTTAATCTGATTAATGAAGTCTGCTGACAGCGTGCGCTTTTTACAGAAACTTTTCAAAAGTTCCCCTGTAATATGGTCGCTGTCTGCACATGAACCACCGTTTCCTGCAACTAGCAGCTTTCCGCCGTTCTTAAATGATTCAATCATTGCGTTAGCAGCATCTTCAATATCTTTTTTACAAACGCTCAAGCTTGGATAGCGTTCAATAAGTTGATCAATATATTTCATAAGATTACCTCGTATTTATTTTGTGTATTCTTCTGGTTCGTAATAGATGATTTTTGTACCATCGTTTTCAAATTTAAACGGAACATATATCTGACCTTTAAGTGCCTTTCTTACGGCATCCTGTTTTTCTTTTGGAACATAGAACAGTAGGAATCCACCGCCGCCTGCTCCCAGAAGCTTTCCGCCAAGTGCTCCAGCTTTCATAGCCTTATCGTACTGTTCGTCAATTAAACTCGTAGAAATGCCAGATGAAATGTCGCGCTTAAGCTTCCATGTGTAGTCAAGAAGCTTTCCAAATTCATCAAGGGAAATACCTTTATCTGTAAGAATTTTTTCTGCATCATCAACAAGATGATACATTTCAATAAGCTGCTGAGTTTTATCTTCCATTGATTTCTCTGTGCTTTTTTGGATGTCAGAACTGAATCGGCTAAAACCTGTAAAGAACAGCATGAGATGGTCATTCAATTCTTTTTTTCTCTCTGGCGAAATAATCACAGAATTTACGTTATAGCCATCGCATGAAAAGTTTATGCGATTGAAACCACCAAATGAGGCTGCAATTTGGTCCTGGATTCCGCCTACCTCCTTGCAGAGTTCGCGTTCAAGATAAATTGCATCGTTCGCAAGTTTTCGCTTGTCAACATATTTTCCTTTGAGGGCATAAAAAGCAGAAAGCATACCTACTGCAAAACTTGAAGATGTTCCGAGTCCGCTACGGGCTGGGAGGTCCGCTTCATAAGTCATACGGATTTCGTGCATATCTAGCCATTCCATAGCATTACGAATTGCAGGATGCACGATTTCTGAATTAACATTTACCTTTTCTTCTTTAGAATAGGTAAGGTGTGTTTTATAATCAAAAAAAGGTGGCAGGTGGCGCACTGTTACATAGGCGTATTTGTCGAACGTGGTGGAAAGCACCGCGCCGCCGTGCTCGTTGAAAAATCCGTTGAAGTCTGTTCCGCCTCCAAAAAAGCTCATGCGGAATGGGGTTTGAGTGATAATCATCGAATTCCTACCTTATATATTTTTCTATATTTTTTCAATCCATTCATTCCCCAACTAAAGAGATAGAACGCACTTTTGAAAACATTGAAATGCAGAATCTCTCTGTAAATACGCCACTGAGGTTTTATCATCTTTGTTTTGCTTGCAGTCATGCTGTCATCGCGCATACGATAATCAACAAGAATGTCGTTGTAACCAAAACAGCAAAGTCCCGACCTCATGATATCAAGCCAGTAAACATAATCATCGCGAAGTGCTTTTAGTTCTTCGCGGAAAAACACAGGTGTTTTTAATTTGCTTGTATCCACAACCGCCGCGGATGGAAAAATCGGACAATGATACAAAAGTTTCTTAAAATCTTTCTTTCCAACACAGGCATAATCAGGAAGAATGACTTTTGAGCAGGTACTGTCCATTCTGCGGTAGCCGCTAAAGAAAATTGCAACGCTCTCATCTACACATTCATCAATATGCTTTTTCATCGTTGCAAGATATTCTGGATGCCAGATATCATCGCTGTCCAAAAATGCAAAGTATCGTCCTTTTGCATTCCTCATAGCTTCATTGCGTGCCCCGCTTGAGCCTTTGTTCACCTTTGCTGCAATCAGTTTTATGCGGCTGTCCTTGTCTGCATAAGACTGTACGACCTTGCAGCCTGCCCCATCATCAGTAGAAGCATCATCTACGATAATCATCTCCCAGTCAGTAAAGGTTTGAGCAAGTACAGATTCGATAGTAGCACCGACAAGGGCAGCCCCTTTCCACATAGGTGTTATGATTGAGAAAATAGGAGTTGTCATTTTTTTCCCTAAAAAAGTCTATTTAATAAAAAGATTGAGCTTTTGCTGTATATATTTTTCTGCAATAAAAACCATTCCAAGAACAGAAAGAATAATGACCAAGATTGCAAAAACAGGTGTCTGGATAAAAAATCCCAAACTGGTAAAGATAGTTATAAGTGGAAAATGAAATAAGTACATGGCGTATGAATAATCTACAGGACATCCAATTTCAGAAAGAAACCTAATACGGCTTCCTAAGAACATTACGATAACGGTCAAAACAAAAGGCAATAAGAATTCCGTATTAGTAAAATAATGAAGTACAAAAAGCAAAAATGACGGAATAATTAGAATTCTATCGATTTTATGAAGTTCTTCATCATTATACACATACACCATACCGCTACCAAAGAACGACATAAAGCCTGGAAGTTGATATGAAATCTGTCTTGGAATCCCTAGCCTCTCAGCAAATGCCGTCAGCAAAAAGTTCCATAATACAGAAAATACATAAATCACTAAAAGAAAGACATTCTGCTTTCTTTTGGTTTGAAGCCTATTAAGGACATGAACAATAAGCGGAAGAATCAGATAAAATCCAAGTTCCACCTTTATTGTCCATAAAGCACCATTTACAGCATTTCCGCTAAAAACGCCTGGTAAAGACGGATAGAGAAAATTGAGCGTTACATAGTTCCAGAAAATGTACTTCCAGAAATGTGAACCCATGATGTATTCTTTTGATCCAAGTGTACTGAAAAACACAAGTAACACTGCAAACCCTAAAACCTCAATAAGATAAAGCGGAAAAATTCTGAACAGGCGTTTTATATAGAACTGCTTACTATTTCTGTTTTTAAGTAACTCTTTGTAACCCAATAACCACTGAGTATAAAAAATGCACATACCGAGATGTGCATATCTATCCAGTTTCTGTATGCAAATGGAGTATGCGATATATCAAGGCAATGCCCAACAATTACCACAATACAGAAGAAAAACCGCAGGATGTTAAAAGAATTGCTATAATTCTGCCTCCCATTTAGTACTTGTAATCATATTTAGTTCCAATTATAAGATTTTTTCCTAGTTCCCAAGCGGCAAAAATTGTGTCATCCATGTCAAAATATTTGTACATACCAAGACGTCCTCCGAAAATTACTTTGTCCTGTTTGTCTGCAAGTGCTTTATATTTTGCATACAGAGTAGAGTTTTTTTCATCATTTATCGCGTAATATGGTTCATCACCCCGTTTCCATGTTGCAGGATATTCTCGTGTGATAACGCTTACAGGGCTTTCCATTGCGACCTTATTTTCTGATTCAAAATGCTTATGTTCAATAATGCGTGTATATGGAGTTTTTGAATCTGTATAATTGATAACCGCGTTTCCCTGGTAGTTCGCGACGGGGAGCGTCTCGGTCTCAAACCGAAGGCTGCGGTACTCCAGCTCACCGAATCGGTAGTCAAAAAAGCGGTCAATCGTGCCCGTGTAGATTATCTTGTCTGCCATACCGAGCCATTTTCCTTTCTCGTCAAAAAAATCCGTGTTCAGAAGAATATCCGCGCCGTCAAGCATTTTTTCAATAATCTGAGTATAGCCACCCATAGGGATTCCCTGATAGCGGTCGTTGAAGTAGTTGTTGTCAAAAATAAAGCGGACAGGCAAGCGTCTAATAATACTAGCAGGAAGCTCCGTACACGGTCTGCCCCACTGTTTTTCGGTATAGCCTTTTATAAGTCGCTCGTATATGTCACGCCCAACAAGTGAAATTGCCGCTTCTTCAAGATTCTGAGGAGTTTTGCCAGCCATTTCAGCTGTTTGCTCTGCAATGCGATTTTTTGCATCTTTCGGAGTAATTACATCGTCCCAGATCTTTGTAAAAGTGTTCATGTTGAACGGCAGGTTGTACAAAGTGCCATTGTAATTTGCCACGGGGCAGTTTGTGTAGCGGTTGAACTCTGCAAACTGATTCACAAACTCCCACACCTTGCGGCTATCGGTATGGAAAATATGCGCGCCATATTTGTGCACATTAATTCCATCTATGTTTTCGGTGTAAATGTTCCCGCCGATATGCGAACGCTTTTCCAACACAATGCATTTTTTACCCATCCAGAGGGCAGTATGGGCGATGGTCGCAGAGAACAGCCCCGCACCCACGAAGAGATAGTCGCAGTGTTTCATATTAATCCTTATTTCGCTTCGAAAACTATTTTAGCAATTGATTCTGTTACTGTGTCGATTTTAAACTTGTTTTGTAGTTTTCTTAAATTATCGATTTGTTTTTTATACCTCTCATTGTCAGGACTTTCATCAATTCTAATAATAGTATCAATAAAAGCAGATTCATCTGCACATGCATATCCAATATCTCCTGCGTCTTTGAAAATAGCATCAAAATAATCATTATGAATATATATAATAGGCTTTAACCACCGTATTGCATCTAATACAGCACCGCTAGCAGTAAATTTATATGTATTTGAGGGATATGGAAAACATGCGTATGCAATTGAGGAAAGCGCATTTTCAAAATCATCTTTCCTCAATAATTGGTGCGGAGTAGATAAAAGTTTTATCTTTTTAGGAATATTGTTCAATTTTAAATCGTATGCCCCAATAATTGAAATACTTGATTCCGAGTTTTGCTCTATTGACTCTGCCGCTCTTATAATCGTTTCCCCACCCTTTTTATACAGACAGTTACCTATAAAAGCAAATTTATTATTATGCATTGTAGGTCTTATTTCATTTTTATCCATAAAACCATCTCGCGGTTGTTCTATTGAATAAATATTAGAGAATTTTTTAAATCTTTTCATATTCTCGAGAATACCTTCTCCAAGAACTATTCTATAAAGATTTGACGGCATTTTTATTTTTGAACATAATGTAACCCAGAAAGGATATGACCAAATTTTCCATTTTCCTTTTGAAATAAGTCCTTCCATTTCTCCATGAGTGAAAAGAATTACTTTTTTATTTTTATTTCTAGTCAGATATTTTGTTAAAAAAAATTGAACATTCGGAAATGCACTTAAAAAAACATAAAGGTCAGCATCAGTTTTTGTAATTATATTGATACTCTGAAAATATTCAAGAAAAAATTTAAGTATTCTCATTTTTCCAGGAAGCAGTACTCTTAAGGGATGAAATACTATTTTTGATTTTTCAACAGAAAGATTTTCATAATGATATCCAGAACAAAACAAATCCACATGTTCATTATCTGATAGCTTTCTAAAAATTTCTGTATAAATTCCGTTTGGATATGCATGATTTAAACCTGTAAAGTTAGCTTCTATAATTGCAATTTTCATTATTTATTCTCGCTCTTATATTTCAAATATGCCGAATGAATATCTTTATAATACTCTTGAAGCTTTTTAGCATCATATTTATCACAAAAAAGCTGTCTAGCATATTCATTGTATGATTGAATATCTTGATTGTTAATTACATCAATAAACTGTTGAGCTGTATTACATATTTTGAAAACTTCTTTTTGTTTGTCATAACCAATTGCTGCAAAATCAGTACAAATTACCGTTTTACCGCGCATTAATGCATCAACGATCTTCACTTTCATACCCGAACCACTAAAAATAGGGCAGATAAAAGCAATTGCATTTTCAAATAAAGAGTTTAGATTATCAACATAACCGATGATTTTTACATTTGGGGGAATATCTATATATTTAAAAGTTGTGTCCATTCCCTTACCAGCAATTACTATTCTTTTTGAAACTTTTGGTGCAATTTCATTTATAATATATCTTACAGCTTCATCATTAGCATAAAAAGAAAAACCAAAAAATAAATAATAATCTGCATTTCTTGATTTTTTTAAATCGAAAGAGTCAGTTAAAAGAGCTGGTATTATTGTATAATTATCAGAAGTTTCCCCAATAGATTTCTTATCTACATCCGTAATATAAATTCTGTAGTTACTATACTCCAATGCATTTTTCTGATTTGTTTTTGATGCTATATACAATGGAAAATATAATACCCCTTTTGATATATATATATCTTTATAATACTTGGTTTCATCATTATGAAAATTTACAACTATAAAAATGCTTGGAAATTTTCTTTTTACAGCTTTGATTATTTTCCCATTTACGCTATCATCAAAAAACAGAATATCAAAACTTTTTTCTCGTAATAACTGACAAAGTTGTTTTTCTGACTTCCTATTACTTTTTAAATACCCACATAATGAATTTATAAATATTTCTTTTTTTGAAAACGACCGATTTATATAATATTTTTCTGTTTGATAATTTTCTTCAAAGAATTTTAATGCTTTCTGAGTACCTGTCGTTCCACCTGAAGACTGACTCAAATCACATGTATATATAAATAAAACTTTATATTTTTTACACATTTTAAATAAACCTATTTTGATAGCCAAAAATTGAATAATAAGGTATTAGAACCTCATTAAACTGTGATAAATAAAAATAAAACTTTATAAATGCATATAATAAAATAAAAATAATAAATAATTCTTTTCCGCATTTCGTTCGAATTGTTTTTAAATAACTTGGTATCAAAATTACCTCAAAAAATAAAAATGGAACTAATAACCTACTAAATTGTTGCAATGTTAGAAAACATAACAAGTAAAAAACATTTCCAGCAAAAAATAGATTTAACATTCCACGGTTATATTTTGAAATAGAAACTAACTTATTAAAAGACAACAAAAATAAAGGCAATATCATAAATCGTTTTATTAAGGAAAATATCAGTTTTAACGGTGTAGACATAGGCTCTGTGTATTCATCTGTATAAAACAGTATTTTTTCAAAGACAGTTCCATATGCGCCCAATGGAGAAAATATAATATGAACAATTTTTGGTAGAACATAAGGTGAAATAATCATAGCACAGAAAGAAAGAAATAGAATAAATGCCCATTTCCTTTTAGAAAACATTAGATGATATATATGATATGCTAAAATCCAAAAGAAGCAAGCACGATGTACTAATGTAGCAAGTATGGTCAATAATAAAAAGGGTTTTATATTTTTATTACTGATATATGGAATTGAAATAATTAATAGGGACACACCTAACATTTGTCTAACCGCAAAAATATCTCCGCAATAAAAGAGCCAATATAAAAATAAGGAAAAAAGCGGATATACGGAGTTTTTTTGTAAAAAACAAATTTTTGGAATAATAACTAATGCATGAAAAATTAGTAAAAAGAAAGTATAAGATTCAGATATATGCTTTATAAAAAAGTTTAAGAAAGCGAATCCCTTTTCAAATCCATTTTTATTGAAAGAAGCCCAATCGTAATTTCCTTCAAAATACCATTGATATGGAATCCAATCGGTTCCTGTGAACCAACGCAGTCCTCCTAATAGAATTAAAACTAATGATATGAATCGAAATGCAACAAGTGAATTTATTTTAATGTATTTGCTATTGCCACAAATACATATTGTTGAAAAACAAATGGTAATTAAAAAATAGAACCCCATTTAAGAAACTTTCCATCCATCAATAATTGCTTTTCTCAAAAGAGCCAGCCGCTCCTTTTCATTTATAAATTTTATTTTTCTAATTGTGTCATTATAAAAAAGATTTAAATAATAATAATACTTTGGATGCTTATGATGTTTTTTTGCGAAGTAAATTCTGTTTCTCATCATGTAATATGCACCAAAGTCAGAATCTTCCCCTGATGAATAACTTACTTTATGCTGTAAAGTAGAATTTGGTATATATAATAGTTTGAGATTATTCAAGAAAATACAACGATAAACAAAATCTGTATCATCCCAATAAACAAAATATTTTTCATCCATGAAACCCACTGTAGAAAATACTTCTGAATTTATAAGCATAAAACAAGTTGGGGAATAAGTTATAAGTTTTTCTTCATCAAATTGTCCTTCATCATCTTCTTTTAAACCGTAATGATATGCCATCCCTTTTCGCTTGTCAAACCATCCACCCGCACACCAAATTTTATTCGTGCCCGCATAATAAATCTTCGGCACGGACAAATCGGCCTTGTTAAATACATGTGCTTCATACAACTTCTGGATTGTATCGTCTTTTAGGACTATATCATTATTTGTAAGCAAAACCTTATCACACTTATGCTCCAATGCAAGTTTTATTCCCTGGTTATTTCCTGCTGCCACACCAAGATTATCTTTGTTTTCAATAAAAAAACATTTGAAAGGAGCGGTTTCTGCAAGTTTTTTACAAACTTCTAGAGACTTATCTTTTGATAGATTATCAACAATTATAAGCTCAAAATCTTTATAGGCTTGAATTGCAAGTGTATCGAAAAACTCCTGCAAAACACCTTCACAGTTGTATAATACAGTAACTAATCCAAGATGTTCGCTCATTTGTAAAACCCCTTTTCCTTCATTTCATCCAAAGATTTTTTGTAATTATCTTCTTCAAGAGGCTGTGTCAAAACCCATTCGCAAAATTTCTTCAAACCTTCTTCAAAAGTGAATTTTGGCTCATAGCCAAGAATATTTTGCGCCAAAGAAATATCCGCGTAGTTATGGCGTATATCGCCAAGACGAAAATTACCGCTTATGTTTATTTTGGATTCGGATTTGTAAAAGTCTTTCAGGCATTTAGCCACCGTCATCACATCGACCGCCTTTCCAGTTCCTACATTGAAAGCCTTGTATGCACATTTATCATTCTCGATTGACAAAATTGTAGCATCTGCTACATCATCAATGTAAACAAAGTCGCGTGATTCAGTTCCATCTTCAAATATATTTATTTCATGATTCTGTCGTAGACTATTACTAAAAATAGAAAGAATACCTGTATAAGGATTTTTAAGGCTCTGTCCTGGACCATAAACATTCTGGTAACGGAAACTTACAGAAGGGAGTCCAAGTGATTTACAAACAGTATGAACAAGTTCGCCTTGAACCCGTTTTGTAATTCCATATACAGAAGTTGGATGAATAAGACTATCTTCACCTGTCTTTACAAGTTCTGCATTAGCCCCACATTTCGGACACTTTACATTAAAGTCTCCTATGAGCATATCTTTTTCATCACGAGCTACAGGATATACAATGCCGCATTTAGGACAGTTATATGTTCCCTCTCCGTAAATTGCACGACTTTCCGCAACGATTACTTTCTTTATGGTATGTTTTTCGTTTGCAAGAATGTCAAGCAAAAGTGCCGTACCACCAATATTCACAGTGCAGTATTTATAAATCTCATACATTGACTGTCCAGTTCCAGTTTCTGCAGCAAGATGAATAACGACATCTTGCCCTGCCAACGCTTTCTGCCAGTCCTCACGACTTGTCACTGTTCCACGAATAAAGGTAACTTTTCCTTTTATCCTATTATAGAGTTCAGATTCATCTGGATTTTTGCCATGAATCTGATCTGTTAGGCAGTCAAGAACAGTGACATTGTAGCCTTGAGTAATCAGTTTTAAGGCTATCGTGCTGCCAATAAAACCTGCCCCACCAGTGATGAGAATATTTTTCATTTTTCATCCTTTCTCAAAATATCGTTCTCTTTTTCCGTTTTATAATTCTCTTCAAACAAAGTAATTACTTCTTTAATCTTATCAGTCTTCTGGGCTTCATCGACATTCTGCAGCCCCTTATAATACGACAAAATATAATCCAGTTTGTTTTCTTTGCTATTTTCCTTTATGTAGGAAACAATAAATGCCTTATCTTTCTCGGAAAAATCTTTCACCCCTTCGGCATGATACATAAGTGTGCAGATAATTAATTTTTCCAACTGGTATTGATTTAATTTTTTATTCAAAGCATCGATACTAAAATAATCTTCTCTATCAATATATTCCTTAATCTTTTTCTGGCAGTTTTCATCACTGATTAGGTACATATACATAACCATAGTTTTCAGCAAATCGATTTTGTCTTCTAAACTGTACAGGTCTAATGAAACCATCAATTTCTTAATTTCTTCAACATCAGAATATTTTTCATCAGAGGCTTTCAGGTAGCCGTAGCAATTCACAAAACTATTTGTAACTAATGCCTGTAATTCTGCAAAAGAAATTTTCATATAAACAACTTTGTTTATGAATGTATTTAATAGCTGCTCAATCGCCGTTTTTTCCAAGTCAGAACCAAAATTGTTATAGCGGACAGAAAGAAAATAACTCAGGTATTCGATAAGATTAATCGGAACATTCGTATCTTTGATAAACTCCGTTATCATGCTCATAATTTCTTTTTTTGTTCATCAATAAATTCAATTCGCCCAAGAAGAATCAGAATGTTCTGAATATACTCAAAAAGGTATGTATTATTCCTGTATCTATGATCATTGGCATTATAAAGACAGTGCTCCAAGTCATCGCACATAAACCAATCGCAACAATCATCGGGAAGTTTTATTGTCCACTTTTCAGCATCTTTTTCAGACAATGCTTTGTTTAGTTCCTCGGACTTCATATATTTTATTGCAATATACAAATCCATTTGGGAAAGTGTTATTTGAGTCTTTTCGCCTCTTGTGGCAATAAAAAATGAAAGGGAGAAATAATCTTTTGCAATATGTTTGAACTCATTATATTTTTCGATACAAAGTCCGTTCGAATATATAAAGTGCAAGAGATTGCTGAATGTATACAAATATTTGCCAAGATTAGAACAATAGGCAATCTGCTGCCCTGTAGACTTATCGTAAGTATCATACACTTTCTCTCGTAGCTCACGAAAGTTGACTGCCTGCCTATATATTTCTTCAAAAGAAATAAATCTGTTCAGTTCTTCAAGCTGGTTTCTTATACAAACAGGGTACTTCAAAAGTTCCTGCCCTATATCCAGTTTTTGCTCTTTATACCTTTCCCGCATATCTGCGTTAGGCGTTGTAATAGATGGGAATATTTTTTTCCTCTCTGCAGCAGCTACATTATTTTAGAGAAAACTGAACAGTCTTTTACAGTATTATCTACGATGTAAAATCCACGTACCTACTGCAATTTTATTTCTGTTCCCGTTACTAATAGTTCAGCCATTTGCCGCAATACATTTTTAGCAACTCCGTAAAGTGACAAAAGATTGCAAGGTGTATTCTCGTTTATGCTTCCTTCATGAAAACCAACTTCATGCATACTTCTGAGTACAACAAGTTTTCCAACACCAGATGCAACCATCTTATTCAAAACACATAATGATTAGACAAGTCATATATGATTTTTGGAAGTATGTTAAAAACCATCTCGCCATACTAGATGTAGCACAATATCCGTCTTTCCAAAATATTCATAAGGGTTTTCAATTTCAAAAAGATTTCCAGTTTTCAAAGTTACATTATTATAATCATAAGTAAATTCTGTAAAATCAGAAGCGATTATCTTATTTCCGCTTTCAAAAACTCACGAATAATTTCGTGTTCCATAAATCCGTTCGCACCGGTAACTAAAATTTTCATATCAAAAATCCAATAATAAATCTACTGTATAAAGTTTCCGTACTTGTCAGTTTTTTTCCAAGTTTTGGATTCTACATCATACCGTTTTATGCATACAGAAGGATTTCCTGTAAGAACACAAAAATCAGGATATGATTTTGTGACAACAGCATTTGCTCCAACTATACAATGCTTTCCAAGATGAACTCCTGGTAAAATACATACGCCATAACCCACAAAACAACCATCGCCAATTTCTATGTCTTTTACAACAAGCGGCTGCTGCATCACACTTTTATTTATGTCCTTATATTCATGACTCAAATCTGAAATAAAAACACGTGCAGAAAAAACACAGTCAGAACCAATTTTTACGTGATTAGCACAAATTAAATGTAAATCCTGTTCGAAAGTAGTATTATCACCGATTTCTAGTTTAGGAGAAAACTTTTGTTCTTTCCAAGACGAAATACACTCTATACGAGCACCGTCCCTAAAAAAAACATTTTTACCCAAAAAGATATTTTTTTTACCAGAAATTATTAGAGGCTTATTAACAAAATCCGTTTTATAGAGTTGACCATACCATTGTTTTTGAGTGTAGTAAAAACAAATACAACGAAGTTTATTAAAGATTCTTTTAATCATTTTTCTCGGCATCAAGAATTCTAGCTAAGAATTTATAATCAAAAAGTTGAATTCGATTTATAAATCGCAAAATTTTTCTAAAACCTATAAGTTTAATAAATATAATAATAGATATATGATGTTTTTTTCAATATTTTATTGTAGGAAACTTATTTTTTTCATAAAAATAGTATAAGGTATTTTTTCCACTATCAAATGGATTTGGACAAATCTTTTGAAGATATTTTGAATAGCCATAAATCTTTCTTATGTCATTATTTATTATTTTACCATTATCAAAAAATTCAAATTTGTATGGGATTTTCATAAATGCATCAAAATCATAACTAGATTTTACTTTATTTATATGTTCTTCGTAAAAATTTTCAAATCCTTCATTTATTGTTTCCAATTTATTTAAAAATTCTTTACTACAGTTGGCAGATAATCTGGAAAAATGAAAGAAATACAAAGGAAAATTATTTACAGTATAAGTATCTCCCTGCTTTAACAATTTTCTTTCATCTAAATTCCAGTATGCAACATTCATTCCAGGTTCTTTTATTACATAAAACCCATCAAAAATTGTTGTTGCCAATTCAACCCATATTTGATCTGTAGCATATCCATATTTATAATCAATATAACAATAATCAAAAAGTTTAGTCTTCCACCAATTTAAAAAATCTATTGCTTTTCTATCGTTTCTTAATGCGATAAATCCTAAATTATAAATTCCATTACATAAAAAATTATTATCAGAAACCAATGTTGATTCTAGCGGACTTATTTTATGTGGTGTAATAATAATAGAATTATCTTTTAGTTTTTCATCAATAATTGAAAGACTATTATAAGTATCCATATCGGAATCTAAATATATTACTGCATCATAACCAAGAGATAAAACATAAAGGTAAAAGGCAGGTTTTACAACTGTATTGAATTCGAGAATATTATACTTAAAGGAAAGATTAATAATTTCTTTATCTGAATAGCCTATCTTTTCTAATGATACAAAATTAATTTCATTAGAATATTTTTCATACAAAGATTCATTAAAGTCATCTGTTATTAACGAGTAATATTCATAAGAATTATTATATTTCTTAACTGAATAAATACAATTTAATGCATATGGTAAATAATCATGAGATGAAATTGTGCAGAAAGCTATTTTCATTATTCTTCCTTGATAAGTTTTTCTTTTAATTTATTTAGTATATCAAAATTTAGTTCTGAATATACTAGAGTCATATCATCTTCTTTAAATGTATCAAATAATGCTGGAATATCTATATTTAATAATTCTTTTCTCAGTTCTTCAGAAAAACGATACTTTATAATCTTAGCCGGTATCCCAGCAACAATCGAATACGGCTCAACATCTTTTGTTACTACAGCACCCGCAGCAACTATTGCACCTTGTCTGATAGTAACTCCGGATAAAATAAGAGCATTTTCACCTACCCATACATCATCTTCTATTACTATATCTCCTTTTGAAAGTGCTTCTCTTTCCACTCCAAAAATTTTGGCTTTAAAAGGGTATGTACTGATTGTATTTGTGAAATGCCCCCCCCCCTAACAAAAGTATAGTACCATGCGCAATACTACAATACGAACCTACTTTTACCTTCGTTTTTTCAGGGGAAAAATCTACAATATGTAATGCGGCATATGTTCTTTTTCCAACTTCACAACGATTAAAATCAAAGTCATTTTCAATATATGAAAAATTATTTTGATTTCGTTTTCTCCATTCTTTTCGTCTTTTTATCATACGCAACCTATTTAAAATCATAATGGTTCAACCTCATTTTCTCTTAAAAGCATCTATAAACGAAACAGAAGATTTATTATATATTTCTGTGCCATTATAATTTGCCCATTCTTGAATATTATAATATTCGTTAAATAACTTTCCAAAACCCGACATCATATCTCCCATAGTAATAGGTCTCCCATCTTCATATTGTGATGGATGCATACCAGATGATGATTTTTCTTTATAACAGTGATGCTCAACAATATAAACAAGATTATCTTCACCTACATGCAAATCATGACACCAATTATGATCTGCGCCATAAAAATCAATTGCTTTATATTTTTTATATAAACCGATAGATAAACACATTACAAGAACATTATAAAACGGAGGTAATACATCATTTTTGTTATAGGCTTTATACTTATTAAAAAAGAAAGGTTTTAATTCATTATCTGTTATATACTTTATAGTTATATACTCATTTCTAGACAATTCTTCAACTAAATAACAGCTCTTTGCTCTTTTTGGTAAATATAAAACTAAATTCCATTGTAGTTTTTTCTTGATATTTTCAATAAAAATGTTTCTGTCATTTAATCCCAATCCAACTACATTTTTTGCAAAATAACTTGGATCTGCTAATACATATATATTCGGCTTTATTATTTCAAAATTTTCATTTAATAAATAAGAATTAACACACATTACATCACAATCATTTACTTGTTCTTTTATTTTTGCGATATCCTGATTGAGGGAAGAACCTGTTCCTAAAATTATTAATTTTTTTTCAGTTTTCTTATTCTCTTTTAAGAAAATATATTTAATGGTTACAATCAGCTTCTTTATAAAAAGTCTCATACCCATTAAGCTATAATATACAGGTTTTATCTTTTTACAAATATTCTTAATATTCAATTAAATTACCTCTTATTTACAATAAACTAAAACGGGTTCTTAAAATCTGCAAGCTTTGGATGTGATAAATCACGCCCAGAAACGATAGGATGCTCTATATTCCAGTTATATCCGATGGAATCGTAACTTATTCCGCAGTCACATTCAGCGTTATAGCAACTGGTCTGTAAATAGTGGACAATAGTATTATCTTCAAGGCTTGCAAAACCATGTGCAAATCCTTTTGGAATATAAATGAATTGTCCATCATCTGCGGAAAGTTTTATTGAATACACTTCTTCGTATGTTTTAGAATTTTTGCGTATGTCCAGAACAACATCTGTTATTGCACCTGACAGCACATACACAATTTTTATATGGTCAGCGGGCGGCACTTGAAAGTGCATTCCCCTGATTACATCTTGTTTATTTACTGAAAAATACGATTCTCTAAGTTCAGTTGTTAGACCAAGCCGTTCGTATTCATCAGCAGAAAAAATCTTTTTGAAAACACCTCTGTTATCCTCAAAAACTTTGGTTTTGAGAATTTTGAGACCTTCCAAAGGGGTATCTATAATCTCAAACATAGATTACACCCCAGCCTTGATTGCTTGAATCATCTTATCTAGCATGGCATCTGTCATGCCCGGATAAACACCAATCCAGAAAGTATCTTTCATTATTCTGTCTGTTGCAGAAAGGTCGTCTACTACACGATATGCATCTGTTCCACGAATCTGGTCAAAACATGGATGACGGGTAAGGTTTCCTGCAAACAGCGCTCTTGTCTGGATGTTCTGTGATTCGATTTTCTTTACAAGTTCATTACGGTCTACACCTCCTTTACAGGTAATCAAAAAGCCGAACCAACTTGGATTACCATTTTCAACTGGAGTCGGAAGAATAAGTTTGTCTTCCAGGCCATTCAATCCATTATGCAGATAATTCCAGTTGTATTTTCTGCGTTCAACAAATGACGGGAACTTTTCAAGCTGTGCACAACCAACAGCAGCCTGCATATCTGTTGCTTTTAAATTAAACCCGAAGTGACTGTATGTATATTTGTGGTCGTAGCCTAACGGCAAAGTCCCGAACTGACGGTCAAAACGATGTTTGCAAAGGTTATCAACACCGCTCGGACAAATACAATCACGCCCCCAGTCACGCAAAGAACGAATTATTTTATGAAGAATCGGATTCTTTGTATAAACAGCCCCCCCCTCGCCCATCGTCATGTGATGCGGCGGATAAAAGCTGCTTGTACCAATATCGCCTACAGTTCCTGTTTTATACGTCTTACCATCAAGTGTATATTCAGAGCCGAGCGCGTCGCAGTTGTCTTCAATCAGCCACAAGCCATGCTTTTTGCAAAATTCGGTAACAGCCTTTAGGTCAAATGGATTACCTAGAGTGTGAGCAATCATTACAGCCTTTGTTTTTGAACTAAGAGCTGCTTCAAGCTGATTTACATCAATATTATACTGAGGAATTGTTACATCAACAAAAACAGGTACAGCCCCGTACTGTAAAATTGGAGTTACAGTTGTTGGAAATCCACAGGCAACTGTAATAATCTCATCGCCTCGTTTTACCTGACGCTCTTTCAAGAGCGGAGATGTGAGCGTCATAAAAGCAATAAGATTTGCAGATGAGCCAGAGTTTACTAAGGAAACAAACGGACTTTCAAGGTATTCTCCAAGTTTTTTTTCAAACTGGTCTGTATATCTTCCACTTGTAAGCCAAAATTCAAGAGACGAATCAACAAGGTTGACCATCTCGTTTTCATCGAATACACGGCTTGCATAAGAAATACGGTCGCCATCTTTGTATTCCGGCTTTTTCATGTATGTAGCGTAATACTCTTTTACGCTATCCAAAATCTGTTTTGTAGCTTCTTCTTTTGTTTTGTTTTCAAACATTATGCAACCTTCCTTTCCGAGCAGGTTGGCTGCATAAATATTCTAGTTAATTCTCCCCCCCCCCAGTTCATTTGTGTAGTATATTCATTCATATTAAATGCTCCGTATTTATCCATAAACTCTTTAAATATCTGTAAGTTCTTATCTTTATCTGCAAGAATCAGGTTCTCAATACCACCGATTTTTTCCAATGGCCATTTCACATTGATATCAGAATCATTCCTCATTATTCCGTCATCATATTCACCATAGAATTTTTCAGCACATTTATAGCTCATAATAGAATCTTCCAAAACAAGATGGCCGTACGCGCAATCCGCCGGTACAAGAATTTCATTATGCTTTGCGCCAATTAAATCGAAGCCAAGCCAGTCTTTAAATGTAGGGCTGCCTTTTCTTAAATCCACAACCACATCATATACATGACCATGTATGCAACGCACGAGCTTCGGCTGCTGCTTGATACGTTGAAAGTGCAAAGCTCGGATTACTCCTTTATAAGAAGTGGTATAAAACACTTCTTTCAACTCATATGCAATACCGTTTGCTTCAAAAACCTCTTTTGAATAGTCCTTTGTAAAACACCCCCTGACATCATCTTCATTAAAAGGAGTTATTTGAAAAAGACCTTTTATTTTTGTTTCAGTAAATTCAAATTTCTGAATCATTTACCGCTCCGACTTGATAAAATCCATTGTCATTTTGATACCATCTCGGAATGAAATCTTGTTTTTATAGCCTGTGTCCTCTTCAACCTTCTTAAGCTTAAACTGGCTGTAATCAATATCAATTCCATTGAATGGTAAATCTCCTAATCCAAGTTCTGCATCAGGAGCAACAACATCTTTCATTTCCAAAAGAAATTCTCTAAGTGGTTTAGGATTACCACTTCCAATATAGTAGCGGTTAAAAGCATTGCCTTTTTCGGCCACTTCAACAATAGAAGCTATAGCATCAGCTATATAGATAAAATCGTAAGTCTGTTTACCTTCTGTAAACGAACAATGCTCTTTATTCAAAAGCTGGCGAATAGAGGTGTTTATAAGACGGGCAGATTTTTCTCCAGCACCATAAATATTTGTGATGATTACAGGTATAAATTCTACGTCATTCAGTTTTGCAACAGTTTCTCCCATAAGATGTGCCGCAAGTTTTCCAACTCCATAGATATATCCACCGCTAGGATTTATGTTATCGCTCTGGAGATATTCATAGGTTTCCATCTCATTTATGCTTGATGCATAAACAAATCGCTCGCAATCAATTTTTGAAGAAAGCATTACATAATCACACGCAAGTTTGACATTGTTTAATTGCACCGAATAATCTGCACGGAGCTGTCCAGAAGTTCCAGCCCATGCAAGATGAAAGAAAGTATCAGTCTTTTGTTCTTTTAATGATTCTTCCAAATCAAAAGGAGATTTATCTGCACAGTTTATGCATGTAACTTTATCATTATTCAACAGAACTTCATCAAAACGAATATCAATCGCGACGACTTCAATATTTCTAGACAGAAGTTCTGCTACAAGCTGCTTTCCAATAAACCCACTCGCGCCAGTTACAATAGCTTTTTTCATATTCTTCCTGTAAAATTCTATTAAATTCTATTTTTTATTATTTCAAATATTTTATTAAAATCCTTTTTAGCAAAAATCCATCTAACTAAATATATAACTGCTACTATAAAAGTAATCACAGAAACACAAACAAAAACAGTCCTTATAATTTCCTTTCCTGTAAAAGACGTTGTCAATAAACTTATTAGAAAAGCTACAAAAAAACTTGAACTAGAAATACAAATATTCAAATATAAAGAAGATTGACTCCCATTTTGAAGCATTTGTAGCTCACTTTCTGTTACCTCATAATGACTTTATATAATTAAATAATTCTTGATACTCTTCTGATTCAGAGTCTTTCAAATCATATGAAATAATATAAGTGCTTTTCATAACATTCATCCTTTATCATTTAAAATAATTCAAAATTTGCTTATCTGTAATCTCAGATGCAGAAGTTCCATGCTGAACAGCTTTTTCCCATTCAACAATTTTCTTCATTGCATCACAAATACCCCACTGCGGATACCAACCGAGTACAGTCTTACTTTTTGAGCAGTCAAGTTTAAGGAAGTTTGCTTCATGAGGAGCATTTGCTTCACTCACGTTTTTCCAAGCAGCACCATCGCCCCATAGCTCACAGAACAAAGTTGCAAGTTCGCCTGTTGTAACACAGCTTTCGTCATCAGGCCCAAAATTGTAAGAACCAACAAACCTTTTATCCTCGCACTGTGCTTTTGCAAGAGTCAAATACCCGCGCAGACATTCAAGCACATGCTGATAAGGTCTTGTTGAATTAGGATTTCGCAAAATGATTTCTTTTCCGCTTTCTACTGCACGGATACAGTCAGGAATAATCCTGTCCGTGGCATAGTCGCCGCCACCGATTACGTTCCCGCCTCTGGCAGTACTTATTGCAGGAGCATCTTTATCTGCAAAGAATGAATTTCGGTAGCTGTAGGTCACTAGCTCTGAACAAGATTTAGAATTTGAATATGGATCAAACCCACAGAGTTCTTCATTCTCTCGATAGCCCCATGCCCATTCCTTATTCAAATAAACTTTATCAGTTGTAACATTTACAAAAGACTTTACAGAAGGACATGCACGAACAGCTTCCAAAAGATTAACCGTACCCATTACATTGCTTTCATAAGTACCAACAGGGTCTTTATAGGAAGTGCGAACAATCGGTTGTGCTGCTAGATGAAGTACAATATCAGGCTTTGCTTCACAAACAGTTTTTTTTAGTTTTTCACCATCACGAATATCCCCAATTATTGACTTCATCTGCTCTGCAGTTTTTGTCTGCTCAAATAGACTTGGCTCAGTTGGTGCTTCAAGTGAATAGCCAATAACATCTGCCCCGGCAAGAATCAAAATGCGAGAAAGCCAAGTCCCTTTAAAGCCTGTATGACCTGTGAAAAAAACTTTCTTTCCTTTGTAAAATGACAAATCCATTAATATCCTCTGCTTCCTAATTCGTCCCAAACCATCCAAGGGGCTTTTCCACTCATCCACAACTTATTTAAATCTTCTTTATCTTTAAGCATATCCATTGGATGCCAGAAGCCCGCATGTTTATATGCATGAAGCTGTCCATCCTTAGCAATACTCTGAAGGGGTGCACGCTCCCACATAATGTCATATGAATCAACAGGAATATAATCAAGAGCCTTATTTTCACAAACAAAGAAACCTCCATTAATCCATACATCACTTGGTTTTTCTTGAAACTGACTGATTGTGCCATCAGGCTGAATTTCCAATGCACCAAAACGACCTTCCGTCTGAGCTGCAGTAAGAGTTACAAGTTTTCCAGATTTTGCGTGTGAGTCAACAAGTTTTTCGATATTTACATCAGAAACGCCGTCGCCGTAAGTAAGCATAAACGGCTCATTTCCGATATATTTTTTTGCTTTCTGAATACGTCCGGCCGTCATTGTATCTGCACCAGTGTAAAGCATTGTTACAGTCCAAGGTTCAGACCGCATTTTATGAATCTGTACATCGTTATTTGCCATGTCAATTGTCATATCACTGTAACGGCTGCAGTAATTCAAGAAATAGTCTTTGATAACATGTCCTTTATAACCTGTAAGAATTACAAAATCGTTATAGCCATAGTGGCTGTAAATTTTCATAATATGCCAGAGAATCGGGTAGCCACCAATTTCTACCATAGGTTTTGGAATGAGTTTGGTCTCTTCACCTAGACGGGTTCCCATTCCTCCTGCAAGTAATAAAACTTTCACATTAAACTTCCTTTAATTATCAAAAAATAGATTTATTCCTAATAATTCCATAAATTAAATATCCAGCAATACATACAACCAGTAGCCAACGTACAATCCATAAATCTTTTAGAAAGTAGAATGCAACTGAAAATATAATCAGCACAACTGTACCAGGAATAAACATTTTTATCCTATATTCATAATTCTTTTTCACTACAAACTTAGCAAACACTTCATGTATACCAAAAAGAACGATGTGAGAAATCAAACTTCCCGCAACCGCTCCGTAGATACTGTATCTCGGAATAAGCAAGGCATTCATAATTACATTGATAATTGCGGAACTGATAGTTCCTATGGGAACCAGTTTTGTCATACAGTTATAAAATTCAAAATTTGCAGGGAATAAATACAAATAATTAAAATATATAGAAAGTACAAAAAGCGGAATTGCATTCATACCTGTCCAATAAGTTTCAGGTGTAAGTAATTTAAACACATCTATAGAAAGCAATAAAAATCCGACACATATCAAAGTAAAAAACTTAAGATACCGTTTTGTGTGCAATAATATTTCTTCTGTTTTCCCCTGTCTCTTAAAATCATAATAAAAAGGAACCCACGCGTTATTAAATGCAGCATATATTATCAATAAAAGGTTGCAAAGAGTATATGTAATAGAATAAATTCCAAGCTCAGACTCATTCTGAATCCTCCGAAGCATCAGTTTATCGCATTGAGTAAAAACCAATCCTGCAATAGAATGACCTATCAAAGGCAGAGCTAAACCAATACAAAATTTATTATATTCTGATTTCCAAAAGCATCTTCCTTTTGAATATATTATCATAAATACAGACAAACCGATAAGAATTGTTGGCAGTGCCTGTGAATATATTTTTATAAATGCACGATTATCTTTGCTTCTGACCACAAAAATAATTGATATTACAATTATTATTAAACTTTGAAAAAAAGAAATTAAAGCCGATTTTTCAACCTGCTTGTATGCGTCCAGTTTTGATATAAGAAAACTGATTAAAAAACTTGCATAGGCATTCAAAACAACTAGAACAATTAAATCCCGTCGTAATGATAATAAAGGAGCTAGGGAACTATTGAATATCAGCGCAATACCTAAAAACACACCAAAAGGGATTAGTGTCAAGGTCAAAATACTAGAGAGATATTCATAAATGTTTATTCCCTCATATTTAATTCTGGCATTTCCTATAGAACCAGCAACTTCCATTGCAACAAAGATACTAATTATGGAACACCAAGAAGTATATAAAGACACATAACCATAATCTGCAGTAGTCAATAAACGAGTAAAAACTGGAGCAGTAAAAAAGGCGAGTCCTTGTAAGGCAAGCTTTCCTGCCAGCTGCCACACTACTGATTTTGAAATTGATTTTGAGGACATTAGTAAAATAACCTCGGATTTCTATTAATCCCCAATAAATTGTCTATTTCCCTTTTTTCGTTTAAAGATGCATTTTTATATTCAACCGCTGTTAATAAAGCATCAGGCGATAGTTTTTTTTCTTTACCCTCATTATCTATCAAAATAATCAAATTATTATCTTTGCCAACAACAGTAAATTCCTTTACGTTGTAATAAGCATCAGAGTTTTTAATAATAACAGTATCCCCATTATTAAACAGTTTCATTCTTGGATTCGCAGGTTCTTTTTTCAGCTCTTTGTTCTCACTTAATAAATCATTGTTTTGTCTCTTTAATATTTCGATATCATTATCATACTTTTTAACCCGCTTTCTAGTTCTATGCAACAAAAAAATAAAAAATAGGATAGCAAATAACAGAATTGCAAATTCTATAAAACATACAAAAAAAGGAATTTTCTTTGTGAGCAATGCCCTTATCATTGGTATCCTTGCAACAACAAGACCAATAAAAGAACCACCTGCAACCCAAATACCACTTGCTATTACAGAACTCCAAACAGAGTCATTCCATAATTTACTAACAAAATTCCTTAACTTCATTTTTACTATAAATCCTTTAATATCAAAGCAGTCTTATCTTCATTACTCTGATAAGTCTTCTTTCTGACTTTATAGATAAAATCTGGAATAAGAAAACAATTCTTTCTATGTTCATATATATAATTTTGTAATTCGATTATCTTTTCGTAAAAACTAAAACAATTATTTTCTATTTGTTTTTCAATTTTTTTCTGAATATCAGCGAGTTTTATCAATCGTCCAATATCATCATTTAGCTTTAGAATAGAATTTATATCGCAATCTAAAATTACCAAAACAAATGAAACAACAGTAATCCAATTATTGAATGGAATATTACTTATTACCCCATAAATGATTATCCCTGCTATCATCAATACGGAAAATACAATTATGCTCCTTTTGTAGAATGTTCTTAATTTTGAATCCCAATTTATATTTTCATTTTGACTAAAAAGAATCTGCTTCTTTGGTGAAAGATTTGAATAATCACTGTACCAATTCTTCAAATCTGGTAATTCGCTTTCTTTTATATCTGCAATTAATTCTGCCAGTTCAGAATGTACGAATATTGAATTCAATGTAAATAAAGTTTGCTCTGATACTGTGTTATAGCAAGTGGCATCAAAGTATTGTTGAATTTTTGCGGCAGTTTCTTGATTTCTATCCGTAATTCTTTCTATATATTTTGATGCAATCAAAATACTCATATTAACTATTGTTAGGCAAGAAGAAGCGTACTCATTCTGCCAGATTGTTGTAATGATTGTTAATATCGTAACAAGTCCAACTTCTATAAGAACTACCCAAAACTGTATATGTTTTACAGAAGTATACACCTTTCTTTGCTTGCAAAGGCACTTTAAGAGCATCTTATCATTCTGTTTCTCAAAAATACTAACTGCCATATTTTGGAAATTCATCTCCGAAAATATCTCGCCATAGATTCATTGCTTTTTCTTGATTATCTTCTTCTATTTCGGCTGAATTGGCTTCTTTCGCCTTTTCATAATCAATTTTTGCCTTTTCCGAAATGGAAAACTTATCACCATAAGCAAGATTATTTATATCCCCCTGTATATCTTTAATATCATAAACAGGATTGAAAATTGCTGTTTGCAAATATTTTAAGGCATCTGCAAATCTAATATCTATAAAATCATCCAGTTCATCTTTTTGTTCACAATATTGAATTATCAATGTTTCCATTAAATAGGACATTGGAGTTGTTACTTTCTTTGTTTTTATCCAGCGCTTACATAGTCTTACAAGTTCAACTGCTTTTCCTCCATGATTTTTATTTATCTCAAGAACATATTCCCTGTCTCTTTCAGGGTCTGTTTTCATCCAGTTTCCTTTTCCGTTCGGAATCAGATAATATGCACGACCGTCATATTCTCGAACAGTATGAAAGCAAGGAACAATATCAAAATTCCACTCTTTTGATAGTAAATTTAATGTTACGGCCTGCCCATTCTTATGGAGTTCCGAGCGACAATAATCTTTTGTTCCAGCAAGTTTCTTTTTAAATGCATTGATTACCTTTGTGCTGTTTAACGTGCCATCTTCATTGGCACAATCTTGTTGCGTTTGATTAGAATAACTCGCTGTTATGGCAATATCATTCCATGATACACTGCCATCATAAGTTGCGCCGTCGGCAGATATTCCAATCATCAAATCTATATCATCTAGTTTTCTACATTTTGTCTTTCGCGCAAATGAGCCGTACTGTATATTAATATCTTTCCATAAATGAAAGAATTCATCATTGTCAAAATCTTGAATATTATCCAAAAGATTTTTCATGCTGCTCCGTGCATTAGCAACACTATCTTTGTCAAGGTTGACAACATCTTTCATAAATTTGTCAAATGCTGAGTTTACGGTTCTAATCATTTTTAAAAATCACATTACCTCTTCTGCTAATCAATTTATATCATATTCTACTTAAGAAATATAATCGGCTCCCCTCTTTTATATTCCTTGTCGCTCGCCATTCCCAGCAGTTTCGGCAGATACTTCGGACTGCATCCGTCCCCCGGCCTGATGGAGCGCACGTTCTCTTCCGTAAAAACCTCGCCTTTCTTGATGTCTTTCACCGCAAAGAGCGAGCGGGCAAATTTACGGTTCTTTCGCATCTTGTCCGAAAGCTCATAGCTCACGGAGCCAAGACATTCCTCCGTCTCGCGCACGCGCCTTACCATCTCGGCAAACTCATCTTTTGTCATGGAGAACGCCGCATCCGGTCCGCCAATGGAGCGGTCGATGATAAAGTGCTTCTCTATGACCTGCGCCCCAAGCGCGACCGCCGTACATGCCGCGACATTTCCTGTCGAATGGTCGCTCAATCCGACCCTGCAGCCAAAGCGTTTCTTCATATCAGGAATCGTAAGCAGGTTCGCCTCGTTTAGGGGCGCGGGATAGGAGGACGTGCATTTGAGCAAGGTGATGTTATCATTCCCCGCCCTGCGGCAGACATCCACCGCGTCCTCTATCTCCCCCAGCGTGGCAATTACCGTGGACAGTATCATCGGTCTGCCCTTGCTCGCGGCATATTCAATCAGCGGAACATCAACCAGCTCAAAGGATGCGATTTTGATAATCGGGTTGCCCAGCCCCTCCAAGAAGTCAACGGCGGTTTTATCGAACGGAGTGGAAAACAGCGGGATGCCGAGTTCCTTTGCATAATCGAACAGCTCCCTATGCCACTCCCACGGCGTGTACGCCTGCCGGTACAGCCTGTAGAGCGTCATGCCGTCCCACAGCGTTCCCTGCTTTATCTGGAAATACTCGTTGTCGCAGTCAATCGTCATCGTGTCCGCCGTGTAGGTCTGGATTTTCACGGCATCCGCGCAAGTTTGATAATTGCAAACAAGCTTTCAATTTCTAAGGTTATAATTTGCTGATATTTCAGTGACAAGGAATGTTTATTTACAATCCATAGCCACCGTACTTTGCTACATCAATACGAAGGCATTTCTTATGTCAGCATCCTTTTGTAACATCACCCAAATATCTAAGAATAAATTTGTAAATTGTATTTCGCGTTTCGTCATTTAAGTTAAAACCATAATGGCGATTATAATTATAAATAAAACTTTCAAGAAAATCATTTTTATCAAATAAAGATTCATCATCAAAATAAGAGTTGATATAATTAGAAATATAATTCTCAACATTTTCAGAAAGTGAAAATCCTTGATTATTTAGCAAAGCCAATTTACAAATAGTCATATCAACTTGCGTATTAAATTTTTGATATTTTTTATTACCAACAAAATCAATCAGACTTTCCCGAGCACATTTTGAATAATTATCAAATAACTTCTGCTTAGTCCAATCATAAAAAACAGAATCATAATTAATAAATGTTGTTCTTGTAACATTTTTAAAATCTTTTTGATATAATTTCTCTGCTATTAGGTGATGACTAGATAATGACCATATATCAAATTCCATATTATCACTTTCAATCTTCCGACCACCAAAAGAATTTCTCTTAAACCCTACGGATAATCGATTTAAAAATGCATCAAAATCCTTATCATCTTCATCAAATACTATGTCTAAATCACGTGGCATGGAAGCTTCTCCCCTAATTGCCGCGCGCACTGAACCACCTAAAAAACCAAATTCAACATTGCTAGAACTAAAATAATCAAAGAGTTTTGACAAAAAGTCATTTTTCTCTTTTATACGAAGAAAATATTCATTGATTTTTTTTAGCTCATATTTTTTCATAAGTAATATTAATTAATAGTAATCCCCATAAGCCGTCTGTAAAGCCGTATACAATAATTGTCGGTCATGCCTGATATAAAATCAGTTATCAATAGGTATGTATGATATATAATTTCAGTTTTAGGAAGGGTTTCATCTTTTGCGTTTCTTTTCAATGTGTAAATAAAAATATCTTTAAAATCTTCAGATATTAAATTCCAGGTTTTTGTCTCTCGTAGTTTATCAATACACTTATCAATAACAATGTTGTCTGCTAATAGCGTATCCACTCCATTAGAAATCAAATCATTTGAAAATTCACCAAGAAGAAAACTTATAACATTCTTTCCTGCTATTTCTATTTTTGAAACTTCTTGATTATTTATTAAATTTTCGTAACTAAATCTTTCCAATAAACTTCGAAGTTTTTTCAGCTTGCCAGCTTTTAACAATTCATCAGCAAAAGTACCTCTCATAATTTTATCATAATTTTTGATGAATTCTTCCACCAATGTATCGCAATAGACTTGATGAATGCAAATTCTGAGCCATTGAATTTTCCTTTCGTTTAATAAATCTGTTTTTTCCATCTGTGACTTTGCTTTTTTAAGAACTTGATTTATACATTCATCTGTCTTTTCTTTTTTCAATTCCGCCAATAAATCATTTAATGAAAATAATCCTTTTTTAAATCCGTCCTCAATATCGGCCGCCGAATAAGCAATATCATCCGCCGCCTCCAATATAAAAGTCAGAGGACTTCTATAATGCTCACCTTTATCATCGATAAGCCCACATTCTTTTAAAACAAATTCTGCACTTTCACATTCCGCATCAAAATATCCGAATTTTTTTAACTTATGATCACTGGCACTATCACCCTTATTACCTGTTAATGAATCCACAGGATATTTCATCATTGCTGCAAGAAGCGCGCTCGTTAAATGATAACCGTAATAGTCACAAATGCACTGAAGATGTGTTAGAATTCTAAAACCCTGTACATTGCCATCGAAATTTAAAAAATCCTGTATCCTTTTCTCTTCTTTCAATCTCTTTTGAATGTCATCATCAGAAATATTATCCGTTGAAAAATTGCAAAATTCCCTTAATAGCTCTTTTTCTTTGTGCTTAAACCAATTCTGAATCGCTTTCTCACTAGAGTGACCAAATGGAGGATTACCTATATCATGAACTAAGCCTGCACATTCCAGAATAACAGATATGTCATTTCCGTTCTCTTTCTTCCAACCATATTTACTGTTAGTTTTATCCAATTCAGAAGCAATACTCTTTCCTAATGACCGCGCAATAGAAGCGACTTCCATAGAATGAGTAAGTCTTGTCCGAACAAAATCATTTTGTTCCAAAGGGAAAACCTGAGTTTTATCTTGAAGTCTTCTGAATGGGGCACTGAAAGTTATCCGCGAATAGTCACTATCAAATTTAGTACGGCTATCAAATTTTCGAGGTTCAGAGCGCTCTGTTTCTGCATTAGGTGATAATAACTTTCCCCAATTAAATTCCATTTTCTATCTCCCTCGTTTCAATATTTTACATATACATAATAATTGGTAAAATTCGTATTGTCAACTATGATTGCTTCATAAAACCAAAGTATAATGTTAAGTATATTTAACCTGAATTGCAATTATGAAGTCAACCACCCATTTTATTATCCTTCAAAAATTTTAATATTTCCACTCCCTGCTAAACTTAGATAAAATAAATTTTATTTCCTTATTTTTAACAATTTAAAAACTTTCAAAACAATTTTTCTAGGTATTACATGAATCTTATAAAGCCCATAACCAAGATACGGATTGTTTTCTGAAACAACAAAAACTGCATTATCAAGGAACGCCGATTTTGAATACTGATTCCATTTTTTTACCAAGAATCTATTTTCGACAAGATAATTCACGAATGTTTTGTAGTCCTTAGCTTTCAAAGAATTAATAGCAGAAATGAATGCCCAATAAGTTCTTTTGTATGCTTCATTTAATAATGTTTCTCGAAAACCATCTGAACAATTGTTCTCCTTTACAAATTCAGTCCAGTCTTTATATATTGTAATCAAATCGAGCAACTTCTTAAGATTCAGTGTATTCATCAAGCTGCCATGTCGATTTGCCCTATAAATGTACCCCCCCCCGTATAACCGCATAGTTTATTTGCTGAATAAAACAATCGTGGAGTCCATTCCTCATCCTCTCCATAAAGTCCTTGAGCAAAAAACAAATTATTTGAGACAAGAAAATTTCTATTATAAATGCCTCTAATTCCCATTGCGATGGGCAAGTTCCGCTTATATGCTTCAACAAAGGCTTCTTGACCCGTTTTCCCGACAGCCCAGCTGTTGTCAATATAATTTGGAATAACTCATATTTTCCAGTCTGTGTATAATAAACAGTGTATCGTCCATGAATAAAGTCCACATTGCCATATTCTTTTAACAAAGTATCAAATTCTTCTAAAGTATTCGGTTCAAGCCAGTCGTCGCCATCGACAAAATAGACATACTCACCTTTTGAAGCTGACAGTCCAGCGTTCCTAGCGTCGGACAGTCCTCCATTCTGCTTATGAAGGACTGTCACTCTGTTATCAATCTTCGCATAGCTTTCACAGATCTTTCCGCTGCCATCAGTAGAGCCGTCGTCTACCAATAAAAGCTCAAAATCCTTAACGGTTTGCTTTAATATACTGTCTACACATTCTTTTATATAATCTTGAATATTGTAAATTGACACTACAATACTATATTTCATAAATCTCACACGACCCCATAATTCTTCTTAATTCTTAAATGCCTGTGAATCTCAAACCCGTCCGCATTCAGCCCGCTTGCATCGGTGTACCGTCCCACATAAATCTGGTCGCCCTTGTCATCAACATCTGAACACCAGACATAATCATTATTCCAGAGTTTTTCGCCATTGTTTACAAAGAAATTCACAAAAAATGTATATGTTAGCTCAACGGCGGAATGAAGTTCATACTTCGCAATAACTGAATCTGCGGGCATTGCGCGGGACTCATCTAAAACGTCTTTAGACACAAAAAGCCATTTCAACTCCAAAGGCTTATTTATAAATTGCTCGTTTAAATACCAATCTTGGTTATAAAAACAAGGATTTCCATTACAAAGAGCGATTTTCTCACGGATATTTGCGATTGTAATGGAACTTCCGTCAGAAAATTGAGAAACACACAAAATCAAAATGTGGGAATTCTTTTTGCTTTGTATCTCTGTCTCACTAAAGGGAATATCAGGGATTTCTTTTGGAACGATTACAGAAAATAAATTATTTATGCGAGGCAGTTCTTCCGAACCTATAAAGTTTTTTCCTAATATTTCTCTTGCTTTTGATTCTTCCATAACTCTAAGTAACTCCCTTTCCTAAAAACAATTTTACAATTGCCTTGCATCCCAATGTATACCAGTTTTAACAAGTCTAGCAGGGCTTCCAACATATATTGAATTCGGTTGATATTCCTTTTTTGTGCAAACACTCATACAACCAATTACAGAGTTATCCGCAATTTGCGTACCTTTTAATACTATTACATTCTGACCAATCCAAACATTGTTACCTATTCGGATTGATTCGGCATTATTAATTCGCTTTCCATCAGCATCCAAAATTGAATGTGAATCAGAAGTTCGAATCGTCACATTATTAGCAATCTGGCAGCCAGAACCGATGTTTATTTCCGTTCCTTCCTGACAAATGAATGTAACTTCATTTCCTAATGATAATTTCTCTCCAATGTTGATAGCATTATGCCCATTTACAAAAAGAAAATAAGCATTTACTATCGCCCCCCCCCCACACACAAATATTTAGTATATTCTCAGTTCCCATCAAATCGAATTTTGATTTTATTATTGTGGAAGATGATGAAATTTTTGCGACCAATCTTCCACAATTAAAACGGTCATTCATATTAATCACATTATTCCTAAACCCCGTGCAATCAACAGTTAGGAAACTGTGAGTATCGATATTCAATTCGTTCAGCCATAAAAACAAAAACCTTTCCTTGCCATTGAGAATTAATTGCTTTTTGAACAAATAATAACAGTTCCGAATGAAATTGAACATTTTCATCTTATCCCCTGCTCTCATTCTTTTGTCTCAAATACTTCAATCCGTCCGCATATGAAGCAACATTGTTTTTCCTTTGATAAGCTTCAATCTTATCCAACTCGGAAGCAAGCAAATCAATTCGCTTGCCCCAACCAGTCTCCTCATACCAATCTAAATCTTTTACCGCCGCCATGTCTATAATCAAATTGGGCATTTCCCGTTTTTGAACACACAAAAATGTAAGAAACGCTCGGTAAGAATGATAGTGCGAAGCAACGAGGGCGATTCTTTTCCAGTCATTTTGCCTTGCAAGTGATATGATTTCCAAAGCCTGCTCATAGGTGTTCTTAGACTTGTATTCCAAGAGCAAAGCTTTTTCAGGAACTCCAGCCTGTAAAATCAAAGGCTTTATTTTATCAAAGGTATACGCCCCTGATTTTTCATCGTCAAAGCCACCAGAAAAACAAATGAATGGCGCAAGCCCCATCTTGTACAAAGAAACCGCTTTTTTATATCGGGCAAAGCCATCGCCTTCAAGCAGGATTATCGCATCGCTTTTTTGAGGCTCATCCGTATCAAGCAGGGCAATAAACGCCTCCCTGTCCATCATTTTATATCTTCCCAGTAAATCGGCTCACCCTGCGGGATTGTCCGTACCGCGATTTTTCCCGCTATCGTCTTTTCGAACTTTGGCGGTATCCCCAGCGCGGGGCGGAGTACGTCAATATCTTCAGGTCTGATTATTGAACCCTCTGCAATTTCATTTTTTGCACAAAGACCTCGCCGCTGAACAAAAACAGTTTCTGATTCTTCTTCAACGACCTGTTTAAATGAAGTTCCCAACGACTTTTCAAGCTCATGGATTGATTTCACCATAAACTTGAACTCATCAGGTTCCATTGAATGGGGGTGGTCAGGTCCCTTGTCCTTTTTGTTGAGCGTAAAATGCTTCTCAATCACCCGCGCACCGAGCGCGACCGCCCCCAATGCAACAACCGAACCAGGCGCATGGTCAGAATACCCCGTGATGATGTTGTACATTTTCTGATATGATTCAATTACACGAATATTTGCGCTTTCCAATTTTGAAG
Organism: Treponema sp.; assembly: GCA_017940005.1. GTDB lineage: Bacteria > Spirochaetota > Spirochaetia > Treponematales > Treponemataceae > Treponema_D. The sequence goes on from JAGAZO010000017.1 coordinate 194,212, forward strand.
GATAATTAGTGACGCACTGCATAAGCACCAGCTGATTATTCCCTGTCGCAAGAATGGTACGCACGGCCTCGTCAATCTCAGAAATCGTCGCATCGCCCGTCGCAAGCATCATGGGCTTTCCCTTTTTCGCTATGTACTCCAGCATAGAAAGCCATGTGATGTCGCCGGAGCCGAGCTTTATGAACGGCACATCAAGCTCACAGCATAAATCTACCGCTTCTTTATCATACGGAGAAGTTGAAAAATCTATGCCGACTTTCTTGCAGTAATCGGAAATCTCTTTGTGCCACTCGTGCGGAAATTCCACATCCTTAAACACATCGTACACAGAGCGTCCCCAGCTTCCGTGAACACCGTGCAGGGTCATTTTCTTGAATCCCGCGTCAGAAACGATTTTTTCCGCAGTGAAAGTCTGGAACTTGGCGCAGTCCGCGCCGCACTCTTTCGCCATGTCTACCAGCCGCTTTGCCTTTTCAATGTTGCCATCAAAGTTAGCACCGATTTCTGCAATGATATAGGTCGGATGATTCAATCCGATTGTCTTATTGCCTATTTTTATCTCTTTTGGAAAAACAGTCATATTTTACTCCCTAATAAATTAGAACTCTTTTATCGTTCTTTCTAAAATCTCCGCTTGCTTTTCTGCTTCTGATAAATCCCAGTAATTTGTTTTTAGCTGAATCATTCTCGGCTGCAGGTATTCCGCGTTCGGGCACAATCCTTCCTCATATTTCTGCCAAACGCCCGCTGACCTTTGGACGGCGTTCTGAAAGTACGGCTCGTTATATGAAAGCTTCCATGCCGCATAGTAGCCGTCTCCACCGTTTTTCTGGAATAAATCTCTGAATTTATACCAGTCAGTTTCAGGCGTATCAGTTTTCAAAACCATAGTATAAGCCCAGTACGAATTTGTACAATTTGCAGGTGTTTTTTGAGGAACAAGATAATCACAGCCTGCAATAACCTGCTCAAATATATTAGCAACCTTGACGCGCTGATTAACAAGTTCCTCCGCTCGCTCCAGCTGCCCCAATGCGACCGCAGCCTGTAACTCTGACATTCTGTAGTTAAAGCCGAATGCTACATGGCGGGAATAGTTAGGGTCTTGTATGTCGTTGCGAGAGATTTTACCTTTTGTCGCGCTCACGCCCGCGTAACCGAGCGTATTGAACTGGCGGGCTTTGTTTGCCAAATCCACATCGCGACACGTGAGCATGCCGCCTTCTCCGCAGGTCAGGTGCTTGCTCGCCTGAAAGCTGAACGAGCCGAAGTCTCCGAACTGACCGACGACTTTGCCGTTGTATGTTCCCAAGAAGCACTCCGCATTATCTTCAATAAGGTACAGATTATGCTTTTTACAGACTCCGAGAATTTTATCATAATCTGGCGGAAGTCCATAAAGAGAAACAGAAATAACTGCCTTTGTTTTCGATGTTATGACTTTTTCAATTGCTTCTGCACTGATATTGAAAGTTTCTTTGTCAACATCCGCATACACCGGGATTGAGCCGTTCTGCAGTACGGCAAGCGACGTGCTTGACATAGTTAATGGAGGAACAATAACCTCGTCCCCCGCACCAACGCCGAGCGCGGCAAGCGCAGTGTGCATGGTCGCCGTTCCGTTAATATGCCCGATTGCATAATCACAGCCGACCTTTTTTGCGTATTCCTTTTCCAGCAGATTGTTATAGTAGCTGTTCTGGGAAGTGGCGAATTCCCTGCTTACGGCATCCAGCACATACTTTCGTTCCAAGTCGCTCATTCTTGCAATGGCATTATTTTGCATACATTGCGCTCCTTTTTACACCTTTGTTTATGTCCATTAGTTCAGGTTCTTTCTCAAATAATGAAAGAATGCCATCCAAATAGAACATTTGCCCTTCTGGCGATAACTTTTCGTAGATTTTCTCTGCAAGTTCAAAATCTTGTTCTGTATCTACAGTCAATCGAAGATGCGAAAAATCTTTTTTATAAGCAAAATTTGAGAGTTTGAATTTATCTGGATTGTGATAAAAGAACTGTGTCACATGCTCTTTTTCAAAATCTGTGGTCTCTGCCTCAAAAGCCTGTTTTATTGCATCATAAGTGAACACTTCGGTATCCAATCCTTCGGGGAAAGACGGCGGACTGTTATTAAATGCAAAATCGACTGCTTCTGTTTTAAGCAGTTCAATTACACTGTCTATAACTTTTGGGTCTTTAAAAGGATCGTCAGCTGTGACACGAACGATTATATCTGCTTTATATTCCGTGGCGGTATCGTAATAACGCTTCAGAATATTATTTTCATCTCCGCGGAAGCATTTGACATTGTTCACCTTGCACCAGTCCGCGAGCGCATTATCAGTATCTTTCGTTGTAGTTGCAAGAATAACTGCATTGATTTTCTTGCAATATGAAAGGCGGTCTATAATATGCGCTATGAGCGGTTTCCCATTCAAGGGGCGGAGTACCTTCCCCGGCAATCTGGTCGAGCCGAGCCGTGCCTGTATTATCGCGACGGTCATATTAGATATTCCCCACCTTTGCGCGGTTCCTTTCAATCCACTCCTGTAGCTGCGGAATCGTCATCCATTCCGTGTTGTTGTCGCTCGTATAGCTGAATCCTTCCGGAACACGCTTACCGCCTTTTATCATCTTTTCAATCGTACCGAACTCGCAAATTTGCGGAAGAATTTTAAAGTGTTCGGGATATTCGTAGGTGTAAAAGGCATCCTCCTGACTTATCATCGCCTCGTGCAGTTTTTCACCAGGTCGGATTCCGATTTCAACCTGTTCCGCCTTATCGTCAACCGCCTTTGCAATGTCGCAGATATTCATTGAAGGAATCTTCTTCACATAGATTTCTCCGCCTTCCATGTCATCAAAGGCGTGCCACACCAGCTCAACGCCCTGCTCAAGGCTAATCATAAAACGGGTCATGCGCTTGTCGGTAATCGTGAGTTTTCCAGTCTTTGCTGTTTCCATAAAGAACGGAATGACAGAGCCACGGCTCCCCATTACATTTCCGTAGCGCACGACCGCAAACTTAGTGGACTTACCACCAGAGTAAGAATTTCCCGCAACAAAGATTTTATCTGAACAGAGCTTTGTCGCGCCATACAGATTCACGGGCTTGCAAGCCTTGTCGGTAGAGAGCGCAACAAGTTTTTTAACACCTTTATCAAGACAGGCATCGATAAGATTCATTGCTCCATGAACATTCGTTTTAATACACTCAAATGGATTATACTCCGCCGTTGGAACTATTTTTGTCGCCGCCGCGTGCACCACGTAGTCCACGCCGTCCAGCGCGCGCATGAGCCGCTCCCTGTCGCGCACATCGCCAATAAAGAACCGCACCCGCTCGTCGCCCTGGAACTTCTTCGTCATGTTCCACTGCTTCATCTCGTCGCGTGAATAAATAATGATTTTTTTGGGATTATACTTTGCAAGAGTCATTGGAACAAATGTGTTACCGAAAGAACCTGTGCCACCAGTAATAAGAATTATTGAATTTGAGAGCATTAATATTCTCCTATATAATAGAAAAAGATAATATATTTTTTGGTACGAACTAGAGAATCTTAAAACAGTTTATAAATCAGTACCTCTCATCCTTTCAGTACCTACTATAAATCCTCATAATAATACTTTTTTCCCATAGCTGCAGTTTTTCAAACTTTTTATTGCCTGCTTATTTCATTTAGTAAATGTGAATTAATAAAACTCGATTTAAATTATCAAGAAAACATTTTTATATTATTTTATGTGAAGATTTTTCATTTCTACCTAAAATTAGAGTGCAGTATTTACATGAGGTGGTTTTCGCAAATATGTTTGAATTATTTTTAAAGACAACTATTCCATTGAAAGCACACTTTTTTGTACAGTTTTCTGGATATCTTTGTTCGCCACTCGGTATCCGTGCTTGAAACAAGCTCCGTGCCAAACAATGGTTGCCTTTAATGATTTTATAATATGCGAAGTATCATGCTTCGTCAAGCGTTCATATTATGAATGATTTAGAAAAAATAAAATTTTTTACACTTTTTGCACTTCTTGATACGTTAGCCCCACGAGACGGATTCCGTTCATAAGCTCTACTTCTATATTTACACGCTTGTTACGGCGATTTACAGCTGTAACTGTACCAGAGATTTCTTTGAAAGGACCGTCTAACAGCTGAATTCTATCGTTTACATCAAAAACCACATTTACAATCGGAATTGTAGTTCCATATTTAAGTATCGTTCTTATAATGCCTAAATCTTTTTCATATAGGGCCCTGATGTCGTTATTTTGCGGAAGAAAACGAATAAATCCTTTTCCCCGCATTAATGGGAAAAAATTCTGAAAGTCTATTTCATCTGTTTCAATAAATACATAACCAGGAAATAGCGCATCATAATACATTGTACCTTTTTTTAGGCGCATCTGTTTTTTGAGAAAGTACAACTTCCCTTTGAGACCACACTGGTCAGAATCAAGCATTTCTTGCATCTCTTTGACATATGCTTCTTCAAGACCTGTTACAACCCATATACAATAAAACTTCATTACCTCTACCTTATCAAGTTATAAGTGCGAAATTTCAATTTTAAGCCTTACGGTACACAGACTATATGAAGTATCACTGACCTGCGAAACATGAACGGTAACATTATATCTCATTTCCACAGCTATATTACATCAAATAATACAAAATGTACAGTTTGAAATATTGATTAAAATCTTTAACTTTGATTAGCGTATTTTATTTCGCTATAAATTATTCAATATATTAAGTCATGAACTGACATATCTCATTTTCGAGTTGTCCCCCCTCCTCTTTTTCAGCATATGAATAAGCACACATCCAATATTCCCCTTGTGATAATATTCTTTGCTGTGCAGGCAGACCGCGTCTTGCGGGGTTTCAGTACTGTTCCGCACAAATCGCGCGGAACAGTGTACCGTGCGGCGCTTTTTTCAAAAAGCGCCGCACGCCCCTCCAGCCGCTTGCGCATCAATGCGTTGCAATCTGACAGCACTATATGCCGTGTGACGACAAGCAACTGCTCGCAGCAGATACGCATGCCGCCGCTCACAATGCATTGCCGCACAGTACCGTTCACGCAAAAGCAGTGAGCACGCGTTTAAAAATCGCAAGCCCTTGAGCAATCTCTTCGTCGCTTATTGTAAGCGGCGGCAAAAAGCGAATAACGTCTGTGCCTGCAATAGATACACATAATCCCGCATCGAGACAAGCGCTTTCAACGTCAAATGGCTTGAGTGTTTTGCCTCCACGCGAAGATGTTGCAAGTTGTACACCGCACATAAGCCCACGCCCGCGCACATCGTGTACAATAGGCATATGCCAGCTTATAATCTCATGCCGTATGCGCTCTCCTTTTTTGTTTATGTTTTCAAGAAACTCGCTCTCGGTAATCGTTTTTAAAACAACGCGTGCGGCACTGCATGCAAGCGGATTTCCTGCAAACGTTGACTGATGGTCGCCCGTAACAAATATGCCGTTTGCTCTTCCGCGAAACAAGCATGCGCCCATAGGAATGCCACCCGCAATCCCTTTTGCAAGCGTCACAACATCGGGCTCAAAGCCAAGCTGCTCGCTTGCCAAAAGCGTACCGCACCGTCCCATGCCTGTTTGCACTTCATCTGCCATAACGAGCGCGCCTGCATTTTTCGCAGCAGCTGCCGCAGCTCGTGCCCACTCTGAATCAACAAGATTCACACCGCCTTCACCTTGTACGCACTCAATAAGCAGTGCCGCTGTCGTGTCGTCAAACGCGCTTGCAAGCGCATCCCAATCGTTTGCTTTGATTGTTTTAAAGCCTTCCACATATGGTGCAAAGTACGGCGGATGAAATTGCGTTTGTCCTGTTGCGGAAAGCGTTGCAAGCGTGCGCCCATGGAACGATTTTTCGAGCGTGCATATAACGCGCCGTTTTGCTCCGCCGTTCATGTAGCCGTATTTCCGCGCAAGTTTGATTGCAGCCTCATTTGCCTCTGCGCCGCTGTTTGCAAAGTAGGCACCGTCAAAACCTGTCGCTGCAAGAAGCTCGTCTGCATACGCCAGTCCCTCATCAGAAAAATAATAATTTGAAATATGCAACTGCTTTTTTGCTTGTTGTTGCACTGTCTGTACAAGCGGTGCAAAATTGTGACCGAGCGAATTCACGCCTATCCCCGCGATAAAGTCAATGTAGCGTTTGCCATCTTTGTCAAAAAGCGTTGCGCCTTCACCGCGTACAAAAACAATATCAAAACTGCCATAATTATTAACAATCTTCTTTTTCATATTCATAAAAACTCCGCTATATCCCAGTGCATCACTTTATAGTATAGTAAATAAATGGTGTTTTGTCTGGGCTATTGAGAGAGAAAATCAGCGTATTGCTGTTTATTCGTACAGATAAGTTGCTGCTCTGACGCTTGTAGCACGGTCATTGATTCTCACATGCGCGCTATTCACAACGGGAAAAAATTTGTATAATAGAACATCTCTAAAGTTGTCGAGGTATGCCTGACAGCAATACAGAGTGTGAGATGACTGTATGATTGACAAATACGAAGTAGTAATCGGCTGTGAAATTCACACACAGCTTATCACAAAGACAAAGGCGTTTTGCGCGTGTGAAAATCGCTACGGCGGCATGCCCGACACGCGCGTGTGTCCGGTGTGTCTCGGATTGCCCGGCGCCATGCCGCGCGTCAGCAAGGGCTATGTGGAACTCGGCGCTGTTGCAGGCACAGCATTGAACTGTACTATTGCGCGCTTTACAAAGTTTGACCGCAAGCATTATTTTTATCCTGACTTGGCAAAAGGCTATCAGATAACGCAGTACGACATGCCGCTGTGCACCGACGGCTTTGTGGATTTGCCGCTTGCGCATTATCCTGAAAACGAGCGGCCGGGAGGAACGGCATTTCGTCCGAACAATTTTACGGGGAAGCCGTGCGTCATCGACAACAAGTACCGCCGCGTGCGCATTGAGCGAATCCATCTTGAAGAGGACGTAGGCAAGTCGCTCCATCTTGAAGGCGCGCATTCATACATCGACTACAACCGCTGCGGCACGCCGCTCATCGAAATCGTAACGAAGCCGGATATGACAAGCCCCGATGAAGCCGCTCTTTTTATGCAGACAGTGCAGGAAATCTTGCGGTACGTCAAAGTGACAAAGGGCAATCTTGAAGAGGGCAACATGCGGTGCGATGCGAACATCAACTTGAACGTGTGGGAAAACGGCACGCTCTATCACACGCCTATTTCCGAAATCAAAAACTTAAACTCATTCCGCGCAATCCGCGACGCGTGTGCATACGAGGCGCAGCGACAGCTCAAAGAGTTTGAGACTGACCGCAAGGAGTTCAACGCCGGTTTTAAAGTGACTATGGGCTGGGACGAGGCGAACGGCGAGACGGTTGTTCAGCGCACAAAAAATTCGTTTGTCGATTACCGCTTTGTCGTGGAGCCAGACATAAAGCCGTTTTCTGTGAGCGAGGAGTTGATTGCACGCGCCGCGCACAATGTCGGCGAGCTTCCCGAAGCAAAGCGGCGGCGGTTTGTCGCGCAGTTTGCGCTTACAGATGCAGATGCAGAAACGCTCACGTCCACGCAAGAACTTTCGCTGTGGTTTGAAGAAGCGGCGCGCGGCGCAAAAAGTGCAAAGCGAGTTGCGAATCTCATTTTGACAGAACTGCTCGCCGTGCTCAACGAGAAGCAAAAGACAATCGACGACGTGGAGATTACGCCGCGCCACATCGCAGAGCTTGCAGACGCGCTTGAAGACGGCAGCATTACGAGCAAGCAGGGAAAAGCGGTGTTTGAAAAAATGCTTGCCACAAAAAAATTGCCGTCAGAAATCATAAAAGAAGAAGGCATGGAGCAAGTGAGTGACGCGGGTGCAATCGAAAAAATTGTCGATGCGGTGCTCGCTTCTAACGCGCAGGCAGTTAGCGATTTTAAAGGCGGCAAATCAAACGCGCTCGGCTACCTTATGGGGCAGGTGATGAAAGAGTCGCGTGGCACGGCGAATCCCAAACAGGCGACGGAACTGCTCACAAAAAAACTTGCGTCGCTGTAGTGCGTAGAAACGCGCCGCACTTTGTGCTATACTATATCAATGGCATCTGGTGATTTTTTAGCGGCAGAGCTAGCGCAGCGCTACGGCACCGTGCAGCGCGCGCGCGGCTACTTCCTCTACACGCGAAAAGGCGTGCGGCTTACTGACATGTACCAGGAAGGCGGACGCGCAATTTTAGGATGGCGCGGCACTTCATTCACTGTGTTTAAAAATGTGATGAACCGCGGTGCTACCGGTAGCTTTGACACCGACTGTACGCCGCGCATTGCAAAAGCGGTGTGTGCGTTGCTCGGCGATGTGCGAACAGTGTTCATATGCGAAAACCGCAATGCCGCCCTTGCGCTTGCGCTCACATTTTCAAAAGAGCGCACATCGTTTTGGAAAGCGTGGAGCGACATAGACTGGCACGCCGCTGATTGCGTTGTCATTGTGCCGCCATTTCCGTGGGCATCTTCCGTGCATCTTGTCGCGGTAAAAAGTGAAGTGCACGAAGCGTTTCTCGCGTCTGGCTTTACGTCTCCAAACAATGCGCGCATCGCGGCTCCGCTCGCTGCTGGAATTGCGCGTGCGCTCTACGACATGATTGCAACAATTCCAAAACGTACGGAAAAAGATTGGTTTTTATACGACACTGTTTTAACAAATTACTGGACGCGCACAGGACCGTATCTCTATCCTAAAGTCGCGGAAAGCACATACGATGACTTTGTGCGCCACTGTCTTGACTGCACGCTTGTCGTCAGCCCCGACTACAACGTGCCATCTATCGTGCCGTTCGGCGTGGATAAAGGCGTGTTCACAAAATTAAAAAATGCGCCATTCGAGGTGTAAGCATGGTTCAAACAAACCTATTATTATTAATTATTAAACTTGTTGCAGGAGGCATTGCCGCTTTTTTTGCAATCATGCTGTGGTCGCGCACGCGCGATGCAGCGTGGGCATGTCTTGTCGCCGGCGTTGTTGCACTGTATGCGGGCATTGTATACGACATGCTTGTACAACTGGGCGTTGTCGTTGATAATAAATTTATTGTTGCAGGAATTCCTGTTGCTGCTATTGTTTTTGCTGTGCTTCCAAGCTGCTTTTTTACGGTAGCGTTTATCTTGATGATTCGACGGAACTAACGAATAAATGTAGGCGTACATACATGCATAGAATGCAAGGCCTAGAAAAAAGTTTGATTTGTTGCTATAATTAATGTACTTTTTTAAGATGGGAGGTATATATGGCATCTAAAGGAAAGAGTTCAATCGGCAGTTTGCTTTTGCAAATCGCACTCGGTTTGTTCTTTGTGGTAACAGGAATTTGGACTTTGCAAAACGGCACTGGCAACGAAATCGCTACTGCAATCAATAAGCTTTTCAGCGGTGATTTGCAGCGGATTATCCGCCTTGTATTCGGCATTATCGAAGTGCTTGCAGGTGCATTTCTGTTGCTTCGTATGTTTGTCTCATTCTCATCATCAATTGATTCATTGCTCATGGTCATCGTAATGATTGCATGGCTTGTTTCTATTGTGTTGCTCGATGTGATTGGCGGCTTTGCTCTCTCTATGAACTGGTTGCACAAAGTGGCATATCATTTATTAGTGCTTGGTGGCATCATTATGGTAAAAGATTGAATTTGTAATTCAAATTTAAAAAAGTTTGGAAGAGGGAAAGTAAAAGAGGCTGTCTATCTTTTTGACAGCCTCTTTTTTACGTTTAAAAATGTTGCACATTATTTGCGGCACCTTACCGCGCGTATTCAACAATGCGCGTTTCGCGAATCATCGTAATTCTGATTCTTCCTGGATAGCGCAAGTCAGATTCAATCTGCTTTGCAATATTTTGTGCAAGCGGCTTTACTTCGTTATCTTGCACTTTCGCGTTGTCTACAAGAATGCGTAACTCGCGACCTGCTTGAATTGCGTACGCTTTTTCAACGCCAGTAAATTTTTCCGCAGTCTGTTCAAGATTTTCAAGCCGCTTAACATAGTTGTCGATTGTTTCACGACGTGCTCCTGGACGAGCTGCAGAAATAGCATCTGCGATTTGTACGTAAATGGCTTCCGTGCTTGTAGGCTCAATATCGTTGTGATGGGAAGCAATCGCATTTATGACGCGCGGATCTTCACCCATTTTTCGCGCTATTTCTGCGCCGATTTCTGCATGGTTTAAATCGCTGTCTGCTTCTGCACCTTTACCAATGTCGTGAAGCAATGCGGCGCGTTTTGCAAGCTCGCGATTGCCGCCGATTTCTGCAGCGAGCGTCGACGCAATCATGGCAACTTCTTTTGAGTGTGTGAGCACATTTTGTCCGTAACTTGTACGGAAGTGAAGCCGACCGAGCGCGCGCACGCCTTCTGTGGGCATGTTGTGGATGCCGACATCAAACAGCGCTTTCTCGCCTTCCTCATAGATTTTGTTCTGCACTTCGTGCGTCACTTTCTGCACAATCTCTTCAATGCGCGCAGGATGAATGCGCCCGTCTGAGATAAGCCGCTCGAGCGACTCTTTTGCAATTTCTTTGCGTACCGGATCAAAGCACGAAATGACTACCGCTTCTGGCGTGTCGTCAATGATGATGTCAACGCCCGTGAGCGTTTCAAGCGTGCGTATGTTGCGCCCCTCGCGCCCAATAATGCGGCCTTTCATTTCATCGCTCGGAAGCGAAACAGTTGCTACAGTGATGTCGCTCGTTACTTCAGGCGCAAGCCGCTGGATTGTTGTGACGAGCACATCGCGCGCTTTTTTTTCTGCGGTGAGCTGCGCTTCCTGCTCAATTTTATTCAAAAGCGCCTGCGCGTCGTGCTTTGCATCATTTTCTAAATCTTTGATGATAAGCTCTTTTGCCTGTTCCTGCGAAAGCCCTGAAATGTGCTCCAGTTCTTTGCGATATTCCTGTTCTTGTGCTAATACGCTCGCCTCGCGCTTTTTGAGCTGTTCATTACGTTCGATGAATTCTTTATTTCGCTTGTCAAATTCTGCCGCGCGCTGCTCGAGTAATTCTTCCTTTTTATTTACACGGGCTTCATACCGCTGTACTTCTGCACGATGTTCTCTGTTTTCCCGTTCCTGCTGATTTCGTTCCCGAATGAGTTCATCTTTTGCATTGAGCAAAATTTCTTTTTTCTGTGCTTCAGCTTCTCGTATTGCATCCTGTTTTACACGTTCAGCTTTTTGTTCTGACGCTGATAGTTGAAATCTGGCATACAGCCATCTAATAATCCATCCAAGAACAATTCCTGCCACCGGGAGAACAATGAACAAAATAATTGTATTCATAACAGTTCTCCTTAAAAATATATAGAATAGTTCTACAATACATAATAACGCAGAATTCGAGAATTGTCAAACAGAAAAGGTTTTTTTTATTGTCAGCAGAGAAAGCGTAATGAATTTTTGCGTTACATCGAAAAATCTTTACCGAGGTATATTTCGCGAGCGACAGGCGAATCGAGTATTTCTTGCTTTGTTCCCTGCATCATAATCTGTCCCGTACTGATGATGATTGCACGGTGCGTGATTTCAAGCGTATCGCGCACGTTGTGGTCTGTAATCAAAATGCCTATGCCGCGCTCTGAAAGCAGTTTTATCATGCCTTTGATGTCAGCAACAGCAATCGGATCGATTCCTGCAAACGGCTCATCGAGCAGCAGGAATTTCGGCTCAATGGCAAGAGAGCGCGCAATTTCCGTTCGTCTGCGCTCGCCGCCCGAAAGCGTAAACGCGGGCTGCTTTCTGATTCTGCCTATATCAAATTCTTCGATGAGCTGTTCAAGCCGCTTCTTCTTTTCGTCGCTTGACAAATCACCACGCGTCTCAAGAATCGCCCAAATATTTTCTTCCACTGTGAGTTTTCTGAATACAGACGGCTCCTGTGGCAAGTAAGAGATGCCGAGCCGCGCGCGTTTGTACATTGGCAACTTTGTAATTTGCGCTCCATCGAGAAATACATCGCCTGCGGTAGGAGCGTAAAACCCTACAATCATGTAAAATGTTGTTGTCTTGCCGCTGCCATTTGGACCGAGCAGACCGAGCACTTCACCTGTGTGCATGGAAAAGTCTATGCCTTGCACGACACGCTTTCGCCCAAATGATTTATATAAACTCGCAGCTTGTAGTATGTGTTCGCTTATGATGCCGCTCCTTGTGCAGTATCGGGAGACTCGCCGTCTTGCTCTGCATTTTCGACATGCGGCATAGTCTGCGTTTGAGTACTGCTTGTATTTTCTTGCGCTTCGTCAGCTTTACGCAATTCAGCTGTTTCATTTTGCTCCGCATTTGACGTTCTCTCAAGATCAGATGCAACAGCAGATTCTTCATGCATCTCTTTGTCTTGCGTAGCATTCTTGTTATCGACAACAGAACCTTTTACGCGACCGTCAAGCGTGATTTCCTGCGTGTCGAGATTCAGCGTGATTTCCTGTGCGCGAAAGGTGTCCTCTCCCTGTGTAATCTGCGAATTGCCGGAGAGCTCAAGCATTTGCGCTTTTTTGCGATAAATCGCATACATACTTTTGCATACATTGTCCTTTTGCTTGAGCGTTATGTCTATTTGAATAATAGCTGTATCTGTATCTTGATTATATTCGATAATTTGAGCTTCTACAGTAACATTGTTTTCAGTGTCGTCGAGATGAACACTGTCACGAAGCGTTGCTATTTTCGTTTCTCGGTCGTATGAAAGTTTGCCACACGTGAATTCCATTTTTGTATCGAGATTTTTCCCCGAGATATTTCCATCTGCTTCAATGTAGCGGAAATCTTTGCCGCTCATCGTTATTGCGTCAGCAGAAATCTCCATCGATGACGTAAGCACATAAGCATTTCCACGAAGTGTTGTTTTATCGGAGGAATTGCCTGCTGTACCTGTCATGCTGTTTGCAGAGAATATAATGCGTTCTGCATATAGTGGTAGTGCGGCGAGCAGCATAAGTGAAAATGCTGTCGCGCAATTAAAAGATGCAATGCGGCAGAACAGTGTACAAAAAAAATGCCTAATCATTGTCATCAATTAGTTCCTCTTGCGCTGCATCATCAGTTGTTTCCATAAATCCCGAAACAGCTCCGGTAAATGCAAAGCTATTGCTTACGCCGCTTGCAGAAAATCCTGAACCGATAATCGTCATATTGTCTTTTTTTATAGTTATTGTGTCTGAACGACGGCTTGTAATCTGCTCGCTTCTTCCATTCCAGCGCAGTTCGTTCGCCTTTATGATTACATTTTGCGGATGATTTGCCAATTCGATTTTATCATATAGCGAGTATTTTTTTTCACGTGCATTAGAGGAGAGCAATTCACACGAGCCTTCAGTTTCTATTTCACCAGCTTCATCATATGTTGCAAACGTGACACCGCTTGCGTATGTTTCATTACCGCCCTTGTATTGTTCAAGTTTGTACGAAAACAGTGAAAACTTTTGTTTGTTGTTTTCATAGCGTATAAAATCAGCGTTGTCAAAGACGAATTCAGGCACAGTCGCTTCTACGTTGTGCGCCGCTTCAGCATATTTTAGTGAGCAACTTTGCACAAAAAGCGTTAAAGCAACAATTGCGACGACATGAGATTTTCGCTTTCGATTGACGTTCATCTTTTTTGTCCGAGCGCTGCTTCTATAAATGAAATGAATAGCGGATGCGGTTTTGAAGGGCGCGAGGTAAATTCTGGATGGTATTGCACGCCGATGCCCCATGTATGATTTTCCCATTCAAATGCTTCCACGCGCTTGTCTGGTTCGGAAAGTGCTGCTACGACAAGCCCATGCATTGCCATATCGTTTGCATATTTGCTGTCAAACGTGTATTTATTGCGATGGCGTTCAACAATCGCCGATTTTTTGTATATGCCCGCAAGTTTTGTGTTTTTTACAAGACGCACTGTAGATGCGCCAAGCTTCATAGTGCCGGCTGCAGAGAGTCCTGCCTGTTCTTCCGGTAAACTGATAATGGCGTGTTTGCAATTTTGAATGAACTCTGTGCTATCCGCATCGTGCCAGCCGCACAGAGAACGTCCTGTTTCAATAGCCATAAGCTGCATTCCCAAATTAATTCCAAGATACGGTATGTTATTCTCACGTGCGTATTTTACTGCGACAAGCAAGCCGACAAATCCGCGCTGTCCGTAATTTGCGGGAACAACAATACCATCTATGTCTCTAAAAACTGCTGCAATTTCTTTTTCGTTCCACAAACCTTCAAGCGTCTCCGCGTCGATTTTTTGAAGCTCTAATTTTGCGGAGAATGACGTAACTGCCGCGTGAAAGAGCGATTCACGCACTGATTTGTAACAGTCGTCAAGGTAATCTTCTTTCCCGAGAATAGCGATACGTACATGCGGACCGGGCGCGTTAAGTTTTTCGAGGAACAACGTCCACCGTCGTATGTTGCAACGATTTTCAGGAAGTGCAAGTTTTTTGAGAACACATGTATCAAGCCCCTCTTTATGAAAGATGACAGGCAGTTCGTACACAGATTTTTGTACATCGACAGAAGCGAACACTGCATCTGGCGAAACATTGCAAAACAACGCAATCTTTTTGCGTACATGCGTATCTAGCGCTTTTTCAGTGCGGCATAAAAGTATATCAGGGCGAATACCCGACTCTTGTAGCTGCTTTACAGAATGCTGCGTAGGCTTTGTCTTTAGTTCTCCACCAGTGATGCATGGAATGAGTGTGAGGTGCATAGTGCACACTTCATTTTTGCCAAGCTCATTAATAAGCTGCCGCGCTGCTTCAATATACGGAATTGATTCAATGTCGCCGACAGTACCACCTATTTCTACAATAACGATGTCAGCGTTTGTACGCGTGCCAATATTTAAAATAGTGCGTTTTATTTCATCAGTGACATGCGGAATCACTTGTACTGTGCGCCCATTATAGTGGCCTGCACGTTCATTTTGAATCACCTGATTGTAAATTTTGCCTATAGTGATGCAGTTGTCGTTAGTAATATTGACGCTCGTAAAACGAGAAAAATTGCCTAAATCTAAATCTGTCTCCGCGCCGTCTTCTGTGACGTATACTTCACCATGCTGAAACGGGCTGATATTTCCCGCATCTAAATTGATGTACGGATCGCATTTTATCATTGAAATGGTAAAACCGCTGCATTCGAGCAGACTGCCGAGCGATGCAGATGCAACGCCTTTGCCGAGACTGGAGCACACGCCGCTCGTGACAAGTATGTATTTGCTCATATTACAGTATATTCGCACTAACTGCATAATTCGTCAAGACAGCGCACACGGAGCACTTATAGATGCGGATAATTGCAATAAACTGTCAAATGCAGTATCATACCAGTATTGCAGTAATATGACATTATAATGTAAGGAGCTCCATAATGGAAATAAAAGATGTAAAGCACGCCAAAGTAAAAGCGTGGATTGAAGAATGGGTTGCCTGGTGCGAGCCAGAACGCGTGTACGTGTGCGACGGTTCGCAAGCAGAATACGACCGCCTCATGAAAGAGCTCGTCGATGCGGGGCTTGCAACAGAATTGAAAAAAAAGCCGCACAGCTACCTGTTCCGCTCGCTGCCGTCAGATGTTGCGCGTGTCGAAGCGCGCACATACATTGCGTCAAAAACGCAGGACGACGCAGGACCGACGAACAACTGGATTGACCCCGACGAGCTTAAAAAGACGATGAAAGCGCTCTACAAAGGCTGCATGCACGGGCGCACCATGTACGTGATTCCGTTCAGCATGGGACCAGTCGGTTCGAGCATCGGCAAAAACGGCATTGAAATCACCGACTCGGCATACGTCGTGTGCAACATGGACATCATGACGAGAGTTGGCACAAAAGTGCTCGACTTAATCGAAGCAAATGGCGACTTCATTCCGTGCCTGCACTCTGTGGGAAAACCGCTCGACGGCGGCGCGAAAGACAACGGCGTGTGGCCGTGCGCAGACATGGAGCACAAATACATCAGCCAGTTCCCCGAAGACCGCGAAATCTGGTCGTACGGCTCAGGCTACGGCGGAAACGCGCTGCTCGGCAAAAAGTGCTTTGCGCTCCGCATTGCGTCTGTGCTTGCGCGCGACGAAGGTTGGCTTGCAGAGCACATGCTCATCTTAAAATTGACAAATCCTGAAGGAAAAGTAAAATACATCACCGGTGCATTCCCGTCTGCGTGCGGCAAGACGAATCTCGCCATGCTGCGCCCCACGCTGCCCGGCTGGAAAGTTGAGACAGTCGGCGATGACATCGCGTGGATGAAGTTCGGCAAAGACGGCAGGCTGTACGCAATCAATCCCGAAAACGGATTTTTCGGCGTGGCGCCGGGAACATCTGACGAGTCCAACTACAACGCAATGCGTGCCGCAGAAAAGAACACCATTTTCACCAACTGCGGCTTGACCGAAGACGGCGACATCTGGTGGGAGCAAATCGGCTACAAGCCGAGCGGCACAAAAATCATCGACTGGCAGGGCAATGAGCGCGACTGCCCCGAAAACGACAAAATGCCCAAAGACAAGACGCAGTGCATTGCGCACCCGAACGCGCGTTTTACCGCTCCTGCAAATCAGTGCCCGTGCATTGCGCCAAACTGGGAAGACCCTGAAGGCGTTCCGATTAGCGCGTTCCTCTTCGGCGGCCGCCGTCCTTCGACAGTGCCGCTCGTCCATCAGGCGCGCAGCTGGAATCACGGCGTGTTTCTCGGCTCAATCGTCGGCTCGGAAGTGACTGCCGCCGTCATCTCTGACCAAGTGGGACAAGTGCGGCGCGACCCGTTTGCCATGCTGCCGTTCTGCGGCTACAACATGGGCAACTACTTCCAGCACTGGATAAACATCGGCACAAAATCGAGCGAGGACAAGCTGCCAAAAATCTTCTACGTGAACTGGTTCCGCAAAGATGAAAACGACAACTTTATGTGGCCCGGCTACGGCGACAACAGCCGCGTGCTCGCGTGGATTTTTGACCGCTGCGACGGCAAAGACAACTACGTTGACACAGAAATCGGCTACATGCCAAAAGACGGCGCAATCGACACAACTGGCTTGAGCGACGAGTACAAGAAAAACATGGGCGCGCTCACCACAGTGGACAAAGACGGCTGGAAAAAAGAAATCAAAGACATTCGCGAAAATCACTATCCGAAGTTCGGCGCGCACTTGCCAAAAGAGCTTGCCGAATGCCTTGACGATTTGGAAAAGCGTTTGAGCTAATCGAGTGATGTTCGCTATTGTGCACAAAAATTGTGAACGCATCATATTGCCACTCCTCAGGGAGTGGCGTTTCTTTTGCTGACAATACCGTGCACGCAATTCCGCATATTCTTTACTATGAGCACATCTACAGTGTCGCTAATCGCCGTGCCTTTTTGTCTGCATTTTATATGTATCATTGCTGCTTATCCATATACGTCTTTGCCGTATTTCAAATGATATATGGGCATTATATCAAAATATTCTCTCAATACAGCATATTCTTTGATAGACTGTATCTTTTGCAGGATTTCTATGAAAATACCTGTATGCATTGCATATTTTTAATAAAATGAATAAAATACAGTGTTGCTAAATTTTGCAGTTTGCACGGAGTCTTGCATGTTCCGCAAGGATTTGCACAGAAATTTTGAGCGAGCTGCGCGGCGGAGAGAGCGTTTTATGAATGAGGGAATTATATGTCACTAACAGTTGCTGCGCGATTTTGCGCGTTTGTTTTGTATCTTGCATTTATGGTGTACATCGGCGTGCGCTATATGAAAAAAAATAAATCATCGGAAGATTTTTTCTTGGGCGGCAGAAGCGTTGGTCCGTGGATGACGGCGCTCAGCGCAGAAGCGTCGGATATGTCGGGCTGGCTTTTGATGGGGCTTCCCGGCGTTGCATATCTTACTGGATTGAAGGAAGCGTTTTGGACAGCCGTAGGATTGGAAATAGGCACGTACTTAAACTGGCTCGTCGTTGCGAAACGATTGCGCCGCTATACAGAGCAATGCGGCAACGCAATCACTATTCCAGAATTTTTAACAAATCGCTTTAAAGATTCATCGCGCGTCATCTCGCTCATCTCGGTCATTTTTATTCTGATTTTTTTCACCGTGTATACGGCAAGCGGCTTTGTCGCATGCGGAAAATTATTAAATTCTGTTTTCGGCATTCCATATGTTCCAGCGGTGCTGCTCGGCGTAGCGGTCATTCTTGCATACACAATGGCAGGGGGATTTCTTGCCGTGTGCGCCACAGATTTTGTGCAAGGCTCGCTCATGTTTATCGCGCTTATCGTTACCTCTGTTGTAATGATTGCAACGCTCGGCGGCATGCATGCAGCATTTGCAAAAGTTGCGTCGTTTGGCACACAGTTTATCAATCCGTTTGTCGATGACGGCACCGGATTCGGCGCACTGGCAATCATCTCTGCGCTCGGCTGGGGCTTGGGCTACTTTGGCATGCCGCATATCCTTGCGCGTTTCATGGGCATACGCAGCGACAAAGATGTGCCGCTTTCACGACGCGTTGCCATGGTGTGGGTGACGATTGCGTTTATCGCTGCAGTCATGATAGGCTCATTCGGCAAAGCATATCTTTCCGAGCCGCTCACTTTTGGCGCGCAAGAAACTGTCGTTATCGAAACGATTAAACAGATGTATCCCGCGTTTATCGGTGGCATTTTTCTGTGCGCCATCCTTGCCGCCGCGATGAGCACGGCGGACTCGCAGCTGCTTGTCGCCGCCTCCGCGTTCAGCGAAGATTTTTTGACGACAATCCTCAAGCGCAAGCTTTCCGAAAAGCAAGTTGTCGTTGTAAGCCGCATCACAGTGTTTGCTATTGCGCTCGTTGCGTTTGTCATTTCGCTCGACGAGAACAGTTCCATATTTTCGCTCGTGAGCTACGCGTGGGCAGGATTCGGCGCTACGTTCGGTCCACTCATTTTGCTTGCACTCTTTTGGCGCAGCGCGACACACAAAGGCGCAATCGCGGGGATTGCGGCGGGCGGCATTACCGTCATCGTGTGGCACAGATTGCACGGCGGCATTTTTGATATGTACGAAATCATTCCGGGTTTTTTAGCATGCCTTATTTTTGCCGTTGTTGTAAGCGTTCTTGATAAAAACAAAAATGCAGAAATGCTTGCAGAGTTTGACGCATATGTTGCGGCATTGAAAAACACTTTTTAAAATTCACCAATGAGTGAAATATCAGCTTCGAGAGTTGTTGCAATCAATGAGCAGATACACAAAGTGCGTACACACACGTAAATACGCACATTTACAAAGCTAACTGCGGCACATCCGCAAACAACCTGCGGCGCGGCTTCAAGCAAACCGCACGGTAAAATCGTCACTCCATTTCAGCGTGTATCCCCACACGCTCTCTCACTCACACATTACTACCGCCCCCATATCCATGTCCGAAAATGGCGAGATTTATTTTTAAAATGTGCTATACTAGTGTTTGTCATGAGGAGACAGTGATGAGCAATTTTAAGAAATTAAAACAGTTTACCATTAGAGAACGCGCACATCGCTCTGCCTGTCACCCGCCTGCCAGTCGGACAGGGAACGGCGAGTTAAATAATTTCCTTAAACCGTTCGTATCGCGACGTGATACAGGCGCTCTCCACGCGAATAAACTCTATGAAATATTCAAGGCAAAAGACGCGCGCTTTGATGGCAGATTTTTTGTCGGCGTGTCGTCTACCGGCATATACTGCCGTCCCGTTTGTACAGCGCGAATACCCAAAAAAGAAAACTGCTTGTTTTTTTCTTCTGCGGCGCAAGCGGAACAGGCAGGTTTTCGCCCGTGCCTTTTGTGCAGACCAGAGCTTGCGCCTGGAACAGCGGGAGTTGATGCATCGTCCGCGCTCGCCTCATGCGCAGCAAAACTGCTCCAAGAAAACTGCGGCAGCGCAGAAAGCATCGCGTGTGTTGCACAAAAACTTGGCTACACAGACCGTCACGTGCGGCGCGTATTCACAGAAGCATTTCACGTTTCTCCATCACAGTATGTGCAAACATGCCGCTTGCTTCTTGCAAAGAGCTTGCTCACTGACACACAGCTTTCGATGATTGCTGTCGCGATGGCATCGGGATTTGGAAGCGTCAGACGGTTCAACGATGCGTTTCAAAAGCGCTACCACATGCCGCCGAGCGCAGTGCGAAAAGCAGTGCACGCGCGCACTATAAACAGCGCCGACATCACTATTTTGCTCGGCTACCGTCCGCCGTATAGATACAACGAGCTGCTCGACTTTTTTGCACGCCGCGCAATTCACGGCGTAGAACTCGTTCGCGATGGCGCATACATGCGCACCGTGCGGCTGACAAACTCAGACGGAAATGTGATTTCAGGCTGGCTGCGTGTGCAACATGTTCCCCACAAGCACGCGCTATCGCTTCAAATAAGCGAGTCGCTCATTCCCGTCTTGCCGCACGTCATAAGCAAAGTGCGCAGCATGTTCGATGTAGACAGCACGCCTCATACAATAGCAAAGGCACTTGCTTCCATGAACCGCGTGCGCCCAGGCTTGTTTAAAAACGGCACGCGCATGCCCGGCTGTTTTGAACCGTTTGAAATGGCAGTGCGCGCAATTCTCGGACAGCAGATTACGGTGAAAGCCGCGTGCACGCTTGCAAGCAGAATCGCGGCAACATACGGAACAGCGATTGAAACAGAGGTAGACGGATTGACAACAGCATTTCCAACGCCGCACGAGCTGCTTCGGCATGGCGCGTCGCTCACAGGTGAACTGAGCAAACTCGGCATCATTGCTGCGCGCGCACAGACGATTGAATCGCTTGCAAAAGCGTTCGTAGGCGGCACGCTTTCATTTGACATTATTGCCGCGCCCGAAGATACAATACAAAAACTGCGCGCCATGAAAGGCATTGGCAACTGGAGCGCACAGTATATTGCGATGCGCGCGCTGTCGTACACCGATGCATTTTTGGAAACAGATTACGGCGTAAAAAAATCGCTTGCAGGATATACACCACAAGAGATTCGCGCATTATCTGAAACATGGAAACCGTGGAGGAGTTATGCAACAGTCAGCTTATGGAACTCATTGCAATAACTTTTTTGCACGAATACATTTATACCACGCACAGGATGCGGCATAATTTTTAATATGCGAAACTTTATGGAGGAACGATGCAATACACACAACAGTATGTGTCACCGCTCGGCACGATTGTGCTCGCGTGCGATGACGACGGATTGATTGGGCTTTGGTTTGAAGGGCAAAAATATTTTGCGCGTGTGCTTGATGCGGCGGCGCGCATGTCGCTTGAAAAAAACACGGCGGAACAAGCGCGCACAGAAAGTCATGCAACAAAAAATGCACGCACCATTTTCAAAGACACAACGCGGTGGCTTGACCTATATTTTTCCGGAACAAAACCTGACTTTACGCCGCCGCTGCATTTTCTGGGAACGCCGTTTCAAAAAGACGTGTGGGGCATTCTCTGCGAAATCCCCTACGGGCAGACGACAACGTACGGCGAGATTGCGCGGCGCATTGCCAAAAAGAAAAAACTCCCGCACCTGTCAGCGCAAGCAGTTGGCGGTGCAGTCGGCAAAAACGAGATTTCCATCATCGTGCCCTGCCACCGCGTTGTCGGCACAAACGGCAGCTTGACAGGCTACGCTGGCGGCATCGACAAAAAAATCGCGCTTTTAAAACTGGAAAACGCACCGCTGACACATCTCTTCCGACCAAAACGCGGCACCGCATTGTGAGCAGCATATTTTTTTTGGAGCATGCTGCGGGAAGAGCCGTACTTACGTGGTTCGGTCACCCTCATTCCTACGGAACGGCGCCTGGCTGAATGCAGGCGCCGCCACACCAGCCCGGGCTAGGCCGCAGTGCGAGAACAACAATGCATCACAGTACTTTATGATAGGCAATTTTGACACTGTTAGCAAACCAAATCGTGCCGCAGTACGTATAATCAAATTTTTCCAGAATATGTTTCATTATCGCGTTATCATTGTCAGTATCTATTCTGATATTCTTTATGTTGTGTGCGAGCGCGAATACCTCCGCTTCATGAAACAATGCGGACGCAACACCTTGCCCTTTGACCGCATCATCAACTGCAATGCGGTGAATAACAATATACGGTTCGTCATTGAGCCAGCTCCCATTGAGCGTGTCGTATGCGCGCTCGCCGTTAAAATCGATACAGCAATATGCAATAACTGTTTGACCATCTTTGATGACATAACCTTTTCCTGTTTTCAAATCGTTCAAGATGTCTGCCTCTTGTGGATAGCCGTCTTGCCATTGGTCTACGCCGCGCGATGCCAAAAATTTTTTTGCCTGCTCAATGAGCGCCATTATCTGCTGCGTATCATTTACGTTAGCACCTTGCAGTTTCATGACTGTACCTCTTGTCGATAGTTTTTAATTTCAAACCACGCACTGTCGATATTACCGATGACTTTATACAGGAGCGCGGCCAGCTGTTTTTTTTCGCTCACGGTAAAGTTGCTAAAACATAGTGCAGCCTCAACATTTTCTTCTGCAATGATTTTTTTATACATACTCCTCCCCTTTTTTGTGGGAAAGAGATTCCATGCGCGGCGATCATGTGCATCGCGCATATGCACAACATATCCTTTGCTGATAAGCTTAGAAACTGCGCGCGTAGTAGTCGTTTTATCAACACGCGTTAAATGAGTCAACTCTATGAGCTGCAAGCCCGGTCGTTCGCATATGCGTGTAAGAAAGACGAACTGTCCACGCTGAAAGCCTAACTCCTTGCAATGAATATTAAACACTGTGTGAACGCTCCTCGAAATCGTTCCGATGCTACGAAGCATATTATTTATTTGGTGCATAACACCTCGCAAAAATTAGTTGTAATTACAACTAATTTACTAAAAAGAATCCCCTGTTGTCAAGTAGTAAAACAGTTTGCAAATGCAGCATACTACAAATTCGTCTTTATCGATGCGGCGAGTTTAAATTTATTTTCTCGAATATGATACTGATACTGCAAAGCCGCAGTGATTTGAATGGATGTCATAAATCCTATATTTGGAGAGAACGTCGCTTTTGTAGTCATGTATACGTAATCGTTCCACGTGCCGCCTTTGAGCACGTCGATATACTCACCTATCTTTCTGATATCAGGATCGGGGAGCTGTATCGTATCATATGTAAGTGAAAAGTTATAACCCGCGCTCAAACCAAATCTCGTTAAATATAAATTGAGCACAGGAATGCCTATATGCGACTCCCAGCCGAACAGCAGCAGCTCTGCATAAGTATTGCACGATGTGCCGCTCTTACCAAACCACTGCGAGTAAATCGTAACTGGCACCCCCGTAACAAAATTATTAACATACGAAAATGGATGAAGACGTGGAATTTTTAGGCCAAGATTTGCGGCAAATCCAACTGTTGTAGGATTTACAATGCTTCCTCCCGTCTTGGCAATTTTCTCTCTATCATAGTCGAGCAGCAGCGTCAACTCCGCTGCAAAACCAAGCTGCTCATATGCGCTTATTCCCGCCTTGCGATAGTTGCTGTACGACGCAGTGAGCGAAAATCGGTTGTCTCTGTATGCATCTGAAACTGAAGTCCAACCGGGCTTTTCACTCGTGATTTTTGTATCTGGGTCTGTGTACGACGTAGCGGCAGTCCACAACTGTTGCAACGTAAACGAAAGATGATGATAACTCATGCCGAGCGGCACGTTCCATTTGGCACCTACAATCGCTTGCAACGTATATGCGCCATGCTTTGTAAAGCGCCACGACACGCCAGCCGCAATATCGACAGGCAAAACCTGCGTATTCACATATCCTGCAAGTGAAAACATTTTATTAAACGTCTGATAATTTGTTTCTGGATTTGCAAATGCAGTGGCAAACGAAAGCACGCCTTTTATCGCTTCAAACGGATCTGACTCAGTAAGATATGTAACGCCAAGACCAGGCGCAAGCGAGTAACCGTTTTCAAATGAAAAGTTCGTGACAGGAAGCATGGGAAGCCATGTGCCACGAAAAATATAACGCAACGGATTATAGGTTGCAAGTTGCATATCATCAAGAAATTTTCTCGTTTTTATTTTGCCGCTTTCACCTGTTACGCTGCGCTTTTCTATAACGGGAACTGTGGCGTCATCAAAGCGCGGCACAGCCGTCTGCACTTTTACAAGTTCTGCTTGCGCATACGAAAGAGATGCAAGCGGTACGGAACGCACTTCGCCACAAGAAGCGAGCTGCGCACAGTAAAGCAATTTGTTTTCTTGGAGCGCAGTATAATATGCGCCGCCAAAAATATCGCCTTGCTGCACGAGGACATTATGCACTTCACCGTGTTCGGCAAGTTGCACAATGCCGCTTCGCACAAGTGCGCCGCGCTCTTCACACAGATACGAAAATGCAAGCGAGTTGTCATTTCTCTCCATGCTTATGACAGCATACGGAAAACGCCATGTCGTTTCTTCGGTACGTTCAAGAGAAGTTGCAAACAACATGCGCTCGTTTTCAGATACAACGATGCACGCAATCGTATTTGACGAAAGCGCGACAGGTGCATACGGCACAACATTTGGTGCAAACGAGCGGCTGTATATTGTTTCAGGTGTTTTGCTTTTAGTATCGGTGATACTATATGCGCACAATTCCATGCGCTGTCCGTTGCCGCTTAGCCCAACTGCGACATACTTTCCATTGTCAAGTTGCAGTATCGTGCCGTCGTACATAGAAAACTCGTCTGCAAGGAATTCGCGTTTTTCAATGTCGTAGATTTTTACACACTGCTTTTGCAAATTGCTGCGCGACGTTTGCGCATAAAATGACACCGCCATATATGCACCGTCGCAAGAAAGCGAAAGGCGCGTCACGTCTGTTGCAGTAAAAAGCCGTTTTATATTTTTTCTTTCATCGATGAGCACCACTTCAGAGCGCGCTTGGTCATAATAGATTGCACCGTGTTTGCCCGACACAAGATATTTTGGCACGCGGTCATATGCGTATTTTAAAAGTGGCGCGCTCTTTTCGCTTGTGTTATTCATCGCGTCAATATCAGCGGGAAGCGGGACAGCATCTTTAAAATCATTCCACGCTGTTTTAAGCGGAACGCTGTACACGTTTTGAAATATGCCTGCGGTAAACGAAAACAGATGAACGCTTCCTGCTGCGTGCCAAAAGTTTACGTATCGCTCCATGCCCCATCGCTGCTGAATGTACGCTGCAAAAGCAGTGCCCGCTGCCTGTGCAAGTTCTTTTCCCGGATATATGTCGCGCGCTCCAGTCACTTGCCGCCACGACGGAAATTTATTTTCGAGCTTTGCTTGTGAAAGCAATTGCAATGAGCGCGCATCGTCGAGCAGCGTACATTCGTGTTCCATAGTGAAGCACGCGCCTTCTACAAACGAAAACGGCATATTCAGCACATACGCAGGCTGCACAGTGTCAGAAATGATTTTTGACGCAACATGCCAAAACGGACTGCGTATGGAAAGGCTCACAGCGCGGAACACTTCGCGTTTAAATTGCACAAGCAGCGTTTCGCCATAACGTGCTGCTTCTTGCGACGGCGGCGCGTCATAAATCACAATGCGATTATATGGAGCTGACGTGTACAAAACAGAAAGCTTGTCCGAATCTGGTGAAAATACAACAGGAATGCGGAACGGGCGTTCCATGCGCATAGTTTCGCACGCGCTTTCAAAAAGCTTGTCGCAATGCTCTGCAACAAGACGCGCCGAGTATGCACATTCATTCGGGAAAAGTATGTCAAAATATTTTGTAGGAAGTAGCGAAACGCCGCGTATTTTCTCATGTACTGCGCCATGCATATGCACCGTGCAAGCAAAAATGAGCAACGTAACAAAAATAAATTTCTGAATGCGTTTCATAAAAAGTACGTCCACAGAATTACCGAACAGCGATGCGTTCGTTTGCAGTACCAGCGTTCATATTGCTGCCGCTTGCAATTCGCTTGTCCAAGTCAATGCCATCATCTTCATAAATCATCGTGCCTATTCCTCTGTCGCTGAACATCTCTATCAAAAGTGAGTGCGGAATTCTACCGTCGATGATGTGTGTACGCGGCACTCCTCCTTTGAGCGCAGTAACACAGCATTCAACTTTCGGAATCATACCGCCTGCAATCGTGCCGTCATCGATAAGCTGTTGCACCTCTGAAAGCGTAATACGCGTAATGAGCGACGACGGTTCATCAATATTTTTTAAAACGCCCGGCACATTCGTAAGCTGCACAAATTTTTCTGCGCTAAGTGCAACAGCAATCTTTGCACTGGCAGTGTCTGCATTTATGTTGTAACGGTTTGTGTCGCCATCTGCTCCAAGCGCAACGGTGGAAATGACGGGAATAAATCCCTGCTCCAAAAGCGAATTAATAATCTCTGGATGCACCTCGATTACTTCGCCCACAAAGCCAAGTTCACTATCAATCTGCTTTGCGCGAATCATGCCGCTGTCAATGCCGCTCAAACCTACTGCACTGCCGCCTTCTTGCAACAGCATGCTCACAATCTCTTTATTGAGTTTTCCTGTGAGCACCATTTCAACAATATCAATCGTTTCGGCATCTGTGCAGCGCAATCCATTAATAAATTTGCTCTGCTTGCCCACACGCTCAAGCATTTTGTTAATTTCAGGTCCGCCGCCATGCACAAGCACCACATGCACGCCAATCGTATTGAGCAACACCACGTCTTTCATCACCGCAGTTTTAAGCTCGTCATTTAGCATGGCATTGCCGCCGTATTTTACCACAACAACCTTTCCGACCCATCTTTTAAAATACGGAAGTGCCTGCACGAGCACATTTGCCCAATGTGCATTGTCGAGCAAAAGAGCATCACGTGCACTGCTATTTTTACTAGCCATCAAAATCCTTCTCAATTATTAATGTATACGGAGATGCCTGTCCCCCGCACCAGCCATTTTTACGGCATACGCCACCGTGCAGTCTTCCACTATGTGCGGTAGTCGCCGTTTATTTTCACATAGTCGTATGTTAAATCACATCCCCACGCAGTGCCGCTTGCATTTCCATCTTGCAAAGATACGAGAATGTGTACTGCACTGCTGCTCAATATTTTTTTTGCCAACGCTTCGTCAAAATCAAGCGGCACGCCATTCTCAAAGACCACAACTCGCGTGGCACATGTTGCGTTTTCCACATTACAGTGTCTTTCGCATGTCGCACTTTGAGCAACTCGTTCGCGCTGTTTTTCTGTGTAACAATTTTTTTCGCGCGCTGCCGCTTCATCATCTTGCGTCACGTTACCCCGCATTTCATCATCTTGCTCGCTTGCAAACGCAACAGACGCGGTTTCGCTCACAAACGGAATGCCGCTGTAGCCGAGCGCACATAAAACGCGCCCCCAGTTCGCATCGCTTCCAAACATGGCTGCTTTCACAAGATTTGATGATATGACAGCTTTTGCCAATGCACGCGCGCTTTTTACGTTTTGTGCGCCGCTCACTGTACATGCAACAAGACGACTCGCACCCTCTCCATCCGCTGCAATTTTTTTTGCCATAATTGTGTTCAATGTATTGAGCGCAAAGAGAAACGCATCATAGTCTGCGCCTTCACAATTTATTTCAGTATTGCCCGCCATACCGTTTGCAAACAGCAAAAGTGTATCGTTCGTACTCGTGTCGCCGTCAATAGAAACGCAGTTATATGTTGCTTCTACACTTTCGCGCAACGCTTTATCAAGCATAGCACGTGAAATTGCACAGTCTGTTGTAACAAACGCGAGCATTGTTCCCATGTTTATATGAATCATGCCGCTGCCTTTGCACATGGCGCCAATCGTCACTGGTTTGCCAGAAAGCAAAAACTGCACAGCGCATTCTTTATAGCGCGTGTCTGTTGTCATAATAGCTTCACGTGCGCGTACATGATTTTCTTTTGAAAGCCCCGAAATAAGCTGCTGCATATGCGATTCGATTTTTTCAACGGGGAGCTGCTGCCCTATAACGCCCGTCGAACACACAGCAACCTCTTGCACAGGAATATCGAGCGCATTCGCTGTAGCAGCCGCCATGCGCCGTGCGTTTTCCGCGCCTTGCTCACCTGTGCACGCATTTGCATTGCCGCTATTTGCAACGACAGCTTGCGCCATGCCATTAGCAAGATGCGCTTTTGTCAATGCAATGCACGCTGCTTGCACGCGATTTTGCGTATACACTGCTGTGGCAGTACATCGTTTTTCAGAGAAAATGAGCGCAAGGTCAGGGGCAGTGCGACCTTTTTTAATGCCGCATAAAACACCGTTCGCCGTAAAACCGCGTGGCGCCGTTACGCCGCCTGATACAAAAGTGATTTCCTGCATGGAGCAAGTATATCATAAATGGGAAAAATACGACAAGAACAGCATGCAAATACGGCAAATGCATACGTGCAGGCACGCACAGTAATGATTATCATTCCTTGTACGGGAAGCGAAATTCCAAACGAAAAGCATGGCGCGTAAAAAATACCTCGTCATGCAATGCGACGAGGTATAAAAGATTTAGGAATATCATTGTGCGCCGCGCTTTCGCGCGGCGCGCATATTTCTAGAGAACATCATGCCCCGCTGCTCTGCGGCGAGGTTAGTGATTAGAGTCTAAATGCCGGTCCTGCATACAATTTAAAGCCGCCGCCAAATGCACCGCCTTTTGCAGTGATTTTAGTTCCGCTGCCCGTTGTATTGCTTATAATTCCACCCAACGGGAAATCTATATTAAGACCGCAGTTTATGCCAAAATCAAAATTAGATTTCTGTAAGAAAAATGCACGATAGCCTACGTCAATGTCCAGTCCCACAAGAAACGTTGCTATTCTATTGTCTATGCCAAGTACTGATTTCAATGATCCTGTTGCGCCAGTGAGTATGAATCCTGGTGAGACATAAAGCGAATGAACATCGGTAAAGTCAATGCGTGCTGCAAAACCAACCTTGAGGAATCCACCGCCGCCCCATGTAGCATTGCTAGTACTGAAATCACTTGTTCCTAAAGTGAGAAGCGTTCCAAAATCAAAACCGCCTGCTACATTTAAACCAAGCTGTGCCTTTCCAGAATTTGTAAAGTAAAAATTGGCATTTAAACCAAATCCCAAAAATGGACTTGAATAGCTGGTTGAAGTTCGATTTTCTTTAGGCATACTTGTTCCATTTGCGGTCAGCTGCGTAACCTTGTTATAATTCCATAAGAAATGCATAACATCCAATTCAATGTCCATTGCATGCATTGCACTGGTTCCAATAATAATTGCACTAGCAAGAGCTAAAATTTTTTTCATATTGTACCCCTTTAATGAAAAATCTTCTTACTAGTATAATCATTTTTTATCTTTTGTAAATACAATTCACAAAATTAAATCACTTTTGCAATATATTCTGCAACATGCGCAAGCGCCTTTTCTGCTGCAAGCGGATTTGCATCTAAAAATGCACGAAAATCGGTCGCAGAGATTTTCATAATTTCGCAGTCAATCAATGCAGAAGCCTCGTCAATATGAGGTTTGTCTATTATACACGACTGCTCTCCAAAAAATGAGCCTTTATCATAATAAGAAAAATTATTATGTGCACTCACAATGACCGTTCCGCTCATCACATAATACACTGTGCTGCTTTGTTCGCCTTTTGCATAAATAACACTGCCAGCCGTATATGAAACTACATTGTCGTTATTCATGAGCGTTACCGGTGTAATAAAAAGCACACGCCTTATTACAGAACGCACTGCAGTGTCATCGCGCTCAGGCAGCAAATACAGCTCGCCAAGTAAAAGTGAATCAAAAAATTGAATCACATAAATAACTTGTGCACAAACGAGAAACAGTGTAAAAAATATGTATGCTTCAAATAACAAAATTACTAATGTGCTTAATACGCCGTAAATGATGTTATAATTTGATACATTCAAAAAAATGCTCATACATTTTGAAACGATAAAAAAAATCACTGTGCATGCGGCAGCACATGCCACGCACCATTTTATTTTCGGTTTTGTTTGTGCGGTAAAACGATATGCAAGCGTGACCAAAACAAATATAAGAACATAGGCAATCGCATTTACAAAAATATTTGGCACAAAACCAAGAAAACGCGGAAAATGCATACGCAGCGATGAAAACATTGGTTGGGTAAAAAGTTGCCGCAATACAAAAAAAACAAGCACGACGATTGTCGTTATGATAACAAGTACAAGTTCACCTGCAAAGACAATCACTTGATTAAAAATCGGACGTGATTTTGTCTTGTAATGAAATATTTTGTTCATTCCCTGCATCATGGTAACAAAAAATTTGCGCGCCATCCAGATAATAAAAAGCACAAGCAGAAAATCACTCCATTTGAACGTGGTATATGAAAGCAACGTATTGATAAAAGATTTCACATCAAACATGTTTTCATACTCTGCAGCAATAGCAACAACCGAGTCAATAAAAACGCGAGACGAGTGAAGCAACGGCATAAGCACGGCGAGCACCATCATTACAATTGGAATGAATGAAAACAAAAAACCGAACGCGCATGATGCAGCACATGTGTACAAATTATTTTGAATGTAAAACGTCGATGTCAAATAGATGAGCTGACCGAGCATATTTTTTGACAAATGTTTTTTTTCTCGCTTTGGACGCATGCAACACTCTTTATTGATTTTTTTTGCCGTGCGTTTTTGTCGCGTAATCAGTCGTGTCTTTTGGATGCGCGTTGATTATGCTGTTTACGTTGTGCTGCAGCGACGACGTTATGTAGTCGTGGATGATTTTTTTTGCCGTGAGCGACAGTTCCTGTGAAAACAGCAGCACGAGCTTGGAATAATTCTGATTTGGCATGGACGCGTAAACGGTTGCTGCGCATTCAAACGATTTGTCGCCTAATCGCACGGAGACATTACGCAACATGCTGTTCACGTGGAAAAAGTCTGCATGCTGTTTTTGCAAAATGCATGCAGCTCCAGCCACGCTTATGTCTATCAACAAAAGCGTATGTTCCTTGCCGTCGTGTTCGACTTGCACCGACGCATTTGCCGCATCTGCGCAAGAGGCGCGTACATACTGCCGCCTGCCTTTTGCGCCGAATCTGTTTAAAATTTTTATGATGATTTGCGTCGTGCTTTCAAGGCTTTCTTCCATCATGATGAAGCCCGCCGCAACTGCAGCATTGTCCATGAACATACGGCCATCTGTTCTGCTCATGTGCGACGACAATACGCCGAAAATAATCGACGGAATTTCCTCTTTGCACGACATGATGAAATTAAACCACTGCTCATGCGAAAGCTTGTCGTCTATATTGATGAAGCACAGTGCGTCAGGAAATTCGCGCAGCACATTTTTTGCATCTTGATATTCCGCTATCGTGTATACTTCAAACTCTTCTTCAACAAGACGCGGAATGATGACAGTACGCGTTGAAAACACTGGGTTAAGGAAAATGACTTTGCGCCCGTACAGCGGATTTTGATTTATTTCCATGTTGCCCGTAAGTATATCACATTTTTTAGAAATCTGCCAGTTTGGGCGCGCGCGGATACGGAATGACATCGCGCAAGTTTGCCATGCCTGTTACGTAGCGCAAAAGCCGTTCAAAGCCAAGTCCGAATCCTGAATGCGGCACAGTGCCGAATCTGCGCAAGTCAAGATACCACTCGTAATGTGTCATGTCCATGCCGCGCGCGCTGCATGCTGCAAGTAGTTTGTCATAGTTTTCTTCGCGCTCGCTGCCGCCGATAATTTCGCCAATTCCTGGCACAAGCACGTCTACCGCCTTGACTGTTTTGCCGTCGTCGTTTTGCTTCATGTAGAACGCTTTAATGTCTTTTGGATAGTTGTACACCATGACAGGACTTTTAAAAATTTCTTCGGTAAGGCAGCGCTCATGCTCCGTCTGTAAATCGCAGCCCCAGTACGGTTTGTATTCGAATTTGTCCGTGTGTTTTGCAAGCTCCTCGAGCGCGGCTGTGTATGAGATGCGCTTAAACTGCGTTTCTGCAACATGTGTGAGCGTGTCAATCAAACCGTTTTGAATGCGCTTGTCAAAAAACTCTAAATCTTCGCGGCATTTTGTGAGCGCCCAGTTCACGAGATATTTAATAAAATCTTCAGCAGTGTCCATGTTGTCGTCCAAATCATAGAACGCCATTTCCGGCTCAATCATCCAGAACTCAGACAAGTGGCGCGGCGTGTTTGAATTTTCTGCGCGGAACGTGGGCCCGAACGTGTACACGCGGCTCAACGCAGTTGCAAGCGTTTCTGCTTCAAGCTGACCGCTCACTGTAAGGCTTGCCTTTTTGCCAAAAAAATCTTTGCTGTAATCGATAAGCTCTGCCGCTGTTTCCGGCTGCTTTCCTTTGCTTCCCGCTTTTATGCCAAGCTCCGCGATTTTTTCAAGCGACAGCGACGTGACTTGAAACATCTCACCCGCGCCTTCTGCATCGCTGCATGTGATGATTGGCGCGTGGATATACTGAAAGCCGCGCTCTTGAAAAAACGAGTGAACAGCAAACGCCATTTGATTGCGCATCCTGAACACTGCTCCAAAGGTATTTGTGCGCGCGCGCAAATGCGCATTGTCTCGAAGATATTCCATAGACATTTTGTTTTTTTGCAGCGGATACGATTCTGACGGGCACTCGCCGAGCACGTCGAGCTTTTCAAGAATCACTTCCACTGCTTGCCCCGAAGCAGGAGATTGCACGAGCGTGCCATACGCGCGCACTGACGCGCCTGTCGTTATTCTTTTAAGATTATTTTCTATGTGCGAAACATCTGCCGTTTTCGACGGGGAGGCGCGGTCAAACGTGAGCTGAATAGATGCAAAACAGCTGCCGTCATTTACGTGGATAAACACAAGATTTTTTGAGTCGCGCATAGTGCGCACCCAGCCGCATACAGTTACGTTCTGACCATCTGGTTTTGACGTGAGCACATCTTTAATGAGAATCGGTACCATGATGTGATTGTAGCGATTTTGCGCAGTTTGAGCAATGACGGTGATTGTGGGAAAAGTATTTGCGCGGCAGGCGAATAAGCAAACAACAACTGACATGCGGGGCAATCACTGTTTGTTATGTTGCAACATTACTGAATGTTATTTTCAGCAACGTTCTTTAAAATCGCATAAGCGGGCACATCTCAATGTGCGAGCGCGTGCATGTCGCGCGTAACCGCACGGAGTGTACGCTAGTCATTCACCGTTCATGCTGGAGAACTTTCCCATTTTTTTGCTAGCGCAAAAAAATGGGCGCATATTCCGCAGTTTCGGGAGTTGCTGCAATTAGTGCACGTGAGCGCACAGGCAAATGGGCAAGTTTGCGCAAGCAAACTGCAAGATAAAAACGCCGCGTCATTTTAGCGGCGTTTTTAAACTTCTTTAAGAATCATTTACACACTTACGTTGACATCAAAAACGCCTTTCCGTGTTTTGAGCGAATGATGAATTCCGTATTCACTTTTCCAATTTTTGCGTGTCGCAGCAATAAATCCGCTGCTTATAAATATGGACGAATAACAGCCGCTCACAAGCCCGACAAACAATGCAAGTGCAAAGTTTTTGATGCTGCCTGTAGTAAAGACATACAGTGAAGCGGCGGCAAACATTGTGGTCACCGTTGTGATGATGGAGCGATTCAATGTATCGGTAAGCGCCTGATTGATGATGTCAGTAAACTGTTTTACGTTTTTCATGAGTGGGAGTAGCGCGCGTTCACGATCTAAAATGACAATAGTCGCGTTGATTGAATAACCAACGATTGTCAATATTGCAGCAACTGTCATCGTGGAAAATTCCATCTGCGTCCATACAATAAATGTAATCATGATAAGCGTATCGTGGATGAGCGCAATAACAGAGCCAAGTGCAAAATCCCAGTGAAAGCGGATTGTAGCATACAGCCATATAAGCGCTACAGCTGCAACAAGCAGAATAACTGATTGCATTGCAATAGCACGAGAAAAGCTGGAACCGATAAAATCAGTGCGCACGACAGCCACATTGTCTTTACCGAATGCATTCTCAAGCATTGTCAAAATTATATTCTGTAAATCGGCACTTGACGTTCCATCGCTTTTATCTGCCATTCGTATCTGAAAACTCATGCTGTCTCCAGAGCCAAGCTGCTGCACCGACACACCTTCAAGAGATGCAAAAACATCACGCACAGCAGAAACATCTGCCATCATTTTTCCCGCTGCATAGAGGCGGTATGGCGTTTGTGAAAGTCTGTTAGCAGCAGCTGAATTTGCAAACAGCTCGCTCGACAGAGCATCGCCATGCGAATTTACTGTCGCACTCACGCCATCAATAGCATTGAGACCCGCAGCAAGTTCAGCAACTGTCTGATATGCTACAAATGAAAACGTACGCGTTTCATTTTCCGCACCAGTACCGCTTATAACAATGTCAATCTGCGTGCTCGTCATGTCAAGTGTAACATTCGATGCACCAGAATATGTTACGTCGAGAACAGCAGGAGCAATGCGTACCTCTTCAAGCAAACCCGGCTGATAATCAAGCCCAAAGTTGATGCCGCGCACAAACAAACCGACAATACCAAAAACTATTGCAACGGAACTTATAATTGCGCACGGAATAAACGCTTTGCTAAACTGAATGAGCTTTCGTGTCATTATTTTACCCTCCAACTGATGCTGACCGTGTCCTTTTTGAACACATCTGTATTAAAGTCAAACATGAGGTGCGACACAAACAGCGCAGTAAATACAGACGATACAACGCCTATTGCCAAACTCACAGCAAAACCCTGTATTGAACCACTGCCAAGCTGCGACAAAAATATTGCGGCAATAAATGTAGTGATATTTGAGTCCATAATTGCCAAGAACGCATTCTGAAATCCTGCAGCAATTGCGGCGCTACGCCGTTTGTTGTCATACAGTTCTTCCTTTATGCGCTCAAAAATAATGACATTCGCATCGACAGCCATACCTATTGTCAAAATCATACCAGCAATACTCGAAAGCGTAACTGTCATATTGAATGCAGAAAGCACCGAGAACATGATATACAAATTTAAAATTTGCGCAACGCACGCATTCACGCCAGCACCTTTATAGTAGATGAGCATAAAAAGCATAATTGTACCAAGTCCAAGCACTACTGCAAAAATGCCCTGCTGAATTGCTTGCTGCCCGAGTGAAGCGCCTATAACTTGCTGACTTTCAACAGTGAGCGGCACACTGAGCCATGCAGTTTGCAAAACTTTTTGCAACGTTTGCGCCTCTTCTAATCCAAAACCTGTAATCGCAACGCGGCCGCCGGTAATCGCATCGTTGATTGTTGCAGCGGAGCGGATTCTGTTGTCATTCACAATGGCAAGGCGCTCTCCAATGTGCGCTCTCGTAAATTCGCCAAAAATTGCCGCACCGTCGCCGTCAAGCACAAAATCAACTTCGGGACGATTTGTCAAACTGCTCGATCCAACTTCAGCAGATTTAATGTGCTGCCCATCCAATGCAACTTCTTTTTTTACCGCAAGATAGCCGATTCGCTCTTCCAGACCGTAATCGTCATTTTGATACAAACCGAGTACTTCGCAATCATCGGGAATAATTGTAGGATTCAGCAATTCGCCATCTGCATTGAATGTGCTTGCAGGATTTTGCGCATAGTAGCTATTGAACGCTGATGTGGCATTTTCGTCAACGAGACGGAAATTGAGAATGCCTTTGCCCATAATGATTGTATTTATTGCATCAGCTTGCGCCGCACCAGGTATTTCGATATAAATACGGTCTTCTCCCTGCTGGCGGATAACTGGCGACGTTAAACCGAAACGATCTATTCTACTCGTAAGCGAATCAATAGCTTGCTGCATGGCGCCCGACTTAAGCGTTGCAGCAGTTTCTACAGTGTCAGCACCTTCCTGATTTTTTATTACCGCATCAAGGTCTGCCTTCACGATAATATTCATACCGCCTGATAAATCAAGACCGAGCTTTACAGAGTTTTCATAATATTTTTTCGCCTTGAGGATTGTATCGCGGTAATGAGCTTGTATTGCGTCAAGAAATTCTTGTTCATTGTAAAAGGCATTGAGCACGTCGCTTTTTGTAAGCGGTGCAGGCGCTTTCATACCCATATTTTTATAATTTTTCTTAACAACTTTTTCAAGCCATGCATATGATGCATCCAATGGCGCAGAACCATCTGTACGCGCGCTTGCAGTAAACTCACGCATATCTTCAGAAGCGCGTACTGTTGCATAATCTTTTATGTTTTGCAACGAGTTGAGCGCAAGCGCCTGCATTTCTTTAGGCGTTCGATAATACCAGCTTATCGATGGCCATAAAAACAAAAAACAAACAGCCAGTACAGCAAGAAGAATCACAAAACGAGTGCGTTTATTCATTTTGATTTCCCCGATTTATTATTTTTTTTCTGATGCGTTTTGGACAGTTTCGTCAGAAGATTTTTTTGCATCTTTTTTGTCTTTTGGCGCTTCAGCAACAGGATTGTCAACTCCCGCAATGGCGCTTCGAGAAAATTCAAGTTTCGTAGTATCATCTACTTTAACAACAACTGTTTTTTCTTTTACCGAAGCTATAACACCATGAATGCCACCGATAGTCACCACTTTATCGCCTTTTTTGAGCGCATCGAGCATACGTTGCGTTTCTTTTTGCTTTTTGTTTTGCGGCCGAATGAGAAAAAAATAAAAAATTGCGATAAGGACGACCATCATGATTATCGATGATGAGAAACCCGCTGTCGTTGATTGCCCGCCAGTAGCAGACGATGCCGTACCTGCAGCACCCATTAAAAACGGAATAAATGACATGGAAATATCCTTCCTGAAATTAATAAAATTTGACAAAATGCCAGTCATTACAGGATAACACAGGAACGGACAACAAGTCAATACATTCTCTGGGGCAACGACACCCCGCGTGGTTTCTTCGCCCCAGCCCCCACTTCTTCCGCGCTATTTGAGCGCGACGCTCGTGCCGTCAAGTACAGCGTCGTATTTTTCAACATATGCAATTTTTCCGTCAAGGATGCCGAGCCGCACAATCATGCTGTCTGTCGCGCCTGGCATCTCTTCCATGCCGTTGAACAAAAAATTGCCAAGACTGTACACTATCAAACTGTTGCCGCGCCACACAATCGGTTGGAGCACGTGCGGGTGGCTTCCAAATACAACATCTGCCCCTGCGTCGCAAAACGATTCGTACAGCTCGCGCTGCGCTTTTGTCGGCGCAAAGCGATACTCCTCGCCGCCGTGCACATTCACAATGACAAAATTGCCAGCAGCTTTTTCCTGCGCAATGCGCGTCAAAAGCTCATCGCTCTGCCACAAAATGCCCGCGCGCGTTTCTGTCGCAGTCGCAGCTGTCCTGCCGTTAAAGCCAGAACGCTCAACAGGATATGCGCCGCATGAAATAATCGCAAACGTCGTGCCGCCAATCGCAGTATGATAAAACTGTTTCGCTTCATCTGCATTATACCCCGCGCCGCTTGTTGGAATGTCGTACTTGCGCAATGCTGCAAGCGTGTCTTTAAATCCTGCCTCGCCGTAATCGTAGCAGTGATTGTTCGCCTGCATAAGATACGTGAATCCTGCCTGCTTTAAAAACGGCAGCACTGCTTCTTTGAATTAAACGTATACGTTTTTGTCGCGTTGTTCCATGAATCTGTCACAACGCCTTCAAGGTTTCCGATTGTGATGTCGTTTTTTTGCAGCACGGGAAGTGTCGTGCCGAACACTTTTGCAAGTCCGTCTTTTTGCCGTATTAAAATGTCTTCAATGCCGCGCGCCACCATTATGTCGCCGACGCTTGCAACAAAGACAGGCGCATCAATTCGTGTAGGCGCATTGCGGCGTACACGCGCATTGCTTTGTACGATGACATCGCTTTGCAACAGCTTGTCGCCTGTAGTAAACTCGTCGTCTGCAAACAGCGCACCATTAGTTTTTGCGATGCGTTCTCCAAATGCCGCCTCACACCACGCGTGCACGTCGTCTGCAATTTTCTCTGCATACACTGCGCACACAGCATATGTTGTCTGATAAAGCGCATAGCCGTCCTCGCCCGCGTACACGCCTTCAACAGGGAGCGCACGGCTCCCTTCAGGAATTGAGTGCGCATCTGCAAATGAAATGCTTACGCTAGGAGAAAGCACTGAATTCGTCTTTGCGCCCTCGTTCTCAAAATCTGCTTTTACTGTAGGCAAAATCGCTTTAGTGGCGAGCGCATAATATGTTTCGTTTGCATGACGTGCGCTTGCAACAAGCGGCAGTTCTGTCTTAACAAAAATGCGCGCGGCAGTCACGTGAATTGCACCGAAAAAATGCACTGCGACAGAATCAGTCTCTCGCATGAATGCAAACGCATATTTTTTTGATGCATGTGCTTCTTTAATTCGCGCCTCGTACTGCTCATACAGCTCGTCGCAGACACGCACGCAGTAGCGCACAGGACGGAATGCGCGAAGCACGAGGACGAGCAGCACAATGACCGCACATGCTGCGACTGACAGCAGCACAGTTTTCGCGCTCGAATCTTTTTGCATAAGTTTTTTAACACATGCGTTGTTTTTTATATTTTGTATCATATGCATTACTTTATAAGCTCCGAAAGCTCGTCGTTGCGGCGACGCATTGCAGTGTTATTTGGATTGAGCGCAACAACTTGCCGAAGATAGTACTGTGCACGTCGATAATCGCTTCTTGCATAATAAATTTCGTACAAGCGAAAAAGCGCATCGCTGTTGCGCGGGTTTGCAATAAGGCTTGAACGCAAATCAGCAAGCGACTCTTCCTGTGTTGCAACGAGAAAACTGCGTTGATAGTAAAAAAAACTTTTCATATAAGAGTTTGCTTGACCCAGTTGCGCATTGATAAGTGAACGAGCTTGCGCCGTTCTACCTGTGCGTACGAGCACGAGTACATAAGACTGAAGCACATCTTCATCGTCGGGGCTTGCAGCATACAGCGGTGCAATCAAATTCCATGCTTCATCGTTCCGCTTTGTTTCAAGGCAAATACGTATGTGCGTAAAAATATCGATACTAGAATTGCTCTGACGCATAAGCGCCTTGCTCGACGTATATGCGCTTTCCCAACTGCCGTTCTGCATCATTCCTTCTATTTCGTAACGGCGCGCTTCGTTGTTTTCCGCATCAATGGCAAGAACAGCCTGCGCAAATTCTTCTGACGTTTTTCCTGCGAGCGGCGCACCTGTAGCAGAAGAAAGGCGCGCGGCAAAGAGCAACACCTCAATATCGTTTGGATAACGGGCAAGCGCGTTTTCTATAGTTGCAACGGCAGCATTCACATTTTTACTCCAGTCGTTTTGAACATGCGCGCGCAGCAACAAATAATCGCGAGATGTAGTATCCTGCCGTGAATACACATCGAGCAATGACACAGCACGGATATAATCGCCCTTTTCCGCCAAGATGCGCGCACGGAATAACACATACTCCAAATCGTTCGGGGTTTGCTGCAATACGCGCGCTACATACTCTTCAGCAGCAGAAAAATTATTAAGCGCAAAAGAAGTTTCAGCACATAATTTCAACACGCGTATATTGTTTGGATAGCGCGAATGCAACGCGTCTGCGATGGTGAACGCTTCGCTCATGCGATTAAGCGCTTTGAGGCAACTTGCATGAGCAAACGAAGTCTCAAGCGTAGCTGGAGAAGACTGCACCGCTTGCACAAAATAGGCAAGCGCTTCTTCTGCGCGGTCAGTTTTTTGATACAACAATCCGAGTAAATAATTTGCAAGCGTAGACTGCGGGCGAATCGAGCGCCCTGCAAGCAGCGCTTGCTCCGCAGGCACAGCATAACTGGATACAGTACTGTCATTGATAACAACGAGCGACGGCAGCACGAGTGTAAAAAAATCAACATTGCCAGTACTCAAATCGTAAATGCCTTTGCGCACGGAATCTATTGCGCCTAGATACGGCGTTTCCTCTGTCACGGTAGGAGTGTCCCATTCAACACGTTCTGACGGCCACGCTATTCTCATAACGTCTGCAAGCAATGAAAGCAGTACTTTTTCCGTCTCAGTATAATTGAGTTCAGGTTTTCGCAAAAGTGACACCGCTAATCGAATTGATTCAGGGGAACCGTTTTCCGCTGCTTCCATGATAGCTGAATCAATACGCGAAAAATACGTGCGGGTAGTTCTTTTAGGTATAGCAATAGCAATTGATGTACCGCCAAGCGAAGTTGTTGCATCAGTCGATTTAGCTGCTGCCTCACGTGCAGCTGTTTTGCCTGTAGATGCACATGAACCGCAAGCAAAAAGTACAAACAGCAAAACTATGAGAAACATTGAATATGCACGGAGCTTTTTGAACACACGCACAGATTATTACCTTTGCTCAAAAATATCATCGTCTATTTCATCAACTTCGTCTTCAACATAAAACTGATGATATTTCTGTTGCAATAAAAACAGTATGACCATGAACGCACCGCATGCGATAAGTCCAAATGGTCCAAAAATGAGAATAAAACTTTTAAATGACACATGGACTACATGGAATGAAAAAAGTAAAAATAAAAATCCCAGCAACGCAAGAGAAACAGACGGAAACACATACGCCACAAGCATTTTGCGTTTTCCATAATAACTGGAGACGAATAGCGCAATTGCTGCAAACACAACTATTGACGGCCACCATTCTTTCATCGTATACGAAATAACGTCATTAACGACGAGCGCACAAAAAATGCCACACAAGCTGAAAAATAGGCCGAAAAAAAGATGATAGGCATTGCGTGTAAAAGCCATAGTAAAAAACAAAAACACGGCTCCACAAAACATGCAGACAATCGGCCACAACACCATAACAATGCTGTCAGCAATATTGTATGATAGCGTGAATAAAAGAAACCCCGCTATAATCAAAACCATGCCGAGTGCAAGAATCATATCATAGAAACGCAAACTATATTTTCTCATTGCACCTTATAGAATACACTTTAAACACCGTCTTGCCAATAACTCCCTGTCCATGTTACAGTAAAAAACATGGCAAAACACATTGCTTTTTTGACACTTGCACTCTTTTTCGCTACTGTCTCAACTTCCTGCACAATGCATGGTACAACGACACAATCAATAGAAAAAGAGCAGCAACAACTCAAAGCGCTTCTCAAAAATGAAACACGTAATTCGGGCAGTCGATACGCAATTGTAAATCAAATTGCAAATAATATGCTCACGATGCACGATTATCAATCCGCTATTCTCTTTCTCACCGATTGGGTACAAAAGCATCCCAGCGATGCATATAATTCCTATTGGCTGCTCATGACTGCATATGCGTATCTTTCCATAAATGCAGAACCGTTTGCAGAATATTATTTTGACCGCATATTTCGCCAATATCCCGACTTACTTGTCAAAGGGCAATCTGTACATTTTTTATGCTTACGCAACCTTATCCAAATCAGCAAAGTTCCGTCAAAACGCATAAAATATTTCAATGAAATAATAAATCGTTTTCCATCTGACGTAAGTACGACAGAATTATATTTGCGCCGCGCCCTTGAATATGAAAAAGACAATGATTGGGAACCAGCTCTTCGTTCATTTGCGTTATTTCTTGCACAACCAGATGCTTCTACAATCCAAATCGCAGGAGAACCGAACGCATACAATGAAGCGCGGCAACTCGTTGATTTTAATAATTCTTCAAAAGACTGGACGTTTGAAACACTTGAATCACTTGAACGTTCTGTAAAATCAGCAATACGGAATTATGACTGGCGTGCGCTCGACAGCTATCGCGCAAAAATTAATTTCTTTTACATGTCGTGGAATCAAGATGCAACAGACCCGAATTCACAGCAGGAATTTTCAATGCGTCTTTATATGCGGGGACAACCAATTTCATATAGCGACAAACTTGAAATGGGCACAACGCCTAACGAAGCATATCTGCGCACGCGTGGTTGGAGTCAATATGCGCCGGTGTGGTATTTCTATTTTCGCAGGGTAAACTTCCCTATTGACCAAGCGATACACAGCACGTGGGAATGGGCAGGCATTTACATAGGTGAACGGCTGTGACAAAGCTGCAGCGGCTTATGTGCGTCGCACTTGCATGCGCTACATGCACCTCGTATATTTTTTCCGATGAGCATGAAAAAATCGATGCAATCTCACAAAACGCGCAAACACATGTAGAGCCCATACGTGAACAGCCGCTGCAAAATAACACAGATTCACGCAGTGAACTTGACACTGCTGCAATACAAAGCGCTGAAACAGTTGTACCAATATTGCCAAACAGCGAAATGCCGCTTCCCATCAAATATGAGCAGCTCGACATACCGGGTGCAGAGCATGCACTTGTTGAACGCTTCCGCGAATATTATCTTTCGGAACGTGCGCTCAAATGGCTGCATCAAGTGCTTGAAGATGGAGAACAGTTGCGCTTGTATGTGCGCAGAAAACTCAAAGAACAAAACATGCCGTCAACGCTTGAATATCTTCCCGTTGTTGAATCAAATTACAGCACAACGGCGCGCTCAAAAAGCGGGGCTACAGGGCTTTGGCAGTTTATGGCAAACAGCACGCATCCGTATCTCATGCACACCGATTTCGTAGACGAGCGACTTGATCCGTGGAGAGCAACAGAAGCAGCACTTTCTAAACTTCAAGAGAATTTCAATATATTCCACGATTGGCCGCTCGCGATTGCAGCGTACAACTGTGGAACAGGCGCAATGTCTCGCATATTAGCAAAAAATCCAGGCAAAGATTTTTGGTACCTCGCAGCAAATGGTTTACTCAGAACAGAAACTGCGCAATACGTGCCAAAACTGCTTGCAATCGCCGATGTCGCCGAAAATAGCGCGTACTATGCTGTTACACTTCCTTCTGCAAAAAATGAAAACGGCAACGACACAAATCCGCGCGCAGGATATT
The DNA here is from genome assembly GCA_017940005.1 of Treponema sp. Lineage (GTDB taxonomy): Bacteria > Spirochaetota > Spirochaetia > Treponematales > Treponemataceae > Treponema_D. The sequence continues at coordinate 237,138 of JAGAZO010000017.1, forward strand.
TTGACTACGTTGAAGTCAATGGCGCTATCTCTATCAAGCGTTTGGCGCATGAGCTCCGCATTGATGAAGATACATTGCTCTGGCTTAATTCTGCACTCATCAAGGGCATTACGCCGCCAACAGGCTCGTGGAAAATACGGGTGCCTGAAGGAATGGCGCAAGCTGCGCGTGTTGCATTGACAGCAGTCGAACCGTATCGTTTTCAAACGCGTTATGCAGTTTCTGTCGGTGATTCGCTTTGGTCAATCGCAAAAAAATTTGACACGACAGTCGCTGCTCTCTGCGAGGTAAACGACATACGGGAAAATGCCATTTTGCAGATTGGAAAAATTCTCTACATACCTGCAAAATAAGCCGATAATAGACACGTATCGATATATTCAAAGATACCGCTAAAAAGGCAAGGAATGGATATGCACAAATTAATTCATAGCGCGGCATGCGTCTTATTCTTCTCGACAACGCTCTTTGCGCAACACAGCACTATGACTTCAACGAGCAGCATTGACTGGGCAAAACAGCAATTCATTTCTCACGTTACGCTCGACACCGAAAAAGCGGGCATCATCATGCCGTCAGGAAGAAATGCTGCATCAGAAATGATGCACATCAAAATGCCTATTTTAATGAAAGACCCGCTATTTTCGCTCTGCATTGACAATTCTCATCAGCTTGGCGACTTAATTGCTGACAACACGCTCACGCTCAAGCAAATCACCGATATTATAAATACAGGAAAAATAACGCCCGCAGTTTTCAAAAACGGCACGATGACAATGGAATTGACAAATAAAATCAATATAAACAATATAGGCCGCCTTCTTGTACGGCAAAAAAATCCATACGTGCCAAGAGAACCTATAGAATCCATTTCATCGCGTGCATACAGCGGCATTGTCATCGATGCGCGCGGAAATCTGCCCGTACAAGGAGAATATGTCGAGAGCGCAGTGTCACCGTGTTTTTTTCCAAAAGTATGGAATGAAAATATGGATGTCGTCTATGAGCGCGACATGATAGAATTTAACACTGCACAAAAAAATGGTATTGTGCTCTACAGCGCCACAGACAATTTTAACGCATACAGCAACAGAATAGGACACGACCCGCTGTATATAAGAGCAAGCAAAGTGTATGGGCGCAACAGGACAGATCCTGTCATCAGTACGTCCGATGCATTGCGTATCCTTACCGTTGCTGAAAATCGCATGCTTTTGCAACAGGGCAAAGTTGTCATTCTGCTCGACGAAGACAACATCACTGGAAACATAGCCATTCCCAAAAAAGACAGCGCATATTATGCTTCGTACAATACAATACGTCGTGAACTTGCAGAAAAAAAACCTGATGAGATTTCCCGTGATGATGATATTTTTCCCAATAACAACGTTTCCCCGTCAAACGACAAGCCATACATTAACGTAAACGATGGACCGAATGGCATAACCATTCTCATGGAAAATCTAAAATTTCTTCCCGACTCTTCAGAACTGCTTCCATCAGAACAAGAACGCATTACGCGCATTGCAAACAGCCTTAAAGAAATTGTGAAAAACAATGAATATACGATTTTAGTTGAAGGACACACAGCCGATGTTGGAAAGCCGCAAGGACAGATGAATCTATCGATTGAACGTACGCGCACAATTATGAATGCGCTCATCAACGAAGGTATACCATCGACACTTTTTACGTACAGAGGATACGGTGGCACAATGCCAGCCGCTTCAAACGATACGGAAGAAGGCAGAAAGCAAAACAGGCGCGTCATCATCACAGTAAGACCAAAAGCAATAACATACGTACAGTATGAGCAGTGATAATCCATGCCGTAAAAACTGTACAGATACGGCAAAGCGATAAAAGTACCACAAACATATCAAGCGAGGGAATGAAAAAATGATGGCAGAAGAAAAAAGAAACAACAAACTTGGTCAGCAAATTGTCAAGGCACTGAAAGCACGACACTTTGACGCGTATTACTGCATCTCAAAAGAAGAGGCCAGTGACAAAATCATGTCGCTTATTCCGGATAACAATGTTGTATCGTGGGGCGGCTCAACGACTATGGAGGAACTTGGAATTATCGAGCGTGTAAAGAAAACAAACACCGTGATTGACCGAGCTGAAGCAAAATCGCCCGAAGAAAGAACAGAACTCATGCGCAAGGCACTCTTGTGTGATACCTATCTCATGAGCACGAACGCAATCACGGAAGATGGAGAACTTGTCAACATTGACGGAAATGGAAACCGCACCGCTGCCATGATGTTTGGTCCTAAAAATGTCATCATTGCATGTGGCATGAATAAAATAGTAAAAGACATACCCGCAGCAATTTCTCGCGCAAGAAATACTGCCGCTCCGATAAACGCAAACAGATTTGATGTTCAAACACCGTGCAACGCAACAGGCGTTTGCGCAGACTGTAAAAGCGCACAGAGCGTCTGCACGTATATTGTGCGTACACGGCTTTCAAAACCGCAAGGAAGAATAAAAGTCGTCTTAATCGGAGAAGCGCTTGGTTTTTAATAATTAGCGAGCTGCATTCCGTTGCAACGAAAAGCACGACATGCAGCATTGCTATTTCACTGCCACAGCACAAAACGCGCACACAGCAAAAACTAACGCGCAGTCTGCCATCAGAATGATTCTACTACGAGCATGACAAATTCGCCGCTGTTTTTGTTTACAACAGCGCGTACTGTTCCGCCTGAAACATGGGCAACTGTCGCGGCAGGAAACGGCGTCTCTGTGGCATCGCTGTGCACGAGCGCGGCGTTCCCTTTGACTGCATACGATACATATTCTGCATTTTGAGAAAACGTGTACGCAGCGTTTTGCTCAAGATGGATTTCTTTGTACGACACGCTGCTCTCCGCTGTCTGGCGCATGTCGCCGAGCGTTTTTACCACAATGCCGTCGTGCAACTCGTCATCGGTGCGTCGCGCGTAATAGACATTTTGCAGTTCAGATGCATCGACTATTTTGAAAAATGGCGACTTGGCAACTTCACCGAGCGGAACAGCAGCTGCGCCAGATTCTGCAATTTTTTGCGCAGCAGTTTTTTCCTGTGCGCTGCCCTGCGTTTTTTGAGAAGGCGGCTGACGTGCCGCTGCGTGAGCGTGCAATGCATGTGCGCGCGCTGCATCATGCGCCTCTTCAGCAAATACATACCGCCCGTGTTTTCTCGAAGCACCGCACTGAATGGCGTGAACAGGGCACTTGTTGATGCAGCTCATGCACATCTGGCACTTGCCTTCCCACACGGGCTTACGCGCAACGAGCGCGATTGTTCCAAACGGACAGTTTGTCTCGCACGCGCCGCAACCTGTGCAGCTGCTGTCTACAGAAAATAGCGAAGCGCGCATTAAAAAGAGCGAAAAAAGTGGATTGAGCAGATACGTTTTAAATGTAGCTTCTCCGCCCTCTTCAACGTCGTAGATTTCGCGGCGCGCACATATTTCAGCTGCAATTTGCGGAATGCGTTGCTCTGCCACATTGAGCTTTTCCTCCATGCGCGCTTTTTCGTCCACATTGAACAGAACAACATAATTTTCAGGCATAGTGACAGAATATGCGCTGTTGCACGGAAACACGCTTGCAAGCACTTTAAACGCTTTGCCCGCTTCGCTGCCACATGTTGCAACTGCATACGTAAATGATTTTTTGCTCACATGCACATGCGTTAAAAATTCCATGACGATTGCAGGCGGCTGCCATGCATACACGGGGAACACAACGCCAACAGGAGAGCCGTCATCTATGACAATATCTTTTTCAATTTCGTCGAACACGTCAGGAATAAAACGCGCAGTGTCGCCAGTATATTGTGCAAGCTGCTCTGCGACATGCTTTGAATTGCCCGTGCCTGAAAAATAATAAATCATGCTGCTCCTCCGACATACTCGTTTATTATATCGCACACCGGGCGAAAATATGTGCGCCCGAACAAGTTCAAGTGATTGAGCAGCTGATACAAATTGTATATGTCACGCCGCAGTTCATAGCCGCTTTCAAGTTTGTATGATTCGTTGTATGCGTCGTAAAACGCGCGCGGAAATCCACCGAACAGTTCCGTCATTGCTATGTCGATTTCTCGGTTGCCGCAATAGCACGCAGGGTCTATGAGCTGCGCTTTGCCGTCTTCACCGCACATGACGTTTCCGCTCCATAAATCTCCATGCACGAGCGATGGAGATGCAGGCTCAACAATAAACTCATCGAGTTTGTCGAGCAGCTTTGCAATCTTTTGCTGCATTGCGTTATCAAAATACTGCGATGCTTTTTGAAACTGCGGTGCAAGACGGCACTCCCGAAAAAAATCAATCCATGAGTTGTGCGGGGTGTTGATTTGCGCTGTAGCACCGATAAAATTATTTTCCATAAAGCCAAACAGCTTACCGCACGAAAACGACGCGCTCTCCGCTTTGTGAAGCTGCGCAAGCTCATGGCCAAGCGTTTCCCAGTATGACGCACTTTTTCCACGTGACGCAATATATTCTAAAAGCAAAAACGAATAGCCCACTTGTTCACCGGGGTCGGTACCGCAGCACAGCACGCGCGGAACACCGATTGCGCGCGTTGACGCGATTGCAAAAAGTCCTGCCGCTTCCGCCGCGAAAAATGCGGCGTTTTCCTTTGCGTTCGCTTTCATAAAAATGCGTTTTCCGTTTGAAAGCGTCAGCCCATACGCTTTGTTTATGTCGCCGCCTGAAAGCTTTTCAGTGTGTGCAACTGAAACAGCATTGCCAAAAAGTGATGCAAGCGCATGTGCGAGCGATGTAAACTGCGGAACTGTCTGTGCCATATAGCAACTATAGCAAAAATCATCAAAGTGCGGAATGGGGCGATGAACGCCCCCCAATTATGCTCCGCGTGAATCAGCCATCTTTCCCCGCCATGTAGACAGCATCACATAAAACTAGCGCATTGCGCCACGATGCATAACTTTCTCAACTTGTTTTTTTGTTGTATAATTATGTTATGCATTTTTTCAAAGACGACAATCCTGAAGAAAAATACACTGCAATGATAACGCAGCCTGTGTCGCGCCTTATTCCGTCGCTCGCTATTCCCACAGTGACGAGCATGCTCGTGTCGTCCATCTACAATATGGCAGACACGTATTTTGTGTCGCAACTCGGCACAAGCGCGAGCGCAGCTGTCGGCATCGTGTTTTCGCTCATGTCTATCATTCAGGCAATAGGATTTATGCTCGGCATGGGTGCGGGAAGCCTCATCTCGCGCAAGCTCGGAGAAAAAGATGCAGCTGCGGCGAACAAGTACGCGTCATCTGCGTTTGCAGCCGCTTTTGTTTTGGGCACGCTCTTGACAATCTTCGGATTGCTGTTCATAGACAACCTCATGGAAAAGCTCGGTTCGTCTCCGTCAATTCTGCCGTATGCGCGAGATTACGCACGATACATTCTCATCGGTGCACCGATTATGGCATGCGCATTCGTTATGAACAATGTGTTGCGCGCAGAAGGTCACGCACAGTTTTCAATGATTGCACTCACGTCAGGCGGAATCATCAACATGTTCCTCGACCCTATTTTTATCTTCGCTTTCAAGCTTGGAACAGCGGGAGCAGCAATCGCAACGCTCATAAGCCAGTGCATCAGCTTTGCCATCTTCATGCAATTTTTTATGCGCCGTAAAGGAATTGTCAATCTGCACATTTCATACGTATCACGCACTGCGCGAGATTACTTCAATATCATCACGACAGGTTTGCCGTCATTTTCTCGTCAAGGGCTTGCAAGCGTCTCCACAGTAATCCTTAACAAACAAGCAATATTGTACGGAGATGCGGCAGTTGCAGGCATCTCCATTGCGCGAAGAATCATCCTCTTGCTCGCATCTGTGATGATTGGCATAGGGCAAGGATTTACGCCTGTCGCAGGCTACAACTACGGCGCAAAAAAATACGGGCGCGTAAAGCAAGCATACTGGTTCACCGTAAAATGCGGAGCAGCAATCCTCTTTATCGCTGCTGTCATACTATTTGTATGCGCAACACACATCATAGCTGCATTCCGCGATGACATAGATGTTATTAAAATCGGTGTTGCTACATTGCGCTTTGAAGCATTGTCGCTGCCGTTACACGGAATAATAACTGGCACAAACATGCTCATGCAGGCAACGGGCAAAAAAATACAAGCAACATTTCTCTCGTGCAACAGGCAGGGCATCTACTTTATTCCGCTCATCATGTTGTTGCCGATTTTTTTCGGCCTTACAGGAATTGAATCGGCACAAGCGGGCGCAGATGTGTTGAGCGCGCTTACAACTATTCCCTATGTAGCGCACTTTATGAAAGAGCTGTCACAGAGAAAAAATGCAGAAACCTCGTCGCAGCAAGTCACATCCAGTTAGCCCGCAAGGTCTTGTATAATACATAAAGTTGCGCTATTATTAGTGCTACGGCGCTTTAGCTCATCTGGATAGAGCAACTGCCTTCTAAGCAGTAGGTAGGCGGTTCGAGTCCGCCATGCGTCATTCAAACGCTACTTGTAGCAAATTGTTTTGAAGAGTGCAAACGCTTATACGCATTAATTATTTTTATCTGATGCATCAATAGACACTCTGCCTAAGTACAGTACTTTACTGTAGTATTTTGTATATGTCGTATCGCGTCCAACACCAACAGCATACATATCAACAAAATACTTGTCCGCATATCCTGCAGGAAATCCTGAACTTGAATGATTATAATCTACATCTGTTCCGCTCGCTCCACTTACAGGTACAACATCGTATGTGCCAGTTCGTCCAAAATCAAACGAATATCGCTTTCCGCCACTCATTGGTATGGAACGCTTCGGCACATCTGTTTCAGAGCCTGCAATTTCAATGCGTGCTCTAAAATCTGCCTCATCGCCATAATTGGTTAAACGAATAAAAACATCTCTATCGCTCCCAATGCTTGGAATCAGCACTTCGGGGACAGTATCTGCATCTATTCCAAGCGGCTGAAAGCTGTATGTATTTGTCAAGCGATTTATAGCCGCAGAATATGTGTCGGATGTATTCGCATTAGATACATCGTTGAAAATGGAATCGGCAGAAGAAAAATTATTAAAAATTTTATAATATACAGCTGTACCCATAAAATAAAACGAACTGCTTATGCCAGCATTCCTCGTTTCATTTGTTGTAAAAGAAAAATAACGACTATCATATGCAGTATCTTTATCGGGCTGTTTCAGTACACGATCGGGCGCCTCAACTACATAGTATTCTTCAAGCCCACATCCCGCTACCAAAAGATTACAGAACACAATAACAATCAACAACTTCACCGTAAGCGACGAGATATGTTGCGCGCTCCAGATGTCGTAGTTGAATTTACGCCCCTTTTTACGCCATAAGCATCGAGACATTAAATCTTCCGCATGAATAAAAAAAAATACCTTTTTATTTACGCTCATGCCATGTACTCTAGCGTTTTCGCGCGCCGTCTATTCGATTATGCCTTTCGCTTTAAGCGCAATAAGACGCGTTTTTGCAAGAGATGTCCAATTATCATTCAGCGCCATATCTTCCAATTTTCTATACGTCTCCGCTGCTTTTGCAACATCATCATTTAACTCGTATGCACGTCCGGAAGAAAAAAGCGCGTGAGAGGTAAGCAAAAAATCATCTGCACCGACAGCGTTGCCATAATTGAGCGCAGCATTGCCAAAATCTCCCAGTTCTTCACAGCACACGCCAATATTATAATATGCAAGTGGCACAAGATATGATTTTTTGCTCTGAGACACAACGCGCTCCCAATATAACTTCGCATCTTCGTACTCGTTGCGCTGGAAAGCTATGTCGGCAGCAAGCATGTTCGCACGCGCACCTGCAATGCCGCTCTTGTTGAGATATTGTGCAAGGGCAGCCAGCGCCGTTTCCCTCCGCTCTTCAAGTTCCGCTTCTGAAAGCAATGACGAGTCATGTGTCAATTCATATTCAATAGCATCAATTCCTGCAATATTTTTTTCAGATGCTTTTGATATGACAAGTGCAGCAACAGTATACACTACTATGGCAATGACAACTGTCGCCGATGCTGCAATAATTGGTATACGATGGCGTAACATATATCCAGAAATTTTTTCTCCCACTGTTGCTTTTTCAAATTGTTTTACAGCCATACATCCTCCTTGTTGCTATACTTGCTTGACATCACGGAAGCTTGCGGCAACGTATTCACAAGCTACGCAACACGAAAGCACAGTTTTGCTTATCGGTAAATGGCAAGCTCATTTAAAAGGCGCGACACATATGTGCGCTGAATGCCAAGCACTTGCCCCGCTTTTGTTTTATTCCACGATGTATCTTCCAATACTTTGAGCACATACGCGCGCTTAAAACGATTCATTGCTCCTTTGAGCGACCGATCGCAGTCTGTTGCAGAAATGCACTCGGAGACAATATTTTCGACAATATTGTTGTCTGCCGATTCTACAACATTATTTATTCTTAAATCAAGCGCATGTATAAGCGGCGGTTTTCCGAGAACGCATGCGCGCTCTATAGAGTTTTCAAGCTCACGGATATTGCCTGGCCAATAGTATGAATGCAACGCGTCCATCGCAGACGGTGAAAAACCTGTAAAATTCTTTTTTGTCTCGCGCGAAAACTTCTCCAAGAAAAAGTCAGCGAGCACAGGAATATCTTCCTTGCGTTCTCGGAGCGGTGGCACTTTTATGGGAACACCGCTCAGTCTAAAATACAAATCGCTGCGGAATTTCTTTTCGCGCATCATCGCTTCTAGATCGCGATTTGTCGCTGCAACAACGCGCACATCAACAGAAATCGTTTTGCTTGAGCCGACTTTTTGAAATTCTTTCGATTGAATGACGCGCAAAAGTTTTGCCTGAAGTTCAAGCGGCATTTCTCCTATTTCGTCAAGAAATATTGTGCCGCTGTCAGCAGTTTCAAAATACCCTTTGTGATCAGTTTTTGCATCGGTGAATGCACCTTTCACATGACCAAACAGCTCGCTTTCAAGCAAACTTGGGGCGAGCGCAGCGCAGTTTACGCGGATAAACGGTTTCCCTGCTCTATCACTTTTTTTATGAATCTGCTCGGCAAACAACTCTTTGCCCACACCGCTTTCCCCAGTGATTATCACAGATAAATTCGTTCTAGCAATTTCGTCTATCATTTTCAGCAAGTCGAGAATTGCAGGACTTTTTGCAATAAATGTATGGAATTCACCATTTGCGGAAAGCGAGCTTTGCAATGTCGAGATTCTATTTTGCGCCGACTGGTAATTTTCCGCATTTTTGTATGCAATGCCCGCTAAATCACAAAACATGTTCAAAATTTGCAAATCACCAGCATCAAAATACCGTTCACCCACTTTATTTATTAATTCGATGACGCCTATGCACTCGTCTTTTACACAGAGCGGAACAGCTATCATCGTACGGGAGACATATCCCGTTTTGCGCTGCACATGATCAGAAAAACGTGCATCGCTCGGCACATCCTTGAGAATCAATGGCTCTTTATGGGAAGCTACCCAACCGGCAATACTGTTTTTATCGATGGGAATGTTTTTTGCTTCAGCACCTTTTGGCCCGAGCGCAACAACAAAACTCAATGTGCCGTCTGCATTCACGAGCAAGAGCGATGAAGACTCGCACTGCACAAGACGCATTGCCGCTTCAAGGATATATACAAGCAATGTATCGAGTTCAGTATAGTTAGAGTTAATCCTGCTATTTATTTCAATGAGAGTTTTAAGTTCCTCTAACCCAATCGAGTCCATTGTATTTTTCAAAAAGAACTATTCCTGTTTTTGCGTCTGTATAAAATCACCTAATGTATATGAGCCATTTTCTTCAGATTTAGACATATATTGAGAAAGAGCAGCGCGCTCTTGCGCCTTTTTAAATTCTCGCGCAGAGAAGGCAACTTTTTCTTTTTCAACGCTCACATCGACAACATATACATTGATTTTATCGCCAACTTTGTAATTCTTTATAGCCTCTTCAAACGGCATACTGCGGTCGTCGCTCAAATTCGCTTTATTTACAAGGCCTTCAATTCCGTTCGGCGCCTTGACAAACACGCCGAAATCTGTAATTGAGGTGATTTCACCTTCAAGCGTCGTACCAGGACTGTAATCTTTCGCAAACTGTTTCCACGGATTGTCCGAAAGCTGTTTAATTCCAAGCTTTATACGATGATTTTCTGCATCGGACTCAATAACAACCGCTTCAACTTCTTGGTCAACTTTAAGCTCACTGCCAGGATGCTTGACTTTTCTTGTCCATGAAATGTCGTCGCCATGTAGAAAACCGTCAATACCTTCCTCAATTTCAATAAATGCGCCGACATTTGTTATCTTTACAATTTTTCCTTTTACATGCGTTCCGACAGGATATTTTTCACCGATTGTGTCCCATGGATTTGCCATAACCTGTTTAATTCCAAGCGACACACGACCTGCCTGAATGTCATATCCCAAAACCATGCATGAAACTTCATCGCCAACTTTTACCATGTCTGAAGGCTTGTTAATTTTCTTTGTCCATGAAAATTCACTAATATGCACAAGTCCTTCAATGCCCTCTTCAAGCTCAATAAATGCACCAAAATCAGTGAGCTTTGTAACTTTGCCCGTTACCACATCGTTCACGTGATATTTTTCCTCAAAGTGCATCCATGGATCTTCTTGAAAATGCTTGAGCGAAAGGTTGATTCGTTTTTCTTCGTGGTCGAGACGAATAACTTTGAGCTCAATTTCTTGACCTTTTTTTACAAAATCTTTCGGCCGTGCAACATGCCCCCAGCTCATATCGTTGATATGAAGCAGGCCATCAAAACCGCCTAAATCGATAAACGCACCAAAACTCGTAAAACTTTTTACTACGCCCTTTACCGTGTCACCAATTTGCGCTTTTGCAAAAAACTCTTCACGCACTTTATCGATTTGCTCTTCAAGATATTTTCTGCGGTTTACCACAACATTTGCTTTATTGTCTGAATAGAGGCGCTCTATATAAAACTTTCCCGACACTCCGACAAGTGATTCCAGTTTTTCAACTTTCTGACTGTCGGACTGACTTACCGGCAAAAACGCATGAATACCGCCGCCTAGATCAACCTCGTAACCACCCTTTACTGATTTAGAAATTGTTCCATCGACAGGCATTTTTTCTTTAAACGCCTGGCTCACTTCTTTCCATAAGCGCTTTTCGTCCGCTTGCTTTTTAGAAATCGCAGGACCGTTGCGCCCATACTGATTAATGAGCTTTACTGTAACGGTATCTCCTACTTTCGGTTCAGTTGAGCCGAACTCCGCTCTCGGGATACTTCCCTCTGATTTGCAGTTCACATCAACGAAAACAGTGTCATCAGTGACCGCGACAATTTTTCCGTCAACGAGCTGACCGTCTTCCAGTACTTTCATACTGCTCAGAGATTCTTCTAATAATTGTGTCTGGGACTTTTCCTCGGAGTCTTGGAATAGTTCCTTCTCCACTTCCTTTCTTTCCATTTCTGACCCTTTGCTATAGATTTTGCCTATTATTATCGCACAAACTTGCTCTATCGTCAAGGTAGATGTATCAATATACACGGCATCTGGCGCAATCTTCAAAGCCCCCTCTCTTTTTGTTTTGTCGATTTCATCTCGCGCTTTAATAGCCGATTTTATCTCTTCAAGCGACAGCGCGCTCACCCCTTGTTTAAAACGGCGCTCTGCTTGTACATCAAGGGAGGCATCGAGATAAAATTTATAGTCCGCATGAGGAAATACGACAGTGGTCATATCGCGCCCTTCGCACACAATGCTCAACGATTTTGTCAATTCACGAAGGCGTGCATTCACAATATGACGCACTTCGGGAATAGCAGAAACCTGCGCCGCGTGTGCGCTTACGCTATCCTCATGCAGGCGGCTTTCCACATCAACACCGTTGAGAATGAGATGCCCGTTTTTATAGTCGAGCTTTTGCACACGGCAAAAATTGACAACGGCGCTTTCATTTTTCAAATCGATTTTATTTTCAAGAAGCGCGAGCGTAAGCGCGCGGTAAAAGCTTCCGCTATTCAAAAATGTGATATTCAGTCGCTGCGCAATCAGAGCAGCAACAGTGCTTTTGCCCGTTCCCGCAGGTCCGTCTATTGCAATAACCATGCGACCTCCAAATTATTAAAACTGTTCTATTGGCGAACTCTTGCACAAAGCAAGCAATCCACGTATTTCCTGTTGTGTCAAAGCTCTAAACGCACCTTCTTTCAATTCGTCAGCAACAATATTGCCAATGCGCACGCGTTTGAGATATTTTATGCCAACTTCATAACAAGCAAATACATTGCGTATCTCACGATTTTTACCCTCGATTAAAACAATGCGCATTGCATGTGAGTTGATTTCCTGTGCGCTTACACAACGATAAAACGTGTTTCCTATTCTGATGCCTTTTTCAAAATCGCGTGCAAGCGTTCGCGGCAAGCTGGTGCTCGTTCGCACCACGTATTCTTTTTCAAGCTCTGCCGAAGGATGCGAGAGCGTTGCAGCAAACTCGCCGTCATTTGTAAAAATTATCAATCCAGTGCTGAACATGTCGAGCCGCCCCACATTGTAGAGCCGCTCCGCATATACGGACTTTAACAAATCAGCTGCTACTGGTCTGCCCTTTTCATCTGCAAGCGAGCACACATAGCCCGCGGGCTTGTTGAGCAGCACATAGCGTTTTTCAGTTTCAAGCGCAATCTCATCTCCGTCAACGCGCACAACATCACCAGGAGAAACTTTTGTACCGAGCTGCGTCACCACGCTGCCGTTCACTGAAACGCGTCCCGCAGCGATGTACGCTTCTGAAGCGCGGCGGCTCGCAACACCACAACGCGCAAGATATGCTTGAAGGCGCATCGGTTCTGAAAAATCAGCGGGCAAGCTCGAACCTCTCTTCTTCTTCCTCATCAAGCTTAGGAAGCTCTGCAATGCTGTTGAGTCTGAAAAATTTTAAAAATTCCTTTGTGGTGCCGAAAAGCGTCGGTTTCCCTGGCACATCTTTTTTGCCCACTTCTTTTATTAAATTTCTCTCTGAAAGCAGACGAATCATGTTGTCGGCAGAAACGCCGCGAATAGCTTCAATCTCTGCGCGCGTAATGGGCTGCGAATATGCGATAATCGAGAGCGTCTCCATTGCGGAGCGAGAAAGCCTGCCCGCACTTTTAGAACCGTATCGCTCGCGGAGCACATTCCACATCTCTTTTTTGGGAACGAGCGCCCAGCCGCCTGTTATCATCTGAAGCTCAATGCCTGACGAATGTGCGCCCGTCATTTCTTTGATATTTTCAATGCACTTGCGCACCACTTCGACTGAAAGCTCTGAAACGTGCGCGAGTGATTTTTCACTTATCGGCTCGCTTTCGAGAAAAAGAATTGTTTCAACAAGCGCAGTCTCTTTTTCCAACTCCATGAGCAAAAATCTCCTTTACCAATAACATTGTTAAAATACAACGCGCAAAAAATTATTAAAGAAACACTGATTCCCGCCTCGCTTGCCTGCTGGCAAAACAGGAATAATAATCAGCGTTTTCTTAATTGCTCGCTTCGGGCACAATCTTGTCAACAGTGATTTCGCGCAACACAGTCTCCGCGGCGACATCTGCCCGTCTGCATATTTTTATATCACCAAACAGGCGATTTTGGAATACGAGCACCATCATGCTTTTGACAGCCTCAAGAATCGCCATAAACGAGCAGATTATGTCCATTTCATTGCCGGGACGCGTAATCAAATCGGTAAACATGCATTCATCCGAATCGTCAAGCTTCTCATTTATGAGCGTAATTTTTTCGTTGATTGAAATTTCTTCGTACATGTTCAGTATCTTTTCGTTTGAATACTGCTGCATCATGTCGTGAAAAATCTTTTGCATTTGCTGGAGCAAATCCCATGTGTCTATCTGCTCCCACACTGCATCATCGTTGTCAAACGGGAGCACGCGCTGAATTTTTGCACGTTCAAAATTCCATTCGGACGTGTCTTCCTGCTCCTCCATGAGTTGCGAAAGCCGTTTGAATTTTTGATACTCAATCAATTTGTCGACAAGCTCGCGGCGCGGGTCTTCATCGTCATCGTCGTACGCTATTTCAACAGGGAGCAGCATGCGGCTCTTTATGTACAGGAGCTTGGCAGCCCAGTTGTAAAATTCAGACAAGTCGCCTAAATCTGTCTGAACAGCATAATCAAGATACTCAAGATACTGGTCAGTGATTTCGGCGATGGGAATGTCATAAATGTTTACTTTGCTTTCACGGATAAGCGACCACAGTAAATCGAGCGGACCTTCAAACTCGCCCGCCGTATACGTGCGCTTTGTGCCATTCGCTTGTGGAGCGCTGAATGTTGTCCCTTGTGCTTCATCTGTCATAGTGTGCCTCGTCAAGAAACGGATAATGACTGCCTCCCAACAGCATTCCGTAAAATTCTTTTGCGTCCATATGAAGCTGCACGTCTTGCGTAAAGAGCAACTTGAGGGACGCGGCGTATTTTTCCCTTATCACATCATCGGCACAATCGCTTAAAATCTCCACAAGCGGCACGAGCACAAACGCGCGCTCATTCATGCGTGGGTGCGGAATTACAAGGTCGCTGTCGCACACTGTCTCGTCGCCAAAAAGCAAAATATCTATGTCGAGCGGACGCGGACCAAAACGTATTTCGTTTTTTCGATTGCGCCCGTATTTTTTTTCGATGTTATTAATTTTTTTTAAAAGGGCATACGGCGTAACGCTGTCGTGCACATCGCCCCGCACAACCATGTTGTAAAAATCTGGCTGCTGCACAACATACATCGGGCTTGTCTTATACACAGACGAAAAAACAACGCGCTGCATATGATTTCTCAACTCATCGCATGCGGCAGCAAGCAGCTGCACAGGCGCTTTTCCGCCACACGACATATTCGAGCCAAGCGCAAGCGTTACGCGCGTCACAGCTAGAAAAGCTCCTGCTTTATGTCGTCTTTTGCTGCAACCTTTTGCTTTGCCGCACTTTGCGCCTCTGCAGCAGCTGTTTGCTTCGCCGCGCCTGTTGCGTCTTTTGCTTCGGCAGATTTTGCAGCTGCCTTTGCCGCCGCTGTTTCAGCAGATTTCTGAGCAGCTTTTACCGGCTCGCCTTCTTTTGTTTTGAGCACTTGACCGGGAAAAAGCTGTGCGCGCAATTTTGATTCGAGCGTTTCTGCATATTCTTTATTATTTGTTAAAAATGCAACGGCGTTTTCTTTCCCTTGCCCTATTTTGTCGTCGCCAGCAGTATACCACGCGCCGCGCTTGTCGATGAGTCCGTGTTTCACCGCAGAGTCGAGCAAACTCGCGGGAGCAGAAACGCCTTTGCCAAAATAAATGTCAAGCTCTACTTTGCGGAACGGCGGCGCCATTTTGTTTTTGACAACTTTTACGCGCACGCGGTTGCCCATAGCATCTTCGTCGCCTTTACCGTCAATCGATTCAATACGGCGGATTTCAAGGCGCACAGACGAATAGAATTTGAGCGCGTTGCCGCCTGTCGTCGTTTCAGGGTTTCCAAACATAATGCCTATCTTCATGCGGATTTGATTGATAAACACGAGAATGCAGTTTGATTTCCCGATAATTGCAGTAAGTTTACGCAACGCCTGGCTCATAAGGCGCGCCTGCAATCCCATCATTGCGTCTCCCATGTCGCCTTCAATCTCTTTTTGCGGCGTGAGCGCGGCAACAGAGTCGACAACGACAATATCAACGGCACCACTCCTGATAAGGCTTTCAGTGATTTCAAGCGCCTGCTCGCCAGTGTCAGGCTGCGACACCCACAAGTCGTCAATGTTTACGCCGAGATTTTTTGCATACTGCGGGTCAAGCGCGTGCTCCGCGTCTACAAACGCTGCAATGCCGCCGAGCTTTTGCGTTTCTGCAATTGCGTGAAGCGCGAGCGTCGTTTTTCCAGAGCTTTCAGGTCCATACATTTCTATGATGCGCCCACGCGGATACCCGCCAATACCGAGCGCTTCATCAAGCAAGATTGAACCGGAAGGAATCACCTCAAAACCCGCGGCATTCGCTTTTGTGCCGAGCTTCATGAGCGAGCCCGCGCCATATTGCTTCTCGATTTGAAGGCGCGCTGCTTCAAGCGCTTTCAATTTCTCCGACATGTCTGTCGGCTGACTTACAGCTTGTGTTGCCATTGCATTACCTCTTCAAATAATTTCCCACCATATATATTGTCGCAAATATTCGTTTTTACGCGCTTTCTTGAAAATACTTCACGGTTTTTCAAGAAAATCATGCACGCTTTGATACACAGCATGTCCTTCAAGGCAAAGCCGCCCGTTCTCTGTCGTTATTTTACCGAGCACCCGCACAGGCTGCGCGCTTGCAATTCCCGGGTTTGATGCGAACGAGAGCGGCACAATCCCTTCGATTTTTTCCGGCGTCTCGTAACCGACAAGAAAATCGCAGCGATATGATGTTCCTCGCATCTCCGCGTTCGCAACGCGTCCCGACCATACGGCAAAGCAATCCATGTACAACGCAACATTGCCCGCAACATCGCCATATGACGGATTGTCAGTAATCGTATCGAATGTTGGAATAGCGAGGTACTCCATGAGCAGCCGCGCTTTTTGTTTAATTGACGGAACTGCGTTTGAATTCAAAATCCTGTTTATCTCAACTTGCGCTGCATTGTCGCGATACGATTGGAAATAACGCTGCGCGTTTGCATAGCTTTCTGTAATCTCTTTATTCGACAGAATAAATTTATATACGCTTCCCGCCATATCTTTTTCCTGTGCATTTTTTGACTCGTCGGCTGAAAGCACAAATGCAGATAGATCTGCGCGGCTGCCATTCACATGACTTTTACGCACATTTACAACGAGCAATACCACGAACACACCGAGCGCGCACGCTGCAAGCGGAATCACTGCGCTCCATATGGTTTTACTCCATGAAGCTTTAAGCGGCGGATAAAATCTTTCAATTCTTCCGTCATCTATCCAACGGCAGATAGTGTTGTAGTCGCCTTTTGCACGGATAAATTCGAGCGCGCTTTTTGCAATTTTATGATCGGGCTCGTTCTCAAGTATCTCAAGATAATATTGAATGGCACGCTCCGTGTCGCCGCGCCGCAAAAAAAGCGCTGCTTGTCCGAGCAGCAAGTTCGTATCGGTAAGTTTGATTTCACGTGCGCGCTGATAATACACAGATGCAGTGCCCGCATCACCAGCATAGAGGCACGCAGTTGCAAGGAGCAGATAGTAGTCGAAATTGTTTTCGTAAATTTCTCTGCGGCTTTCAAGCAATGTGATTGCAGAAGAAAAATCTCTGTGCTTCATGAGCCGTTCAGCACCGTTGAGAACATCACGTGCCATGCTTATCGACGCTCCAGCCTTTCCATAATTTCATTGAGTTCAGCATTCAAATGTGCAAGTTCGTCCATGCTTATCTCAGAGTCATTGTTGTCGAGCGCATTGATTCTATCAATGAGCATCTGTACATATTCGGGATTGAGCTTCCAGTCGGAAGATACTGGCGATTGCGCTATATCTGTACGGCTTTTAGCATCGCCATGTTTATACAATTCGTCAATAGATGCAATATACGTCTCACCTAACGGAGGCTTTCTGTCGGCAGACAGCGCAATGTAAAACACAATTTGTGAAGAATCGCTCGGGGCAAGTTCAGCAGCAGGCCAGTTCACCGCAATCGTTGAATTGTTATACGATATGACGCTGTCAAACGAACGCGAAGGAACAGCTACAGGAATCCACAGTGGCAATGACACGGTGTCTTTATTTCCAAGCGTTACCACTTCAGGAGGCGTAATATCACCACCATGCAACAACAACTGCATGCATGAATAGTCGCCCTGCGTCAAAATCCATTTTTCATTTTCCATTCCGTAATACTGTTTCTCAGAATTTATCAATTTTGAATTGACCGTTGAAAAATGCGCGCTCGTTTTTTCGCCAAGCACAGTGTCAAACACGCCTTTGAGCGCAAACGAGTTTTTCTTGCGTCCGACATTTGTGACTGTTGCGACAATCTTGAGCACGTCGTATTCACCATCCGAGACAGACTGCACAATTTCAAAACCTACTCTAACTGTTGCACTGTTACCTACTCTGTACATAAGGCACACGCCACTATCAGTCTGTTCGCCTTTTGCAGCCACGCCGTTCAAAGTGCTCAGTCGATACTCTGTTTTTCCTGTAAGCAGCGAAAAATATGTTGAAGTAAAATTATCGCTTCCTGAAAACACAGGTTCTTCTCCGCTTTCTCTGCCAACCGCATACAGCTGGAATGTGCCTTTGTTGCCATGCAAAATGAGCTTCACAATGCCTGCAGAATACTGCAACGTGTCGCCTTTTTTTATGACAGTCACACTTGCTGGCGTCTCTCTTTTTCCTTTCGCAAAAACAACTTCATTATTAAAAGAAAAAAATGTAAAACATAGTATGAGCGCAGCAGTATGTATTTTCATCGAGCACCTCCGTCGAGCATATTTTGCACTTGGCGCGCTTTTTCTTTCAAACGCAAAATATACTCATTTACCTGCGGCTGCTCATCTGCATTTTCAGGGATAGAAGCCATATGCAATTCAAGCTCTGCAATCTGCGCACGGAGAATGGCAATCTCCGAAACAAGTTCGCTATTTTGCCGCTGCAAATCGGAGACACGTTGCAAGGTGTTTGACGCATTGATAGTGTCATATGTTTTCAACTGCTTCTCATATCCTTCTTTTGCAGACAGATATGCTTCTCCTGTTTTTTTAAGGAGATGCAATAACTTTTCTTCGCGGGTACGCTGCGCAATCGTCTCGAGTCGAAACTGTGCAGCGCTTGCCTTTGCATCTTCAGGATATTCATCAACAATACGCGCATAAAGGGCGCGCGCTTCATCGTAATTGTATCCCGAAAAAAAAGATTCGGCTATCCAAAAAAGCGCAGACGCATACAATTCATCGTCACGATACTGATGGCAAAAATCGCTTAAGAGCAGCACTGCTTTTTCGTAATCACCGAGATAAAACGATGCGCGCCCTTTTTGATACTGCACATACGATACATACATACTGTCCGGGAATGAATGCAGATAGTAATCGCAGTCGAGCGCCGCCTCCGCATATGATGCCGCGTACATCTCAGACGCAATGAGCATATACCACGTTTCAGCAGTATCATTGACGGGAAAGGCAGTCGCTTTGCGCAACAGCAACATTGCCGAATACCAGTCACCTTTTTTGAATGCATCGCACCCTTGCACAAATGCTTCATTTTCAACAGTGCGTGCCACGCCATATCCTGTAAAAAGCAGCAATAGCACGCACGCATATGCTCCTGCCTTTATACGCGTCGATTGTAGCTTCATAGCACAAGCTCTCCTTTAAAAAACGCTGAACCGGATACAGCAATATCTGCTCCAGCAGCAGCAACGCTTTCAACTGTCTGACTGTTAACGCCGCCGTCAACAGAAATCATATACGAGAGCTGTTTTTCACGGCGAATCCGAGCAAGCTCTGTAATTTTATCAACGCATGATGGAATGAGCTCCTGCCCGCCAAATCCAGGATTTACTGTCATGACGAGCACTACATCTACAAACGGGAGAATTTCGGCAAGCGCAGAAACAGGTGTTGACGGCACAAATGCAATGCCCGCTTTTTTCCCGAGTGATTTTATATGCACAATGAGCCGATGTATATGCACAGTGCTTTCAACGTGAAATGTAATCCAATCTGCTCCCGCGGCTGCAAATGAATCAACATGATTTTCAGGATGCGCCACCATAAGATGCACGTCAAACGGCAATTCTGTGAGGCGACGTACTGCTCGTACAAGCGGCTGCCCAAAAGAAATTTCCGGTACAAACTGACCGTCCATTACGTCAATATGAACTGCACGAGCACTACTCTGTACTATTTTTTGAATCGCACCCTCAAGATGTGCAAAATCTGCCGAAAGAATTGACGGTGCAAGCGTAATTTTACCCATTTTATCTATTATATCATAATGGTCGTGTATTGTCTACGACAATAGTTTCCATAGTAATTGACGAAAAAAACTCATTTTGCTATAATGAAATTTGACGCTATGGAAATTCAGACGAAAAACGGACTCAAAAATGCAATTAGCCATTTAGAAAATGCTAATCCAGAAAGCGCAAAGAGAATTCTTGAGAGCCTTTTTGAGTACGAGTTTGAATGCCCGGAACTTATTTTTACTGCCGATTGCTGTAATTTCTGGATTCCATGCATCACGCAGCTTTCGGAAATAGAAAATCCATTTGAACGAGGAGAACTGCTGCTCACTGAATGGAAAAATTTTCAGCCGTTTGTTGCACGAAAAACATATACATTTGAGCCTGCGCTAGAGGCGACAGAGCACGGTATTTTCTCATGTGCCCTTGAAAACTACTCGCAGCTTTTTGACGAGCGCGATATGTTTCAGCGCGCTGAAATCTACCGCAAGGCAGGTTTGTGCTGCAAAAAGCTCGGTAAATTTGAAGACGCGGAAGAATACCTTTCAAAAGCAAACACTGCGCAGCCAGGAAGTGCCGCAGTGCTTGCAGAACTTGCAGATTGCTACGCGTTATGCGGCGAAGACAGAAATGCAAAAGTGCTTTTTCGAGAAGCATTTTTTGTCGATCCGGAGCACATCGACTTGCTGTTTCTTGATTCAGAGCTTATTAAAAGCTTGATTGCAAAAGTCATGGAGAAGGGCTATGTAGGAGCTGTTTTGCAGCAGTGGCTTCCCGTATATGGCACGCTTTTAGGCGTATTTAGCATAAAGCGCGAATTAAAAGTGCAGGAGATGAGCAAACTCAAACAGGAAATCTACGCGCTTGAAAATGAACTTAAAGATCCTTCAAGCGACAATGCCCTCCTCACGCCGCGTCTTATCAATTTGTATTTTTGGCTTATCGACTATTATTTGGGGACAAACAACAGCAATAAGCCTATAAATGATACACTGTTGAAAATAAAAATACTTGATGCGACAATTTACGAATTGTATGTAAAATAAGTGATTCTGCACTGTATAACACAGACAGAAACAGCTAACGAAGGTTTCAAATGAGCTTCGTTATGAACAAGCAATTTTAAAAAGTCAACGCCTGTTGACTTTTCTATAGGAGTAAAACATGGCTGACGTAGATATTGTAAAACAAGTTCAAGACATGCTCAAAGAAGAAACATGGACGCGCGCAACAATCAGCAACTATACAAAGAACAACCTTGTTGAACTTGCCGATATCGTGGAAAAGGCGCGAAACTCAGAACATACTGATGAAATTCAGCAAATATGTGATGAGCACCTTTTGCACACAAAGGACAGCATTATCGCGCTCTATATTTCTGGCATGATTGCATTATACCACGGCACACTCGATAACTCTGCGCTTGAAAGCCTTGTGGAAATCTTTCAAAAAAATCACAAAGAGAATATTGTCGTCTATCTCTGCGAAACAATTCTCGACGACGACGAAAACAACAAATTTGCACTGCGGACACTCGCCGAGTGTTTCCGCGCCGAAAACAACGAAAAAATGTGGGAGCTGTACGAAAAAATCGTCAAGCTTGATTTTGAAGAAGCAGATTTAGCAAAAACGCTCGCAGAGCATTGTGAAGGACAGAACGACATCGATGCTGCCATCGACTACTATAAAAAAGCCCATCTGCGCTACATAACTGCAAAAAATATGAACGCTATCAAAGAAACATGGTCGCATCTTGTCCAGCTCATTCCCGAAGAAATTGATTTTTTCATGCTCGCAAAACGAAAAATTGCAAAGACTATTAGCGAAGAACGAAGCGCTGTACTCATGCAGGAGCTGTACACGTGGTATAAAGATAACAAAAAATGGGATACAGCCATCGACATCTTAAAACAAATTTTAGAAATCGATGCACATGACTCATGGGCGCGCAAAGAACTCGTGGAGTGCTATCGTGGAAAATACGAAGGCAGGAACAATCTTGAAGAATATATACGCTCGTCAAATCTGACGCAAAATTTCCGCAACGTTTTTGAAGCTATAAACGACTTTGAAAAACATATCGCGTTTGACGCAAAAAGTTACGTATTCCACCGCTCGTGGGGTGTAGGCGTTATTCGAAAAGTTGCTGGCGACACGCTCACTATCAATTTTGGGAAAACATACGGCATCCGTACAATGTCGCTCAAAATGGCTGTGAGCGCGCTTATTCCACTTGCTAATGATCATATATGGGTGCTCAAAGCTACGCAAAAGCGGGACGAGCTTGCAAAACAGGTAAAGAGCGACAAAGTATGGGCACTCAAAACAATCATCAAAAGCTTTGACAACCGTTGCGATATCAAGCGCATCAAAGCAGAGCTCGTACCGGCTGTCCTCACACAGGGTGAATGGACAGCATGGAATACTGCCGCTAAAAAAATCCTCGATTCAGATCCATCATTCGGCATCGATACAAACGACATTAATATGTATATGGTGCGAGAACAAGGCGTAAGTTCGGATATAAAACTTGCAAACGAGTTCAAAGCACAAAAACAATTTTTTGCACGCATTGACACGCTCATGAAATTCATCTTGAGCGACGAGACCGACAAAAGCAGTGAAACATTTGGCGAAATGCTTTCATATTTTACCGGATTCCTTAAAACGATTTCGCACGTAAATGAACATGTACTTGGTGCCTTCCTTGCAGTTCAAAAAATAAACAGCATCGTTCCGTCAATAGCCTATCCGATAAAATATACATTTAAAGACATCTATAATAAAATTGAAGAGCCGCGCAAAATGTACCTTGAGCTTAAAGACACACGAAACACATCTCTTCGTCAAGATTTTATTAAGAATGTAAAATTGCTTCCTGATTGGGACAAACAGTATGTACGCCTCTTTCCCACTGTGCTTGATGGCACAATGCTCGCAACACTCGTCAATGCAGGCAAAGAAGACATGGTAAAGCATCTCGCCATAAACAGTTTTGACAATTTCAAAGACAATCGCCAAGCTGTGCTATTTTTATTCCGCGAGTGTCAAAAAGAGAAATGGTTTCAAGATTCAGGCATCTCATATGAACGGCAGCTTATCACGCTCATAAACATTGTTGAACTTACATTCCGCGAAATCAACAACCATGTGAACACCGTTGAAAATAAAAAAATAAACAAAGCGGCCATTCAACCTTTATTTGAAAACAAATCGGAAAATAAAACGCTCATTGAGTACATACGGGACAAAGATGAAGACACCATAGAACGCTTGTACACACTTGTTGCGGACATTGCAGAACTCGATGACAAATATAAAATGCAGATGCGCAATAAAATTCTTGAAACGCATCCTGACTTCAAGTTCCAAGTTACTGAAGAAAAAGCGCGAGTCCATCAGCGCGGCATGCTTGTAACAGAGAAAAAACTTGAAGAAAAGAAAGCGCTTGCAGAGCACATCCAGACTGTCGAAATTCCCGAAAACGCGCGAGAGATTGGAGAGGCGCGAGCACAGGGAGATCTAAAAGAAAATGCAGAGTACAAAGCGGCGCGCGAACATCAGCATTACCTTACTGTAACACTTTCAAAACTACAGGAAGAACTTGCGCGCGCAATTGTGTTTGACCCATCTACAATTACAACGGCGTTTGTTTCGTTCTCAACAGTAATGACGCTCCACAATAACGATACAAATAAAGACGAATCGTACACGATTCTTGGACCGTGGGAGTCAGATCCAGACAACAATGTGATTTCATATATGTCTCCATTCGGCAACGAATTCCTCGACAAAAAAGTAGGCGACACGGTGCAATTCACTATCAACGAGCACAACTATAACTACACAATAAAAGACATACAAGCTGCAAAAGCATAACTTAGCACAGTTGGTACCACGCGCGGCACTGCCAGCACCGTATAATTTGACAAGCCATAAAAAAGGCTGCCCTTGTAAAGTATAAAAACTTCACAAGGGCAGCCTTTTTTATATTGAGCACAGCAAGTACTCAATATCCTTTTACGGGAGTGGATTCATCCCATTCTTCGATGATTTTTACGCCATTCGATGTGCCGAGCCTATTCGCACCTGCTTCAAGCATGTGAACAGCATCTGCCGCAGAGCGAACACCGCCAGACGCCTTTACCCCCATACTGCTTCCCACCGTGCTACGCATGAGTTCCACATGATGGACAGTTGCACCGTTTGGAAGCAATGTACCGTCCGCGCTTTTTGGATTTGCAAAGCCTGTTGACGTTTTTACAAAATCGGCCCCCGCACTTTTTGCGCGACGGCAACATTCGGCAATCATTTCATCAGTGAGGAAGCATGTTTCCAAAATCACTTTTACAATTATTTTCTTTCCCGCTTTTTCGCCTGCCTTGCGCGCAGCCTTTACCACTGCCGCTATATCAGATTCAACTTCGTCAAACTTTCCGTCGCGGGCAGCACCAATAGGAATCACCATATCAATTTCGTCGGCACCGTTTGAAATAGCGCGGAGCGTTTCATCGGACTTATCTTCGCTTGGGACAGTTCCCAGTGGAAATCCAACGACAGTACACACGCGCACGCCTGATCCCGCAAGCTCTGCGGCAACCTTCTCTACATATATAGGATTGATACACACTGATGCAAAATGATATTTTTTCGCATCAGCACAAGTCGCCAAAATTTCTTTTACGCCTGCTTCTGGTGCAAGCAATGTATGATCAATCATTGAAGCAACTAACTCTTTTTTCATAATTATGCCTCCATATAAGAATGCAACAGCGTGCTGTATGCCAGCGCACATTTGTTATGCCACTGTACCATACTTGCGCGTTTTTAGGCAATAGTGTAAAATAATAATGAGCTGCTGGCAGCTCACATACTATCAGCCTGTTAGGAGAAAACTATGGCGTACAAAATCGATGAATCAAAATGTGTAAACTGTGCTGTATGCGAACCAGAGTGCCCTGTCGGATCCATTTCCGAATCTGGAAACACGCGCATTATTGATGAAAACACATGCATCAGTTGCGGCACATGCGTAGGCGTTTGCCCATCTGGAGCAATCGCAGAAGCTTAATGCACAACATTGGGGCTGTCCACGCAGACAGCCCCTGCCTTTCGCATATCATGACACGTATCAGCACACAAATCATTAAATCATTTTTGTCTATCGGTAAAGCGTTTGGTGTCATTTTTTTATGTGCGTTTACCGGATTCATGCTTGTGCTTCCGCTATGGTACACGGCGACAACATTTCCCACAGCGTATACGCGCGCAGTGCTCGCACTTCTTTTTGCTTTTGCAGCATACAAAATTATAAATGCAGTAAAAAAATTTTCATGGCAGCGCGTATTATTTGTCACGCTACGTATAGCGATTGTCGTCGGCGGTATAACGCTCGCGATTGCATTCGTATGTGCAGGGTTTCGCTTTGCTGCAATTCCCGTTATCATTTTGATTCCCCTTATATACGTTGCCAGTTCACGCTTCTTTGAAAATGACTAAAGCAGTAAATCTGTTTGTTATCATTGTATTGCTCATTTCGTCAATAAAAAAACAGTTTCTTTTTGCGCAAACAGCTTTCAACCAACCGATAGTGCTTGACAAAAAAAAACTCCCGTGTATTCCGATGCTCTCATCAAAGGACGCCGTATTCAAGCAGTTTGCTGATGAAGTTGAATTTAACTACAAACAAAAAGCGGCAGGGAAAAACGTCTCCATGCAATTTTATGCATACACAGTACAACACGGCGACACACTTTTACAAATTGCGGCGCGCTGCGTTATTCCCTATGAAACAATCGCGACAGCAAATGCCATTGCAAACATAGATGACGAGCTTACAGGCAAAACGCTCATCATTCCCACATTCACAGGCATTTTTGTATGCGAAACTCCATCGTCATCAATCGAAATTTTTGTACAAAAAAAATACTCGCCAACTATAGAAAAAGAGACAAAAATATGGTATGTTATAGATGAGCGATTATTTTATTTTTTACAAGATGAAAGATTCAGTCCAACAGAACGCGCGTATTTTCTTGATGCTGACTTTAAAATGCCCATTGATTCAGCATGGCTTTCTTCAAGTTATGGCATGAGGGTAAACCCTATTTCTGGCAACTGGAAGTTTCACACGGGCATCGATTTAGCAGCGCCCGAAGGCGCTGCAGTATACGCGTGTAAAAGCGGCAAAGTTGTACAGTGCGTGCAGAACAATCCCATATACGGGAACTATATTGTGTTGCAGCACAACAACGGCATTACAAGCATCTATGCGCATCTTTCAGAAATTGAAGCAGTTGCAGGCGACATTGTGTCTAGCAGAAAACGAATAGGACGTGTGGGGCAAACAGGGCTTGCTACAGGGCCGCATCTTCATTTTGAAATTCGTGTAAACGGTGTTTCAACTGATCCGCAGCGCCTGCTCCCGAATTAGCTGCACAAGGTGTTTACCTATGAGAAAGAGTTGCATTTTTTTAACAAATTTTGTTTTCTCCCTTGTCTGTACAGCAACGCTTTTTGCAGAATCATTCAGGGTACGAAAATTATTTCCTCTGTCGCTTACAGGCACTGTACAAGACGAACAGACAGTCACCATAGGCATAAATGACAGCATTGCTATTTTTTTACCAGACGATGCAACATATCTTGAAGGCATTGAAGTCAAAATCACAATACCTGATGAAATTGCCGCATGGCAAGATTCTGTAGCATGCGCAATGTACCACAATATTATGCCCGTTCCCGCAACTTCACAGATTGATTACAGTGGCACACGCATATTTGTGCGCACGCTTCCCGCACGTCGTTCATGGATAGTGCAAATTCCGCTTTTCTCCAGCAGTTCTTTCAAAGAAAGCGCATATGCCACAAAACTTGACGTGCTTCCAGATACAGAACATGGATTTGTGTTCATCCGTTTTCAGTTGGCAATGAAAGGGCTTCCCGATGAAACGATGAATGCAACGCTAAAAGTCACCATAAAACCTATTCTTACAAACAAAGGCAAGCTGCTCGTTTCAACATCATATCCTGGTAACGAGCTCCTGCCGTACACACTTTTCATCGACGGAAACAAAGCAGACCCTGATGACGAAGGTTGGATTCTTCCAACAGGTGTACACGATGTAAGCATTGTATCCGAATTTTACCGCAATGAAACGAGAACAACACGCGTAGAGCAAGCAAAAATAACACAGCTGTCAGTGCAACTTAAAAGCGTTACTCCCACATTACTCATCACGGCGCCTGCAAATACAATCGTCTACCTTGACGATGAGAAATGCAATGAAATTGGAAAAGAATTTGAAATCGATGAGGGAGAGCACACAGTGCGCTTCCTCATGGGTGATTACGAGATGATACGCACAATTACTATGCAGAAAGGCAAATCATACACTGCAGCGCTTGCTGTAGATGTGGATATTCGAGAAGAATAGCACCTCATGCAATAGCGTATAGTCATCGTAGTGTACAGCCGCTGTGTATCATTGTCCTATACACGAAAATCTTCGCAAATTCTATTATCTTTTTTGCATTTTTAGTCGATACTTTAAATACCGGGGGCATTTTCCCCTCCCACCCATGCCCCCGGTTGCCTGATGGGCATTGGGGCCGGGTGTACTTGTACATACCGGCTCCTTTCTTTATAATGATTAGCAATGAAAAAATTCGTAATCATACAGCTTTCTTTGCTCTGCTTTTTTGCGATTCTCTTCGGAGGAGGACTCGGATGGGCACTCTCCGAAACGCATAACATTAAAAACAACGAGTACATCACTGAATTTGAAACCGCATTGCCAACACGGCTGCTCGACATAAACGGAGAATTAATAACAGAACTTGCATCTGACGAAAAACGTGAGATAATACGCTTTGAAGCGCTCCCGCGTCTTTTAATAAACACGCTGCTTACACGTGAAGACCGTGTCTTTTACGAACACCGCGGATTTTCAGCAAAATCTATTTTGAGGGCGGTCATCGGAAAAGTATTCCGTTTGTCATTTGGCGGAGGCTCAACGCTTACACAACAGATTGCAGGCACGCTCTACTGCGACAGAACAGACATAAGCATCAGGAGAAAAATAAAAGAGCTGTGGTGGGCTATTCAAATGGAACGCCGTTGCTCAAAAAATGAAATACTCGAAACGTATTTAAACCGCATCTATTTTGGCGGCGGTACATACGGTGTAAGCGCGGCATCAAAGTATTACTTTGGACATGACGCAACTGAAATTACGCCGGCAGAAGCGGCAATCCTCGTGATTCAACTATCGAATCCTGCATATTACAATCCATTTTCTTATCCCAACCGTGCAATGGACAGACAACGAGATGTGCTCAACTCCATGGTGAGTGAAGGATATATTGCGCGTTCAGATGCGGACGAATCATTTGAGAATTATTGGGCAACATTCGATTACACACGCACGAGCACATCAGCATACTTTATGCGTGACGACAAAGCGCCGTGGTTCAGCGAATATGTGCGAAGGGAACTCGGCAGACTGGTATACGGTTCGGAAGATATTTACACAAGCGGATTTACCGTAAATACAACGCTCGACCTCTCGCAACAAGAAGTAGCAACCGACGTTATGCAGCGTTATATTGCACGCGCAAACAGAGATTGGCAGGCAGAACAAGCAAACCGCTCGGCAACTACTTTTAGGGCATACACGCCGCTTGCAGAGCTCCTTGCAATCACGTTCAATCTCCCTGGCATAAAGCTTTCTGCAGAGCGTATGAAAAAAGAGACAAATGATATTTTTGTCAATCAAATAAATCCGATGCTTGACATATGCTCGCTCATGTTCGGGCTTGAAAAACTCAAAGTGGAAATTGTCAACAACGCGACGAAGATTTCACAGCAGCAGGACGAGCGCACCACAATCGAAGGCACCATGATAGCCATTGAAAACGACACAGGCTATATCACTGCGCTTGTGGGGGGAAGCAAATATGATCAAAGCAATCAGCTCATCAGAGCAGTGCAATCACGTTTTCAGCCCGGTTCTACGTTCAAGCCGCTGTACTACTCTGCTGCAATCGATGCGCAGAAAATCAATAGTACCTACATCAATGCATCGCGCCTTACACCTGCAACTGTCATATCAGATACACCGACTGTATTCAGAAAATCAGACGGAGCGCCATACATTCCGCAAAATTTTCGCGGCGAATATCAGGGCAATGTGCAGCTGTGGTATGCACTCGCCCACTCCATGAATGTGCCATCAATCAAAGTGCTCGATGCGATTGGATTCGATGCAGCTATTACGCGCGCGACAGCCTTGCTCGGCATTCCTCAAGATGAATGGGCGGCACGCCAATTTATTCCTGTATATACGCTGGGGCTCGGCACACCATCCGTCCGTCCTATTGAAATGGCGCGCGCATTTGCAATCTTTGCAAACGGCGGCAAAGAAGTGGTACCTATTGCCATTCGCACTGTGGAAGACAGAAACGGCAATATCATATATAACCCGGAGCTCGAAGTACGCAGGACACAACAAGCAAAAGGAAATGCAGCGCAAATCATTTCACCGCAGACAGCATACGTAATGGCTCGCATGCTCGAAAACACGGTACGTAGCGGCACACTCGCAGGGCAAGATAGAAAATTAACGTACACTGCGCAAAATGGGCGGGCATATACAATTCCGCTTGCAGGAAAAACAGGAACAACGCAAAACTGGAAAGATGCATGGACTATTGCCTTTACACCGTACTATACATCGGCGTTTTGGTTCGGCTTTGACAAAGGCGACAAGTCTCTTGGCGTCAGAATTACTGGTGCAACGCTTGCAGGTCCTGCTATGGGCGAATTCATGGGAAAGATTCATGAGCGCGTGCCTTCGAGAGATTTTACCGCTCCTGCTGACGGCGTAATTCGCGTAACAGTCTGCTCTGAAAGCGGTTTGATTCCAACTGCTGAATGTGGTAATCATACGACAACGCAATGGTTTTTAGCGGGCACAGCTCCGACAGAAACATGCACTGTCCACGCAAATAACAACACGACGGCGATTTTCATAGACCGTCTGCAGCGGGAAATGTTCCGCTCGGGCTTCGGCTATGCTGAGCAGTACGACCCGACGCCGCTCCAGCTCGATCCCGACATTGCAAGTGGCAACATATCGCTGCAACCGAACAGCACGCCACTTGACATGCAGAGCGACGAAGAGCTTGACTACAATCCATTTATGGAGTGACCGCACAAAATAGCACGGCATTTGCGCTGCAAACAAGCTTCGTCGCGTGGTGCAAACAGCGCGCTGTCGTTGCCACATGTTGCAAACTCATCATGCCGTTTGTTGTCACTTTGCTGCTTGTTTACGAAACTGTTTTGTATGTGATATACTTTTGCTATGCGAAAGCGGCGGCAGTTCATTGCGATACAGCTTGTGACAATCATCATTGTCATTTCACTATTTGCGTACTCGTTGCATTACCTCGTGCTCATGCTGCGCTTTTCTATTCAAAACAACAGAAGCATTTCCAAAGATTACCTGTATCACGTTGCTGTCGCAGGCGAATACGCAGACATCACAGTGCTTCGCCAAATCCAGCACGGAGCCGCTTCTGTGAGCGATCGCTACAATGCAGTCATCGACAATCTTTTGCCTGAAACGGGCGCGGGCACAACGACAATGCAGGAACTCATCGACTACGCATGCGCTATGGGCGTGGATGGCATCATCGCGTACAGCACAAACGAAAAAATCAACATAGCGTCTCCCGTAACAGTTGACGGCAACAAGATCCCCGTTATCATGATAGGAAGCGACACGCCTGAAACGCAAGCTATTTCGTATATAGGCATAAACGGATACGACACGGGTAAGCAGATGGCAGAGGCACTCCTGTCGTTTGTACAGAGCGGAAAAGTGCTCGCAATCCACGACAGCACAACTTCCAGCACATTGTACAGCCGCATCATTTCAAGCGTGCAAGAGTCGCTTTCAGAAAATTTTTATGTGGAAGACGTTGATGTGCGGAGACGGGAGACGATGAGCAGCGAAGACGCAATACGAGATGCGCTCCGCTTTCAAATAGACGCGACCGCCGTCCTCTGTTTTTCTGAAACAGATACAGTGCGTGTGGCAGAAAACATTGTCAATTTAAATCTTCCGCGAAAAATAATCGTCATAGGATTTGGCGACACGCCGCAAATAAGAAACTACCTTGACAAAGGGATTCTCGCTGCGTCACTGTCACAGCAGGCAGAAGTGATGGGCGCAAGTGCGGTGCAGACGCTTCTTGAATATATTAAAACTGGCAACACAAACAGCTACATCACCATTGCCGCACGGATTTTATGAAAGCTGCATAGGAACGCTCATGGTATGGAAAACGCTCATGGATAGGAGCAAAGACAAGACAATACGCGCTCGAATCATCACAGCGTTTATTCTAGCGGTGAGCGTCATGATTGCGCTGTTTTTTTACAGCGTGTTCGCAGTCTCTTCAATCGTTTCATCAGTTGCAGATTCATACCGTTCAAACGAATTTCTCGACCGCTACACGTCTACGCTGCTCTCGCTTGAAACATCGCTCAAAACGTACATGGATATCCGCTCGTTTGAAAGCATAGACAGCTACTACAGCTTGCGCTCGCAGCTCGAACTGCTCACTGCGGAGATGCATCAAAAGCCTTCATCAGATTCGCTGCTGCTGCTCGAATACAAAATAACGCGCATGGCGCACACGTTTCTTTCGTACGCAGACAGAGCGCTCGCCTATCGCCGCGCAAATAATTTTATTAACGCAGACGACCAGTATGTTTTGGCAGAGCAAAGCTACCGCTATTTGTCGAACGCGGTGAACGAGTTGAACGCACAATACTTCAAGCAGAACAGGGAAACATATGCCGCAAAAAAATTGATTTTCGATCATCTCCAGCGCAGCTGCATCCTTTTGCTCATTACCGCCATCATCATAACATTTTTGCAGATTGTAAATCGCGTTGACACAATCACCAAGCCGCTCGCAGAAATTTCAGAAGTCGCAAACAAGCTCGCTGAATACGATTTCGACATACCACCGCTGCCAGTAGAAAAGCGTGACGAAGTGGGAAACATATGCCGCGCGTTCAACCGCATGATTGTGAGCATTCGTGAATATATTGCAACGATTATTTCAAAAGCGGAAGAAGAGCAGCGTCTGCACGACCGTGAAAACTACATGATAACACTGTACAAAGACGCGCAGCTCAAAGCACTCCAGTCGCAGATAAATCCGCATTTTCTTTTCAACACGTTGAATACGGGCATGCAGCTTGCCATGATGGAAGGCGCAGACAAGACGAGCCGCTTTATTGAGCAGACAGCAGATTTTTTCCGCTACAACTTGCAGCATCAAAATGAAGAGGCGACGCTCGAAGAAGAGATTGCGCTCGTAGACAACTACATATACGTGATGAACGTACGTTTTGCAAATAAGTTCACGTTCACAAAAAAGATTGAAAGCATACACTTGTCTGTACGCATGCCAGGCATGAGCTTGCAGCCGCTCGTCGAAAACTGCATCAAGCATGGCATAGCCGACATGAAAAAAGGTGGCATCATCGCGCTACATGTGTACGACAACACAGACATATGCATAGACATTTCAGACAACGGAAAAGGGTTCCCAAATGATGTGCGCGAGCGCATTTTGTCAAGCGACGACATGACTACAGGAAGTACCGCGAGAGACGAACAGCAAACGCACAAGATAAGCTCTGGCACGGGAATTGGACTTGTAAATGTGGTGTCGCGCCTGCGCATGTTTTACAACGACAAAGCAGATGTGTTCGACATTCGCGAGAACGACAGCGGCGGCACTGTTTTTGCCATAAGGATACCGTATGTATAACATTCTCTTTGCAGACGATGAGCCTATTGTCATTCAGTCGCTTCAATTCATCATTGACAATGATTTTCCCAATCAGTTCGAGAGCTTTCATGCAGAAACGGGTGCAGACGCAGTAAAAATGTGCCGCGTCAACAAAATAGACATCGCGTTCATCGACATAAACATGCCGGGCATAAGCGGGCTCGAAGCGATAAAAAGCATCAAGCAGGCAAATCCAAATCTTGTCGTCGTAATTTTGAGCGCATTCGACCGCTTTCAATACGCGCAAAAAGCAGTAGAGCTTGGCGTGTATAAATACTTGACAAAACCGGTGAACCGCACGACTATTGCCCAAACACTGCGCGGCGCAATGAGCATTGTGGACGCAGAAAACGACAAAATAATCAACAACCTTGACATACGAGAAAAACTCAACGCTGTCGCACCCATTGTCGTAGACGACTTCATCTACACGTTGATTTATCCTATCGAAAGCAATAAAAACTTCAACGCATATCTGGAATATTTTAACATAACGAGCACGCGCTATTTTTTCTGCACCATAGCGCTGCCGCCATCTGAAAATAAGCTGAACATGTATACGACGCTCCAGCAACTCATTGCAAGGCAAGCAGAGTGTATTGTCGGTCCACTCATGATGGATAAAGTTGTCGTGTTTTTTCCACTCGCAAAAGAAGATGGCGCGGAGCATTGTCGCGCCATCATACGCGCCCTGTACCGCAACTTGTCGCTCGCAATTTCTGCGCACATAAAAATCGGCGCCAGCGACATATGCAACGAGCTTGAACACTCTGTAAAGATATACAACCATTCGCTTGTAGCGCTCAACGCAGTACACAGCGACGGTTTTTTGTTTTACGAGGACATGCAGCAGTCAGACGAACAAAAAAAGATTGACAGCTTGTACACGCATATCCTTGCGCGCATAAAGGCGGGCGACATGCAGGGTGCTTCAGGGTTGTTCGCTTCGTGCATGACGCTCGTAAAAGCGCAGTACGATTTACCAAAAATAAAAAACTTCTTGTTCGTGCTCATCGTGTTGGCACGAGAAGCGGCGCACAACATTGACGCATCGTTTTCCTCACCTACCGCATTCAAAGACACCTTTGCATCATTTGAAGCGATGACAACGTGCGACATGCTCGAACAGTACGCGCTGTCGTGTTTTGCAGACTGCGTGCACATTTTCAAATCTGCGCAAAAATCACAGCTGCCGCCTACAATCGAAAAATCGATTGCATATATAAACGCGCATATGAGCGAAGACATAACGCTTGAAAAAGTTGCAGAGCACGTGGACGTGCATGTGGTGTATTTGAGCCGTCTGTTCAAAGAGACGACGGGCGAAACATTCAAAGATTTTATCACGTCGCTGCGCATGGACAAAGCAAAAAAATTGCTGGCAACATCATCAAAATCAATAAAAGAAGTAACATACGAAACAGGATACAATGACCAAAACTATTTTAGCAGGCTGTTCAAAACATATACTGGACAGACGCCTACCGAATACCGCGCCGCTGAAGCGAAAAACCTTTTGCATGGAGAAGCAAAACATGATAAGACAATTAATAATTGTTAAGATTTTTTTGCTGCTTGTCGCTTTCACAATCTTTGCATCATGCAGCAAACAAGAGCCGCTGCCAAAGGCAGTGCAGCAGGAGACTGAACGCGGCATTACAATCGGCTTTTCAATAGACACGTTTGTCATAGAACGTTGGCAGCGCGACTGCGACGTTTTCATTGCAACGGCAAACGCGCTCGGCGCAGATGTCATCGTGCAGACTGCTGGAAACAGCGCAGAAAATCAAAACAAGCAAATTCAGTACTTGATAGAACGCGGCGTTGATGCGCTTGTGATTGTGCCAAAAGAAGCTGGCTCGCTTTCAGATGTGCTCAAGCTCGCAAAAGCAAGCAACATTCCCGTCATCTCGTATGACCGACTTATCACAGGCGCAGACATCTCGCTGTACATAACCATAGACAGCAGGCGCGTCGGAGAGCTTATGGCTGAATCGCTTGCCGCTCATGTGCCGAGCGGTAATTATATCTGCATATACGGCGCGCAGGAGGACTACAACATGCAGATGGCGACACAGGGCGTGCACGCGGTGTTTGCGCGCTACCCTGGCATACGCGTGCTCGAAGAGTACTATACTCCTGACTGGAACTTTGACATGGCGTACAGCAAAATGTCTGAACTGCTCGACAGCGGCAGCATTCCCAACGCAGTGATATGCGGCAACGACGCTATGGCAGAGCGCGTGCTCCATGCGCTTGCAGAGCACCGCATATCAGGCGTTGCAGTCTCCGGGCAAGATGCAGATATTGCAGGCTGCCAGCGCGTTGTGGAAGGATTGCAAACGATGACAGTCTACAAGCCTATCACTATTCTTGCGCGCAAAGCCGCAGAAAACGCTGTGTCGTTTGCAAAGCATCATAAAGCGGCAGATGAGGAAATCGACACTGTTATGAACAATGGATACGCTGACGTGCCAGCTATTTTGCTTGAGCCCACAGCGGTGAGCAAAGACAACATTGACGAAGTGATTGTGCAGAGCGGCTTCCATACAAAAAATGAGGTATACCGCATCGGAATAGCACAAAAATAAAGTTAAAAAAGTACAGATAAACAGCGCACAAACATGACACTTTTTGACAATTTCTTATAGAACTTGCTAATTTAGTGTAGAAAAAAACTCAAAAAACAAAAAAATCATGGTATACTATATATATAACTAATTTTTCTATTTGATAGGGGGTATCAATCTATGAAAAAGATGGCAAAGGCAGTATTCGCTGTATGTGCGCTGTTCATGGCAGCTTCGACAGTATTTGCCACTGGCAAAAAAGACAGCAATGTTGAAGTTGGCATTGTTCTTCCAACAAGAGATGAACCGCGCTGGATTCAAGACGAAAACCAGTTTAAAAGAGAGCTTCAGGGAAAAACAGGCATATCAATTCTTTTCAGCCAGGGTGATTCCGGCAGAGAAATGCAGAATGTGCAGGCGCTCCTCAATCAGGGCATCAAAGTTCTCATCATCTGTCCGCACGACGCAGCAGCAGCGGCAGCGGCAGTAGATGCGGCAAAACGCGACGGCGTAACAGTCATCTGCTACGATCGTCTCATCACCGGAACGACAGGCGTTGACTACTACGTAACGTTTGATTCAGTCGCTGTAGGCGAAGCACAAGGGCAGTTCCTCATCGACAACATCACTCCTGGCACAAAAGGTAACTCGCTCTATCTCTACGCGGGCGCTGCTTCAGACAATAACGCGTTCCTCTTCTTTGAAGGCGCATGGAATGTGCTCCAGCCAAAAATTGCAGACGGTACATTTGTCATCAGAAATTCAGACAGAGCTGTTGCACTTCAAAGAAAAGCAAAGCTTACTCGCGATGAACAGGCTTCAATCATCAACCAGGTGACAACAAACTGGGATTTCAACGAAGCAAAGAAAAAAGCAGCTGACAATCTCACGATGGCGAACGCTTCGCAAAAAGGCGCATGCTTCATTCTTGCTCCGAATGACGGAACAGCGCGCTCAATCGCAGACGAATTTGCAAAAGATTCAGCAGTAACAAGCTACGTCATCACTGGGCAAGATGCCGAAGTGGCTTCCGTGCAGTACATTCTCGATGGCAAGCAGACAATGACCGTTTGGAAAAACACGCAGACTCTCGCGCTCGATGCAATCGAAATGGCAACAGCAATTCTTAACGGAAAAACTCCTTCGACAACTGCTACCTATAACAACGGTGCGAAAAACGTTCCTGCAAAGCAAACACCTGTTGCAGTCATCACAAAAGACAAAGTCCATCTGCTTACAGACTCAGGCTATATTGCCGCGTCACAGTTGAGCGGTCTTGTAAAAGATGCAAAATAAGTAAATTGCTATCAAGGAGGATTGTTTCAGCAACAATCCTCCTTTCAGTAAAAAAGGAGGTGTCGTTTTGGATGATTCTATAATTCTTGAAATGGCGCATGTTACAAAAGAATTTCCAGGTGTGAGAGCATTAAACGACGTCACATTTAAAGTAAAAAAAGGTGAAATACACTGTCTTGTCGGAGAGAATGGCGCCGGAAAATCAACGCTCATGAAAGTCCTCACGGGAGTTTATCCATATGGCACCTATACGGGTGACATCTTTGTCGATAGCAAAATACAGCAATTTAAAACGGTAAAAGACAGCGAAGCGCAGGGCATTGCAATCATTTATCAGGAGCTTGCCCTTATTCCCGATTTGACAGTATATGAAAATATTTTTCTCGGGCATGAACTCAAAAAGAAAAACGGAACAATAGACTGGAACAAAACGATTATCAAAGCAAAAGAAATTTTAGCACAAGTTGGTCTTGACATAGACCCTGGCGTTACAGTGCGAAGTCTCGGAGTCGGCATTCAACAGATGATTGAGATAGCAAAAGCGCTCAGCAAAAATGTGCGTCTGCTTGTGCTCGATGAGCCAACTTCCGCTTTGAGCGAAGATGAATGCGATACACTTATCAATCTTATTCTGAAATTGAAAGAAAATGGCGTAACATGCATTATGATTTCGCACAAGCTTTCCGAAGTCATGCGCATTGCAGACTCCACAACTATTTTGCGCGACGGCAAAACAATTACAACAATTGACCGCGAGAATTTAAATGAAAACGACATGATTCGCTTCATGGTCGGACGAGAGATAAAAAATATTTATCCGCCTAAAACAAAACGGGACATCGGAGAAGTTTGTCTTGAGATAAAAAATTGGAACGCGTACGATTTTACATCGAGTCGTCAGCTCCTCACAGATATAAACATTACCTTGCACAAAGGTGAAATCATTGGCCTTGCCGGTCTCATTGGAGCAGGCCGCAGTGAGCTTGCGTTGAGCTTGTTCGGCAATCCACGCAAATACAAACTCGATGGTCACATGTTTCTTAATGGAAATGAGGTAAATTTCAAACATCCTAAAAACGCGATTGATGCGGGATTTTTATACGTGACTGAAGATCGTAAAAAGAACGGTCTTATTCTTGATCAAGATATAAAAACAAACATAACGATATCATCATTAAAGCAATATGTGCGCAACATTGTCATCAACAAAAATGAAGAAATCACAAACGCAGAAAAATATTCAAAAAATCTCAAAGTAAAAGCACCGTCAATCGCAACAGTTGTTAAAACGTTGAGTGGCGGAAATCAGCAAAAAGTGTCGCTTGCACGAAGCCTTATGGCAAATCCAAATATACTCATCCTTGACGAGCCAACGCGCGGCATTGATGTCGGCGCAAAATATGAAATCTATCAACTCATGCTTCAGCTCGTAGAGCAAGGCATAAGTATCATCATGATTTCTTCGGAACTTCCAGAGATTCTCGGCATGAGCGACAGAATATACGTTGTGAGCGGCGGAAAAATAACCGGAGAACTTTTATGCAAAGACGCAACGCAGGAAAAAATCATGCGTATGGCAACACTGCATTAAAATTATTAATTAATTGGAGGAAAGAATGAACTTACAGATTATTAAAAAAAACATACGCGGCATTGGAATGTATCTTGTGTTGTTTGTGCTCATGATTTTTTTCACTATCACGACAGGCGGCATATTCATGTCGTCGCGCAATTTGAGCAATCTCTTTGACCAAACAGGCTACATTGCTGTTATGGCATGTGCAATGACGCTTGTACTTATCATTTTGCAAATTGATCTTTCCGTCGGTTATGTGGCCGGTTTCACTGGAGCCATTGCAGCAATGCTCATGATGCATTTTCCACGCCTTCCCGTCATAGCAGTCATAGTAATAATCCTTGCGATAGGCGCGGCAATCGGTTCGTATCACGGGTTCGTCATTGCAAAGCTCGGCGTACCTGCATTTGTTGTAACACTTGCTGGTCAGTTTTTATTCCGCGGCGCATTGTTGCGCGTTACTGAGGGCACAGGAACTATCATCGTAAAAAATGATTTTTTCAATGCGCTTGGAAATGGCTTCCTTCCCGACATACACAGCGGCACTTCGTTTCACCTGCTCACGCTTTTATTTGGCATTGTGCTTACTGCCCTATTCATTGTGTCGCAGATTCGTGAGCGCAATCAAAAGAGAAAATACAGCTTGATTGATGTGCCATTCGACATGTTCATCATAAAGTGCGTGTTGTTTTCTTTCCTCATCTTATTTTTCACCTATAAGCTGGCGATGTACAACGGCATTTCGTGGACTGTTGCAATAGTGCTCGTCGTCATAGCGATTTTCCATTTTGTTACGACGAACACAGTATTTGGCAGGTACATTTATGCAGTCGGAGGTAACAGGGAAGCAGCAGAATTAAGCGGCATCAACTCGAGCAATATCATTTTCTTTACGATGGTAATTTCATCAGTCTGTGCATCTCTCGCAGGCATTTTATACACTGCCCGTCTTCAGTCAGCCACACCAAGCGCAGGCGTGTCGTTTGAACTTGATGCAATCGCATCTGCCTACATAGGCGGCACTGCAACTACCGGCGGCGTTGGAAAAATCACTGGGACAATTATCGGTGCACTCGTCATCTCGTCTCTTGCAAATGGCATGAACCTCATGAATGTCGGGCAGTCATATCAGTATATGGTACGCGGACTCGTCCTTGTGGCAGCTGTTCTGTTCGACGTGCGCTCACGGCGCATAAAAGCGTAAGTACGTTATGGATACAGATTTATTTGAAGCATTGGAATCAACAGACAAGACAATATCGCGTACTTCCCTGTTTTCACCAAGTGAGCTTTTACGGTATTGTTTCACATGACAGTTTTCTAACACGTATTGCAGAAATCAGAGAACAAGATGATGACACGGAGTCAGATATGATGACGTACAGGTAAAAGTTTTTTTATTAATCTGTACAACGTAAAAGATGATGCAATGCGCAACACCATTGAAACAACTGTACTGTCGTGGATTCAAAACGCAATGCTTCCTGACAACAACACTGTTTTCGATTGCAGGTCCACGACCTATGCATTGACAACGTTTATCGGTCGCCCTGCGACATACGCTTTTACGTTATCTTCGCTCATTTCAACAATGCGTCGTCTGCTTTCCTTCGATGCCCAACTAATATGTGGCGTGATGATGCAGTTCTTTGCTGTTAAAAGCGGGTTGTTATCTTTGATTGGTTCAACTGCGACAACGTCAAGAGCTGCTCCTGCAACTTTGCCACTGTTGAGCGCATCTGCTAAATCTTGCTCAACAATAAGCTGTCCGCGGCTGTTATTGACAATGAGCACGCCATCTTTCATTTTTGCAATCGAATCTTTATTGATGATTCCCTCGGTTGCAGGAAAGAGCGGACAGTGCAAAACGACAACATCACTCTTGGCAAACAGCTCATCGAGCGTAACATACGTAAAACTTTCTTTCTCAAAATCATGATTCACTGATCGACTGTTTACAATTACATTCATATTAAGCGCTTTTGCAATTTGTCCCGTACGGTGCCCTATTCTGCCAAAACCAATAATCCCCATAGTTTTGCCAGCAAGCTCAACGAGCGGAAAATCCCAAAAACAAAAATCAGTGCAGCGTTCCCATTTCCCCTCGTGAACTACATGATTATGATGACCAATGTGATGGCAAAGCTCAAGCAGTAGCGCGATTGCAAATTGTGCCACGCAGTCAGTGCCATATGCAGGCACATTTGAAACTACAATGCCTTTTTCCTTTGCGTACGCAATAT
Source organism: Treponema sp. (assembly GCA_017940005.1). GTDB lineage: Bacteria > Spirochaetota > Spirochaetia > Treponematales > Treponemataceae > Treponema_D. The sequence goes on from JAGAZO010000017.1 coordinate 277,689, forward strand.
CGATTATGTTATAACCGGTAGCAAGCACAGCGATAAATTTTATTGATGGACAAGCATCTATCGTTTCCTTTGTAATAGGCGTTTTATTTGTGATGACAATTTCCGCGTCGCCAATACGTGCAACAATCTCTTGGCAATTGTTAACATCTGTGCGCTCGTAAGCGACAAATTCTCCATATTTTTTTAATCCGCTCCAGCTTAAATCACCGGGATTTACGACAGAACCGTCTAAAAGCACCAGCTTCATTAACTAAATCTCCCAAAACTATTGACGAGTAATTCTAGCCCTACCTACACAGTTTGTCAAGGAAACATTTAATGCTGAAGATGCGAATGATTGAATTTTATTGAAAAATAAACAACATTGCCGCCGTGATGACGTATCGCAATCAGATTTATTATTCTTATGCCACACCGCAAGCATCGAGCCTTTTCGTATAAATAAAACGCAGAACAACAAAGTACACTATCGGGCAAGGCGGAGTTGAACCGCCGACCTCTTGGTCCCGAACCAAGCGCGCTACCAGCTGCGCTATTGCCCGTTGCCGCATGATGCAGCTCGAAAAAAATACCCATTCAGTGCGAATGGGTAAAAGCGGGAGCGACGGGGCTCGAACCCGCGATCTCCGGCGTGACAGGCCAGCGCGATAACCAGCTTCGCTACGCCCCCGTAGAGATTAGACTATACATAATTTTCACCGTTATGTCAAGAGCGTGCCGTGTGCAAATCCGAGCATTGCCAACCAGCGAACCATACGCAAATTGACAATCGCTTTCTATAGTGTTACAATGATATATTATCTTTATCTCGCTTATGAGAGCTTGGGGATGTAATCATGAAAAAAGGCTTTTATACAGTTGGACTCGGCATTGTTCTCGTCATAGCAGGTTTTGCATTTGTCGTTTCGCCGGCAATGCTCGGCAGCGCAAACAATAGCAAAGCGCCTGTGTTCGGCTCATATGGTGGCAAGGAAATCAGATATGAGCAGGGGTCAGACTTTGCTAACTATGTACAGAATCAGGCGCAACTATACGAATGGCAACATGTACAAATAACGCAAGACGACTATAGGCAAATATTTTCTTCAGCCTTTTATAGTGTTGTACGAAAGCTTGCATACACGCAGGCAGTAGAAAAGAGCGGATACACAGTGCCGCAAGCTGCCGTAAATCGCGCCATGCTTCCATACTTTCTCGATGAAAACGGCAACTATTCTCAACGCAAGTATCGTGAAACACCTGCATCAGAAATAGAAGCTATGCAAAAAAGTTTTCGAGAATCGCTTACAGCCGAACGGTACACTGACGATGTCTTCGGTTCGCAAACAACTTTCAACGGCAGCAAGCTATATGGCCTCAAATCATCGGGAAACGAAATAACTGCATTGCAAAATGTCGGCAGCATTGAGCGCGCTTTCAACATGGCTGTATTTTCTATGACTGATTATCCTGATAGCGAGAAAGAATCATACGGCAAAGCAAATGCGCAAAAATTTATTAAATATGACATGTCCGTAATCACGTGCAGTGAAAAATCACAAGCAGAAACAGTTGTACGCAGACTTTCAAACAATGAGATTACATTTTCAGATGCAGTCAGCGAGTATTCTTCGCAATACTACAGCGATGCAAACGGAAGACTTTTGAGCATGTATCAACATCATTATGAACTTGAACGAATCATAAAAGATGAAAATGGTATTGCTGCTATTTCTGCACTCGCAAAAGATGAAACAAGCGGCGTCATTGAAACAAACAGTGGCTTTTCGATTTTCCATGCAGACGAAGACGCGGAGCAACCCGATTTTGAAAACGCAGACACGCTCAACGTCGTTTCACGATACCTTACCTCATACGAATCAGGGCGCATAGAAGATTACTTTATGAACATAGCACAAAACTTTGCTGCTGCCGCTGCCGCGCGAGGATTCGACGCAGCATGCACAGAATTTGACGTGGTAAAAACACACGTCGAATCGTTTCCGCTCAACTATGGCAGCGTATCCATTGCAAACTCTGTAGACACGAGCATTGCAGGGCTTGCAGGGGCAAACACAAATGAAAATTTCCTTCAGACAGCGTTTTCATTACAATTACACGAGGTGTCTTCCCCGCTCGTAAACGGCAGAAATGTGCTTGTGATTCAACTCACAGATGAGTCAATAAAAACGACGCATGATGATGCAAGCTCAATACAAAGTCAAGCGAATAGTTACGATGAAGACGCTGCATCGGAAGCGCTCATGGCAAGTCCAAAACTTAAAGACAATTTCTTGTCAGTATTCATCAATAACTTTATGAATTTCTCCAGCAATTAGTTTTTTAGTTGCTGTACATACGCACAGAAACAAAACCGATATGATTGATGCAATCGACAAAAAGCCCTGTCTGGTTGAAACAGCGCAGGGCTTTTCTGTTGTATACAACGGCAGATACCTCTATTCAAAATACGCTCCTCAAAAAGCGATTCTTGCCATACTCTCCTCGCTTGAAATTCTTCCTGGCACGCTCATACTTGCCTGTTCGCCATGTCTGTTGCTCGGAGTGCAAGAGCTTTGCGAAAAATTACCTGAAAACTGCTTTGTGCTCGGCTGCGAAAAAGATGATTTGCTTTTTGAATTTACAAAAGAACAGATTGCCAGTTGCAGCCGCGCCGCTACTAATCGATACGACAATGAATGCCCGTGCAATGATGCAAATAATCATAATGCAGGCTGCTCACACGACAAAACGGACGCACATAACGCAGTAGACACGCGCAGTGCGAAATTATTAATTAATAATTTCGCACTGCTTGAACAGACAGAACTTGACACATTACCATTAACGCTTCTCAAACGGCATGCTACACTTGCATGCGGCGCGGCGTTGCCAAAACCAGGCACATTCCGCCGCGTCATAAGGATTGACTTTTCTGCCGGCACGCAGTTTTTTCCGCACTATTATGATGCCCTTGCAAAAGCGGCAGAGGATGCAGTGGCACGATTTTGGAAAAATCGCGTTACGCTCGTAAAATTCGGCAGAAAATTTTCGCGCAATCTTTTTCGCAACTTGGCGCATATTCCTGCAAGCGTACCATTACAATCGCTCGCGCACACAGTCGCAAAGCCAATCATTGTATTCGGCGCAGGCGAAAGCATGGAAGCAACTGCGCGAAAATTGCTCGAAAAATATGCAGCGAACAACGACGGCAAAACGAGCGCGCGCGAGCAGTTTTACGTGATTGCTGTGGATGCAGCTTTCCCGTCGCTGTGCGCGCTCGGCATTGTGCCAGATGCAATCGTGTGCGAAGAAGCGCAAACGGCTATTGCCCGTGCATTCTTTGGCGCGGCGCAAAAAAAAGTGCGTATATTTGCAGGCATTACATCGTGGCAAAAAGCGTTTGATGCGAGCGGCGGCAACATATGCTACTTTGCCACGCAGTATGACGACACGCTTTTTTTTGAAAACCTTGTGCAACGAAAACTGCTTCCACCAGTAATGCCGCCGCTCGGTTCAGTCGGCTTAAGTGCCATGAACATAGCACTTTTTTTGCGCCGCGACGAGCGCATATCAATTTTTGCGAGCGGCCTCGATTTTTCCTATTCGCTTGGAGCAACACACGCGCGCGGCGCTCCTGCGCATATTGCACGCCTTGTAAATACCACGCGTACAACATCTGTTGCAAATTACGACGCGGCATTCGGCTATGGAGCGCAACGCATACAAGGAAAAAATGATGCATGCGTTTTTACCACGCCCGTGCTTTTGTCGTATGCGCATACATTCCGTTCCTTTTTTGCTAACGCGCAAAATGTGTACGACGCAGGAGAAAGCGGACTTTCACTCGGCATTGAGCAGCGCACCATAGACAGGCACATGCAAAGCAAAACACGCAATGCCTCGCCGCATTGTAGTGCTACGACAAGCACAACAATGCAAGCAGATAGCGGTGCACTGCGCGAGATGTCAAAAACAGACAATGCTGCAAATAAAATAAACGCGCTCACACAAACTGCACACGAAACAGCAACAAACACAACAACAGTATCAAACAGCGCGGCAACAGATGTGAAAAGCGATAACATGCTTGCAACGCGTATCGCGCAGTTTTATGACGAAGAAGAATATGCGCTCACAGAATTAAAAAAATTATTGCAGCATGGACAGCATATGGAAAAAGACGAGCGCAATAAAAAAATCGCAGCGCTGCTCGAATGCCGCGAATACTTGTATTTGCATTTTCCTGACGGTTGGAAGTTTTCGCTTGAACTTTCGTTTTTAACACGCGTCCGTGCCGAAATTGATTTTTTTATAAAAGACATACGCGTAGCGCGAATGCTGATGCGCTAACACTTACGCGCGGATTACATAGAGCACATAAATGACAAGTTTTCCACTCATGCAGATAACGCAGCGCGCTTTGAAAAAATATAATGCGTCCTATGAAGACAGTGAAAACATTGTTCTTTGTTAAAGAAATGACTTCATGCCCATTGAGATAAGACTTGCCGCGCACAGCACAAGTGAAATAAACATCGCAATGTTTATCGCTTTTGTATGATTGACAAAAAATCGCTGCAATGCTGCACCCGCAAAAAGCCACACGAGATTTGCGACAGGTCCAGTAAACGGCAAAAAGAGCCCGACTGCGAGCAACGCTTTAAAGCTGCGATTATATGGCAACACATACGAGCTTAATGCGGTAAAGCAAAAAATCATGATTTTGGCATTTGTTAACTGTACAAAAAGCCCTGAACGAAATCCGCGGTATGCAACAAGATGCTCACCGCTCGTATATGTTGCGCGTAAAATATGAAACGCAAGGTATAAAAGATATGCCGCACCGACAAACGCACATGCACCCGCATACACTGTCACCACGCTGCCAATGCAATATGTGAGGATGACAGAGAGAATCGAGATAATCGTAAAGCCAGTGAATAAGCCCACCCACTGCTTGAGCGCTTTTTCCTTGCCGTACTGCAACGCTGTATACAGCGACGTAAGGTTTGCGGGACCGGGTGTAATTGCGCCGACAAAACAAAACACTAAAAACGACGGAATGATTTCTATTGGCATAAAATGGAGTGTAGCGCATTTGCGAACAAGGCACAAGGCAGGTGATTGCAAACAGGATGCAACTCTACAGTACCGCAAACATGCCACCACGTTGCAACCATGTTGTGCTTTCACGCAGCTCAAAAATCAGCATTGCACGTAAACTCCATACGCTCGCCTGTTGCAGGATGCGTAAACGACAAGTACTGCGCATGGAGCATAAGACGTTCGCCACGTTCGCATGTTCCGTACAGCGAGTCACCAACAATTGCAAGCCCCAAGCCGTGCATGTCCGCAGATGCAACGCGCAACTGATGCGTGCGCCCAGTAAGCGGCGTGAACAAAATGCGCGTCACCTTTCTGTTCACGCCATCTGCGCCGCAATACCAGTTGTAACCGAGCTTTTCCCATTCAGTGATGCCGAGCTTGCCATGCTCTTCGTCGTACATGCGCTTGGGGCGTCGCTCCCAATCAAGCGAAAACTTTAGTTCCATTCGACCGTAAATCTCTCCGTGCTTTGGAGCAGAAAGCCCCGACGCTTTTTCAAGCGTGCCGTCAAGCAACGCAACATACTGCTTGCGCACAGTACCGCTTTCAAACTGCATGGAAAGATTTCGCTGCGCGTCTTTTGTAAACGCGAGCACCATGAGTCCCGATGTTTCCATATCAAGGCGGTGCACAGACGGATATGCAATTGTTTTTGGAAAAAGACGCTTCATGCGGCTTACAACGCAATCCTGTTTTTCTTCTCCGCGACCGGGCACAGAGAGCAAGCCGCTCGGCTTGTTTACCACGAGAATATTATCGTCACGATAACGTATTTCAAGACCGAGCATTGCAGGAAGAATGAGCGCGCACCGCTCGTCACATGGCGCATACGACATGCCGCCCTGTTTGCTACGCGTCGGTTTTCCATAATACACTTCGTCCATGCTCACGGGAAACAAATTGTGCGAAAACGCGTAGTCGAGCAGTTTTAGCGCACAGCAGTCGCCTGTTCCTGTTGGCGGCAGTTTCTTTTTGCATATATCAGAAAGCGTACGCACCTGTCCGTCTATACAATGAAATGCATACAGCGCATGCACTTTTTGAAGCGACTCAGTTGTTAATTTTTCACGAGACTCGGAAATGGTGCGCTTCTCGCTTTCAGGTGCCGCTTTGAGTTTGTCTGTAAGCTCATGGATGAGCGCATCGTTTGGCGCGAGCGCTGCTGCAATTTTTTCGCTAGTCACAATTGGCGGCACCCATACGCCTTCGCATTCGCCATCGGGAACGAGGCTGTTGCCAGAAACTGCGTTGAGAATGACTTTGTTTCCGTCTTTATCTGCACACACGAGCACGCCGAGCATTACGCCGTGACCGTCGCGCTCTTCGCTTGGAGCAGAAACTTGTCTTAAACAGAGCGTGCCGCGCTCAAGCTTTTCTAACATCTTTTTGCAGTAGAGATGCGCCCGTTTTGTAGGAAGCGGAGGAAACATGATTATTTGCGCGGCAACTTCAATGCTTCGCAGCACTGTGGCTGAACTGTTGAGCGGCGGTGCGCCGTTCTACAGAACCATCTGATTTCGCAATGAAAACAATCGGCCTATTTTTAGTAAAAAGCCCGTTTTCGACAACGCCAGTAATTTTATTAATTTCATCTTCCATCGCTGTTGGATCAATCGGCGTTTTCCATAAACAGTCGAGCACTTGATTGCCGTTGTCGGTAATCACCGGTCCCGCTTTCCGAATGCCTTCGCGGAGCGTGCATGTTGCGCCAAGTGATTCCAATGCCGCTGTGACAGAAACACGCGCTTCGCCAATAATCTCAACGGGAAGCGCAAACTTTGTGCCAATGGTCTTTACGTCTTTCGATTCATCGGCAATGATGACAAACTGCGCGGCATTATATGCAACTATTTTTTCGCGAAGCAACGCCGCGCCGCCTCCTTTGATAAGATTGCACTGCGGGTCAACCTCATCCGCGCCGTCAATCACCACATCAAGCGTGCCGCCTATAATTTTATCGTTCATCGAGTATACGTCTATGCCCAAATCTTGACACGCGTTCTGCGTTTGAAAACTTGTCACGCACGCTTTAATATTTTTGAGCGTGCCGTCTTTAATAAAATCAGCAAGTCGATACACGGCGGGAAGCGCAGTTGAGCCAGTGCCAAGCCCAATCTTCATGCCGCTTGCAATTTGTCCTTCTTTTATAAGCGTATCCACAGCCGTTTTTGCGACAAATATTTTTTGTTCACTCTGCGTCATGTTCACCTCGCAAAAATATTTCAATCTGTTTTGCCGTTTGTTGCCGCATCATTTCCGTACCGTTACACACAGTGCAACCTGCAAGAGCCGCGCGTTTCATCAACGGGGTATTTTTCCTGTCGCATGAAAAATCAAATACTTTTTCCGTCCCGCAAAATTGATAAAAATAAAGCGAATCTGCATCTTTTGACGACAAGTCGCGAGAAGTTATTTCTTTTGACAGCGTCTGAATTATTATATCTGAATATCTTTCAAACTTACGAGCAGATTCAGGCCCGAGCAATGCGTATTCAAATCCATACTTATCGGCAAGCTCTTTTGCAGTTGCTATAGTCTTATTAAATATGCACGCTTTTCCACCCATCTCTTTGACCACCGCGGCAACTATTTTTGCGTCGCCATCTGCACCGATGATTGCTATACGCCGATGACGAAGTTTTTTTGTAGCCATAAATTGCGATAGCGCCGCTTGAAATGCACTTTTGCCCGTGTTATATCCAACCCATCCATTATCAGTACGAATAATTATATCGCTCAATTTGTATTTTTCTGCATCGCCTACAAGCTTTATCAATTCAGGAACAACTGCTTCTTTATGAACCCCATCAACAATAACACCGCGAATGTCAAGCTGCTCTGCAAAATCAAGTATATCGTTTATAGCTGGAGAACGCAACGGAATCACCCGGACATTTACATCGGCAGCTTTGTAACACGTATTGTGCAGTTCTGCACTCGCCGTGCTTGGCAACGGCCAACCTGCAAGCGCGAACAAAGCAGTGTTAGTATTAAACGCGCGGAAACAGTATGTTTCATCGAGCGCAATCGGATCAATATAATCAACGGGAACATCTCTTGCAACAGTTTCTTCGGGCAAAACATACGTAAGATATGAATTGAGCTTATGTGCAAGAATGCGCGTCACTTGCCCAAGCGGGCCGAGTGCGCACAAGATATGTTCATAGCCGTTTATATCTGTTGCTTCTTGAAACATATGCGTAACATCAGCAAGTGTTTTGGGCATAAACACAATCTTTGGAATTTCGTATCCCGTTTTGCGCATTTCGTCACATCTCGCTTTGAGATTTTTTATAGGGCGCTCAATATCATAGCAACTTCTGATAATCCGCACGCCAAAAGCAAGCGCTGCATCTTGCAAGCTGGGAATATGGTAGTCGTCCTCAAAGTCAACATATGCAAAATTTTTTTGCGGATTTTGATCTGCAAATGCAAGCGCCCGACCAAACAGCATTGTTCGAGAGATTTCACCACTCTCAAATAAGCCACCGTCAATTTTGCGTCGAATGGCAAGGATGCATGGCACATTCACCATTGCGGGGAAGCGGCGCACATACAGTTGTTCGTCAGGCGTTAAAAAATCAACGCGCAACTCTGCAATGTCGATATAGCGATTGTATTTTTGCACAAGCGCTGCATTTTCTTCAAGCGTCGGAGCTGCAACAGTAAGACAGACAAGCGGCAGATTCATCGCACAAAAATCTCCAACAATACTTGACAATCAACGCACGACGATACGCTTATGCTCTCTCTCTCCATCAGAAGAAACAATGACAAGCGCCAAAGTCGTACCGCGCGGTACTGCATATGGAATAGATACTGCCCCACCCGGATGAGAAAAACTAACAATCGTATACGGCGTGCTGTCTTCAGAAATTGCATACAATTTTAGCGGAACAGGATACGGATAATTTGAAAGTGTATCTGTGAATATGCCATAGGTATTGCCGCTTATTGGACGAGATGGGAATGCAAACTCCACAGCAACACGGGTATAATTTGCAATGAACTCTTCTGCAAATGTCTGTGAATGTACTACAGTTCCAGGTATTTCATCACTTGATGCTGTGTGCGAGGTAAAATCGAACACAAGACGCGTGTGCGACATTTGTTGCAGCACATCGTTTACAGAACTGCCGACAAGATTAGGAACGCGCGTATTTTCAAAGGTCGGACCACGGCTTACCACAAAATGAACAGTAACAGGATCGACAATACTGGTACCTTCAGGAGGATCCTGCTCAAGGATTGTGCCCGCTTCCGCCACATCTGCCTTGTATTGAGGAGGTGCAACAAGTAGTAATTGACGAGATGTTCCCGCAAACAGCATTTGCAAATTCATGCGCACTTCGTCGATATTCTGCCCCACATAATTTCCAACACTATCTACAACAACGCCCCTGCTCACAACAAGCGATACTCTGCTGTATCCTTTCCTGATAGCACCAGCAACAGGTTCTTGTTCAAGAATCATGCCTTTTTCTTCAGGCTTATCAGAATAGCGCAATTGTATTTTCGGATATAATTCTTTTGCTTGCATTTCAATCAACGCTGTGGGTAAATCTTTTCCGACGACATCTGGTACAAGCACTTGCTCAGGCCCTTTCACATTAATCGAAAAAACAGCTATACACGCAAGCAGCATAATTACAACAGCAGCTATAACAACGACAACTAGCGATGCACCGCTTGCCTGAAGATTTTCAAAAAGCGAATGAAAATTTATTTGAGAGGCATTTCCTTCTTTACGTTGAAACAGTCGTAACATTATATCGTAATCCTTATGCATCGCATTCTAACACTTTATGCACAGATAATCTAGTATTATGCATTATTTAATCACAACAGTTTTAAACCCAAGCGTCTGGAGCATTGCGCGCACCGCAACTTCTGCCTGCACATCTGCGTCAGAAAGCACGCCTCCCGCGAGCAAATTGTCAGACGCACTTTTCCGTGCCTCGTCAATGTTCTCAAATATCTCTTGCGTTTTTATAGGAACAAAGATGCTACCCTTTTCGTCAAACACTGTCATAGATTCAATGTCGTTGCCGAGTATTTCCGATTTTGGCAGCGTCACCGTGACGGTTTTTCCATCAGCAGACACAACGATTTTTGATTTTGAAATATCTGCAATCCCAACGCGCACAACGCCAGTAAACTTAACAATGCTGTAGCTTTTTGCCAAACCAAGCGCGGCGCTTTTTTTTATGCTTGCCACATCGCTGTAGCGCATCTTCAGCGTGACAAGCTCCTGGCAACGAACAAGCTGCCGCTCAGCCATTTCATATTTTTTTTCAATGCGCACGTGTGTCAATTTTTGCCAGCCGAAATAGCAAAATGCTCCGAGCGCGCACACTGCTATAACAATGCCAAGTATTTTAAGAAAAAGATATTGCATCGGCTGTGCAACTGCTTTGACAATTTTTTTACCCGCACGCTCTCCGCGCGACTTTTCACGTGTTTCAGATGTGTTCATGCTATCAGTATAGCACAAAACTGCATAAGAAATACAATAGGCGCATGCCATTTTTGCTCGGCAAGGTTGCCTTTTGTCCTGAAAAAAAATATATTACAAGTATGAGTATAACGAAAGAATCTGCAAGGCGCTTTTTTACAAAGCCGTCTTCATACAGCATGATGCTCGTCATCATAGTGGTGATTGCCGCATTAGCGAGTAATTTTTATGTTGTCGATGCAACGGAGCAAGCAGTGATTACGCGCTTCGGCAAATACACAACAACAGTGGGACCGGGACTGCATTTCAAGCTGCCGTTTGGGATTGACAAAAATTACAACATTCCTGTGCGCGTTGTGCAGACTGAACAGTTTGGGTTTAAAACTGTCAAGACAGGGCGTTACAATCAATATCAAAACGATATTACATCAGAGTCGACAATGCTCACAGGAGACTTGAATATTGTCGATGTAGAATGGATTATTCAATATCGCATCGTTGACCCGCGCGCATGGCAATTCAATGTACAAGAAAAAACGCAAACTATACGCGACATTTCGCGCTCGGTGATAAACACGCTCGTGGGCGACAGAGCCATTCTCGACGTGATGAGCGCAGAACGCAGCACTATCGAGCTGCTGTCGCAAGACATGATGAACGAAAATTTTGCCAAACTTGGACTCGGCATAAACGTGATTGCGGTAAAGCTGCAAAACATTGTGCCGCCGCAAGGAGTGCAAGACGCATTTGAAGACGTAAACAAAGCCATTCAAGACATGAATAGATTCATCAACGAGGGAAAAGAAGCGTACAATGCTGAAATCCCGCGTGCGCAGGGCGAAGCAGACAGGCAAGTGCAAGTTGCACAGGGATATGCTGCCGAGCGCGTAAACAAAGCGCGCGGCGATGTGGCACGGTTCAACGCAGTGTACGACGAATATCGCCGTTCACCGCGCGTTACACGAGAACGCATTTACCTTGAAACTATGGACGCTATTCTCAGTGGAGAAACAAAACCAACACTCATTGACGGCAGACTTGAAAACGTGCTGCCAATTAAATCGCTTGGAGGCTCGCAATGAAGAAAAAGTTTATACCAGTTATCATCGTTGCACTTTTAATAATTCTCTTTTTTGCAGCAGGTCCGCTCTATATCATTAAAGAAGGAACACAAGCTGTTGTAACGCGATTCGGCAGCATTGTTGATGTGCATACGGAGGCAGGTTTGTATTTCAAATTGCCCGCAATCGACCAAGTGACTGTATATCCCAAGAGAATTCTTTCAATCGATGGCGACCCGCAGCGCATTCCCACAAAAGAAAATCAGTTTATCGTTGTAGACACGACGAGCCGCTGGCGAATCGTTGACCCGAAGCTGTTCTACACGAGCTTTAAAACGCTCGACGATGCATCAAACAAATTGAGCGACATAATCGATTCTTCCACACGCACTGTAGTGACTGCAAACCGCTTGAGCGAAATCGTGCGCAGCTCGAACGTCATCAACGAGCGCAACATAAAAGCAGTACATGCGGAAGACGAAGAAACAAAAGAGATTGAATCGCTCGTAAATGAGAATACGACAATTGAAGCCGTTACGCGCGGAAGAAATGCGTTGTGCGAAGAGATGACAATCGATGCAAACAAACTCGTGCCGCAATACGGCATTGCAGTGCTCGATATTGTGCCGCGTCAAATAAAATATTCTGACGAACTTACGGAGAGCGTTTACAACAGAATGATAAAAGACCGCAATCAAGTAGCGCAAGCGTATCGCTCGCTCGGCGAAGGAAAAAAAGCAGAATGGATGGGGCGCCTTGAAAATGAAAAGCGCACGATAAGCTCAGACGCGTATCGCCGCGCAGAAGAAATCAAAGGGCAGGCAGATGCAGAAGCAGCACGCATTTACGCAGAAGCATACAACAGAGACGCAGAGTTTTACGCATTTTGGAAAAGCATGGAGTCGTATGCGAACACGCTCAAAGACTACGATGCTACATACAGCACAAACATGGACTACTTCCGTTACTTGTACTCTGCAAACGGACGATAGGCGGCACGCTTACGCAACACACGCGTGGTGCAAGCAGTATCCAGATGCGATGCTGCTTGGCAGCAAGCAGCGTCCGCATCTTGACGTGGCACATATATCATTGCTAATACATAGCATATGAGTGAACTGCTATTCGATACAGGGCTAGATGAACGCGCATTCGGCAAAAGCAACTTTTCTACGCTTTTAAACGAGCGCGGTTTTATTGCATCTGCAAACAGCGCAATTTCTCCGAACATGACGTTCTCGTTCCGAGAGTGGAAATTTGACGGCGTCAAAACAGTTGACCGCGCTTTAGACGATAGCGCGCGCAGTGCAAACGGCACGATACACAGCGCACACCACGAGCATGCGCACAACGCGTCATCTGAACATGCGCATGTGTGTTTTTACGGCGCGTTCAGCGGTGCAAAGACGATTTTAGACATGCTCGACGAACTGCACGCTGCGCATGATGATGTCACGCGGATTGACCGTGCCGCGCATGATGAGCGTAATGCAGCAACGACAGCGCTGCACAATGGTGCGCATGCTGTTCCTGTGCGCGATGGCATTCCACGAACCGATGTTGCCGCAAATGTTCCCGCGCGCACACGCGATACAATAGCGACAGCACAATGCGCTGCTCCCCAACACGTGCACAGCAACGATGCATTGTTCACCGCAACGTGTGCAGTTTTTGCTGCATGTTGCGCGCTTGATCAAGCTGTCCGCGAAAACATACCGCTTGCACAGATTGGCGCGGGCGGCATTTTTGTGCATTTTGAAACGGATAGCGCAAGCGCGGCATTTGATGGCAGCGCGGTTACCGAGCTGAACAGCAGCAATGCGGCATGCGGTTCTACCACACATGCAGACTTGTCCGTCAGTACTGAAAAAATCACGCTGCTCTTTTTACCTGCAAAACTTTTTGATGCAGCAAGCGCATGCAAAGGTGCAAGTGCATATGCCGCCGCGCAAGGCGCATGGTGTTCAAAATTATTAACAGACGAACAGGAACAACTTTTATTCACGCAAAGCGCAATCGTATACTGCGCGCTCACGCACCATGCGCCGTTTACAGCAATTGACGAAACTGAACGACACGCAGACGAGCGCGATAAGCAGTTTTTGCGTTTAGAACATGTGGTCAACGGCATAAATGATGAAGTAGCGCGCGCAGTTGACAGCGCGCTTGAACTGCCGCATAGCATATCATCGTCCAATACAGTGCAGCCCGTGCAACTTTTTCAGACAGCGTTCCCGCTCGAAAAATTACACGCGGAGCTTGGTATTGGAAACAGAAGCATAGTTGCCGTATCGCGTCCGAATGCGCTTTCCGAAAATGAATTTAAGAAAAACGTCGCGGCATATTATGCAGCAAAGACACGCATCGTAAAACGAAGCAGAGCAATCAGGCGCAACGCCGCGCTCATAACGGGCATTGTCATTGCGTGCGCTGTCGCTGTGTTGTTTGCAATTACGTCACACACTGACAATGGCAGAAAGCCAACAGCGCGCGGACTTACATCATCGCATGTTGTAGAGCTGTTTTATCAAGCGATGCATACACAAGATGTCGAACTTGTACGTGCAATGTCGTCAGGCAAGGCAGCGCGCCGTTACACAAATATGGTGAGCAGCGTGTACGTTGTGAATAAAGCGCGAAGCGCATACGAGCCGTCAAACAGCATTGTGACGCCTGAAGTGTGGCTTTTGCTGCAATCAGGCAAGACAGCGACAGACAAACGCACCGTATATGGAATCACGTCGTTTATGCTTGATGGAAATGTTTCGCTGCTACGCGGCAAAGCGCCGACACGCAACATGAAAATGCAGCCCATCGTTGTTGAAAGAGGCGTGCAGCTCGCAGATGGCGCAACAGCTGTTCACACGGCGGAATATTATACAGTGTACACAACGGGCGAAAAAGATGATTTTTTTGTCACACGCAACAGCGACACGGTGACGCTCACATATAAAAACAAGCAGTGGCGCGTAACAGATATTTCAGCGCACGACAGCGACATACACGTTGACAGCGATGCGTTTAAAGCGGCCGTCATTGAAGCATTCGCATTTGCAAACGGAGATGCAGTGCATGCAACTAATCTATTGCGCGAACAGTTTTCGTGGCTCCCCTATGCAGCTGTTGTAGCAGTAGCGCAAGATTTGCCTGCGCCGTTTTAAAACCGACATGCACATCTTGCCTCAACGCAGATTGCCAAATCAGTTTCCCGAATATAAAAGAATCGCTTAAAAGAAAATAGAGATGTTTTAAAAAGTTTGTCGCTTTTTGCTATCCATGGTGTATTTAATCACCATACCTCGCCGCAAGCATCAAGGTTGTTGCGTTGGTGCGCGTGAGCGCACACGTAAATGGGCGAGTTTCCGCGAAAACTCGAAGCTAAAAACGGCACGCTATTTCAGTGCCGTTTTTAAACGTTCTCTAAATGTCCTGCAGCCAGCTTTCATACTTTTTTTGCGACCCAGCTTCACAAAAAAGTTTCGCGCGAGCGACGAGTTAAATAATTTCTTCACAACTTACATCACGAAGTGATGCATGGAACCCGCCTCACGAATCAATTTTGCGGCTATGGACTTTTGCATGTTGCTTACGGGTAAGCAAAATTAAATTTTCTGGCCTGCAATCATAACCATTGTTATTAATATGATGAACATGCAATCCGTCATCCGGCTTTTTTCCAAGAAACGCCATCGCTATCATTGTATAAACATAGCAATAGTGATTAACGCTATATCGTCTTTCTCTGTCTAGAACCAAATAGCCTATATGTTTTGATTCTCCTTTTAGCTCGTCATCTTGTTTTATCAGCTGCCCATTCCAGCGAATACGTCCTTTGTTGCTCGCTTCATATTTAGACCAGCCCTGCTGTTGAATCGGCTTCCATACTTCGCCAGAAAGTTTTTCAGCTTTGCTGTTATACCGCTCTGCAGATGTATGCTTTGCGGCAGCTTCTTCTTTTTTGCTAGCAAACTCCTTTGCGTTTTCTATAAGTTGTCGTATGGTATAGGATTTATTGTTATACCCAGTTACAACTTCATTCAATTCTTTTTCTGTAAGTTTCATTTTTTACCTCTTAATTTTGTACTGTATGATATTATTTTTTAATAATTATACCACGAAATGAGAATTTATTTAAGTAGACAGCAAGCTATTGCCTGCACTGTTTAAAAACTGCCGCGTGCAGCAGCCGACATACGCACTTCCCAACTCGCAGCACGCACATGAGGCGAATGATTGCATTCCGTGCAATTTTAACAACCGCCACACATACAGAGGTATCTCGAAAAATTCACGTGTATAATTTTTTGGAGCATGCCGCTGGAAGAGCCGCCCTTCCGTTGCTTGCTCACGCGCGGCGTCCTCGCCTGCCATGCGGCAGGCTTGCGGTCGCTGCTCCGTCTGCCATGCGGCAGACGGGCACAACTACAGGGCGGGCTAGGCGCACTGTTTCAAAGTGCGCTGCCGTACAGAGCGTTTGCCGCCCGTATGCCCGCGTCGCGCGAGCTATGTACGCTCACCCGCATTATGCAGCACGCACGTAAAAAAAATCGGAGCATCTGTGGGCGCACTTTCCGGTGCGCCAACAGATGCTCCGATTCGCGCCGTTTTTTGGCGCAGCCTTACGGCGTGCGCTTTAAAACGGCGCGCGCTCTTATTCAGAACTGGAACGCACCACACGGAAGCCAAGATCGTCATTGAGGAAATCCGGCGAGTCGCTGATCCGGTACGACACCGCGCAAAGCCGCGCAGCATCGCTCCACGAACCACCGCGCCTGACACGGTACGAGCCAGACGACGGCCCCGCGGGGTCGGTCGCCCCGTCCTTGTCATCGGCGTAGTCGCCAGTGTTCGGCCACCAGTCC
>JAGAZO010000018.1 GCA_017940005.1 Treponema sp.
GTTCAGCGTTCAGCGTTCAGCGTTCAGCGTTCAGCGTTCAGCGTTCAGCGTTCAGCGTTCAGCGTTCAGCGTTCAGCGTTCAGCGTTCAGCGTTCAGCGTTCAGCGTTCAGCGTTCAGCGTTCAGCGTTCAGCGTTCAGCGCGTAAGTCTTCCCATACACAGCATATTTTCTCGCAAAAACTTGTATAACGCTGCCCGCATAACGCGTCACAGCACAGCAATCGTTCTCAAAACATATTACATCCTCAATAGAGCTCTGTTTCTGTCAGCAATGAACAGTACAGAGCATTATTTATTCTATAACAATAAGGAGTTTGTATGAAACATCTTAACTCGTGTGGAGACGCATCGACAATGCGCCTCGCGGCAGCGCGTGCAACTGCGCTGAAACTCATCTCTGCATGCGCGTTGCTTCTTGCGCTTGCATCATGCAAAGGGGTAAACAACCCGGACATAAACCAACTACAGGAACCACCGAGTACTGTTTCAGTGACAGGCGTTCTTGTTACACCAAGCAAGCTCACACTCACTATTCCGAGTGGCAATCGGCCGAGCGCAACGCTAGAGGCAAAAGTTTTGCCGTCAAACGCCACGAACAAAAACGTGATGTGGCAGTCAAGCGCTCCAGATGTTGCAACAGTCGATGCAAATGGAAAGGTGACAAGCGGTGCAGTGGGAACAGCAACAATCACGGTAAAAACAGATGATGGCGGAAAAACTGCTACATGCGAGGTAACTGTAACAGACAAAAATTTAACAGAGACAAGCTACACCGTTCGACACTGGTTAGAGAACATCGACAACAGTGAGTATACAGAAAAGACCTCCGATAAAATCAAAAGCTATGCAGGAGACGAAACCACTGCCACAGCAAAAGAATACATAGGCTTTGATGCCGAGCCAATACAGCAACAGACAGTAAAAGAGGACGGCTCCACTGTCATAAATATATATTACAAGCGCAAAATCATTACGATTACGCTCAACCTTGCAGGTGGTCAGCTCGGCACAGGCACCACGCTCACGGGAAAATACGGTGCAAATGTTCCGTTAGTTGCAGACCCAACAAAAGACGGCTACGTGTTCAATGGGTGGACCCCTCCACTTCCTGATAAATTTGAACGCAACACAACGTGCAGCGCGCAGTGGGTTGACAAAGCAGCTGCTGTGGACATAACAAACGTGTCCTTGCCGTCAACACTCATGCTCTCAATGAACAACCGTACAAGCGCATCCATAGCGGCAGCAATTTTGCCTGCAAACGCCACGAACACGAATATAACATGGACTTCAAGTGATCAAAGCATTGCAACTATTGACAATTGGAACAGCGGAAGTTACGCTGGCAACAGCAAGTACTATGATGCGCGTGTATATGCAGCTAACGTTGGCACGGCAACAATAACCGCCACCATAGGCGGAAAGTCTGCATCGTGCACAGTGACAGTAATAGCGGAAGACGTAAAGCACGCGTGGTACACTGTTGAGCACTGGTACGAAAACACAGAAGACGATGACTTTACACAAGATGATAGCGATACACGAACAACATTAGGATATGTCGGCGATGAAACGCAAGCGCACGCACTGACGCGGAGGCATAATACTGCGATTGAGCCAATAGAGCAAAAAATAATTGCTGAAGACAACTCTACTGTTGTAAAAGTGTACTACAAAAAGCACCGCCACACTATTAATCTTCTTGTTGACGGATTGCTCTATAAGACAGCAACAGGAAAATATGGTGCGCCCTGTTCTTTTAGCGGCACTCCAACAAAAGACGGCTATGAATTTATAGGCTGGAACCCACCGCTACCAACATCGTTTGAAAAGGACATGACGTGTGAAGCAGTGTTCGTAAACCCAACTGCAGATGCACTTGAACGGGCAAAAGCGCTGCTTGTAATGCCGCAGTACAACAACGAAAGTTATGCAAACCAGACATTTATGCTTGCAAGCACAGTGGACGTAGACGGCAAAACAGTGAACGTTTCTTGGGAAGCGCAAGGCATTGTCAATGGCGGTTTGAGCGGCACGTACCTTACTATTTCGCGCGACATTGTACCACAAAACATTACGATTACGGCAACGCTTTCATATGGCGACTCGACAACAACAAAGACGCAAACGTACGCCATTGCCGTGCCGGTAATTGCCGACGGAGACTCTACATGGACGTTTACGCCAGGCACAAACGGCACGACTGGCACGCTCACACGTATGGCAGATAGCCATAGCAGCAGAATGACATACAACGTAGATACTGCCACAAAGACAATTACCGTAACAAAGACGCATATTAGCGACGATGACAACACCAAATGGCTTACAAAAAGCCAATACGAAACGGAAGTAAAACAATATTATAACAACATAATTGCTGCATTTGACACATTCCACAACAACAAAACGTTTGAAAACTATAGTTCTTATCTACTAGCAACTACAATGCACCCGATGGTTTCGTATGGTATTAGTAAAGAAGAGTTAGAAGAAGATTTAAAATATCACATGGTAGACGTATACAATGAATATTCTGGGAGTATGGTAGAAAGCTGGACAGACCTTACTCCCGCGCAACAGGAAGAAGTACTAAATATTGAATATAAAGATGCTATCAAGGATTTGGCTTATATGTGCAACTTCTCGCCTACTGCTACATGGGCAGAACTCAAAGCACAAGTAAATGCTATAGTAGAACAAGCCGTAAATGCAGCATTCCAAACCAATGCACCGTATACGTATACGCTCAGCTTTTCTTACGATGAAAAACTGGAGTTCTCTGCACGTGCAAAATGGATTGATGACAAAACGTGGAATGAACAAAATGGCTATTTCAGCAAATATGATAATGATACTCGTATACGCTATTACATGTACACGAACTATTTTTCTCAACAAACTGATACAACAAGCTACCAGTTTTACGGCACATGGAACTCATCATATACGCAATATACTGTATCAGCAGTAAGCAACAATAGCGACGTAAAAACTGCTTCTGGCACATTGTCTGTTATAGAAAGCACAAAAGATAACGGATATGGCACCAGCACGCACATTCTTACAGTGGACGGGAGTCTTACCGACGAAGACAGCACCACATACCCGTTTACTAACGTAGAACTAGAATTCTCGCCGCAGCAACTCAACTAATCACATATGACTGCTTGCGCATATACGCGTAAGCAGTCATCACGGTGCGCGCATGCTGCTGGCAGGAGCATTTGGTAGACGCACATGCCGTCGGCAGACACTTTTTAATCAGCTTGGCATCATGCTTCATGCAATGTAAGTCGATACGCTTTTGAACCGCGCTGGTGCGTCCACTGCAATATACGCTTTTCGGGAAGCGTTGCAATATCTGCTGGCGCAAAACCGAATTTCTCAAACCAGTCAAATGTTTGCGTTGTCAAGACGAACACGCTTTGGCAATTTTCTTTTTTTGCACGCGCAATAAGCGTTTCAATAAGTTGCGCTCCTACACCCATATGCGCATATGTTTCATCTACCGCGACGGCTGCTATTTCCGCTTGATGCGCGTCGTACACGTGAAGCGCTGCGCATGCGCGAATGCCGCCATCAAGCTCGTATACGATATAGTCTGCAAGCGTGTCGCGAAGCTGGCGGTCAGTGCGCGGCAACAGTTTCCCGCTGGCAACAAATGGGCGCATGAGCGAAAGCACGGCAGGCACATCCTCATTTTGCATTGCGCGGATGTCACCATAATTTTTTGCGTAAATCATTGTGCCGCTTCCCATATCAGAAAACAGTTCGCACGGCAGTACTCCGTCGCGTGAACCGTTTAAGATGTGCACTCGCTGCACGCCTGCCGTGCATGCACGAGACGCAATGTGCAAAAGCGACATAATTTTTTCATTGCGCTGTGGGGAGGCGGCAGACAGCTCATGCGCACTGTTCGACATGTTTTTGTCATTTGCACCGTATACGCTATGTTCTGTGTCGCTGTTTTTAATGACGGCAGTTGCGCTGTTTGCGGCTATAAATGCGGCAACTTCGTCGAGGTTGAGCGCGGGCACTTTGCCTGTTTCAGATACACCAATCTTTTCTGGAATAATAAACTGCGACGCGCAAAGTTCTGCATTAGGAATAACAAAAAATAATTTGTCTGCTTGGAGTTGTACCGCAATTTCTTCTGCAAGCGCAACAGACGAAATGTTATAGGGCTTTCCTACAACACTCCAGCCAATGCACGGGAAAATAGGGATAAAGCCGCTTTGCAAAACAGTGAGGATTGCATCTGCTTGCAGTTTGTCAATCTTGCCCGCAGTTCCGTAGTCAACACCGTGCTGCACGCCTAACGCACGCGCGCGCACCCAGTTGCCGATTACTGCGGAAATATGCTCTGCTGCAAGAGATGTCATAACTGTGTTTGAAACGTCGAACGCTGCCATTTTGATTTGCGACATGGCTTCGTCCGCAGTAATCCGTACGCCGTTTTGCTGCGTCCACGAAATACCACTCGAAGCGAGCACGTGGTCAATCCGTCTGCGCGCGCCGGGTACAATGAGTACGCGCAGCCCCGCGCGGTGAATTAAGCTGATGTCGCGGATGTGGCTTGAAAAAAGCGTCGAGTCAATTATCGCATCGTCAAGGTAGATAACGATGAGCGCGTTTTTAAAACGCTCAATATATCGAATGACGTCGCGAATGCTCTGCGCGTTTTGCATGCGTGAATTTTCGTGCATACTGCATTATAGCGCATGATGCGCGCGCGCGCAATCTTTTATGTCGGAGAGAAGTAAAAATCTAAATAAAACGCAGCATGTGTAAATCTAAACAACGGCTCTCGGTCGGAACCTGACGGCAAACACACGAGGAACGTAATAGGCATTGGACTGCGCTCGTTTGCCAACGTTCCAAGTGTGTTTTGGTCAGAACCCGACCTGCGCCTTTGCTACAGTAACGAACCAACCGTTGTTTTCGCACATGTACTTCTCTCCGACATCTGTGAAATAGCGGTAAAATAATAGAGGAGAAAAGCGTTAATCTATTTCAAATTTACGATTAACGCTTTTCATTGACAGCGCGCGCAATCTTTTATGTCGGAGAGAAGTAAAAATCTAAATAAAACGCAGCATGTGTAAATATGCATGACTGCGCGAGGGGGTGAAGCGGCGGCGGCGCGTTTTTGAAAAAACGCGCCGCCGGTACATTTTGGCGCGCTCTGTGTGCGCCAAAATACTGAAACCGCGCAACACCCGACCGCGCGAGTGGCGAGGTTGCCGAACCCGAGCGCGGACGCGGACGCGCCCGAATACAAAAATTATTAAGACTTATTTTTCGATGCAATGACGCTCGCATAATCAAGCATCGTCCAAATTGCAGTGAGCGCGGTTATGCCAAATAGTGCATACATGGTAACAACGCACGCATACGGCACGCGTTCCGACATGTCGAGCAATACGGTAAAATAGTATAACGTACCGACAATGCCGGTGATTGCATACACCCACGCTTTTATTTTACCGCTTTTGCGCGCAGGCATTGAAAGTCCTTCACGCGCCATAAGCTGCCTGATGAATCCTACGACTAAATCTCTGTAGAGCACGGGCAAGAACAACCATGACGGCATGAAACCTGCAACGGTAAAACAGAAAAAATATGTGAGCCTGCTGAACGAATCACTGAATGGATCGAGCAGTTTACCAAGGTCTGAAACCTCATTGTATTTTCGCGCAATTTTACCGTCAAACAAATCGGAAAGCTCAATAACTGCAAAGATGCACACTAAAAGCACGATGATGAGAACAGGCGGCACAGAAAACCATGTCGGCAAAAAAAAGATAAGAAAGAAAACAGGTGAAAGGATAACACGCAGCAATGTGATTTTATTTGCCATTGTCATAAGTATACCTCAAAACAGAAATAGTCATCCGAATGATTAAAATACTACTCTGCAAATACGGTTGTGTCAACCAAGCAGAAAACACTATTGCCAAGCGCAACAAGATGCTAATCTCTCGTCATGCGGCCGTCGCCAGTGATGGGCAGCTGTTCGCCCAAATATTTTGGCTTGGCGCAAAACGAGACAGCGAAAAACGCTTTTACGCGGGCAAGGATTTCGCGCAGCTCCCACTGAATTTTTATTTCCCGTCGAAAACGATTTTGCTCTGGCGCACTGTAGCCGACTGCATCGATGCCGAGTTTCCGCGCAATGTAGAGCGCGCGATATAAGTGAAACCGCTGCGTCACTACTGCCGCCTCGCGCACGCAGAACACATCACGCGCGCGGTACATAGTGTCATACGTAGAAAATCCCGCGTGGTCGAGGAAGATGCAGCTGTCATCGACGTGATACATTGTGTTGATGTATGAAAGCGCGGCGTTCACTTCGTCATACGACTTTTGACCGTGGTCACCTGAAATGAGCAACTTTTGCACTGTTCCGCTTTCGAGCAGCGACATGCCGCCCGCAATTCTGTCGCGGAACACAAACGATACGGCATTATTCGCATACGCTTTTGCACCGAGCACGATTGCCGCGTAGCGTTTCGGCACGAGCGCGCTGTTCGCATAAATATAGTTTCTCGTGGAAGCAATCATATAGCAGTTGATTCCTGCAACGAAAAGAAAGAGCGCAAGCGATGCGCACGCTAACAGCAGCTTTTTGCGCAGTGTGCGGGAGCTGCGTGTGCGGGCAGTTTTTTGTTGTTGCATGCGCTCGTGCGCGCGTCGCATATATGCTTGCATCGCGCAGAACATTTGTTGCAGCGCGCCTCCGCGGTGTCGAAACAATGCCGCCATTCTTGGAAAATGCATGGTCGTAGTGTAGCACAGATGAATATGCAGAAGCAACATGCCGCAAGCATTGCGCCTGCCGCCCGCGGTATACTATAATGCGCATGTACGACAAGAATCAAAGGCTGAGTGTGCAGAACGGAGCGGTCGTAAAAACAGGTTGCAGTAAAGCAGCAGTCAGGTGGGCGCATAAAAAAATTGCCGCATTCGCTGCATGCTTTTTGCTTGTCATCGACAGCGGTGTTTTCGTTGTTGAATTTTGAGAAGCGTTTAAAATGCGCACTGAAATGGCGTGCGCATTTTAACATGCAGTTTGCTTGCGCAAACTTGCTTATTATTTGCGTGTTCTCATTACATTGCGAACGCGCGTTTTTGAACAGTTCCGATTTTGAAAAATCGTTCACTGTTCAAAATTAAGGAGGGTTTAAAATGCGTACTGAAATGGCGTGCGCATTTTAACATGCAGTTTGCTTGCGCAAACTTGCTTATTTACGTGTGCGCGTGCACTCCGTGCAGCCGCGCACTAAATGCATATGTTCGGAAATTGACATTTCCTCACCTATGCATTTTTAAGGAGGGTGTGTATGTCTGAAAGACCAATGGGCATGGGGCGCATGAGAGGCGGCTTTATGACCGATGAAGAAAAAGCGGCGGTGCCAAAAGTTACGGTGTCGCTGCTCAAGCGGATTTTTTCATATCTTGCGCCGTATTGGAAGCAGCTTGCGCTCGTGCTGTTTTGCATTTTGCTTTCGTCAATTTTCAACTTGCTGCCGTCTGTGCTCACCGGCCGCATGATTGACGACGGGCTTATCAACCGCAACTTGAACGCGCTCATCTTTTTTATTGTGCTGTCGCTTTCGGTGACACTTGCGGCGCATCTTATTGGCGTTGCGGAAAGCTACTTGAACACGTGGATTGCGCAGCACATCACGTTTGATATGCGCAACGCACTGTTTGCGCATTTGCAAAAAATGTCGCAGCGATTTTTCACAACGAACAATCAAGGCGACATCATTACGCGCATGACAAGCGACATCTCTGGCGTGGAGATGATAATCACAAACACGTTTTCAAGCATCATTTCAAATGTGCTCACGCTTGTTGTTGCGCTCATCGCCATGTATCAAAAAAACTGGATTCTCGCCACAATAGGCATTGTGATTGTGCCGTTGTTCGCGCTTCCCACGCGCAAGGCGGGAAAAACACGTTGGGCGCTCACACGCGAAGCACAAAAATGCAACGACACTATCAACGGTATTTTAAACGAAACGCTTTCAGTGAGCGGACAGCTGCTCGTAAAATTGTTTGGCAAAGAAGACGCAGAATACAAAAAATATGAAGACGCGAACAGTAGCATGATTCGCTTGAATATCAAAGAAAAAATGGCTGGCAGATGGTTTCGCGTTGTCATAAGCACATTTGCAAGCGTTGGTCCAATGCTGCTCTATCTTGTGGGCGGCATTTTGATGATGCGCTACAACGCGAAGCTTTCTGTCGGCGACATTACGGTGCTCGTTGCGCTGCTCGGAAAAATGTACGGCCCGGTGAATCAGCTGCTCAATATTCAAGTTGACTGGATGCGGAGCATGGCGCTCTTTACGCGCATATTTGAATATTTTGATATGCCTGTCGAAATTCAAAATGACAAAAATGCAATCGTGCCAAAAGGCAAAGCGAACGGCAGCATAGAATTCAATGACGTGAGTTTTTATTACAATCCAGAGCGCACTATTTTGCGCAATGTGAGTTTTACGCTCAAAAGCGGCGACTGCGTTGCAATCGTAGGACCTTCGGGAAGCGGCAAGAGCACGCTTGTCAACTTGATTCCGCGCTTGTACGATGTAACTGGCGGCAGCGTACTGTTTGACGGAATCGATGTGCGCAAACTTGATTTAGCGTATCTTCGCAAAAACGTTGGCGTCGTAACGCAAGACACGTACCTTTTCAACGGCACTATCCGCGACAATTTGCTGTACGCAAAACCAGAAGCAACGGAGCGCGAGCTTATCGACGCGTGTAAAAACGCGAACATTTACGACTTTATCGAAGCGCAGAGCGACGGGCTTGACACTGTTGTAGGAAATCGCGGATTAAAGCTTTCTGGCGGCGAAAAGCAGCGCATCTCAATCGCGCGCGTGCTGCTCAAAGACCCCGCGCTCCTTATTTTTGATGAAGCAACGTCTTCGCTCGACTCCATTTCCGAAAAGAAAATTCAGGACGCAATCGACCCGCTCATCGAAGCACGCACAAGCATTTTGATTGCGCACCGTCTTTCAACAATTCTTGCCGCAGACGAAATACTTGTGCTCAAAAACGGCAAAATCGTGGAGCGCGGCAAGCATCGGAAACTGGTAAAAGCGGGCGGCATTTACACCGAATTGTATGAAACGCAGTTCAAGATTTCCACAAAGAAAAAGTAGCACGCGGCTTGTTGATTATTTGCTATTCATATATTATTATAGCGCGTAGAAATTCGTTTAAATATTTTTGGAGGCAATATGAAATCCTGTGTCATCACAAAAGTCGTGGGTCGAGAAATCATCGACTCGCGCGGCAATCCAACTGTCGAAGCTGAAGTGACGCTTGCCGACGGAACGGTCGGACGCGGAGCTGTTCCAAGCGGCGCGTCAACGGGCATGTTTGAAGCGCTTGAACTGCGTGACGGCGACAAATCAAAATACGGCGGCAAAGGCGTGAGCAAAGCTGTTGCGAACGTCAACACGACAATCAACGCGCTTTTGTGTGGCAAAGACGCGTCCGACATCTACGCAATAGATGCCGCAATGATAAAGGCCGACGGCACAAAAGACAAGTCGAAGCTCGGCGCAAACGCAATCCTCGCTGTTTCAATCGCATCGGCGCGCGCGGCTGCGGAGTCGCTCGGCATACCGCTCTATCGCTTTTTTGGCGGCATCAACGGCAACCGTCTGCCTGTTCCCATGATGAATATTTTAAACGGCGGCGCACACGCAACGAACAGCGTTGACACGCAGGAATTCATGATTATGCCCGCAGGCGCGCCGTCATTCCGCGAAGGCTTGCGCTGGTGCACGGAAGTATTTCACGCGCTGCAGAAAATTTTGAAAGATGCAAAAAAAGCGACTGCTGTCGGCGACGAAGGCGGATTTGCGCCCGACCTTGCAAGCGATGAAGAGACACTCGAAACGATTTTGCAAGCAATCAAACAGGCGGGCTACGAGCCGGGCAAAGATTTTGTGCTCGCAATGGACGCAGCGGCAAGCGAATGGAAAGGCAGCAAAAAAGGCGAATATGTGCAGCCGAAGAGCGGCAAAAAGTTTACGTCCGACGAACTCATTGCACACTGGAAATCGCTCGTAGAAAAATATCCGATTATCTCAATCGAAGACGGCCTTGACGAAGAAGATTGGGAAGGCTGGCAAAAACTCACAAAAGAGCTTGGAGAGCGCGTGCAGCTCGTGGGCGACGACTTGTTTGTGACAAACACAGAGCGCCTCAAAAAAGGCATTGAGCTCGGTGCGGCAAACTCAATCCTCATCAAGCTGAATCAAATCGGCTCTGTGTCTGAAACAGTAGAAGCAGTGAAGATGGCGCACAAAGCGGGCTACACCGCAGTCATGTCGCACCGCTCTGGCGAAACGGAGGACACCACGATTGCAGACCTTGCAGTTGCGCTCAACACGTGCCAAATTAAAACAGGCGCGCCGAGCAGAAGTGAACGCGTTGCGAAATACAATCAGCTTTTGCGCATCGAAGAGCTGGACGCAAACGCGGTGTATCCCCAGTTTGGCGCGTTCAACGTAACGCGAAAATAACAGCGAACGACGCTTACACCGAATAGAAAAGATGTGCGGGCAGTTTTGCAAAACCGCCCGCGCTATGCGCTATGTTGCTTTCAATTAGAGAACAACACACCTCGTCGCTTGCGGCGAAGTTGTTGATTTTTTTGGAGCAAACGCATGGAAGAGCCGTGCCTGCACGGTTACGGCTTTCGCCTCCATTCCTGCGGAACGTGCTCACGGTGTTCGCACGCCGTTACGGCGCGGGCTAGGCGCATCGCGCAGCTACGCGCGCGCATGCTCGCTCATCGGAGAAATCACTCCTGCACGATACGCTTCCAAAAGCAATTCAAGGTTCGCCGCATGCTCTTGCATTTCCTTGCCCGGTTCTGTGTCGCGCATAAAACGGCGCTCTGGAAATGTTTCAACTGTAATCGTGTCTGACACAATGTCTGTCTGATTAAAAATCGCAGACTGCAAGTTTTCAAACTTTTTGTGCACCACCAGCTTCATGCCATATGAATTTGAAACAAGCGTATATCCTGCAATGCCCGTAGTCTCATGATATGCAGATGCAAATCCACCGTCAATTATCAAGAGCTTTCCCCCGCATTTTATAGGCGTTTCCCCCTTTTTCACTTTTTGCGGTACATGCCCGTTCACAATATGCGCAGTTGTTGTATCAAGTCCGAATTCTGTAAGAATGCTATCTATCACCGTGTTATCGTCAAGCTTTTTGTAGTATGTATTTTTTGTTTCAATATGCGCAGTTTTGTCATCAATGTATACGCGTTCAAAACTTGTCATGCGGTCTTTCCCGAAAACGGGAGAATATGGACCAGTCCATAAATACCAGAGAATATCTTCGCCTTTTTTCTTTTCCACAGAACCTGGCTTTGCAAAATATCCTTTGCGCGCCCATCGTTCAAGCTCATCAAAGAGTGCTTTTCCTGAAAATGTTTTTCCGAATATGGTAACTTTAGCAAAACTGCCATCAGCAGCAAGCGGCACACACCCATGATACAGCAAATTGCCATTATACACTTTGTACAAGCTTCCGTTTTCAAACAAGAAGCGCACGTGACGCTGCAACTTTTCACAATGCCCGAATGATGAAACGAGGCGATTCATCACTTCCTGTTCATCACAAGAAAGCGCATATGGATCAGCTACATCAATCGTCGGAAAATCAACAGAATTGAGCTGCCACACGTTTTCTCCGATTGTCACTGTGCCATGCACAACATCTATCGTGTCAAGGAAAAGTCGCCTTTCCATGCCAAATTCAGGATACTCCTTGATGAGCTGTCCCTCAAGCTTATACTGAATAACAACAGCAGCATGATGTAATCGTTCCCAATCAGAACCTTGATATGTGCGCAACGCAAACGTTACGAACGGGCGTAAGTTTATGCCATATGCATCTTCGAGCACATCCATAGTGCGATACCGCACCGATGTCCGTAGCAAAGTTGCAATACATGCACGCTGACCAGACGCTGCGCCCATCCATACAATGTCGTGATTGCCCCACTGAATGTCAACAGAATGATGCTTCATGAGCACATCCATAATCATAGATGGGGCAGGGCCTCTGTCATAAATGTCACCAATAATGTGAAGCCGATAAATCACCAGGTCTTGGATTAAAAGACACATTGCACTTATCAACTGTTCTGCCGCGCCAACAGAAAGCACTGTGCGTATGATGGCGTTGTAATAGGCTTTTTTATCACTGAGCTCTTCTTTCTCAGTAATCAACTCTTCAATGATATAGGCAAAATCACGCGGCATCATTTTTCGTACATGACTCCGCGTATACTTTGACGAAACACGTTTAACCATCTGCACTAAACGGTGAATTGTATCGGCATACCATTCGTCAATATCCTTTATACACGAACGCAAAAATTCAAGCCGTTCAGACGG
This sequence comes from Treponema sp., assembly GCA_017940005.1. Lineage (GTDB taxonomy): Bacteria > Spirochaetota > Spirochaetia > Treponematales > Treponemataceae > Treponema_D. The sequence goes on from JAGAZO010000018.1 coordinate 12,450, forward strand.
ATAATAAATGAGAGTTGCCAAATCTTTTTTTACATCATCAGGTTCGGAGCTGCCGAAAACTTCTTCAATCTTTCGCCAGATAGAGCCTGAACCGTTTCGTATCACGTGCGTAAATTGCTCATATTCTCCGTGAATGTCAGTGATAAAATGCTCTGTGCCTTTGGGAAGATTTAAAATGGCTTGTGTATTGACAAGCTCGATAATCACAGATTTTTCTGTTGGATATTCACGTGCAAGGACTTTTAAAAATTTTTTCGTTTCCATAGCACACTTATTATATCATGAAAACACTTATAAATAAAAATAAGTTTAAAAAAAGCGGGGCATGATGTCCCGCTTTTACGCCACTTACAGCGCGCCTACCAAATCAATTCCCGGTTTCAATGTCTTTGCGCCCGGCTTCCACTTTGCAGGGCACACCTCATTGCCGTGCTCGTGCACAAACTGGCACGCCTGGAGCTTGCGCAGCAATTCTTCCGCATTGCGCCCGACATTTCCGGCGTTCACTTCATATGCAACGATTTTGCAATCAGGATTCACGATGAACGTGCCGCGCTCTGAAAGACCTGCGTCTTCGATGAGTACATCAAAATCTTTTGCAAGCGCGTGCGTAGGATCGCCGAGCATAGGATACGTGATTTTGCTGATGCTTGGCGAGTGGTCGTGCCACGCTTTGTGTACAAAGTGCGAGTCGCACGAAACTGCGTAAATCTCGCAACCTGCTTTTTTGAACTCTGCATACGTGTTCTCCAAATCTTCAAGCTCTGTGGGGCAAACGAATGTGAAATCTGCCGGATAGAAAAAGAACACGCTCCATTTTCCCTTGATGTCTGCTTTTGTGACCGTTTTAAAATTGTTGTTCTGGAACGATTGTACGCTGAAATCGCTCACTTCTTTGTTGATTAATGACATATACCACCTCGTTATATTATGATATATTAGCTTTTGCTAATTATTTTATTATTGCATATCATTTAATTTATGTCAAGTATGTAATTAATATAAATTTATATTAATTACATAAATTTACAATCCTTGTACACTGCATAAAAATGCAAAAATAGTGTAACTTTTTTAATTACTTGTCGTTTAATTAATACAAGCATGACATGCATAAATAACGGCTGTTGTTTTTCCTCCTTTTGACGACAGCCGTTATTTTCTAACTCGTGTGTACTGCGCCATGCTCCATCATGTGCACATTTGTCACACATATATTCAACACCACGCATGTGCCACAGGCTCGTTTACATCTCTACTACCGCATGATATAATCACACGCAATATGAAAGACTCTTTCAAAGATGTGCGCTGCGGTCAAGAGCGCGAAAATTGGCAATCATGCGTTGCACGAGAAAACTCGCTCTACAATCGCGGCAATGAAATACGCTCAGATTTTGAGCGCGACTATACGCGCCTCCTACACTGCCAGGCATTCAGCCGCCTCAAGCACAAAACGCAAGTGTTTTTTGCACCACACAATGACCACACGTGCACGCGCATGGAGCATGTGCTGCATGTTGCATCTGTCGCTTCTACGATTGCAAAATATCTTGGACTAAACGAGCAGCTCGCATCTGCGATTGCAATCGGGCATGACATTGGCCATGCGCCGTTCGGTCACCACGGAGAGTCGTGCATCAACTCGCTGCTTGAGCAAAAGGAAGGCATGAACGCGCCGAAAAAATTCTGGCACGAACGCAACAGCCTTTTTTTTGCAGATTTTATTGAGACTCTTGCAGACCCAGACGGCTTTCAGCAGCCGCTCGATTTAACATACGCAGTGCGCGACGGACTCATCTGCCACTGCGGAGAAATTGATCAGCAGGGAATTATGCCGCGCACAGAAGCGATTGACTTATATTCGATAAAACGGCCAGGCATTGTGCAGCCGTACACGTGGGAAGGATGCGTTGTCAAAGTTGCAGATAAAATCGCATACCTTGGGCGCGACATTGAAGACGCGCGTTCGTACCACATGCTTGACATGACATCATACCGCGAGCTGCGCGAGATAGTCGCATCTACGCTCGGCATTGAAGGCAAGGCGGCGCACGCGTTTCGGAGCGGCAAAGCGGTGAATACAACAGTATTGATAAACGATTTGATTGTGAATCTGTGCGAGCAGTCAACGCCTGAAAAAGGACTGTGCTTTTCTGATGAGTATTTCAAGTTCATTGTAGAAATAAAAAAATTCAATTATAAGCGCATTTACAACCACTGGCGACTCGGAGAGTTTAAACAGTACGCCACAGAAATTATTAAGACGTTGTACAATGTGCTCATGCGCGTGCAGCCATATGCACAAAACGGGCGCGCCGCGCTTGCGCTTCGCTATTACCCGAACTTGTGCGCCACGTACGAAGATTGGTTAATAAAATATGCAAACTACAAAGTGCGCGGCAAAGAAAACCGCAAGCAGCTTTTGCGGTACAATACACGCGAAGTGTTCGACATATACGACAACGAGTCGTACCAAAAGTGCGTCGTTGAGTACATCTCTGGCATGACAGACCAATTTGCAATTCGCGTGTACGAAGAGATAATCACATTTTGAATGTGCGGCGTACCGGCTGTATGTCATGCCGCGCTACCATGATATGTCAGCACTACACCGTATTGATGTACCTGCCGCTTTTATACGCGATGCATTGCAGAGAACACTTTTTCGTGCATTATGTTGATTTCTACGCCCATAGTTTCTGCTGTATTGTGCAGTGCGTTGCGCAGTTCATCAATTGAAATATCCGCGTTTTGCAAATCGACCATCATCATCATGACAAAGTTGCCCGAAAGAATTGTCTGTGAAATATCTGCTATATTGATTTTATGCTCGGCAAGAAATGCGCTCACGCTCGCGATAATGCCAACTTTGTCCGAACCAACGACTGTAATAATTGCGTTCATGCGATTATTGTAGCGGAATGGCTGTGCGGGAGCAAGTGCGCGCAAACCAACGTCACATGCGGATTACTTGCGGCGTGTGAATTGCCCGCTTGATTTCAACTTCTGTCACTGCCTCGCAACTTCTGCAAATGCTGTGCGCATGTCGCTGTGCAGTCGCGCGGGCAAAAGCTCGCTTTCCATGCGCAAAAATGCTGCACGGCTTATGTTGCGCGCGCCATATCGTGCAATGTTTTCCGTGTATACTTGCGAATCGACAAGTGCTCCGCCACATGTTTCAAATGCGCGCATAAACAAAATGAATGCGCTTTTGCCTGCGTTTGGGCGCAACGTAAACATTGACTCTCCGCAAAACACTTTTCCAATAAGCACGCCGTAAAAACCACCGGCAAGTTCAGTACCGCTCCACGCTTCAACTGAATGAGCAATGCCGCGCTCAAAAAGTTCGCAGTACACATCTATCATGTCGTTGCCAATCCATGTGCCGTTTTGGTCGCGTCGCTTGACATTCGCGCACCAGGTGATAACATCGACAAACGCTTTGTCCATTGTGTATGTATACGGCGTATTTTTAAGAAATCGTGCTGCACTGCGCGGCATGTGAAATTCTTGCACAGGCAGCACAAAGCGCGGGTCAGGGCTCCACCACAGCACCGGGTCATCTTCGTTGTACCACGGGAAAATGCCCTGCAAATATGCTGAAAATACGAGTGATGAATTAATAATTTCTGTGTAGCCTAAAAGTCCCTCGCGCACATTGGAACGAATAGGGAAGCGCACAAATGAAAAATCGCTTCCATACAATTCAGTGCCGAGCTGTTCGTGCCAACTAGCGCGTTCCATAGGTAAACGTTATGTGCAAGTTTGCATTGCTCAAAAAAACATCGTCCGCATGTTGCCCGATTGTGTGAACAGCTGCTGCATTACGCGCACTTGTGTGATTGCCTGCTGTATTGCATGCGTCTTGGCGTTGCTCACTCTGCACATCTGCGGTGACGTTTCCACCATCTGCAAGTTTTCCAAACAGCACTTCGTCGGTGAGCGGCGAAGCGATTTCTTCTTCTACAGTTCGCGCCATGTTGCGCGCGCCAAATTCGCGCGAGTACCCCTTCTCTGCAAGATAGTCGAGCGCGCGCGGCGTTACAGTGAGCGTTACATTTTTTGCCGCAAGGCGTGAAGCGAGCTTGCCCGTCTCTTTTTGCGCAATGCTTTTTACAATGTCTTTTCCCAAATGCGCAAATGTCACGACAGCATCAAGGCGGTTTCTGAATTCAGGTGTAAACGTTTTTTCAACTGCCTCACGTAGCGACGACGACTGCCAATCATCGCTGCCCAATAAATCGTCTGCGCCAAAGCCGATTGCGCCTTTTTCCATGTCGCGCGCGCCTGCGTTGCTCGTCATAATGATGATGCAGTTTCTAAAATCTGCTTTGCGCCCTTGATTGTCTGTGAGGAATCCGTAATCCATCACTTGCAAAAGCACATTGTAAATTTTCTGATGTGCCTTTTCAATTTCGTCGAAGAGCACAATCGCATGGGGATTTTTGCGCACATCTTCTGTAAGCTGCCCGCCTTCTTCATAGCCAACATATCCGGGCGCAGAACCGATTAAGCGACTGATTGCGTATTCTTCTTGATATTCGCTCATGTCGTAGCGCAAAAGCGGTTCACTCAAAATGCGCGAAAGTGAGCGCGCAAGCTCTGTCTTGCCAACGCCTGTCGGTCCCACAAAAAGAAAGCTCGCTTCTGGTTTTTCGGGATTATTAAATCCTGCCCGCGCTTTTTTTACCGCCTTTGAAACGAGGCGCACCGCTGCATCTTGTCCAAATATTTCAGCGCACATTGTGTTTTCAAGCTCACGCAGCTTGTCTTTTTCATCGTTTGTAACAGTTTCAAGCGGCACGCGCGCCATCTTTGCAGTAACCATTTTAATGATTTCCGTTGAAACAGTTGGGCGCTCCTGCGCAAATTCACTGTTATTGAATTGCTCGCCTGCATATTCTTCAGCGTGCGCTCGTGCGTTATGCGCTGTTGTGCTACGCGCATCCGCATGCACTTTGGCATACGCTGTTGCGGTGCCATCGAACTGCTCACCCGCTGCATTGTGTGCGTCCACAGATGTTCTGACATCGTGCTCATGGTGCGCTACATCGTTTAATCTGCTTTTCGCTGTAATCTTACAATACGCGCCCGCTTCGTCAATGATGTCAATCGCTTTGTCGGGAAGACGTTTGTCGGGCACATACTGCACAGCTAAATCAACTGCCGCTTTGAGCGCGTCATCGCTGTACACAACACCGTGATACGACTCATACCGCTCGCGCAACCCTTGCAAAATGAGCAGTGTGTCTTTGCTAGACGGTTCTGCTATGTCGATTTTCTGAAAGCGGCGAGCAAGCGCTCTGTCCTTTTCAAAGTGTTTTGCATATTCTTCATGCGTGGTAGAGCCGATGCATCTGATTTTTCCTGACGTTAAAACTGGTTTTAATAAATTTGCCGCATCCATAGTGCTGTTGCCGCCTGCTCCCGCGCCCATTATCATGTGGATTTCATCGATGAACAAAATGGCGTTCTGCTTTTTCATAAGCTCATCGGTGATTTTGCGCAGACGGTCTTCAAAGTCACCGCGGTATTTTGTGCCTGCCACGACAAGCCCCATGTCAAGACTGTAGATTGAAAACCCTTGCAGCATTTCGGGAACATTGCCGTCTGCAATGCGCAATGCAAGGCCATTCGCAATAGCCGTTTTACCAACGCCTGCGTCTCCCACATAGAGCGGATTATTTTTTGTGCGGCGGCATAAAATCTGCACAGTGCGTTCAAGCTCGTCTTCACGCCCGATGAGCGCATCGAGGCTGCCGCTTTGTGCTTCTGCAACAAGCTCCACACAAAATTTTTCAAGCGCAGTTTTCTTTACGCTTTTTGCTCCGTCTGTATTGTGCCGCTCGTCAGTCGGCTGCATTCCTGGCACAAATTTTTTCTGTGCATCATCTTGTGGTATTTCATCTTGCTCAAATAGTTCTTTGTCGCTTTCTATGTCTTTGCCTTCTCCATTCACATCATCTTCATCAATATACATGTTTCTTTTTATGCTAATCGCTTCAAGCAGCTGCAACTTGTCTACGCCACCCATGCGCAGCGAATATGCGCAGTAACTGCGTGTTTCTTCCATCATGCTCACGAGCACATCTGTTATGTCAAGAATAGGTTTATCGCACGCAGCGCAGTGATACACTGCACGGTTCATCACTTCTTGAAAGCCTTGTGTTTCAATAGGCTCGGCAACGCGACGAGCGTCCAACTGTGTAACTGCAATCGGTACATTTTTTTTGATGTACTCATTTACATGCGTGCGAATAGCTGCAACATCTGCGCCGCACAATTCGATTACAGAGCGCACGGAAGTAAACGCAAGCGCAGAGCGCAAAACATGTTCGGGCGTGAAAAATTCATGATGCGCGATCTTTGCATCTGAAAATGAGACAGATAAGATTTGCCTAAGCTCGAGACTAAGCTCCATACATCACCTGAACGACAGCTACCTAATTTCCTGCACTTTTACCATGAGCGGAAACCCTTGCGCACGCGCACGGCTGACTGCAATAGAAGCGCGCGTTGCAGCAATGTCAAACGCATATACGCCGATTGCCGCAGAGCCGTTTGTGTGCACCGCTTCCATAAGTGCATTCGCCTCCGCTTCTGATTTGTGAAAAACAGAGACAAGCACTTCGACAACAAAATCTTTTGTTGTGTAGTCATCGTTAAAAAAAATAACAAGACCTGACGGCGGCACATCGTATGCACGTTCTTCTGCAACAGCAGCTGTGCTGTCAACGCTTTTATCAAAATCAGCCATATGGTAAGTATACTAAATTTTTCGCTGTTTTCCAATACCAATCACACGAGATACACCAGCTCCTTTGCTAAAACGCATACTTGTTTATTTACTGTTGATTTCATACAATCAGTGTATGAGAGAAAAGCCCATAATACTGATTACTGCAGGTGGAACATCTGAACCGATTGATTCAGTACGGAGCATTACCAACACCGGCACAGGCAAACTCGGCAGCATGCTTGCAGATACGCTTGCAACAGAATTGCCGCACGCAACTATTTTTTATGTGTGCGCCCGCTCTGCCGTAAAACCAAATTCACCACGCATGCAACTCGTTGAAATACAAACTGTACACGATTTGCAAACCGCTGTCCTTTCGCTCACACAAGAGCATTGCATCGATGTTGTCATTCACAGCATGGCTGTAAGCGATTATACTGTCGCGTCTGTTACAAGCGTAGATTCTCTTGCGCGTTCAGTGCAAGAACTTTCTTCAAATGCCTGCGATGCCGCCGCAATCCAACAACTTTTGCGCAATTCTGATATGAGAGCAGGCGGCAAATTTTCATCGCACGAAACAGCACCGCTCATTCTCCTCGAGCAAACGCAAAAAATTCTTCCATTGTTTCGGCAAAAACTTCCAAATGCGGTTATTATCGGCTTTAAACTTTTGAGCGGTGTTCCGCAGACAGAACTCATCGAAACAGCACATCGATTGCTTGCAAATAACGGTTGCGATTTTGTGCTTGCAAACGATTCAACGCAAATAGCAGGCGACAATCATACAGCGCATCTCGTTGACGCTCAAAAAAAGACAGTCTCATTCAAAACAAAGCAAGAAATTGCACGTGGAATTACACAAGCAGTTGTAAGGAAATTATATGGATAACTCAAGTAATGCAAAAACTATTGTGCTTGGTATTACAGGAAGCATCGCAGCATATAAAGCTGCCGATATTGCAAACTCACTCACAAAAGACGGCTACAGCGTACATGCAGTGATGACAAAAGCCGCTGTAGAATTTATCACGCCGCTCACATTGCAATCGCTCACAAAAAACAATGTGTACACTGACGTATTCGATTCATTTGATGCGCACAGCATTGCACATATAGAACTTGCGCAAATGGCAAGCATTGTGCTCATAGCGCCTGCAAGCGCAGATTTTATTGCAAAAGCAGCAGCAGGAATTGCCGATGACATGCTCGGCTCTATTTTGCTTGCGACAAAAGCTCCCATACTGTTTGCGCCTGCAATGAATACGGCAATGTATGAGCATCCATTCACGCAACGCAACATACGAACGCTGCAAGATAATGGTGCTGTGTTTATTGAACCGCGCGAATCACTACTTGCGTGCGGCGATTTGGGGCGCGGCGCATTGGCAGAACAAAGCACTATCATTGCAAAAATAAAGCACGTGCTCGGCGAATGACAGAGCGCATGTGCGCGGCAGCAGTACGCTTTGGTAAGTATCTCATCATCCAAAAATAGGGCGGACGAGCGCGACATTCTCAATCAAAATAAGTTTTGCAAGCGTGTCGCCAGCAATAAGCCCATCAATGTCGATGATGTTGTATGCCACGTCGCCGCGGTTCTGATTTATCATGCCGGCAATGTTGAGCTTTGCTTCTCCGAGAATTGTCGAAAACTTTGACACAATGCCTGGCACATTTTTGTTTGCAATGCACAATCGCATGCCATTTTTGGGGATGGGGCTGTCAGTCACGACGCGCGGAAAGTTCACCGAGTTTTCGATAACGCCTGTTTCAAGAAACGCGCGAAGCTGCTGCACTGCCATGACCGCGCAATTTTCTTCCGCTTCAGGAGTGGAAGCGCCAAGATGCGGGAAGCAGATGATTTTCGGATTATTGATGAATTCTTCTGCAGCAAAGTCGGTGACAAACATGGCAACTTTTCCGCTTTCGATTGCAGCAATCATGTCTGCATTGTTCACAAGTCCGCCGCGCGCAAAGTTGATGACGCGCACGCCGTTTTTCATCTCTGCAAGTTTGTCCGCATTGATAAATCCTTTTGTTTCGTTTGTCTGCGGCATATGAATCGTCACGTAGTCAGATTTTGCCAAAAGCGAGTCGAGCGTCTCGGCGTGCGCTACATGCGTGTTCAAATGCCATGCCGCGCTCACCGACATAAACGGGTCGTAGCCGATTACTTTCATGCCCAAATCGATAGCGGCGTTTGCAACCATTGCGCCAATTGCGCCAAGCCCGATAACGCCGAGCGTCTTTCCTTTTAGCTCAGGCCCCGCAAACTGCGATTTGCCTTTTTCCGCAAGCTCCGTGATTCCATCTCCTTTACCTGCAAGCGTCTTGAGCCATTCAGTCGCTGCAAACGCCTGCCTGTTTGAAAGCAGCAGCGCAAGGAGCACAAACTCTTTGACAGCGTTTGCGTTTGCGCCAGGCGTATTGAATACGACAATGCCTTTTTCCGTAAGCTCTGGCACGGGAATATTGTTCACGCCAGCGCCAGCGCGCGCAACTGCTTTGAGCGTTGACGAAAACTCCATGCCGTGCATGTCGCACGAGCGCACAAGAATCGCGTCAGGGCTTACGAGCGATGAAGCGATTTCATAATCATCGTGCGGGAACAAATCAAGACCCGTGCTCGCAATTTTATTAAGCATTTGAATTTTGTACATATAATCACCTTTTTAGCGCGCATGGCACGCGCAGTTTTTTATTTTACAAACCGCCAAAACTGAAATTTTGGAGATGCCCTCTACTGATGTGTTTTTGCAAACTCATCCATGAACGAAAGCAATTTTTGCACGCCTTCGATTGGCATTGCGTTGTACAGCGACGCGCGCATGCCGCCAACGGTGCGATGCCCCGCAAGATTTACAAGTCCGCGTGAAGCCGCTTCTGCCACAAATTTTTTATTGAGTGCGTCAGCTTTTTCTGCATCAGTTTCCTTTGTTAAAAACGGAATATTCATAAGCGAGCGGCTGCTTTTTTCTACAGGCGCGTAGTAAAAGCTGCTCGCATCAAGATAGTCGTAGAACAATTTTGCTTTTGCCTCGTTGCGCGCTTTCATGCCTTCTGCGCCTCCGTTTTTTTCTATCCAATGGAGCACTTTGCCCACAACATAAATCGCATAGCACGGCGGCGTGTTGTACAGCGAGTTTTCATCAGCGTGCGTTTTGTACGAAAGCATTGTGGGCGTTTGTGCACGCGGCGTGTCAGTGAGCACATCATTTTTCACAATCACGAGCGTCACTCCTGCAGGCCCAAGATTTTTTTGCGCGCCGGCAAAAAGCAATGCAAACTTGCTCACGTCGAGCGGCTCTGAAAGAATGCACGACGAAATATCTGCAACAAGCGGAATGTCGCCTGTGTCAGGAATGTGGCTCCAGCGCGTTCCTTTGATTGTGTTGTTGAAGCAGATGTACGCGTAGTCGTAGCTGCCGCTCACGTTTTCTACGTGCGGAATGTAGGAAAAATTTTTATCTTCAGAAGAAGCGACTACATCAACATCAATAAACTTTTTCGCTTCGCTTATCGCTTTTTTTGCCCATACGCCCGTGTTCACGTACGCCGCCTTTCCGTGTCGCACGCCGAGATTGAGCGGCACGCATGCAAACTGCGTTGAAGCACCGCCCTGCAAAAAGAGCACTGTGTAATTTTCAGGAACGCGCATAAGATGTCGCACCATGTTTTCAGCGTCCTGAATAATAGGCTTAAACGCAGACGAGCGATGGCTCATCTCCATGACAGATTGCCCCGTACCATGGTAATTGAGCATCTCGCTTGCGCACTCGGCAAGCACTTCTTCTGGCAGGCACGAAGGTCCTGCAGAAAAATTATACACACGACTCATAGTTCTCCTCCTCACATACCACTATGCTATTCGCTGTAATATCTCATCAATTTTGCAATAAACCTGTTCTGACACTGATGTTTCCGAACAGGTTTAATAAGTATATCTTCACAATTTCTTCCTCTTGCCCGCTACCCTTCCGTTCGTGCAAAAAGCGTGCGCACCATAGTGACAGGCGACGCATTTTCAAGCGCAACAGATTCTGGCAGTGCAAGCGTCACGTCTGTGTAATTGACAATGCCGCGAATGCCGCATTGCGCAAGGCGCATGGCAAGAGCTTGCGCATCCTCATTTTTTGATGCCAAAAGCGCCCATGCAATGCGCTCTGCACGCACAACAACTTCTAGCTTTGACGCAGGATACAGCGGAAACGTTGAACGCAAAATCTCCGTTCTGTTCACATTCGGGTCAAACCCCGCGACAATTTTAAAGCCGCTTCCGTCAAACATGCTTTCGTCGAGCAATGCCGCTCCCAGCCGCCCAAGTCCCACAATGCATCCCCGCTGTTCTGCGCGCTCTGTAAGCGAAAAAGCCGCACAAATTGCCGAACGCAATGCATGCACATCGTAACCGTTTGAAACGCCGCGCGAAAACCCAATCGATGCAATGTCGTGCCGTATAAGCGAATCGTTCCAGTGCGTAAGCTCGCTCAAAAACCGCGACGTAACGCGTCCGCTCATGCGTGCAAGCAGCCCTTCCAACAGCACGAGCCGTCGTTTGGACGGCTCTGAAACGCGCATACTCACACAACACCTCCATAGTAGCACATCATCATTTTTCGTCAACGGAAAATCTGCAATAAAAAGCCGCAAAATCGTAAAAAAGGCTGAAATCTATGAGAATTTTCCATTTATTGTGAAATATTTAACAGTAAATCGCAAATAAAGTAAAGCGCGTATTGCAAAAAGCGGTGACCGCTCCGCCTGCGTTCTTCTGCGCATACTACGCACACGGCAGACTTTGCACCTTCCGCATCCCTCACGCACATCTACAACACGCATGCTGCATGAGTATAGCAGGTCGCCGTGCAAAATCGTGCATTTTGTGTAGCAATAAGTTACTATTGAGGCTCCGTTGAAGAATTATTTATCTCGTATACTTCGCGTAGCAATAAGTATTGTCACTGTTGTGGACACTGCAGAAAGCACAGTAGTTATAACAGGTGCATATTGATTAAAGTAATAGGTAAACGAATTTGTAGACGCTGTAATCGTTGTTTCAGGTGTAATCAGCTCTGTTTTGCGCATTTTTTTTCCACTTATATCTTGAATTTTCACAGAGCGACCTCTGTTTTTTTCGAGCAAAAATCCACCTGCAAGTCCAATATAGTATTCCCATGTGCGATCCGGAATGTACGGATAGCGACCGGGATTCATGACAGCACCAGCCACCGTAACAAAATATTGCTTGAACGGTATAACAAGTGTATCATATCGTTTAATTGTTTCTTCAGAATAATATGAAGCATCATACAGCATTTTCCCAACATTCAGCGGAATCACTTTTCCATTGCGGATAACATATGCATTAGATACATCCGATTCAGCAGTAAAAAATGTCTGTAGCCGCGATACAAGCGTGGAATAGTTTTCACCCTCATCAAACGTAATTACAAGACGCGACGACGCATACAATGTTGTACCTTCGGCAGAATTAATCGCTCCTTCTATGAACATGACAGGTTTGAGTTCACTGTACGCAGAAACATTCACAGAATCGTAACTTAACAGTTCATAATTGGATGAAACAGCTTTCTCATCTAAATATATTTTTTCACCTGCGGGATTAGCTGGATTGAGCATACGCGTCAACACAATGCGACTCACATCAGCAAAGGAATCAAAACCGCCGCCGTAATAATATATGAGTTGCTGCAAGTTTTCACCGTCAAGCAATTCGTATGTACCTTTCCGTTCCACAGCACCATCGAGCGTTACTTTGCGCGACATGCGCCCTATTGTCACAACGTCGCCCGGTCGCATATAAGGATTTTGCGACAAATCACCAAACCGTTCTGCCTGAAATAAATCATATGTTTTCGATATGCCGTTTGACGAAGTAATTACAACATTGCGCGTAGATGAATACGGTGTAAGATTGTTTTTTATTACATCAGAGAGCCGCATGAGTCCCCATGCTTCACAAGCAGCAGTCTGCGACACCTCGCCTTTTACTGTTACCTGAAACACCGCTGGACTTGTTAATACAAACTGCACACTGCTCATGTGATAATTCTGCGTCACCAGTTCTTCAACGCGCTGTTTAAAACGCAGGAACGTATTGCCTTCAACATTGATTGTGGTGATATTCGCCACGCGCACTCTGTAAGAAGTATCAACAAGGATGGGATAAGAAACAGCAGTATTATTCGCTGAAAATGAAAGCGTATACACATCTCCCGCCGTCACGAGATAATCAGTAGACGACATGGCGAGCTGAGCACGATATAAATTGGTTGACTCTTGTGCATCGTCTGCAAAAAGTGCACCTTGCAAATACATGCCTATCGCAATAAATAAAAAATATTTTTTCATATACTCACCTATTTACGACTTTTTGCAGGTGACAGCTTTTTCATCGCAGTGGGATCGTTCTTAATATTTTCTAATGCATTCAGCATAAATGCGATAAATATCGAGAGGAATAACGCCGCAAAAGTAACGATGATGCAGAGCTTGCCGCGCGACGGTTTTGATTTTCTATCAGGCACTTCAGCCCGCTCAAGGATTTGAAACACCGGTTTTTCGCTTGCCATAGTGACTTTCAAAATTTCATACTGCGTCTTAAGCTGTTTGTACACTTCCTCCTGCGCCTGAAGCTCGAGATTAAGTATGGCAGTTTCCACCACGCCATTGGGATTGTAGCCGTATGCCGAAGAGCCTTCTTTTTCGCGAATTTGATTTGTCAGCTCTAACACCTGTTCATAACTTGTCTGTATAGCCTCTTCAAGATTTTTTTTCTCAAGCTGATTTTTGTCAAGTCCAAGCTCCATAAAAATGTTGTCCATATAATTAGCTGCAAAATTGACAACAGATTGCGCAAAGACAGGATCTATATCAGAAAATTTAAGCGAAAGCACACCTGATTTACTGTCATAATCAGCCTTGAGATTGCTTTTTAAAGCTTCGCGACTCGCTGCACGAGGAAATTTGTTGATTTTATAGCGCGTTATCAAATCAAACTCATCGACAATTGCATCAAGAAATGTATTCATGCCCACAAGATATACAGCAAGCTCGCTGTACGTTGTGCCGCCAGCAAGCCCAGAAGAGCTAAGTAAAGAAGAAAACGCGCTGCCAGCAAGCCCAGAAGAGCTAAGTAAAGAAGCAAATGTTCCGCCTGAAGACGCTTCATCATTTATGAGCATAAGCGCATACGGCGTATATTTATTTGGAAGCGGCGACTTCTCTGGCGGCAATACAAGAGAAACGATAGAGTAAACAAGCACTGTTACCATAGCGCCTGCTACTATTGAAAAAATGAGCTTTTTATAATGCAATAGCACAGCGAATAAATCAATTAAAGAAATCTCTTCGTCAGCAGCATGCATTGATACAGCAGCCTCGTTAGCAGTAGTTTCCATTGGTGCCTATTATACAGAGAAATAGAGCTTTTTACAACTGTAGCAGTGCTATATGTTGTAGAGAAGTGCAAACCTTATTATATATTAGTAAGCGAAAATAATAATAGGCACTTCTCTACAACACGAGCAGCAATTAGATGTACGCAATCTCCCTATTTTGCTTTGAGAGATTTTCTATAACGAATATACGTCGATGCACAGAGATGAGACAAACGGATTATTAAATTAGCAATAGCTAACCTATTGCAACAAAAAACAAGTCACCAACGTCACTGCCGCAAGACCGCCTTGCATCGGGAGAATCTTGGGGTTAGTAGTGACGGCGCCATATGCTGACACTGCGATGATGGAAATCATGAGCGCAATAACGGCAGCCTTGTTTGCAAACGCGAATACTGCCACGAGCACCAGCACCGCAAGCACTCCGTTGTACACCCCCTGATTTTTGAACAGCAGGCTTACCGACGAGCGGCGCAATTCGTCCCGCTCCATGCCGAACACCTTTGCCGTCCACTCAGATGTTGTGGCAAAAGTCTCCAAATACATAATAAAGAAAAATTCCAGCGCCACCAGAGATGCGCATACTTTTATTATAATTGACATAATTGTACCTCATTCATACATTAGCACGAAGCGTGGTATCGTGCAAGTGGAAAAGCCCTCTCTATCAGTTTCTGTAGCATTGCCCTTTTGAGCAAATCACGTCACTGGATTGTCAATGCAATACGTCACCTTTGCTACCCGCTTTCTAAAAAGTATGCTATACTCGTTGCCAATAATTCATTGCACTATTTTATTGCGGAGGCAAGCATGGCAAAAGTTATCACATTTGGCGAAATCATGATGCGCCTTTCTCCAGAGGGATTTAAACGCTTTGTACAAGCAGATACATTCACTGTTGTTTACGGCGGGGCAGAATCAAATGTTGCTGTTTCGCTCTCTCATTTTGGGATTGATACAGCATTTGTCACAAAGCTGCCCGCACATCAAATTGGAGACGCAGCGTTAAACGAGCTGCGAAAATTCGGCGTTGATACACAACACATTGCACGCGGCGGAAACAGGCTCGGCATTTACTACGCAGAAAATGGTGCAAGTCAGCGCGGTTCATTTGTTATCTATGACAGGGCAGGCTCGTCTATGCAAACGGCAACAGCAAGTGACTTTGATTGGGATTCTATTTTTGCAAATGCCGAGTGGTTTCATTTTACGGGAATAACGCCCGCGCTCGGCAATGCTGTTGCAGCAATCTGTCTTGAAGCATGCAAAAAAGCAAAAGCAAAAAAACTTACCATAAGCTGCGACTTGAACTTTCGCAAAAAATTGTGGAGTACTGAACAGGCAGAAAAAATCATGTCGGAGTTGATGCAGTACGTTGACGTGTGCATTGCAAACGAAGAAGACGCGGAAAAAGTATTTGGTATAAAAGGCACGCACTCAGACGTAACGGCAGGCAAACTCGACACAAGCGACTACGAAGCTGTCGCAAAGCAACTTGCAGAGCGATTTAATTTTTCACAAGTAGCAATCACGTTGCGTACTTCAATGAGCGCATCAGATAACAGATGGGCAGCGCTCTTATACGACGGCAAAAAGTACTACTCCAGCAAAGAATATGCTATTCGCATTGTAGATAGAGTTGGTGGCGGCGACAGCTTTGGCGCTGGACTCATTTACGGGAATATGATGCATTTCGAGCCACAAAAAATTGTTGAGTTTGCAGTGGCAGCAAGCTGCCTCAAGCACACAATCGAGGGAGATTTTAACCACGTTTCCGTTGAAGAAGTTGAAAGACTCATGAACGGCGATACATCAGGCAGAGTAAGCAGATAGTATGCAAACATTTGCAAAGGCACCTTTCAGTGCATCATCAAATTGCTTGCCATCAAGTCTAGCTCATTGTGATAGATCACAAACTGCCGTATGCATCAAGCACGATTTTCAAATGCTTTCCTGTCAAACGGCTCATAACGCGGTTCGCTCGGTTTGTAATTCTCATCGTCCCAGAGTGTGCTCGTAATCATCAAGTCTGCGCTGTAGCGATTGCATGCAATGGGCACATCATGAATTCGGCACTGACGCAACAACATCTGTATGTCCGCTTCATGCGGCTGCGGGCTCAAATCATCTATGAGAAAAACAGCAAAGTCGATTTTCTTTTCTACAACGAGCGCAGCAATTTCTGCGTCGCCGCCCATAGGTCCAGAATGCATGCATGTAACAGCGCAGGGAACACCATTTTTTTCAAATGACTCTCGAATGAGCGTACCTGTGGTGCCAGTGCAAATCAGCTCATGCTGTGAAAGCATTTTTGCATTATACACAGCCCAATCAACAATATCTGCTTTTCGATTGTCATGCGCAACGAGCGCAATTCGCAATGTTCGTTTCATATACACTCCTTTTCTATATCATAGCTTTTTTTGTAAACAGAAGCAACTGCTTGGCGCGCTGTTCACAGTTACACTTCTCGGCGCATAGCTTCATGAATACATGAGCCGCTCGACACGCTGCTTTCAATTACACCACTCTGTGCGCGAGATTTTTTCACTCTTTCCGCAGTATGAAGACGCACGCGACACGTCACAATCCAGTATATTGAAAACTATCACACGAAATGATGCCACGATCGCACACAATATACGCCATATCTACATCATGCGCAACACACGGTATGCTGTCGATTATTTGACATGAAAAACAGAGTGCAGCAAGCACCGGCTCCGTTTCTCTGATGCGCGCGATATATCTGTCGTAAAAGCCTCTACCTCGTCCAAGCCGTTTTCCACCGCACATAAATGCAAGTCCAGGCATTAAAAAAAGCGCGTGCGACGGAAAATCATCCACATTTATTTTTACTGTTGATAAATTCGGCTCAAGAAGTCCAAACGCGCCTATCTCAAGCTGCATACCGAGCGGCTGCTCAGCATCGAGGCAACGTAATTCCATCGAGCCGTCTCTATTTGTAACGCGCGGTACAGCAACACATTTTCCATCTGCAAGTGCCTGCTCGATAATGCTGCGGGTTTCTATTTCTTCAGGACTCGCTATAAATATACAAATGACACGCGCATCTATATATAAACTCGATTCAAATAAACTGTCCGCAGCATGTTTTGCGGCAAGTGATGCAGCTTTTTTATTAGCACAAAATTGCGCAACTACATCGCTCATGGCGTTTCGCAATACCGTTTTTTGCTGAACAATATCCAGTTCGTCAATTCCATCCATGACAACGCCTCTGAATCATCCGTCTCTCCGTACCAATTAATGCTTATTTCCAAACAGCAATTCTTCATAGCGCGACTTCATGATTGTAACGCAGTCTTCAAGTGTTGCTCTATGTCGCACAATATCTTCTGCTAACGCCCTGCAATTCGGCGCGCCGCATGAACCGCAGTCAAGACCAGGAAGTTGCGCTACAATGTCTTCCATATTTTGCATCATCTTGCGGGCGGTCACAAAATCACCCGAAAGCTGACGCGCAGGACGCGGAGAAATTTGATTTGTAAGAGAAATTGCCGCTATATCTTCCGCAGTTAAATCAGGTACAGGAACTTTGTCGCGCGCTGCTCGGCTGAAACGGAGACGATTACGCATGACCGCAAGACCTTCGCTTGCAGGCTTTATCATGAGCGGTCCATTGATGCACCCGCCTGCACACGCGTCAAGTTCTGCAAAATCATATTGATTCATTTGCCCGTCTTCAATAGCCTCAAGCGTTTCAATTACCTGCTGAATGCCACATGCTGTAATCCAATTGAAATTTTCAGGATGTTCTAAAAAATGCGCAACGTACTCCGCTTCGCCCGATTCACGCCCCCATGCAAGGCCATCAGGCGCGTCTGTATAAAACTTAGCAACTTTGGGAATTTTCGTAGCACGCTCTTCAGGCGATAACACTTTGACCGCATCCAACTCTTCAGCAATCTCTTTTACAACTTGCTTTTCGTCGCTACGCATTTTCCGAAGCGCCGTCACGAGCGGCAGATACAGCTTTTCAAATGCAAATGCACCGTCCATGGCAGTTTTGTCATAACCTACAGGACTTCTTGCTACCGTAATCTTTGCCGAACATGGTGCGATTAAAAACACCCCTACCGAGTTGTCAGCCTTTGCAAGTGCTTGCAAATCTGCACGAGCGCGGCGTGCGCACAACTCAACAGGTGGAAGCAATGGCAAAATATTGTCGAGCAATGACGGAAAGCGCACTTCAATCAATTTAACAATAGTGGGACATGACGAAGATATAATCGGCTTTGGCAAATTCTTTTCGTGTGTAAGAAAATATGCTGTTGCACGGCTTACAGTAAGCGCGTCTTCAGAAACATCATACACGTGCGTAAAACCGAGAGATTTGAACGCATTGTGAATCTGCTGCTTTGAGTAATGCATATTGAACTGCCCATAGATAGACGGAGTAATGAGCGCAGCTTTAAACGTGTAAGAAGCAAGCTCATCAATCGTAGACGTAAGCGAATATTTTGCCTTGCTCGGACAATGCCGTATGCACTCACCGCAATCTATGCACCGTTTTTCAAGTATATGCGCTTTTCCATCGCGCACGCGAATAGCCTCAACAGGGCAACCAGTAACGCATATCGTGCAACCTTTGCACATATCTTCTTGGAGATGGACTGAATGAAATTGAGAAAGCAATTCATTTTCATGCATCTGCAATCTTTATCTCCATAGTGACCTTTGTGCCCACTCCGACCGTACTCTCCACTTTCAAAAAATCAGAGTTACGTTTCATATTGGGCAATCCCATGCCTGCCCCCCACCCCAAATTGCGTGCCTCTTCTGTAGCGGTCGAAAACCCTGGTTCCATCGCCTTATCTATATCAGGAATACCGGGTCCTGAATCTTCCATGAGTATCGTGATTTTTCCATCAGTAATTTCAACCGATGCTTTTCCTCCATGTGCATGAATCACCATGTTGATTTCGGCTTCAAACATTGCAATGGCTGTGCGCTTTACCGTGACAATCGGTACCCCGAGCTGCTGAAGTTTCTTTTTTATATCTTGTGAAGCCAGCCCTGCTTTTGAAAAATCGTCGCCAAAAACTTCGTATTCATACTTCATACGTTTACTCAACGGCACCGAGAAGTCCACCTTTATACAACCTGCCGCACGCGGGAAACATTGGCAGTTCCGTTTCAATAATAAAAAGATTGTTTTCTTTTGCAAGTTGCATCATTTCTTCTGTAGGTTTTTTCCCGCGCACAAAACAAATGCCGTCTAAATCAAGCAAACTTGCAGTCCGAATCACTTGAATATTAACAAGACCTGTAAGCAAAAGCCCTCGTTCATGATAAAACGCCATTACATCACTCATCATATCTGAACCGCACGCTGTAGCAATGTCTTTGTCTTTAAATGATTCGCCGCAAGCAATCACACCGTCTACAGCTTCGGCAATTTGTTTAACAGTCATACATTCTCCTATAAAAAATCCGCGCTAGCAGTCATGCAAGATGCATGAAATTGCAGTTTGTAAATGCATCTCATAACAAACAGCAATGATCCAAAATATATGAAAATACTTTGGACGATACCTCTTATTCATTGAAAATCATCTTGTATTACTATATCACGCAATCTACCCAGTGACAAGGAAAAATATCACTAAAAGGACACTTCAGACGCAAGTACAAGCTACAGGCTGACGCACTCGGCGAGATTGGCGAGGACAATACCGCCGCAAGAATGTAGAAAGGGCAATGGCACTATTGACAACCAGCGAAAAAGTGGGCACCCAGCAATTCAACGAAAAGAATACCTCGCCATGATTGAAACGAGGATAGCTCGCCATTCTTTAAATGACGAAAAGACCTGTATAAGGAAACGCCCGTTTCTCTTTATAGGTCTTTTTTTATTAACACGGTGAAGCACATGGAAACACCATTGACAGGCGAAATATGTATTTCACCGTGCTTTCAAGAGAAACGGTCATGTTCCGCAATCAATACACTTGCTTTTGTCAATGTGAAAACGGTTATCGCGCTGCAAAATTGAACCCACAGGACATTCCGCCATACACGAGCCGCAGCGTATACAGTCGTTGGAAATCGTGTAATAGAATTTGTCTTCCCCGCCTGTGCAGATTACAGGCGTAAGGCTAATCAATGCATCACTCATGTATTCCGTTCCATTATTCTGTCCATAACTGTTCCGTATATTCACAATACGGATAATTCGTGCAGCCGCTGAACCAATGCCCGTTCTTGCCTTTGCGTTTTATGAGAAAGCCACCGCACGCGGGGCATTTCTTTGGATTCAACAAAATCGTTGCATCGCGCACAGTGTAACGGCATCTTGGAAAATTTGAGCAGCCTACAAAATACTTTCCCTTATGTTCTACTTTCAGCAGATTTCCTGTTTTGCACAGCGGACAACTCGTCTGATTTTTGTCCGCCAATTTCTTGATTGACACAAAGCAGACGGAAGCAGATTCAGAGAATTCCTTGAAAAACGGAGACGGATTTTTGTTGTCGGTCAGCACGAATGTCCTGTTTTGAGTTCGCGTTATCGCCACATAAAAAAGGCGGCGTTCTTCAGCGAACTTGAAATCTTCGGCATTCGTAAGAACAAGATTCAAAACTTTGTCGTCCGCAATCTGATTCGGAAAGCCAAGCTTATCATTCTTAAAATTCAAAACAATCACATTGTCGGCTTCAAGACCTTTCGACTTATGAACTGAAAGAAAATCTATCTGTAATTCCGGAATCGGAATATACTCCAACGCCTCCTTTCGATTTTTGTAAACCGTTCTGAACAGCCCCGATTTTTTTGCAATCTCCACATCGTAATTCGTCCTACCCAAAAGCAAGATTGAAGCATTGATGCCGAATTCTGAAACAATTTTTTTAATCGCAAACTGCAATGCCTGTTTCGGCTCATCATCAAATCCCCAGAACACAAGCGGATAATCCAATTGTTTGTCGGAACGCAAATCCTTTTTGAGCTGGAGCGGATTTTTCAAAACGAATCGAGAAGCCTCGTCAATCAGTTGCTGCGAATTTCGGTAAGTCTTTTCAATTTTGAGGATTTTCGTATAGCCAAAATATTTTTCAAAATCAGTGAACAGAGAGATGTCGCTTCCCGCAAAACGATAAATTGACTGCCAATCATCGCCCACACAGAAAAATTTTGCACCAGTTTTGTCCGCAATCGCTTTCAAAAAATTGAAGCGCGACTTTGAGATGTCCTGATATTCATCCACAATCACATATTTGTACGGCACAATCGTACATCCCGAAGAAACTTTATCTGCCGCGTTGTTTATCATGTCGGAAAAATCAATCGCACCGTTTGAAGTAAGATGATTCTGATATTCCGCTAAAATGATTTTTATGATGCCGAGAAAAAGATTCGTCCGCTCCCGTAAAAAGTTATTTCGCTCTGCATTGCAGTATTTTTGCCGCAAAGTTTCAATATCTTCAATTTTATAATTATTCGACTTAAAAAGCATTATAAAAGTACAACAGAGTTTTATGAACTCGGAAAAATATTTATTGCTTTTGCTCGCATACACCGTGTTGAAAATGTCCGTAAAATCGTGTGATTTGAATTCCACTCCGTTTGCAAGCATCAGCTCTTCCAGCTTTGTAAGCAAAATTCCTTCCGAACTGTAATAGGAATAAGTTTCAATCAGTTTGGTGTTGTTCTCCTGATGAAACACCCGCTTCCACTGAATGCCGTCCAAGTATTTCTTTTCCTCAACAGCAGAAAGCCACGGAACGGTAAAATCTTTTGAAACGCCGAAATGCTCCAAGTAAATGTCGTAATCGGTAAGATAAAAATCGGGGCGGTATGCCTTACGCATCGGGTCATCGCTTTCAAACGGATAGAGTTTTTCATACTCATAATTGATACCATGCATAAAAAGGAAGTTTGCGATTTTTGTTTCCTCAACGCTTTTTACCCGCTCGTTGTTCAGCGTGGTGTATGACTTTGCCCGTTCAGCCCCAGTTTCTCGGATATAGTTTTCGCGGTCATATTTTGATTTAAGCGTTTCAAGGTCGGCGGTCTTTTCTTCCTCATACAATTCGCCAAGAGAGGAATAACTTTCCATGTTGTCGGGGATTTCAAGAAAGTAGGTGAAGTATTCCGTCAAATCTTTTATCAAGTCAAGGTGATTCAAAAGCTCGTTCTCAAAAAAATCGTGTACGAATCGGCTCAGTTCGTTTTCATCGCACACTTTTGGGTACTTGCTGTCTGCTGTTTTGATTATGTCAAGACCAAGTTTGTGAAAGGTTGTCGCTTCGGCGGAAATTCCGAGTTTATTCTGAATACGTTCCGTCATTTCCTCTGCTGATTTTCTCGTGAATGAAATAAGCAGAATGTCTTTCGGATTTACCTTTTTTACTTCGTACAAATATTTGACTTTTGCGGAAATCGTGAGCGTTTTTCCGCTTCCCGCGCCCGCAAGCACCAAAATCCTATCCTCGTCTGTAATGACCGCCCGCCGTTGCTGTTCGTCCAAAGATTTTCCGTCGATATTTAAAAACAAATCATCATATTTCATTGATTCGTTCTGAATGAAATTTTCATTTGCTGTCTCGAAATAATTATGAAGTGATTTGAAAACAGTTTTGAAGCGTTCAACTTCCGAAAATTCATCATCATTTTTGCGGACATCTGTTTTTTCCGCGTTTTGCGTAAGATAATTCCATTTTTGATTAAAACCGATTTCAAGTGAATGAGAAACATACTGATTTGTCATTTCAAAGAGTTCGGTAAAAAATTGAGCGATTTGTTCAGAGAGAATTTTTATTTCTTCTTTTCGCTTGATTTCTGCGTTTGAGTCTGAAATGATTTTGTGGAGATGTTTGTAGGTTTCCTTGAACTGAACAATTTCGGCCAATGCAACAGACTTTTTGGGAATGTGATATTTTGTGACTTCCGAATATAATGCTTGCCATTTTGCGATAAAATCAGTTTCTTCAAATTCAGTAACGATGCGCGTTCTTAATGCAAAATATTCAGTGAAAAATGCTTGTATCTGTTCTTGGAAATACTGAATTTTCTGTGTGAGTTCTTGAGCCAACCATTTTTGTCGCTTTGCATGGAGAATTGCCAGAAAAATAAATATCACGACAACGGCAGGGATAAGAAAGTAAATCATAAAATCTCTAGCATTCGGGTTTAGAAAACGGAATCTTGTTCATCTTCAACTATATCTGCATTGTTAAAATAATAATAAAGCACAAGATGCCCTGAACCTTCATAAAGTCCGCTATCTGCAATACATTCCAAAGCGACAATATTAAGATTGTCTGCTAATGCTGTGGTCTTTGCCCATACGGCAGAAAGTTCACGAGAACCTTCTTTTAATGTATAAAACCAATTTTCATCTTTTTGATAATATGATGATAACGAACTATCAATTTTATTATTGATTTTTGGTTTGCCATAAGTTTTTGCTATCCTGTCTTTTACATTAGTAAAAGCGTTTTGAAGTTCCGTGCCGTATTTATTTGTGGCGATAGTTGCAGACATTGCCCGAATCTGATACAAACCAGTTTTTTCATTTACATACGCAGCATAATATTTAAAGAGTGGGTGACTTTTTATTGGCTTTATCAAATAAATACCATCCTCTAAAAATGATGGTTCTTCCTCACACGCTTTTTCGATTTCTTCAATAGTCATTCCCATCTTCAAACCAAAGGGAGCGGCAAATGTCAAAGCGGAAATAATCCCGAAAATAAAAACAAAAAGTATTTTCTTCATTCAATTTTTTCCTTAATCAAATATGTTTTTATTATACCACAAAATTATTAGAATTCGTATCATCATTGCGAGCGTTCAAGAATTTTCACTATCTCACCGCTCATCAGCCCTACATCCTGATTAGTATCGCGCATGTCCTGTAGCACAAATTCCTCGTCCGCCCACCACAGCTCCGTGCGTCCCTATCCAAGCAGAATGTGAATAAAACTTAAAGAGGTGCTTGCCGTCTGTTCTTCAATGGAGTATCTTCAAAGATAAGGAATTTTACCGATGAGAAAACTGATTGCGTTTTTGCGGGGCGTAACATCGACAGGGGAAAATAGATAAATTCATACAGTGCAGCTTTTCCGATTTTGATAACCTTTATCGTATCCTCATCCATTGTTTACCCATTCTACTGCAAGACACCGCCGATTTCCATTCACCCCATCGTCAACCGCGACATTTCCACAGGCGCAGATTTACAATTCCTTTTTCAAAATCCGATTCACTTTTTCGGCATCAAAGCAGTCTAAATCAATGTCGCTTTTGCCAAGCCAAGCCTTGTAGTTTTCATAGTCCTCACCTGATTTTTTTGCGAATGCCCTGCGAATGTCACTCAGCCCGCCGATTCCGCCACAATCTTCTATGATGCCAAGCCCTTCGCCAGAAAGTGCCTGCGGTTTTCTCAGCGGCGATTGCACTTCTGCATTTTCAAGCTTCAGTTTGAATTCCCAGCCGTCGCCAAAGTCATAGAAAAAAGTACATTCGGGAATTTCTGTTGAGATACAGTTTTTGATTTTCATGTGATATGCTTCGCATCGCTTTGGCGGAAGTTGCTTAAGATTATTCAGCATAAACATATCGTCCATAAAATCCATTTGCTCATCTACATAACTTTCAAGCTCAAGGTTGCGGACATCCTTAAGCCGCTCTTCCATCTGCTCCGCAGTGAGCCTTTGATTTTTAAGCGAGACTTCCATCAGCTTACGCACGGGAATTTCAAAACGATACAGATGAGAATTGTCCGCATTGAACAATATCATAAGCACAAACGCCATATCCTCCATGCTTGCGCTGGGGGAAATCAAAAAACGTCGCCATATTTTCGGCGTGGAGCCTTTCAGTTCTGCATAAAACTGATACAGTGTATGCAGTTTTTTCTCAAGGCGCAACGGCTCATCAGGAACAGGCTTTTTCATTGTGTCAGAAGTTATGAATCTTTCCGGGAAAATACAGTCACCTGCCTCTGTTGCGGCGCAATTATATGGCATTTTGTTTATATGGTCATCTACAGAGAAACGAATTTCTTGCTTGTCGATGCCGCCTAAAAACCGTATTCTAAAGGGCAGCCGCTCTTTCATTCCTCTCATGCTTCCCTGCACGCTGCGACTGTTCGTCTTGGAAAATACAACGTGCTGAAAATGGGGTGCAATATGTTCCGTGAAAACCGCCGTCACATTTTTGTGATTACAGTAATCCTGCAATTCTTGATTTACATGTGCCAAGAATTTTTCCTGCGAAACGATTTCCTCCGCCGGAAAGATAACCGAAAAAAGCGAAAACGCATTCGTCACCAAAAAATAGTTTCTGCCGTTGGCATCGTTGAACATATCAACAAACCAGTCGCAATATCGGTTCTCTGCCTTTGCATTTTGGGAAAGCGTGATGTTGCCATATTCCGCAGCAGCTTTTGTGCATCTAAAAACCATACGCATAGTATAGCACATACCGTGCGTTTTTGCATGGCTATTTTGAAGCTTGTCGACACCGCGCCGTTGATTTCAACGCCCTGTTGATGAGCCGCGTTTTGCGCCCGCAGATTCTCTGCTTCCCACAAATACCTGTCTCAAAAGCGTCAGATTGGCAAACTCATTGCCATTTTTCTACTGAACTTTCCGCAACACCCCGTTGGCAAAGAACACTGCACGAGGTCGCGCGGCTGACCACCGCTGTGCACGGACGCGTGACAGCGGTGACCATTTTTTGAGGGAGCAAACGGTGGGAAGAGCCGCCCTTCCAGCCTTCGCTTACGCTTATCCTCCTCGTGTGCCGTTGGCGTCGTAAGCGGCGGTCGGGCTACTCGTGAGTTCGCAAAGCGAACTCGTACACAAACGGCTTTGCTGTTTGTGCGTTCCGCTAACCGCGCTCCATTGCTCCACGATGTTCCGCAACGGCTATGCCGCTTTCCGTATCCCTAATGTGGAGAAAAGAATTTATAAATAAACAAATGACTGTGGTGCTGTTTTTAATCCATAATCTGATAAATCTCTAGGAGGCGAGAAAGTTTTGACATTCCCCAAAACATATGCATGTGCAATATCCCTATTTGAAAAATAATTAAAATATTTTTCTTTACAAATACCAGCCAATTCTTTTGTTTTATTCCAGAGATTCACTGGCGTCTCTGAAATTACGCCTTCCACTTTAACAGCCCCTATTACTTTCATTTGTGGAAAAGTAGAATAAACAAGAATTTCATCAACATTTTTTTTCGCTATCTGTCTACGAAATTCATATTTTTTTATTCCTTGCATTATTTTAGTTGAGTATTCTGGTTTTATCGACAATAGTATTCTACACATTGTTTTCTTCTATAAAAGTTATTTTTGTTTGTGAATCTCGCAAGATATTCCTAAATTGCTCATCTGATATTCTTGTAAAAGGTCTAGGACCATTTGAGGCTGGTATTATATTACGATTCCATAAGTATTCAAGCGTTAATCGTTTAGTTAAACTCTTGACAAAAATAAAACGCAACACTAATAAATTTTTGCTATGGTTATTCCAAAAACCGTCTAATTCAGCTTTTGAGAAAACGCTTCTGTTTTGACAAGTTGCAAGAAATTCTTCTTTATTTCTAAAACCAAATCTGATGTTATCTACTATTCCAACAGTCGATAAAACCGATTCGTATTTTTTTCGACCATGATTTTCTGCCATTCGATAAAAAACAATTAAATCTCCTGGTTTAATATTTCGTTCTGGAGACCAAGAAATATAAACTTTTTGTAGTGCATAGCGATGAGGTTCTTTTCCGAGAAAATCTATTTCATTTTCTGTATTAAGTTTCGAATCAGGCAATAAATTTGTATGATATTTCGCATATATAGGTAAGATGAATTTTTGTCGCTTTCTAAATAGAATATTTGGGTAGTTTTGTTTAACAGATAATTGAGAATCATATACTTTCAATTTCTTTACAAAAACAACCTCCTCTTTTTCATTCGATTGTTTTATACCATACCTATAGAATCCCCATACGGTCAATAAATCTTCAAGTGCTTTTAATTCAGGCCTGTCTTCAAAAAGGGTAACATATATTTCATCAACATTTCGTTCCAATGCATTATCAAAAATTATTTTTATAAAACGCTCTCCCAAGCGAAAGCCAGAGGTTTCAATCTTAAAGGTTCCTATTTTCAATCTCTTTTTTGGTTGAAAAACAGGCTTTATGTCCGAATAATTTTCTGTTTCATTTTCAGTTTTTATGTATAAGAAACCTAGTATATCAGATTTATCGGTTCGACAAATATAAATTTCTTCATTGCTTTTCTTTGCAAACCAATTATCAAATCCAGAATAAGCAACTCTAAATGTATCAAAAAAAGAATCTTTTACATTAATATTTCCAAAATAATCTTTTTTTACGGCAAGCATTTTATAGCTTATTAAATCAGGATTTTCCGCTGTACATTTAGATATAAAATCATTGATAGACAAAACCCTTGAACGAAGCGAAAACAATTCGCTCCGTTTTCTTAAATTCTTATCTTCTGTTATTAAAATATCGACCCGATTACAATACACTTCATAAAGTAACTGATTATCTATTTTGTCATTTTGGGATTTTTCTTCTGGCAATTTAGATTTAAAGTCATCGGATTGAGTTGCAATTGTTTGCAAGGTTATATATGCAGGAAGTTTAGCGTCGTATAATGACTGCATATTATTATCTTGAAACTTCCGCAGTTCTTGTTCAGAGTACGGATGAATGCATTTTTCATAGTTTAACTTATCAAGCCAATAGAATAGAAGTCCAATTCCATAATTTGAAGCCGTAGTGTTTTCACAATGAATAATAATGTTTGTGTCAAGCAGAGCTTTCATTGATTATTCCCACCCAAAAATCAACTATTTAATTATAATCCCACGATGATAATAAGTCAATTGTTTAACCTTTATTGTTATAATATAATGGACTCAAATCATCATGTTCTTTTAGCCATTCATAGTAAGTATCGATTTCAGGTTCTCTAAGATTAATAGCAAATTCAATACCACGAATGATGACTACGAAATACACAATCGCCAGAATAACATCATCTATTTCTCCTGTCTTTATCAATAAAAAATCACATTCATAAACTTTCTGAACTTTTTTCCCCTTTAGGATTTCGGATTTTTCCATATCATATACTCTGCGTATGCTGCATGGCCAATTCGTTGGTGTACCCAAACGAGCATGGTTTCTAATCAAGTCGTAATTATCGTCATCTATAATCTCATCAAGACTATTTGATATATCTTTTAATTTAAATGCCCAAAACTCTAAAGCCATTTTAGCTATCATACGAGAAATCGTGATACTATTTTCAATTTTAGTTTCATTTGTAAATATAGGAATCGATAATTTGCCATTTCCATTTTTAACAATATTGTCAAAATCTTTACTAGACATTATACGGAAACAAAAAGGCTCCTTATCATCAAAAGATATTGATACTCTCTCACTATTAAAAGAAGCATCAAAAACTGCGGCTCTCCCTTTTTTATTAAGAAGAGATTCATATGCTCGCCAGAGTTTTATATTATCTATATCCATGAATGGTTTTTCTACTTTTCTAGCAAAAAAATTATTACATTTATCACAAACATATCCTAAAGGAAGAATTAATTTTTTATTCCCCATCGATTCTGGTATGATATGCTCAACACTTCTCGTATTTGACGAATCTTGCTTACAAAATAAACAACGCATAAGTTATAGAATAAACAAATATTTGACTTTTGCCTAGTTTCGACACAGATTCCCTACAACCGTCTTTCAATAATCCCTTCAAACTGTGGGCGGCGGCGATGTTGGCAATCATCTCAAACGATGGCAGAGTTTTTCCACATTCTATGTCGCCGATTGTGCCTGTTGCACAATCGCACGCTTCTGCCAGTTTCTCTTGCGAAAACTCTTTCTCATTTCTGTAATACTTTAAATTTTTAACAAATTCTTCTTGTAAAACAGTCACAATTCCAATTTTATTGACCACACAGGGAAGACCCCATGTCCACAAACCTTTCCAAATTGCGCCATACGACTGCTCTCGCAGAGCCCATCAGATCTCAACAATCACATCTCCCGCAACAAATCCAGTATGACGTATTTTTGCTTTTCGTTTAGCCTGTTCCATTCGTGCAAAAGTTCTGACTGCGATTGAGTGAGCGTGACAACGTCCGCAAAATCATCAGTAAAAAATTGGGCGAGCGTAATACCAAATGCAGCACAGATTTTTTCTACCGACGGAATAGTGGGAATCTGCTTTTTTCTGTACCACGAAGAAATAGTCGATTGCGGCACGCCTGATTTTTCTGCCAGTTGGTATTCCGTCCAATTCCGCGCTATTCGATATGCTCTTATTTTTTCCAATACATCCATACTGCTACGCTATTGCGTATATACTACTTGCTTTTAGCATTGCAAAATAATGTTTTTTGACGTATAATATTATCGCTTAAAATAAGTAATCAACAGGATGATATAAGACTTGGGAAATTTTCCCATCTTATCATAGGGAGTTTAGCTCAAGACAAAAGTTCGTGAAGCACATATTATTTTTAGAACAACAGCAAACGGAGGTATAAGAAATGAAAAAAATAATGAGCGTGGTACGAGTTCTGCTCGTACTTGCCCTTGCGCTCGCAGCGGTTGCCGCGTGCAAGCACCCGAACAACAGTGACGACGACAAGGACACACCGAGCGGACCGACGGCGCCCACTATTCCAGAGACAGTTCCGACCGCAACACGAATAAAAGACGGCGAAGGCAACGACACCGAGTGGGTACAGCTTTCAAGCGGCACCTTTCAGATGGGAAGCACCAGTACGAATGCACAAGACAACGAAAAACCAGTCCATGCCGTCGGTTTAAGTTCATTTTTAATCTGTGATCACGAGGTAACGCAAAAAGAATATGAAACGTATTGCAGTTACAGCTCATTACCTATTCCATCTACCAAGAAGGGTAAAGGCGATACGTTTCCAGCGTATTTTGTGAGCTGGTATGACGCAATCGTCTATTGCAATCTGCGGAGTACAGCAGAAGGGCTTGAGCCATGAAACCGATGTCACCAAGTGGGCTGACATACAAGAAACCAGTGGAAAATACTGCGGCCCTGCAAGTAGTAACGCTACATGGGATGGCATAACGCCCAACTGGGACGCAAACGGCTACCGTTTGCCCACAGAAGCGGAGTGGGAATGCGCTGCGCGCGGTGGAGAAACCGACACGGATACGGACGTGTGGGCAGGCACCACCGACAGTACAAAGCTCGGCGACTACGCCTGGTACAAGGACAACAGCAGCGAAAAAGCGCACGAAGTGATGAAACTAAAGCCGAACGGCTACGGATTATACGACATGAGCGGGAACGTGTGCGAATGGTGCTGGGACCGGTACGGTGACTACACGGCGGCTGCGGAGGCAAACCCGACCGGCGCTGCGGGTGGTTCGGGCCACGTCTTCCGCGGCGGCGGCAGGGCCATCTCTGAGGCCGCCGCCGCGCGTGCGTCGTGTCGGGAGAAGATAACTCCCGAGAGCAGATACGCCTTCATTGGCTTTCGCCTTGCTCGCTCCTGTTCTAATTAAACACGGCGCGTCAGTCAGCGGAAGAAACCCGTGAACAAGATGAAGAATCAGGAGGAAGATTCTCTTGCCCAACCTATGAGTGAAGTGAAAAATCAGCTTAAAAGCGCATTCGGTCAAGCATGTGGCGGAATGTTCGGGAAGAAATGAGGAGGAAAATTATGAATGAAAAAGAAATCACAAAGCATGTTCATGCCTTTTACGATTTTATAAAAAAAGATTCCCAACATCGTTATAAGTCTTGGGAACATTGCTACGCATTTTTCTATGAGCATCACAATAGATTATGCAAAGCAGATATATTAGATAAAGCGGCGTTACATCTTGGAATGTACCTTGCAAGCTGGGGAATGTTCAGAGGTTCGGGCGGTCTTTTGTGGAAAGATTATACGATTTATAAAGACTTATTGGTAAGAGTTCAGCCGTTGCTTTTTAAGGATGAACCAAAAGAATTATCTGACGTAATTGGAAATTTTTTCAATTCTGTAAAAGTAGAAAAAGCAGACAAGATACACAATCCTCCCGAGAATATTGAAGATATTGATATAGAAAAAACAGAAGGGAAAAACATAAAGCCGACAATTACACTTGTTTCAAAAATTATGCTTGGTCTTGATGCTTCCTGCACTGCGTTAGATGAATATGTCTGCAGCGGAATTGAAAAAAGCTGTAAATGCAAGAATTTTTATCAGAACCCGTATACAGAAATTCCAAATGCATTAGCTGAAGTCAAAAAATTCTATGATGAACATAAGCAGGAATTTGATGAGTTGCAAAACGATATACAACTGGAACTGGATTGCGGTGCACAAATTCCCTATCCGCCCATAAAACTGCTTGATATGTATTTCTTCCAGATTGGGGAGAGAAAATAATCAAAAAAGCATGGGCACCGCCGATGCATCCGACATCGCGGGAACACACGTGGCGCTCTTAGTCGTGCGCCCCGTCACATTCCCGCGATTTTCAGCAAAAGTACCGTACACTCAAGTTTTTACCACGCAAATGGAATATCACGTCTTCTTTCAATTCGGGTTCCCTAAAGTCGGCATTTTCTGAGCACACATCAGCAAGAATTGTTTTAAATGTATCTCTGCAGTAATAAGCACGAAGTCCGTTTTCGGTTGCAGGGTTTTCTAATTGTGCACATGTTAATTCCATTATTTCAATGCTTTAAATTTTGCAAAATATGCATCAATTTCATCGCCCATTTCTATACCGACTTGTTCAAAACAATCCAACAAAGTTTGATATGCACCTTCGCCACCAAGAAAGTCCCAAAATTCTTCGGCAACTTTTAGTTCTTCCTGCAAATCGAGCATGCCACGCATTGTCCAACGGGCGTAAGGTTCGGGAGCGTAAGGATTATATGGAATGGCAATGCCCGTGTTAATTTTTGCACTGGGGTTTTCAGCGAGCGTGACAGCAACCCATTCAAGTAATGTACGTTTGAATTGCTTAAATTCGTTGGAATTCGGTTTTGCAGATTTTATATCAAAGAAATATAATTCCCCAGATTTTGACTTTACCAGCAAATCAACTTTTGTCGGCTTGATAGTGTGCATTTCTCCAGATTGACAAACTGCACGGATTTTTTCAATTTCGTCGTGCTTTGCGGGCACGGTTGCGGCAATGTTCAGTCCATCGACAATATCTTGAATGACGTGCTGGGAAAGCTCGCTGATTTTATTGTTCGGTGTGAACTGCTTTTTGCTTTCTGCAAAGGTGCTCTGGCCAAGTGCAAGTGCAACAGGTTCAAAAATAGTTGTTCCAAAATTCGTACATAGTGAATGAATGAAAGAATACAATGCAAGCCTATCCGCTCCTAATAAGCGCGTATGAAATGGCATTACGCCTGGTTCTGGATTATATTTTGAAAACTTATTGCGTAATGCAGTCCGCAAAATTTCCTTTATTGCTTCTGTATTCATTTTACAACTCCTTGAAATGGAAAATTGTTTCAGAATACGCATTTTTTGCTTTTTCAGTGCGATTCAAAACAGGACGCTCGTAGCGATTGACGATTCTCATCCTCGCTTTTTCGGCAATGTGCGGATAGAGATTGTATTTGTCATTCGCGACTAAAAACACATTGTAGTCGTCGGCAAGATAGTGTTTGCAATGTGAAAGCACAGCCGCAATCCCTTCAACATAGGCGGCGCGTGCATCAAGCGTTTGCCCATTGCGCAACGGTCCGATTTCCTGTATATCATGACGCGGAAAACTAAACAGTTCATATGTGTAGGCGTGCTGTTCGTGATAGTCGATAAGTCCCACATATGGTGGTGAAGAAAAGATGCCCCGTATTTTTTGCGCGCTCATTACGTTGTAGAGCAATTCATTTTTTTCTCTCAACGCTGAAAGCAAATCGATAGTGCGGCTATCACCAGTCAAACAGATTTGTGCAGTGTTCGTTCGTAATTGACTAAACTGATATAAGCGTTTCACTGTATCTTTGCTGTAAGTACTCCACCATTTTGTTATAGAAAAAAGCGGCTTACAGATTTTGTAATGTTTAGTGCAGTAATAGGTCGTTTTTACAGGCTCCAACAGCGTCGCAAGGTCAGAATGGGTAGTCGCACGGCAGGAACGCATTGTTCTGCTTAAAATTACCCTGAGCACATTGCAAATTTTTGCATCGGCAACTGCGTTGATAAGGTCGCGCATAAGATACAACTCGCTTCGTATACTCGGCAAAAACCATTTTGTGATAAATGATTTGTCGTCAGTTTCAAGCGAGATACCGTATTTTTCTATCAGCGCAGTATATGTCGGCAAAAATTCATCAACCTTTTGCTTGCTGTATGTTTTTTCATCAATCGTCTTGGTACGAATTGCATATTTATAATCATACGCAGAAAAATAGTGCGTATTAAAAGCGTTTAATGCGTCCTGCAACGCTGTATCAAAAGCAGCAAGCATCGTCTGGTTGTAATACTCCTGTAACTTATGCGTGATGTAGTCGATTTTTTGTTCAAGAGCGAGCATATCCATATCGGCAAGTTTACAGTTTGCAATGAGCGTGTTAAAAAGCGAAACATCAATGCCAACTGCGTGCAAGCCGAGTTCGTTTGCTTGTACAAGCGTAGTGCCGCTCCCGCAAAACGGGTCGAGCACAATATCTCCCGCCTTAAAATATGATTCTTTCTTGAAAACATCAGTATGCATGTCTAAAAAATATTCCACCAACTGCGGAATGAACTTGCCTTTGTATGGGTGCAAGCGATGAACATGCTTGGTTGTTTCGGCTTCGGTGCAATTTGAAAACGACAGCGCCCAGTTTAGACGTTCGTCTTTCCATTTATTTTCGGTGTATTTTTGATTTTGCTCATAATAGTCCTTGAGTTCTGCAAGCGAAACCGCGGGAGCGCCGTTTGCGTCGCGTTTTTTGATGAGCGCGTATTGAATGAGGTAGCTGATATTGCTATTAGAAACAGGCTTTTGTAAAAAAGCAGTTGCCCAGCGACTTGCTTCGGGAATAGTAAGCAGGTCTTTTGTAGCGGAGTTTTCACTAATCATTAAAAGCGAGCGTAGCATTTTTTAGGGAAAAATAAAAGTAGGCGAAGTTTCACATTTTCTTTTCCGATATGCCGAGCGGATTTATCATTGCAGTACATTCATTCACAATCTGGGAAATTTTCCCGTTTTGTTTAGATTTACCCGCTCATGACAGGCTCAGTAAGCAGCTCTATACTAGAATATGCATCCCGCAGGTGCGCAGGCGGGACAGCGACATCTCTATATACAGGAGCAAGAAATTTATGTCTTTGGAAAAATGGAAAACAGCATCTGTTTTCACAAAAGTAGCGACAGCGTGCGTAGTGCTGAGCGCACTTGTCGGACTTATTATCGGCTTTATCACACTGGATGCCCTTGAGGATGCATTTGGGCTGCTCAATTCATTCATTTCTGATATCCGCCCGATGCTTGTCGTCTATCTACTCGTCTACTACTTGATAGACATTATTGTTGCCATCGGGCTGCTGTTCATTAAGAACTGGGCAAAATCGCTTGCAACATGGTGGGGCATCCTTGCTGCTGTAAGCATGGTGCTTGCAATAAAAGAGCCACATGCATTGTTCGTCTCATATATTTTGAGCATCGCTGCGGCAGTCTGCCTTTTCTTGGGGAAAGAAGATTTTCCGCAAAAACGTGCACACGCTGAAAGG
This sequence comes from Treponema sp., assembly GCA_017940005.1. Classification (GTDB taxonomy): domain Bacteria; phylum Spirochaetota; class Spirochaetia; order Treponematales; family Treponemataceae; genus Treponema_D. The sequence continues at coordinate 47,356 of JAGAZO010000018.1, forward strand.
GGGCAACATGAATCGTACGATAGGTAAACGCGGCAACATGCTGTTGCTCGTTACAGTGCTTGCAGCAGGGACGCTCTTTGCCGCAGGCAGCCGTAAGCAAATTGACACCTTTTTGGCTGACTATGAAAAGATTGTCGTAAAAGCGGAAAAAGCGGCGGAAAACGGAACCATGCTTTCGCTTATATCGTTGCAAGCAGAAGCGGCAAAGCTGGTAGAGAAGTCAGACAAACTCAAGGATATGAGTGACTGGACGGAAGCAGACAGTGTAAAATATCTGAAGCTTACCGAACGTTATATGACAGCGATTACAAAACTTTCAGGCTCGCTAACCCCATAATGCTGATACTATTTTCTCCGACATTTATGGCGGGGAAAATAGCATAAACAGCGGGGCATTGTAAAATATTTTTAAGAAAATGAAGAAAACAGGAGGAAGATATGGCATATAAGACATGCGACTGGTGCGGGAGAACGTATAAACCCATGCTCTCTGCTGACAGGGACGCGGGCAATGCATTTGCAGATGCAATGGGATTAACACTCGGTGTAAAAGCCGTTGGCGGAATTGCACGCCTTGCAGGGCATCGAAATTTTTGCAGCAGACAATGTAAGCTCGCTTATGAGCAATCTAAAGGAGACGGAAGTGCTAATGACACAACTACAAAGGGTGGCACGATAACCCAAAAAGCGGTCGAGGCACAGGCAAGAGCTGCAGAAGATGCCGCAGAACGGGCAAAGGTAGAAGCAATCAAAAATACTGTGTTTTCTAATGATGATGCGGCTTTCGCGAAAGAAATCTATGGCTTTATCGCAGACTATAAGGCTTCCGTAAAAGAGCATGATGCCATCCGTACAGCATATAAAGAAAGACTTGCAAAGGAGTTTTCCGTTCTTAAAATGACTAATCCTGAACGCTATCAGAAATATAATCCCGCGTACGAGGAAGTTCAACAGTATTTTAAGAAGCGATTGAAGCGAAGTGTTATTATTTATGTGTCGGTGATAGTCGCATTAGTAGTAGCCTTTGTGCTATCTTTACAGTTAATCGAATAGGATTTAAGTGTGCGGTTCAAGACAGCAGAATTATGCGTTGATACAAGGAAAAACATTTTTTAACTCTAGAGGAATTCTATTAGTATGATACACATTACTTCTGAAAAGGATTTAGAACACTATATCCGAAAAATCCTAAAAACGAATTTTGGGGACAAAAATCTTATCGTTCTTGAAAACAAAGATATTGCTGATATTGTCATCTTAAACGAAAAGCAGCAAACGCTTTATTTCCTTGAATTGAAATTCTATAAGAAAAGCCATACACGGCTCGGAATTGGTTCTGGACAAGGAAAAGGGTTCCAAATAGAAATCTTAAAATCGAATTATGCTTATTTTGAAAAGCATCTGCGGTGGATTCTTGCCACAGAGGAAGACGATTTCTTTAGATTTTGCACGAATGAACAGATACGGTATAATATATCGGGAGATGCCGTTGGAGAAAAATACAATAGCATTTCATTACAGATTTTTAAAGACGAGCGTGCTTTTCTGACAGAAAAAGAACTTGTGACAAAATTAGGCGAGTGGTTGCTTGCTGAATAAAAATTATTTTTTCTGGCGACAAATAGCGCATCAAAAATGAATTTTACGCAAGCTATTTGAATACATGCTTCTTTGATAAAGCAGCTATGAAAAAATCTCTCTATAAATAGCCCAAAACTGCATCCTTGCAGAGAGTCCATCTCCATCAGATGAAGAGAGCCTTTCTGCAAGGATGTTCTTTCTTTACTGCCATATCCTATTAAAAAATCATACTATAACGCGCTTTGTACATTTTTTAGAAAAAAAATTTCATTTTTTTTCTAAAAAATGTGCTTTTTTTGCAATAAAAATTAAATCTATATATATACACCAATTTTAAAAAATTGGCGAAAACAATAATCATAAAGGAGGACGGTTATGGATAATAAGAAAAACGTATTATCCGACACGGTGAATGTCACCATTCACCAATCGTATTTGCAGGACGAAAATGCGTCCTATGGCAAAGTGCAGCGCAACACTGCGTACATCGGCAATGTCATCGAGGCGATTGTCAGGCAGAACAACACGCTGAAAGAGGAGACGCTACTGTTTGCCGCAGGCTTGCTGCGTGACGGAATGCTTGAGCTGCTTTCGCAGGGAAAAGCGGTCGATGTGCTTGAACTTGGCGTTATCTATCCCAAGGTTTCTGAAAGCATGGACACCGCCACACCCGACGTGAGCGACATTCCGCAGCTGGTGCTCGGCTACACGGCGTCCACAAAGGCACTGTCTGCAGTGGCACATCTGACAGCGGGGGCGACGATTGCCGCGCAGTCAGTGCCTGTCATCAAAGAAGCGTGGGATATGAAACAGTGCGCCGCAAACGGAACGCTTACCGCAGGACAGGGCGTGCGTTTAACCGGTCGCAAGCTCAAGATTGCGGGCAAAGCGGAAGCAACGGGCGTGTTCTTTGTTCCTGTTGATGATTCAGGCAGCATTGATGAAAGCGGCTCGAACTGGATTCGTGCAGCAGAAACGAAAAAACTTTCGCAGAACACGCAGGGAACGCTGCTGTTTGTACTGAACAAAGACATTGCGCCCGGCACCTACAAAATCGTCATCAAGACTGCGTTTGGAAACGGCGAGCGGGTGAACAAGACAGTGCGAACTGGCATGATGAGTGCAAGCGTAAAAGTGCGCGCAGACAGCTAACCGTAATGCGCAGGGTGCGGCTGCAAAACGCAGCCGCACTTTTTTACAAGCGGGAATATGCTGCCTCGCCTATCCTACTCGCCAATCCCCAATACTCGCGCTGCTTCCACTGCGCCAAGGCGGTCGTGGATGCCGAGCTTTGCGTAGACGGCGCTCCGCTGATTCTCTACTGTTTTTACGCTTTTTTGAAGCGCGGCGGCAATATCAGGCACGTCGTATTTGCGGGCGAGCAAAAGGAACACTTGCTGTTCTTTTGGTGTAAGCGTACGGTAGCGGCGGAACAGTTCTAGCGTGTGACGCTCATCGTCGCTCGTGCTGTATGCAGTACCGCCATTGAACATGCTCTCATCTGTCATTGCCTGCATGACGGCCTGCGCTTCGTGGCAGAACGACGGCTTTCCGTCAGCCACTGCACGCACTGCTTCAACAATCTCCGAGAGTTCTGCCGTTTTGGTGATGTAGCCCTGCACGCCCGCTCTGATTGCATCTACAATCTGCAGCGGTTCAGCGAATGCGGAGTACACAAGCACGCGCACATCAGGACGGAGCTGCCGCAGTTCTGAAAGCACGGCAAGCCCATTTTCCACACCCAGTTTTACGTCTAAAAGCAGCATGCGGCAGTCGGCGTTTTGTGCGAGCAGCGATTGTGCTTCTGTGCCATCTTTCGCCTGCAAGAATGCAAAACCGCTAGTTTGTTTTTCGAGCGCGGACACAAGGCTTTGCCGCAGACCTGGATGGTCGTCGATTACGAGCACTTTAGTCACAATAATACCCCCCCCCGATTATCAGAGATTGCCGCGCATATCGGCATGGAGACACAAATCGTTGTGCCGTCGTTTCCGCTGTGCACTGAAAGCGTTCCGCCCAGTGATTCTGCCCGTTCTCTCATGCTTTCTAATCCGATATGTATGTTCGGCTGCGGCGAGTTTTCCTGCACACACTCGCGTGCAAATGGTGTGCTGAAAGCGGAGTTTCCCGCGTCGTCTGTCAAAACAACCGATTCACTTGTGGTGACTATTTCGGCGGTGTCGATATTCACCGCACAGGCAAATCCTTTCCCGTTATCACGCACCGTTATGTGAAAATCTGCTCCCGCGTCTATCAATTTGATTTCTATTTTTGTCGCATCGGCGTGCTGGGCTGCGTTGGACAATGCTTCCTTCACAATCCGCACAAGCTCATGCTTGGTGCGCTCCGTAAAACTCGTGGCACACGCTGTTGCTTCAAAGACGCTCACGGGAATCCCATAACTTTCCTGAAATATCGCCGCATAGCGCTTCACAATCTGAACAAAACTGGTGGATAAGTCTATTCTCAAATAGCCGATAAGCTCCCGCACTTCGCGGATGGCGCTATCTACAAAGCGCAGTGCCTTTTCAGTTTCTCCTGCCTGCAAGGCAATCTTGAGTGCTGAAAGTGACTGTGCCGCTCCATCATGCAAATCGCGGCTGAATGCTTTCTGTGCATTTTCTCGCACTTTAGAAAGCGCAAGATTTTTTCTCTGCTCCCCTGAACGAACCTGCATGATTATAAACGAAATCATAATGAGCGTAAACGAGGTGTACGCAAGCGCATAGTAGCCCTGATGTATGAACGCTTCTTCTGCCCTGACATGCAACAGTTTTTCTGACATGCCGCTTTCAGAAATCACCGCTTCATATGCTTCGTTAAACTTTTGCGTTGTTTTGTGCTTGAAGAAAAAGGTGAGGATGAGTGTCAAAAGCGCAATCACAAAAAAGATATATTCGGGCTTGATGCCACCTTTGTGTCTGTGGTGTTTGTTTTCACTAAAAAACGCCATGCGTTCAGACAGTTCGGGCAAACCGCCCGCAAGTGGATATGGTTTGCTTCCTCTCTGTAGCATTTTATTCGCTATACGATAGATTCCATATGCAATAAATGCGGCAAAAGCTTTATCAACAAGATTCAAAAGCAGACCGCCCATAAGGTTTGCAAAAATCACTGTTCCGGTTGCGGCAAGAATTCCCTGCTCAATCGCCGTAAGATTGTAGTGCAACATCGCCGCAAAAATCGAGCCGAATATGCCGTTCGAGACCGCGCTCGCAATTCCCGCTTGCATAAATGAATCAAACGAAAGGATTTCACTTTCAGTGCGCTTCCGCTCGATAGAAAAAATCAACCATGAAAAAACAGCGGTCATGAGCTGGCATACCATGAACACAAGACGAAGCTTTCCCAAAAGCGTGAGCACGCCGTTTGTAAAAAGCGCGCACAAAACTGCGGGCGCTCCTCCCAGTATCGCCGCGGCGGCAATCGTCGCAAAGCTGTCCATGTACAGTGGAAAATTTACGCGTGTAGAAAGCAGGCTTCCGGCAATGTTGAGTGCAGCGGCTATGAAGATGCCCGCTAGCAATATCCCGTATTTTTTATAATGCAAAATCATGCATATAAGGTATCACACCGCAGAGATTATCACTAGAACCATAAGCTGCAGAGCAGTGAACAAAAAACACTTGTCTCGCTAAAATTGCACATTTTCTTTATCCGCAGGACCGACAACTGCAAACCACTGCCCGCTGTCCTTCGCCCAATATTTTTCAAACGCCACCTGCACTTCTTTTGCGCTCACGTCCGCAATGCGTGCAATTCTTTTGTCATACGCATACGGCTCGCCAAACATGAGCAGACTGTACGCAATGCGTGAAGCAACGCTCGAGTTCGTCACAGAAGAAGCATAGAACGAATTGATGTATTGATTTTTATAGCCTTCAAGCCTGTCTGCAATCGGCGAAAGCGCATATGTACCGTCATCATTTTTGCCATCAATGACAAAGCCGCGAGTAAAAATGTCGTGCGCTTCTCTTTCATATGTTACAACATTTTGCAAATCGCTCGCTTTGAAAATATACACGCTCGACATGCCTGCACGCATTGGCGTAATGCTTGCGCTCGGCGTATAACATGCGCCGTATTTTTCGCGCACAATGTTGAACAGCACTTGCGAATACATCGTTGCGGCAAGAGCTGCGGCTGTCATGTCATCATCAAAAATGGAAGGCCCCGATGCAACTTTTTCAAGATAGCCTGTGCCGCTCGCCGCCTCGCTTGTGATAACGACAGGTGCGCCAGAAATAGAAAGCGGCGGTACGACTGCTGTATGCAGTTCATATGATTGCGCATCTATTGCCCCGAACGTTTTGTTAAGTTTTTTTGCAAGCGTTTTTGCATTGAAGTTTCCGACAGCAACAATCATGATGCGCCGCGCATCCATATCTCTTTCGTGAAGACGCATTATATTTTCAATAGTGATATTCTCAATCGAATACGGTCGTACTGCAGAGCTCACTGCATACGGATGATTTTTAAAAACTGTTTGTGTCATTTCATATGCGAGCATATTTTGAGAATCTGTCTGTAAACGCTGCATGTCTTGCGCGTATCTTGTCATAAGCATATCGTATTGCTCTTTTTCAAAAGCAGGATGCAAAAACGCATCGGCAAAAATCGGCAGCACAGTCTCAAAATAATAATCAATGCAACTCATCGACAGGATTGCGCCTTCGCGCGATACTGACGAAGTGATTGCAAAATTCATTTTGTATGCAAGTTGTTGCAGCGTGTCGTAATTGTATTTTTGAGAACCATATGTCATCATGGAAAAAAGCGCGCTCTCTAGCCCTGATGTCTCGCGCGTTAAGTACGCGGTTCCTCCTTGCACAATCACCGCGAGGGCAAGTTTCCTGTTTGCCATATTATTTTGTATATACAGCGGAATGCCGTTTGCAAGCCCTACAATCTGCAACTCGTTTTGAGAAGACGCACTGTCCACCACGCGCATGCTGTTTGACGCTTGCTCGCTGTTTATCGCACGGTCGCCGCCTGTTGCGCGCATGCTGCTTTGCAACGCCGCCCCATCTGCTGCTCGCACACCGTTTTCGCGTGGAAAAGTTGTTGCGCAAGAGAAAAACGCGCAGCTTGCAATCATGCAAACAGATGCACGGAGTATTTTTAGAAGCAATTTCATTGCGCCACCTCCCCGTCATTGTACCAGAATGCGCGCTCCGCGCTCATAAGCAAAAATCCCGCATCAGCAAACGCGCGCTTTTGCATCTCATACACGGCAGGGTTTACGAGCACTGTCACGAGCGCGTTTTTGCTCGCGACATATTCAGTCAAAAAATTATCTATATCTTTTTTAGTAACTTTCATCATGTTGTCCAAGTAGCCGTAATAATACTCATCGCTCACCGTAGTCCACCAAAAGCGCAAATTACTCTTTACACGCGAAGCCGTCTCTGCATCTTCAATAAAATTGTCCGTGATTTTTTGATACACGCGCTTAAACTGCTTCTTTGAAAAAGTGTTCTTATTGCTCACAACTCGTGGCACAACTTGTTCCGTGAGCGTTTCATAAAAAAGCTTCACGCGCGAAGGCAAATCATATGGCGGCAAACTGTTCACTCCCTTTGCCTCGCCGCCCGCACGCTCCGTTCCACCGCGCTCACCATGTGCAACGTTCGCCTCGTGCACATCAAGAGCAGCAACAAGCAGTGCGCCAAAATTAAGCGTGCTCGTCGCGCGCGTTGTCAAATAACTTTCCCACACATACTGCGCGTCGGGAATGCCAAGCAGCGGAATACGCGTCATCGTCTGCACATACACGCTTTGCGGGTCATCAAAAAAATAGCCAAGCATATCTGCCGCATATGTTGCTTTCTCATCAAAGCCTGCATCAGGCGCGCGATACATCACAGACACTTGTGCAAGTTGCGGAGAAATTTGTTCATACGGCATGACGCAAAACGTCACGTGTGGAAGCGGATTATTAAGTTGCGCCTCAATTCCTTCGCGCCACGGGTCATCACTGCGCTCCCAAGAACCGTACAATTCCTGCGCAAGCGCATGCACCTCATCGGGCATTACATCGCCTGCAACAAAAAGAGCTGCATTATTCGGCACATAGTATGTCTTTTGAATAGCGCGTATGTCGCTAACAGTCGCCCCACGCACAACATCAGGTGAACCAGAAGGGTCGCATCGCCACGGGAATTTTGGAAAGAGCATTTTCTGCACGCTGTAGCGGTATACGGTGCCAGGCTCTGAAAGCGTGCCTTCAATTTCTGCGAGCACTACTTTTTTCTCGCGTTCAAGTTCTGCTTCGTCAAGCAGCGGCTCGCGAATAGCGTAGCTCCAAAACTCCATTCCTTCGCGCAGCAGCTTTGACGGCACAGTAAAAAAATAATTAACGCATTCAGCTCCTGTCGTGCCGTTCCATTCAGGTACTCCCATATCGCTGATTGCCCGCTGCACACTCGCAGCATCGCGATACTTTGCATTTCCTTTGAACATCATGTGTTCATACAGATGAAACAATCCCGCGTTCTCTTGCGTCTGCGCAATGCCTCCCGCTTTCACTGCAATCTCAATGTAGGCAAGAGGAGCCGCATGATTTTCAACGACAAATACTTTCAAACCGTTTTCAAGCTCGTAGCGATGCACATTTTCAAGCGGTGTTCTTTCTGCAAATGAACTATTAACAATTAATAAAATAATAGCGACAAAACTCGCCGTGCGTTTAGCAATGTTCATGCACACAGTATAAAAGAAAATGCATTGTTTGTGAATGATGATTTACTCTTGCCTACGCTTCATCGGCAGCACTGCGTGCAAGAAAAATTACTGAAGAGATTATTAAAACAATAACATACACACCACTGCCTAAAAATAGTGAAAACCTGCTTCCTGCTGCCCCAATGAATACATAGTTTACTAACTTGTAAAGCCACTGAAGCACCATGCAAATCATATATGCAAGTAGTGAACAAAATGGAAAAACAAAAATATAAGATGCTTTGAACAAAAGATGTTCGCCTATTCTATAGTTCCACGCAAATGAAGCGAACACTATAAGAATTATGAGCATAAAGAGCGGATACAGCATCCTATTCAAAAGCACTTGTGCAAAAACTTCTTCTGAATAGCCAAACTGTTTTGCTTTACTCACAAAACGAAGCAATGAGATAAGTCCCATGTAATCTGCTCCTTGTGACGCATCACACAGCAGCAAAAAATCATCATATGAGACAGGGAGCACAATTTGATCAGGACAGCCACTTTTATCTGACGCATATTGATAGCGCGGTCCACTCGTAATGCCTTCGGTGTCTCTGTCAATGGAACGCAAAAGAATATACGGAATATATGCAACATCGTCTGCAATGCCGAGCATATGTCTTGTATTGTCATCAAAATCTGATGCAGGCACTTCGAGCATTTTTGCATACGGCGCATATACGCTCTGCACATACGCACCATTCATATCAAGTGAAAAAATTGACAGCCCACGCAAGTATTGCACCATGCCTGCAGTGTGTTGTACAGGCGTAACGCCTTTTATATACACAATATCAGTAACACCCGTTGCATCTACGAGTGAAAAATATACATCAGCAGCAGTTTCAAATCCTTGTGCATCAATTATTTCATCGATAAAAAATGTTTCGTTCTCGAGGCGGTTCGTTACAAGCGCAAGATACCGCACAACATCAGGATCGCGTGAAAGCTCTCGCGTTTCAGTGGAAAGCGTATGGAAAATATAATACGCTCTTAAATTATCACCCTGCATGAATGCAGTATATCCCTCCATCTTACGTGCAAAAATCTTTTCCGACTCAGTGACAGCGGGCATATCCGACATAGCAAGTTTGTTCCACGAATTTGCTGCTATCTCACGAAGCCGTTCATAATTCGTGTTACGCGGATTTGAAATAGAAACACCCGTCTGCGCATAGTAGTGCGCGTCAAACCAACGCGCCGCTGCATACGCATTTTCTGCGCGTCTGCGCAATTCCGACACGGTGTACCCTTCTTCGCTTACTGCCTGCAATGTATCAGAGACCTCATCATTTTTTTTTCGTCCGCTATGCGCGCTTATTGCAGCAACTTCCGTTTCTTTCATAAGGCGCGCAGCCTCTACTGAAGTGGGATCGATTTTTGCCGCAAGCTCTCCGTATTGATATGCGAGAGCATTGCGTCCTGCTTGCTGCATTTGTTGCCCTACTTTTATGTACTCATTTAAAAGCACAGGCATACGAACATACTGCCGCTGCTTTGCTTCAAAAACAGGGAATCCTATCTCAGCAATCACTGTTAATAAAAATGAACATGCAAGCGAAATACCAACCACTTGCCTGTATCGCTTGAACATTGCAGACGAGAATCGACGTTCACTTCCTTCTGGATTGCGCCCAAACGAAACGGCATATCCGACAACAAATCCTGTGATAATTATGGACGGACATATTTTGCAAAAGAGTTTTAACGCACCAAGAAAACGGTATGCCGTTTCAGTCTTTTGGAGCAGCAAAGGAATATCTGCAATAAAAAATTTATAGATGAAGCAGCCGAGTAAACAAAAAACAGCATAACCTAAAAGTATTTGAATTACACGCTTCATATGGTTATCCTCTCCGCTGTTTTTTTGAGCGCGTATGAGATGCGAGCAATCCGATTAAAATGCATAACATTCCAACGAACATATTTGCAATCACAAGCAACGGCTCGTTAACGGAGAAAAGAAACGGCATGCGCATTGCGAGCATAACGTCTAGATTTCTAATAAGCGCAAAATAATCTGAGTAATAAAGCATATTACATGATAAGACGCCTGCTTCCATTATTAAAAGATACACAATACCTACAAGTCGCCAGTCACTGCAAAAAGTAAGTGCATATGCTGCGCACAGAGCAAATGCAAATGATAAAAAGCACAGCCAGCTTATCCAGCCGTTTTTCCATGCATACTCCGCGCGCGAAATAATAGCGCTGATACCTTCGCCTATCCACGCAGGAAAAAGCGGCACTGTTTCTTTTATGAGGATGTCGTAGAACGGATGCGCTTCTTTTGCAACATCTTCCCTATAGACAGTGCTCATTGAAATCGTATCGACGGCAGCGCTAAAAACGACAGCGTTCATTTGCGCGCGGGTAAAATCGTGCGAAAGATAATACACACCGCCAGCGTGAGGGCGAAAATAGCCAGCAGTAAGAGCTACGTGTGGTGCGTTAGCAGCCTGTGGCGTTTTTGATTTAAATGAAATGAAAAACGGATAAAGTGCGCACCATGTCGCTGCACACAGGACAATATACGCAAGCACAGGCGGCCAGCCTCCGCCAGAATGACGCACTCGGTAAAAACTCAAAAACAGTGATGAAAAAATGAGCACAACCGGTACAACGACATATATTCCAGATGCAAGCGCATTACCGCTGAAAAGCGACAACGGCCGCCCAGCCACAAGTGCAACCGTGTTAAAATACACCATATATGCGAGTTCACCAATAATGATAAGACTCAGCAAAAGCCATAGATATGTAGGGATGAGTAACAGAGCCTTTTTAAACGATGCGCCCATTTTTTGTATTATACTCCAAACATAGTGAAAATGCTACCGCTTCATTGCTATTATCGACAAAACAGGCAGATTTTTATACAGAGGAGCGCATAAGCTGTAAACGTATTTTCCACAAGTTATCCACAGAACAAAAGAACAGTAAAAAATAAAAATGCTATTTTCATATAATACCGATAAATAGAGCATTTTTTCATAATTTTATGTATTTTCTTATAATACAAAGAATTAAAAATATTTTTGCAGTCACAGTAAAATTTTCACATTTTTTTATATGAAGTGCTTCTGTTGACATACATTATTTCATATTTTCAGACAAGTTTTCAACAACTTATCCACATTTAGCCAAGCGATACATATCCCTGTTGGTCTATTGCAAGAATAGATTTGCATTCCGAACAGCGAAAACGCCCTGCCCTCGTAGCCCGTAAACGCTTTGAACATACAGGACAAGAGAACACTTTAGGGAATACGCTGCTTGTAACAGGAGCACTCGTTTTGAAAAACGCTATTGCATCATCAGTTGTGTCTTTAATATTAAAAAACTGTGAAAAACCGAGCAATTGAAACACTTCATACACTTTCGGTTGAATTTCGAGAAGAACAATATCGCCACCTTTTGGCTTTACCATTTTAAGAAACGCAGTGAACGAACCAATACCTGTTGACGAAACATAATTGAGTGCAGAGCAATTAAAAATCAAATTGATAAAACCAGACTCAACGACCTTTTGGATTTTTTTTTGAAAGAAATTTGAGTTATATGTATCGATATATCCATTAAGGTAAATACATAATCCATTTGGTACAGATTCCGTTTTTTCAAGAGAAATTTTAAGACTGTCATCTTTCTCTTCATTGAAACCCGGTATAAGATTATCGCTATTCGTCATACACCCCGCCTTCAAAAGCTATCAAAACCCTCTTACTATGTAAACATCATAATACACTAAAAATTACTATAATGTCAAATGCAAAACGCGCATCCTTGATATAAACAATATAACAAACCACTTATTATATCGACAGTATATATATCATTCTTTAAAAAGTTGTTAAAAAAATGGTTCCGAAATAGACGGCAATTCTATCCTTAAATATGAAAAACGAATATGGGTACATCATCTGTATATACAAGCGTGCATCAATCTACAATTTAGAGATTTGTTTTCTTCTGCTGTCTTTTAATAAATATATATAATATAACACCACGCAAAGCATTGAAATATGCATAGGTTACACGAAACACCAACCGCGCCGCACTAATCAATTCCCTTGCACTGTAATTGTAAAATTACGTATAATACCTAAAATGAATTTAGGGAAGATATGTATTATACTTGCGCGCCCCGAAGAAAATCGCAACATTGGAGCAGTGTGCCGCGCTATGGCAAACAACGGCATCGCTGACTTACGTATTGTCGGTAGACAAAGAGATTACGACGAAGAAAAAATACGCGCACTCGCAATACATGCATTTTCTATTTGGGAATCAACGCATTTTTTTCATTCAATTACGCAAGCCACTCGCGACTGTACGTTGTCTGCAGGGACTACTCGGCGGCGCGGCAAAAACAGAAAAGGGAAATTGCTGCTTCCCGAAGAATTCAGCGCAAAAGCAAACGACATCACCGGTAACGCGCAAGGAAGCGGAGGTCGCGTGGCCATCGTATTTGGAAACGAGCGCACAGGTCTTACCGACGAAGAACTTGCGGAATGTACACTCGGCGTTACAATTCCCGCAAGTGAAAACTTTGCCTCGCTCAATCTCTCGCACGCTGTGCAAATATTGTGTTACCATATATTTCGCGAGCACAGCAATAACATATCAGGTTACACACCGCTTTCGCTTTCTCGTATTGACAAAACTGTTTCAATAATCGCAGCCAACTTGCAGAAAATAGGATTCTTTAGCGTTGCCGGCCGAAATGATATGGAACAATTCTGGCGAGCAGTTTTATCTCGCGCCGCGCTTTCAGAAAGTGAAGCGCAATACATGGAAAGAATATTTACAAAAGCTGCGGGACTTGCAACGCGACACACGAGCACTCACAAAATTAATAATTAATAAAATCAGATTGAATGACTTCATCTTTTGACATAATCCATGCGCGGCGCAAACAGTTTTTCAATTGACGTATATTTCCCGGCCAGTCATATTGCATAAGCTTGGCAAGAGCACTATCTGAAAGCTCTTTATTTTTACCTGCAAGAAAAAAATCGACTATAGCTTTAATATCTCCGAGCCGTTTTCTGAGCGGCGGCATAACGATTGTATAGTCCTCCATGCGATAATACAAATCGCTGCGGAATCTTCCCTCACGAACACTCCGCGGAAGATTCTCATTTGTAGCGCAAATAAGGCGTATATCAACATGATGCTCTATGTCGCTCCCAACGTTGCAATAATTCCCCGTCTCTATTACTCGAAGCAATTTCGGTTGCAATGAGAGCGGCACTTCACCGATTTCATCGAGAAACAGCGTACCGCCGTCTGCACGTGCAAATTTTCCAGCGCGTCGTACAGCACCTGTGTATGCGCCCGGTACTGTACCAAATAAATCGCTTTCCGCAAGTCCTTCAACAACAGTAGCCATATCCACAGAAATAAAATTTTTACTGCGTCTACATGAATTGTTATGAATCAATTTTGCAGCAAGCGTTTTTCCCGTGCCGCTTTCGCCAAGCAAAAGCACTGTCAACTCTTTTGCAGCAACACGTGCAAGCTGCCGTTTTACATCAGTGATAACTTCAGAGCTACCGATGAGCTGCTCAAATCCACTTGTGTCTATATTTCCTATCGCATGCTTTCTGCGCATGGGCAAGAGTTGGATGTCAGAAATAAATGGAAAACGAGATTTTACTGTTTCACGCAGTATTTCAAGATCACAGGGAAATGGCACACAACTGCTGTACATCATGTATTCTTCGAGCAAATAATTATTCCTGCGCACCAGAAAAATGAATTGAGAATATTTTACCGATACCCCAGCAAGCTGTGCAACAGCATTTGTAAAAGACTCTGTATCGATAATGACAGGATTGGAAAATACGCGCAATGAAAGTATCGACTGTGAAATCGACTCGACCACTTGAATCTTGCAAAAAGATTCCAATGCTCTTCTACATAAATTAATGACGCTCCGATTGCACGAGAAGAGAATAACATTGCTTATATTTGAAATATCTGACACCCCTTTTCCCTGCCTGATGCTATCGTCGATATTTCAAGTATTATTAAAAAGACGATGCCAGATTAATAATAGCGTATACCACAAATATGGAAAAATCAAAAAAATTTTAAATGGGTTGTGAAGAATTTCAACAACAATCTCAAGCCTACTGTTAAAAATTTTATCAGCCATGCGTTTCTTGCGATCAGCAAAAATTGCAAAGGCATCACGATAGTAGACAAAAATGCTCGACGCAAAACAATTTCGCCGATTATATGCCCATACATCTTTTTCTTTAATGCCTTCGCTCACAAGTACAAGAGAGGGCATCGCTTTATAAATAGCTGCAACCACAGCATCTTCAGAAGCACGGGAATAGTAGCCAGTGCAACGCCCCACAATCTGCAAATCGGGAAATGTATCTCGCACATTTGATTCAGCTTTTTGCAATGTGAGATTATGCGCACCAAGCAAATATATTGATTTATAATGTCGCTCGAGCACGGAAAGCATCTCAATAACAGCACTAAATCGATTGTATCGAACAGGTATTGATTTTTTTAAAAACTTTGCCCCTTTGATAATGCTTTTTGAAATAGGCAAAATTAAGTCAGCGTTACGCACACATTCACCGTAATCATTTTTTCTACGTGCCTTAAGTAAATCCCAAATTGATAAAAACACAATCTGCTTTGTGCCGGGCTTTGCAAGCAATTCAAGCACTCCGCCTTCAATATCTTCAGGTAGACATACATCAACAGGCACACCCACAACATTTATTCGCTGAATAGACATATATGCATCATTTTACATTTCCATGTAATATTTTGCAAGATAGTTGTGCATATTCATCATTGAAAGAAAATTAATAAAACTTGACAAATCAAATGAAACGCATCTATAATTTGTACTGATGATATTATTTTACGGAGGCGTATTATCGTGAACGCAGTATTCAAAAAAGCTGGCGTGCTTATGCTCATCGCAAGCATCGCAGCTGTTTCGTTATCAAGTTGCTCAAAGAGCAAAGAGTCGGAAGACGAGGTGAGTGTCTATTCAATCATGCCAGAAAAATATGCAACGCAAGTCTTTGCAGAATTTACAAAAGACACTGGCATAAAAGTAAACTTTGTGCGCCTCTCTTCTGGCGAAGCGTTGTCACGTCTTATCGCAGAAAAGAACAATCCGCAAGTTGACGCGCTGTGGGGCGGTCCGTCAGATACATACGATGCGGGCATCGATGAAGGCATTTTCGAGCAGTACAAGCCGTCGGAAGCAGACAAGATTCCCGCAAATTACCGTTCGCCCGACAACTGGTGGACGGGCATCGGAATCATTCCGTTGTGCTTCCTCACAAATACAGACTTCCTCGAAAAAAACAATCTCCCTGTTCCAACAAGCTGGGATGATTATCTGCATCCTG
The DNA here is from genome assembly GCA_017940005.1 of Treponema sp. GTDB lineage: Bacteria > Spirochaetota > Spirochaetia > Treponematales > Treponemataceae > Treponema_D. The sequence continues at coordinate 63,057 of JAGAZO010000018.1, forward strand.
CATACGTGAACGGTTTGCAGATGGCAGATGCACGCACATCGGGCACGGCAACAGAGCGCATCTATTCGCTTGTCAAAGCACGCGGCAGCGAAGACGCTGCGTTCGATTATCAGAAGAAACTCAACAAAAATGTGCAGCTCTATACAAAGAGTGGCGCGGGCGGGGCGCTTCCTGCTGCAAACGGGCAAGCTGCTGGCGGCATTTTCTACCTTGTTGATGCACTCGACATCGTGAGTCAGGGCTATCCGCTCGTCATCTCATATCCAAAAGAAGGCGTTACGTATGGCGTTGAAGGCTCTGGCATTGTAAAAGGCTGCAAGCATCCAGCAGCTGCAAAAAAATTGATGGACTGGGCTTCTACGAAAAAGCTCGGCGACTTCATGGTTGCAAACAAGATTTTCTACATTCCGACGCGGCCTGATGTTGTTGTTTCTGACCCTGCGCTCGACATGACAAAGATGAGCCTTATTGATGCGTCGAGCATTTGGAAGGGCGAAAAGCGCCAGGAATATGTTGAACGATGGATAGCTGAAGTTATTCAACAGTAGTTTTTGACTTCACGCAAAAAGGCCGTCTTTTTAGGGCGGCTCTTTTTGTATAACTTGCAAGGTAGCATATGCAGAATCATGCTGAACAAAAAAAACGTCGCGAGCTGTTTCACAACCTCAACACAGGCGGCAAAACATTTTCTTTTACACGAGTGAAAAAAGATTCCGCGCTGTTTTGCGCGCTTGTCATCATATGGCTCTGTTTTGCCATATTCATCTTTTATCCATTGCTCACGCTGCTGCACACGGCATTTTTTTCAAACGGGCGAATCTCTATAGAAATGCTCAAAAAGAATTTTTTGAACACATATACGCTGAAATCTCTTGCAAACAGCCTTGTGCTCGCAACAGCAGTGAGCGTATGTGGTACTATGCTCGGCTACATCTTTGCGCTCGTCGTAAACAGGACAAACTTGCCGCGCATTCTCAAAACGCTCATCAGTGCAATCACCATACTGCCGCTCATCTCTCCGCCGTTCACAAGCAGCATCTCTTTGACGCTTGCGCTCGGACCGAACGGCACATTGCTCAAATTGCTCGGCATGCCAAATGCAAACATCTACGGATTTGTCGGAACGTGGATTTCTGAAACGCTCACATACTTTCCTGTCGCCTATATGGTCATCTCTGCAATTCTCAACACGATGAGCTCAAATCTCGACGACGCGGCATCGAGTCTCGGCGCAAAGCGTGCGAGGATTTTCCGCACAATCACCGTTCCGCTTTCTGTGCCCGCCATTGCAAATTCGCTGCTGCTTTTGTTTGGTTCAAGCCTTGCAGATTTCGCAACGCCGCTCATTCTCGGCGGCCATAAATTTCCCATTTTGCCAACGCAGGCATACTTGCAGATCACTGGCATGTTTGATTTAAAAGGCGGCTCCTCTCTGTCGTTTCTGCTCATCATTCCGGCGCTGCTCGTGTTTTTATTCCAGCAAGTGCTTGTCGGCAAAAAGAGCTATGTTACCGTTTCGGGCAAAAGCGCAGCGCAGTCGCAGTTTACGCCGCTTCCCAAATTATTAAAAATATTGTGCTACGTCATTGCGCTGCTCGTCATCGCATTTGTAATCTATCTGTATTTTATCATACTCGCCGGCTCATTTGTAAAAGTGTGGGGCATCGACAACACGCTCACGCTGCAAAATTACCGCTATGTTTTTGCACACGGCAAAAAAGCGATTACAGACACGCTCAAAATCGCAGTTGTCTCAACGCTGCTCGGCGCAGTTCTTGCAGTTGTACTCGGCTACATCATTCAGCGCAAAGAGTTTCCCGCAAAGCGCGTGCTCGATTTTTCTGCAATGCTCAACTACGCGCTTCCGGGAACTGTCGTTGGCATCGCATACATCGCTGCATTCAACAAGCCACCACTTTTACTGACAGGCACCATGACGATTCTTGTTGCTACATATATTTTCCGCTATTATGCAACAGGCATACGCTCTGTCATCGCTTCGCTGCAGCAGATTGATCCCGCGCTTGAAGAAGCGTCTGCAAGCCTCGGCGCAAATTCCGTGCGCACATTCACGCACGTCACTGTTCCGCTCATCATTCCGGCAGTGCTCACCGGCATGCGCTACTTATTCATTCACTGCATGACTGCGATAAGCGCGACAATCTTTCTCGTGTCTGCGCGGTGGACGCTGCTCACAACACGCATTCTCGAAAGCATGACTGAATTGCAGTTTCCAACAGCATCTGCATTTTCGGTTGTGCTTATCATTTTTGTATTTGCGGCAGACACGCTTATTGCTCTTGCAATGAAAGCATACACATCGCAGTTTTCTGGAAAAAGGCGCACATAATTTTGGAGAATACTATGGCAGATGCAACACTTGTTTTAAAAGATGTAACAAAAACATTCCGCGAAGATGACGGCAGCTTGTTCAATGCTGTCGATGCAGTCAATATTTCTGTTGAAAAAGGCGAGATGGTCACCTTTCTCGGACCGTCTGGCTGCGGCAAAACAACGACGCTCCGCATGATAGCAGGCTTTGAAATTCCTACAAGCGGCACAATTACCATTGCTGGCAAGGACATGACGAATGTACCAGTGAACGAGCGCGCAATAGGATTTGTGTTTCAAAATTACGCGCTCTTTCCGCACATGACGATTTACAACAATGTAGGCTACGGGCTGAAAGCGCGCGGCGAAAAAGACATCCACGACAAAATTATCAATGCGCTTAAGCTTGTCGGATTGAGCGGCGATGAAAACCGCTACCCGAACCAGCTTTCAGGTGGCGAGCAGCAGCGCGTTGCTCTTGCGCGCGTCATCGTCATGGAGCCGTCGCTTTTGCTCATGGACGAACCGCTTTCAAATCTCGACGCAAAGCTCCGCATCTACATGCGCACGGAAATCCGCCGCATTCAAAAATCACTCGGCATTACGTGCCTGTACGTTACGCACGACCAGTCGGAAGCGCTCACTGTATCTGACAGAATTGTTGTGATGAGTCGCGGCAAAGTCGAGCAGATTGGAACGCCGCTCGAAATTTACAGCACGCCCGCTTCCACGTTCGTTGCAGATTTTATCGGGCAGGCAAATATCATTCCCGCAAAAATGCAGTCACGCACAGACGACAAAAAAATCACTGCGTCTATTTCCGCTGCAAACGCGGTAACGGCGGCATGGCACGAAAGCGACATTCCCGCGCAAAATGCAGACGTGTTCCTCGTGGTACGACCTGAAAATATTGCTGTGCGCGATGCAGGAAAAACTCCGATTGCGGCGACTGTACAAAACAGCGTGTTTGTCGGAAGCCACGTTGAATACGACATGCTCTTTGACGGTAAAACGACAATCAAAGCGAGCATCGATTTTAAACCAGATATGCAGTTGTACAAAAGCGGCGATGTCGTTTCGCTTGCATTTGATGAATCGACTGCGTTGTTTTTGAACAAGTGAGTTGTTGGGCGCGTTTGCTCACCGCATGACGCACTGTATGTTTGCTGGGTATCTTTCTGTGTCGTTGTCGGCACTTGTTGTTTTTGCTATACTACATGTATGGTAATCGCTTCGATTGATTTGAAAGACGGTCGCGTTGTGCAGCTTAAAAATGGAAAATCGCTTGTGCTTGAACGCAATGATGCAGACGCGCTCATAGAAGAGTTCAACCGCTATGGCGAAGTTGCTGTTATAGATGTAGATGCCGCGCTTGGAAACAGCGATGAAAAAGGCAATACAAAAAATACAGAGCTTTTGAAACGCCTTTTGCGAAAAGGAAATGTGCGCGTAGGCGGTGGCATTCGGAGCGTCAAGCGTGCAAAAGAGCTTGTTGCGCTCGGCGCAGAAAAAGTGATTGTCGGCTCCGCCGCGTGGAATATCAGAGCAGCGGAGCAGAGGAAAAGCGCGATACCTGACAGTGCGACTGCTCGCAGCGCGAGTGCTTGTGTAATTAATGCGGCAGATGGCGACGCGGTTAGCGTGTCTGATGCAACTGCAAGTGATGCGACTGCTCACAGCGCGAAATCAGACATTATCAACGCGGCATTTCTTGACGAACTCGTTTCTGCAATCGGAAAGCAGCGAGTCATCATTGCTGTTGATTCAATAGGCGGAAACATTGCAGTAAATGGCTGGACGGAAACAGTAAATGTGCCGCTCGTGCAAGGCGCACAGCTTGCAGAAAAATATTGTAGCGAGCTGCTGTTCACGTGCGTAGAAAAAGAAGGTTGCATGAGTGGCACAGACATGACGCTTGTGCAGCAGCTTCGGAGCGCAGTATCATGTCGCGTTGTCGCAGCGGGCGGCGTTTCCTCTGTTCCAGAGATTGCAGCTCTTGAAAAAATTGGGTGCGATGTGCAGCTTGGCATGGCGCTGTACACAGGCGCAGTCTCGCTCAAAGATGCGTTTATTGGCTGCTTGAACTGGGCAAAATCGCCACTCATTCCTGTGATTGCGCAGAGCGTAAACGGAGACGTACTCATGCTCGGCTACGCAAATCAAGAAGCGTTTGCGAAATCATTTGATACAAACCGCCTTACGTTTTTTAGTCGCACGCGTGGCACGCTGTGGACAAAAGGCGAGACGAGCGGCAACTACCTTGAGCTTGTAAAACTCCGTGCAGACTGCGACCGCGACACAGTGCTTGCAACTGTCGTGCCGCGTGGAAATGTATGCCACACCGGTGCATTCACATGCTTTTCGGGCGAAGCGGCAGAGCCGTCATCTGCGGGGAAACTGTACAATATCATCGCTGAACGATTTGCGCATCCTACTCCTGGCTCGTACACAGCAACGCTCGACGACACGCGCGTGCGCGAAAAGATTATGGAAGAAGCGGAAGAGCTGTGCGACGAAGCGCAAACAAAGCAGGATGTTGTTTGGGAAACGGCAGATTTGTTTTACTTTTTAAACGTGCTCATGTATAAAGAAGGCGTTACATGGAAAGACGTGTACGACGAGCTTGACAGACGGCATCGAGAGCGGTAGCAAGTTTTAATAATTGAGTTATCTATAATTCAGTTCATTTGTATTTCGGTCAGTTTGTGTTTTGTTTATTTGTTTTTTTGCCGACCTGTCGAAAATGGAGGGGCGGATTATTTCCAAAGATTGCACCTCCGCCACGTCCATTTACGGGAATGTAAAGCTAGCAGTCTTTAGGTCGGTTTCCTGGTTCACGTTCTCATAAATGAACGTCTGCCACTTGCTACTGGGAGAAAAGTCTTGCGGATTCTGACACTGAACTTGTGTACAATCAGAAGTTTACGCGGCACTTGCCGAGAACTATCCAGAAAGTAGCGTTGCGAAAGCTGATAATGATAGACAATGCAAAGTGCCTGAATGACCTGCGCGTACCGCCTGGCACAGGAAATAAACGTGCCCGTCTCGCGCGTACAGGACATCCTGCATGACCGCCGCAAGATTACTGTTGATACGTCGCTTCGGTTTGCAAAATTCTTCAGTGTGTCGGAAGGCTATTTTATGTCATTGCAGAATGACATAGATATCCGCAACGCCCGCATTGAACTTGCGCCGCAGATAGAGCAGATAAAAGCGTATGCCTACGCATAAAATCTATGCTACTTACATGAGTAACGGTAAAGAGGAGGCAGTTTGGTTCGTTTTGCCGAGTTTAGTTTAGGTTGTTTTGTTTAGGAAGAAGCGTTGGCAGTTTTAGTGGTTCAACTGTTTTTTCCAAAACACAAACTTCCAAACTGTCTGCCATTGCACGACATGGTTCAATCATATCATCGGCAAGATTGAAGCTGTTAAAATCATTGTGATGGTGAATGCACAATGAAATCCTGTTGAAAGCAATGCTCTGATGATATAACTCCTGATGATTGCATAGCTGTAATTGAGCGCGCTGTTTACTTCATCGGGGGGATTGATTTGCTCAAATAACATTCGCGCGTTTTTCTATGTGCACTTCCGATGGCTTTATAATTTCTGCAATTCGATATGCCATGTCGCAATTGTAACATGAAATCAACGAGAATTGTAATTTGTGGCTGTTCACATGTTGTATGGCATATTCTATTTTTTTTTGCTATACTGCATGCAGCTGTTGCATGCAGATTGTGCACGCTTGGAAAATTGTGCGTATGGTGTACGCAGCAGCAAAGCAGTAACGCCATGATACAAATACAAAATGCATCAGATGTTGAAGACTCATTTTTTGCGCCACGCGATTTTACCGGTTCGTCAGAGCTTGTGCGCGCTGTGCTTGACGACGTAAAAGCACGCGGAGATGATGCGCTTCGCGAGTACGGCGAAAAGTTTGACGGCATGCGCACCGAATCGTTTTTGATTTGCGAACGTGAGCTTGCACGGGCGGCGGAAAAATTGCAGCGCGAGAATGAACGCGTGTATGACGCGCTCGTATATTCGCGCGACTTGGCGTTGCGCTTTGCGCTCAAGCAAAAAGAATCGTTCACTGATTTTGAAGTGGAGCTTGAGCGTGGGCTTTTTACCGGACAAAAGATAATTCCCGTTTCTCGCGCAGGCGTGTATGTTCCCGCAGGACGCTTTCCGCTTGTGTCAACAGTTGTTATGACAGCAACGCCAGCAGTTGCAGCGGGCGTGCAGGAAATTGTGCTGTGCACTCCGCCGCGCGTGCATCCCGATGACGTGCAGCGCAACGCAGGCGGCGCAAGCTGTGCAGATGCCGCATGTGGCACAAATCGTGCAAACAGTACAACGACGGGCAATGCGGTAGCGGGCAGCGCAACGGCGGTCACCATGCGCAACAATGCAGACAGCGTAAGCGGCAAGCCATATGCAGATGAAATGATTCTTGCTGCAGCCCACATTTGCGGCGTAAAAAATGTATACGCAGTTGGCGGCGCGCAAGCGATTGCAGCTATGGCGTTCGGTACGCAGACAATTCCCGCATGCGATGTAATCGTGGGACCGGGAAATAAATTTGTTGCCGCCGCAAAAAAAGAAGTGTACGGCACTGTTGGCATAGACATGATTGCGGGGCCTACAGAAGTGTTCATCATTGCGGACAGTTCTGCGAATCCTGCATGGCTTGCCGCCGACTTGCTCGCGCAGGCCGAGCACGATGTCGAGGCACAACCAGTGCTCGCCACACCCGACAAGCAACTGGCGCAACATGTTGCAGCGGAAATTGAAAAGCAGCTGGCGCTTCTCCCCACGCGCAAAACAGCAGAGGCGAGCATTGAAACGTGCGGCAGGATTATCATCACTGAGTCGTTTGAGCAGGCGGCGGAACTTGCGAATCGCAAAGCGCCGGAGCACCTTGAACTTGCAATGGAACGTGGAAGCGCGCGCGAAAAAATTGTGTCACTCGTTCACAATTACGGCTCGCTCTTTGTGGGGCACTACGCGGCAGAAGTGCTCGGCGACTATGCCGCAGGATTAAATCACACGCTGCCAACTTCTGGTTCCGCGCGATTTACCGGTGGCTTGAGCGTGCGTTGCTTTTTGAAAACGGTGACAACGCTCCGCGCAGAAAAAGATGCTGACGGTTTGAAAAAAAGTGCAGCGGCAAGCGCGCATTTGGGAGATGCGGAAGGTCTTGCCGCCCACGCGAATGCCGCACGGTTGCGCATGCAGTGAAAAATTGCCAAGCGAATCTGACAATGCGGAGCAGAATGATGAAGCGCATGCGGTGCGCCAGCAATAAAACGCACACCATGTGTTAATGACAGAGCGCGTACCATGCGCTACTGACAGGGCGAGCGTTGTGCGTTAATAACAAAACGCGCGCAATGCGTTAACGATAAGGGCATCCTTAAAAAGCTAAAGTTTTTAGAGGCGCCCTGAAACAGGAGCTTTATTGTGATAAAGATTTACAAACTTGGCGAAGATGTTTTGCGCGAAAAAGCAGAACCTGTCGCAGAAGTAACAGATGAAATACGGAAGCTCATCGACGACATGTTTGAAGCGATGATTGCTCACGAGGGCGTGGGACTTGCGGGTCCGCAAGTTGGCAAAAAGCTGCGCATATTCATTGCGCTTGCCGACGATAACGTGCGCCGCGTATTTATCAATCCGCAGATTGTCTCCACATCGCAGGAGTTGAGCGACTATGAAGAAGGCTGTCTCTCAATTCCAGGCGTGTACGAAACAATCCGCCGTCCCATGCGCGTAACAGTGCAAGCGCTCAACGAAAAAGGCAAGCCGTTCACGCTCGAAGCAGACGGGCTGCTTGCGCGAATCATTCAGCACGAGGTAGACCACTTGAACGGCATTTTGTTCATAGACCGCGGCGACAAAGCGTTTGCAGAAAAAACAACGTTGCAGTTCAAGCGGCGCGAAGAAAAGCTCGCCAAGAAAAAAGCGGAACGCGAGCGCAAGCAGCAGCGCATTGCGGCAAAAATCGCAGCAAAAGAAAAACGCGCATAGGCTTGCCGCGTGACAAAATGGCGATGCGTAGTATTTTATCTCGCAATGTGGTAGTATCGCTGGTATGATTCGAGTGCTCTATGCAGGAAGCCCCTCCGCTTCTGCAACAACATTTTCGCTGCTTGCTCAAAACGCAACCGATTATGAAATTGTCGGCGTGCTCACAAATCCCGCAAGCGCACAAGGGCGACACAAAACGCCCGTGCCAACGCCTGTTGCAACTGCCGCCCGCGAGCGCGGCATTCCTGTTTTTACACCAGAGCATCTCGATGCTGCATGCCGCGAACAGATTACCGCAGTCAGCCCCGACATGCTTGTGTGCTTTGCATACGGTCATATTTTCGGGCCGAAATTTCTTGCGTTGTTCAAATACGGCGGCATCAACCTTCATCCATCACTGCTGCCAAAATATCGCGGTGCCACTCCGGTAAATGCGGCAATTTTAAATGGAGATGCGCAAACAGGAATCACCGTGCAGCGTCTTGCGCTCGCTATGGACGAGGGCGATATTCTTGCACAGGAAATTGTTGCGCTGCATGGCACGGAGACTGCTGGCTCGTTGCTCGACTACAGCGCGCTTCGCGGCGCAGAACTTATTAAACATGTACTCGCTCATTGCGCAACATACAACGCGCTGCCGGATGGAACGGCGCAACATGGCGAAGCGTCATACACAAACGTGATTGCAAAAAACGATTGCCACATCAACTGGGAAAAAAGCGCACAAGAGATTGACGCGCATGTGCGCGCGTATTCACCTGAACCGAGCGCATGGACGCTTGCAGATGGCGAGCAGCTGAAAATACTCGAGGCGCATGTTGCACAAGGAGATGTGGAACGCGTCGCATGTAAGGACAGCTGCGCATATGACACAAAAGCTGCTGCCTGCGAAACTGATGCTGCCAGCAAAAATCCTGTCGCACCAAGCGGCACGGTGCTGTCGTTTCACAAAAAGCACGGCATCTTTGTAAAAACAGGAAACGGCTTGCTCGTCGTCACCAAGCTGCAAAAGCAAGGCAAAAGAGCGATGGATGCAGCAGCGTTTATGAACGGCGCGCGCGATTTTGTGGGAATGTTATTAAAGTAGCAGTAAAAAATCATCTTTAATCTTTTTCCATCTTTTTCGGGCGTTGCGGGCTTTAGCCCGCCGGCGCTTCCGCAATTTCGCTTTCGCTCCAGCCGCTTCACTCGCATAGCTCGCTCCAGTGGCCGCTTCGCCTGTCTAGATACTTTCCCTATTTGCGTTCAAAATATATATCAGTTAAACTGTATCACACAGACAGGCTTCGCGTTGCTCCACCGCCTAACGCATTGTTACATGCATTGCAACGATATGCGTGAAATTCTATAATATCATCATGACGCATTTTGAAAAAATGAGGAGCCGCGCTTTTTTGCACGCGTTGTTTTATACGCGCATTGTGCGCGTGGCAGCAGCAGCTTTTTTTGCGTGCGTGTTGCTTGCCTCGTGTGGAACAGTTGCAAAGGCAGATGCAAACGGCTGGTATCACAATTTTGACGCGGCAAAAAAGATTGCGCAAAAGCAGCATAAAAATATACTGCTCGTCTTCTCACATGCACGCGCGCATGCAGCAGGGCAAAACAGCACGCTGCAAGAAACTGTTTTCACAAAAAAGGAATTCGTTGACGCGGTTTCAGATGCGCTTGTACTCGTGAACATTGATTTTTCTGACGATGCAGAAAAGAGCGAGGAGCAGCGCGAAAAAGAATCGCACCTTCTGCTCATATATAATGTTGTCGATATGCCGTCAGTTTTTTTGCTGACAGGCGAAGGCTACTACCTTGCTGAAATCATCTACGACAGCGCGTACAATTCGCCTGAATCATATGCGCGCATGCTGAACGAGCAGCAAACTGAAAGCGAACAAATGCGTGCTGCGGTGGCGGCGTTAAAAAAATCACGCGGGGCTGAAAAAGTGCGCGCGCTCGATGCGCTGTACGAACGCATGCCTGACGGTCGCGGATGGTGCCTTCTCGATGTCATGCGCTCTGTGCCTGCGCTCGACAAAAAAAACGAAACAGGGCTCGTGCCAAAATATGTGCTTGAAGCGGCAACGGCAGATGCGCTCTTTGCATTTTCAAAACAAGATGTAGCAGGCGCGGCGCACTGTTTTGTGCATGCGGCAACATCGGGGAAACTCGACGCAGATTATACACAACAGGCGTACTATCTTGCAGGCACTATGCTCGCATCTGGCGGTTCAACTGACTACGATGCAATACTGCGGTATTTTCAACTTTCATACGATGCCGCGCCTCAAAGCATGTACGCAGAAATCATTCGGCAAACGGCAACGCATCTTGAAACGCTCGTTGCAGAAGAGCGCGCGGCGCAAACGGCACGTGCAGCAGACGCAAAGTAATTATGGAAACAGAACCTCCCGGAAATTTATTAATAATTTTACTCATCGCGGCGGCAGTTGTTTTGCTGCTGCTTTCTGCACTTTTTTCAATCTCTGAAAGCTCTTTCCTTTCGATGAATAAATTGCGCCTTCGCATAAAACAAAAGAGCGGCGACAAACGCGCAGCCCGCGTAAGCCGTTTGCTCAAACAAAAAGATGTGCTCATCAATACGCTGCTCGTCGCAAATGATTTAGTAAATATTTTGCTCTCTGCAATTCTTGCCGCTGTTGCGCTTGCGCTTTTTGGCGAGCGCGGTGTTGGCATTGCCGCACTTGCAACAACAGTGCTCTTGTTAATTTTTGGTGAAATCACACCGAAGTCGCTTTCCACGCGCAATCCCGATTTTTTTGCATACGGGCTTTCAGGATTCGTTGCGGCAAGCGTAGCGATTTTTAAGCCGGTGTCACGCGTGTTCACCGCGGTCGCACATGCAGTGCTTCATCTTTTTGGCATGAGCACAAAGCCGCGCACGCAATCATTTACCGAAGAAGAAATCAAAACATTTATCGATGTGGGCACTGAAAACGGCGTGCTCGAAAAAACTGAAAACGCCATGATGCGCCGCGTGTTCAAGTTTACTGATTTAGAAGTGCAAGACATCATGCTGCCGCGCACAAAAATCACTGCGCTCCGTAACAGCGCAACGTATCACGAAATTCTTGAAACTGCAGAGCGCACGCATTTTTCGCGCTTTCCTGTTTTTCGCAAAGACATTGACGACATCGTTGGCGTGCTGTACATAAAAGATTTACTTGCATACAAAACAAACCCGCAAAAATTTTCTATGCACAATGTGATGCGCGAGCCGCTTTTTATACTCGGCACAAAAAAAATGTCTTCAGCGCAGCATATGCTTACAGAAAACAGGCAGTCGCTTGCAATTGTCGTTGACGAGTATTCTGGCACTGACGGCATCATCACGCAAGATGACATCTCTCAAGAGATTTTTGGCGTAACAGAAAAAAGTGTGCGCAACAAAACAGCGCATGTCAAAATAGAAAACACGCGTGATTTTATTGCGCACGGTAGCATGCTCTTGCGTGATGTAAACGAGTTACTGCATATTTCGCTAACCTCTGAAATAAACGAAACGCTTGGCGGCTGGCTCACTGAAAAAATTAATAATCTTCCGCAGACGGGAGACAGCGTCATATTTGATGAATATCGTTTCGTTGTGCTGTCAATCAAAGAGCGTCGTGTTAATAAAGTGCATGTGACGCACATTGAATCAAGAGGAGATACGTGATGATGCGCATCATTGTCATTCTGCTCGTGTTGCTGCTGTTTGTCTCGCTCATTGCATTTTTTGCAGCATCTGAAACAGCGTACCTTTCGCTTTCAAAAATAAAGCTGCGGCATCTTGTACAGAGCAACAAACGCAACGCAAAAACTGCACTGCATCTCCGAAACGATATCGACAAATTGCTTACGCTCGTGCTCGTAGGCACCAATTTTTTCAACGCCGCGTCTGCATCCCTTGCAACGGCACTTGCAGTTTCGCTCGTAGGGCAGAGCGGCGTAGGCATTGCAACAGTTGCGATTACTGCGCTCGTCGCGATTTTTGGCAATATTGTTCCAAAAACTGCCGCTGTGCTGTACCCTGAAAAAATTGCGCTCACATTTGCGCCTGCGCTCAACGCGTTAAAAAAAATATTTTTTCTTGTCGTATGGTTTTTCTCGCAGATTGCTCGTGGCGTTTCATATGTCGCAGGCGCATTTTGGAAAAGCACTGGCGATGAAGTGACTGAAGACGACATTAAAATGCTCATTCAAGTGGGGCTTCGAGAAGGAACGCTTGAGGCAGACGAGAGCAAAATGCTCACCAAAATATTTGAGTTTAGCGATTTGAGCGCGCATGACATTATGAAGCATCGTTCGTTTGTCAATGCCATATCTGTAGACAGCACAGGCAGCGAGGCAACGACGCTGTTCTTGTCGTCTGGCTGTTCGCGTGTACCTGTATACGAACATTCGCTCGATTCAATTGTCGGCGTGCTCGATTACAAAGCGGTGCTTTTTGCGTCAAGCAAAGATTTTGAGCGCAGTGATTTTATTAAACGCAACATGACAGATGCGCTTTTTGTGCCTGAAACATTTACCGCGCTCGAAGTGCTTGCGTCATTCAAAAAAGCACACAACGATTTCGCTGTAGTGCTCGATGAGCAGGGATGCACTGCTGGAATCGTTACGCTGGATGATGTCATGCGCGTCGTGTTTGGCCGCATGACTGACGAAAATGCCACGAGCGATGTTGCGCCCGAAGCGCGCATAAAAATTATCAACATGTCTGAATACGTTGTACCAGGCGACATGAAGCTCGACGATGTAAACGAGATTATCAAGCTGCATTTGGAGTCTGAAGATTTCAACACGCTCGGCGGCTGGCTGCTTGAAAAATTCGGCTATCTTCCGAATGCAGGAGATGTGCTTGTAGACGGCACTACTATATACATCGTGGAAGACCAAGCGCGGCGGCGCATACTTTCTGTTCGCATCAAAAAAGGCGTTGACAGAATGCGAAAGCAACTTGCAAAATGAGATGCGGCAATTTCTGCACACGCAAAAAAACGAAACAGTATGTGCCAGTTCTTGCGCGTCAAAAAGCAAAATGATATGCGCCGATTCCCGCGCATGTCAAAAGGCGAAGCGGTATGTGCCGCCGAGCGAGATGTCAACATAGTTGAAGCCCGCGCCGCTGCGATCGTTTGACTGTCGCCACGGACCTGATTCTGATACAGCCCAATAAGTTGTGCCCTGCAATATCTGCGAAAGCGTCCAGCGTATATTGAATGAAAACAAAAAATTTTTTGTCACATCATATGATACTATCGCTTCTGTTTTACATGCGGCAAAGAATCCGTGTACTACATCGGCATAATATGTTGTACTGATAATTTCTTTTGTTGCTTTACGCATTTTATGATGACTATCAAGCGATTGAAAATAAAGATACGGCGAAATTGCAAACGCAAGCGACAGGGACAAGCGATTCTTTACAAATCTCATATCCATTGCACTACCAAGCCATGTAATAACTTCTTCGCGCATGTAATCAATAGGACTTAAGTCACCTTTGTTGTACACGACTGCTTTTTCGTCAGTATATGGCAACCCGATATGAGCCCCCAACGTATTGGCATCAGCATACCACCCATAGCCATTTTGTGCGTTAAGCATAATATGATTAAAATCGAGTCCGCAAAAGACATTAATTGCAAATGAATCTGTTTTTCTGCATGTATATGAAAATGCTCCACCTACAGCATATGCATTTTTCAAAGAGTTTTCGTTTATTGAATAGTTCGTTTTTGTTTTTGTGTCACCGTACTCGCGTACATTTGTCCAATCAGAATCATACATAGCTCCGCATCGCATCGGAATAAAACCACGCCCGTATCCTAAAAGTGCAAGCCCTCTCCACGCTACTGAAATTTTTCCGCCATAATAAAGAATTGGTTTTATCTCCCAATCAAGTTCACTAACTTTTTCATATGTTCCCGCTACAGATTGTCCAAACAAGTATTCATAAATCGTTCCGCTGTAAAATCCAAAACATGGTGTAATGGTAATGCGCCAGTCATTTGCAAATGCTTTTGATGAAAAGCTCGCGCTAACGACGATAAGTAGAAAATTAATAATTATTAATCTTAACCACGCAAGATTTTTTTTTGAAAATCTATTGCATTGAATATTTTGATAGTATGCATGTATTGCCACTGCGTTAGTTTGATTCATTGAGCGGATCTACCTTATATAGTTTTCCAAGCTGCTTACGTGTAACATCCATATCTTTTTGATACGGTGCGATAAATGTCATGCGCTCATTTGTGGTTGGATGCAAAATTGTTAATATATATGCATGGAGCGCAAGACGGCTTAAAATCGGTTTTTCTGAAAACTCATCTCCGCGCCATGTACGTTTTATTTCACTCAACCGCACGGGCATTTGCTTGCCACCGTAAAGTGGATCGCATACAATGTACACGCCATTTGCGGCAAGATGCGCGCGTATTTGATGCGTGCGTCCAGTTTTAGGAACGGCCTTAATCCATGAGTATGCTCCACACGCACCGAGCAACCAAAAGTCAGTGACTGAATATTTGCCGCTTTTTTTGTTTACAACAGTGCGGTGTCGCGCATCGCCATTAGGAAGCAGAGGAAGTGTTACATGAAGGTTTTTCCATAACGGGCGACCATGCACAAGGCAGTGATATATTTTTTCAACACTTCTGTTCTCAAACTGCTGTGAAAGCGAACGATGAGTCTGTTCATTCCGCGCATATACAATAACACCAGATGTATCTTTGTCAATGCGGTGCACGGCAAACAATTTACCAAACTCTCTTTCAGCAAGCATGTCGAGGCGCAGAGCAGTTTCATCATATCTGTCGCTCGCCACAAGCAATCCGCTCCGTTTGTTGAACACAGCTATATCATTATCAGAGTAAAGCACTGTGTAGTCAGGGATACTATGCATACTATCAGCATAATGGAATAAGACGCATTCTGCAACGGCTACAAAACGAACAAATACCATTTATGGCTGCATGCAAACAGTGCATTGCAGATAAGATAAATATTTTATTGACATACATATGAGTAATGGTTTATTATTTTACAGTACTTGTATAAAATAATGATATACCTATAACATGCAATCTGTTGTTACGACTCTGTTTTCTTGAGAGGAATATGGTGCAGCCATCAGATAAAACCACAAACTACATCGTTTGGGATAAAAAATTTGAACTTGGCATTCCTATGATTGATGCACAGCATAAAAAAATCGTTGACATGTGCAATGAACTATATCAAGTTCTTGCACACACAAATCGTGAAGATGAAAAAGCATGGCAGAATGCGATGCGCAAAACACTGCAAGAGGCTGCAAAGTATGTAAACGAACATTTCCGAAGCGAAGAAGGGTTGCTCAAAGCCGCTTGCTATAAAAATTTCGACGGACATAAATGCAAGCATACAGAATTCATAAAAGAAATTCTTAACAAAATAGAAAATTTCAATACACTCACATACAACGATGCATTTAAATTTGTTAAATTTCTCTATGATTGGCTTTTGACGCACATTGCATACGTAGACAAAGATTATGTGCCTACAGTCAAAGCATATGCGCTCAAACGAGAACAGGAAAACGGTGCATATCATTCATAATATACCGTTACACTTCTACTCTGCCGCGGAAGCTCCGCATGAGCGTAAGCTTGTCTGTGTATTCTAAATCGCCGCCGACAGGAATGCCAGATGCCAGGCGCGTCACTTTTATGCCGTCGTGTTTTGCCAAAAGCTGCTGTATGTACAATGCTGTCGTGTCGCCTTCAACAGTGGGATTTGTTGCAATAATCACTTCCTGTATGCCGCCATCTTTTACGCGGGAAGCAAGTTGTGCAATGCGCAGTTGGTCTGGACCTATGCCATCAATCGGAGAGATTGCACCGCCAAGCACGTGATACAAGCCCGTGTATTCGTGCGCGCTTTCGATTATTTCCACGTCTTGCGGCTGCTCCACAACGCAGATAATCGTTTTGTCGCGCAATGTGTTCGAGCAAATCGGGCACGGGTCGTCTTCTGTCCACGAACCGCAAATTGAGCACTGTTTGATTTTTTCTTGGAGCGTTGCCATTTGCCGCGCAAATCGTTGTACATACAGAGCGTCTGCTCGCAGCAAGTAATTAACAATTCGCGATGCGCTTTTTTTCCCGATACCCGGTAAATGTGAAAATGATTCTACAAGTTCTTCAAGTGCGTTCATGGCGTTTTCGTTAAAGCGTAAGTCCTGGAATATTGAGGCCTTGTAAAAGCGTGCCCGATTTTGCTTTGAGCTGTTCTTGCACGTTTTCTATTGCGCTGTGATGCGCCGCCACAATCAAATCTTCAAGCATTTTTACATCGCGGTTGTCTACACAAACAGGATCAAGATGAATCGCCGTCATCTCCATTTTTCCGTTTACTGTAACAGTGACCATTTTGCCGCCTGATGAACCTTCCGCAGAAATTTGCGCAAGTTCTGTTTTCATCTTTTCTGCTTCTTCTTGCAGCTTTGCAGTATTTTTTAATATGTCAAATGGATTCATTCATTCCCCCAACAACGATAATTTTGAGCAGTTGTATTGCATGTTGCATTCACTGTTTCCCACCAATGATGCTCCCTTTAAAAACACTCTGCAAAATTTTTACCTGCTGCGGTATTTCTATCGCATGCGTCCTATTTTCCACCTCTACCAACTGCACGGAAAAATCAACAGGCTGCCCGCATAATTTTGCGAGCGCTTGTAAAATCATATTTTTTTGTTGGTCAATCCGCGTTTTTTGATATGCTGCACCAATGCATGCTGTAATAACATTGCCTGTAATCTGCCATGAATTTGTTTGCATAAGCGCAGTTGCTGTCATTACATCGCTTGACGAAAGTTCTGCTATAACACTGTCACGCAACTGCGTGATTGCAATAGTTCGTCCATCTGCCATCGTATACAGCTGCGACGACTGCAGGGCATTTGCGTTACTGCGTATTTCATGGGAAAGATTTTCTGACGAGTATTCATCGTGCGGTACATATTCCTCATCAGGTGCACCATTATCCTCCCATTCGTCTGATTCCCATTGATTTTCCGCCATTTGTTCAGGCGGCACGGCTCCGCCATCATAAAAAGGGCACGCTGCTTGTATTTCGCTTTGTACCGCTTGCTGCATACCAGTGCTCTGCGCTTCCCATGTCTGTCCTGCACTCGATTGTGAATTAGGCTGTGATAGCACATCTACGTGTTGCGTCTCTGCTGCCGACTTTGTAAGCTCATCGAATACAGCAAAATGGGGCATTGCACGCACACGAGAAGCTGCTGTTTGAGCAGCATCCTGTATTGCGTTAGACGCACTGCTCACGCTATTGCACATGCCGCTGTTCACGGTGTTGACGACTGCAGCTGTATTACCTGTTACACCAGCATTCACGCTATCCACTTTGTTATCGTCATCAGCGTTTATCGCATTGCTTGTCACTCCATTATAATCACTTGCATTTGCTGCACTGCTTGCACTACCGCCTGCATTTGCGTCGCCTACACTGTTGTCGCTTGTATTAACCGTCCTGCCGACAAGTACACTACTACCATGTGCGCTGTCATCACCGAGCAGCGCGCGCGCATTGTCAATAGCAAGCTTTACTTCTGCAGGCGATACATACTGCGAAAGCCAGCACAATCGCGAAAACGCAAGTTCCAACTCATAGCGCGGCGAAAGTGAATAGCGCATGTCGCGATAGAGCTGCAAAAAAATTGAAAGCGCGCGCTCAACTTGCACTGTATTCCAAGCGGCAACAACATTTTGACTGTAGCGTTCGGGCGAATTGCCAAGCAGCGCTTCTTTTGTGATGCCGTTTTTAATAAGCAAGAGACTGCGGATATAATTTGTGCTGTTCGCAATGAGCTGTTCAATCGAAACGCCCGACTGCAAATAGTCATCGAGCACAGAAAGCGCGTCATCGCTTTTTCCTGCGGCACATGTTTCAAATAATTCGTTCAACTTGTCTACGCCAACAAGCCCGAGTTTGTCGCGAATTTTTTCATACGTGATGACGCTGTCGCTAAACGCGGCAACTTGGTCGAACAGCGTATATGCATCGCGCACAGAACCAGTCGATTCGCGTGCAATCCAGTACAACGCTTCGTCATCTGCTTGTATGTTCAGTTCCGCCGCCGCGCTTGCAAGCAGCTGTTTGATTTTTTCAACAGACACAAGCCTAAACGTAAACTGCTGACAGCGACTTTTGATTGTGGCGGGAACCTTTTGCAGCTCAGTCGTCGCAAATATGAACACGACATACGGCGGCGGCTCTTCAATCGTTTTTAACAATGCGTTGAACGCGCTCGTTGAAAGCATGTGCACTTCGTCAATGATGTAGATTTTATAGCGCGAAGCATTTGGCGGAAACAGCACTTCATCTTTGATTTGACGCACATCGTTCACGCTCGTATTTGACGCGCCATCTATCTCGATAACATCAAGACTTGAACCGCTCGTGATTTCCTTGCAGCGCGTACATGTTCCGCATGGTGTTGCAGTAGGTCCGCTTTCGCAGTTGAGCGCTTTTGCAAGGATACGCGCTGTAGATGTTTTGCCGCACCCACGCGGTCCTGAAAAAAGATATGCGTGCGCAATTTGTTTTGATGTGATTGAATTTTTAAGCGTTTCTGCGACAAATTCCTGCCCGACTAAATCTTCAAATTGCTGCGGCCGTCGCCGCGTAGCAGTTACTTCAAAAGCCATACAAGCAGTGTACTGCAAAATGTCAAAATCGGCAACGGGAATGGTTAAAGAAACGTTTAAAATGCGTACTGATATAGCCGTGCTTAACTCCGAGTTTTCACAGAAAACTTGCATATGTACGTGTACGCTAACGTGTAACTGCACGCGCGAGCAAGATAGAACTTGCGAGCACGTGCTCTTTTAAAGAGCAATTTTATTGCACATTCGAATTACATATGCAGCTGTACGCATCGATCAGTTTTTCAATAGGCCATCGTCCTTGATTTGCAGGACTTGTGGATGGTAAACACACTGCTTGTATATGCGTCTTGCTCTCACACAACTTTGTATACAGTTTATATGCGGTTTGCCCCGTACAATATATGCGCGTAATATGCGATTCGGTAAGCAACTTTGAAAAATCATTCGGCACAGGATTTTTTATACTCGCATCTGACGCGCCACTAATGGTACATGAGGCAAGCACATCCCACAAAGCAACACGATGGCGAAGCACAAGCGCATGCCGTTCTGCAATCGCTGCCTCGCCATCAGAATTTGCGTAGCACAACGTTTCTCCAAAAATAGCGGCGAGCACACGCCAAAATCTGTTTTGTTCGTGCATGTAATAAAACCCTGCACTACGCGATCGAGGCGACGGCATCGTTCCAAGAACAAGCGCAACACTCTGCTCATTCCACACAGGTTCAAGCGGATGCACAATGTGGGAAACGGTTACTTCGTTCATAGTCACCGAAATGATTGCACGCCTTCCATGTCGAGCGTGGCAAAATAATCGTCAAGCGTTTCTCGCCTGCGGATTTCTTTAAATGAGCCGTCGCTTCGTAAAAGCACTTCGCCGCAACGCAATTTGCCGTTGTAGTTGAAGCCCATTGAACGCCCGTGCGCTCCCGCGTCGTGAATGAGTAAAATATCGCCTATGTCGATTTTTGGCAATTTTCGCTGCACCGCAAATTTGTCGCAATTTTCGCACAGAGAGCCGACAACATCGTACACGCAATCTTTTGGTGCGTGCTCTTTTCCGCTCACGGTGATTTCATGGTACGCGCCGTACATGCCGGGGCGCATTAAGTCTGCCATGCATGCGTCCACGCCTATGTAGTTTCGGTAAATGCGTTTTTCGTGAATCGCTTTTGTGACAAGCCAACCATACGGTCCGGTGATGGGGCGACCGCATTCCCAGTATATGCCGAGCGGCGATAAATCATTCGGAACGATTTTTTCGTCGTACAATTTTTTTATGCCGCGCGCAACATAATCTAAATCGACAGCAGTTTGGTCTGCCGTATACGGGATTCCTATGCCGCCGCCTAAATCAACAAACGCAATTTTTATGCCGAGCTTTTTTTTCAACTCCACGCACAAATCAAACAAGATGCGCGCCGTGTCAATAAAAAAATCGGGATTGAGCTCGTTCGAGGCGACCATAGTGTGCAAGCCCAATTTTTTTACGCCTTCTTGTTTGCAACGCTCGTATGCTAAAAAAAGCTGCTCGCGCGTAAGACCGTATTTTGCTTCTTCTGGTTTTCCAATGATTGCATTGCCGCCTGCTTTGAGCGGGCCGGGGTTGTAGCGGAAGCAGAGCGTGTCGGGCAGTTTTCCTGCAAGCGCGTTTTTCAAAAAATCGATGTGCGTGATGTCGTCTAAATTGATGATGGCGCCACACTCATGCGCGTATCGATACTCGCTTGCAGGCGTTTCATTCGACGTAAATATGACGTGCTCGCCTGTGATGCCCGCTGTCTTTGAGAGCACAAGTTCCGCAAGACTTGAGCAATCTGTGCCGCATCCTTCGTCTGCAAGGATTTTTAATATGTATGGATTGGGAAGCGCTTTTACTGCAAAGTGCTCACGGAAAACGGGAAACATGCTGAACGATTTTGTGAACGCCCTCATATTTTTTCTGATTGCGTTTTCATCGTACAGGTAAAACGGCGTGGAAAATTGTTTTGTTAAGGAAACAAGCTCGTCATGCGAGAGCGGAAAATAGGTGCTCATGCATTCAGTATGGCAAAAAACGACGCAACAGGCAACTGTGTAAAGCACACAAACAGCGTGGAAATGTCACGCGTTCGCGCGTTGCGCATGAAGCGCAAGGGATGCGAAAGGCGGCGAAGCCGTTGCGGTGGGAGCGCAGGTTTCTGCGCGACCAGAGCAATGAAGCCGAAAAGGCGCAACCTGCAGCAGCCCGACCTCACGAGCAAACGCGAATGCGTGCGCTCGTGAGGGTGCGCCCAAATTATTAATTAATAAAATAACTACACAGTTACACGCTCAATGTGTGCGCCGATTGACTGAAGCCGTTCCACAAGATGTTCGTATCCGCGCTCGATTTGATACACATTGCTGATTCTGCTTTCGCCATGCGCCGCCATTGCTGCAATCACCATCGCCATGCCTGCACGCACATCGGGCGAAACAAGATTGTCGCCGTGCAAAATGCGCGGACCGGTGACGACAGCGCGATGCGGGTCACACAGCGTAATGCATGCGCCCATGTTTATTAATTTATCTACAAAGAACATGCGCGACTCAAACATTTTTTCAAAAATCAACACAGTGCCTTCAACTTGCGTTGCGACGACTGTCATGATGCTTGTTAAATCTGGCGGGAATCCCGGCCACGGCGCGTCATCAATTTTGGGCGTCCCGTTTCCAATGTCGGTGTTCACTTTGAGTTCTTGCACAGAGGGAACAGAGAGCGTTGTGCCATTTACATTCCACGAAATGCCGAGCTTTGAAAATCCGAGTTTGAGCGGGCGCATGTCAGCAGGATTGATTCCCGTAATGGTGATTGAGCCGTGCGTCGCTGCGGCAAGTCCGATGAACGAGCCAATCTCCATAAAGTCAGGACCGATTGCAAACTCACATCCGTGCAATTCACTCACGCCTGTAATGCGTAAAATGTTGCTGCCTATTCCGTCAATTTTTGCGCCCATGCTTACGAGCATATTGCACAGCGACTGCACGTGCGGCTCGCTTGCCGCATTTGAAATAATTGTGCTGCCCTCTGCAAGTACAGATGCCATAATAGCATTTTCTGTTGCAGTGACTGACGCTTCGTCGAGAAAAATATCTGCGCCACGCAACTTGTTTGCAGTAAACAAAAATTTCCCGTTTATTTCAACGCGAGCGCCAAGCTCAGTGAGCGCAAGAAAATGCGTGTCGAGCCGTCGTCTGCCTATGACATCGCCGCCTGGTGGAAGCATCTCTGCTTTGCCGCACCGTGCAATGAGCGCCCCTGCAAATAAAATCGACGCGCGAATTTTTTTTGAAAGCTCTGGCGGAATTGTTGTGCTTGTTAATGTTTCCGCAGTGATTTTCCAGCTGTTCTTGCCAATATTTTCTGCGCGCGCTCCGAATGACTGCAAAATATTCAGCATGACAGCTGTATCTTCAATGTCGGGAATATTGTGCAGCGTAACAGGCTCCGCCGTGAGCAACGCCGCAGCAATGCATGGAAGCGCCGCGTTTTTGTTGCCGCTCGCTGCAATAGTTCCTTTGATGGGAAAGCCGCCGTCGATTATGTACTCATGCATAGTTTGCTCCGTTCATGCAATTTGCTACATTATCGGCAACAGCCGCCCGTTATTTTACAATCTGCGCTAAATTTATCAATACATCCGCTGCCTTGCACATCTGCGAAAGCGACGCCCACTCTGAACGCGAGTGAAAATTGTGCGCGCCTGTAAAAATATTCGGCGTAGGGATTCCCAGCTCTGTGAGGCGCGAGCCGTCCGTACCGCCGCGAATAGGCGTAAACACAGGCGCGACATTTGCCGCTTCATACGCTTTTATCAAATCGCCCGCAACAGCAGGCTGTGCATCGAGCTTGTGCTTCATATTCACGTATTGCGTTTTGTGCACTACTTCAACGCCGCCTTTAAAAGATGCTGCAACAGCGCGTGCAAGCTGCTCTACAAGCGTCTTACGTTTTTCCATTGCGTCGCTTTCAAAATCGCGCAGCAAAAGATAGACGCTCGACTTCTCTATGGTGCCTGCAATGTCGAGCGGTGCAAAAAATCCTTCAAGCCCGTCAGTTGTCTCCGGCAGTTCACGAGACGGCAGCAGCGTAACAAATGTTGCAGCCATAGCGATTGCGTTTATCATTCCCGCGTTGCGTGCATTTCCCGTGTGCGCCGCTTTTCCCGTGAACGTCACAGTAGTGCCGACCGCATTGAAGCACTCCGTTTCAAGTTCGCCTATGTGCCCGCCGTCTACTGTGTACGCGCGTTTCGACTGTATCAACTCAAGCGGCACATTGTCCATGCCGTGCCCCGTCTCTTCGTCAGGCGAAAAGACAACTTCTATTTTGCCATGTGCAATCTCTTTGTGCGCCGCAAGGTATGACACCGCTGTCATAATCGCTGCAATGCCTGCTTTGTCATCTGCACCGAGCAATGTGTTGCCATCTGTCGTGATGATTGTGTCTCGCTCGCGTGCAGCCTGCGCAAGCGCTGCATCGGTTTCAGGAGCGTGCAAAACGCCGTGCGCTAAATCAATATGTTTGCCGTCGTAGTTTTCGTGCACTTGCGGATTCACGTTTTTTCCAGTGACTTCGTCAACAGTGTCTAAATGCGCGAGCACGCAGAATGGAGGAATTGATTCGCATCCGGAAGATGCAGGCAGCACTCCATACACGTATGAAAAATCAGTGACCTGTACATGTGCAAGACCAATTGCAGTAAGCTCTGTTGCAAGCATGCGCGCAAAATCTTTTTGTTGCAATGTTGATGGGAACACGCCGTTGTCGGCAGCAGTTGAATCGCTTTCTGAATACGTTTTAACATAACGTAAAAATCTTGTTAATAATTCTTTTTGTTCATGTGAATTTTTAGTGATGTAGTTCATAGTTTTATAATAAGATTTTGCGCTGCTTTTGCATAGTGGCAATATTGTGAATATACGGCATTCCTTGAAATTGCACAAGCGAGCAAATTTCAACTTGCGAGCGCAGGCAGTTGGTGCGCAGTTGCACGGAGTGCACGCGCACATGGGCGAGTTTTCCGCGAAAACTCGTAGCTAAAAACGCCGCGCTATTTCAGCGGCGTTTTTAAACTTCCTTAATTTTGAACAGTGAACGATTTTTCAAAATCGAAAGCTGTTCAAAACTGCGCGGGCGCAATGAAATGAGCCCGCGCAATCAATGCACGAGTTTGCGCAAGAAAACTCGTAGCTAAAAACGGCACGCTATTTTAGTGCCGTTTTTAAACATTTTGTTTATCACCGTGACGTCTTGATAACCACTATTTCTCAATATGCTGCCGCTCGCTGTGTTGGTAATAAATTTGTTTTATGCTACAATAATATAATCATGCGCTTTGCAAGTACAAGAAATAAAACTCATACAGTAGGATTTGCGCATGCCGTTCTCAACTGCATGCCCGATGACGGCGGTCTCTATGTGCCGTGCAACACAGAAGACATGCGCCGCTGGATTTTATACACTGATGAAAAAACATCGTTTGTCTCAATCGCGGGTGCGCTCACATCTGCTTTTATCAAAGATGAATTCAGCCCGATTGTCTGCGAAGCGATTGCAACAAAAGCATTTCCGTTTTCTCCACAGCTTCGCAAACTAGACGACACTCATTTTATACTCGAATTGTTCCATGGACCATCTGGCTGCCATCGCGATTTTGGCATTGCGTATCTATGCGCATGTCTCGAAACTATTTTGCACATGCAGAACAGCCGCGCAACGATTCTTGCAGTATCACGCCGCAAGTTCGGAGCAGTGCTTGCACATGAGTTGCGCGACAAAAAACACGTAAAAGCTGTCGTCGTGTATCCCAAAGGCGAAGTGCACGGCATGAACGAACGTGATTACGCGTGGAATGGAGGAAACATATATCCCGTAGAAGTTGATGGGAATGAAAACGACTGCCGCGCATTTGTGCGAACGATTTTCGCAGACAAAGAATTTGTTAAGGAGAATAAGCTTACTGTTGCAAACACGGCAAATATCGGACGACTTTTGCCACAGACATTCTTCTATCCATTTGCATTCTCTCGTCTTAAAAAAGATGTGCGCGGCGACATATACTACGCGCTTGCACCCGGTAACTATAGCAATGTTGTGGCAGGATTATATAGCTGGTGTTTTGGGCTTCCGTTGAGCGGCTTTTTTGTTCCTGTAACAGATGAGCTTTCTGTAAATGATACTGATGATTTTGTACTGTTCAATACATCGTATCGACACGTGAACGCTGATCCGACAGAACCGTCCAACATGGAACGGCTCAAAGAAGTATTTAGCGTAAACAAACTGATGATGCGCAATTTTATGTATACTGCACAAATTGATGACAACGAAACATGCGCTGCAGTAAAAGAACTTTTTGATAAGTATCACATTCTCGCAGATAAACATACAGGCGGCGCATACGCGGCAGCACAAAAATTTGAACCACTGCTTTCAGAAGATAACGGTGTTGTTGTGATTACTGCGCAAGACCATCCTGCGCTATCACCCGATTACATATGCAACGTAACAGGAGTTACACCTGAAATACCAGAAAATATTGATAACATACTGCAACCCGCAACCATATACAAGCCTGTCATCACATCACCTGATGAACTGCAGGCAGCAATCATTAATTTTAATAATTATTAATTTAAAACTAATCGCAAACGCTGCAACAGAGTTTTACGGTTGCAGTTCCCTGCACAAATCGGCGAGCGTTCAAGCAGGAAATTTGTAAAGCATCTTGTATCCGTGTAGCATCGCCGCGTGCCTGTGGTCAATAACAGCGACCGCATACCTAGCCACACGCCTATCACTTGTGTTATAATGATTGAATTATGATTATACTTGACGGTGAAAATCTCTCGATTGATGATGTATGTGCCATCGCGTACAAAAATGAAACTGTCGCGTTTCCTGAAGACGCACGCTTTACCGAAACGCTTGAGCGCTCACGTGCATTTCTTGAAGACTACATTGCAAAAGGCTATCCTACATACGGTGTTACAACAGGTTTTGGCGACAGTTGCGCAAATCAAATCAATTACGCAAAGGCACAGGAGTTGCAAAAATCGATTGTGCATTTTCACGGAATTGGGCTTGGCAAAAAGTTCAGCCGCGAGGAAGCGCGCGCCGTTGTTGCGTGCCGCCTCAACTCTGATGTAAAAGGTGGTCATTCTGCAATTCGCGTGGAGCTTGCTCACATGCTCCGCACGCTTTTAAACCGCGACATCATTCCCGTCATTCCAGAACTTGGTTCTGTCGGTGCATCGGGAGATTTAACGCCGCTTTCATATGTGGCGGCTGTTGTCATGGGCGAGCGCAACGTGTATTACAAAGGGCGCATTGTTTCCGCGCTTGAAGCGTTCGAGCAAGAAGGATTAGCGCCATTGCCGCTCGCCGCAAAAGAAGGGCTTGCAATCATGAATGGCACCTCTGTAATGACAGCCGTTGCATCTCTTGCGTGGAAAGATGCGCGCCGTCTTGCAAATATTTCTGATTTCATAACGGCGGCAACTGCCGAGATTGTGCGCGGCAACGAAGTGCCATTCCGCAAAAAAGTTTCCGAGATGAAAAATCACGCGGGGCAAATTGCGAGCGCAGCATATATTTACAACATTGTGAAAGATTCACGGCGCGTATATCGTTACGAAGATTTGCTTGAAAAAATCGGCACGATTGGCGAAGCGCAGTTTGAAACGCAGGCAATAAAAATTCAAGACCGCTATTCAATTCGTTGTGCGCCGCAAATCAACGGTGTGCTGCGCGACACGCTGTCTGTAACAAAGCAGTGGATTGAAGAAGAAATCAACTCGTCAAACGACAACCCGCTTGTAAATGTAGAAACGGGCGAACTGTACAACACAGGAAACTTTTACGGCGGGCACATATGCGCCGCGTGTGATTATTTGCGCGTGGCTCTTGCTAATGTGAGCGATTTAGCAGACAAGCAGGCAGAAATCATTATCGACGGGAAGTTTAATAATCTTACGGAAAACCTCATTCCGTTCACTGCTCCTACAGACGAGCGCGCAGGCTTGCGCTTCGGTTTTAAGGCGGCGCAAATCACTATGTCTGCGCTTCGTGCAGAGATTCAGCACTACTGCACTGCGATGAGCATTCACTCAAGCCCGACTGAAGCGCTCAATCAAGACAAAGTATCTATGGGCACAATCTCTTCACGCAAACTCCGCGACCAGATTGAATTGCTGTATTTGCAATTCGCCGTGCATGTGCTTGCAATTTGCCAAGCAGTCGATTTGGCGGGCAAAGAGCAGTTTTCCGCTTTTACGCAAAATGTTCACACGAGTGTGCGGAACAGTTCCGCCATGGTGATTGACGACAGGCAGCTTGACAGCGACGCGGAAAAAGTTGCGGCATGGCTCAAAAGCGCGGAGGTGTTTGCATAGCACGGTGGATGTCGGGCAAAAGTAAAATCTCATGTTGCTTGTTACCGTCTGTATGTTTCTGCATATCTATCGTGCAGACGCGAATATTCACAGCATCAGAAAAATGAATATATCACCAAAGTGATTAGCGGTTACCATACGAACGTAAAAAAATGTCACTGAAATGACATACTGTTTTTAACTTCGAGTTTTCGCGGAAAACTCGTTCATGTACGGGTGCGCTTACGCGTACCAACTGCGCACTAATGCGACATATAGAATAATATAAAAAAATCATATATACTGTGTTAATATACATACTGTAAGATTGTTGTAAGCTGATTTTTATAGGGGGTAATTATGTTAAATACGAGCTTGCAAAAAAATGCAAAAATACAAGGCATGACTGGCAAAACATTCGCTGTTTTATTATTAAGTTATATTGTGCCATATCTGTTTTATATGACAGCAACATTTTTGTCAGGAATGCTCACATTCAAACAATTCCTGTCAACATTGAGTATTTTTCATATAGTCGTCATAGTACTGATAGAAATGATATTAGGCGCTTGCTGTTGGATTTTTAATAGTCATATAACAAAATATGACTATACAGAAGAATCAGCACATCAAATAAATAGAAAAGTCATTTTATTTGAACGACTCATGGTTATTGTTGGTTTTTCCATCTTAATACTCGCTGCTTTCGCTACCGCAGAATTTCATATGATTACAAACCGTCCGCATTTTATAGAAGCTGCTGCACCACGAATCCTTTTTGACATATTTTGTATGATTGGTGTTACATGCGTATCTGCGTGCGGCCCGTATATATTTTTTCTCAATGACCTTGAAAGAAAACTTACATGGCTCCCCTTCAGCAACAAAGATGTAGGATTTTCGTTCCTTGCTCGTTCTATAATTATCACAGAAATGGGATTGATAGGTATTGTCATTCTTACAGTACAATTATTTTTTGTCCCCAACAATCTTGCCATGTCCAAGACTGCGCTCATATTCCAAAGAATTATTCCAACAATGAGTGTTGTCATTGCATTTTGTGCATTTGGCATATATGTCAACGCTAAAACTATACTAACCAATATAGGCTCTATTACTAAATTTTCAGACTCCATTGCAAATAAAAACTATGGAATAATGGAGATGCCTGTCGACAGTCGTACAGAAATAGGGATGCTTATATTAAACTTAAACAAATGGTTTGCATCTGGAAAAGGATTGTTAAAACGAGTAAAAGAAGCTTCAAATTTATCCGTAGAGATGACAGAACAGCTTGTACAGCGCATGAATAACGCATCTTCAAATGTTACCCAAATCACCGACGGCATAACATCTGTTCAAAATGAAATGACGAACCAATCTGCTGGCGTTGATGAAACGAATGCATCCATAAACCAGATTATGGGAAGCATTCGTGAGCTCGGTGAAAGCATTGACTCGCAAGCAGCAAGTGTAAGCGAGTCTTCTGCTGCAATTGACGAAATGGTTGCAAATATCAGAAGCATGACGCAGATACTTGAAAAAAATATGGTGTCTGTAAAAGAACTTTCAAATGCTTCTGACGAAGGACGCAACAGCGTTCAAAGCGCGGTCGAAACGTCGCAAGGTATCATTGAGCAGTCGGCATCGCTTATGGAAGCGAGCACAATCATTCAAACAATAGCAAGCCAGACAAACTTGCTCGCCATGAATGCTGCAATCGAATCTGCACACGCAGGTGAAGCAGGCAAAGGTTTTGCTGTTGTTGCAGACGAAATCAGAAAGCTTGCAGAGCAATCAAGTCAGCAGGGAAAGGCTATTAACGACAACTTGAAAGCGCTTTCTGCGTCAATCGCAGATGTTGCAGAGGACACAAAAGAGGTGCAGCAGAAGTTCGACGTAATTTACGATTTGTCACAAGTAGTACGCAATCAAGAAAACGTGATAATGAATGCGATGAGCGAACAAGCATCAGGAAATCAGCAAGTGCTCGAAGCTATGAAAAATATCAATGACACAACAAGCGCTGTACGCGATCGTTCGCACGAAATGGTTTCAGGCGGTGAGCAAATTGTTAAAGAGATGGCTATTTTAAGCGATGTCACTGGCAAGATAAGCGAGCGCATGAATGCCATGACCGACAATATTTCACAAATTGACGAAGGAATGCAAGAAGTAAACGAATCGTCAGCGCAAACGATGTCTGACATGTCAAAGCTAGCTTCTATTGTCAATTCGTTTACGCTTGACTAGGCAGAACAAAGACAGCTGTTCTCCTGCACGGCATCGTCATTTTAGTGCAAACGCCTCTGCTTCGGTTGTTGCAGTCCAGAACTGACTGCGCCCAATGCCCGCGCCTATTTCGCCGCGCATTTCAAGCGTGTCTGTTTTATATTTTTTGCCATTTGCCTTGCGAAATGTGATTTTGCATTTATACCGCTTGCCGTTATTTGGGTCAACGATGTAGCCTTTGTGCCACACGCCTTCTTCTTTCTTTTCTAAATCGTAAATCCATGTAGTACCGATAACAGTCATGTCTTCCATGTTGCCAGATTGCGGAAATCCATCATAGGGACCGCGCCCTTTTGCACCGACAGCTTTTTGATCTGCCGCGTACCCAACAAGCGACACCATTTTACCGTAGAGCTTGCCACCTTCTTCCCATATTCTCCATGCGCCGGTTGGTTTGTTTGTTTCTTCATCGATGCTTACCCAATAACCGAACACGGGATCAGCAGTAAAACAAGCACTTGCACACACCAATAGGACAGCGAGCACCATATACACTTTCTTCATTATGACCTCCATCAAAAATCCATACAAAAAAACGCGTATGAAATTAGCATTTTTACACATGTGATTTTAGAATAGCTTGAGTATATGCGAGTTACAGAGAAAAAACAAGTGCGCGTTTTTGATGTTTGGAAGAGAAAAGTCCGAGAAGAGAAACCTTTTGAAAGGTGTCGCTTCTCGGAGTATTGTGTAAAATTTGCTATAACCGAAAAATATTATTTAATAAGTCCAGTAGCAGAAGCCGCTACGGTAGTTCTGCCAGATTTTATTGCCTCAAACGCTTCGTTTGCACGGCGCTGTGCTTCTGCAGAAAGGTTTGGATTTTGAACAGGAATGCCAACACCGTCGTTTGCTGCAGTAAACTCAAGTTCTTTTCCACCGGGGAATGTGCCTTCAAGCTCTGCTTTTATCATGTCGAATACAGCGCGATCGAGGAATTTCATTGCTGATGTGAGCACTGCGCTCTTTCCGTTCGGCATGATGCCATCGTTATACTGGTCTACGTCTACACCAACACACCATACATCTTTACCTGTTGAGCGACGTGTCTTTGCTTCATTGATAACACCAACACCAACGCCACCAGCAGCCGCGTGAATGACCTTAACGCCGTTGTCAAACATTGTAGCGGCAATCTGCTGTCCCGCCGCAACATCAGTGAATGTACCCTGATACACGACGTTTTTCGCCTGAATAGAGATTTTTGTGCCGAAATGTTCATTCGCGTATTTAATGCCCTGCTGCCAGCCCCAGTTGAATTTCTGCACAGCAGGAATTTCCATACCGCCGATAAAACCAAATTCACCTTCTTTTACGTGAACAGCAGCTGCTACACCAGCTATAAACGCAGACTGATTTTCAAGCCACGAAATTGCTGCAACGTTTGAGCCTGTTCTGTATGTAGAATAATCTGCGCTATGTGGCTGTCCGTCGAGAATGACAAATTTGACATTCGGATATCTGTCTTGTGCCACATAAACAGCTGTTTCAAATTTATAGCCCGGACAGACAATCATTTGATACCCTGCGTCTGCGAGATTGCTGATTTCTTTGAGGTAATCTGCTTCTGTCGTGCCTGACGGCTTCAGATATTTGCAAGAAATACCTAACTCTTTTTGTGCGCGTACAATGCCTTCCCAAGCGCCCTGATTGAACGATTTGTCGTCAATTGTTCCTGCATCAGTGACCATGCCAACACGAAGCGATTTCCCCGACGATGCATCGTTTGTTCCCATTGCAAATACGAGCGTTGCTGCAAACAATGTACATAAAAGTGTGATAATTTTCTTCATTTTTTTCTCCTAAAATGGAAATAGTATACTAATAAGTGTATCACCGTAACAACAAAAAAGCAAGCTATTTTTTCACCAGTTTTTTGATTTTTGTATTTTACATATACATCATAACAGCATCAGATTTTTTATCACGTGACAAATCTTCCGTCCTATGCAATAACTTTACAGTGAGCAAATCGCCGGAAAAAATTGCTGCGTCAGAGGCATTTACTGCAAGCGTAAGCCCGTATTCGCTGCACGCATAGTAGCCGTGCTGTAGTCCAGGCAAGGAGATTCTATCGCTTGCAATGCGCAGCTGCACAACAGTATCGAGAGCAGAAGCAGAAACTTGTTGTATATTTGATGCCAACACAAAACTCGTAACAATGCGCTCTTTTTGGATACCTGCATCGGCAGCAATCTTTTTTAAGGCAGGAGGAGTATTTTTAGTTGTAAAAACAAAATTACACCATTTCGATTTTCCCCCCTTCCGTGCATTCAGCCCATCCATTGCGCATTTTTTTTCGTGTGGACACGGCGCAATGATTTTCAACTTTTTTTCAATTAATAAATCGCGCATTAAACTGATTATGCGAGCATTGTGCGGTACGCCGGGTTCGAGTACAAGCACGCTGCATTTTTTTGCGCCATATGCAAGCAGCTGTAACACAACTGTTTTTGCAAAAGCAACATCGCGCTGTACAGTCGTATCGCATATTTCATTCAGCATATCTGCACAGGTAACAAGCTGCGCTTTTTGATGTAGTACTGTGCCGAGCGCTCCTTTTACACGTATAATTTTCCAACATCTCTCTGCATTTTTGTTTGACGGTGGGGTACGTGCCGCAATCGATAAATAGAGATTTTCTCCAAGCGTAAGTGAAGCCTGTGAAATATCAAGGCAATACCACGTGAGTTTTTTATTGCGCAATTCAGGACACGCAAGCCACAATGCAATTACCACTGTAAGCGGTCCGCTGCCAACATCAACGCATACGTTGCCGTCATTAAGCGGGAATGAAATAGCGCCAAGATTTGCAAAAATTTCTGCAAAACGAATTATGTTCCACCACGAAAAATAACGCACATATGCAGAAAGCGTTGCTGTTGTATTCATGTAGCCAAGCCTGCGCTTGCCACGCTCATCGGTAAGCCCGTGCGAAAGCGTGCGTACAACTTTTGGGAGCGAAAGCCGCTGCTTGCTGTTCATTGGAAATACGCTCTGCACAATCTCGTCAAAAGCATTGATAACACGGTGGGCATCTTCAGGAATTGCAGAAGAGGAAAACAGATGCGTATTTTTAATAATTTTTGCATTAGGTATTTTATTAATTGATGCATACTCTATGCTATCGAATTCATCGCTCATTCGTTTCATGTGCTCTGTATTTCCGTACCAAAAGAAATGTTGTTGTTAAGTCTGCACGCAGGTTGTGAATATTCTGAATTGTGTCGGCAATGCTGTCAATGTTATCTGCTTCTTCAATGATTTGGCTTCGCGCACCTTCAATCGTAAATTTTTTTTCAGTGATAAGAAATTTCAAACGTAGTATTATATCGATTTCGCGCTGAGAATATACGCGTCTACCCGCCATATTTTTTTGTGGCGCAAATCCTGGAATAACGCTTTCCCAATAGCGCAGTGTATGAGCTTTTACGCCGGTAATATCTTCTACATCACCGATAGAATATAATGCCATTGGCAATCTCCATTTTAACTGCTCACTCTATCTTCCCATTTCTGTCTGCTCGCTTTCAATTCGAGCTGCACGGGAATATTTTCAAAGCCTAAATCTGTTCTAATTTTATTTTTTAAATACGCAATGTACGAGAGCGGAATAACTTCCGGCTTCGTCGCAAAAATCAGAAAAGATACAGGATTCACGTTTGTTTGCGTCATGTAGCGTACTTTAAAACGCATCGCTTTTGAAGCAGGTGGCGGATACTGCATAAGCCAGTCTTTGAGTGCAAGATTGAGTACAGACGTGTCTATTTTTTTGTTAAGCTGTTCATGCAATGCAATACACGTATTGAGTAAATCTTTTATACCTTTTCCTTCAAGGGCAGACAGGGCAAGAATAGGAGCGTACTCCATTTGCCCAAACATAATGTGAATATTTTCCACCATTTTTCTAAATGGCGCGCGTCCTTTTTCTTGCGTGTCCCATTTATTAAGCGCAAAGATAATACCACGTCCACGTTCATGTGCAAGCGCGCACAGTTTTTTTACTTGCTCATCGAGACCATCTTGTGCGTCAATTAATAAAATTGCAATGTCGCATTCATTGAGCGTTTTAATTGCACGATTCACTGAATAGTATTCAACATTTTCTTTCACTTTTGATTTTCTGCGTATGCCCGCAGTATCAAGCACTTGAAAATTCTTCCCTGCATATGTGAATGCGCCTTCAACTACATCGCGTGTTGTACCTGCGTAATCGCTCACAATCGATGCATCTGAATGGGTAAGGTGATTTGACAGCGTCGATTTTCCTGTATTTGGCTTACCGAGTATTGCAAGACGGATAGCATATTGCTTTTCTGTTTCAATAACGTTTGAAAAATCAAGGCGCGACACAACCTTTTCCGAAAG
Source organism: Treponema sp. (assembly GCA_017940005.1). GTDB lineage: Bacteria > Spirochaetota > Spirochaetia > Treponematales > Treponemataceae > Treponema_D. The sequence continues at coordinate 97,146 of JAGAZO010000018.1, forward strand.
TTCTGAAATATGGTCGCCATGTTCAGCAGAAATAAATACAAGCTCATTGAATCCAAAACGAGCATATTCATATGCCTCAGCTTTATTTCTTCCACCTTCAGTTTTATTGACAACTGCAATCACCTTGCTCCAATACGGACGTAGCTCTAAAATTAACTCCTCGTCTTCTGTAGTAAGTGCGTCGGGTTCAAGTAAAAGCAAAATTACATCTGCCCTTTTCATCAGAGCGCGAGAACGGTTCACAACGAGCTCATCGAGCAGAGCTTCTTGCGTTCCCGCTTTACGCTCAAGTTTATAACCTCCCGTATCGACAAGGTACACTGGTTTGCCATTTAAAAACGCCGTGCATTCAACAGGATCACGTGTTACTCCAGGCGTTGGATCCGTGATGGCAATTTTCTTTTTCATAAAACGATTGAAGAGCGTCGATTTCCCCACATTTGGACGACCCGCAATTACGACAATAGGACAATTCAAAAACGACTTGTTTTGCATTTCTTGAGCAGTTTTGTCAATTTTTTCTTCTACTCGTTTTTCTTTGTTCGGTTTTGAAAAATCGGGTTTTGCTTTCTTTGCCATATTATTAATTCCATCTTTATAAATTATTAATATGTCTTGCAGAAATTGCATGAAGCTCTTCAATGGTAAACTGTGAAAGCGTTTCTTTTATACTGGGAATAAGCTTTGCACTCATGCTTAACGTACGGAAACCCATTCCTGCAAGCACGAGCACACTATCTTTTTTTCCGGCCATTTCGCCACACACTTCCGCAGGAATGTTTGCCTTGTACGCACAGTCAAGCGTGCGTGCTATGAAACGTAACACTGCAAGATTAAATTCGTCGTACAAACTTGCAACAGATTGATTTTCACGATCAACAGCAAGCGTATACTGAGTCAAATCATTTGTGCCGAGTGAAAAAAAATCGCACTCTTTGGCAAGACAGTCTGCAGTCATGGCCGCCGCCGCCGTTTCAATCATAATGCCAATTGGAACATTTTCATCGAATGGAATATTTTCTGCACAAAGCTCATCACGCACTGTTTGAGCAATTTCCTTGCACTGCTTTACCTGTTTTACACTTGTGATAAGCGGTAACATAATGTGCAGATTTCCGTACACGCTTGCACGATACAGCGCACGCAGCTGAGTTTTCAAAATCTGCGGGTACGCAAGAGAAAGACGCACTGCACGCAACCCCATGAGCGGATTCTTTTCCTCCGATGCAGGAATGTCTGCTGAGTGAATAAGCTTATCACCTCCTGCATCAAGCGTGCGGATAGTGACAGGTTTATCTCCCATAATACTGAGCACACGCTTATATGCATTGAACTGCGCCTCTTCTCCAAATGAATGATGCGCATAGCTCATTGTGCTGTTTACATTGCTCATGTACAAAAATTCGGTACGAAAAAGTCCAATGCCGTCGGCGCCGACGTTTTTTGCCAATTCTGCTTCTTCAGGCGTCCCTACATTTGCATATAGTTTGAACAATGTACCGTCTTTTGTCTGCGCAGGTTTATCTAAAAAGACTTTTAGCGACTCTTCACGGCTCCGCGTTTCGTCAATTTTTTTATTATACTCTGCAACTGTTTTTTCATCAGGATTGACAAATGCATCTGCTGTATTGCCATTTACGATAACTATTTCGCCTGTTTGAATTTGATGCGTGATATTTGTAAGACCAGTTATTGTTGGAATACCATAGCTGCGCGCAAGAATAACAACGTGACTTGAAATGCCACCTTCAGCAAGCAACAATCCTGTAATTTTTTTCTTTGAAAGCACGATTGTATCTGTCGGTGAGAGTGTTTCTGCCACAATAACAGCGCCGTCGGGAATTTCGCTTATGTCAAATTGGCTGACGCTGAGCATGTTGTTGAGCACAAGATTAAACACATCGATTACATCGTGCGCACGCGCTGAAAGATAGTTGTCATTGCTTGCATGGAGTGCAGCAGCATATTCATGTGCTTTCGTATAGACAGCGTATTCAATATTGTTATGCGATTCTTCATAGGCAGCTTTTAGTTCTGCGATGTATACCGCATCAGAAAGCATAAGCACATATGCCTCAAGAAGCTCCCGCTGTGTCTTATACAGTTGATTGTCCAACGGAAGATTTTCAAGCTGCATACGCATTTGCTCAATAACAATATGTACTGACGATTGAAAGCGATTCCATCCTTCAGCGAGTTCTTCAGGAGCAATTTTTTTTTGAGAAATAGAGTTCTTAACAATTTCGGGAATAACAAATGCCGCTCCAATTCCTATCCCATCGGATGCAGGAATTCCGAGAAACGCCTTCATTTAACCCATTATAACGGTCATCTAAACATATGTCAAATCACTGTTTGGCTACAGGCAGCGCAGCTGTTACTCAAACGCATAAAAGATTACTTCTTTTGATATGCTTTGCGTATTTCCTCTGCAAACAATTTATTCTGATCGGTACGCTCTGGTACAGAAAAAACAGGCTTGCCATCATCTTCAGAGATGCGATAAATTTTCAGCGGGTCAGTAGAATACGCCGGACCTTCGGTGTTGTTAATAAACCAGTCAAGCACTGCAATGATGCACAATGTATACTTCAACAAGTTTGCATTATTCGCATTTGTAGTCTCTGTTGTATTCTGCGCACCGAGCAACACATCGAGGCGTTTTGAAATTTCATTTGGAATGTCAAACTTGTAATGTTCCCACGGATTTTGCACAGACGCAACTAAACCATGAGAATGCGCCGACGCATCGCAGTCATTTGCTACACTGGAAAAATATTTTCGCGCAAAATCAGTACGCGCATACAGTGGTTTATATTTGCTCTCATTCAATGGACGTTCAAGAATAAGCGGCTCAAATTTTAAATTCGGCAAAAAATGATAACGAGCCTGCCACAAAATTTCAGTTATGAGTTTTCTCCCAAATTGAGATGAAATAAAATCATTTTGCGAATACGCTTGGCTGACAAGATTTCTGAGCGGTTCGCAATACACTTTTTGAAACAGATTTTCCCGATACACAGACCATTCATCGAGCACCGAATTGATTGAATCAGAAGCAATGCGAGCTATGTTTTCTCCCGCTCCACCGTTTGTAAATTTAATATTTCTGCAACCGTAGAAAAAATCCTCAATAATCCGCAAAAGGACAACAACTATTTGCATAGGATTTGAAGGCGCAAGCATATTGAATCCGTCGTCGAATTTATACAACGGTTGAAAATAAGGAAACAAATCTGGAAACGCATCAAGGCTTTTAAAGCCTGCACCCGGGAAAAGCCTGTCGAGCAAATTAATTCCCGTGTTCACTACTTCATCACGCTTGCCCCTTATTTCTTGAGCAACAGGTTTCTTTGGCGTATTTGCATTTACATCTTCTTTTGGCTTGTCGGGTAAGAGTAGATCAAATTTATGCAGTTCCACAAACTGGAGAATATTTGCAATTTTCGTTGTAAAAAAATCGGGATACGGCTCAAATGTATCGGAGCACATGCGCATAAGCAGAGGATAGAGCTTCTTAGTAACTTCTGTGTCAAGATACAGCCACTCGGTTATTGCCTCTTTTGCGAGCGATGAAAGTTTTTCTTTGTTTGCATTTGGATACGCTGCTTCATCTGCATAAATTTCTTTGATGAGTTTTGGGATTTTTGTATTGCCGTAATAATACACCATCATGATTGGTTTGTAGATTGCTCTAACAAGCGGAATTAAATCGGCAACGAGCAGCGGCGGCGGCAGCTCTTGCAACTCAATATACGCAAGCTTGATAGACTGCATCGTCCAGCCTGCAACCATGCGCAGAAATTTGAACTTTGCGTCTACCGCATTGGCAATTTTTGCTTTATACGTATTCGGCGCAATCTGTATAAGCGTTTTTATAACAGTGATAAACGCCTCTAAATTATCAATATACATCTTGAGCGTTACTTCATAAAACGATTGAATGATGCGCTCCGTTCCATCTTTTTGAAATTTTCTGATAAAATTGAGTATGCCATAATTCTGCTTTATCTGATACTCTGACGACATCATGAGCTTGTCGATTTCTGCACACAACTTTGGAGACAGCTGCGGCAGTTCATTTTTTTTGCGCCTACGAAGCGCAGCATTGCCCTGCGACGATGCAACACCTGTTGATTGATTTCCATTTGAAGCAAACTGTGACCGAGATGGAACTGCCGACGGACGCTTACCCACATACGAAGTTGCCGAGCGTTCGCTCAAAACCTCGCCTCCCAATTTTTTAGCCATCGCTGCTGCTTCTTGCGGATCAATACTGCCTATTGCTTTACGAGTTTTATCAAGTGTGCCGGGCGCCCAGTCAGCAGTTTTGTTGCTCATCTCAAACCTCCATCATCAATTTATTAAATTCGCAATAAATTTTTTTTAACAATTCCTGGAAAATTTTTCAACAGCAGTTTTTCACCTGTTCCAGTGAGCAACATGCCATCAAATGTGCCGTAGATATTGCTGTAATCCGTGCGCATTATAAAAATATTGAGCATTCGTCTATTTCTGGAGATGGGAGTAAATGTCAAATCAATCATTGACTCAGTGTCTTGCACAACCCACGTTTTGTCAATTCCAAATGAGTGTGTTATGGTAACGGCGGGCATTGGCGTTATGCGTCCATCAAAAACTATCATGTTTTCGTTATTGTCGTCCGCATCGGCAGAATCAAAACTGGTAGCCACAAAGCGGAATAACAACTTTCGCCCTTCGTAGTCGCCAAGCCCGCACATCATCTCGCTCTTTGAATGATACTTATGATACGCACGATTCATTACCATAAATGCAATACCGCCTGCAGGTTGCATTGGTACAGCATCATTTTTCTTGCTGCCAAGAATTTCGAGGGTGCCTGACATTTGCATTGTTGAAAGCCACGAAGCAGAACAACGCCTTGCAGTTGGAGCAGGCATGACAGCGAGCATTTCTTGAAACAGTCTGTCTTCAAAATGTGCGGTAAATTGTGCACGTGCACTTGGGCGCTTTTTGTCGCCGCTAACATTGAATGAAAGCGAAATACGGTCTTTCTTTCTGCTCCACAGCAATCGTATAAAGCGTGATTTTTTATGGCTGACACACACAGCTTCATCTGTTCGCAAAGGAATAAATCTTCTGTGTGGTAACATAAAAGTGTGATATGCAAACTTTTTTCCTGTAGAGCGATACCAAAAAACAACTTCGGCAAGTCCAAATAATTTGTTATCAAAAAATTCAATCATGCCTATATAATCGCCAATAGAAAATATATACGCAATGCGCGCTTTGATACGAGTATTTGAAACAATCGAAGAAAAAGGAAATTCTGCAAACGGCGCTTCCATTCCTTTGATGTCAATTTTTGTTGGTACACGTAAAAATGTACCGAAGGCAGCTTCGCCATTCATAACAATCGAGTCTGGAGTTTCGCTTATTGTCCGTGAATACAACCGCTACCTCGCAATAAAAATTTTCTAATGCTGAAATTATACATAAAAATCAATGATACTGCAATTCATTTTTGCTTGTGAAATCATGAAAACCATGATAAACTTGTACAATACACGCTTAGGAGTATTCGCATGGGAATTAGCTTGTATTCGCTTGGAGCAGCAGAAGAGGTCACTGGCTCAAAACATATTCTTGAAATTGACGGCCGTATGTTCATGATCGATTGCGGTGCGTTTCAGGGAAAACGCAAAATATCTGACGAAAAAAATCGTGATTTTACGATTGCCGTCGATAAACTCGAATCAGTGATTTTAACGCACGGCCATCTCGACCACTGTGGGCTGCTTCCAATTCTTGCGCGCAAAGGGTTCAAAGGAAACATTTACGCAACACATGCCACTCGCGACATCGCAAATATTGTGATGATGGACAGCGCAAACATTCAGGCAAAAGACGCTGAATTTTTGCGCAAGCAAGCGAAAAAAAAAGGCGAAAAATTTACATGGCGGCCGCTCTTCACGGAAAAAGACTGCATCGCAACGGCAAATCAAATTGTGTCAGTTTCATACAACCGCAAAATGTATATTGCGCCTGATGTAGAACTTGAATTTTTCGATGCAGGACATATACTCGGCTCTGCGTTTGCAAATCTTACCGTCAAAGGATTGCACGGTAACTTTAATGCACCGCATCCTGGAAAGGCAGGCGAAAATGAAACGCGCATTTTATACACCGGTGACATGGGACGGCGCAATCAACCTATTATCCGCAATCCCGCATCTAGCGAAATTCCTGCGCCAGACTACATCTTTCTTGAAAGCACATATGGAAATCGCAAACATGCGGAAAAAGAATTTGCTATGAACGAACTTGAGCGTGTTGTGAATGAAGCCGTTCAACGAAAAGGAAAAATAATAATCCCTTCGTTTGCAATCGAACGTGCGCAAGAACTCGTGTTCTACTTGCATCTTCTTGTAGATGCAAAAAAAATTCCCGCGATTCCGATTTACGTTGATTCGCCAATGGCAGTAAATGCCACGAGCGTTTTCAAAGTACACCCAGAATGCTACGACGAGGAAACAAACGAAGCATTTGTAAAACATCACAAAAATCCGTTTGGATTTAACTCACTCACGTTTACTGACAGTGTCGATGAATCAAAATCACTGAATACAAAACCAGGTCCGATGATTATCATAAGCGCCGACGGCATGTGCGAAGCAGGTCGTGTGCTCCATCACCTTGCAAACAACATCAGCGACGAACATAACATCATTCTTGCTGTAGGTTACATGGCAGAGAATACACTTGGACGAAGAATTCTCGACGGCGAAAAAGAAGTCAAAATAATGAACAATTGGTATGCAGTAAAGGCAAAAGTTGAACAGATTGACGCATTCAGCGCGCATGCCGATTACACTGAAATGACAGCTTGGCTCGACTCAATTGACAAAAGCCGTCTCAAACAAATTTTCCTCGTGCACGGTGAACCAGACTCGCAAGCGTTTTTCAAAAGACATCTTGCAGAACATGGCTACGACAACGTAACAATTGTAAAATATGGCGAAACATATGATATTCAGTAATACATTGTCCGCTGGCAGCCGCGTCGCTTGCCTCATTGCGTTGCGCGCTGCTCAGCAATTAACATTGCACCATCCGCTGGCAACTACGCCAGCAATTCCTTATTAAATATTGCCAAGTTCATTCTGTGAAATAAGGTGAATACCAGCATCAGCGAGCGCTTTCTCCGCAGCCATTGCGTCGGTAGCACGTACAATCATATATGCGCGATTAGTCTTCAGTCCCGTAAAGCCGTACATATATTCGATGTTCTGCCCGCTCTTTTCAAGCAATGCAAGAATTTTATGAAGGCTTCCCGCTTCATCGGCAATCTCAAACGCAAGCACGGGAGTTGCTTTTACAATATAATTATTTTCTCGAAGCAGTGTTACCGCATTGTCAGCATTGTCGATAATGATTCGTGCAATGCCAAAATCTGCCGTATCTGCGAGAGAAAGCGCGCGCATGTTGATATTGTGAGCGGCAAGCGTTTCTGTAAGGCCTAAAAGTGTACCCGGCTTGTTTTCAAGAAAAACTGAAATTTGATTAACTGTCATACTGTCCTCCGTATAAACATATGCTTATCGCATAAAACTATTAATTATCATGTAAATTTCTCGTGTCAATAACACGCTTGGCTTTGCCTTGACTTCGTTCAATAGATTTTGGCGCCACAAGCTTAACTTTAGCTGTTATTTGCAGTGTTGACTGCAACGCTGCCGCAAGCTCATTTTCTTTGCGACGAACATCTGCAACAACATCAGAAAAATGCATTTCCGTTAATTCAACGCGCACTTCAAATGTATCAACGTTATTTTCACGCCCCACAATAATCTGATACAGTGGCGGATAACCTTTTGCAAGCAGCACGCTTTCTATTTGCGACGGGAACACGTTTACACCGCGAATAATGAGCATATCGTCCGTACGTCCCATAGGTTTTGACATGCGCACAAATGTTCTGCCACAGGAACATGGAGTTCTATTGAGCACGCCTATGTCTTTTGTACGAAAGCGTAATAAAGGAAATGCTTTTCTCGTCAAACAGGAAAAAACAATTTCGCCCTTTTCACCATCAGGAATTTTTTTGTGCGTGTCAGGGTCAATTGTTTCCACAATGAAGTGATCTTCATTTACATGCATGCCGTGCTGCTCGCGACATTCGTACGAAACGCCAGGTCCCATGATTTCTGTGAGACCATAAATATCGTACGCTTTTAAACCGAGCATTTTTTCAATCTCGTGCCGCATGCCTTCTGTCCACGGCTCTGCGCCAAAAATACCTGCTTTCAAACACAAGTCGTCGGGACTCATTCCCATGTCGCGGACAGTTTCGCCAATATATGCAGCATACGATGGCGTACACGCTAGAATGGTGCATTTAAAATCATGCAATATGGTAACCTGACGCTGTGTATTTCCCGACGATACAGGTACAACCATGCAACCAAGTTTTGTTGCACCGCCGTGTAACCCAAAGCCGCCCGTAAATAAGCCATAGCCGTAAGATACATGCACTACATCATTCTCTGTTGCTCCAACAGCAACAAGCTGGCGCGCAGTGATGTCGTCCCAAATATCTAAATCTTCTTTTGTATATCCAACTACAACTTGCTTCCCCGTCGTTCCCGATGAAGCATGAACACGCACCACATCTTTAAGCGGGACGGCAAAAAGACCATATGGATACGTTGCGCGTAAATCGTCTTTTGTCATAAACGGCATTTTTTCTAAATCTTGAATACCATGTATGTCACTCGGTGAAATGCCGTATTCATTGCAACGGGCACGATAAAACGCCACATTGTTATATGCCCATGCAAACTGCTCCACCAGTCTTTTGCTTTGCACATCTTTGATTTGTGCTTCAGACATCGTTTCAATTTCTTTTTGAAAATATCGCTCTTCCATAATTCATCACCCTCTTAATATAAAATAACGCATTTTACACCCGCTACAGCAAAGTACCATAAATCTGTATATCTTGTGCAGTTACCTTCCCCGTCCGAGTTCAAATGCTTTTTTATTAATTTTAAAAAGTTTTTCAGGCACAAGCTTTTCAAGCGCAACGATCCAATCATCTGCTGCAAAATCAAAATATTTTGACAAATATCCCATGAGCACAATATTCACTGCTTTTGCTGAGCCTGCCTCTTGTGCAAGTGCAAGACAGTCAAATGCGTCAACATGGACACCAAGCGCTATCATCTTTTCAACAAGCTCTTCAGGGTACTGTGCACTTCCAGTAATCACTGGCATGGGATCGATTCGCTGCACATTTGTTACAATACGTCCTCCAGCTGCAACATATTCAATATATCGCGCGGCTTCAAGTAACTCAAATGATACGATAAAATCTGCTTCACCTTTGTCGATAACAGGGGAATATACTTTTTTGCCAAAACGTACATACGTAACAACGCTACCACCACGCTGACTCATGCCATGTACTTCAGAAACTTTTACATCGTACCCCTTATTGAGCAAAATATGACCGAGCAATTTACTTGCAAGTAATGAGCCTTGTCCACCTACGCCTACTATCATTATATTCGTTATCTTTTCCTGCATTATAAACTCCTACGATTCATAGCCCGCTATAAAATAACGGAATATGTACCTTTTCGCATAAATCAAAAATTAGTAATTAAGAACTCAATGCGTCAAACCTGCACAGCTGCTCACATACACCGCAACCGACACAAAGCGTCGCATCAACTCTTGCCTTTTTGCTTTTCATTGCAAGCGCAGGGCAACCGATTTTCATGCACGCTTTGCAACCTGTGCATTTTGTTTCGTTAACGGAATATGATTCTCCAAGCTGTACTTCCTTTAAAAGCACACACGGTCTCCGACTGATTATTACAGAAGGCTCGGCAGCAGCAAGTTCTTCTTTGAGCGCACTTTCGCATTCAGCAATGTTGTACGGGTCAACAACACGCACGCGCAGTATACCCAGTGATTTTACAAATAATTCTAGATTGATTTTTCCCGCCACGTCTCCATACAAATTTTTTCCTGTAGTTGGATTTTGCTGATGTCCCGTCATGCCCGTAATCGAGTTGTCAAGAATGATGACAGTTGAATTCGACTGATTGTATGCTATGCTTGCAAGCCCTGTCATGCCTGAATGACAAAATGTGGAGTCACCTATTACAGCAACTGTTTTCCCTTCGCTCGCAGTGCCAAGCGCCTTGTTAAATCCATGCACAGCAGAAATTGAAGCACCCATACACAGCGTCATGTCTATTGCGGAAAGCGGTGCTGCCGAGCCAAGCGTATAACAGCCAATATCACCAAGCACAGTGATATTGTTTTTTGACAACGCATAAAAAATGCCACGATGCGGACAACCAGCGCACATCACCGGCGGACGAACAGGAATTTGCTCATTGAGTTTTTTTGTCAATTTTTCAGCTTTGCCAAATGCATGGGCAATCATATTTTGACTATATTCGCCACAAAGCGGCAGCAGGTCTTTCCCATGCACAACAACACCTATGCTCTTACAGTAGTTTTCGATAATTGGATCAAGTTCTTCGAGCACAACAACTTTGCTAACTTTTTGCGCAAATGATTTTATTAATTTTTCAGGCAACGGGTACGTCATGCCAAGTTTTAAAATGCTCGCTTCATTGCCAAACACTTCTTTTGCATACTGATAACATGTCGACGACGCAATAATGCCAAGCGCTGTTCCGCCTTCTTCTACAAAATTAATTTCCGCGCTTTCAGCCCATTCAGCAAGAGCCGCAAGGCGCGATTCGACAACAGGATGACGACGAATTGCGTTTGCAGGCGCCATCACATATTTTTGAATATTTTTTTCGTATGATTTAGCAGCCAACTCTTTGCGCTCATGCGTATTCACTAACGACTGCGAATGAGAAACACGCGTGCACATTTTAATAAGCACAGGAGTATCAAATGTTTCAGAAAGCTCAAATGCAAGCTTTGTAAATGCAAGCGCTTCTGCGGAGTCCGACGGCTCAAGCATAGGTATTTTTGCCGCATTTGCATAATGACGTGAATCTTGCTCGTTTTGGGAGGAATGCATACCTGCGTCGTCCGCCACACAAATAACAAGCCCCGCGTTCACACCGGTGTACGCTACAGTAAAAAGCGGATCTGCTGCTACATTCAACCCAACATGTTTCATTGCACAGCATGCGCGCTTTCCAGCAAGACTTGCCCCGAAAGCAGTCTCAAGTGCAACTTTTTCATTCGGAGCCCACTCGCAATATATCTCTTTAAATTTTGCAGCTTCCTCCGTTATTTCCGTACTCGGCGTGCCCGGATAACTTGAGACAACAGCACAGCCCGCCTCATATAGTCCGCGCGCAACAGCCGCATTTCCAAGCATCAACTGTTTCATATCTGCTCCTCCATAATGGTATAAGCACATTAAATCATTGCTGTATCGTTTTTGTTAACAATTCTGCTTTGCATTGCTCCTGTGTCAAGTGCAATAAAGCGCGTAAACAACGAAATCTTATTTTCGCTGTTAAGATTTTCCCACACAAGATTAGTAAAGCTGTCTATATTGCCGCAGATGTCTACAAGCACAGGTTCGCCTTCAAAACTCGGAAGCGGGCTTCCATTTCCTGTATATGTGTGAATACATCTACCTTGCGCACGCACAGGACTCTCATAGGCAAACGTAAAACGATTACATGCATCTGAGCTGGCAGGGTCGCTTTTAATAATTGAAAGCGCATAGTTACACAAACCTCCCGCAACACGCATGATACCTGAAATACGCGGCGTAAAATGAGGGGCGTCAGGCTCGAATGTGCACGCCTCCAACGACTGCTCAAACGTAAGCTGCCTGCACATTCCATCATACACAGTATCCGTGTGGTCGCCATTCGTCACGATTGTTGCAGTACCAAGCGTGCGCACCGGAGTATAAATTATTAAACGCTCATCTGTCATCTTTGACTTGTCGAACACCTGCACGCGAATACCATCACCGTCAGCAACAAATATGCGGTTGCGACTGTTTTCACTTCTGCCCATAATAAAATACGCGATAACTGCGTATTTCCCGTCGTCAGATATTCCAAGCACAATGCCGCGTCCAGGATACTCATTTTGCGTAAGCATTTCCGCAAGCGATGTATTTTTCATACGGCAAGTATACTGCAAACTGCCCATGCGCTACTAGAGAAAAAAACAAAAATTATTTAATATACGATACTGTTTCGCTGCTTGGGTTTCGCGGCGTAGCTCCCGTATAGCCGTCCGCATGTTTGTCTATGCTTGCATCTTCTTTACCAATCAGCAACGCAGCAACAACTGATTTTTCAGACGGAATACCGAGCAGCGTTTTGTATTCATTCTGTCGTTCGCCGTTCAATACGATAGTCGGTGATGAAATGATTTTTGTGCCGTAACCACGGGCAACAGCAGCAACGCACATGATTTGACACGCAAGCCCCGCGTCAAATTCAGAGCCTTTGTCTGCGGAGATGATAATCACAAGTGGCGCGTCTGCAATCTGTGCTTTTGCAAGCTTTTGCGGAGCACTCTGCATTCCAGGCATTCCAGAACGCAAGTCGTCTGCAATGCGTTGCAGCACAAGTGCATCGGTGACAACAGAAAAATGCCACGGCTGCTTATTCATTGCGCTCTGCGCGTTCACACCTGACTGCACAATATGCTCGATATCCGTTTGAGAAACAGTTTCATTGGTAAAATACTGCACTGTGGGCATGTCTCTCACAATATCAATGAGCGAACGGACATCATCGAGCGCTACATCACTTTTACGAGCAGCAGGTTGCGTCGCATCTGCAGAGCGTACACTATTTGCAACAAATTCTGCAGGAGGTTTTGTACATGCATTCAACAGCATTGCAGCTGTCAATACTATCATCAACACAGTTTTCTTCATAACAAAAATCTCCCAAACCGACATCACTATTACAGAGCACATTTTTATTATTTTTCTATAATAGCGGTATACAATCTGTCTAAATCCGTACGACTAAAATATGAAATTTCAATTACGCCTTTTTCAAGCGTACCGTTAAGCGCGCATTTTGTACCAAGCGCTTCGATAAACTGCTGTTCAATCGCAAGAATATCTGTGTCCTTTTTTGCAACAGTTTTTTGCTGCTTTTTTTTGTCTGCCGCTCTGCCGCCGCCATTAAAGGAAGCTGCAAGCTGCTCTGTCTCACGCACAGAAAGGCCTGCTCCGACAATCTTGCCAAACAACACGCGCATGTCAGCTTCGTTCACAATAGAGAGCAATGCACGCGCATGCCCCGCCGTAATAGTTCCATCGACGAGCGCCTTCTGCATGTCTTCAGGAAGTTTGAGTAAGCGCATTGCATTTGCAACAGTGGAACGATTTTTGCCGACGCGCGCAGCAACTTCATCCTGGCTCAACTCGCCAAGTTGCATGAGATTGTAATATGCTGTAGCTTCTTCAATGGGGTTTAAATTAGCACGCTGAATATTCTCAATGAGTGCAATTTCAAGTTTTTTTTGCTCATCATACCGACGGATTTGCACTGGCACTTTATCGATGCCCGCAAGTTTTGCAGCACGTGTGCGCCGCTCACCTGCAATGATGTAAAAATTTTTCTCACCGGCAGGCTCAATCAATATGGGCTGTATAACGCCGTGCTCCTTTATTGAAGCAGCAAGCTCTGTAAGCGCGGCATCGTCAAAATCTTTGCGTGGTTGATGCGGATTCGGCTTTAATAAGTTAACGTTGACCCACAACGCACCATTATCATCACGTTCAATTCCTTCTGGCAACGCTGCCAGTACGGCAATCTTTGAAACAGGAGAAATAGCTGCATCTTCAATTTTGTTTACTTGCGCAGCATCGTCTGTGCTCATGAGCGCATCGAGTCCTCTGCCTAATCCGCCTTTTTTAGCCACGCCGCATTACCTCATCTGATAATTTTTTATAACTGATTGCACCAACGCACGACGGGTCGTATTCACAAATTGGTTGTCCACGCGAAGGCGCTTCCGAAAGACGTACATTGCGCGGAATAATCGTGCTAAACACAACATCTTTAAAGTATGATTTTACTTGCGTTACAACATCTTGTGCAAGACGCGTGCGCGAATCGTACATGGTAAAAAATATTCCGCCGATTGTAAGCGATTTATTTATTTCTTGCTGTACTTTTTTTACCGTCTGCAAAAGCAACGTAATTCCTTCGAGCGCAAAATATTCGCACTGCATCGGCACGAGAACTGAATCTGCTGCAGCAAGCCCGTTAAGTGTAAGAATGCCAAGTGACGGCGGACAGTCAATCAAAATATAATCGTATAGATTTTTCACAGGAGCAAGCGCTTTTTTCAAATAAAATTCTCTGTCCGCTTGGTCGACAAGCTCGACAGATGCGCCCGATAAATCAATTGATGCGCTTATTACATCGAGATTTTTTACAGATGCATGTTTGACAACACTTTCTACTGTTGAAAGTTCTGCAATGAGTTCATATACTGTGGGCTTGTCCTTTGATACACCAACTCCGCTTGACATATTTCCCTGCGGGTCAAAATCGACAAGAAGAACTTTTTTTTCGGCAAGCGCAAGATATGCACCTATATTGATGACAGAAGTCGTCTTGCCAACGCCGCCTTTTTGATTCACAAAAACTAAGCATTTTCCCATATTGTCTACTATAGCATTTTTTTTGAAAATAGTATACTCACTATCACAAATGTTTTAACGATATTTTACAAAAAGAGCGTTTCACGGATGCACTACACGTCTCTCCAAGCCTGCGCGCACTGCTGCAAGATTGACAATGCCGCTTTCAGTTACAAGCGGCTCGTCTCCTATGTCAAGCTCAAAAGCACGGCGACCAATGTGCTCGACATAATGCGCATCTGAAGATGTTGTAATGGCATATGGGGCAGGCAGCACAATAGGCAGCGCGGCAATCGCTTGCCGTACATTTTCTACATCAATATGATTTGTGATTCGAGCGCTTCCTTGAACGCGTTGCATCGAGGTTCTTCCACTTTCTTTGCCGCAATTTTCTGATTGCCGAGCGCGTTCCTGCAATACGTGCGGTCGCACAAACTCAAGCGCGTCCCAGTCGCCTGCAACGATTGCACCGAGCTGGCTCATCATAGAAAACGCAGGTCTGTCAACGTGCGCAGGAATCACAAGCCCGCCTGCTTTATGCACGAGCTCTGCGCATTCGTCAAGCGTATACGGCGCAGACGTTATCAAATATTTTTCCACTTCGCCGATTATTTCATCGCGCTCGTTCACGTACACTTGGTCGCCCGTCACTTCGGGCTTGTTCATGACGTTCGGAAGCGTCTCATACCACGATGCGCAAAAGTCGAGTGCAGTCTGCAATTCAGGAAAAAGGCACAGCACGTGAATTTCTTCAGCAGTCTGCGCCTCCATGCCGTACAGCGCGGCGATGCCAGCTTCTTTGCAGCACGCGGCAAACGCAGGGCAGTTGAGCGCAACATTGTGGTCGGTGAGCGCGGCAAGCGCAATATGTTTTTCTTTCAACGTTTTAACAATTTGCCGCGGCGACATAAACAAATCGCCGCATGGAGAGACGCACGAATGAAGATGCAAATCTGCGCGCACTATCACATCACGGCTCCTCCGCACGTGAGCATTTTGTACAACATGCCGCTCACCGTAAATTGATCTTTGTTCGTTTCAAAAAGCGCAATGCGTTCTGATTTTGCCGCTTCAATCATGTCGTCAGGGATTGCGCGCTCGTTGCACACGATGATTGCAGGACAATCTTTTGTAGAGGCAACGGCAACAGTGTTGCGATGCGCTTGAATCGTTACGAGAACGCAGCCTTCATCAGCATTGCCGAGAATGTCGCTCAACAAGTCGCTCGTGTACGCACGTAAAATGTCGCCGTCGTCAAAATCGCTTTGCACGCAGCGCGCGCCAATAAAATTGCCAAGTTCTGAAATCTTCATAATTTTGTTATGCTGTCAACTGTGGAACAGCAGCTTTTTCAAACTGTTCCTTTGCATTGTTTCCATAATTTTATCGCAGCTTCGGCGCGCGCAGTAATGCCGCTCCAATCCTTTTTTGTAATTGCATCTCGCTTTGCTATCCACGAACCGCCAATCGCTGCAACTTGCGGCATCTGCGCATACTCATGCAAATTCTGTTCGCTGACCCCTCCTAACGGAATGTACGAAACATGGAGATAATTATATGGAGCATTCATACTTTTCAAAAACGACACGCCCCCCATAGGTTCAGCGGGGAAAAATTTTATTAAGCGTGCGCCAAAAGAAAGCGCCATCTCCAGCTCTGTCGGTGTAGCAATGCCCGGTCCAAAAGGAAAGTGCTTGTCAATGCATTCCTTGATAACAGCGCTATTACAACCAGGAGACACGCCAAAATCTGCTCCCGCCACTATAACGCTTTCAACTTGTTCTGGAAAGATAATTGTACCCGCGCCAACTATCATCTCTGGAACATTTTGTTTAATTTCACGAATTGATGGCACCGCTGCTTCGGTACGCAACGCCAGCTCAATCACCGTAATTCCGCCCATTGTTAAAGCGTGCGCGACAGGCACAGCATCCTCAACACGCTCCACTTCCAATACCGCGATAATACCCGCATCTTGTATTTTCTGCGTCAATTCCGCAGGAAAAAGTTTGTTATATGTCATGTGCCAGAACTCCTATAGGAATCAGTATAGCACTTTGCTGCAAAAAAAAACAGAGTCGCTTGTTTAAGCAACTCTGCATAATTCGGATGAATAAGTGCATCTACTTTTCGTTGTCAAACAAAAAACATGCCACTTTGTGACCTTCCGCCGCTCCCGCAGGTTGCACAAATTTTGGCTGCTTCATTTTACAGCATTCCATGCGGTTTGGACAACGGTCATAAAAATAACAGCCCGGTCGCTGCGTGTCGGGAGAAGGCACATCGCCGCTCAAAATGATTCGCTGCCGCTGTCGCTCAACATTCGGGTCGGGAATGGGAGCTGCGGAAAGGAGCGCCTTTGTGTACGGGTGAAGCGGCTTGTCGTACAAATCTTTATAGTCGCCTTCTTCGACAATCTTGCCAAGATACATGACGGCAATTCTATCGGAGATATATTTGATAACTGCCAAATCGTGCGCAATGAACAGATACGAAAGCCCCATCTCTTTTTGAATGTCGTTAAAAAGATTGAGCACTTGCGCCTGAATGGAAACATCGAGCGCAGAAACAGGCTCGTCTGCAAGGATAAGGCGCGGCTTCAACGCAAGCGCGCGCGCAATGCCTATGCGCTGTCGCTGACCGCCTGAAAACTCGTGCGGAAATCTGTTTTTAAAAAATCGTGAAAGCCCCACAAGCTCCATGAGGTGTTCCACGCGCGATTGTATTTCAGCTTCAGACATAGTGAGCAAGCCGCGCTTTTTATAGATGCGCATCGGCTCCGCGATAATCTCTGTCGTCGTCAAGCGCGGGTCGAGCGACGAATACGGGTCTTGGAAAACGAGCTGCATGTCTTTGCGTGCAGCAATCATTTCAGCTTTTGTCATCTTTGTTAAATCTTTTCCATCGAGCAGCACCGTGCCGCCAGTTGGTTTATACAGCTGCGCCACCGTTCGCACAACAGTCGATTTTCCGCAACCAGACTCGCCGACAAGTCCAAGCGTTTCGCCTTTGCCAATTTCAAAATCAATGCCGTCTATTGCGTAAATATATTTTTTCTTGCCGCCGATAATTCCTTCACGCCCTTCAAAAAAGTGCATCTGCAAATTCTTTACTTCAAGGATTTTTTCACTCATTTTGCTTCGTCCCCTGTAGTAGATTGCGCGGCGGCTTCTTGCGCATAGAGCCAGCACGACGCGTAATGCGTGTCGGAAAAATGCGTTGTTGGCGGGTAGCGATGCTTACACACGTCGAGCGCTTTATGGCAGCGCGGATAAAACGGACAGCAATCGGGCAAGTCTATGACGTTCGGCGGCTGCCCTTCGATTGAAAAAAGCCGCTCGCTTGTGTCGCGGTCGAGTCGCGGCACAGATTTAATAAGTCCCTGCGTGTACGGATGCTTTGTGTCGTAAAAGATGTCATTCGTTGCGCCGCGCTCAACAATGCGCCCCGCGTACATGACAACGATGGTGTCGCAGATGCCCGCCACAACGCCGAGCGAGTGCGTAATCAAAATGACTGCGGTACCGAGCCGCTTTGTTAAATCCTGCATTAAGTCGAGAATCTGCGCTTGTATTGTCACGTCAAGCGCGCTCGTCGGCTCATCTGCAATCAATATGTCAGGATTGCACGACAAGCCCATTGCAATCATAACGCGTTGCCGCATGCCGCCAGAAAACTGGTGCGGGTAGCTGTCTATGCGCTCTTCCGCCGCAGGAATGCCGGTGAGCGCAAGCATTTCAATCGCTTTTGCGCGCGCCGCTTTTTTGTCAAGTTTCTGATGCAGCTGAATTGTCTCTATCATCTGCGTGGAAATGCGCAAATACGGATTGAGCGACGACATGGGGTCTTGAAAAATCATGGCGATTTTGCCGCCGCGTATTTCGCGCAACCGCTCGTCTTTCATTTTGAAAATATCTTCGCCGCGAAATAGCACTTCGCCGCTTTCAATTTTTCCGGGCGGCGACTGAATCAAATCGATAACTGAAAGATTTGTGACGCTTTTGCCAGAGCCAGACTCGCCGACAATGCCAAGCGTTTCCCCCTGATGCAAGTCAAACGACATGCCGTCAACAGCTTTGACAACTCCCGCATCGGTGTAAAAATACGTGCGCAAATCTTTTACTTGTAAAATCACTTCATCTGTCATATGCGCCTCACACTCTGTTTTTCGACTGCGGGTCAAACGCGTCGCGCACGCCGTCGCCTAAAAAATTCATAGCAAACAAAAACACTGTCATGGCAATTGCCGGTACGAGCAGACACCACGGATACAGTCCCATGCCCTGCACGCCGTCGGAGATAAGCGAACCCCACGACGCGAGCGGCGCTGAAATGCCGAGCCCCAAAAAAGAAAGGAAACTTTCGCTCATGATAAAACTCGGCAACGAAAGCGCCGTATACGCAATGATGATGCCGAGCGTATTCGGAATAAGGTGGTGAATGATGATATACCACGACGACGCACCCATTGAACGAGCAGCGAGCACAAATTCAGTATTTTTCAAGCTCATCACCTGACCGCGCACCACGCGCGCAATAGTGAGCCACGACACAAGCGCGATTGCAATGAAAAGAATCGCCACATTGCGTCCGACAATCGCCATCATAATAATGACGATAAGCATATACGGCAAGCCATACATAACGTCTACAAAGCGCATGAGAATTGAATCAATTTTGCCGCCTTTGTAGCCTGCAATCGCACCAACAATAATGCCTATGATAAGAGCAGTCACCGTGCCTATAAGCCCCACCATCATAGATATACGACCGCCAAACACAGTGCGCGAAAGCATGTCGCGTCCAAGCGAATCAGTGCCGAGTATGTAACGGCGTTGCTGCGCCGGGTCGCTTTTGTTGCGCGCTTCAATGTTTGCAATCGTTTCAAGCTCGCTTTCACTGTAGCTCGTGCGCCCTTCACTTGCCATGACAATTTCAAAATACGCTTTGCGCGTCCGCAGTTCCACTTCACCAGCAGTTTTAAAAGACGGCGGAAGATTTGTATGATTCAAGTTTTGCTGCTCATACGGGTAAAACGGCAGAATTGGAGCAAAGAGAGAGACAAGCGCATAAAGCACGACAATCCAAAAACTCGCATACGCCATCTTGTTTTTTCGCAAGCGATTCCATGCGTCTGCGGTGAGCGACACTGATTTTACTTCTTGATTAAATTCATTCGTCGCTTCTTCTTTTTTTGTAAGCATTGACACACCTTAAATTTTGTTAATTATTTATATGAAATTCGCGGATCTAAAAATCCATAGAGAATATCGACGATGAGATTCATCACAACGAGAATAAGCGAATACACAATCACTGTGCCGAGAATAAGCGTATAGTCGCGGTTGATTGCAGACTTCACAAAAAAGTTGCCAATGCCAGGCACGAGAAACACTTGCTCAATGACAACAGAACCAGTTACGATAGATGCAAACGCAGGACCAAGATAGCTCACAACAGGCATGAGCGCGCCTTTGAGCACGTGCTTTACCATAACGACAGAATTTTTAAGTCCTTTTGCACGGGCAGTGCGCACATAGTCGGAACGCAACGTTTCGAGCACGCTCGCACGCGTAAGGCGCGCAATAGAAGCAAAACGCGGAAGCGCAAGCGTAAACGCAGGCATGATGAGCGTCTTCAATCCTTGCCGACCAGTAATCCAACCAGAAGTAGGCAACCACTGCAACTTGAGCGCAAACACGAGCACTGCAACAGGTCCGACGACAAACAGCGGAATAGAAAGCCCGATGCTCGCAAACGACATTGTCGTGTAGTCAACCCAGGTGTTTTGCTTGACTGCGGAAAGCAGCCCAAACGTGATGCCAAACACGAGCGCAATCACAAGTGCCACCAATCCAAGTATGAGCGAATTCGGCATGCTTGAACCGATAAGCTGATTCACCGTGAAGTCTTTGTTTTTAAACGACGGACCTAAATCACCATGCAAAATATCGCCGAGATAGCGCACATACTGTTTTATAAGCGGTTCGTCCATGTGGTACCGTTTTTCAAGATTTGCAAGCACTTCGGGCGGCACTTTCTTTTCGCTTGAAAACGGACCGCCAGGTGCAAGCCGTATCATAAAAAAGCTAATTGTGACAATAACAAAAAGCGTCGGGATAAGGCCAAGCACCCGTTTTATAATAAATTTTCCCATGTGATAAGGACTCCACAATACATTGAGACTGCCTAAAAAGTTTAAAAGCTGCTACCGCACCTGCCAGCAGACAGGCACAGCAATTTTACAGCTAGCAACCTTATTTTAGACAGCCGTATATTTTTTATAATAGCCCTGTTTGATAACTTTATTATCAAACAGGGTACGAGTTTTAACTCGTTAAAATATCACGAGTAAAAACATCGCATTTCAAAACAACCTGTTCTGAAACTGATGTTCCCGAACAGGTTTACTACAATTATTGTTTTGGTTTTATGCCTACATACGGGTGAATGTCTTGGGTGTTTTTGTACCAACCGTCCCACTTGTTTGTATCGATAAGGCTCTGCGTAACGTAAATATACAGCGGAATAACAGCAGCATCGCGACCAATAGCGATAGCCTCTGCTTGCTCAAGCACTTTCATGCGATCAGAACCCGCTGACATAGTTGCAGCTTGTTTTATAAGGCGGTCGAATTCTGCATCGCTGTAGCGACCGTCGTTGTTGCCGCTGTCAGTGATGAGCAATTCGAGGAAGTTTGATGGATCTTGGTAGTCGCCGACCCAACCTGCGCGCGCAAGGTCAAAGTCGTTTGCCTGACGTTTTGCAAGGAACGAATTCCATTCCATGTTTTGAAGCTCAACGTCAATGCCGAGATTTCTCTTCCACTGCTGCTGCAGCCATTCAGCTATTTTTTTGTGTGCTTCGTTTGTGTTATAAATATACGTGAACTTTGGGAAACCGCTGCCGTCTGGATAACCTGCTTCCGCAAGCAGTTTTTTCGCTTCAACAAGATCGTATTTGAAACCTGTCGGCGGCGTATAGCCTGCCATTTCAGGAACAAATGCACCTGTAGCAAGCTGACCTGCGCGCGTTACTTTGCTCACAAGCTCTTGTGTGTCGAGCGACATGATGAGCGCTTTGCGAACGCGCACATCGCTGAGCACACGATTGTTTACATTTATCCACGCGTAGTATGTAGCGAGATTGGGTGCAAGCTGATAGTCACGGCGAAGCTTGATTTCATCAAGCATATCTAACGGGAAAGAACCAGTGACATTCCAGTCCGCCTCACCATTTTTGTATCTGTTGTACGATGTAACGCTGTCGTCAATCGGGAGGAACGTAATGCGCGTAAGGAACACATTTTCTTTGTTCCAATATTTGTCATTCGGCACAACAGTGAGCTTATCTTGCGGCGTCCACGATTCAAGCACAAACGGACCGTTACCGACAAAATTGCTCGGTTTAATCCAATCATCGCCAAACTTTTCGATGGCATGCATCGGAATCGGAGAAAATGCGTAGTGTGCCATCATGTCGATAGCATACGGCACAGGACCAACAAGCGTCACTTCAAATGTGTAGTCGTCGACTGCGCGGAGCCCTACACTGCTTGCAGGAGCTTTTCCTGCATTGTACTCTTCTGCCCCTTTAATAACCATTGCAGGCATGTACGCATACACTGCCGCAGTTTCAGGCGCCATGTAATACAGCCACGAATCCACAAATGTCTGTGCTGTAATAGGCGTGCCGTCGCTCCATGTTGTTTCACGAAGCTTAAACGTAATAACAGTGTCATTTTCGCTGCGGCTCCAGCTTTCCGCTACTCCGGGAATTGCTTCAGAAGTTTTCGGGTCATATGCGACAAGCCCCTCAAAAAGCGCCAAGTAAATGCGATGCTCTGGCGTGCCTTGAATCTGCGTCGGATTTACAGACTGCGGCTCCGCGCCATTGTTGATGATAAATTCGGTTCCTGAACTTTTATTGCCACTACAGCCAGACATAAGCACAACTGCAAAACAGGCAACAGATATGATTGTCCACACCTTTTTCATGTACACCTCCAAAATATTTATGAACTCGTCATCATACAATAAAATTTATTTTTTTTCAATAATAAAATGACAAGTTATTGACAGCCAGCGAAGAGTAATTTTTTTTTCATGCGATTGCTGCCGCAAAAATACGCGCAAAGTATGAAAGCATAAAAGGCATGGACGCATTGCATCTTGCAAGCGCAATTCAAAATAAATGCACTATTTTTCTTACCAACGACAAACAGCTCAAACAAGTAACAGAAATACAATGCGTTCTCATGGATGAAGTATAACCAGCA
>JAGAZO010000019.1 GCA_017940005.1 Treponema sp.
ACGCAAGCGAAAATGGAGCGAACGGACGCACAGTATGCTATGTTTTTGCAGCATTCAATAACAGCCTCAAGGAGTGAACATGAAACGGATTTCGATGGTTGCGGTTGCTATTGCGGCAGCTGCTTTGATTTTGGCGGGATGCAAAGGCATTGGTGTTGGCGAAGGTGACTTAAAGGGCTCAAAGTGGGATGCTGAATTACAGATTGACAACAGTGAGGCACAGACTGGCGTGCCGTTATACAAACGCTACTTTGAAGGCATTGGTAACGCAAAAGAAACAGTCTATGAAGTAAAATCAACTATAACTATCGATACAAGCAAAATAAAAAGTACGGTTTATAGCGACAGCAGCAACAATTATGCATCAGCACAAGATGCAACTTATTCTAAATCGCATGATGTTTATGCTGTCGTTGGGTTAATGTTTGATACACACCAAAAAGGCACAGGCAAAAACGCTACCTATGACTTCGCGCTTTTTGGCTATCAGCCCGGCATGAATCGTTTCTACATTGAACGCTATTATGACGTCAAAGCAACAGATTTAGCAACATATGATGATAGCGGTAAAAAACAATTCGGTACTACAAATTTGTCTATTCCTGGTGGTACGGAAGATAAATTTGAAAATATCGATGCTGACAGCGGCAGTGGTTGGGTAGACTGTGACAGCGGCTTTGCACTCACATCAGGACAGACAAGCAAAACAATTACTGTTACAATCACCCAGAAGACAAAAGGCGAGTATGTAATTGCATTTGATGGAAAATCAGGCAAAACATACACTTATAATGCTAAAAATGTCGATTGGGGTAGCAAGTCTGTCAGCGGAAAATCAACAACAAATAGCGACGGTTATTACACTGGCAGTATCTGGGCATATGGAAATGTTCCGCTTAATACAAAACTTTCTGCAAACTTTGTCCAAGATAAAAATGCAACACAAGGTCTTTTTGCTGAAGTAACAGAATAATACATACTGTGCTAATTAGCATCTAGCTATGCTGAAAAAGCTGCTCAGAAAACTGGGCAGCTTTTTTATGCGACGCAGAGCGTCTAATCTTAAAAACATATAGTTTTTTTGTTGCCCAATTTATTAATAAATTATATGTTGGACAGTTGATTTTAATACTGCGGCACGCAAAGAATTCCTTTTTTTAGCTGGTTCTCAAAAACCGCATATAGCAAAAGCAATAGAAAAAGTCCGCAAAAATCCGCTTCCGCATACGGAAAGCGGCTATGGCGCGCCGTTGGAGAACAAAAGCGGAAATGATTTGACAGGACTGTTGAAAATTAAGCTGAAAAACTCGGCTTGCGGTAGTATACCGTCTTGTACGCGAAAAAAGCGTCATGAAAATAATCGCCATCTCTGTTCGCAGCGATAACGAAGTGTATAAAATTGCAGCAAAACGAATGCAAGAAAAAATGTGAGGCGCATTGTCAAGCTATTTACAACAACGGGCTTTGTTTGTAAATAGTTGCTCTAACCATGCGCCCTGTAACATCACATTTTATCTGCGTGTTCGTGCTACCCGTCGTCTACTTGCTCAAAAGTTTGTTCATGCGTTTCACAAAATCTGCAGGGTCTTTGAGCACTTCGCTGCTTTCAAGGAGCGCTTCATCGAGCAGCACATTTGCTACGTCCGCAATAAATTCTTTGTCGTCGCTCGTTTTGAGCTTTTGCACAATCGGATGGTCGCCGTTTATTTCCAGAATAGGCTTTACTTCTGCCATGCCTGTTTGCCCCATTGCGCGCATCATGCGCTCCATTTGAAACGACAGGTCATTTTCGTCAACGACAATGCATGACGGGCTTTCTGAAAGACGCTTGCTGAGCTTTACTTCTTTTACGCGGTCACCGAGCGCGTCTTTTATTTTTTCGACAACAGGCTTGAACTCTTTTTCTTTCTTTTCTGCTTCTGCTTTGTCAATGCCAAGCTCTTCATCACTGCCGGCGCGATTCACTGCTTTGAGCTCAAAATCTTTGTACTTGCCGTAACCAGGAATTACGATGTCTGCAATGTCACTTGCAACGATTAAAACCTCAAAGCCTTTTTTCGTGTACGCTTCAAGGAGCGGGCTTTTGCGCAAGTTGTTTTCGTCAGTGCCAGTGATGTAGTAAATCGCTTTTTGGTCTTGCTTCATGCGCTGCACGTAGTCTGCAAAGCTCGTCCAGTTGTCGTCTCCCGTGCCGCTTGCATTGGTGCTTTTAAAGCGCACAATTTCTGCAATCTCATCACGATTTGCATAGTCGCCGTACAAGCCTTCCATCATCGGGCGATTGAATTGCGCCACAAACGTGTTCCATTTTTCAATCGCTTTCTTTTCGTCGTCAGTAGGCTTTTCCGATGCACGCGCTTTATCTGCCTGTTCGCCGAGTTTTTTAAATTCGCCGAGCAATTTTTTTACCGATTGCGTTTTAATCGTTTCAAGGATTCTGTTCTGTTGCAGAATCTCTCGACTCACGTTGAGCGGCAAATCTTCACTGTCGATAATGCCGCGCACAAAGCGCAAGTACGCTGGAAGCAGTTCGCGGTCGTCGTCAGTGATGAACACGCGCTTGACGTAGAGCTTTACGCCGCTTTTGTAATCTGCTTGATACATGTCGAACGGCGCAACTTTTGGCACAAAAAACAGCGTCGTGTATTCCTGCGTGCCTTCCGCATGCGTGTGAACGTAATGCAGCGGGTTGTCGCCGTCGTGAGAAATCGTTTTGTAAAATTCGTTGTAGTCGCTTTCTTTAAGCTCGCTCTTTGCGCGCTTCCACAATGCGCTCGCGCTGTTCACTTGGTCAACTTTATTTTCGGTAGAAGTGACGTTGCCTTTGTCGTCGTATTTATTCTGCGCGTAATGCAGATAAATGGGAAACGCAATATGATCGCTGTATTTTTTAATAAGCTCCTCGATTTTCCAGCGGCTCGCGTATTCGGTGCTGTCATCGTTCAAATGCATGACAATTGCAGAGCCATGCGTTTCTGTTTTGTCAAAGCCATATGTTTTTGCGTTCTCGCTTGACGCGTCTACTTCTTCAATGTCGTATGAGTTTGTGCCGTCGCTCGACCAGTGCCAGATTTTGTTTGAATCGTCTGCCGCTTTGCGCGTGAACACATCTATCTTTTTTGCTGCCATAAACGCAGAGTAAAAGCCTACGCCAAACTGCCCGATGAGCGACGAATCTTTAAGCGCCGCTTCACTCAATTTATCAAGGAACGCTTTTGTGCCGCTCCGTGCAATAGTGCCCAAGTTTTCCGTCAAATCACTGTCGCTCATGCCGATGCCGCTGTCCTGCACAGTGAGCACATGCGCTTTATCGTCGAATGAGATGTCTATGCGCGGCTCAAATGCGACGCCCTTAAATGCGTCGTCAGAGACAGTAAGATATTTTAATTTGTCGAGCGCATCTGATGCGTTTGAAACAATCTCTCGCAAAAAAATATCTTTGTTTGAGTACATTGAATGAATGATGAGTTTTAAAAGTTGATTTACTTCCGTTTGAAATTGATACGTTGCCATTTTATAAATGTACTACAAAATGGCTGAAATCGGCAAGAGGAATTATTGCGCATCTTTTACAATTTTTGCGTGTATTGTACTTTTACGCTATGCTTGTTATACTTGTATCAAGGGGTGACTGATTATGAAAAAACTTACACTGGTTTTGTGTGTCGTCTTGCTTGTAACAATGGCATGCGCTTCTGGAATAACAGGCAGCGTGCATTCGATTTCCACACAATCATCGAAAGGAGACTTCGCCATGAAGTTGAGCATTTTAATAAATGATGCAACGACGCTTATCGCAACATTGTATGACAATTCGTCTACACGTGCGCTTGTTGCACTTTTGCAAAAGGGTGCAGTTACGATTGACATGCAGGATTACGGCAATTTTGAAAAAGTAGGCGATTTGCCTGTCACGCTTCCACGTAACGACACGCCTACAAATACAGATGCAGGCGATATAATTTTATATCTTGGAAAACGCTTTGTAATTTACTATGACAAAAACTCATGGAATTTTACGCCGCTCGGAAAGGTTGACGGCGTGTCAAAGAGCGAGTTGAAAAAGATTCTGGGCACGGGCAATGTGACTGCGGTGCTTTCGATTGCGGAGTGAATAGCAGATGAAAAAATCATTTTTGCCCATGATGACGATATTTGCTATGACAGCAACATTGACGGCGGTGACGTATTCTGCGCCGCATTCAGATTTTGTTTTGATAAAAGGTGGCAGCTTTCAGATGGGAAGTCCTGCAAGCGAAGACTGGCGTAGCGATGACGAGATGCAGCATCGAGTTACCGTTTCGGATTTTTACATGAGCAAGTACGAACTTACGCAAAAACAGTACGCTTCTGTGACAGGTGAAAACCCGAGCAATTTTATAGGCGATAATTTGCCTGTAGAAAATATTACGTGGCTTGAAGCAATTGAATTCTGCAATAGCTTAAGCCGCAAAGAAGGTCGTGTGCCTGTGTACACTGTGGCAAATGGTGGTGCGACTGTTACGTGGAACAGAAGTGCGAACGGCTATCGCTTGCCTACTGAAGCTGAATGGGAATACGCTTGCCGTGCGGGGACAACTACGCCATTCAATACGCGCAAAGTGCCGGGCGCAGAAGAAACAAATTTTTACGGACACTATCCATATCAAATTGAACAGAACTATTTCCATGATGAAGTTCTCGAAACGCGTCCGGGTAGGTACCGTGGCACGACTGTTGCCGTTACGAGTTTTACACCAAACACATGGGGCTTGTATAACATGCACGGTAATGTGAACGAATGGTGCTTTGACTACTATGGCGCCTATGGTACTGCGGCGCAGACGAATCCAACAGGAGCTGCAAGTGGAACGCGGCGCATAAACCGTGGTGGTGGTTGGAACGACTTTGGCAAAAATTTGCGTAGCGCATACCGCGCGGCAACTCCGCAGGGCAACAAAAGTTTTAACATTGGATTGCGCCTTGTTACGAACGCGGACGACAGCGTAAAAGGCACAGTCATAACGCATGAAGCGTCTATGCGTCATGCAAATGCAAATTCCAGTACAGCCCACGCAACGGCAAATACTGCGGGTACAGCTGCAAACATGATGAACAGTGTTGCGAATGATGCAGCAGGCAAGGCGCTCATTGTGTTTTACTCGTGGGGTGGCAATACGCGCGGCGTTGCCCGCGAAATCAAAAAACAAACGGGCTTCGATATGATTGAGCTGGAGCTTGTTGCGCCGTATTCAACAAACTACAATACTGTCTTAAACGAAGCACAACGCGATCAGCATAAGCAGGCGCGTCCGCCGCTTAAAACAAAAATTGCTACGGAACAATGGGCAGAATACGATACTATCATACTTGGTTATCCGAACTGGTGGGCATCTATTCCCATGCCCATAGCAACATTGCTTGAAAGTTATAATTTTTCCGGCAAACGCATTTTGCCGTTTTGTTCACACGGCGGCGGACGCTTTGGGCAAAGCCTTACAGCTATAGCAAAACTTGCGCCACATGCAGTGCTCGAAGAAGGGCTATCAATTCATTATTCTGGTGGCAGCACTCTTGCGCGTGACGTGACGCGCTGGTTGCAAAAGAACGGAATTGTCGCGCGGTAGAGTTGCAAAAAATTGAGATACACTTAAAGCTTTGTGCCATTATAAGTGCAATCGTTTTGACAATTATGCTGTTTCTGTGTATACTAGTGCAGTGAGTCAGGTGACTTACTGCATCATTCTCTTTCGGAGGCTTTTATGAAAAAGATATATGCAGCACTTTTTATTGTTGTCATGAGCGCATCGCTTTTTGCATATGATGTTATGGAATACGTTCCAATGAAAGGCTCAGTAAAAAGCTGGACACGCACGCAGTATGACATTTCGGCAAAATTTGGTGACTATTTCCGCACGCCTGCATTAAAAGTTGTGCATGTCTTAAATGCATCGGGGCGTGAAACTGAATCATCTGAAATGACGCCACGTAATGTATTGATTAATAAAATTCAAAATACTTACGATGCGCAAGGTCGGCTCATTTCACAAGTAGGCTACAATGCAGACAATGTGCTTATTTGGAAAAGTGCAATTACGTACGCAGCAAACGGCAATAAAACTGACATGTCTGAATATGGCAAAGATGGTGATTTAAAAAGTAAAACCATATATACGTATACAGGCAATCTGTTGACGGATGAATCCTACTATACTGGCGAAGGTGCGCTCGTATGGAAAATTGTGTATACATATAATGACTCAAACAGACTTGCCACAGAGAGCCACTATTTTGAAGACGGCTCACTTGACGAGGAATTTGAATACGCATATACAGACAGCGGTAAAATCGATACAGTTACATTCATCAACGGCAACGGCGAAATACGTGAGCGTGATTATTTTCGCTATGGCAACGATGGCGTGCTTAATGAAGTTACCAAAAGCGATGCATCGAACAAAACTATCGGCCGAGAAATCTATAAATACGATGCAACGGGAAACCTCTCAAGAATTTCAACATATGTCGTTGCAAAAAAATTTGGTACAACAGTTACAGAACTCGTAGACATGTCTGAGATTACGTATCAATACTAGAACTTGTGTTATTACGGAATTCGCGCTATCATAGACGATAGAGGAAGCGTATGAAGCAGATTGGTATCAAACTTGCAGATGGTTCTTTTTATCCCTTGCTCGAAGAGGGCACGCCGTCGAAAACAACGCTTGATTTAACAACGGCGAGCGATAATCAGACAACCGTTGCTGTTGATCTGTATTCTTCAGAAACAGGCTCAATCGAAAATGCCGAGTACATCGATACATTGCAAATCGATAATTTGGTGTCTCATCCGAATGGTGAGCCGAGCATTTCATTCTCGATTGCGCTTGATGAAAACGATGAGCTTTCTGTCGAAATAAACGATCCTGAATCTGGCATACACAGCAATAAAAAAGTTTCGCTTTCTGCATTGCGCTCTCGTCCAAGTGGTGTGTCTTCTAAAAATAATGGAGCGGGTGCTGCTGCTGGTCTTGTTGCAAGTGGTGTTCTTGCTGCTGCATTAAAGCATACCGAGAAAGATGATAATGTTGATTTCAGCGATTTAGATTTACCAGATGATATAGATTTAACAAAACCTGTTGATTCAGATGCAAACGATTTTGCCGAACCAGAAATTAGAGCTGGTGAAATGGCATTTGCATCTGACGGCAATTTTACTGAACCTGTAATAGACGAAAGCATCTCGTTTGCAGATGAAGACACACAACTCAGTGACGATAGCGACATTTCTATTTCAAAGAGTGTGAACGATTACAATATTGTGCCCGACGATTTTCCCTCTTTTGACAACACAGAAGCCTCTGATGCATCATCAGAGGTGGACGATTCTGCTGCGTTGCTCGGCAGCGTAGCAATAGGCGGAGTTGCGCTCGGTGCAGCTGCTGTAGCGGCAAATGATGAGAGCACCGCTTTTGAAGACGATTTCTTTTCAGATATGGATAATGATGCGGTCAGCAGCAATGCGGACTCCTTTTCAGATACGGATTCGTTAAACTTAGACGAACAGTATACTATCAACAACACAGACGAGGAAACAGCTACGAATACTCAATCGAAAGAAGCTTTTAAGAAAAAAACGAAAGCGCCTGTACTCATATGCATTTTATGTGCACTCATTTGCATTATTGCGACACTATTAATTTTATTTGTAATACCCTCACGCTTTAATGTGTTCGGGACTCGTGCAATGAATAGCAGCGAAACTGTTGCCCGTGCGCCGAGCGCGCAAACAGAACACACTGCTGCATCATCTGGCATAGTAGTGCAAGAAGAGTCTCGTGTGCCAGTTCAGCAGCAAGTTGCACCTGCGAAAGTCAATGAAGTGGTTGTGGCTCCAAAATCAGAAGTGGTCGTTCCTGAAAGGCCTGCTTCGTCTGCGCGCTCGTCTAGCGATGTGGTGTATCGCATAAAGTGGGGCGACACATTATGGGACATTGCCGATGCGTATTATAAAAATCCATGGCGGTATCAGCGCATTGCCCGTTACAATAATATACGTAACCCTGATTATATCATTTCTGGTACAACGATCGTAATTCCTGCAGAGTAAACGTCATTGCAATATTGTTCTTGTGTGCTGAATTTAAAATTGCCAAAAATAATACCGCTTGTTTGCGCAGTGTTTATTTTTGTAGGCTGCAATCAAACATTGTCAGAGTCTCCTCAAAAGACATACGGGGAAGATGCTCACTATTACATTGCATTGAGAAAACTTGCCAGCGGCAATGAAAAAGAAGCTATACAGCTGCTTGCGCGGTGTGCAGAAAAGGGGTCGTATTACATTGCGCGGCGAAGTGCAGAAGAATTGACAAAGCTGGGCAATGTGCAGGATAAGCTTGCAGCAAGCAAAAAACTTATTGAAAAGTATGGAGATGAGGATGCACTGCTCATTGCAATGCGACAGTACGAAGCGGCAGAAGAATATACGCAGATAATCGTTATGACAGAGGCACTCAATCTTGCTAAATGCGATAGCGAGCTTGGACGAATACGGCTTGCCGCGTTATTTAAAACAAATAGCGCGCAGTTTGAAGATGTTGCGTATAAATGGTATACAACACGAGCAATGACCGCGCACATGTATAAGCTGTATCAAGATACTATGTCAACTACAGAAAGAAATTATCGGGAAAAAATTATTAATTTTCGTGTTGACGTGTATCGCAGAAGCTATCGCGCAGCTTATGAAAGAATCGATGAAGTGAATGAACTTATCGCTGCTGACCAAACACTTTCTCTTACAGCGCAACTTGTGTCTGATATGGGAAAGGCATGCTTGTATGGCAGTGAAAATAATATTCGCAATGCGCGTATGTTCAGTGAAATAGCAACTGTTGCGCACGAAGATAAAAAGATTCTGTACAATGCGTGGTTTTACGCAGGCCGTCTGTATGACAGAGTTGAGTCAAGTTATGCCGCGTCATCAACGCGATTTATCAATGCTATGGACAATGCGCAAACAGGCGAGCAATATGATGATGCACTTTGGTATCTTTTGAGCAGCAGCTTACGTGCTTCCATAGATGTTACAATCAACCTTCTTGAAAAATATTTTATAAAAATATACGACCCATCAAATTTTGACAATTTTTTTGAATCATTTGTACCGTTATTACTTTCTCAAGCCCGTTGGTCTGATTTTAAAAGAATTTATGAACTCATTGACGGATATGCATCTGATAACGTTACTGCAAAATTTGCATACATTTACGGACGACTTGTACAAGAAGGATTTGCGTATCCATCGAATCCAGAAAAAGAAACTGAAAAAGCGTTTACTCGCGCATTGAAAAGCGGTACCGATATTTATTATAAAACGCTTGCCGCCATGCGCCTTAATTTCGATGAGACAGCTGTAGAACAGTTGATTTCTGATGTTTCGATTAATAATAATTTTAAACAAAATGCGGATGCGGAGCGATTGCTTATTGGATATGCGTTGTTCGGATTGCCTGAACGAATTTATTCTGAATGGCTTTCATTCACGACAGATAAAAATATTGCGATAAGCCTTGACTGCGCGGTGCAGCTTTCCGATTTTTTAAATAAAACAGCTACGTACACAGATAATTATTACACACAGAGTTTACGCATTATTGCGCGCGCAGCGAGCAGGAGCGACAAGCCACTTACCAGCGAAGCGCTCAAGTTGCTGTATCCGCGCAATTACAGTGAAGATGTTGAAGCGATATGCAAAAAATTTTCCCTGTCACCAGAGATGATGTATGCACTCATCAGGACTGAAAGTTTTTTCGCGCATGATGTGGTGAGTTCTGCCGGTGCAGTTGGACTCACGCAGCTGATGGAATTCACTGCATCTGATATTGCCCAGCGGCTAAAACAAAAAGAATACTCGTTGCATGATCCTATTACAAATATTGAATTTGGAGCATATTATTTGGCAAGCCTCATAAAATATTTCGACGGTTCTGCGCTTACTGCTTTTTTTGCCTACAATGGCGGTCTTACGCGCGTAAAACGATGGCTACGGAATTTTCGCATTGAGTTCGGAAAAGAAGCATCTTCTGCATACGATTTATTTCTTGAAACAGTTCCCTATGCCGAAACGCGCGACTATGGACGCAAGCTTGTTGCTGCATCAGTTGTGTACGGCAATGTGCATTTTAATAAATCGATTCAAACTGTTGCGAAAAGCATTATGGTGCAGTGATTATAGACTTTTATGTCTATACGTAGTATATTTTAAATATACATAATTTCGGAGGATTCTATGGCAAATGCAGAGCTTGAAGCCAGAGTAAAAGAAGTGCTAGATATGCTCCGTCCACAGCTTCAGGCAGATGGCGGTGATATGGAATATATTTCTCTCGATGAGCAGAATCGCGTTCATTTAAAGCTCATGGGCGCATGCGGTAGTTGTCCAATGGCAATTATGACGCTCAAGATGGGCGTAGAGCGGTATCTCAAAGATGCGTGCCCCGAGGTTACAGAGGTTGTCCAAGATATGGACGAGGACTTCTGACATGCACGCTATCAGCGGCAATCTTTGAAACACATTGCGCGGGAGCAAACGATATAGGCGCGAATATTAGCTATCGAGTGATTTATAAAGCGCTTGAAAATTTTCTTCTGCCGTTGCATCTGCAAGCGGCACCGTTATATCTGCAAGCGTTCGATATGTTGTTGTGTATTGTGTGTACAACTCGCTGAAAAGTTTTCGTATATCTTCTTCCGAGTTCGGCTTATTTTTTGCGATTGCTGCGGGCAAGTTGGAAATTGTGCCGTCTGTTTGAAACACTGCTTCTTGCAGCATGCGGTCGGCTAGAATAGTTTCAGGAACATCAAGAAAAATGAACGCGCCTAAATCACGTAGATATGTGAGTGCGGGCGCATTGTCACAGATGATTTCACCTGTTGCAATTACGATTTTTTTGCCAATGCATTTTTCACCAATCACTTTGCAAAACTGTTCCTCTGTATTCATAAATTTTCCAGGTCCGTAGTCTTGATATATATCACTTGGCGTGAGTCCTGTTTGTTTTTTTATCGTATCATTAATGTCTATAAAAGGATATGAAAGTTTTTCGGAGAGCAGACGACCTAGTGTTGTTTTACCGCAGTACTTCATTCCAAAAAGAATGTACGCTGGATTAATATTTGTTGCCATATTTATAGTATAATGCGTGTCATTGCAAAAGTCTATAATATGCGCTATCCTTTTTTTATGAATGTTTATCTTGCAATTATGCTTTGCTTTATTCCGCTCTTTGCTTTTATTTTATTAATTCGATTTTTTTTCAATATACATTTTATCACAGAACTGACTGCAGTTTTACTCGGTCTTGCGGCTGTTTTGCCCATTTCGTTTTTACAGTTTTATATCTCCGGTTTTGCACCTTTTGCTTCAAATATTTGGCACACACAGTTTTTGCGCGCACTTTTCTTCAATGGGTTTATTGAGGAATTGATAAAAATGGTTGTACTCATATTACTGCCTTCAAAAAAGCTGTCGCTCGGCAAATTCCTTTTATGCTCGCTGTTATGTGGTATAAGTCTTGGATGTTTTGAGTCAGCAATTTATTTTTTACAACGACTGCAGCATGCACATGCGCTCGGTGCACAGCTTGTATATCGTCAAATTTTTATGCGCATGTTTACTACAGATATTGTTCATGCTCTTTGCGCCGGTTTGAGTTGTTTTTTTGTTTGGGGAAGTAAAAATAAAAAAGTGCATGTGCTGCCGTTTATATTTGCGGTATTGTTGCACGGGCTATATAATTTTTTTGCACTATACGATGCATTGCGCGTGTTCTCGTTTGTGGCAATTTTATTTATGGCCATACAGTGTCGTTTATACTATATGAAGTTTGCAAAAAAAAAGTAGCAGAACAAAGCGGGCACAGACTCCATAGTGCCGATATTTAAAATGATTTTATACCCCTTATTAACAATCAAGCAATTTTGCGTGTACGTTATAAAACGCATTGTGCAATAGTTTTTATTCGTGCGGAGGGGTTAATGTATCACTTTGTGATACGAACTGTAAGGAAATTATTTAACTCGTCGCTTACGCGACTGGCGTATATCTCGCCGCTTGCGTCGTAAAAATGGTATTAAATCTGACTGCGACACCTTTAGAGAATAACAACCTCGAACGCTTGCGGCAAGGTTGTTGATTTTTTCGCTTATTGTCAATATAATTTTTTGTACTCTTGAAAAAACTCAAAAAACAGCATACTATATATATTTGTACGGAAAGATGTCCGAGTGGTTTAAGGTCCACGCTTGGAAGGCGTGCGTACCCGAAAGGGTACCGGGGGTTCGAATCCCCCTCTTTCCGATTGCCCAGATGCCATGCAGTTAAATACCAGCAAACCCCGCCAGATTGGGAACAAAGCAGCGGTAGTTGGATATTTGACGTGCCGTGGTTTATCTGGGCTTTTTTATATGTAAGCTCACGTGATTTTTTACGAAAAAAGTAGTTTGGGAGCATGCTGCTGGAAGAGCCGTGCTTTCGCGGCTTGCTCACGCGCGGCACCTTCACCGCTTGCTTTTAGAACATGCAATGACGTTTGCAAGGAGATTTTCCGCATGCCTCCAGCAGTCTGCGCCTTGCGGGATTGTCGCGCGGTGGCGGATGCTGCCTGCGGCACCGCTCCAGCGCGGGCTAGGCGCAGTTGCTTCAAATTGCAATATTCATCAAACTGTCAGAAGACCTCGTTGCAAGCATGGTGCATGGAAGTCGATTATACTGCAATTGTCCTGTTTTGCAGCGCGAGAGATGTGGTGTGCGCTTTTTTCATGCACACGGAAAAAAACACAGGCAAAAGCGTAAGCATCATGCGTATGCCACTTTTACCGCGCCGCGCTTTCCATGCGCGTGTTACGCTTTTCCATGTGGCGAATACGAGCGGAATGAACGTGAGCAAAAGTGAAAGCGACGAGGAGAAGAGCGCGGCGCGCTCTGTCGTTTTGCAAGATGTGCGCACTGTCTGTTCGCTCGGTGTCAAGTTTTTAATGTGCATTGCTTTTTTTCTAAATGCACCGAGTACAAACTGTTCTGCATCCTCGATAGCTTCGCGCAACGCGAGCGGGCTTGTGGTGCGGTACAAGAGCGATGTTACGAGGATTGCAAGGGCAAGTCGTGCGACAAGAAGCACGTCGCTCGTGCGTACTGAAACGGTGAGCAAAGTTGCGCTGTAAGAAAAAAACATGCTAGAAAATTTGCCGCCCGCGTTGCGCTCGCTTTCGTCGTGCATAAACGCATTTGCAATGTCGTGCGAATCTGCGTCATGCGCAAACACGTTCGCTGCGCTGCCGTCGAAAAATGACGAAAAAAGTGTCGCGCAATATATGACGAGCGCATAGTACAGCACAACTTTAAAAAGCGATGCAATCTCCCGCACAGTGAATCCTGCTGCGAGCAATGTCATGCATGCGATTGCGCAGAGAATTACAGAAAGCTCAAGCGGCAGTGAAAAAATGACAAACGCGCACGCGAACAAAAGTACAAGCTTTATGCGCGCGTCTAATTTATGAAACACAGTGTTTCCCGGTTTGTATGAAAAAAGCGTCACCATAACAAGTCTTCTATTTTTTTGTACGAAACGAGCGGATTGCGTATGTTCCACGCTTCCAAGTCTTGCGAAAGTCCTTCGCGTGCGCTTCCGTCGAACATTTTTTTACCGTGATGCAGCACAATGAAACGGTTGCACAGTGCGAGCGACTTTTCAAGCTCGTGCGTCAAAATGAGCACAGTGATGCCGCGCTTTTTTAACAATGTGATAATTTCGTTCACTTGCTGTACGCCATGATAATCGAGATTCGCATACGGCTCGTCAAAAATGATGAGCGGCATGTCGAGCGCAAGAACGCTTGCCACCGCCAGTTTGCGTTTTTCTCCACCAGAAAGAAAGCGCGCGGGAAAAAGCGCTTTGTCTGCAAGACCTACCTGTGAAAGCACTTCGAGCGCCTTTTGCTTTGCTTCGCCACGCGGAACGCCAATGTTTTTTAAACTGAAACTCACGTCTTCAAGCGGCGTTTCGCCGAGCAGTTGGCTGTCTGCGTCTTGAAATACAAGCCCTGCACGCGCGTTTTTCCCGCCGCGCGTTATGCGCACTATGCCTGAATTAGCGCTTTCGAGCCGCGCGATGATTGCCATAAGCACGCTCTTGCCAGAACCGTTTGCGCCCGCAATGAACGCGCACGAGCTTTCGGCAAGCTCAAACGAAACATCTGAAAGCGCGGCGAATGTACTCGTGCCGTCAGGAGCGGGAAATGTTTTTGTGACATGCTGCACGGAGAGCGATGCGCCGTTGTGCTTTGAGCTGCTGTAACTTGTATTGTTGTCATGCCCTGCATCACTATGGCTTGCATCGTTGCACCGCATGCCACTACGATTTGCGCCTATGCCGTTTTCGCTCATGTTTCGAGATACCGCGCGGCGACAGGGCGGAGCTTTGCGGCGAGCAGCACAGTGAGCACGAGCTTTATCACATCGCCGGGAATAAATGGAACAACGCACGCGCCCATTGTGGCGCCGAATGTGCGCTTTGTCACTTGCATGAACCAGAGAACGCCCGGCACGTAGAGCACGGTGAATCCTGCTGCTGCCGCAAGCACCAACCGCATCAGCGTCATGCGCCCTTTTTCAGTAGCGCGTGGCTTTTGTGCAATAAGCCCTGCGGCAAGAGAGGCGAGCACGTATCCAAAAATAAATCCGCCTGTCGGACCGAGCACATGTGCGATGCCGCCTCTTCCGCCGGAAAACACAGGCAAGCCGAGCATGCCCGCTGCCACAAAGATGAGCGACGCAAAAAATCCACCTGTGCCGCCGAGAATGCAGCCTGCAAGAACAGCAAACATGTTTTGCAGCACAATAGGAACACCGCCCGCGCCAACGGGAACAGCAATAAAACATCCTGCGCATATGAGCGCGGCAAAAAGTACGATAAATACAAATCGAGTAGTTTTCATGCGAAAAGTTTACAATATGTAAAAAACATGCACAATAGGTTGACAATTTAAAAACTGCCATGAAAACGTGATGCATCAGCTATTGCAGTACTGCTAGACAAAGCACTTGTTTGTGCTATACTGCATACATGAAAAATAAGTGTTTTATTCATCACAACATACACAAGGCAGCAGTGTTGCAATTTCCTCATAAAGACAAACAAAAATCTTTTTCAGGCGTTTTATTTGCCGCGTTCACAATTTTTGTATGGGGTATTACATTTGTGTGTACAAAATCACTGCTGCATGATTTTTCTGCACTTGAAATTCTCGTTGTGCGTTTTTTACTTGCGTACATTACACTATGGTGCCTATATCCGCATGCATTACATATGGAACATAAAAAAGACGAGTTGCTTTTTTGTGCTGCAGGATTGAGCGGCGTTACGGTGTATCAGTTTCTTGAAAATATTGCGATAACATTTACATCGGCTTCAAACGTGAGCATTATTGTTTCAATATGCCCGATTTTTGCAGCGATTACCGCACAGATTTTTTTACACGAAAAGCATATTACAATTTTTTTTGTAAGTGGTTTTGTGCTCGCGATTATTGGTGTGGCGTTTGTGAGTTTCAATGGTGCGCTCAATTTTCACGTCAATCCAAAAGGCGATTTTCTTGCGCTTGGCTCTGCAATTTCGTGGGGATTTTATACACTGTTTGTATCGAAAATCAATGCATTGCATTTTAATAAACTTGCAATAACGCGTCGTATATTTTTCTATGCGCTCATCTGGATGATTCCGCTTGTATTGATTGGAGCATTTTTTCCAGTTGCAAAAGAAAGCAGTTTGATTGCAGTGCAACTTGATCCGACAATAAACGCTATCCGCTTTTCAAAATTATTAAATTTGATAAATTTACTATTTTTAGGAATAGCCGCATCTGCACTCTGTTTTGCGGCGTGGAATGTGGCATGTGAAAGACTTGGTTCTGTTCGCGCAACTATAGGCATTTATCTTATTCCAGTTGTTACGATTGTATTTGCATATTTTGCGCTCGGTGAAAAAATCACTGCTATGGGAGTCGTAGGAGCATTGTTGGCAATTTGCGGACTTGTTATTTCAAGTATACGAGTACAAAAACCTGTATAAAACGGTATTTTGTTTATTTATAAGAGCGCCATTTTTGCTTGACAAAAACGCAAGAGATACGCTATGAATAGCAACAGAACTCCTTTTCAAGGAGTGTTTAAAAACGTCACTAAAATGACGTGTCATTTTTAGCTTGCAGTTTGCTCCG
The DNA here is from genome assembly GCA_017940005.1 of Treponema sp. Taxonomy (GTDB): domain Bacteria; phylum Spirochaetota; class Spirochaetia; order Treponematales; family Treponemataceae; genus Treponema_D. Next base: position 16,258 of record JAGAZO010000019.1, read on the forward strand.
CAAACTTGCATATTTACCTATGCGCGTGCACTTCATGCAACTGCGCACTAATTACACGCGTCCTCATTCCATTACGCTTTTGTAGTGCAGTTTTGAGCGACGCACGATTTTGAACAGTTAAGATTTTGAAAAATCGTTCGTTGTTCAAAATCAAGGAGGTCTTTATGAATAAAACTGTTTCGCGCAATAGAACAATTGCATTGACAGGTGCACTTTGTGCGCTCGTTGTTATTCTCGGTATGCCACCAGTTTCTCTTGGCATGATTCGCATTGGACCGCATGCCTCTATAACGATTATGCATATTCCCGTATTGCTTGCTGCTATGCTCATTGCGAATACAGCGGGGCTTGTTTCTGGCGTTGTTGTCGGTGCTGTGTTCGGCATTTTCAGTTTGATAATCAATGCTATTTCTCCGTCTGGTGCACTCAGTCCACTTTTTGTTAATCCTGGTGTGTCTGTTTTGCCGCGTATGATGCTTGGTGTTGTAGCATGGTTTTTATGGAAATTAATAAATTTAATTCCTCACCTGCCAAAACCTGTGGCAGCGGCAATCACAGCGTTTATTTCTACGTTTGCACATACATGCATGGTTATTGGCGCACTCTATGTCTTTGCGTTTAGAGGTGTGTTTGAAGTAATGAATGGGCGTGGTTATTTTGCAGTGATGGCGGCGTTGCTTCCAAATGCAATCGTTGAAGCAATTGGAGCTGCAATTGTGTGTACTGCTGTTATCGGTGCAATGAGTGTGGCGCATGGTAAAAAATCAAAACTATCACAAGAACAAAACGACACAGAAGAGTGATTTCATGACGGCAACAAAAATTAATAATTATTAAAAGTGTGTATTGTGCCGTGAGTACTATATTTGCACAGTATGTAATTTCTAGGGATATGCTATGAAAATCGTTATAGTCGGCGCAGGATTTACTGGTATTCATTTAGCAAAATTATTAATCAATGAAAAGAATGATGTTGCGCTTATCGACAACAATGAAGCAACAGTGCGTCATGTGTCAAATCAGCTTGATTGCACGGTGATGCTCGCAGACGGCAACGACTTGAATACGCTTGAAGAGGTGGGCATTGCAAAAGCACATGCGCTCGTATGCGTAACAGAAAGCGATGAAATCAACATGATTACGTGTTCGCTCGTTGACACGGTGTATCCTGATGTCATAAAGATTGCGCGCGTGAGAAACTACGCGTATTATGTAAATACTGCTGCCACAAAAAAACGACACGCTGATTTTTTCAGCGGCAAAAACCGTCCGCTATATGGCATCGATTACATGATAAATCCCGATGTAGAGGCTGCGAGCGCGATTGTGCAAGCTGTTGAAAACGGAGCTGTGAGTGATGTGCAGGCGTTTGCAGGAAGTGACTACGAGCTTACGCGCATGACGATTGCAGAAGGCAGCAAGCTCGCAGACCAAAAACTACAGACAGTGCGTTCACTTTCCGATAAGCACTTTCTTATTGCGTATGTGGAAGAAGATGAAAAAACATCGCTCCCAAGCGGCGATACTATTCTGAAGCCGGGCGACAGCATCGGCGTGCTTGCGTTAAAAAATGACGTGAATGAAATGCTTGCGTTGTGCGGCTCTGCACAAAAATCGCTCAACAGCATTGCGCTCATCGGCGCGGGAAGAATCGGTACTATCATTGCAGAAAAATTGATGCAGCCGAAAGAAAAGAAATCGTTACGTGCGTTGTTTTCGCGGCAAGCAGTCAAGCGCCCTCAAACATTTGTCATCATTGATAACGATGAAGCGTTGACAAAAAAAGCCGCTGAAAAATTTCCGAGCGCAAATGTGTTCTGCGCTGATGCAACAGATGAATCGTTTTTGCAGGAAGAAGGCATTGATAAATTTGATTTAGCAATTTGCGCCACGCACAATCACGAGATGAACATGGTGCTTGCAGCGTTTCTCGAATCGCTCGGCGTTGGACAATCAGTAAGTCTCGTTACGAGTTCTGCATTTTCTTCCATTGCGCGAAAGCTTGGCATTGATGTGTCTGTGCCGCTTCGCGACGCTGTTGTCGATTCTATTATGAGTCACTTGCGTGGAAAATCTGTGAAAGAAGTGCATACCATAACGACGGGCGATTTAGAAATCATCGAATGCGTGCTTCCCGAAGATTCAAAAGTGATTAATAAAACGCTGAAAGATGTTTCAAATCCCGGCGTGTTCCTCGTGCTGTTGCTTAAAAAACATGATTCTTCAGCGTATGAAATTCCTGTTGGCGACACGTTGCTCAATGCTGGCGACCATGTTGTTTTAATAACGCTTGCAGAGGAGAACAGCAAAATAGTTTCATTTTTTGGCGGCAGCGTAAAGTAGCGCGGCTTGCGCAATGGCGACTTCGGTGCGCAAGGATAAAACATGACAGTATTAACATTTTTAAAAATCATCTCGATAATCATTGCATTTGTTGGCACGTCATTTTTATTTCCCATAGGAACGGCAGCTGCGCTCGGAGAAACTGTCGTGCTGCCGTCGTTTATTATTCCGATGATTGCGAGCTGGATTGCAGCGGCAATCATTTTTATTGCGGGCAGAAAACATACAATACGCCTTTCAACACGCGGTACGTTTGTCATTGTTGCAGTTGCGTGGGTAAGCGTGAGTTTGTTCGGCGCAGCGCCGCTCTACTTTAGCGGCGCAATTCCGCATTTTGCTGATGCAGTTTTTGAAAGCGTCAGCGGCATTTCGACAACAGGCGCAACAATTTTGAACGAAGTTGAATCACTTCCGAGAAGCATCAACTTGTGGCGCTGCGAAACGCATTGGCTCGGAGGCATGGGAATTGTTGCGCTCACTGTTGCGCTTTTGCCGTTGCTCGGCGTAGGCGGCTTTCAGTTGATAAAAGCGGAGACGACTGGTCCTGAAAAAGGAAAGGTGACACCGAAAATCACGACAACGGCAAAAATCTTGTGGGCTACATATGCGGTACTCACTGTGTTGCAGCTTATCTTGCTTATGGTCGCGGGCATGGATTTTATCGATGCGCTTTCACACGCATTTGCCACGCTCGGCACTGGCGGATTTTCTACGCGCAATACAAGCGTCGGCGCATACAATTCTGCTACAATCGATATAATCTGCACCGTGTTCATGGTCATTGCAGGAGTAAATTTCAGTTTGTACTATTACGCGGTCATCAGAAAATTTTCAGAGATTCGCGAGAACACGGAGCTTAAAGTATACATCGGCATTTTTTTTGTTGCTGCGTTGCTTTTAGCGCTTTTAACAATGCAGCAGTACGGCTCATTTTTTCGCGCGTTCAGATACAGCTCATTTCAAAGCGCTGCAATTTTAACAACAACAGGATTTGCCACCGCAGATTTTACTACGTGGGTGCCCGTGGCGCAATTAATAATTTTTCTTTTGTATTTTATTGGCGGATGTGCCGGTTCTACTGGCGGTGGCATCAAGGTGATTCGCTGGATTGTGCTCACAAAGCAAGTGCACAATGAAACAAAAAAATTGCTCCACCCGCACGGTATTTTTAACATTCGCTTGAACGGAAAAGTTGCAAGCAAAGGTCTTGTGTTAAACATAGCAGCATTCATCTCGCTCTATTTTCTGCTCGTGATGATTACAGCTGCAATTGGCTGTCTTTTTAATTTAGATATATTCAGCTCGTTGACAGGCGCGCTTTCCATGGTCGGTAACGTTGGTCCTGCGTTTAATAAACTTGGACCGTCGTGCAACTACGGTTTTTTACCAGATACAGTAAAGTGGTGGTACAGTTTTGCAATGCTTGCTGGTCGCCTCGAATTATACACGATGATTATTTACTTTTTGCCTGCATACTGGAAAAAGTGAGCGCGCACAATCACCAACCTCGCCGAAGAGCAGCGAGGTATGGCGCTCTTCTGAAAAACATATGGCAACAGTCGTTCAACTAGAACGCTGCATGCGCAGTTGTGGTTCAATCGTCACATGTTGTCGTTGAATGTAGCCGAGTTCTTGGAGCGAGTTCACCATTCTGTACACTGTTGCCCGTCCAATCGAGCTGTCTGCTTTGTGCGCGCTATAAAACAGCTCTTTTGGCGACATGCCGGGGCTTTTCAATATGAGCGCAAGCAATCGTTTGCGTTGAACTGTTATGCGCATTCCATTTTTTTTGAATGAAGCGAGTATTTCTTTAAATGTTTGTTCCATAAAAATTAAATATCCTGAATTAAGGAATAACATACTTCGTCGTTTGCGGCGAAGTTGTTGATTAGTTGTGAATCACTTTCAAAAAGCGATGTGTAGTGCAAAACTTTTTACAAAAGTTAGTATATGCTAATTTTTGTAAAAAGTCTAGTATTTTAGTGGACAAATGATTAATAATTATTAAAATATTTTTTCACAATACGGACTGTTGAAAAAAAATCTCAATAACGAGCTGTGTTGCATAATAGTTTTTTGTTTATTTTTATGTTAGCATGGGCAAACGATTGTGTGCATCGCTAAATTAGTGCAACGTTTTTCAAAGGATTTTTTATGATGATTGACAAGCGGCTGGTAAACGCTGTGCCGCATGTAAAAAAATATGTTTTTGCAACAGTGCTTGTGCGCACCTGTGCGCTTTTTGCAAATATAGTGCTGATTTTTGCTGTGGCGCATATAGTGCGCACGCGCGGCAACCGCTGGCAGATTCCTGCACTCGTGATTGTGCTGTCACTTGCTGTGCGCATTGCCTGCGACATTGCCGCGTCATATGCAAGCTATCGAGCTTCGAGTGGTGTAAAGCGCACGTTGCGCTGTCGCATCTATCAAAAGTTGTTGCGGCTTGGCACAGGCTACCAAGAGCAAACGACGACGGCAAAAGTCGTGCAGCTTGCAGTAGAAGGCGTGGAGCAGCTTGAAACATGGTTCAGTTCGTTTTTGCCGCAGTTTTACTACAGCGTGATTGCCGCTGTTGCAACATTTGTCGTGCTTGCGTTTTTGAACATGCGCATGGCGCTCATTTTGCTTGCGTGTGTGCCGCTCATTCCCATTTCAATGATGATTGTGCAGCGCATTGCAAAACGTTTGCTCGGCAAGTATTGGGCGCAGTACGCTTCCCTCGCGGGCAATTTTTTGGAAAACTTGCAAGGCTTGACGACATTGCAAATATATAAAGCTGACGAGTACAAAGCTCGTCAGATGGCACAGGAAGCAGAGCGTTTCCGCACAGTAACGATGAAAGTGCTTTCTATGCAACTCAATTCAATCATCGTGATGGATATTGTTGCGTTTGGCGGTGCGGGGCTTGGCATTGCAGTGGCACTTGCATCATTTTATGCAGCCGCGCTCTCGCTCGACCATGCGTTCATTTGCATTTTGCTTTCTGCGGATTTTTTTATTCCATTGCGTGCGCTCGGCAGCGCATTCCACACAGCGATGAACGGCATCACTGCAAGCAAAAATATTTTTGCGTTGCTCGACACAAAAGAGCGTGAATGCGGAACTCTCGCTGTTCCCGCTCTACAGCATGGCGTGCCGATTTACAAGGCGCACAAACTCGGCTATCAATTTGACCGTGTTGTGTTGCACGACTGCACTATCGAGATTGCAGAAGGGAGCTATGCCGCATTTGTTGGAAAAAGTGGCAGCGGCAAAAGCACTGCGGCAAAAGTGCTCGCGGGGATATGTGCGTCATACAGCGGTTCAGTGCGTGTGAATGGTGTAGAGCTTGCGGACATTGCGCCGTCATCGCTGTATGAATATACGACGTACATCAGTCATCGTGATTGGATTTTTGCAGGCACCGTGCGCGACTGTCTGTGCGAAGGAAATGCCAATGCGCGTGATGATGAGCTGTGGCATGCGCTAGAATCTGTGAGGCTCGCATCGTTTTTGCGTGAGCGCGACGGACTTGACACGCACATTCAAGAAGGCGGCGCAAATTTTTCTGGCGGGCAAAAGCAACGGCTTTCGATTGCGCGCGCACTGCTCCGAAACAGCAGCGTGTACATCTTTGACGAGGCGACGAGCAACATAGACGTTGAAAGCGAGCAGGCAATTTTAGCGTTGTTGCATGAGCTTAAAGGCAAAAAGACAATCATCATGATAAGTCATCGCGCAGAAAATTGTGCAGGTGCAGATGTCGTCTATTACTTTGAAAATGGCGCAGTGCGCAAAGAAACTGCCGCAACTGTTTGCCGTGTTGAAAGCGAGCGTGCCAGAGGCAAAACGTGCACCGCAACTGTTGAAAGCGTGCGCATACGTGGCGAGATGTGCGATGCGCTCGCTTCCCGTACTACGCACCTGGCGGGAGGTGCACAATGAAAACATTGTTGCGATTGTCAAAATTGATTGCACCGCTTTTTCCCATAATGGCGCTTGCTGTCATATTCGGTACGACAGGATTTTTTTGTGCCATTGGCATTCCGTTGCTCGGCGCGTTTGCGCTTACACAGCATGTACCGCTTACGCTGCTTGTACTTGCAGGCGTTTTGCGCGGCGTGCTGCATTATGCCGAGCAGTATTGCAATCACTTTATTGCATTTACGCTGCTTGCACAGATTCGCAACATTGTGTTCGCAAAACTGCGCGCGCTTGGTCCTGCAAAACTTGAAGGCAGACAAAAAGGCGCGCTCATTTCGCTCATCACGTCTGACATTGAACTGCTCGAACTGTTTTATGCGCATACTGTTTCTCCTGTGTGTATCGCATTTCTTGTGAACGCGGCGATGACCACGCTTCTTTGGATACAGCACAGCGCGCTCGGAATTGCCGCGCTCGTGTTTTATACAGTAGTGGGAACATGTATTCCGCTTGTCGTGCAAAAGCGCGCGCTCAAAGCGGGAGCCGTGTACCGTATGCAATTTGCCACGATGAATGCGTTCTTGCTCGACACACTGCGCGGGTTGCAGCAGAGCATTTTGTATAAAACGGGCGAAAAAAAATTGCGCGCGCTTGAAGAAAAAAGTGATGCGCTTTCTGCGAGCAAAAAATCTCTTGCGCTGCATGAGGGATGTACTGCCGCGCTCATCGACTGTTGCGTGATTTTTGCTTCTGTTGTTATGCTTGCGCTTTCGCTTGTTTTATATCGTAATGGCGCGATTGATTTTGGAACAGTTGTTTTTTCAGTGACTGCGATGTTCAGCTCGTTTGGTCCAGTGATTGCGGTGGCGCGGCTTGGAAACAGCCTTTCGCAAACAGTTGCAGCAGGTGCGCGCGTGCTCGCGTTGCTTGACGAATCGCCTGTCGTTGCAGAAGTGACAGATGGCATTGCCATAGACAGAGCGCATTTCAGTGGCGCACGATTGCAGTCTGTGACGTTTGCATATGAGCATGGCGCAGAAAAAAAGTATTCGTGTATGCAACGAACAGCGAGCAATGCGCAAGGTGCTGCTCTGTCTGCAACTGCTGCGCAACAGCCTGACAGAGAAAATGTTGTGACCAACATCTCTCTTGATTTTCCTGTCAATAAAATTACAGGCATACAGGGAAAGAGCGGCAGCGGCAAATCAACATTGTTAAAATTGCTCATGTACTTTTGGCGCGTGGACAGCGGCACGATACATGTAAGCGGCAATGAAATCAGCACAATAACTACGTCATCGCTGCGTGAAGCAGAAAGTTACGTAACGCAGGAGACAGTGCTCTTTCACGACACAATAGAAAACAACATGCGCATTGCAAAGCTCGATGCAACAGACGATGAGATTGTCGAAGCGTGCAAAAAAGCAAGCGTTCACGAATTTATCATGTCGTTGCCGCAAGGGTACCAAACACATGTTGCAGAACTCGGCGACAATTTTTCAGGTGGCGAGCGGCAGCGGCTTGGACTTGCGCGCGCATTTTTGCACGATGGTGATTTGCTGTTGCTTGACGAACCGACAAGCAATCTCGACTTATATAACGAGCACATCATCCTTGATTCAGTGCGCACGGCAGCGCAGCAAAAAGCAGTCGTGCTCGTGTCGCATCGCGAATCGACGCTTTTGATTGCAGATTTTGTATACAAGCTTGAAGTAGCGAGGCAATCATGAAAATCACTAAACCGCTGTGGATTGGAATAGGTTTTATTGCGCTGGGACTTGGTGCGCTCGGCGTGCCGCTTCCCGTTTTACCGACGACGCCGTTTTTGCTGCTTGCAGCATTTTGTTTTGCAAAAGGTTCAGACCGCCTTAACAATTGGTTTCGCGCGACAAAATTGTATAAACGTCATCTGGAAAGCTTTGTGCAGAACCGTGCAATGACGCTCAAAACAAAATTGAGCATATTGATTCCTGCGACAATTATGCTTGTGTTTGCGTTTGTCGGAATGAGTCGCAAAGATACCGTTGGCACGCGAATAGGCAGAGCAGTTATCCTCGTTTTGATTGCGCTCAAGTACATGTATTTTTTTACCAAAATCAAAACGATACGACAAAACGAAGCGCAAACTGCCATGAAAAACATAGCGCAGAGTGAACAAGTGAATGACGCACATGAGGAAGCGCGTGCGTAGTCAAGCTGCTGAAAAAAAGCGTATGCAAGAATACCGCACGGTGCTTTTGATGATACAGCTTTATTGCAAAGACAAACACGGCAGAAAAACGGCGTTGCGTTCTGCCAAAGAATTATGCAGCGAATGCAGTGCGCTTGCTGCATATGTGCGCGAACGAGAAGCGCATTGTCCATTCATGGAGGCAAAGACATTTTGCAGCTTGTGCAAAGTACATTGCTACAGAAACGATATGCGCGAGAAAATCAAAAACGTAATGCGCTATTCAGGTCCACGCATGTTGCTCTATTGTCCGATAACTGCAATTCGCCATCTTGTTTTGACGGTAAAAGCAAAGCACACGTTGCACAGGAGATTGCTTGCGCAAGTTCAACGGTAACAATCATGTCTGCTTAAAAGCTGTGCGTTTTTGCATGGAAATGTGTCGTAGTAATCGCGTTGTGTACAGGAGAAAAAATGAAACTGATTAAATTTATTAATTTAGGCGGACCGCTCAACTGGCTGCTTACAGCAATACTATGCTTTTGTTTTTGTCAATGTCTTGAACGGGGCATCTATTTTTTTCAAACGCGCAAAGGCTCAAAAGGAGATGTGCTCAAACGGCTGCAAACAAAAGCGATGAAGCTTGCCGCACTGACAGAAACGCAACGTCGCAAGGAGATGGAAAAAGAAACAGCGCTTTTATACTATGAGATGAACCGTGGATTGTGGCTGCTCAATTTTATCAGCGCGGTCTCTCCGTCGATAGGATTGCTCGGCACTGTTACAGGACTTATCGGCTCGTTTTCAAAAATGGCAGAAGTGGGCGCGGCCGTGAATATTCAAGATTTGTCTGGCGGCATTTGGGAGGCCATGCTCACTACCGCGTTTGGCATGATAATATCAATTCCCGCACTGTTGTGCTACCGCACATTTAAACGAATAATCGAAAAGCGAATGATGACGATGGGCTTGTATGGCGACGAGTGCCAAAGCATTGTGACAGGAACGCACGATGCTGAGCGTTGTGACGCTTCATCATGTACATGGGAAGAAACGGGTTGCAGTGCTTTGCCATGCCAGCAGGGAGCATTGTGATGTACTATCAAGATTTTTTGCATCATCACGAAGAAGAGCTTGTTGTAAACATCACGTCGCTCATCGATGTTATTTTTATCCTGCTTATTTTTTTTATGGTGTCAACACAGTTTAAACGAAGCTCACTGCCACTTGATTTGCCGCAAAGCGAAGACACGACGCAGGAGCATAATGCAACAAAAGTGCTCGCCGTTTCTGCTGATGCCATAGAATTGAATGGAGCTGTTGTTGCACTCGACTCGTTGCAGGATGAGCTTGCCATGCTGTACGCGCGTGAGCCAGAACTTGCGCTTTCTCTCGAATGCGAGCGCACTGTTGCATTTGAGCGCGTTGTGCAAATATTGACAAAAATTCAAGCGGCAGGAATCAGTCGCATAGGAATTGTGCATGAGCCGTTGGAATGATTCGCGCACGCGCTGGCTGCTGTCTGCGCTCGGTACAACGGCGTTTGTTGCGTTGTTGCTTTGTTTGCCCGTCTGGAGCGTGAGAAACGCATCTTCAACAGTCGCATCAATTACGCCAGACACAACAATATCTACAGTCACTGTGATACGGCACGCGCGCAAGCAGACGCCGCCAATCATGAAACAACAAATTGTTCCTGTGCCGCTGTTGCGGCATGCAGAAGCGATTCCGTCTCCGCAAGAAGAAATCGTTGAGCACGTAGACGAGCTGCCCGCTGACACTGATGACAAAAGCGCAGCAATAAGCGATGCGAGCAACACAAACGATATGCTTTTTCCTGCAAACGATGCAAAGGCGAGCGCGACATACAAATCATATGTGCTCGGGCGCATCGCTTCAAAAAAAACATATCCATATGCGGCGCGCTCAAAAGGTCTTGAAGGCAAAGTGCGCGTGCACCTCGTCATTAATCCTGACGGAACAGTTGCCCATGCAGACGTGATTGAGCCGTCTGAATACGCGTTGCTCAACGATGCATGCCTTGCTGCAATTCAAAAAGCAGCTCCATTTAAAAAAATGACTGGCGGCATGAGCGCAATGACTATTTCATTTGTCATGGATTTTTCATTGCGGTAACGTGCTGTCCTTGCGCAAGAAGCGATAGCCATGCGACGAGTTGGGATTACAACAAGTGATAGCAGGGCAAAGGCGCGGCGGTGCAACATCAGTCCACACGGTATCACACCACGCAGCATTTTAGGCGCAGCTTTTACGGCAGCAAGAACATTGCCAGGTAATACGGCACAGTAGTTTTGTCGCTCGCAATGCTGATGTTATTTGCAGACAACTTGCAGCGCTTTTGCACTTCGTACTGTGGATTTTTGAGCACGGTAATGGCAGATTTTGTGTTGCCTGTAGTCGCCTTTACTGCAATTTAGCGGATTTGTCAGCGGTTAATCCCCAACCTCGCCGCAGAGCAGCGAGGTATGGCGTTCTTTAAAATGCAACAGCGAGCAAAACATCAGTTTCGGGAGTTGTTGCGTTGGTGCACGTGAGCGCGCATGTACGTGCGCGCTAGTTCAGTGCCACTCACATGTCGTCACGCGAGCGACGAGTTAAATAATTTCTTCACAGTTTGTATCACGAAGTGATACATGAAACCTTTCACACAAATCACATGTTTCTAACAGTTTTTAAAAAATAGTGTACTTTTCGACAATTACACTGTGAAATGTATCATCTAATGAATGTGCATCAAATCTTCGCCATCTTTATCGTGATTTTTTCTCAATAAAGCATGTTTTTATTGTAAAAATATAATAATGTTGATACTGTATGCGCAATAGTTAGCTATAGCTAATTTTATAAATCGATTGTCAGTGCCAAAATTTTCAAGGACAAGTGTGTTTTGAAAAAGTATATCTTATTGTGCTTTCTTTGTTTCTCGCTGCAATTTCTGTTTTCACAAGAAGCGGAAGATGATGTCATAGTCGTAAACGCAGAAAAAATTGAGCAATCTATCGATACAGCTGTTGAGCAGAGAAAAACAATTTCCACCGAAGAGATGCGAAAATCAGGCGCAAAGACGGTGGGCGACGCCTTAAAAGCGCTTCCTGATGTTACCGTGAGCACTGCCACCGCGGGAAATGGCAACGAATCTGTCACCATACAGGGACTTGGCAACGGGTACGTAAAAATCATGATTGATGGCATCACTGTCTCGACAGACATATCAGGTTCAACGCCCATATTTCAAATTCCTGTGGAAAGCATTGACCATATTGAAGTTATCAAAGGCGCAGACTCCGTGCTGTATGGAAGCGATGCGATGGGCGGCGTTATCAACATTGTGACAAAGCGAGCGCCTTCAAATGCGGACGAAAGCGAAGAGGAATCTGAAGAAAAACGCAAGGTGAAAGTAGCTGGTGGCGTTACAGAAGAATTCGGATTTTCGCCCGTGATAATCGGTTGGAAAAATTACGCGGCAACAAATCTTTTTGTCTCTGGCAAGCATATTTCAAATGCGCTCACGGGAAGTTTCGATTATAATCCCGGCAAAAAGAAAACGATAAACGACGCGCTCGCAGGAAAAATCATTTACTACGAAAGCACAAAAAAGATTTTGGGATTTGTACGCAACACATTTGCATGGAATGCTGATTGGGGAAGCGTGGACGTATACGGGCTGTACACCGTCTCGTATCAAGTGAGCAATTACACAAAGACAGGATACGACAAAGGCTCCGACATGACATACGCTTCACACAGAGGCGAGCTAGGCGTTACGGGAAAATACATCCACAGCGAAAAATTATACATCGACAGCTTTGTAGCGGGAAAGCTCTATTTTCTGAACACATCGTACAACGTTAAGGCGGGAGTGTATTCTTCCTCAAAAGTAACGCGCTCGAATTCTTTTGACATTGAAACAGATGCACGCGCGTACTGGAAGCCGAACAAAATCAATGATTGCACGATTGGCGTAAACATAAATCTTGAATCGATGAGCGGCACATCGTTTGAAAAAAGAAAGCACGCGCTTGAAACAGCGCTTTTTGCGCAAGATGCAATTTCGCTTTTTGATGCAAAACTCACGCTTGTTCCCGGCATACGACTTGATTTTTCACCGCCTATTCAAGAGAGCGCTGTCATTTTTATGGCGACACCAAAGCTTGGCATAAAATATACTCCCACAGAAAAAACTGCGCTCAGATTCAGCTACGGCATGGGCTATAAAATCCCCTCGCTCAAAGAAAAGTACTGGATTTTCCGACATAACTACGCACCCGGCGCAGGCAATTTTATTTTGTACGGAAATCCTAATCTTGTGCCTGAAAAATCGCACAACTTTACGCTTGGCGTTGAGCAAAACGTGGCAAATCTTTTTACGTTTTCCGTCGGCGGATATTTCAATTACATACTCGATTTGATTGACGGCGTTGTTACCGACGCAACATCTTCCCCGCAAATACGCGAATATCAAAACGTAGACAAAGCAATCACATACGGTGGCGATTTTTCAATGGGCACAGAACTTGACAGATTCAAGGCAAAAATCGGCTACGCATATACAGGCGCAAAATTTTTTGATGCGCCTTCTTCGCAGTGGAAAAATCTTGCATTGCGTGTTGCCCACAGAGTTACAGCGAGCGCGGAATATCGCATTCCAGTGATTGAAACGACAATTGCGGTGAGCGTTCAGTGGAATTCTCCGCAGCTTTTAAATGCGCAAACTGCATATTACACGCCTGACTATTTTATGACCGGTTGTGATATTTCAAAAAAATTTTTTGAAGATACGTTTGCTGTCTATGTTGGTGTAGACAACATGCTCAACAATTTGCACTTCATCAAGGGAACAAACGGAGAGATGCAAAAAAATTATTACGGGCTTAACGATGGCATAACGCTACGAGTTGGCGCCAAATACAATTTTTAATCGAGTGCCGCAGCTTGCCAGCAGGCGCGGCATTTATCAAGGAGGTTATATGAAAAAATGTTACATAACATATGCTTTAGCTGTGACAGCGATTGCGTTGCTGTTCATCTCTTGTGCAGGTACGAGCAATGAAAGTCTTGCAGATTACGACATCGCTAAAATCTACGGCTATACGTATTATGGGAACATTACTGCTTCAAGCGGGAATACGCTCATTCCATCATTGATTGTATACAACGACAATCGATGTGACTGGAATATGAACGTAACTGGAATGAACAATAATCAGTTCTATTACTATGCTACCCAAAATTCAGCGAGCAACTACACACTGTATTGGTTCAGCGCGGCAGACCATGCATCTGCAATCGCTAAAGATGCTTCAAAAGCTGCAATGGTTGTGCAAGTTGGCATAAATAGTTTGGATGAAATTGTCATTCTGCTCACTGGTGACAAACTCACTGGCATTAGCGCAATGGCAAATACGCGCGTGCCCATGAAAAAGCAGGCTAATATTCCGCGCAACACAACACCTACAGAAATAGATTACAACGCGAGCATTAAAGACATAATGATTGAGCGTCCTGAAGGCGCATCGAGAGCTGCATGGGGTGGGAATGATTCGTACAACGGAAGTTTTGTGTATCTTGTTGGAGAAATGCAAAAAGGTAAAGGTTCATGTGGAACTGATGCAGATGGAAATATGATTACACCTGTAGTCAAGGTTGCAGATACAAGTGCTACAACAGCAAACACAGTGCAGCTTACGATGTATCGCTTTGCATTTTCAAAGGAAATGACAATTAAAAGTTTTGATATCCCTAATGTTGAAGTGTATAAGGACGGAGCTACATACTACTTGCATCTTGATGCAACATCGTCTATTCAGGCAGAGACACTAGATAAAACAATCACGTTAAAGGATTTGACTGTAGACGGAAAGCTTGATGAAAAAGGCATGCTCACGTTGCGTGTTTCTTTCAAACCGGGAAAAATGCCGTTCCCGATTATTGAAATATTCACAAGCACTTGATTGCGTCTATTGCACAGTAGACAAACTATACTGTTACCGTGCAATAAAAATAAAAAATGCTTCACAGAAGCAAAAAATATGTGGAGGTTTTTATGAGAAAACTATTTTTAGGTATGATAGGGACGCTCATCTTTTTGGGTGTGCTCTCTTGTACGAATAGCACTATAGATAGCGCAAAAAATGCTTCAACGACAGCGGATGTTGTCGCAGGTGAGTACTACACGGATGAATCGTATAGCGTAGCAGGTGTCGAGGGTAAAAATGCAGGCGTAAAGCTTGTCATTAAAAAAACAGCTGATGACACAGTTTCTATAACTATACCTGGCTTTTCGTACAGCAGCTCAATGACGATCAATACTTTTGACATCACTAATGTAGTTGTTTCAACTGTTGATAATGAAAACTATGTTTTTGCATTGGGCGAATTTACTTCAAGAGCTGTATTCAAGGAAGCGGGAAAAGACGTAAAAGACATATCTGTATCAGGAACGTTTAAAAAGTCTACAAAAACGCTCACTGTGAAAGCAGTGTATACATATGGCGCAATGCCCCTGCCGATTACTAATTCATTCAGCAATACGTTCAAGTCTACTTATCAGCTTTCTGACATTATGAAGAAATATTATACATTTGAAGCAAATAATAATTCACACCTTTTGAAACTCTTGTCTTCGTCTGAAAGCGTTTATATCATAACGGATACTGAAAAAAGTAAAATAACTGCATTATATTTTACCTATGCATGGAAAGAGATTGGAACAAATGTTTATCTACTTACTTCTTATGTGCACGCAAATCAAAATGCGACGGCTGACACAACAGGGGCTTCAACGAGAGTAGATAAAATCACTATAAAAAGTGAAAAAGAAATTTTAGTTGACACTGTATCAGCGTTCCTGTCAGAATATACAATAACAGCAAATTTGAGTTGCTTTGTCAACGCGATGGGCGGTATAGATTTTGGCGCAGGGCAGGATGAAGGCCATCCGTCACTCCTTGTAGATGCAAGCGTTGCAATCGCTACTGACGGCAGTGTAATGCTCACTGCAAACTTCAGAAAGTCAAGCGTAATTGTTTACGGTCAGTTAGCACATACTTTTATTGATTCAACAAATTCAATACCTGGATATTATATTTCAGAAGAAGAGAAAAAGGATGCCATATACTACACTACGAGTGCAGATACGGCAACTGATAGGAACGGCAAAGAAGTTCATTATGTTGATGCTATGTCGTTTCCTGTGAGTAAAGATATATCTTCCTATAACTTGTGGATTTATGTTAACTCAAATACTACGGGTCTGCAATTCTGCAACGGAAAAGGAGAAGGTACAGTAAATCAGCCGAATGTTGCCACTTCATATGTTGGCAAAATTACGCTTAATTGGGATACCTTGTCAAAAAAATAAGTCCGTGTGAAATAACATGTAACAGACGTAAACAAACTAGCTGTCATTGATTAAAAAGCATCGCATTGTTTGTAGTAGTATTTTTAATACGCGTATGCAGAATGCAACGTTCATTGTATTCTATAGTTTAGGACGTGTTTGTTTTATATTATATTGGCATAATTTTTAAAATTATAGTATAATGCAGGTATGAGATTAACAGGATTTTGTATCAGTTTGGCTGTTGCTGCGTGCATTTTGCTTGCAAGCTGTCAGAATGAAGGCTTTTCTTCTGATTACAGAAACTCACAGTCAAAACAGGGATATGCGTTCTCTCTCAATTCTCAAACTGGCGGTCAACAGCTGCACACTGGTGTTTCTGTCTTTGTGTCGTCTACTGCTGTCGTTGCCGTACGTAGTCCTGTTATTGTTACGATTACAAGTCCTCTCGCAGTAAACATTGATTCGCTTGACGCTGCGCTCAATTTTTTTCCAGTTTTTGGAGGCGATGAACACAAAGTCGCTGTGCGCGGCGAACCATTGTATAAAATCCGTACAAATGTAGTACGCAGCATTGCAGACGAAAAATCTTCCGATACAAAAATTGTTGTCACATACGATGTAGATTTTTCGCCGCTTGAAGTGCTTAATACAGATACAGCAATATATGTTATCGATGCAACAGTACTTAAAAATGTTGCTGGAGCTGCAATGCTCAACGAGGACGGCGGCGACTCTGCTGGCGATGAAACAGACAGCATCATTGACTATGCAAATGCTGTCGATGCATCTGGAACGCGATTACCGATTACGAAAGCTGACGGTACGTTGCTTGCTGCCGTTATTTCGCCTATTGAAAAATCGCATCCTTCTCTTATTGATGAGCTTGGCACACCTGGCGCTCTTGATTTTAACGGCATGAGTTTTCAAGCTGCATTCAATATCAATACAAATAGTTATGACGGCAGGTGGAAACTGACGTTTGATAAAGTCGTAGATAGTAGTGGCAATGTGATTGTTGATTTTTCCAATACGCTTAGTAAAATCTATTCATATCAAATTTTGTTGCCTGGCGAAAAGATCTGGAGCAAGCCGCTATTTTTTGATTTCAGCTATGTGGGCAGTTCTGGCGATGATTTTGGGCATAGTGAACAGTACGTAGCGTTTACGCAAGAAGCATTTCTCGATAAAAAGGCAGGTACAAAAATTCGTGTGTTGCGCAATTTTTCTCCAAATATTGTCAGTCCTGCGTATTTTGAGGAAAAGTTTGGAAGGCTGGGACGGTGGAGTTATGCGCAGTCAAGTTCCCGTACAGAAATAACGTCTCTTGCGCAAACTGTCGGTGTATACACAGCTGATCCGAGCTACATCGTAAGCCGCGCATATTATGAAGCGGATTCCGATGATGCAATAGCGGCACTTTTTGAAAAAGGGTATTTACTTGAGCCTGAACGTTTGCAAGCGGCGCAGCGAAAGAGTTTTTATATTGAAGATGAGGAATTGCTTCCGCTGACATTCAAGATTATGCCGCGCGGAGAATATCGCTTTGTTGCAGATAAATGCACTGATTTTATTGTTACTGACAGTAACAATAAACTGTTCTCTTCAAGAATAGCACTTATTGTCGAGGATACTGAACCGTATGTGCGTATTTCGCTTGCAGGAAGCAGTTTCCCGAATAACGTAAAAGATGTTAAGCTGTGGGTTGGCAAAAAAACGAGCATTACTGACGGGCGTACAGTAAAGTCATTTGGCACATATGATGACAATGCGCATGGTGATGCGTCGGGCTATGTTGAACTTCCCATTCCTGTGCCGCTTCGTGTAAATACATGTGCAGTATACGCAAGCGACAGCGTGCAACCGCTTGCTGTGTTGCATAATGTTGACGTGCATACACTTTTATATCATAGAGATGTTGTTGCATTACTTGACGCGGTAAAGCAGCGGTTTACTGGTGGGCATGTCGCTATTACACTTGATCATATTGAGCAGCAGAATAAAACAAAATGCGTTGGTAACGAATGTACGACAGATGAAATGCACTTGTATCTCAAAGAACATACAGATGATGTCATGCCTGTTTGCAATGTTACTGTGCGCGTTACCACAAGTGACGGACATCTTTTAACAACAGTGCACGATGTCGCTGTCCATCGCTATTATAATCGTGTTATTGAAAATAATGATGATGTTGCCTTGTTGCATGCTGTAACAGTTGCACTTGAACCATTGTCTATAGCAGATTTGCAAGGGCAAGCAGTTATTGAAGATTTTGCCGATATGAAAGCGGAATCGTTTGAAAAACATGCAACAGTTGATTTTACACTCAATAAACGATTAGCCGCTATTGAAAGTATACAGAATATAACAATTACCGGTATTGCTATAGAGAGTTCCGATGGGCAGGTAATCGGTATGCTCGATTCGCCTGTTGAACTGCATAGTCCGCTTATTGCAGAGGATTTCACGGTGCTTTTAAATGCCGTTGCACAGCAACTTAATCTTGCTGAAACCGACATACACATTGCAGCATTTAGACAGGACAATAGCATGCTCCATGTATTTGCCACGTTGCTGGATAATACGGGGGGGGGGTACTCGTTATTACTCGATGAGACTGCCGAAGAATGTGGTTTTCAACTGAAGAAGAATGAATAGTCGCCGCGTGCCGTTGCGCCTTTTTTGTTTCTTTTATATGATAGCCGTATGGCAAAGACAGTCGACGATAAAAAAATCATCTACACAATGGACGATGTGAGCCGCGCATACGGCACAAAAGTCGTTCTAAAAAATATCAGCATTTCATATTACTACGGAGCAAAGATTGGCGTTATCGGGCCGAATGGCTCTGGCAAATCGAGCTTGTTTAAAATCTTGGCGGGCATAGACACAGATTTTACCGGCGAAACGCGCCTCGCAGACGGCTACTCAATCGGCTACCTGGAGCAGGAGCCGGAGCTTGAAAAAGGTAAAACAGTAAAAGAGATTGTGGGCGAAGGCGTCAAAGAAATTACTGACTTGCTCGAAGCGTTCGACAAAGTAAATGAAGCGTTTGGCGACCCAGACGCAGATTTCGATAAACTCGGCGCGCGCCAGGCGGCATTGCAGGAAAAACTTGATGCGCTCGATGCGTGGAATCTTGACAACAACTTGGAGCTTGCTATGGACGCGCTCCGCTGTCCACCCGGTGAGCAAGTTGTCGATGTGCTTTCTGGCGGCGAGCGTCGTCGCGTTGCGCTGTGCCGTCTGCTTTTGCAAAAGCCCGACATTTTGCTCCTCGACGAGCCAACAAATCATCTTGACGCAGAAACAGTGGCGTGGCTTGAGCGGCACCTGCACAATTATCCTGGTACTGTGATTGCGATTACACACGACCGCTATTTTCTCGACGATGTTGCCGGTTGGATTTTAGAGCTTGACCGCGGCGAAGGCTATCCGTTCAAAGGCAACTATTCAAGCTGGCTTGAACAAAAAGAAGCGCGTCTTGCAATCGAGGAGAAAACTGAAAGCGAACGGCGCAAAGCGATGCAGCGCGAGCTTGAATGGATTCACATGAATGCAAAAGGCAGACAGGCAAAGCACAAAGAGCACATCACGCGCTACAAAGAATTGCTCGCCAAGCAGGGCAAACAGCAGCTCAAAGACGCGCAGATTTCAATTCCTGCAGGGCCGCGGCTCGGCGACAAAGTGATTGAAGTTGCAGGCTTAACAAAATCATACGGCGAAAAACTGCTGTTTGAAAATCTTTCGTTCAGTATTCCCGCCGGTGCGATTGTGGGAATCGTGGGACCGAACGGAGCAGGAAAGACAACGCTTTTCAAAATGATTGCAACAGCGGCAGGACTTCCTGTAGCACGCGCCGACAGAAACGCGGGCGGCGAAGTGCAAGATGGCGGCAGCATACAGCTCGGCTCGACAGTAAAACTGGTATATGTTGACCAGCTGCGTTCATCGCTTGACGAAAACAAAACGGTGTATGAATTTTTGAGCGGCGGACAAGATGTGCTCAAGCTCGGCGCTGTTGACGAAAAAGGGCGCGCGCTTGAAGGCGGCATCCGCGAGGTGAATGCGCACGCGTACTGCTCGTGGTTCAATTTTGTTGGCGCTGACCAAAACAAAAAAATCGGTGTGCTTTCAGGAGGCGAAAAAAATCGCTTGAACCTTGCGATGATGCTCAAAGAGTCGGGCAATGTGCTCATGCTTGACGAACCTACGAACGACTTGGATGTGCAAACAGTGCGCGCGCTCGAAGAGGCGCTAGAAGATTTTGCCGGCTGCGCGCTTGTTGTAAGCCACGACCGCTGGTTTTTAGACCGTATTTGTACGCATATCATCGCGTTTGAAAACAACAGCGAAGTGCGCTTTTTTGAAGGCAACTGGTCGGAATACGCTGCGTGGAAAAAGGAACAGTTTGGCGAGGATGCTGATGTGCCCAAGCGCACTGTCTACCGCAAGATGACACGATGAACTACCATCACTATTGTTTTAAACTGTATTGAAAAAAATGCAATAGCGGCGACTTATTTTCTACGTAATGCGCGGCATTAGACTGTTCTCACTTACTCTCCAAGCAAAGAGTTTTCTTTGAAAATTTTTTCACAAAAAATGTAGTGCAGTACACTGTCTAGCTAATATTGTGATGAGGCGCATATACGGCAAAATCTGTCTATGCGCAGAAAACAGGCAACGGTAGAATTTGCGCAGCATGGCAGTGGCTCGTTTTCAGGCGATGCGCAGGAGTTTTGCGATGATGAATGACGTGTCAGCCATGATACTCGATTTTCATGTTTTCCGTATGTGCTGTTCCTCGCCCAGCTCATCGTTCGTTTTAGTAGTCGGTTCTAAATCTATGAGAAACTATTGGAGATGACGAGACTCGAACTCGTTACCTCTTGCATGCCATGCAAGCGCTCTAGCCAGGTGAGCTACACCCCCATAAGACGATTACACTATAACAAAAGAACGCGCATGCTGTCAATGCAACTTTTAAATACTACTTCCCTAAAATTTGGTATAAATCACAATACTTTTTGAATATTGTGGCAGAAGTTTTCCCCTTGTGGATTTTTCTGGGATAGTTATTTATCCGGTGACAGCAGTCTCAAACTTATCATGAGCTACCCTTGAAAAATATGAGTCCGTCGATACAGTTTTTTCATGCCCTCAATGTCCATAAACTCAAGGCTGCGGTTGTATGGCGTCGTGAACAGGCGGCAATCGATGTGTCCCTTCTGCCTTTTATCGTATCCAGTTCCCAATGTCCGAATTGCTTCCGTGCTTCCACATCTTTTGGGCGATTGTCTACGGAATATACGGCGCATGCTGCTCTTGTGTGTTACCTCGTCGCTTGCGACGAGGTATAAAATCTTCTGTATAAATGAAAATGCAAAAATGTTTATTTCTTTTTCATTGTTTTGACGTAATGTGTATTCGGGGCGCTTGCGGGCGTGTCATGGCGGTCAATTGTCATAGTGATGTCTGTTGAAAGCGAAATACCTTTGTTAAACTGGTAACTGCGTTTTGTTTCATCGCAGTCAAAGCTGATTGTGACGCCAGCTGTGCCTGCGTTCACTTTAAAGTTTTTCACTTTGCCGCTAAAGTTGTACACAAGCGCGCCGTTTTGCAATAGGCGAATGTTGCGGGAAGAAAATTCCCAATCTGCGTTCCATGTGTCATCATGCCATGTTCCTACAGGAAAGTCACCGAGATTGATTTCTGTAGCCGGTGTTGTCAAATCAACAGAGTTTTGTGCAACTGCTAAAACTGCGCACGCTACAGCAACTGCAATTATTAAAGCGAACTTTTTCATAAAAGCCTCCAAAATAAAGTGATTTGGTATGGTTGCACTATACTATACTTTGAGTAATGTACACAAGCAGGTGCAGGTAGTATTATTTTACGTACATAACTTGACGTGTATGCAGAAAAATGCAATTATAACTCATAAAATTAACAATTTTTATAGATTATGGAACCGATTTTAGTAGCAGAAAATTTGACAAAGCAATACGGTATGCGCCCTGCGATTAGCAATCTTTCTCTTACACTTGAGGCAGGACGAATACTTGGCCTCATGGGACCGAATGGAAGTGGCAAAACAACATTTCTAAAAATTGTTGCAGGATTGCAAAAAGCGAACAACGGATATGTGCGTGTGTGTGGAAAAGCGCTTGGTATTGAAAGCAAGCGACTTGTGTCTTTTTTACCAGACCGCAATATTATGCCAAAGTGGATGACCGCGCTTGATGCGATTGACTATTATCATGATTATTTTGCCGACTTTGATACACGTAAGGCATATGATATGCTTGAATTTGTGCATCTTGAAAAGAATGTATCCGTTGCCCATATGTCAAAAGGCATGATAGAAAAGCTCAATCTGACGCTGTGTTTCTCGCGTGCAGCAAAATTATTTTTGCTTGATGAGCCGCTCGGCGGCGTAGATCCTGTCGCAAGAGAACAGATTGTCTCTTCAATTGTTAAAACATATAATCCTGATTCATCGATTATTGTGAGCACACATCTGGTGCACGACATTGAGCACATGTTCAACGATGTGTGTTTTATTAAAGATGGGGAGATTGTATTGTATGGTGACGCCGAGCGGCTCCGCAATGAGCATGGTATGGATATTGATGCGCTGTATATTGCGACATTCAAGGAGATGTAATGTTATGGGAAAAGATGCAGCATTTCACAAGACCAATTTATTTAAGGCAACTTTGCGACAAGAATGGAAAGCAAGTAAAAATCGCATTGCATACACGAGTGCTGTTATTGCAATTGTGTTACTCGGCGCGGCGCTCACAAATTTTATTGCATATCAAACACAATCGAATCATGTAACATTTTTTGGCATGACTATGTATGTCATCGGTATGCTCGGTTTGTGGGCTATTCCTATTTACGCACTTGCACGAGGAAGCGGTAATATTCGTTTTATGCTTTTTGGCGACACGAGCTATCTTATGCTTCTTGTACCTGAAAGAAGTTATGCATTGCTTGCTGCAAAACAGCTTATCAATCTTGCAGAATTTGCGATATATGCGATTCCTGCTGCAATATATCTTTCGTTTATGGGCCCGACCGCGGGGCTTATTTTTAAAGAACTATTTACAATTCTTATACCATTTGAAACAGATCTCGGCGTATCGTATTGGGAAAATGTACGGAGCATTTATCACTGGGTTTTTGTGGAACACTTTTTTGATATGCTGCAGTATTGTGCAAGATTGGTGATTTTGTTTGTGAGCGCGCAGGCTACATTTAACTGCGCTTTTGCATTGTATTCTGCGTTTATTCATACAAAAAAACCGAATGGCTTTTTAATTCTGGTGATTTTGTTTTTTCTGTTTTATCTGCCGTTGCGCATTACATTTATTGGAATAGAAGGAAACGCGATGAGTTCGTTTTGGAATCATCTGTTACGATATGTGATTTTTGCCGCTGTGTATTTTGCTGCAACGAGCTGGCTTTTGGAAAATAAGCTTGAGGTATAGCGTGTAATGAAGCTTGTTCGTAAGGCAATTTTGCTGTTCCGATGGTCGTATCTTTTTAACATGCGGTAACGGCGTCATGTGTGTCCGTTTTGTGTGTGCGGCAAAATATTCTCACGTGGAGCGATAATATTGCCGATACTAATAATGCGGAAAGCTGTTTTATACATTTTGATGAGGTTTGTGGTAAAAAAATACATGCTAGATATTGCTATATGCATATATATGCAGTATATTATTAATATAACTTAGTTAAATAAATATAATAAGATTTTAAAAAGCACTCTAAAATTGTATTAAATAAAAAGTATTCGGAAAAGGTTTGCGATACATAAGACGAGGTGAAGGTTTATGGGTATGAGTGCAAAACGTGGTCAGACGAGCAGGAAGTTGCCTGTTCGTTGTTACGTGTATCTGCTTATGGCATATACGTCTCCGTTTTTGTTGTACGGGTTAACCGCATGGGCAAGTGGTGCAATTACGCGCAGCGAATTCCAAACGGTTATAGGTGATCCTGTCGTGTTTATTATTTTGGCAACAGTCGCAGTAATTCCTTTTGCAACGCTATATGGATTCGAGAAAAAAATTCAACAGTATGACGGCAGTGAGACTACTACAGAAGAAGCAAATAGCGCTATAAGGAAATTTGAATTTTTCTCCATCAGTGTCATTTTTATTATTTCTATCTGCGAGCCATTCATTTACCATTTGCGGAATATACAGCGTGGCATTACCTATGCTGCATTTCATGGAGAATCATCATTGTTCTTTGGCATTCTGACTGTGCTTGGACTTGTATGCGCTGCGTCTTTGGGGTCATATGTTTTATTTCAAGAAAATCTTGAAAATTCGCTTAACTGGATTCCCTATCGCAGAAAGTATCAAACGATGTCACTTACACTGCGTTCGATGCTGGCAGTATTTTTTGGGATTTCAGGCATTGTGTTGCTTTCAGATGCAACACTCATTGTACCGGCGAACCGTACGCTGTCAAATGTTGAGCTGCTCGTTGGACGTTTAATGCCATGCTCTACTATTGTAGGCATGGTTGTTTTAGCAGGCGTGTATTTCCAATTTCGTGCCACCAAGTCAAGCATAGCAGCAGTTGAAACATTTTCAAATAGTTTGTCGCACCGCGATTATACAGTACAAGAGTTGCCCGTATTGTTGCGTTGCGAAATAGGTAGTCTTGCCAATAATTTAAATGCATTCTGTATTGCTACGCGGGAGATTCTTATCAATTTTAGGGATAATGTGAGTGCTTCTAACGAGACGACAAAAGAGCTTATTGCGCGTATGAATGCAGCAAGTGTTGCGGTAAAAGAAATCATTGACAGCATTTCGCTCGTGCAAAGTGAAATGAATAATCAGGCTGCGGGCGTGGAGGAGACGAATGCTGCCATGAATCAAATTATGTCGAGCATACGTACGCTTGGTGCAAGTGTTGAGTCGCAAGCTTCAAGCGTCACAGAATCATCGGCAGCTGTTGACGAAATGGTTGCAAACATCCGTTCCATAACGCAAATCCTTGAGCGAAATGCTATCTCAGTCAGTTCACTTTCAGATGCTTCTGACGAAGGGCGTAAGAGCGTGCAGAACGCAGTGGAGACATCGCAAAACATTATTGAGCAGTCTGCATCGCTTCTTGAAGCGAGTACGATTATTCAAACGATTGCAAGCCAGACAAACTTGCTCGCCATGAATGCAGCAATCGAGTCTGCACATGCAGGCGAGGCGGGAAAAGGTTTTGCTGTGGTTGCGGACGAAATCAGAAAACTCGCTGAACAGTCGAGCGCGCAGGGCAAGGCAATCAGTGACAACTTAAAAGCGCTTTCCGCTTCAATCAGCGAAGTATCTGAAGACGTAAAAGAAGTGCAGAAAAATTTTGATGCCATCTACGATTTGTCACAAACGGTAAAAGAGCAGGAAACGGTCATCAAAAATGCAATGGAAGAACAGGCGACGGGCAACCAACAAGTGCTTGAAGCGATGAGAAGTATTAGCGATTCAACAATTGCTCTTAAAGACGGCTCTGCCGAAATGATTTCTGGTGGCGAGCAAATTGTACGTGAAATGGGCGTCTTGAGCGATGTAACGAGCAAAATCAATGAGCGCATGAACGCCATGACAAGCAACATGGAATCGATTCAACTGGCGATGGAGCAGGTGAATGAATCCTCTGCGCAAACAATGGACGGTGCAGAGAAACTTAAAACTGTTATAGAAACATTTAAACTGTAAATTAAGAGGTGGCTTTTTTATGGAACATGATAAATTACATAATTCTCATTTGCACGATACATACAAGATGCCGATTGCTACATATGTTTTTCTCGTTCTCGTGTATACAGTGCCTTTGCTCATGTATGGCGCTACATCGTTATGGTTTGGCGCTATTACAGCGGAGGAATTGAAATTGTCCATAAGCGATCCATTGCTTTTTATCTATATGCTTGTTTTACTCGTTGTGCCGATTATTTCATGCAAAAATTTTGAAAAAACAATGCGTACATATGACGGCAGTGCTGAATCGATTGATAAAATGAACAAACTGGTCAAAATATATGAATGGACTTCTGTCGGTATTCCTATACTGTTGCTCCTGATTGTACCGTTCTTTTATGAGCTGCGAAACAGACAGCGCGGTATTGTGTATGAGGCCTTTCGCGGTGCTTCCCCGCTTGGATTCGGTATTACTGTTATATTCGGATTGATAAGCGTGTATAATGTGACGCTGTATTTACGCTATCTACACAGCTTTGAACGCTCTCTTGCATGGCTCCCGCATCGTGAAGGCGATGGCGGTTGGTCTATTGTCATGCGCAATATGGCTGTTGGATTTTTTTCAATGCTTGGTATACTGCTCATGACTATCGCAGTATTTTACATTCCTGTAAACCGCGATGCAGATTTTGGCTCATTGGTAGCGACAAAAATTGTGCCTGCGGCTATATTAGCAAGCGTGATGGGACTTTTTGGCGTATATTCAAATGCATCTGCAACGCGGCGCAGCTTGCTCGCGATTGAAAAATTTGCAAATGCACTTTCAAATCGCGATTATATGGTTGAACAGTTGCCCGTTTATTATCGCAATGAAACGGGAGTGTTGGTAAACGATCTGAATGCCTTTGCGGCGACGACACGCGATGTGCTTTCAGGTTTCTCAAATTCTATATCTGAATCGACAGAGTCTACGAAGGTGCTTGTCGAGAATATGAACAATGCATCCACAAATATACAGTCAATCAATGAAGGCATCTCTTCTGTACAGGACGACATGAACAATCAAGCTGCTGGCGTAGAGGAGACGAATGCAGCTATGAATCAAATTATGTCGAGCATACGTACGCTTAATCAAAGCATAGAAACACAGGCTGCAAGCGTTGCCGAATCGTCCGCCGCTGTCGATGAAATGATTGCAAACATTC
This sequence comes from Treponema sp., assembly GCA_017940005.1. Taxonomy (GTDB): domain Bacteria; phylum Spirochaetota; class Spirochaetia; order Treponematales; family Treponemataceae; genus Treponema_D. The sequence continues at coordinate 42,961 of JAGAZO010000019.1, forward strand.
GCTCGATGACACAGATTCTCGAAAAGAACACAACATCGGTCAATTTGCTGTCAAGCGCATCAGACGAAGGGCGCAGCAGTGTGCAGAATGCGGTGGAGACATCGCAGAACATCATTGAGCAGTCTGCATCACTCCTTGAAGCGAGTGTAATTATCCAGACAATCGCGAGCCAGACAAACTTGCTCGCCATGAATGCAGCAATCGAATCTGCACATGCAGGCGAGGCGGGAAAAGGGTTTGCTGTGGTTGCAGATGAAATCAGAAAACTCGCCGAGCAGTCGAGCGCGCAGGGCAAGGCAATCAGCGACAACTTGAAAGCGCTTTCTGCTTCAATCAGCGAAGTATCTGAAGACGTAAAAGAGGTGCAGAAAAATTTTGACTCGATTTACGACTTGTCGCAAACAGTACGCGAGCAAGAAAATGTGATAATGAATGCTATGTCTGAACAGGCAAGTGGCAATCAGCAAGTGCTTGAAGCCATGAAAAGCATCAACGATTCTACGATTGCAGTAAAAGATGGCTCTGCTGAAATGGTTTCTGGCGGCGAGCAGATTATGCGTGAAATGGGCGTTTTGAGCGAAGTAACGAGCAAAATCAATGAGCGCATGAATGCCATGACGGACAACATTCAGCAGATTGCAAATGGCATGAGCACTGTGGGAGAGACATCTGCGCAGACACTCAATAACGCAGAACACTTGAAAACGGTAATTAATTCGTTCAAACTTGCGTAAGCGTGGTGTTGTAATGCGGTGACGTACATGCGCGTTTTGTCTCTTTGGTGCAGAAAAGACGCGCCATATTTTGGAGTTGCTATGTTGCATATTGGATACCACGAATCTACGAGCGGCGGCTTTGTTGCTATGGGCAATGAGGCGGTGAGCGTTGGAGCAGACACATTTGCATTTTTTACGCGTAATCCGCGTGGCGGCAACGCAAAGAAGATTGACACGGACGATGCAAGCGCATTTTGCGCGTTTGCAAAAGAACACAAGTTTGCGCCGCTCGTAGCGCACGCGCCGTATACGATGAATCCTTGCTCTGCAAATCCTGACGTGCGCACATTCGCGCTGGAAATGATAATAAGTGATTTTGCCCGCCTTGAATATGTGCCGGGGAGTTTTTATAATTTTCATCCGGGAAGTCACACGGGGCAAGGTGCGGACATAGGCGTTGCTCAAACGGCAGAACTCATCGCCGCCGCGCTCAAAAAAGTTGACGGAGCGCATAAAAAGGCGGGCACTACATGCCACACAACGCTGCTCGTAGAAACAATGGCGGGCAAGGGCTCTGAAATTGGCAAGACATTTGAAGAGCTCCGTGCAATTCTCGACGGTGCAGAAAAAAACTATGGCGCGCGCATTGCAAAACGCGTGGGCGTGTGCCTTGACACGTGCCACATCTGGGACGGCGGCTACGATATTGTTCACGACTTGGACGGCGTTGTTGCGCAGTTTGACAAAATTGTGGGGCTTTCGCGTCTTCGTGCGGTTCACTTAAACGACAGCATGAACGAATGTGGCACGCATAAAGACAGGCACGCAAAAATAGGCGATGGTAAAATAGGGCTCGATGCGCTTGTCCGCGTCATAAATCATCCTGCGCTAAAAACGCTGCCGTTTATCCTTGAAACGCCAAACGAGCATGACGGCTACAAAAAAGAAATCACAATGTTGCGTGAGAGATTCGCAGGATAATGACGCAATTTTTTCAATGCGGTTTACATGATGCGCAGTTCCGTCCGCACATACAATCAGGTAGCAGCACAAGTTTTTTCGGTTTGTTTCACACTGATAAAATGCATAACACCGCCTGTTGCCATAAGATAAAATGACCGTCTTGACTTATTTGAAATATTTTCAGTATACTTAAAAATCCTAATCACATTTTCTATTTAAGGAGATGATATGAAAACGCAAATAAAAAAAGCGACATTTGTATGTGTTGTTGCAGCTGTTTGCTTGCTCGTGAGCACAGTCGGTTGCAAAGAGAAAAGCGGCAAAATCAAGATAGGCATTGTGCAGCTCGTAGAACACGCTGCGCTTGATGCTGCGTATCACGGTTTTGTGAACGGGCTTGCAGAAGCAGGCTACGTTGACGGTCAGAATATTGTAATTGATTATGAAAATGCGCAGGGTGAACAGGCGAACTGCGTTACGATTGCGCAAAAACTTGTGAATGACCGTTCCGATTTGATTCTCGCTATTGCAACGCCTGCGGCACAAGCTGTGGCAAATTTAACAAAAACGATTCCTGTTCTTGTGACTGCGGTGACTGACCCTGAAAGCGCAAAACTTGTGCAGTCGAATGAAAAACCGGGCACAAATGTTTCGGGAACATCAGATTTAACGCCATGTGCTGAGCAAATCAATTTGCTTAAAACGCTTGTGCCGACTGCAAAAACAGTAGGCATGTTGTACTGTTCGAGCGAGCAAAACAGCATTTTTCAAATAAACCTTGCAAAAGCTGCGTGCGACAAGCTTGATCTTGCGTATATCGACGCAACAGTTTCAAATTCAAACGAATTGCAGCAAGTGGTGCAGAGCCTTGTTGGAAAAGTTGACGCAATTTATGCGCCTACAGACAACATGATTGCAGCAGGCATGACAACTGTTGCGCAAGTTGCAAACGACAATAAAATCCCCGTCATTGCAGGCGAGGAAGGTATGTTGCACAACGGCGCGCTTGCCACATATGGCATTGATTACTACGAGCTTGGCAAACAGACTGCGGTAATGGCTGTTGACATTCTTGCGAATGGCAAAAAACCTGCCGACATGCCCATTCAGTATCTTGAAAACTGCACGTTTGAAGTGAACGAAGACACGGTAGCAAAACTCGGCATCACTATTCCTGCAAGTTTGCAAAATTAATAACTGGAGAGCAGCGGAATGAGTTTACTGTATGCGTTGCATGGTGCTGTTGCGCTCGGCGTTTTGTGGAGTGTAATGACACTGGGCGTGTATATTACGTTTAGGATTCTCGATATTGCAGACTTGACGGTAGACGGCAGTTTTGCCACAGGCGGCGCGATGAGCGGTATGCTTATTGTAAATGGTGTAAATCCGTTTGTGTCGCTGCTTGCGGCTTTTGTTGTCGGAATGCTTGCAGGTCTCGTGACGGGATTAATGCACACGAAAATCAAAATACACGTGTTGCTTGCAAGCATTCTTACCATGATTGCACTCTATTCAGTCAATATTCGCATTATGGGAAAAGCGAACACACCGCTGCTCGGCGTGCGCATTATCACATCATTTTTAATGGAACATTTTGAGTTGACGACGACGACTGCCTCTTTCATCATCGGCGTAATTTTTGTTATCGTCATCGTTGCGCTTATGTACTGGTTTTTCGGCACGGAGATTGGCAGTGCAATGCGCGCAACGGGCAGCAACGAGCACATGGTGCGTGCGCTCGGTGTGAACACAGACAATATGAAAATTTGTGGCCTTATGCTTGCAAATGGACTCGTTGCGCTTTCAGGTGGACTTGTTGCGCAAAGTCAGGGCTATGCCGATGTAGGTATGGGCACCGGTACAATCGTCGTGGGCCTTGCGTCTATTATCATCGGTGAAGTCATCTTCGGAAAACATTTTGGCTTTTGGTATACATTTCTCTCAGTCGTGTTCGGCTCAATTTTGTATCGCATCGTCATTGCAGTGGTATTGCAGCTTGGTCTTAAGTCTACCGATTTGAAGCTGTTCACTGCGCTTATTGTAGCAGTGGCACTTTCTGTGCCTGTTGTAAAGGAGCGTGTTGTAAGCAGGCGGCGTTCTCCGCTTCCCGGTACGTCGCATTTAGACAAAGAGATTATGCGCGACCCAGAATTGACTGACACGGTGGGAGGATAACATGTTAAAACTGTTCAACATATCGAAAACATTCAAACCTGGTACAATCACAGAAAAACATGCGCTTAAAAATGTCAATCTCGAAATTGCAGACGGAGACTTTATCACAGTTATCGGTGGAAACGGTGCGGGCAAGTCAACATTGCTCAATCTTATTGCGGGCATTTATCGTACCGATACAGGATCTATTTTTCTCGACGGCATGGATTTGACGGGATTACCTGAATACGTTCGTGCAAAATATATGGGACGCGTTTTTCAAGACCCGATGATGGGAACTGCCGCAAACATGCAAATAGAGGAAAATCTTGCGCTTGCTATGCGTCGTGGAAAGCGCAGGACGCTCGCGTGGAATGTGCAGCCTGCGGAGCGAAAACTGTATCGCGAAAAACTTGCGCTTCTTGAACTCGGTCTTGAAAACAGAATGACAGATAAGGTGGGATTGCTTTCAGGCGGACAGCGGCAAGCGCTCACGTTGCTTATGGCGACATTGCAAAAGCCGAAGCTACTTTTGCTCGATGAGCACACAGCTGCACTCGACCCGAAAACTGCAAAAAAAGTGCTCGAGCTTACGCAATCATTTGTGAGCGCAGAAAAACTTACAACGTTCATGGTTACACACAACATGAAAGACGCAATCAGGCACGGCAACAGATTGATAATGATGAGCGAAGGCAACATCATTTACGATGTGAGCGGCGAAGAAAAGAAAAATCTCAAAGTGGAAGACTTGCTCAAAAAATTTGACGAAGCGGGCGCAGAAGATACGCTCAATGACAGACTGTTGCTTTCTCAATAATTTAAAATTGTGTGCAGGCATGTAGTTGTGTGCGCACTGAATCGCGCAAAAATCATATCGATAAAAAATTACGCCGACTGTTGCGCATCTATTGTTAAGGCAGCTGTTCACAGCAAGTATGTTGTCAATATGTGTTGCAGCGGTTGTTGCATATCTTGCTAAAAAGTAGTATTTTAATAAAATCCAATAGTATGAAATTATTCGTTACACGGCATGGTGAAACCGCGTGGAATGCAAAACGCCTTATTTCGGGGCTTTCAGATATTCCGCTTGCTGAAAAGGGAATTGAGCAGGCACAGGCACTAGCGCGTATGCTTGCCGCACATCAAGATGAGTATCAAATCAAGCATATAGTTGTGTCGCATCTTCAGCGTGCGTGCGTCACTGCGTCATATATTGAAAAAGCGCTTGGTCTTATAGCTGTCGTTGATAAGCGGCTATGCGAAATAGATTTTGGCAATTTTGAGAAAACAAGCACGCGGAGCGAGGCATTTTTAAAAAATAAAGCAAATCCCTATAAACGATTTGGCGGCGGCGAGTCGATTTTACACGCTGCACATCGCATATATGCGGCAATCGAGGATGCGAAGAATTTATATGCACCTGATAATGTGCTGTTTGTCTGTCATGGAATGATTTCAATCATTGTAAGCACGTATTTTCTCGATTATGAAACAATCGATGATTTTATGAATATTCATATTGAGAATTGCGGTTTGCAAATATATGAAATGCAGTGAAGAGGGAATCATTGCGTACTGAAGTTTTTAGAGATTATTTAAATAGATTTGTTAATGAGGTTAATAATGAAACGTACGACACTATTACTGATTGGTGCATTTGCATGTATTTTAGCGCTTGGTTTTTTGTCTTTTGCTGCAAAGAGAAAAAAACTGGCTGTAGATGATATAGATAGCAAAACAACGGTATATGTGAATGGGCAGATGTCAGAACAAGTTGATGCGCAGTTTATTGCACAAATTGATGCACGGCAACTGACACAAAAATCGTCGTTAGTGCAAAACGTAGAGCGAGTAAAATTAACAATTAATAAATTAAGCATACGAGCACAGGAAGGAATTGTCATACAAGATTACGATGCATTTCTTGCAGATTTGGAAAAAATTATTGCATTTGATGAAGCAAGTGCCGCAAATGATTTGCCGTTGCTTATGCTTGTTGACAAAAAACATCATCTTTCATCTGAGTATGAGCCAAATGCTCTTGTTCCGCTTGTGCGAAATAGTGAATTCAATATAAATCGCAACGATTTGTCATTGCGCCCAGAAGCGTACGATGCGTTATGCGCGCTTTCACGTGCTGCACTTAATGATGGAATAAAACTGCTTGTGAGTTCTACCTATCGCTCATATGCGTATCAGGAAAAACTGTTTCAGCGTTGGGTAGAAATTGACGGACTCGAAGAAGCAGAACGTGAAAGCGCGCGAGCTGGAAGAAGCCAGCATCAGCTCGGAACAGCAGTAGATTTCGGTTCAATAACTGACGACTTTGCAGAAACGCAGATGGGCAGGTGGGTATACGAAAATGCTGCCGCATATGGGTGGAGCTTGAGTTTTCCCGCAGGCTATGAAGATGTAACAGGCTATCGTTGGGAATGCTGGCATTTCCGCTACATTGGCGTTGAGGCGTGCGTCTTTCAAAAAAAATATTTTTCTGATATTCAACAGTTCATGCTTGAATTTTTAAATGCGTGGAATCAAAATTAAAATACAGTGAAGTAACGATTTTTAGAACTCCATGACAACTGACGTGCAGTGGTTTGCAATGAATGTGTGCATTGTGCTTTGCGATACACATATTTTATTTGCTATTGCTAACTTATTTACACGCGAGCCATCAATCTGCTATACTTATCGGCATGAAAAAAAGTATATTATTTTTTTGCGTAGCATGGTATGCCGCGCTATTCTCTTGTTTTTGTTTTCCGGAAGATTTTTTGTCAAACGAGTTGTACAAGGACAGAATGAAAAGCCTTATTCGAGAATTGCGCGTCAATACAACACAAGAGCGAATACTTATTACGCAAAATGGCAGTGCGCTTTATTTTAAGAACGGTGCTATTGATACAGATTTTTTGAATGTAATAAATGCGACGACACAAGAATCGCTGTATTATGGCGATGTGTTGAGATTTAATACACCTACTTCTAAAAAGTTGCAAAACGAGTTGCTTAATAATATTCATCTTGTAAAACAAAATGGAAAACCAATTTTTGTAATCAATTACGGGAAAGGGCAAAAAAAAAGAAATTTTCTCATTGCCGAAGATTCAAAGACAGGCTTTGTAAGCGAATTGCTCCCAACATTTGAAGCAAATGAGCTGTACGAGGCGTTGCGAACATATACTGAAAACAACATTACATCCCTTTCAGAAGTTAATAATTTTTTGTGTTTATTGAATCCTGAAAAATTTGCGGATGTGCAAGAATATCATGAACAGTTGCAAAATACCAACTATGATTTATTACTTATCGAACCGTCACTCAATGGAATTTTTTTTACAAGAGAGCAGATACACGAGCTCAAAAAAAAGAAAAACGGTGGCAAACGGATTGTGGTCGCATATTTCAGTATCGGCGAGGCAGAAAATTATAGATTATATTGGCAGAACGAATGGAATAAAAAAAGGCCAAACTGGATAGCGGAAGAAAACAAAGATTGGAAAGGCAATTATATTGTAAAATACTGGCTTCCCGAATGGAAGCATATTGTGAAAGAGTATCAAAAAAAGTTGGATGATTTAGATGTTGACGGTTATTTATTAGACACCGTTGATTCGTATGATTATTTTAATAATCGTTCATAAAAATTAATAAATTTAGGAGTTCTCAATGAATCAAATTATAGTATTTGATAAATCAGTGATAAAAATTCCACGCCATGTGTATGTTTGTTTTTGGCTGGCGTTTACGTTACCATGCTATATGTATGGAATTTTTGCATGGTTGTGTGGTGCCGTTACATTAAAGGAATTTATGCGCGTTAGTTCTGATCTCGTTATATATATTGATTGGATTTTAGTGGCGATTATACCGATTGGCATATTAAAAAGATTGGAATATCATTTGAAAAAGTGCGACGGTTCAGAAGCCGCAATAGATACTGCGAATAAAAAAGTAAAGGTGCTGCTGTCAACTGCAATAAGCATTATCTTATGTGTATCTATTTGTGAACCAGTATTGTACCACATAAGAAATGTACAGCGTGGCATCAACTATGTGGCATTTGGAGGACAATCATCCCTTGCGTTTGGGATTGTACTGGTGCTAGGGCTTGTGTGCGTGTTGTCGTTATTTGCATATATTTTGTTTCAGCACCTGTTTGAACGTTCTCTCTCATGGTTGCTATTTAGAAAAAAAGATCAGACAATGGGGCTTATAGCAAGAATTTGCCTTCCCGCCATTTTTGCATTGCAAGGGATGGCATTGCTGCTCACAGCAATTTTTATGGTTCCTGCAAATAGGGAATTGTCGAGTATCGAAATTCTTGTAAAAAAAATGTTGCCATGTGCGGAGATTGTCGTCGTATTTGTTTTATTTGGTATTTATTTAGAAGCGCGCGGCATAAAGCGAAATCTTGATGCTGCTGAACAGTTTTCAAGTCAGCTTTCTGATCGCAACTATACGGCAGATTTGCTACCTGTCGTTTCACGCAGTGAGATTGGCAGCCTCGTAAACAATTTGAATGCATTTTGCAGAATGACGCGCCAGCTGCTTGTAAACTTCAAAGAAAATATAGATGCATCAAATGGCACGACAAAGGTGCTTATTGAACGGACAAATGCGATGCTTATAAACGTTCGCGAAATTACTGACAGCATTGCAATAGTGCAAGCAGAGATGAACAATCAAGCGGCAGGTGTTGAGGAGTCAAACGCGTCTGCAAGTCAAATACTGTCGAACATCAAATCACTGAATTCTGCAATCGAGTCGCAAGTAGCGAGCGTTACAGAATCTTCTGCATCAGTTGACGAAATGATTACAAACATCAAAAGTATGACAAATATTATTGAAAGAAATACTGCATCAATAAATTCGCTTGCGAGCGCGTCCGACGAAGGGCGACAAAGCGTCCAGAACGCAGTGGAGACTGCGCAGAACATCATTGAGCAATCTGCATCGCTTATGGAGGCGAGCACGATTATTCAAACGATAGCGAGTCAGACAAATTTACTCGCCATGAATGCAGCAATCGAGTCTGCTCATGCGGGCGAAGCAGGGAAAGGCTTTGCAGTCGTCGCAGATGAAATTAGAAAGCTCGCAGAACAATCGAGCGTGCAAGGCAGAGCAATTGGCGACAGTTTGAAAGCGCTGTCATCATCAATACAGGAAATATCGGAAGATACAAAAGAAGTGCAACAAAAATTCGATGCAATATACGATTTATCGCAGATAGTGCGTGAACAGGAAGCTGTCATTATGAATGCGATGGCAGAACAGTCATCAGGGAACCAGCAAGTGCTCGATGCAATGAAAAGCATAAATGATTCGACGCTGACGGTAAAAGAGGGATCAATGGAGATGCTTTCGGGTGGCGAGCAGATTGTTAAGGAAATGACGCAGCTTACAGATGTAACGAGCAAAATAAACGAACGCATGAATGTGATGATGATGAGCGTCGAGCAGATTTCCGACGGCATGAAAGAGATGGAAAAATCGACAAGCCAGACGCTCACAGGCGCAGAACGGCTCACGACAATTATTAATACATTTGCGCTTTAACAAGCATACAGCAAATGGTACATAGCGACATATTGTGTTTGGGCGTATCCGTTTTTACAACGTAAAATATCGAGATACGTTATCTGCTGTATGAATCAAAGCTCGTTACAAATGTGCTGCATTACTTGTTATATACATATGAAAGATGGAGTATTTTCAAAATGCGCGGCAGCATTATTCGCTGTTTTCACGTTTGCATTTTTTTCAAGCTGTACTGCGTCAGTTGAACTGCGCGCGCACGACGACAGCAGCATAACGGTGGCATATGATGCTTCTTTTGGCGGTGCGTTTATCGAACTCATGCGCGCGCTTGCAGGTGGGCACGATGCGCTGCTTTTCAACGCAGATGAGATGGCGCGGCAATTTCACGAAGTGGGCATTGAGACAGTGCGCGTGTCGTCTCCTGCTGACGCGTCGCTGTCAGTTGCTGCGACAGTGCCACACAATTCGCATGATGCAATTTCGCAATCGGGATGCATTGCCCGCGCGGAACGCAGCATGTCGCTTATTTGTTCTCTTGAAACATTTACAAAGCTGTACGAATCGCTGCCACCTAGCTTGCAGTCGTATATTGATTTATTTATGGCGCCAATTTTTTCTGGTGATGCAATGACAAAGGGCGAGTACCTTGATTTAGTTGCATCTGTGTACGGGAAGAAACTTGCCGACGAAGTTGCTGCGGCGCGTGTTAAAATCACAATGTACGGTGGGAATGCAAAGCAGGCATACACTATTCCGCTCGTGGAACTCTTAACGGCAACGATGCAAAATGTATATTCGATTGCGTGGTAAAAAAGTACAAGAAAAAGATGAATGACAAAAATTAGCATTAGCTAATTAATTGTTAAAATTTAATAACTGACTTCCACAAAAATACTTTTTGGTTTATAATAAGTCCAACGATTTCCTTTCAGGAGAAAATAATGGCAAAAGCTGGAAACGTCGGGTTTTCAAAATCACTGCTTGATTTTATCAAGGAGTGGAAAGAAAAGCCTGGCAACCTCATCATGATTCTGCACCATGTGCAGGAAGAGCAAGGCTTTATTTCAAAAGAAGCAGCTATGGAAGTGGCGCGCCTCATTGGTGTGCCGGCAGCGCGTGTGTTTGGGGTGGTGTCGTTTTATCATTTTTTTAAAACGGAAAAACCCGGAAAAAATCTTATCAACGTATGTCTCGGTACTGCATGCTATTTAAAAGGCGGGCAGGACATCCTTGACGAATTGCGGGCGCAACTCAAGATTGAAGAAGGTGCAACGACAACAAAAGACGGACTTTTTTCTGTCGAGGCGGTGCGTTGCATTGGATGCTGCGGATTAGCTCCTGTCATTTCTGTCAACGGCGATGTGTACGGAAAACTCACTAAAAATCAAGTTAAAGATATTCTTGCGCAGTACAACAAAGCGAGTGCATGATGCATTATTCACTGTGCGATATGATTGCCGACATTACGCAAAACAGCGTTGAAGCCGGGGCAAGCCATATCACGCTTGAATGCGTGCAGAGCGCGGATGTGCTTGACGTAACGGTGAAAGATGACGGAAAAGGCATGAACAAGGAAACGCTTGACAAAGCAAAAAGTCCGTTTTACACCGACGGCATAAAGCATCCGAAGAGAAAAGTTGGATTGGGAATCCCATTCCTGATTCAAACGGCAGAGGAAACTGACGGCTCGTGGAACATCCAGTCAGAGCCAGGAAAGGGAACGACAGTGACGATGCGGTTCAATTTAACAAACATCGATACGCCGCCTGTCGGCAATCTCTCTGAATTATTTTTTTCTATGATGACGCTGCCAGGAGAATACGACATGGATATTCATCGAGTTGATGCTGTTGCGCAGCGCGACTATTCGCTCAACCGCAGTGAATTGCAAGAAACACTTGGCGGCGAACTTTCGTCAGCGGCATCGCAGATACTGCTGAAAAAGTTTATCGACTCGCAAGAGTATGGAATATAAATATGGGCATGTGAACGTTGCCGCTGATGTGGTTCGACATTGCTCAAGCATATTGATTAGGAGAAAGCTATGACGCTGGAAGAACTGCGCAAGATGCGCACGCAGATGAAGACGGAAGTCGAAAAACGCGAGACGGCCGGCAAGACAACGCAAGTGATTGTCGGCATGGGCACGTGTGGAATCGCGTCGGGGGCAAAAGAGACGTTCAACGAATTCTTGAAGCTCATCGATGAAAACGGGCTTGCCGACCACGTGATGCTCCGTCAAACAGGATGCATGGGCTTATGCTCTCACGAGCCTACGGTGGAAGTTGTGGCACCAGATATGCCGCGCGTTATCTATGGTGACGTAAAAGCGAGTGTGGCAAAAGATATTGTTGAAAAGCATTTGCTGAAAAAAGAACTGCTTGACAATCTTATTATCGACAAACCTGCCGCTGATATACTGCAATAGGAGAAGGTGATGGCATATTCACATTATATTTTGGTGTGTGGCGGTTCTGCGTGTGAATCAAGTGCTGCAAAAAAAATTTATGAAAACTTGCTCGCAGAGGCAAAAACACAGGGCGTTGAAAAAGATGTCCAGATAGTTAAGACGGGCTGCTTCGGTTTTTGTGAAAAAGGTCCTATCGTAAAAGTGCTTCCCGAAGATTCATTCTATGTGAATGTTGTTCCTGAAGACGCGCACGAAATCATTGCGGAGCAAATTATCAAAGGACGCGAAGTGCCGCGCCTGCTCTACGACAAATCAAAAAAATCTGTTACTGACGTTGACGATATTCCGTTTTATAAAAAGCAGCTTCGCATTGTGCTGCGCAATTGCGGCGTTATCAATCCTGAAAGCATTGAAGAATATATTGCGCGCGACGGCTATGCTGGTCTTGAGAAGGCGCTGTTTGAAATGACGCCAGAAAAAATTGTGGAAGAGGTAAAAGTTTCTGGTTTGCGCGGTCGCGGCGGCGCAGGCTTTCCAACTGGTTTGAAATGGGAAGCTGGTTTGAGAGCAAAAGGCGCAGAAAAGTATGTCGTGTGCAATGCAGACGAAGGTGACCCTGGCGCATACATGGACCGCTCCACAATTGAAGGCGATCCGCATTCAATCCTTGAAGCGATGATTATCTGCGGCAAGGCAATAGGCGCGCACAGAGGATTTGTGTACATTCGCGCAGAATATCCGCTTGCAGTGCATCGTCTCGAAATGGCTATTGAGCAGGCGCACGAACACGGCTTGCTCGGCAAAAATATTCTCGGTTCTGGGTTTGATTTTGACATTGAAATCCGTCTTGGTGCAGGCGCGTTCGTGTGTGGCGAAGAGACTGCGTTGCTCCGTTCTATCGAAGGAAAGCGCGGCATGCCGACGCCAAAACCGCCGTTCCCCGCGCAATCAGGATTGTGGGGCATGCCTACCGTCATAGACAACGTGGAAACGCTTGCGAATATTCCCGTCATCATTACAAAAGGCGCGAACTGGTTTAATAAAATCGGCGATGAAGATTCAACAGGTACAAAAGTGTTTGCGCTTACCGGCAAAATTGCAAACTCTGGTCTTGTCGAGGTGCCTATGGGAACAACGTTGCGCGAAATCATTTTTGAAATAGGCGGCGGCATCAAGAACGGCAAAAAATTCAAAGGCGTGCAAACAGGCGGACCTTCTGGCGGCATCATTTCTGAATCGGAACTTGACACGCCGATTGATTTTGGCGCGCTTGTCAAGCTCGGCTCCATGATGGGTTCTGGCGGCATGATTGTCATGGACGAAGACGACTGCGTGGTAGATATTTCAAAGTTCTACATGGAATTCTGCGTTGACGAAAGTTGCGGCAAATGCTCTCCGTGCCGCATCGGTACGCGCCAAATGTATACAATCCTCGATAAAATTTCAAAAGGCAACGGCACAATGGACGACCTTAAAAAATTGGAAGACATTGGCAGCGCAATGCAGACATGTTCGCTGTGCGCGCTCGGTCAGTCTGCGCCGAATCCGACGCTTTCAACGCTCAAAAAATTTCGCAGCGAATACGAGGCACATGTTGTCGATAAAAAATGCTCGCCAGGAAAATGCAAAAACTTGCTCACCTATTTTATCACTGAAAAGTGCATTGGCTGTACGGCGTGCGCGCGTCAGTGCCCGGTGAGCTGCATCTCTGGTGAAGTAAAATCGCGCCACGTGATTGACCAAGCGAAGTGCGTAAAGTGCGGCTCATGCGAACGCGCGTGCAAGTTCCATGCAATCATACGGAAATAAGGAGCAGTGACTATGGCAAAAGTAACATTAACAATAAATGGACAGCAGGTGACTGTTCCTGCAGGAACGACAGTCAAGCAAGCTGCGGAGTCAATCGGCGCGAACATTCCGTCGCTGTGCTATAATCCCGATTTAAAGCCGTGGGCATCGTGCGGGTTGTGTGTTATTAAAAATGTTGACCCTCGTACTGGACGGGCGCGCATGGCACGTTCGTGCTGCACGGAAGTTACACCTGGCATGTGCATTGTCACCGATGATGCAGAGCTTCGCAAAGCGCGGCGCACTGTGCTTGAACTGATTTTGTCAAATCACCCGAACGACTGTCTCAAATGCGCGCGCAATCATCAGTGCGAGCTGCAAACGATTGCAGCAGATTTTGGTTTGCGCGAAATCAGATTTGACACTATGCTCAAAAATCAGGAGGAAGACAACTCGTATGCGGAAATTGTGCTGCACCGCGACAAGTGCATCAACTGTGGTCGTTGCGTAACGGCGTGCCAGGAAGTGCAAAATGTATGGGCGCTTGAATACAACGGGCGCGGCGACAAAACGGTGATTGGTCCTGTTGGCGGCGTTGATATTGCACACAGTCCGTGCGTTCATTGCGGGCAATGTGCAGTGCACTGCCCTGTTGGTGCAATTACGTTCAGCACGCCGATTGACGAAGTGTTTGACAAAATTGCAGACAAAGAGATTACAACTGTTGCCGCGATTGCGCCGTCTGTGCGTGTAGCGTTGGGCGAAGAGTTTGGCTTTAAGCCGGGTACGCTTGCAACAGGCAAAGTATACGCTGCGCTCCGTGCACTCGGTTTTGATTACGTGCACGACACAAACTTTGGCGCAGACTTGACAATTATGGAAGAAGGCACGGAATTGCTCAAACGCCTTACCACAAAAGGCAGCAAGCTCCCGCTGTTTACAAGCTGTTGTCCCGGATGGGTCGATTACGCGGAAAAACGCTACCACGACATGCTGCCGCATCTTTCCTCTGCAAAGTCTCCGCAACAAATGCAAGGCGCAATGACGAAGACGTATTTTGCTGACAAAATCGGCGTGAAAAAAAACAAAATCTACAACGTGTCGATTATGCCATGCACGGCAAAATTGTTTGAAAGCGCGCGCGACAAAAACATGAAATCGAGCGGTGCGCAAGATTACGACATAGTGATTACAACGCGGGAACTTGCGCATCTTATCCACCGCGCAGGAATCGACTTTGCGCATTTGTCGGAAAGTCATGCGGACAATTTTTTGGGCGCATACAGCGGGGCAGGCACAATATTCGGCGCAACGGGCGGCGTGATGGAAGCAGCATTGCGCACAGCGTATTATCTCGTGAACAAAAAAGAGATGAAGCCTATTGATTATATGCCTGCGCGCGGCTTGAAAGATGTGCGCACAGCGGAAGTCAAAATCAACAAGGACACAAAAGTGCGCATTGCTATCGTGCATCAGCTCGGAAATGTTGACCAAGTTGTGCAGCAAATACGCCAGGAGCTTGCGGAAGGCAAAGAGCCGTCGTTCCACTTTATTGAAGTGATGGCATGTCGCGGCGGATGTATTGCTGGTGGCGGTCAGCCGTATGGTGCAACAGATGAAATCCGCAAAAAACGCGCGGCAGCGTTGTATAAAGACGATAAAGGCAAAAAGCAGCGACAGAGCCACAACAACCCGGAAATCAAAGCTATCTACAAAGATTTTCTTGGCAACCCCGGCAGCGAAAAAGCTGAGCACTATTTGCATACAACGTATACAAAACGACCTCTGTATGCAGAGTAAATGAGCAACAGTATGTTGCATCGTATGTAACGGAAGCGGTGCCACATCCCTGTGCCGCGAACAGCGCATACATCATACATCAAACGCGCAATGTATACGGAATGCGTAAGCGTTTAAAAACGGCACTGAAATAGTGTGCCGTTTTTAATTTGCTTTTCAAGCTTGTGTTACCATGAAATAATATCATCCTGTATAGCAATATTTTTGTGAAAAAAGTTAGCATATGCTATTGACAATTATTTCGAGTTAGCGTATATTAACTAGTGATTAGGTAGACTAATTATGCAGTTATAGTATGCACGAAAATGCAAAAGGAGGAAGTATACGATGCCATTGTCAATGTGTGGTATTGGTCAAGAGTGCACGGTAAAAAAAGTTGGTGGCTCGCCAGAAATCAAGCAGCGCCTCAATGAAATCGGTTTTAATGTGGGAACACCAGTGTCGGTCGTTTCTTCAATAAATGGGAACATCATTGTACAAGTGAAAGATTCCCGTTTTGCAATAGACAGGGCTATGGCAAACCGCATTATGGTGTAATTGGAGGCATGAAGGTGATGAAAACTTTGAAAGATGTTACTGTCGGGCAAACAGTAACGGTAAAAAAGCTGGCAGGAGAAGGCGCGCTCAAACGCCGTCTCATGGACATGGGGTTTACGAACGGATGCAGCGTGTACATACGCAAAGTTGCGCCGCTTGGTGATCCAGTTGAAGTGACAATCAGAGGATACGAGTTGAGTGTCCGCAAAAATGATGCTGAGTGCATCGAAGTTGAGTGAGGTGGCAGCATGGCAACGATAAAAATAGCGCTTGCAGGAAATCCAAACTGCGGCAAGACGACAATGTTCAACTCACTCACTGGTGCAAATCAATATGTTGGTAACTGGCCGGGTGTCACTGTAGAAAAAAAAGAGGGCAAGCTGAAAGGCAACACAGGCGTTGTTATAACCGATTTGCCCGGCATTTATTCACTTTCTCCGTATACATCAGAAGAAGTGGTAAGCCGCGACTACCTCGCAAGTGATGAGCCGAGCGCAGTTTTAAATCTTGTTGATGCAACAAACATTGAGCGCAACTTGTATCTTACAACGCAGATTCTTGAATTGGGAAAACCTGTCGTTGTCGCGCTCAACATGATTGATATTTTGAAAAAATCTGGCGACCAGATAGACAGCGCAAAACTTGCCGCCGCGCTCGGCTGCACAGTGATTGAAACGTCTGCGCTCAAAGGCACGGGCGTAAAAGAAGCGGCGAAGGCTGCCGTAGAAGAAGCGCGCGCTGCAAAGACAGTGTCGCCGAAAGCATGTTTTTCCAGCGATGTTGAAAATGCCATTTCACAAATGGAAGCGCTTGTGCCGTCTTCTGTTGCTGCGCATTTGAAACGCTGGTATGCAATCAAGATGATTGAGCGCGACAGCGTTGTCATGGAGCGTTTGCATCTTGCTGCTGCGGATGTTGCAAAAGCAGAGGCCATTATAAAAGCGCTTGAAACTGCTCACAACGATGACAGCGAGTCGCTCATAACAAATGAGCGTTACAACTACATCACGACGCTTTTAAAAGGTTGTCACAAAAAATCAACGCGTACGCTCACTATGTCAGACAAAGTTGACAGAGTTATAACAAATCGCTGGCTCGGCATTCCCATTTTCTTGCTCGTCATGTGGTTTGTATACTGGGTGGCTATTTCCACAGTCGGCACGATGGGAACAGATTGGGCAAATGATACGTTGTTCGGCGAATGGATTCAAGGCGGCACAGAGGCGTTCCTTGAAAATGCTGGCGCAAACGAAATTTTGATTGACTGCATTGTGAATGGCATTTTGGGCGGACTCGGCGCAGTCTTGGGATTCGTTCCGCAGATGGCAGTGCTTTTCTTGCTGCTTTCCATCCTTGAGGACTGCGGCTACATGGCACGCATTGCATTCGTCATGGACCGTGTGTTCCGTCAGTTTGGACTTTCTGGAAAATCATTCATTCCGTTGCTCATCTCTTCTGGTTGCGGCGTTCCGGGCATTATGGCAAGCCGCACGATTGAAAACGACAATGACAAACGCATGACGATTATGACAACGACATGGATTCCGTGCGGCGCAAAGTTGCCCGTCATTGCGCTCATGGCATCAGTACTTGCGACAAAGCTCACTGGTGGCGACGCATCGTTTGTTGGTCCGCTCATGTATGTCATAGGCATAGGTTCTGTGCTCATTGCGGCAATTATTCTTAAAAAGACAAAGCAGTTTCACGGACCTGCTGCGCCATTTGTCATGGAGTTGCCGCAGTATCACCTGCCGCATGTAAAGACAGTGCTTTTGCACACGTGGGAGCGCGTAAAGAGCTTTGCAATCAAAGCGGGTACTATTTTGTTCCTTGCATGCATTGTGATATGGTTCCTTTCAAGCTATGGATTTGGCGAAGACGGATTTGGGCTTGTTGACGCGCCCGATTCAATTCTCGCTGCAATAGGTGGTGTGCTTCGCTACATCTTTATCCCGCTTGGATTTGGCGGTGAAACTGGTGGTTGGCAGGCGGCAGCGGCCTCTGTCTCTGGCTTCTCTGCAAAAGAAGCGATTGTCTCCACGATGGGCGTTCTTGCAAATGTTGACCCAGAGATTGCAGAAGCTGCACTTGAAGAGGAAGAGGCTATTGCAACTGTTGTCGGTGCTGTAGGTTCGTGGTTCCCCACAGGAATGGCAGCGTTCAGCTTTCTCATGTTCAATTTGCTCGACTCGCCATGTCTTGCTGCAATCGCAACAATGGCAAACGAGTTGAAAAACCGCAAGTGGTTCTGGTTTGCAATCGCATTCCAAAATGTGTTTGCATATATTTTGACAATGATTGTGTATCAGCTTGGCATGCTCATTGTGCACGGCGTGTTCGGAGTGGGAACAGTCGTCGCAATCGTGTTTGCGCTTGCGTTGCTTGTTGCGTTGTTCAGGCCTAATCCATATGCAAAGGAAGACGCAATGAGAAAGGCGGCAATGGCAGCTGCATGATACCGAAATGCGTTGCGCGATTGCGCCGCATCGCATAAAGTTGTCGCAAAATGGTGCATTATATTTGAGGCAGATATGATTGCAAATATTATAGTTGGTGCTGTTCTTGCAGCAGGTGTCGCATTTTCACTCCGCTCGATTGTCAAACAGTGGCGTGATGCAAAGCGTACTGGCAACATGGGGTGTATTGGATGCAGTTGCGGATGCAGCAGCGATTATTGCTGTCATGAAAAATGAGCGGGGTGCGTCGTGAGTTTTGATGAAACTGTCATGCGATGCGGCGCGCCTGCTTTATGCGGAATAAAACCGTCGTGTTTGTTTTCTATTCGCAGAGAGCAGTACAACGAGCGCAAATTGCGCGAATGGAAAGCGGCACTTACTGAAGACGGCAAGTATGTTGTTGCGTTGCCACGCACAAAAACACGCATGCTGTTTTTTGTGTATGACCGTTCTCTTTTAGAGCGGCAGTGCAGCACATGCAAGATACGGCAATATTTGCTGCAGAAAGGGTATCCTGTCGAATCGGGATTTTGTCCATTGCTTGCGGAGTTGTTGCATCGACTTGTAGCAGAAAAAACATTTCCGCATGAAGTGGGCGTGTTTCTCGGTTATCCGCTTGAAGATGTTGTTGCGTTTGAAAAAATGGCGGGTACGCAGTTTCGCTACAGTGGCTCGTGGAAAGTGTACGGCGATGTGCATGCGGCGCGAGAGCAGATGAAAAAGTATAATACGTGTAGCACGTGGTGCAGGCGAATGGTAAAAAAAGGAGTGCCCGTTCCCCATGTTGCACGAAGATATAGGGCAAATTTTGGCTCATAAAAAAACAATGTGTCATTAAAGATGCGTTCGTATTGGAGGAAAAAATGACAAAAGCTATTGTATATGCCAGCACGACCGGCAACACGGAAGCTATGGCGCAAGCAATTGAAAAAGGTGCACAATTATCGGGTGCAAAAGTTGTAATGCAAACAGCTGATTCGGCATCAGAAGCAGATGTACTGGCAGCTGACGTAATTATTCTTGGCAGTCCTGCAATGGGTGATGAAGTGCTTGAAGATAGCATGGAAGCATTTTTTGGTACAATTGAAGGAAAGTTGAGTGGTAAAAAGGTTGCATTGTTTGGCTCATATGATTGGGGCGATGGAAAATGGCTTCGTGATTGGGCAGAACGTGTTACAAAAGCGGGCGGCACAATGGTAAACGGTACCGGGCTTATGGCACAGCTTACGCCCGATGATGCGGCGCTTAAAGCGTGCGAACAACTTGGGGCAACTGCATAAGTTGCATAATTATAGGTTCTCCTCGTGTGAAAGGATTGTTAATTCTTTTACACAGAACATAGCTGCATAGTAAAAGTTTCCAGCTTTTCACAGGGCCTGTACGTACGCCACACGCGTGCAGGTCCTGTTTTTTATATTGCAGATAGACGAAGGCTTTTTATGTTGGTGAACGTAATCATTGTTTTAATAATCATAGTTGGTGTGCTCGGTGGTATAAAATCATTTTTAAAACGTGCAACTGGAAAAGGGTGCTGCGCTGGAGGCGACGCAATCGTAAAAATTGCTGCGGAAGACACAGACAAATCACACTACCCTTACCGTGCACGAGCTTCTGTTGATGGCATGACGTGCAAAAACTGCGCAGTGCGCGTAGAGAACGCGCTCAATAATCTTGACGGTGTGTGGGCAACAGTTGATTTGAAAAAACATACGGTGTCAATACTGCTCAAAGAGCGCAACTGCACAGCAACATTAATGGATGCAGTTGCTCGCGCCGGGTACGCGTTGAACAATGTAGAGATTACAGATGCGTAAGATGTTGCTGCGCCAAAATTTGTATCAATTTCATATTTAAATTATTTACTTTTTTAAGAAAAATTAGTATATTCTAACTGTATGATATGCGCATCAGGTGCGTTGCCTTCGCATCAGTGCGGGCTGCAATTTTGCGTTATCATTAAAAAAGGAGATACAATATGGAACGATACGACATAGTGATTATCGGTACAGGACCTGCGGGGCTATCTGCGGCGATTACAGCAAAGATTCGCAATAAAAAAATTCTGTTGCTTGGCAGCAATAGCTTGAGCGCAAAAGTTGAAAAAGCACATGCCGTGCAAAACTATTTGGGGTTGCCATCTGTTACTGGTGAAAATATGCAAAAAGCATTTCACGAGCATATTACATCTATGGGCATTGAAATAACAGAAGGGCGCGTGAATGCAGTTTTCCCGATGGGCAACTACTTTGGCATACAGTCGTCGCTTGGCATGCTCGAAGCGAGCACCGTGATTCTTGCAACAGGCGTTGTCATGGGAAAACCATACCCCGGTGAAGAAGCATTTCTTGGCAAAGGCGTGAGTTACTGCGCCACATGCGACGCGCCGCTGTACAAGAAAAAAACAGTTGCAGTGATTGCTGCGAGCGCGCACGAAGAGGGCGAAGCAAACTTTCTTGCAGAAGTCGCGGAAAAAGTGTACTACATGCCGCTGTACAAAGATGAGGTGCATGTATCTGAAAAAATTACGGTTGTGCACGAAATGCCAAAAGAGATTGCAGGCACTTCGCATGTTGAATCGCTTGTGACGAATGCAAATGCCTATAATGTCGACGGCGTTTTTATTTTGCGCGAAAGCATTGCGCCTGGTCAACTCGTGCAAGGCATTGAAATGGACGGCGCGCACGTAAAGGTGAATCGCCTTATGGAAACAAGCGTGAGCGGCTGCTTTGCGTGCGGAGACATTGTTGGGCGTCCGTATCAGTATATTAAATCTGCTGGCGAAGGAAATGTAGCAGCTCTCTCTGCTGTGGGATATTTAGACGACATGTCACGAAAGTGACAGTGTACTATGTATGCTATGAAAAGAGCAACAGATTAGGAGGCAGTATGAAAATAGTGTATGCAACAGCACAAGGAAAAACAGAAGCATTGATAAAAGATTCACTCGGTATAACCAATGCGGTAAAGATAATTGATGGTACGGAAAAAATTGGCGAACCATTTATTTTGTTTACATACACAGATGGGATAGGAGAAACACCAAAGCAAGTTGAAACATTTTTGCTGAATAACGGAGCGCATATCAAAGCAGTTGTCGGTAGCGGCAATATTCCGTTTCATGCAGATACGTTTGCATTTGCTGCCGACAACATTGCGCAAAAATATAATGTGCCTATTTTATATAAAATCGACTGCGATTGTAATGCTGACGACATTAGGCGGATAAAATTGCTTTTGTTAAAATGGACGCAGCGGTAATAAATCATACACGCATGTAAAAATTAGTAATTCTGTGATATGCGCGATACGGCTGTGCATGCTCATAGTTTTTTTAATAACGCAGCAGTGCACAGCAAAGTATAAAACCTTGTATGGCATATGATTGCACCTTTAACACGACAACAGCATGCGGCGTGTGCCACGTGTGCAAAAGTGCCGTATGCGCATGTTGCGCAATTATGCACCGCACGCGATTGTTTTTTTTGAAGTGAAACATTACAATAAAGTGTGAACATTTGTCTCTTTTCTCATGATGAAATTGATAAACCGCTTTCATTGCACGATGAACGTGCGCAGCATCTTATTAAAGTGCTTCATAAAAAAAAAGGCGATGCATTTGTTGCAGGTGTTATTGATGGAAAAGCGGGTGAGGCGATTATCACAGATATTGTTGAAAAATCGAGTGAGGCGAAATATAAATCGGGCGAGCTCTTCTTTTCGTTTACGCCAAAAACAGATGGGAAAAAATTATTTCCACTTGTTTTAGTGATAGGCTTTCCCCGCCCTATCCAACTTAAGCGCCTTTTGCGCGATGTGTCGGGACTTGGCGTGTGCGCGATTTATCTAACGGGAACAGAGCTTGGTGAAAAATCTTACATGAATTCAACGCTTGTTGAACGTGGTGCTGCATATAAAATGCTGCTTGATGGAACAGCTCAAGCTGGTGGCACATATATACCAGAACTGCACATGCACAAAACACTTGCTGCGTGTTTGCATGCCGTTGCAAAGGACGGAGCATTAAACAGGGCTATGTCGCCCCAGCAAAAAATGATAAAAATTGCGCTCGATAATGTCAATGCACCGCATTCGCTCACATCGTTTCTCGATAAAAATGTGACGCCTACTTTAAAGAGCAGTGATGCAGCATTGCCACATGCGTTTTTGCATACAGTTGTTGTTGCAGCAATAGGGAGCGAGCGTGGTTGGACTGCTGCTGAACGTCATATGCTTGAATCAGCTGGGTATGTTCGTTGTTCGATGGGTGAAAGAATTTTTCGCACGGAGACAGCGGCAACAGTTGCATCGGCACTTATCCTTGCTGCGATGGGAGCAATGGAGATGACTTGAAGTGCCAACAAAAAAATGATGATGTAACTTTATTACAAATGTTGTAAAACAATACATAAAATGTGGCACACGAATCTGCTCTCTGCTGCGCTTACACAATTTCTCTACGAAATTTAAATGAGCGTGTTGTGACGACAGTGTGATGTGCCTGTTTCAACACTAGCAGAATGTACTCGCTGTGTAAAATTACCATACCTCACCGCAGAGCGTCGAGGTATTCTCCAGTCGTGTGCCAAGCGACGAGTAAAATAATTTTTTTTCACAGTTTGTATCATGAAGTGATACTCAAAACCTGCCTCACGAATCACAAAGGCAGATGATATGTCTTTTGACATATGCGTCTGCCTTTGCTGTTTTACCAATGCACAATTATTTTTTGATGCAGTGCAATTTTAATACGGTACGCCGCTTGCCGCAGGAGCCGACATGCGCTTTGACGAGAATACGAGCGCAATGAGTGTTACCGCATATGGGAACACTTTGAAAATCACTGTCGGCACAACATTGAGCGCAGGAATTGCTTGCGACACGTTTGCGAGCGTTGTAAAAAATCCGAAGAAAAATGTAGCTCCCAAAATGCCGAGCGGTTTCCATTGACCAAAGATGAGCGCGGCAATAGAAAGGAAGCCCAAGCCTGCAACGTTGCCGTTGAACTCGCCACTGTATGTAACGAGCATGATGCTGCCGCCAAGCCCTGAAAGCGCGCCGCTCATAAGTACGCCAAACCAGCGCATCTTGTGCACGTTTACACCCGCGCTCTCTACAGCAGACGGATGTTCGCCGCACGCGCGGAGACGAAGCCCAAACGATGTGCTGTACAAAAGCCAGAATGAAAAGCCCCAGATTGCGAGCGCAAGCCATGTAGACCAATACGAGCGCGTGAAAAAGAGCGCGCCGAGCACAGGAATCTTTGAGAGCAGCGGAATGTCGTCGCGTATAATGCCCATCATAATCGGAATGTTGCCGCTACCGGTTACAAGGCGCGCAACGTATACAGTGATTGCGGCGGCGAGCATGTTGATTGCTGTACCAGAAATCGTTTGGTCGGCGCGCAGGTTAATTGAGGCTACTGCGTGCAGTGAAGAAAAGAGCGTACCGCATATGATTCCTGAAACAAGACCGAGTACAATGCACAAGCCATGCGGCATTATGCCTTCAGTGAGTTTAATAAAAAACGCAGAGCCGAAATAGCCTGCAAGCATCAAGCCTTCAAGACCGAGATTTGTAACGCCGCTGCGCTCGCTGTAGAGACCGCCCAAACTCGTGATGAGCATGGGAATTGTATATGCAATGACATATGGAAAAATCTGCGAAAATAAATCCCACATTATGCCACCTCCGCATTTGAATTGTTAATTTTTGATTCGCGCCGTTCGTGCATTTTATGAAATATGCTGTTCCACAATCGCTCGAACAAAACGCTTGTTGCTGTAAAGTAAATAATCACTGCGATGATTGTGTCAGCGATTTCTGGCGGCACAGATGTCATTGCGTTCATAAAGCCTTTGCCCGACTGCAAAATGCCGAAAAAGAGCGAGGCGAGCAAAACGCCAATGGGCGTGGAAGCGCCAAGCAACGCAACAGCAATGCCGTCAAATCCTTGCGACGGCATAACGCCTATCTGCATGTTGAGCGAATAGCCCGTGTAATATGAAAGCCCCGCAAGACCTGCAAGCGCTCCGGAGATAATCATAGACAGCACAACATTGACTTGTACATTTATGCCTGCGTACTCTGCGCAGAATTTATTTGCACCGACAGCTTTTAGGCCAAAGCCGAGCGTTGTCTTGCGCAGGCAAAAGTGAATGAGCACAAGCGCAATGATCGCGAGGAAAATGCTTATGTTGATGTATGTGGAGCCTGCAAAAAGTTTTGTAAGCCATGTCGTGCGGAGCGACTGCGTAACTGCAATTGCAGAGCTTTCAGTTTCAAGCGACGGCCCTTTTAAGTGCGCAGGGATGTAGTAGTAGACGCTCCAGTATGCAATCCAGTTCATCATAATTGATGAGACAACTTCGTGCACATTGAACTTTGCCTTTAAAAATCCTGGCACTGCCGCCCACAGCGAGCCGCCAAGGATTGCGGAAAGAATCAGTACGATGAGATAGAGCGGGCGCGGCAGGAAAACATAGTGCGCTACAATAGTGGCAACAATGCCACCCACAAGCATTTGCCCCGAACAGCCTATGTTGAACAATCCTGTCTTGTATGCAAATGCGAACGCGAGCCCTGTAAAGAAAAGCGTTGTCGCCGTTGCAAGCGTATTGCCAATGCGTTCCATGCTCATCAAACTGCCGCGGAATATGTACGAAAAAGCGGCAAACGGATTTTCGCGGATTGCCGCCATGAGAATGCCGCCTGCAAGCAAGCCGAGCACAACTGCGCTTATCGCTATTAAAAACGTGCCGCTTTTGCGTTCGTCGGAATGTTTTCGTGCGGGAAGTACCGCGTTATTTTTCTGTGATTTTTCTTCTGCCATTATTGTGCCTCCGCACGTGATTTTGTAACGCCCGCCATCATGAGACCGACTGCATGCTCGTCTGTGTCTGTCGTGTCCACAATATTCATAAGTTTGCCGCCTGATATGACAGCAATTTTGTCAGACAAGTTGAAGATTTCGTCGAGTTCAAGCGACACGAGCAGAACAGCGTTGCCTTTGTCGCGATGCGCAACAATCTGCTTGTGAATGTATTCAATTGCACCAACATCGAGCCCGCGCGTCGGCTGCACAGCGATTAATAATTTTGGGTTTACAGAAATCTCGCGACCGACGATGAGCTTTTGCTGATTGCCGCCAGAAAGTTTTCCTGCCGGCGACTTTGTGCCTTCGCCTGAACGCACGTCAAAATTGTTGACGACTTCTTGCGCGTAAGTAGTGATATGTTTGTCGTCGAGAATGCCGTGTTTGCTGAACGGCCAGCGGTAGAAATCTTTTACTGCGACATTTTCTGCAATCGATTCAGTTGGCACAATGCCGCGCTTTTGCCTGTCTTCAGGGATATGCCCAATGCCTATTTCATTGCGCTCGCGGATTGAAAGTTTTGTAGCGTCTGTGCCGTCAATTATAATCTCGCCGCTTTCAATAGGAATGAGACCGGTAATCGCTTCGACAAGTTCGCTCTGTCCGTTGCCGTCAACGCCTGCAAGACCGATTATTTCGCCTTCATGTACTGTGAGTGAAAAATCTTTTACGCCGAGCACTTTTTTTGCGTTCATTACGTTTAGATTGCGCACTTCGAGAATGGGACGGCCAGGCTTTGCAGGAACTTTTTCCACTTTGAAGTTGACGGGACGACCGACCATCTTTGCAGCCATTTCTTCAACGCTCGTTACAGCTACGTCAACGACATCAATCATTTTGCCGCGCCTGATGATAGTGCATCTGTCTGCAACAGCTTTTATCTCATCGAGCTTATGCGTAATGATGATGACAGACTTGCCTTCCTTTACCAGATTTTTAATAATTAACATGAGGTCGTCTATTTCCTGCGGCGTAAGAACTGCCGTAGGCTCGTCGAAAATCAGAATGTTTGCATTGCGGTAGAGCATTTTTAAAATTTCAACGCGCTGTTGCATGCCGACAGAGATGTCTTCAATTTTCATGTCAGGGTCAATGTTGAGTCCGTACTGTTCGCTAAGTGCTTTGATTTTTTTTGACGCTTCTGCGCGTTGCAGCACAAACGAGCCTTCGTTGCCGAGAATGATGTTTTCCGTGACAGTAAAATTGCGCACAAGCTGGAAATGCTGATGCACCATGCTAATACCGAGGTGCGTTGCATCGTTTGGATTTTTAATGTTCACTTCTTTGCCGCGCACTTTGATAGTGCCTCTGTCCGCGTGATACAGCCCGAATAAAATGCTCATCAGCGTTGATTTTCCCGCGCCGTTTTCTCCGAGAATCGCATGGACTTCTCCATTGCGCACTTGCAGCGTAATGTCGTCATTTGCAACGATGCCGGGGAATTCTTTTCTGATGTGGAGCATTTCGATTACATAATTTTCATCGCTCACTGAAAGCCTCCAAAATTACCAATCCCGTTTCAGGTTGCGGGAGATGGAATTTTTTAATTCTATCGCAGTCAAAATTTAATAATTCGACACACGAATAAAAATATATTGTAAAAGTAATTATAGCACGATTTTACATTTTGTGGTACATTTTATGACAGATAATCCTTATTTTTTTACAGAATATGCGGGATGATTTTTCTGTTGGAACGTCAAGACAAATCAACTTGTCGTGATTTAGTTTCCTTATTCAGTAATTGGCATTTTACTGAACTATATCGCGCCAAATCGACACCGCTTTCTGCACTCTTCGCAGCGAATGCACTCGCGGTCATTTACCGTGAGCGTGTCCATGCCGCACCCTGCAACACATGCGTTGCAGTGCGTGCATTTTGTTGCGTCGACGCGAATGCCGAAGATTGCGATTTTGTTAAAGAACGAGTAGATTGCACCGAGCGGGCAGAAAAATCTGCAAAACGGGCGAAACATAAAAATTGACCACACGATGAATATGAGCGCGAGTGCTGTTTTCCAGGTAAAAAGCCAGCCGATTGCAGCGCGCAGCTGTTCGTTCAACATGACAAGCGGCACGCCCGCTCCAACTGTTCCTGCGGGGCACACGAGCTTGCAAAAAAACGGCGAGCCAAGCCCATCTTTAAAGTAAAAGATGAGCGGAAGCGCAATGACCAGAACAGCAAGCAACACGTATTTTAAAAGCGAAACTTTCCGTGTTACAGCGAGCAGCTTTTTTGTCTTTCTCACTTTGCGCGAAGGGATTTTATACAGCAGTTCTTGCACAAGCCCCGCAGGACAGATAAAGCCGCATACCACTCTACCGAGCAGCGTGCCGGTGAGCAGCAAAAATCCCGTGACAAAAAATGGAACCCGTCCGCTGCCTATTGTGTTTTGCAGCGAACCGAGCGGGCACGCTGCGATTGCACCGGGGCACGAATAGCAGTTGAGACCTGGCACGCACACGCGCTTTAGCGGCGAGCGCGAAATAGTGCCAGAAAACCAGTGGCGCGCATCTGCGTTGTACACGAGCATGGCAAGAAATTGAATGAGCTTTCTGCGCCGCTCGGTTGCTTTGCCCCGTATCTTGCGCTGCTCGCTTTCTAATTTTTGCGCTGATGCATGTGCGTCCTGTGATTGCGTTGCGCCTTTTGTTTTGCGCTCGCCGCTTTGCTTTGTGCCCCGAACGCGCTGTTGTGCGAGTTGTGTGTCGCTTTGCATGCTACCCAATGCCTATGCACTCCATGCAGATAAAGATTGCTTTTTGGAAAATGGCGTGCGTGTCGCCGAGCGCAAGCCCCGCACCGACGCATGCAACGCCTAGTGCAATGAGCAGTATACGGGCAAAGCGCGGGGCGTTGCGGGGCTGTGCCCCGCTCGAAGGGGTAGCGGACAAGCCAACAAAGCGGAGCGAATCAGCACTGCGTGCAGTGCTGTTCGTGGAGCGACTTGGCTTGGGAACGAGGGGCATTCGCAACGAGCACGAATGTGCGAAGTTACAAGCGAGACTTTCCCCTTGTGCATTCCTTTCACAGCGTTTCATATGATTTAATAAATTCTGCGAGCTGCGTTTTGTTCATCATGCCTACGTGGATTTTTTCGATTTTTCCGTCTGAAGAGATGAGCACGCTCATGGGAATGCCTTGAACGTTGTATTTGAGCGCGATTGCATTGTCGCTGTCAAGCCCGCCAGAAAACGTGTATTTGTTTTTTTGCATGAACGATGCGCGATTTTTTTCTGTATCGGAAATGCACACGGCGAGGAACTGAAGTTTTGCATTTGGATTTGCGTTGAGCTTCTCTGCGAGTTTGTTCATCTCTGGCAGTTCAACACGACACGGCGGGCACCACGTTGCCCAAAAGTGGAGCAGCACCGCTGTACCCTTGCAGTCAGAAAGTTTGAGCTGTTCACCGCTCGAAAGTGTCATAGTAAAATCAGGAGCAGCTGCTCCTTCGCGAATGTTTTGCGCAAAAAGCGAGCTTGTTGCAAGCACAAGCGTAACGATTATTAAAAAATGTTTTATGTTTTTCATGCTATAAAGATACAGCTTTGACTGGGAAAAGACAAGCGCAAATAGTATCAATAAGCGAGGAAGGAGCGAGAAAGCGACACCTTTCCAAAGGTTTCTCTTTCTCGCGCTCTTTCTCTTCCAAAGGCATGGCGCGTTGTGCGGCAAAGGCGCGGTGCATTGTGCGGCGGATTGACGGATTTCTGTGCAGTATATATGTTTTTATTAAAGTATTGGTGGCGCAATATAAACTGAAGATAAAGGAGAAGTTTGATATGAAAAGCACGATAGGAAATTTTTTAGTTATTGCACTTGTTGTCACCTGTTCGATTTTGCCTATATCGTGCAGTATGTATAGCAGGCAAATCGTATTTGATGAAGCGACATTTAATGAAAGGGAATGTCACATTTATAAGTCCATATGCGTGGCAAGGAGAGGAAGACCCAAGTGATTGGATTTTTCCTGATACATCTGATCCAGCGAACGAAATTCCTGTTGTCGAGCGGTATACATTCACGACAATGGACGAATTGTATGCTGATATTTGGAAATATTACCAAATGTATAAGGCGCAAGTCGAATCTGGCGAGATGGCGCAGGTGCAGTATGCCATAGAATATGATAGTGAATACGGCATTCCTCTGAAAGTGACTGGAAATGTATACGATGGGCGCAGCCACAGCTACGAGGTTGGATATTCTTCTACATAGTACGACTTACACATAAAAGATTTTAAAAGTGAATAATCGGTTGCGTGTTTAGGTAAAATACGTCGCCTTTTGCAACTGCTGAAAAATGGATATACTTTGTATTCATGGCAACAGCGCAAATTTCTGCCGTGACAAAAAAACGATTGCGGCTCCTTGCAGACAAATACGAAACATGCACTTTTTCAAACGGAGACCCGAGCTGCATTTTGCAAAAGTACCACGCTATTGCAGACAAAGAAGTTGCAGCGTTTGTTGTAGCGCTCCTTTCGTTCGGGCGGCGCGATTTATTTATGAAAAAAGCAGATGCAATTTTTGCGCTTGCAGGAAAGCAGCCTGCTGTGTGGATAAAAAGCGGAGACTGGCAAAATGATTTTCCGCGCGGCAGCAAAAAGTTTTATCGCTTTTATTCGTATGACGACATGCGCGCCGTTTTTGCCGTGCTGCAAACTATTCTTGCAAAAGAAAAGACGTTCGGTGCGTATGTGAGAAAATTATACGAGGCAGCGATAGTGTGTTCGGCGAACGCAACGGCAGCTGTAGACATGAACGGGGCAATGTCCGAGCCAGTAATTGCGGCATGCACGGCAAAAACGGCGGTCGTAACGTGTGTGTCACGAGAGACAGTATCTGTAGATGCGAGCAAAGCGACGCACGCAGCAGCAGTTGCAGATATGAACAGAACGGCGCGTATTGCACAAAGCGCAGACAGCAGCGATTGCTGCGAAAACACGCCGCATCTTTCGGAGATTATCTCGTGCATCTTTTCCGGCTGCCGCGCTGTGCCGCAAGCTGCCGAATCTGCAAACAAACGCATCCACATGTTTTTGCGCTGGATGGTGCGCACAAACTCTCCTGTTGACGTAGGGCTATGGACGTGGTATTCGCCTGCGGATTTAATAATTCCACTTGATGTGCATGTGCTGCGCCAGGCAATCAAGCTGAATCTTGTGCCGCCAAAAAGCAGTGCGAGCGCAAAAACAGCGCGGCAGCTTACCGCTGTGCTCAAACAAATTTGGCCTGACGATCCGTGTCGCGGCGACTTTGCGTTGTTTGGTCTCGGCATAGATGCGCAAGGGATTGGAGGGGCGCCCGCCTGCGTTGTTCGCCGTTTACCTGATGTTCGTTGATAGACGGGCGGCGGACAGTGCAGGCGGAGCGTTCGCGGTGAACCGCGAATGAAGGCGAAAGCCGTAACCCCGCAAAGCCCGACCGCGCCGCTTTTGAGCGAAGCCGAAAAAGCGGCGCGGGTGCGCCCCAAAAATAGCGATTTTTTTTATTTCAACGTTTTTGCCATTGTGGTGAGCTTTGTCTTGAGTTTTGTGAGCGCTGTGCCGAGCGATTTTAAACCTGTCGTGCCCAACGCTGTTTTTGCTTTTGCAGATGTTGTGGAGAGCTTGCCGTTCAATACAGCGTTTGCAATTGACGTGAAACTGTTGATTTTTGTTGTGTAAGATACGGGAATGTCAATGCTGTCGAGCTTTGCGTTGAGGCGCGTCAGTTGCGTAAAAATCTTTGAAAGCGTGCCGCTCGATGAACCTACTTTGAGCGCGGTTGCAATCAAATCGCTTTTGCCTGTTGCGTTTTTGAGCAGTGTCGTTGTTCCACTTTTGAGTGCGTTTGAAAGCGCGCTCGTGCTGCTTGCTTTCGATGTGCTTATTTTTGCGCTTGCAATTTGCGTTGTTGCCTGTTTGACGAGCGGCAGCAGCGTATTGATGGTTGAACACGCGTCAGTGATATTTTTCAATTCACTTGCCATATAAAACCTCCATGAATATTTCTTTGTGATACGAAATTATAACACATAATGGAAAAAGGGAGAAGAGAAGCAATGTGTGTTGCTGGTTATACTTCATCCATGAGAACGCATTGTATTTCTGTTACTTGTTTGAGCTGTTTGTCGTTGGTAAGAAAAATAGT
>JAGAZO010000020.1 GCA_017940005.1 Treponema sp.
CACAGCGATTGCTGCAGTATTCCAGTGAGAAAGCGGTGTTTTTGTACTTACGTTCTCCAACTTTGGCAGTGCAAAAAAATATTTTCCCAGTGAGAAAAAATATTTTCGCACTGCCAAAAATTATTTTCGCAGTGCGAAACTGGTGCAATTTTCGCATAAAAATAGCAGCATTGTCGTGTTAAACGATGCAATGCTGCTCATGCAATTTATGCGAATGCACTGCCATTCAAAGAATCACAGCAGCCTATGCTTAATAAATGTAAGGTTGTCCTTTAGTTCCTTCTTTAATTGCACGCTCGGTCTAAAGAGTACACGCACATTGGAAATATCTTTTGCAGACACATCGCCCTTGAACTCCTGCCCCATTGCACTGAAAGAGCGCTTGAAAATGCCGAAGTCACCGAGCCTGACGGAATGGCCATTTTTTAAGAACAGTGGAAGCAGCTGCAAGAAAGATTCAAGGACTGCAACAACAGCTGTTGCGGTCAACGTACACGATTTGCTGATTTCATCTGCGAGTGCCCTTATTGTAATTATTATGCTCCAAATGGGAGTAACAAAAAAACTTTTTGTTGCAGTCAGAGTACACGACTTACTGATTTCATTTGCAAGCGCCCTAATTGTAATTACTATGCTCCACATGAGAGAAACGAAAAACCTTTTTGCTGCGGTTCTATTGAGCGGGTTTGCCCTTTGTAAAATTGTGTATTCCATAATAAATACCTCCAGAGTTTGAAAAAGTCAAGTTTTGCACAGTAAAAAAACACCCTAAATTTAAGCAGCCGAATACGCAACTGCTGATTTTTCTCTGTAAACAGACGGTGGCCAGCCGCACGGGTTTACAGTTGAAATTCTTTTTCTGTTGTAATAAATCATCACATACCTAAAGATAATTTTTTTTACCTCTTCCACCGGCATCTTTTCAGTATTGATTTTATACAACTTTTCTTTTTTCAAAGTTGCAAAAAAAGATTCCATTCTGGCATTGTCATAGCATTTTCCAACATCGCTCATGCTTTGAATCGCATGATACTTGCCAAGCATATGTTTGTAAGCATCGCTCGTGTATTGACTTCCTGCATCACTGTGAACTATCACTCCTGAACATGGTGTTCTAAGTTTGAATGCAGATTCAACTGCTGAAATACAGAGCTCCTTTTTCATATTCGTATCCATTGCAATACTTATTATTTCTCCTCCAAAGCAATCAAAAACTGGTGCAATGTAAAGTTTCCCATCTTGACATTGTATTTGGCTTATGTCTGTTAGCCATTTTTTATTTGGTGCATTTGCCGTAAAATTGCGTTTTAGCATGTTTTGAAGGCGCATTGCTTTTTTGGCTGCCTTTGTGAGCCCGTCTGGGCGTCGTTTATTAGGTTTTAAGAGGTTCCCTCTTCTCATTGCACGCCTTACAGAACTTAATGAAGTTATTATTCCTCGTTGGGTCAGCGCTATAAATATTCTATAAGCTCCGTAATTGTCATTATTCTGATCTTCATCCAAAATCTTGTGTATTTCAATCAGCAATGTCTGCCATTTTTTCTGGCACTCCTTATTCTTTAGCCATTTGTAATAACCACTTTCATTGACCGAAAGAACTCTGCACATTCTGTTTACATGAAATGTTGATTTATACTTGAATACAAACCAATATATGTTTCTTGTGCTTACTTCTTCCGGTCGTTTACGAAAAAACGGAATGCCTCCTTTAGAATGTCGTTTGCTTCACGTAGCTCTGCATTCTCTTTTATTAGTTTTTTTTCTCTATCCGTAAGAGATTCATTCCCTGTCTCTTTAGGCGCTGTGATTCTCTTTCGGTTACAACTCTTTCTCCATTCGGCAAGAGTTCCATACAAAAGTCCTAGTTGCGAACAAGCTTGTTCTATTCCGATTTCATCAGAAAGTTTTATTGCTTGCTCTTTGAATTCTTTACTGTATTTCATTTTATACCCTTTCTTATTTTTCGGGTATTTTTAGACTGTACTTTTATGATAACCCTTCAGTTCTCGAAAAAAAGTGAGTTCCCTTGCCGTTCACCAGCAGGAAAATGTGGAGTCGTATATTGACTTCCTTGTTTATAAAAATTCTTTATCGTCATATGCAGAGCGGAAGCCGCTTGATTTTTCAAAGTACGACACCGCAACACACTTATGGAATGATGATGTCCAAAATTTTGTAAACAGGTTACGTCAAGATGAACGCTTCTAAAATATTTATAGATACAGCACCATTCATCTATCTTCTTGAAGATAACAACAAGTATTCTGATAAAATCAGGGCAATGGTGTCCGAGTACTATGTGGCAGGAGTATTGTTTTTTACATCTATGCTCACTTTTACTGAATATTGCGTTGTTCCTTATTGTCAGAACAATATTGAAAAAATCAAGGGTTTTGAAATGTTTTTGACGGATGCAGATATTTTTATTGTTCCGTTGACAAAAAGAGATAGCAAAGTTTGCGGCACAGCTGCGTGCAAAGTATTTTGGATTGAAAAGCATGGATGCATTGCAGCTTGCAAGTGCAAGAACTTTTTTCTCTGCAGCAATCAACTCTTTTTTAGAATGCGAGCGACAGAACGGAAGTGTCAACAAGTATATCGTTCATCTATTTCGTGCTGCCTTGTAGTCATAGTTTTCATCGTATTCGATTGTACCGAAAGCATCTATCACATAGTCCGCGACATGTCGTTGCACAAATTCTTTGAGGGCGAGATTTACAGCAGCTGGTTCTGACTGTTGTTTGCTAATAATGACAGTTTGTGCAAGCAATGGCTTATCTACAGTGATTGTTGTAGTTGCATCCATATGGTACCTCCTATGTTAATAACATATTTTGAAAGATTTTTCTACATACGAGCGCGCGGTACGGCGAGAGCGTCACGGAGGAGCTGAACGGGGCGCGGATAGGCGAAGACGGGAAATACGAGCGACGGCGTGCTCCTCACACAGCTTTGTCCTAACTAATATTTTAATAATAATAAAAAATAATTCACAACATGCTTTCCCTACACCTTGTGATTGATTGCAAAAACAGGTATAATCACCCTAAATCATTGTCATTTGAGGAATTATGAAAAAATTTATAGCGTGTATTATTGTGCTGCTCATCGCGGCAGGCACAGTGTTTTTTTTCGGGTGGACGCAGTTTAAGGTGGGCGCTGACTCATGCGGCGTGCTCATTTCAAAGACGGGCGGCGTTGACAGCGAGCCTATTCTTCCGGGAAAGTTTTCGTGGCATTGGGAATGCCTTTTGCCGACGAACGCAACGCTCAAAACATTCAGCACAAAGCCGCATGTTGTCTCAAAGTCAGCGAGCGGCGAGCTTCCATCTGCCGACGTGTACGGCAGCATGTTCGATGTGGCGCCTAATTTTTCCTACCGCTTTGACTTTATGATGACGTGCCGTGTCACGAGCGAAAACATCATAGAGCTTATACGCGACGGACTTGTTGCAGACGACGAAAGCCTTGACGCATATATCGACTCATCGTGCGCTTCTCTTGCATCAAAAGCAGCGGCGCACATTCTAGCAAAATCGTTTGAAGACAGCTCGTTTCGCGCAGAGTCGCTTGCAACTTCAGAACTGCTTTCGCTCGTGAATGCCGCAAACGATTTTCCGCACATTGACTTCACTCATTTTGCCGTAACAGCTTCGCGCGTTCCTGACAGCATGCTGTACACGCGTGCGCGGGAACTTTTTCTCGATGCGCAAAAATTTGAAGCAAAGGAAAGCGAGCGCGACAAACGCATGAGCGAGCTTTTGAGTGAATTGCAGCAGCTTTCGAGCGGGACTGAAAATTGATCACGGGTAGCCAACCGCTTGACAAAATATGCGCATTACGCTATAGTAGATAGCACACATAATGCTGCCTTAGCTCAGTTGGTAGAGCACGTGATTTGTAATCTCGGGGTCGTGGGTTCAAATCCTACAGGCAGCTTTTGGGGAGTTTCCCGAGTGGTCAAAGGGGACAGACTGTAAATCTGCTGGCTACGCCTTCGTAGGTTCGAATCCTTCACTCCCCATATAAAACCCGTTGCATTATTGCGGTTTTTTCCTTTATACTGATGTCATGTCGTGCTTTTTTGAAAACGGTCTTCAGTTTACCTGTAAGCGGTGTTCCCACTGCTGTCGTGGAGAACCGGGATTTGTGTTCCTTTCTCAAAATGATTTGACAAATTTGTGCCATTGGTTTAATCTTACAGAAGAGCAGTTTATCAAAATGTATTGCCGTTTTGTTCCGCTGTACAACGATGAAACTCTGTTGTGCCTCCGCGAAACAAAATCATACGACTGTATACTTTGGCACGACGGATGTACTGCATATGATGCGCGTCCTGTACAGTGCTCGACATATCCGTTTTGGACAGGGCTGCTTGAAAACGAGCAGACATGGTTTTCCGAATGTTCCTCGTGTCCGGGAATCGGCACAGGCAAGCTGTGGAAAAAAAACGAAATAGAAGCTGCGCGGAATGCGTATGAAAAAAATACGCTGCTTCATTTCCCGCGCGAAGGGGAAACATGCAGATAATTTTCTGGGGTGTACGGGGTTCTATTCCAACGCCGCTCACACCTCAGCAGGTACAGGCAAAAATCACTGCGGCAGTGCAGCGCATTACACCAAATGACATCGTTTCGGAAGATGCGCGCGAACGGTTTGTTGCATCACTTCCTTCATGGCTGTATGGCGCTACAGGTGGCAACACGCCGTGCGTTGAGGTAAAGACAGACAGCGGCGCTGAGTTCGTATTCGATGCGGGTACTGGGCTTCGCGTCATGGGTAAGCAAGGCATAAAGCCAGCTGACAATCACTACAACATATTTTTATCACACTTTCACTGGGACCACTTGCAGGGATTTCCGTTTTTCGATGCCATATATAATCCCGATGTGTCAATCGATTTATATTCAACATTTCCAGCTGCAGAGCGGCTCATACGTGCGCAGATGCTGCGTCCATACTATCCTGTCACATTCGATGCATGCACAAAAAAATTCCGCTTCCATACAATACAGCCAGGCAAACCGTTTCTCGTGGATGGACATGAAATATGCTGTTGCAAAATGTCGCATCCGGGCAACTCGTACTCGTATTCAGTTATCGAAAACGGAAAGAAATTCGTGTATGCCACCGATGTAGAACTTTCGCAAAAAGATTTTGAACGGTCTCCCGCGCGCACGTTAGTCTTCAAAGATGCAGACGCCATTGTACTCGATTCGCAGTACACTGTCGCGGAAGCGCATCAAAAAGAGAATTGGGGACACTCAGCATTTTGCTATGCAATCGATTTTGCTGTGCATTGGAATATAAAAACAATATATCTTTTCCATCATGAACCCACATATGATGACAAAAAACTCCACTCTATTTTGCTCTCGGCACGATGGTACGCGGAGTACATCGAGCACCCTGAAATAGGTGTAAACCTTGCAACAGAGGGAAAGGGTATTGTGTTATGATGCACGGAACAGAAGAGCTTTCGTTTGCCTATACGTTTTCTCCGAGAGAGACAGCGTTGCTCGCCCATTTTTTTCGTGAAAAGCAAGAAGAAATTCCAGAAGGGCTTGCAGATTTTGCATATGCAGTTGAAAAGGCCATGTACAGCGCCATGTCTGTGAGCGACGCGGAGAAGTTTTATTCATGAAAAAAAAATCAACAGCTTTAGTAGTTTTTGGCGCATTTTTGCTCGCGCTGTTTTCTGTGCTGGCTGCAAGTTGCATTGTTTTTATCTTCAATACGCGCCCCGCGTCATCCGTTGCAAACGAAACGACAGAACGCATTGCTGTGCCGCATGGCATGACAGTACATGCGCTTGCCTTTGAACTTGAAGCAAAAAAAATGATACGGAGCAAAGAGGCGTTTTATCTTGCTGCACGGTACAAATTGCTCGGCAAAATCGCAGGCTGTCCGCAACTTACGCTTGCAAGCGGCGTGTACCAGGTAAAGAGCAGTATGCGCATAGGCGAAATATTTGAACTCGTCTCTACGGGAAAACAAGAATACTTGCGCGTCTCATTTCCAGAAGGGCTCACTATTTCAAAAATTGCTGTGCGCCTTGAAAGCGCAGGCGTATGCGCCGCAGATGATTTCAAAGCTGCCGCGAAAAGCAATGCACTCATCGAAAAATACGCTATTGCAAGTGAAACGCTTGAAGGCTATCTTTTTCCTGACACCTATTTTTTTACGCCTGCAATGAGCGCAGAATCAGTTGCCGAAATAATGGTGCAAAATTTTTTTGCGCATATACAGCGCATTCCGTCTTTAGCGGGACTCGATATTTCGAGCGACGAATTTAAAACGATGCTCGTGCTCGCGTCAATCGTCGAGCGCGAATACCGTGTTGCAGAG
Source organism: Treponema sp. (assembly GCA_017940005.1). Lineage (GTDB taxonomy): Bacteria > Spirochaetota > Spirochaetia > Treponematales > Treponemataceae > Treponema_D. The sequence goes on from JAGAZO010000020.1 coordinate 6,349, forward strand.
GAAGCACCGCTCATAGCAAGCGTATTTAAAAACAGAATGCGGCAGAACATGGGCTTGTATTCGTGCGCCACAATTGAATACATCATTACGGAGATACAAGGCAAGCCGCATCCAGAAGTAATTACATATGACGACTTAAAAATAGACAACCCGTACAACACGTATAAGTGGGCGGCGCTTCCGCCAACGCCTATTTCAAATCCAGGCATGACTGCGCTCGCTGCAGCAGCGGACACACCGACAACAAACTACTACTACTTCCGTCTGACTGATTCAACTGCTGGCAAGCACAGTTTTTCTGAAAACTTCAACGAGCACATACGAGAAGGCGAAGTGATTGCAACAAAGAAGGTGGTCGGCAGCTGATGGCGGGCTTAATATCGCGCGACACAATCGATGCTGTACACACCACGAGCGACATAATTGCCATTGTCGGCGAATACACAAAATTAACAAAGCGCTCTGGAAATGACTGGTGGGGATGCTGTCCGTTTCACAATGAGAAGTCTGCATCGTTCCATGTAGACGGTGATAAAAAATTTTACTACTGCTTTGGCTGTCATGCAAGTGGCGACGTCATAAAATTCATCATGGAGATTGAAAAGCTCTCGTACACAGATGCTGTTCATTCGCTTGCAAAACGCGCTGGCATTGAAGTGACGTATTCAGGCGGACAGCTTCCGGAAAAATCAAAAGACGACGGACTCAAAGATGAACTGATAGACTTGTATGAGCGCACGGCGGGCATGTTCCATTATCTGCTCACGCAAACAGACGGCGGAAAGCCCGCGCTCGCATATATCACTGGGCGCGGCATAACGACTGAAATAATTGAAAAATTCAAGCTCGGATATGCGCCTGCCGACAGAAAATGGCTGAAAAATTTCTTGCACGAAAAAAATTACAGTGACGATTTCCTCGAAAAATCGGGATTATTCAGCAAAAATTATCCCGATGTATCTTTTTTTTCTGACCGTCTCATGTTTCCCATCTTTGATAGAAGAGGGCAATGTGTTGCGTTTGGCGGCAGGCTTCTCTACGGCGATGGTCCAAAATATTTGAATTCAGGCGACTTGATGCAATACAAAAAGGGTGAAACACTCTACGCGTTCAACTTTGCAAAAAATGCAATACGAGAAGAAAAAAAAGTGATTTTATGCGAAGGCTACATGGACTGCATAGCATACCATCAGTGCGGCATCAATTACGCTGTTGCACCGCTCGGTACCGCTTTAACAGAAGAACAGCTGCGCATTGTGCGTGGTTTTGCAGATACGATTTTGCTTTCATTTGACAGCGACACAGCAGGTCAAGAAGCGACAAAACGCGCAATCTATCTGTGCCGCAAAAATAATTTTACCGTCAAAATAATCAGGCTTTCAGGCGGCAAAGATCCTGCAGAAATTATGCTCAATTACGGCAAAGAAACCTTGACAAATGATGTAAAAAACGCTATTGTAGATAGTGATTATCTGTTATCGAGATTAGGAGAAACGTTTCCTGTCAGCACACCTGAAGGAAAAATGAAAGCTTCGCTTGAGTTCTTTCAGTATGTCGATGCACTTCAATCTGATATACAGAAGCAGTCATGTCTGGATCAATTATCTCAGGCATTTAATCTAAAGCCGGAGGCTGTAAAAAGAGATTTTGAAAATCGTGACAGTGTCCGTGAGCGTTTAAAAATCCGGCAGCAGCCAGACAATCGCACTTTTGCTACAACTTTGAATGCTGAGTTGCGTACAGTCCTCGCAGTTTTTGCCGATCTCGGCCAATACAAGGTCATGCGCGCAGAGATTACCTCGAACGATTTTGAAGATCCTCTAGCAAAAAAGTTGTTCATTATTCTGGAAGATTGTTTCCGAGAGAAAACTGTATCGATAAGCAGCATACTTGATCATGCAGACGATGAAGAGACAGGACGATTGATAACGCGTGTAATTTCATCAGGTGAATTTTCACAAAACAGCAGTCGTATTGTTCAAGATGGGATTAAGCTTATAAAACGAAACGCATTGGAGAAAAAGCGCAATATTCTTGTAAATAGAATCAGGCTTTTTAATCCTGTGACGCCGGAAGAGCAGCAGCAGCTCAAAGAGCTTATTTCAGAAAAAATGAATTTAGACAGCACCCTCAAACAGTGAGAGCAGGTATCGAAAAGTGGTAGCTCATAATAGTCAAAAAGACCAGCGTATAGATTCAAATATTGAGAAGCTTCTAGAATATACTAAGACAAAATCAATCGTGACATGGGACGAGGTGACCGATTTACTCGGTCAAGATTTTGTCAATTCACAGAAGATGGAAAATGTATTGCAACTTCTGAGCAAAGCGCATGTACAGCTTATAGAATCTTCCGACTTGCTTGGCGATGAAGACCCTGACGAATCGGAAGCTGACGAAGAAGTTGATGCAAACGGTGAAGACAACGAGCTTTCCGACGAGGATATTCCTTCTGAAGTTACAGATGTGACGAAAGTTGTTGACATTGTACGAAGTAAACTTGTGAATAGTGACAAAGAGGCAAACATAGATGACCCCATACGGTTATACTTGCGTGAAATAGGCAAAGAAAATTTATTGACCGCAGAGCAGGAAGTTATTCTCTCAAAAAAAATGGAAAACGGTAAAAACATCATCAAAGATGTCATAAAAAATTCAGGCATCATGATTCCAGAGTTTTTTACTGTAGCGCAAAAAGCGTTCACACGAATAGATATTCACGAGCCGGGTAGACCGCGCAAAGAAATCAATGAGGAGATGGCTGAAAAACGACGGCTTAAAAGCGCATACAGCGAATATATCAAGCCTGTGCTGCAAGAGATGAAACAATATATGGCTATCAAAAAGCAGTTGTTTGAAAGCGATCAGACTGCAAAGATTTTCGATGCGCCGCAGCTCGCTTCGTTGCGAAAAAAAATTCAGCCGCAACTGCAAAAAATTGACATTCAATCTGAAGAGCTTGACAAGTTTACGCTCAAATTTCGAGATGCTGTCATGCGCATAGATGATTACCATCAAAAGCAAGAAAGGAAAATGCGGGAACTGCGCATTGCAAGTACATCTGAACTACGAAGTCTTGGCAGGCGCATTGCAATCCGTTCTGAATCTGCAAAGCTTGAAAAAGAACTCAACATGACGACTGATGACATCCGCGACATCTACACGCAGATTCAGAAAATAAACAGAAAGCTGCTAAAACTGGAATATGAGTTTGAAAACAGCGTTGAAGAAATTCTTGCAATGGGGAAAGAGATAGAGCGCGGTTCGCTCATGATGGAGCAAGCAAAAAACAAGTTGATAAACGCAAACTTGCGTCTTGTCGTTTCAATCGCAAAAAAATATACAAATCGCGGCTTGCAGTTTTTCGATTTAGTGCAAGAGGGGAACATTGGGCTTATCAAGGCTGTTGAAAAATTTGAATACCGCAAGGGTTTCAAATTTTCGACATACGCTACGTGGTGGATTCGCCAGGCGATTACGCGCTCCATTTCAGACCAAGCGCGTACAATCCGCGTGCCGGTACACATGATTGAGCAAATCAACAAAATGGTGCGCGAGTCGCGGCAGCTTATGCAAAAGCTCGGACGAGAGCCAAGCGACGACGAAATAGCGCAGCAGCTCGGCTGGCCGGTGACGCGCGTAAAGCAGGTAAAGAATGTTGCGCGCGAGCCTATTTCGCTTGAAACGCCAATAGGCGAAGAAGAAGACTCATTGCTCGGCGACTTCATTGAAGACAAAGAAGTTGAAAATCCTGCATCGCAGACTGCAGACCAGCTGCTGCGCGAACAGATTCGCTCTGTGCTCGACACGCTGCCGCCGCGCGAGCAAGAAGTTTTAAAAATGCGTTTTGGGCTTGACGACGGCTATTCGCTCACGCTTGAAGAAGTGGGCTTGTATTTCAACGTGACGCGTGAGCGAATCAGGCAGATAGAGGCAAAAGCGTTGCGCCGCTTGCGCCATCCACGCCGTGCAAACGGGCTGCGCGATTACATTGAAATTGGGCAATCGTAACCGATGCATTATAGACACAACAGCTCTTTTTGTATAAAATAAACACTATTATGCAAGGAACTATCAACATGGTAACGACTAAGATTTTCGATAAGCTGAAAAGCTTGCAAGAAGTACTTGTAAAAAAGTATGAGCTTGAAAAAAAATTCGATGAGGCGCCAAAGCAACTTTCCTCTCAAGATGAGCTTCTTGAGCGCATGAAAAAAGAATTCATCGACAAAAACACAGAATACGAAGCGGTTAAGATGAAAGTGAACCAGCTGCGAAATGATCTTGACGAAGCAGTTAAATCACGTGAGTCAGGCGAAAAGGGCATGGACAACATAACAACGCATCGCGAGTATGAGGCGCTTGACCGTCAAATTGCCGAAGCCGAAATTCGTGAAAAAGACATTCGCAAAGATTTGCAAAAAGAGGAAAAAAGCCTTGCTGATTTAAATGACAGCCTCAAGCAATATGAAGCCATGATAAAATCGCAAGAAGCAGAACTCAATGTTGGACGTGCTTCGCTCGACAAAGAGCTTGCCGAATATAAAACAGAACTTGCAGGCTTGCAAAAGAAAGAAAATAAAATCTCAACAAACATCGATCAAGAAGTCCTGTTCAAATTTCAGCGCATTATTCAGCGCAACACAGAAGGCATTGTTGCCGTCCGCAATGGCGTGTGTATGGGCTGCCACATGATTCTTCCATCGCAGTTTGCAAACGAGGTACACAAAGGTGAAAGCATTTTGTTCTGCCCATATTGTAGCCGCATCCTTTTTTACGAAGAGGCAGCTGAAGACGAGCAGGAGAGCTTTTTCAAACTTGAAGATGCAGGGAGCCTTGTCGATTTGGACGATGACATTGATGACGAAGTTGAAGATGACGACGAAAAGGACGAGGTATTGCCCGATGATGATGAACCCCTCGACGATGCAGAAGACGATGATGACGACGAGGCTGAACAGTCATAGCAAATCAGTATTTTTGCAGATGGAATATGACCGCGCTGGTGCAGCTTAATGATAAGATGTGCCAGTGAGACAAAGTCCGGGCTCCTCCGGAAAAATGCCGGGTAATAACCGGGCAAACAGTGAAACTGTATTTCTGCAAAGAAATGCAAAGTTCCTGTTTGACAGAAAGTGCAACAGAAAATATACCGTCTGCCGTGTGCAGATAAGGGTGAAAAGGTGGTGTAAGAGACCACCGCGCATCAGGCAACTGATGTGGCAGTGCAAACCTCATTGGGAGCAAAACCAAGCAGCAGGCAGTTCCGGCTTATCCTGCGGGTAGGTTGCTTGAAATGCAGGGCAATCTGCATTCAAGATAGATGGTCATGCCGATTATATCGGTTTCAGAACCCGGCTTACCGTTCCATCTGCTTTTTTTGAAATTATTTATGGAATACAGCATAGAAAACACGAACAGATACAAACGCAAAAGCAAGCTCATGCGCAATGCAATCATAGTTCTTTGTATTTGTATCGTGCTTGCTGTCGTTTCCTTTTTTTCATATCGCTTTGTTGTAAACAGGCTGTATGCGCATCCATCGTTTCATCTTTTACGCCACCAGTGGGAATCATATGATTATCCAGCAGTATACGAAACAAGTCACTCATTGCTTGAGCGCGCGCCTTTTAACAATACAGCGCGTACCTATCACGGGTATGCTGCTTTTTATCTCGGTGTTTCTGCACTCGACACTTCAAATGCACAGGGGTATCTTGATGAGGCAATAAACAATTTGCGCATTGCGCTTATGAGTGCCAAACAGTCTCTCGTACCACAGCTCGAGTATATGCTCGGAAAAGCATATTTTTACAAAAATACTGTATCATCATATTACTATTCTGACCTCGCTATAAAATATTTAAAACAGGCAAGAGAACATGGCTACAAAGCTGACGATATTCCTGAATATCTTGGATTAAGCTATGCCGCGCTCGATATGACTATGGACAGCATCACCTCCTTTACCGAAGCTCTTCTTGCGCGTGAATCAGATGCGCTTTTACTTTCGATTGCTGAACAATATTACAAAATAGGACAACATGCAGCGGCAGAGCAATATCTCTTTCGCGTGATAAAAGATTGCGACGACAAAAATCTGGTCTTGCAAAGCCGCATGCTACTCGGTACTATCTATACTGATGAAGAAAAATATGCAGAAGCTGAAAAGGAATTTTTGTCGATACTAGAAGAAGACAAAAATTTTGCTGATGCGTATTATGAGCTTGGCGCATTGTATGAAAAGCAGGGCGACATAATAAAAGCTCGCGCTGAATGGCGACGGGCTTTGCGCATTCAAGTAAATCATCAGAAAGCGCTAAAAAAACTGAGCGAGTAATTTTTCGGGAGGATTAATCATATATGGGACTTTTTAATAATTTTTCCAACGACATAGGAATTGATTTAGGCACATGCAACACGCTCATCTATGTACGTGGAAAAGGGATTGTAATTGATGAGCCGTCCGTTGTTGCCGTTGAAAAAGGAACAAAGCGAATTTTTGCAGTAGGTTCCGAAGCAAAAAATATGCTCGACAAAACGCCAAGCAACATTATCGCAATCCGTCCACTCTCTGACGGTGTTATTGCCGACATAGACAGCACGGAAAAGATGATTAAATACTTTATCTCAAAAATAACGCCACGCCATCATCTTTTCCGTTCAATGCGCATGATGATAGGGATTCCGTCGTGCATTACAGATGTTGAACGGCGAGCAGTCATCGAAGCTGCCTTTCGTTCAGGTGCAAAAGAAGTGAAGACGATTACTGAGTCGCGTGCCGCCGCAATCGGCGCAAAGATTCCTATTTTTGAACCAGCTGGCCACATGGTGTGCGACATAGGCGGCGGCACTACGGAAGTGAGCGTCATTTCGCTTGGCGACATGGTCATCACAAGTGCTATACGTGTCGGCGGCGACAAATTCGATGAGGCAATCGTAAAGCATGTAAAGAGCGTGCACAATTTGATAATCGGCAGACAGACTGCAGAACGCTTAAAAATCCAAATTGGCAATGCAACGCCTGATAAGAATATCGAAAAGATGGAGCTCAAGGGAACGGACGCAATAACTGGCCTCCCGCGCCGCCTGGAAATTGATAGCGTTGAAGTGCGTGAGGCGCTCAAAGATCCCGTTACGCGAATCGTTGACGAGATAAAAAACACGCTCGGTCACACGCCGCCAGAGCTTGCAGCAGACATTGTGGAGCGCGGCATTGTCATGACAGGCGGCGGCTCAATGCTCAAAGGCTTGCCAAAACTCATTTCAAAAGAGACAGGTGTTCCGGTCATCCTTGTTGAGCACCCGCTTGAATGCGTTGCAATAGGAGCAGGAGAAGCGTTCGAGCTATTCAAAGACAGATCTGTTGACCGCGCCGTTTACAAAAATCTCAACGAATAAATTCTATGAAATTGCGCATTAAGTCAACTTTTACGTTTAGGCTGCCTGAATTACTACTTGTCATCCTCACGCTTGTGTCAGGAACGTTTCTTGCATTCACATCGGGTAGTTTTGTTGTCAATTTCAACCGCATAGGTTTTTCAATTCTCTCTGTCGCGCAAAAAGGCGTCTTTATTGCCACAAATTCAGTGAAAAATGCAATAGGAGCAGTAAAAGAGCTGGCAGAACTAAAACGCGATTATGACGAGCTTACGCTCAAGCTTGAGAAGTATGAACAGATGCAACGCACAAATGCAGAAATACGCAAAGAAAATGAGCAGCTTAAAGAGCAACTTGGTTTTACAGAAACACTTGAGCAAAAAAATTATCCTGCACAAATCATCTCTCGCGACATAAATAGGCTCTATACATCACTCACAATCGATAAAGGCAGCATAAACGGCATAGGAAAAAACATGCCTGTCATAGCTTTTCAAAATGGTAATATCGGTCTGGTTGGAAAAATTGTTGAAGTTGGAAGATTCACGAGTACTATTATGCCGATTTACAGCATTGGCTGCACTGTGTCGGCACGCATTCAAAATACGCGAGATTTAGGTCTTGTATCAGGACTTGGAAATGCAGATCAAGTGCTCTCCATGAAGTATATAAAGAAACGCGTCCTCAGTGAGCTTCATTACGGAGATGTCATCGTTACCTCAGGTGAGAATGGCAACTATATGCGCGACATGCCGCTCGGTACAATTTCTGAAATCCGCGTTATCGATTATGACTCTTCGTTAAACATAGACATTATACCCATTATCGATTTTTCGCGTCTTGAAACAGTTATCGTTGTTGATCAAAAAACGACAAAAGACAGGCAGGAAAACGAATGATAAAATCATATGCCGTTTCTGCAATTATCTTATTTTGTGCTGTCCTTATAGAAACAGCGATTCTTTCAAATATCACTATTCTTCCTGCTGTGCCCGATTTGATACTCTTATGCACAATTTTTTTTGCGCTGCTCAACGGAAAAATAGCGGGCGAAATAAACGGATTCATAGCGGGAGCATTTATCGATTTTTTGTCTGGTGCGCCATTCGGCTTCAACTGCCTGTACCGCACGCTTATCGGATATATAATGGGAATAATCGGTCATAAATTTAGTTTTGATGGATTTTTTATGCCCGCATTTTGCGCATTTTTTGCTACGCTGTTAAAATCACTTTTTGTGTGGATTATCGCATTTTTGTTTCCGCATGTGTCGGCTGTCTACCGCATAGCATCGCTCCCGTTTTTATTTGAGCTTGTCTGTAACACGATTCTTGCACCGTTTGTGTTTAAATTTCTTTATCTATTTGAATCGCCGCTCATACAACGAAAGGATATTTGAATCATGTACAGCAGTTTTAGAAAAGAGCGCCACACGGCAAATTCATTTATTGAAAAAAACAGGCGTGTAATTGCGCTTACGCTCGTCATAGCAATTTCATTTGTCATATACATACATCGCCTTTTTTCAATGCAGATAGTGCAGGGGGACTCTTACCGAATGCAGTCGCGCACTATTTCAAGTCAAGTATTGCATATTCCTGCACAGCGCGGTGAAATATTTGACAGAAACGCCACTGTGCCCATAGTCATAAATACAGATTCGTTTGCTGTTGAAATAACACCAGCAGAAATTCCAACAGGTTACTACGACACGGTAACAACTCGTCTTTCGTACTATTTAGGCATTTCAAAATTCGATATAGACAAGCGCATTCCAAGCGCGCGGAGAAAGTCGTATACGGCAATCACGGTAAAGATGAACGTGCCGTTTGAAACGATTGCAAATATTGCAGAGAACCGCACAGACTTGCCCGGCGTGTCGTGGAGTTCTCGCCCTATGCGCAACTATGTTGAAACTGGCTCGCTCTCGCACATACTTGGCTACGTAGGAGAAATCACGCAGGAAGAAATCAACGTCATGTACAATCAGGGGTACACGCGCGGAAGCATCATCGGCAAAACAGGCATTGAAAAGCAGTACGACGCGCTGTTGCAAGGCGTTCCCGGAAGCGAGAGCCGCACCGTAGACGTGCGCGGCCGCATCATATCTGACGCTCCTATCATAACGCCGCCGCAGATGGGAAAAAATCTCGTGCTCACCATAGACACGAGAATACAGACGCTCGCAGAAAAAACGCTCGGCGAGCGGGTAGGGGCTGTCGTCGTGCTGCGCCCCGCCACAGGTGAAATCCTCGCGCTCGTATCATATCCATATTTTGACCCAAACATTTTCAGCACTGACGATGCCGCAGCAGAATATCTCAAGCTTGCTGAAAACCCTGATAAACCGCTTTTGAACAGAGCAGTGGCGGCATCGTATCCGCCCGGCTCCACATTTAAAATAATAATGGCAGCGGCAATGCTCAATGAAAAAACGCTTTCGCCGCTAGAAAAAATTGAATGTGAAGGAAAGCTCTTATACGGCAACAGGATATTTCACTGCCATGTTCACGAGCCGGGACACGGCTGGCTCGATTTGAAGAACGGGCTTGCTCAATCGTGCGACGTGTACTTTTGGACGCTCGGCCGTGACTATCTTGGCATTGACAAAATTGCAAAATACGCAACGCTGTTCGGCATAGGAAAAAACGCTGCCATAGATTTGCCGAGCCAGTCGTCGGGATTCATGCCTACAGCAGAGTGGAAAGAGCGGCGGTATCACGAGCGGTGGCTCGGCGGCGACACTATGTCTGCATCCATAGGGCAGGGCTACGTTCTTGCGACGCCGCTGCAAGTTGCGAATATGATGGCTATGGTGTGCAACAGCGGCATCATCTACAAACCGCATCTTTTAAAAGAAGTGCGCGATCCTGTCACAAACGATGTAATCGAAGAAGTGCAGCCGCAAGTGCTTTTCCGCTCGGATATAGCTCCCGATGTGTGGAAGACGGTGCAGGAAGACTGCCGCTACACGATTACCGACGGCACGCCGCAGTACCCCATGCGCAACAGGCTTGTGCAGAGCGCGGGAAAAACAGGTACTTCTGAAGTTGCGCAATATAAAGACAGCTGGCACTCGTGGATGGTTGCATATGCTCCCTACGACGCGCCAGTAGAAGAGCAAGTTGTTGTGGCAACGCTCGTTGAAGCGGTGAACGACTGGGAGTGGTGGGCGCCGTATGCGACGAACATCATCATACAAGGCATATTTGCAAATCAAACATACGAAGAATCTATAAGCGCGCTCGGTTTCAATTATCTGACGCAAAACAGAAGCAGAATGGAGTAGGGCAACGATGATAAAAATTCTTAAAATGTTCGACTACATTTTGCTCGCATGCGTCCTTATGCTCATTACGCTTGGCATCGCGTTCATCTATTCATCAGGCATCAATTCAGACGGCATACTTGTCACCAACGAATACGTAAAGCAGATTATCTGGGCTTCGTTCGGCGTGGTGCTCATGGTGCTCGTTGCGTTGCACGACTATCGGCGCGATGAGCGATACGTAAACATATTTTACTACGTGCTGCTTGCAGTGCTCGTGTACACGCGTTTTTTTGGCAGGTACGTGAACGGCGCGCGCAGCTGGATAGGCATAGGCGCATTCGGCGTACAGCCGTCGGAATTCGGCAAAGTCATCTTCATCATGTGCCTTGCAAAATATCTTGCGGACAGCACGAACGAAGCGCCGTTCAAGCGCTTTATAAAAGCAGGCGTGATTTTTGCCGCGCCGACGCTGCTCGTGCTCGCGCAACCTGACTTGGGCACAGCGAGCGTATACATTCCCATCTTTCTTGTCGTCTGCTTTATGGCTGACATTCCGCTGCGTTACATCTTTTTTGTGCTCTTTGTCGGGCTTGGCACAATCTTCCTCACCGTCTTGCCCATATGGAATGTCGTCATTGCGCGGCAGAGCATTGCCGCAATAGGAGCGCTCACCAATATACGATTGCGCCTCCTGCTCACGTTCACCATACTGCTCATAACGCTCATAGCAGTAATCGTGCGCCGCTATTTTCATGGGCAAAAATATTTTTACTGGATTGCGTACTGCACGCTTATCGCAGCTGTCTCGCTCGTGCTTTCATACGGGGCTGGCAAAGTGCTCAAAGACTACCAGATAAGCCGCCTCATCGTGTTCCTCGACCCATCAACAGACCCGCGTGGAGCAGGTTGGAACATCATCCAGTCAAAAATAGCGATAGGTGCGGGCGGCATCGTTGGACGCTCGTTTTTGCACGGCACGCAGAGCCACTACCGATTTTTGCCGCAACAGAGCACTGACTTCATCTTTAGCATTTTAGCTGAAGAACTCGGCTTTCTCGGCGGGCTTTTTGTGTTCATACTGTACGGCATCATCTTTTTGCGCATGCTGCGCATCATACGCAACGCGGCAGGCTACGGTTGCTACATTGCAAGCGGCATACTCGGCATGTTCTTTTTTCACTTTTTCATCAATATAGGCATGGTCATGGGCATTATGCCTATCACCGGCATACCGCTGCTGTTTTTGTCATATGGCGGCTCGTCGCTGTGGACGGCAATGCTCTGCATAGGACTCTTGATGAGCATCAGCTCGCATAAATACGGTCTCGGCGAACAGCAGATATGAGCTTGGGGCAAACGCAAACCCTCGTCGGGTTTTCTTTTTCCCCAAGACCCCTTATTTTTTCCCAGTTTTCTATTGGACGCCGGCGTGCGTGAAGCCTTGCGCGTGGGCAAGGCTCATGGGCTGGGGTACAACAAGGCAGTTTTTTGTTTATATTTTACGTCCTATAACGCATATTCTGTCTACCAAAATAAATATTTAAAGTTGGTTGTTTTTGAAGCCGTTGGTATTGACGTTATTTATTTTTATGATCAATTAGCCAATCTTTTATTTCCTCTTTACTCATTTTTCCAGAAGCAATATCCAACCCAAAGTCTATCAATTCTTGTTTAGAATATTCTATAATTCACCATTTACTTTTAAGAACAGCAATGCCAAATGCACTCCTATTCTTTTGTTACCGTCAACAAATGGATGATTTTCAATCAATGAATAACATAATTGAGAAGCCTTGTCAAAAATATCTGGATAAAGTTCATTTCCGTCGAAAGTTTGAAATGACGATTTCAAACTAATCCAACAGATTCTTATCCCGCACTCCATTCATTCCGTCAGTTTTTTCAATAAGTGAACTGTGAATTTTTACAACTTGCTCAAAATCAAAGAAAATCATTTTGCAAGTTCTTTGTATGCTTCCATATTTTGACTTATAAGAGCATTGGAAACTGCAAAAAGTTTTTCATCAGAAATTATATCAAACTGCTTTTCTTCATCTAAAACTGTAATTATTGCTTTTCTGCCGTTATACTGTTCAAGAGAATAATCATTTGTCAGAACTGTATTTCCCTGTATTATTCCAGTCGTCGCAAACATGTTACTTTCCTCCACAAATTAATTGTTCATCACATCGCTGACAATGCTGCGTGCGCGCTGTTCGTCTTCAGGGCGCACAAACACATACCACACAAACGGACTGTAATCAGGGTTTGCAACTTGCTTCATGTTGATTTTGCAGCCGCAGCCGCCTACCACTTCGCTTTGTGTCCAGCTCGTGCCGTACGTGATGCTATTTGCTTTGAGCATTTTTTTTACCGCCTTGAACTGCTTTTCATCGCGGCTTTCGTATACTTCAATTTTTTTGCCAAAAAGAATCATACGCTAATCTCCTCATGTACTGGCACTGCTGTAATGCGCCAATTGCTTGTCAACATACACCATGACATTTCGCTGTAATCATACCACACCTCTGTCAAAAAATCAATTTATCTATTCTTGGCATGTCATTGCATTTTATGCAAGCCGCTCAAGCCGCTCGCGTATGTATTCGCTTTTTTCTTTTAAGCCTATCGCGCCGAGCTGCAAAAACAGCATGTTTGGTTTGGCGGCATCAAGCTTGACGCTTCCCGCGCTATCTTTTATGAGGCGCAGGACTTTATCAACATTGATGTCGCTCACTCGTGCAAACGCAACATGCACCAATCCGTTCCGTTCTTTTATAGAGCTAATGGAAAGCCGCTTGCACAAAATGCGTATCTCGGCAAGCGAAAGCAAGCTTGCCACTTCGTCAGGCACGGGACCAAAGCGGTCTTCAATTTCATTCATCGCTGCGATAAGCTCTTCGTCGCTTTGCACTGATGCGATTTTTTTGTATATCTCCATCTTTGTCTGCGGCGTTTGCACGTAGCTGTCTGGAATAAAGCCTGTGTATTCAAGCTCCATGAGCACATCGCTTTGCGCCTTGTAGTTTTCTGCCGCTGTGAGCCGCTCAACTGCTTCGTTCAGCAATTTCAAATACAAATCGAATCCGACTGCATACACGTCGCCCGACTGGTCTTTTCCGAGCAAATTCCCTGCGCCGCGAATCTCCATGTCTTTCATAGCGATTTTAAAGCCGCTTCCAAGCTCGGTAAAATCGCTTATCACTTGCAGGCGTTTCATTGCAACTTCTGAAAGCGACGCGTTTTCAGGATAGAACAAAAATGCATATGCCTTTCTGTCGCTGCGCCCCACCCTGCCGCGAAGCTGATACAGCTGCGACACGCCGTACATGTCAGCCCTGTCTATGATAATCGTGTTTACGTTTGGAATGTCAATGCCGTTTTCAATTATTGTTGTGGAGACGAGCACGTGAAAGCCGCCGAGTTTAAAACGTCGGAAAATGTCTTCAAGCTCTGCCGCAGTCATCTGCCCGTGCGCTATGTCAATAACCATTTCAGGCACAAGCTGTTCAAGCTGCCTGCGCGTTTCAAGAAGCGATTCCACCCTGTTGTGCAAAAAGAACACCTGCCCGCCCCGCTCCACTTCCCTGCGGATTGCAGCGGCAACGCGCGCATCGTTGTACGGCTCAATCACTGTTTCAATTTCCTGCCTGTTTTGCGGTGGCGTTGTGAGCAAGCTCATGTCGCGTATTTTCAGCAAACTCATGTGGAGCGTGCGCGGGATAGGCGTTGCAGAAAGCGAAAGCGCGTCTATGTTCGCTTTGAGCTCCTTGAGCTTTTCCTTGTCTTTTACGCCAAACCGCTGCTCCTCGTCTATTATCATCAGTCCAAGATTTTTAAACGCAACATCTTTTTGAATGATGCGGTGCGTGCCTATGAGTATGTCAACATCGCCGCGCGCAAGTTTTTCCAGTATCTTTTTCTGCTCCACATGACTCACAAAGCGCGACATCATTGCGACAGTCACTGGAAAATGCGCGAATCGCTCAATGCATGTCTCGTAGTGCTGCTCTGCAAGAATTGTCGTTGGTGCAAGAAATGCAACTTGCTTTCCACCCATCACCGCCTTAAACGCAGCGCGCATCGCAATCTCTGTTTTGCCGTAGCCCACATCTCCACAGATAAGGCGGTCCATAGGCACCGGCTTTTCCATGTCGCGCTTCACTTCTTCGCTCACAGTCGCCTGGTCGGGCGTGTCTTCATACGGAAATGCAGCTTCAAACGATGTCTGCCATTCAGTGTCTTTTGGAAACGGAAATCCGCTCGATGCTTTGCGCCGCGAATATAAATCAATCAATTTTTTTGCAACGTCTTCCACAGCCTGCTGCACGCGGTTTTTCCGGTTCTCCCACGCTTTGCTGCCTATTTTGTCAACGCGCGGCATTTCTCCTTCGCTGCCTATGTAGCGCTGCACCATGTTCACCTGCTCAATCGGCACAAACGCAACCTCTTCATTCGCATACACAAGCTTGATGTAGTCGCGCTCGTTGCCCGCAGTCTTTACGCGCTCAATTCCTCGAAAGATGCCTATGCCGTACTGCACATGCACGACGTAATCTCCTGGATTCAATTCTATGAATGTATCGAGTGCGGCGCTCTTTGCTTTTTTAAGCGATTTTGGCACAGCTTTCCTGCGTCCGAACAGCTCATTTTCCTGAATGACGAGCAGCTTGCTGTCGGGAATTGAAAACCCGTGCGATAGAGCTTCAGACAAAACGGCAACGTCTGGAATGTCGCGCAAAAGTTCCGCCACGCGCCGCTGCTGATTTTCTCCGTCAGCAAACACAGCGATTTTCCAGCCGTCGCTGTGCAGGCGCGTCAACTCTTCTTTTAAAAAAGTGATGTTGCCAAAAAAACTTCTCGACGGCTCGCACGAAAACACAATGTCGCTCGTTTTAGCATGCACGCTGCTGCTGTCGATTGCATCGTCATGCAGCGCAGTTTCATCGCATGGAAGCTCGCCTGCGCGTGCAAGCGTATGAAAAAGCAGACATCTTGAGAATGTTTCGAGGAGTGAGGCAAAATCACGGAGCATGCATGACGGCGGAATTGCGGGAAAATCGAGCCGCGCTTTTCGGTACATGCCCTCGTACTCGCGCATCATGCTGTCTTCCGCATTCACAAGCCTGTCGCAGTCAAAAAAAAGCACGCTCGTCTTTTCGCCAATGTAGTCGCGCAACGTGTACGCGCCGTCCCACAGCACAGGATACAGCAGCTCCTCGCCCTCACTTTCGCCGCTTGCAGCAAGCTCCGCAATAATGCGCTCAATGCGCCCTTGTGCGCTTTCAGTAAACGGCAAATGCGCATTTTGTTCGGTGTGAACGTCGTCCGCAACGCGCTGTGCAGAAAGCGCGCTTTTTTCATACGCATCGAGTTTTTTGCGCAAACAGGAAACAAGCGCGTCATCCCAAATCACTTCTTTCATCGGAGTAATCAGAATTGCGTCAAGCGCGCGCGTCGTCGCCTGGCTGTCTGCGTCGAACGTCTTTATGTGCTCTACCGTATCAAAGTCGAGCATGATTCGCACAGGCTCATCGTTTCCCGGTACAAATACGTCGAGCACTTCGCCGCGCATGCTGAACTCGCCTGCCACATACACACGCGGCACGCGCGTATAACCGAGCAATGAAAGCGTTTGGGCAGTTTTTACTGTGTCTATCTTTTGCTGTTTGGAAATTGTAAACGCGTGATTTTTAATAATTTCTGGCGGCGGTAGCGGTGACTGGAACGCGCGCTGCGTCACAATAAAAATGCGTGGCGTTTGTGAAAGCGCATTTCCCGCTCTGACTGCAAGCTTTGCCAACGCTGCCGCGCGCTCGCCAAAAACAGCGGCGCCTTTTGCAGCAGGTCGGTACGGAATAGTGCCCCACCACGGAATGAAGACAACTTCAGCTTCTGGAAATGCCGTTGCTAAATCGGTGCGCACATCGAATGCTTCCCGCTCGCCAGGCACGACAATCACTGTGTCAAGAACGCTTGCGTCAAACGAAACGCCGCCTGCATACTGCGACGACGTAAACGCGTGTGCGGCGCGCGCAGTGCAGTATTCGCGTGTAAAATAGCTGTACAGCGCGCCGTGCAGGCCGCGCACAGAAACGGGAAACGAGCACGAATCATCATGCAGGCGGGAAAGCGCCTCGCGCATGTCGCGCCACGAATGTATTGCGTCTTTAACAAAATTTCTCGATAATGTATTCATTCAAACTTTCCGATACTTATATGAAAGTGTGTTGCTTTCAACGCATGTACACGCCTTTGTGGGAGGCTTTTATTGAAACGCTCAATTTTTAGTATCATAGCATGTTTCGTTTTGTTTGGACAGATGGCAGGCGCGCAGTCACAGAGCGATTTTGCACACGCGTCTGTCTCCATAAAGTTTTACGACAAGACGATGTATTATCCCGACGACGCAGATTTGAATCCTGTGTTCATTCACGTCACTGTGCGCAATAACGGCGCGGACACGCTGCGCTTCAAGCTCGCAGACGACAGAATGTTTTCGATTGATTTCAACGCATACACAATAAAAAGCAGCCGTCTTGCACAGACAGAAACGCTCATACGAAAGCGCACGACAAATCAAACAGTATACTTCCGAGAAATTGCGCTTGAAACAGGAGAAGAATATTCTTTTGTGGAAAACCTCAAAGAGTATCTCACAGTGCCCGCGCCGTCAGTCTACTACCTTGAGCTGACGTTTTATCCCGAACTGTACCGCTCGCGCAACACGCGCCTTACATCTAACCGCCTCACGCTTGAAGTGCGCCCTTCCCCATCTGCCGCTTCATCTTCATCGATTCCCGTGCAGGCTGACACTGCGACAATTTTGCAGCCAGAAGAAATCTCGCCCGACAAAGTTGTGGAGCAGACAATTATGGCACGGCAAAAGTCGCTGTGGGACCAATACTTTTTGTACATGGATGTGGAGGCAATGCTTGAACGCACGCCGAGCGCAAAGCGCAGATACCGCGCAGTTTCTGCGGACGAGCGCGAGCGCATGATAGACGAATACAAAGCAGATTTGATGCAAGCGCGCATAGACGGCGACATCGTTGCTATTCCAGAGCGGTTTCAAATAGAGCGCACTGTGTACTCGCGCACTGAAGGCACTGTCGTTGTGACGGAATGGTTCAACAACCGCACGTTCTACGAGCGCAAGAGCTACACATACCGCCTCCGCCTGCGCGAAGGCATTTGGCAAATTTACGACTACACAGTTGTTAATCTGGGGACAGAATGAAAGCGATTATCATTTCAGATGACGAAAGCGCGATTAAAAAAATCGACGCGTGCCTCGTTGACGCAGGATACAGCACTATCATCTACCGCTGGCTTTTAAAGGCGCTCGACAACGTTGAAGAGATTGCGCCCGATGTCATACTCATCAACACATGCGATTACCCGCGTCACTGGAAAACATTTGCGCAGTACGCAAAGAGCAGCATGCCCGAAAAAACGCCGCGCGTGATTTTATATGCGCCTGAAAATTTTTCAGGAGACGAGCAAAAAAAAGCAGATGCGCTTGGAATAGCAGGCGTTTTCCATTCGTGCGATGATGCAGGATTGCAGACGCTTCTCGCGGCGCTCGGCTCTGATGAAACACACAGTGCACAGCACCTTGCATTTGACGCAGCGCAAGAGTCAGTGCAAACGGCATTCAACAACGATAGAACTACTGCGGGCGACGAGATTGACGGCAGTGCACGCAACGGCGATAAACAAATGGCAGAAAGCGCGAGCGAAAGCGTCAGGAGTGAATATGCGCAGACAAACGGTGCAGATGAGCAAGCGGCATTCGACAGCAGCGGGGCAACAGCATACGGCGACAGCGCAGATGAGAACGGACAAACGTCAGACAGCGAACAAGCAGAACGCACTGAAGATGACGAGGCACAATCATTTGCGGCGCGCGCAACGCATACAAAAAGCGCAGCGATCTTCACGCATCCTGCAACAAGCGCATTTGTCACCGGCAGTGCTTCATTCCAAAATGACGGCATGATAGAGTTTACCCCAGATGTGCCGTCGCTTGCAGAGGGGCTTTTTCCCGGCGACTGCATAGACGAGCTGTCATATAAGCGCAACGGTGAATGCTCGTACGCTACCGCAGAAGTCGTCAGCTCTGGATTGACAATTTTATTAAAGCTCGGTAGCGAAGCGGCATGAAAAAAGCGAATGCCAAATTCTACTGCGAAAACTGTGGCGCAGAAGTTTCCGCAAACGCGCGCATATGCAACAACTGCGGACGGTTCTTCGCTTCAGTCCGCTGTCCGCAGTGCGGCACGACAGGCGACGCATCAAAGTTTGCAAACGGATGCCCCATGTGCGGTTATGCGATGAGCATTAGCGAATTGAATGGAACAGTGCTTTCGCCAGCAGATGCGATGCAAAAACGCCGCCTCAGCCGCGCGGAAAAAAAGAAACTGAAAGATGCGTTCGCTTCCCACAACACAGCGAAAAAAAAGCAGGGAGACAGCACGCTGCCGCTGTGGATTTACGCAGTGACGATTGTCGTGCTTGGCAGCGTCATCGCAGCTCTCGTGCTGCTGCTCAAGCGCTCATAACGGCGCAAACTGTTGAAGGGAAGTGCGTTGCTAGAAAAAGAGAAAATGTGTTATGCACCAATCGGCATAGGTGAGGTTCTGACTAAAAACACACCAAGTGATTCAGACATCGCGTTGACGCAGACGGCGCGTTCTGCTATAATAACTTTATTATGCTCTATGCTCGCGCGCAACGAGCATGCAAGCCAACATGCCTCATCGCTTGGGTGAGGTTATTGATTGCCCGGATGGTGGAATTGGTAGACACGCTAGGTTCAGGTCCTAGTGGGCGCAAGCTCATGCAAGTTCAAGTCTTGTTCCGGGCAACAGATTTCTTTCAATCCCTGTAATATTCTAACAGGCAAGCATACATTTTCAAAGCAACTGACTTGAGGTCTTGCAACCGTTTTTATACTTTGAACTTACCTACCTCTCTGGCAAGGCTTTCAATGCTGTGCTTGTTTTTCTGCGATATTTCATTCACTTCCTGTACCGCGTTGTCTATTTGCGCTGCGCCTGCCGCCATTTCATTCATGCTGTCAGTAATAACACGGGTAAGTTCATCGAGCCGCCGCATGTTCACCGCTACATTCTCACCGTCTTTGAGCATTTCAGCGGAACCGTCGCGTACATGAGCCGTCACTTCATTTATTTCTTTGATAGCAGCAAGCATTTCCTTGCTGCCCTGTTCTTGAGCCTGCATTGCGCCGAATATTTTTTCTTCTTGGACAGATAACTCATTTATTAAATCATATACATGGGTAAACGCCTGCTCTGCTCCGTTTCCCGCATCAGTTATGCGATCGATAACTTGCAACGATTCGTTTATAACACCACCAATCTGTTTTCCTTGCATATTCGATTCTTCTGCAAGCTTTCTAATTTCGTCAGCTACAACAGCAAAACCTTTACCACTTTCCCCTGCATGAGCAGCTTCGATTGCAGCATTCATAGCGAGCAAGTTTGTCTGACTGGCAATATTCTGAATCACTTTACTCGCTTCAAAGAGGGAATCTGATTTTTCTGCAAGAACACTTACCGTCTCATTAGCTGCACGTGCACCATTTTTGCCATTCATAGCCTGCTCGTGTACTTCTTTAATCAAACCATTATTCTTTGCAAGCATTGCCGTCACTGTGTTTATGTTGGCAATCATCTGCTCTATTGATGAAGAAGATTCCACTACACTCGTTGCCTGCGATTCAATATTTCCGTTGAGAGCTTTGAGCGTGCCAATAATTTCTTCAACAGCAGACGCCGTTTCGGTAATGCTTTCTGCCTGCGTAACTGTCTGCCGTTTTACACCGTCTATATTCGCGCTGATTTGGTGAATTGCGCTCGCTGTCTCTGTCATATTGCTTGAAAGTTCAGAGCTGATGTGCTGCATATCACCTACACTATTGCCGACAGCTTTAACAGATTTGCCAATTTTTGAAATTGTCTGATTAAAGCATTGGGAAAGATCTGTCACTTCGTCATTTCCATGCACTGGCAAGCATACGGTCAAATCGCCTTCGCCCTGCGCAATATCTTTGAGCGACGCTACGACTTTGGTAATCGGTTTAACAATTGCGCGTGCCACAAAGAAAATGACAGCAAACGCAAATATAAGCGTAATGAAACCGCTCAATGCCAACGCTTTTTGCATGTCCTGCACTGTTCCCATAAACTCATTGACAGGGGCGGTAATTATAATATTCCAGTTTGTCGTTTCTAGCGTTGCAGACGAAGCGATTCTTTTGACACCGTTATATTCATAAAAGCCAACAGAAGATTCATCTTTTTCTATGGCATCTTGTTCAAACATTGCAAGCGATTCTAATGCTTTATTTGTCTTTGCCATAATAATGCTGTTTTCCATATTTTTGACAGTGTCAATATTTTTCATTGCTATTGTAGTTCCTGTTACCCCAAGTATGTAGCAATATCCCGTTTTACCGACTACAATATCTTTAATTTGCTCGGCAAGCCATATGCCATCTATGGAAACGTTTATTATACCCACAATAGCGTTATTGTCGTCATATACAGGTACTGCAAATACCATAATCAACTTTCCGTTAAGTGCAGATAAAAACGGTTCTGAAAGATAATTTTTTCCCTGCATAGGCATCTTATAGCTGTCTTGCTCCGTCACATCTATAGTAGCCAGTCCCTTTGTATATAAATTGCCTGCTATGTCGCAGAAACTTGTTATTACTTCTAAAGAAGTGCTTATTGCTATGTTATCAGCTAAATACGCTGCTTTTTCCTGTGGATTAAGAGCCATATTCCGTAAGGCAGGCATTCGTCCAAATCCTTCAAGATATTGAAAAAAGGCAGTGATTCTGCCGTCAATAATCTCTGCCGTGTCGACAGCTTTATCAACAAGGTGCGCTTCAACTTTTTCAATCACTGCACTTTTTGCAAATTTCATCGTTATAAAAACAATGCCACATACAATCACCAGTCCCAAGCCGCTGAAAATAATGCCAAGTTTGATGCGAAGGGAAAACCGTTTAGTATCCATAAAAAACTCCTATAAAAAAGTCAACACATGCATATCACCAAATACACAATTTCAATCAAATATGGAGATACCTAGTAATTTGCTAATAATTAGCTTATGTTTACTTTTCAATAAAAATATTACAAAAAATTATATTTGAATACTATTCAAATATATAGTAGAATTGGTGGTAAATAAAATTTAGATTATTTATTTATAACAAATTGTCGACATGGCACGCTACGGCAAAGCGTCGTGTAAAAGCGCGTCATGTTGCCACGCGCACTAATTCACCAGTGAGCGGATGCGGAAATGAAAGCGCAACGCACTCGAATTGCAGCGTGGTGCCGTCATACTGCGCATTGTAGAGCGTGTCTCCGCGCACGGGAAGCCCTTTCCACGCAAGATGGCAGCGCACTTGATGTCTAAACCCATTCGCAATCGAGCAGCGCGTTAAAACGCCGTTTTCAGTGGCTCCAACAATCTGCACACGCGTTATGTACTGCTGCGTGCCGCTTTTTTTGCGCGCGGCAGTGTTGGAACTCGCTGTGACAGGACGCACTGTTCTGCGCCCCGTGCCATACGCGCGAAACTGCGAGGAAATGATAAACGCGTTGGGCAATCGGCGCACGACAGGTGACGCGTCTCCCGCGCTGACAGTTTCAGGTAGCGCCGCAGTACACGGCAGCATAATTGCGTGCCCCGCTGCATTTTCTAGTGCCACTGTTTTTTCAGGAGGAAAGCCGCCGAGAAGCGCGGCGTTGTCATCGTTCGGCGTGCACAACGCTTCATACGTCTTGAGACATTTTCCGTCTCGTTGCGCTGCAAAAAGCGCGTCGTAGCTCGCTTGCGTTGTTGCAAAAAGCAAAAGACCGCACGCGTCTGTATCGAGCCGATGCAGCAGTCCACATTCGCCAGCGCGGTGCGTGCTCACGCGTTGCAATTCTGGGAAACGCTCTTTTGCAAACGAGACTGCTGAAAACTCTTCGCCGCATGAGCTGCGCTTTTTGCTGTTTGCGTGCGGCACAGACGGTACGCCGCGCGCTTTCCACAACAGCAAAAACGGGTCGCTTTCGTTTGGCTTTCGGACAACGCGCATGTCATCGCTTTTTCTTTGCATGATTTTTTCCCCACGTCATCACAGTGCGCTCGTATCTTTTGCGCAGCTCACCCGTCACCGCCTTAAAGCGCGCGGGAGTGCGGGAGCGAAACGTCGTGAACGCTGTTTTATTCGGCAGCCGCAACACGAGCTTTTTCGCGTGAAGCATGAGCGTTGCATCTGGAAAAAGCTCATCGCGCTTGCCGTATATCACATCGCCGAGCACAGGACAACCTATGTACTTCATGTGCACGCGTATTTGATGCGTGCGCCCCGTTTTTAAACGCACGCGCATGAGCGAATAATTTCCATAGCTTGCAATGCAGTGATACAGCGTGCGCGCAAATTTGCCGTCGTCTGTTTGCGTCGCAGCTTTAAAACGCTTTCTGTTTTTGGGGTCACGGATAATCTGCGTGCGTATGTCTCCTGCAAGTGCAGGCGGCTTTCCCTGCACAATAGCAATGTACTCCTTTTGCACGCAGCGCTCTTTAAACTGCGCGCCAAGCCATGTCTCAGCGTCGCGGTGCTTTGCCGCAATGAGCACGCCAGACGTGTCTTTATCGAGACGATGCACAATGCCCGGTCTTCTCGATGCGAGCATTTCAGATTGCGGCGCATGTTTTTCAAGCGGGATTGCGTCTGCATGCACGTGATATAAAAGCGCATTTACGAGCGTGCCGCTCCAGTTGCCGCACGCAGGATGCGTCACCATGCCCTGCTGTTTGTCGATGACGAGCACATCATCATCTTCATAGATGATTCGCAGCGCGATGTTTTCAGGCGCAATGTCGTCGGGAATGTTGTCTTCCCATTCGATGTCTATTTCATCTCCCGCCGCAACTTTTGAAGAGAGCTTTCCGCGCTTGCCGTTTATTAAAATCTCGTGAACGCCTGCTTTCAATTTTGAACGGTTCATGCCGTCTGGAAGCGACGCTATGTATTTGTCGAGCCGCATTGGAGCAGTGCACGAATCAGGAAGCTTTGCATGCAAAAACGCCACACTATTCTCCAACAGCTGTTCCGCTTTCCCGCGCCGCTGCTTTCCCATCGTGCTGCTCCTGCCCAGCGTCAGTTTCCTGCGTTACGTCATTTTCGCGGAGCATATCGTCACCGTGCGCGCTGTCATCGTGCGTGGCACCACTTTCGTGCGCGGCATCATCTTTTTTTTCGGGAAGTGCAATTTTCACTGCGTTTTCATCCTCGTTTATAGGCGTAATGATGACAGGCGCGCGTTCCGCTTCTTCGCGCAGGCGCTTCTTTTTTGCCACCTTGCGCTTTACAACATTGACAATCAAATCTGTCAGCCCTATGCCAACGCTTATGCCTACAGACGTGAGCAAAATGCCTATCTGCTCCTGCTGTGAAAAGCCGTTTGCGTCTGAAGATTTTGCAAACGGATTGGGAAAGTAGTTTGTGTCAAAGCCATGCTTGCCCCAGCGTATGCCCGAATAGACAAGCGTGGAAGTGAGCGTCACAAACGGCAGCGCGCCAAAAGAGATTATCTCAGCGCGGCGGAGGTCTTTCATAAACTGCGGAAACTCATCTTCGCCATATGGTTCGGGCGTTGTGTCGGCAGCCAAAGCGGTTTGCGCGGCAACGGGAAATTGCACTACACTCGCCATGAGCAATGCGCACACTGCTTTTGAAAACAGTCTCATGCACGCGCTCCAAATATGGCGGTGCCTATGCGTACTTGCGTGGCGCCCTCTTCGATTGCGATTCTGTAGTCGCCCGACATGCCCATGGAAAGCTCTGTAAGCGGGAGCGACGGAAATTGGGCGCGGAGCTTTTGTGCAACTTCTCGCAGCATGACAAACGAGGCGCGCACTTTTTTTTCATCGTCTGTGAACGGTGCCATAGTCATAAATCCCGACGGCACAAGGTGCGGCGCGTTTCCGTCAGCGCAAAACTGTACCGCTTCGCACAGCGCATCGTATGTTTCAAAGCCTGATTTTGTCGCTTCGCCCGTGTGATACTCAAAAAAAATCTGTATCGATTTATTAATTTTTGCGCAGTGCTTTTCAAGCTCGCTGATGATTTCCAATCTGTCTATCGACTCAACGCACGAAGCGACGCTCACCGCTTTTGCAGCTTTATTGCGCTGGAGCGCGCCTATGATGTGAAGCGCAACATGCGGATGCAGCTCCTGCATGCCGCTGAATTTTTCAAACGCTTCTTGCACGCGGTTTTCGCCAAAGCGCGCCTGTCCTGCTGCAATCGCATCGAGCACTGATTCGCGCGGATGAAATTTACTCACGGCAAGGAGCGCAACGCTACCCTCTTTTCTGCCCGCTTTTGCCTCTGCGTCTCGTATTGAAGCTATGACGCGTTCAAGATTGACTTGTATGCTGCTCATGCATTTATTATAGCAGCATTGAGCGCATCGGACAACTGGAGGAGCGTCGCAATGGAAAGCGACTCCGCGCGAGAGGCAGGCGATATACAGGCGCATTCGAGTGCGCGCAACGCTTTTTCACCGTCGCCTAAAAACGCTGTCAAGTTGTTGCGGATATTTTTTCGGCGCGACACAAAAAGCGAGCGCATCATCTTGAGAAACAGCGCAGGATTATTGCAGCGCGGAAAATCAGCCTTCTTTACAAGCGAAACGGCGCACGAGGCAACATGCGGGCGCGGCCAAAAATTGCCTGCGCCAATATCGAAGAGCATTTTAACATCATATGCCCACTGGCACAGTATAGAAAATGATGAATAGTCGCTCGTGCTCTCTTTTGCGCACATGCGCGCGGCAACTTCTTTTTGCACAGTGACAACAGCTTTGTCAAACCTCATGCCGCTTTCAATCGTGTCTGCGATGAGCGTTGCCGCAATGTTGTACGGTAGATTGCCAAAAAATCGCTCAGGCATATGCGTCCCATTGTCATGCAAAACAGCGCGCCATGTTTTAAGCACGTCGCCAGAAACAAGCGCAAGCGTGCGTGCGGCCAGTTCATCTGCAAAAAATTTTTCGAGCAGCTGTATGAATCCTCTGTCAATTTCAAACGCCGTTACAGCCGCGCCTTTTTCGAGCAGCAGTTTTGTCATGCTCCCCAATCCTGGACCGATTTCCCACACGCTCATGCCGTGCGCAATGTCGAGCGCGTCGACAAGGCGCGCGCGCATCGCGCCGTTCAGCAAAAAGTTTTGCCCAAATTTTTTCTGCATTGAAAAGCCGTGCGCGGCGAGCAGCGAGTTCAGCGCGGCAGGTGAATTGTAGTCAGGCGTTTGCATGGCAAAAATCTCCTACAGATGAACGGCGGGAAACTGCGCGAAAAATACAGCAAGCAGCTTTATTGCGCCATACAAAGCGTTCATGGCAAATCCCGCCGCTCCGACAAAAAACGGACACGCAAGGCACAGCACCATGCACGCAAGCCCGCCGTAGATAAACAGTGTGACGAGCGGCGACACTGCAACGGTAGCGATAATGCCCGCGGGCATAAACGTGCCAAACAGCGCAAGCGAGACGGGAGCGGTAAACACTTGCGCGCCAGTTGACGCTGCAAGCGAAGATGCAAGCGGCTGCGGTACCGCGCGTACAAGCAGCACAGTGATTTTTTCAGCGAGCAGCAAAATGCCTGCAAGCGCGCCATACGAAAGCATGAACGCGGCATTGAGCAAATGAGACGGCGCAATGAACGCGTGGCACAAAAACGAGATGCACAGGACAACGAACATATCTACGCCGCGCACTGAGCACAGCGCAAAGAGCAGCAAAAGCGCGCTGCACAAAAACGCGCGCATAAGCGACGGCGAAAACCCTGCAAACCACACAAAGAGCACGACTGCAAAAAACTGCACCAGATACGCGCGCTTTTTTCCAAGCGCATGCGTTCCAGCAAAAAGTGCAATGCCCGACACGAGCGAAAGATGCATTCCTGAAAGCGCAAGGATGTGCGAAAGCCCCGCTCCTTTAAACGCATCTGAAACGACGCGCTCCGTGTATTCTCTGCTTCCTGAAAGCAGCGCAAGCAAAAGCCCTCCCGCTGCTCCCCACGCGTACATGAGTCGGCGGAACTGAAGACGCGAGCGCGCGCGAACATGCGCAATGCGTCCGCGCACGCCGTTTTCCCAGCCTGCGCCCTGCACACTTTTGACAAAAAATATGTCGCCTTTGAACGAGCCTGAAAGCACCGCACGCGCGCCTGTCTCGCACATGAGCGCGCCTTTTCCTTTTGACGATGAATACAGCTTGCCCGGAAAATGAGCTTCCACAATCGCTTCATCTATGAACACTGTCGTGCGTCCGCTGCACGAGCTTGTTACGCCGCTTTTTGAAACAACCGCATGCGCTTCAAACGCGCACGAATACGACGGGCGCGAAGAAAGCTTTACCGGATTTGAGGCGATTTTTCCGCTCATCAAAACGATGTCTTGCTTTTCTACAAGCGAAACAAACTGGCAGCGGTCTTTGACTTTTACCGCGCCAGAATACACGAGCACCGCACACAAAAGTGCGGCGCACACAAGAGGATTTTTGATTTTTTTGCCAATCACCATTTAAGCCTCGCGAGCGCATCGCGGGCGGCGGCAACCACCATGTCGGGATAATTCACATACGTCACATACAGCAGCGTGTCAAACGATGATTTGTCGCCTATTTCCCCAAGCGCGTCAATCACTGCAAGCGCAACTTTTTCAGGCACTTTAGAGCCTGTTTCTGTCTGCTTGTTCAGTTCCGCAAGATACGAGGAAAGCCGTGAAGAAGCGTCAACAGGAGCAACAGCTGCGGCTCCGCTTACCACTTTGACAAATTCATCGCCTGTCATAACGCCCGCGCGGTACTCGCGCTCTGCAAGCTCAAAAAAAGCAAGCACAGACTGAGCGGCACGCGTCCATTTATTCTGAATGATGCTGTCAAGCGCATCAAGCTGCAAGCTCACTGTTTCCCGCGTAACTGCGGAAGAATTGTTCGCTATATATATCGTCTCTGAAAGCACGTTTTCGGCGATTTCTGATTTTAAAGATGCAGAAATTTTTTCGCTTTTTGTGAGCAAATCGAACAGCGGGCGTATGTCATCTTTCACATTTCCTTCGTGGATAATCGCGAGGATGTGCGGAAGCGATTTATCTGCAAGGCTTACGAGCGCTGCATCAATTTCATCATTGTACTGCGGCCATTTTTTTTCTCGCTTGCAGCAATAAATCACTGAAAAAGATTTGCTCGTGCCTATTTCGCCAAGTGTTTTGATAGAAGTCTGTGCGATATTGCTTTCAGCAGCTATGTTGCCGTTTTGTAAAAACTGTTCAAGGTGCTCTATAAAATTTTCAGTGGGGAGCACCTCTTTTAATGCAACGATTTTATTGAGCAGCGCAATTCGCACTGTCTCATTTGTAAACTGCGAAAACAACTCAGAAAACTTTTGCGCAATCTCCTGTTTTTCGATATAGCCGAGATGCAAGAGCGCATCTTGCGGGAATGCAAGCACACCTGCCGCAGCAAGCGCGTCAAGCTCTTTGTCGCTGCCGAGCGCCTGTTTGTGCTCCAAAGCAAAATCTATTGCGCTTTGTGCAAGAAACGAAACTTCATTTCCAGTGCTTTCACGCACTGCAGCTGCTTTTTCAGCAATGTTGCCTTTAATAAATTTTTTGATTCCAGCGCTCGCTTCTGGAACTGCGGCAGCACAAAGAGATGCGGCAATAAGCAACGTGGCAAACTGTTTCATCATTTTATAACTCCATATCTAAAACAACGCAACGTTATGCATTGTTACTTGTCGATTCACTTTCAGCGGCAATTTCAACTGTTTCAAAACTGTTTGTGCTGCTGACTGAAAAAACACCTTTTGAAAGCGCCGCATCAGTGTCGGTAATATCCTCAAACGCAAGTAAGGCTTCGTTGTCCTGCTGCTCATCTTCACTCGTAAGCGAAAGTGCATCGTATATTTCTTTTTCTCCTTGTGGCAAAATGTTATACACAAATGCAAGCACTTCATTCTTCATGCGCGGCTCAATGTGGACGCACTGGAAATGAAGGCGCGATTGATGTATGTCCTCATTATACTCCACTGTACGCACGATGCCAAACATGATTATCAATTTTCCTTCGAGCGTGAATTGGAGCTTGAGCTGAATATTTGCAACGCCTTTACCGCCAATTCTAATCATTGCGCCAGATTCTGAGATGTCTTCGATAAGACAGCGGTATCCCGCTTTTGTCTCTACTGCATCATAATTAATAATTTTTTCTTTTATGATAAAAAGGTTTGCATAGATGTTGCACTTTGCTCGCATGGAATGACGTTTTTGCGTGCGCAATAAATTCTGAGTGTGGCGCAGGAACAGCGCAGGCCTGCCGAGAAAAAGACCGTTATTGAGCACAACAGTATCAAACACATAGCGGGCATCTTTAGTGCGCCACAGATATACGCTTATCGTTTTTCCTACCCAATCTTTTCCCTCCACAGGTATTATCCCATTTTGCGTAGGCATGCTTATAGTGATTTCATGACCGTTATTGACAATGCGCGATGAAAACACGCCTTTTCCCGGTAAAATTATCCTCAACCGCTGATTGCTATCCAGATAACGGGTTGACTCGAGCCCGCGCTTTTTATCTGCTTCTGCATCTATGTGCGTGCGGAAAGCGTACAGTTTAGAAAGCAACCGTATCGTTTCAGGTTTGTTTGTACTGTCCGCTTCGTTTTTGATTTCCGAAATGCAGCGAGACAACGACGGAAGCGACCAGAAAAGCGAGATAGGCTCCTTGAGCTCGCATATTTGCGATGTACGCCATAACAACTGTATTTCAGAAAAAGAAAAATTTGAATCGAGCCCCGTGATAAAAAATTTAATTTTTGGCTGGTATATTTGAATGAGCTTTATAAAAACAATGAGTGCAGCCAGTGCGACTGCAATGCCGATAATATACACAACCGCTCCAAATAAGCTATACTGTGTCAAGTATATCACAAAATATATGTTTTGAAAATAGTTGTCAAATGCGGGAGATGCATGCACATGATTGAGACAGTTTTTTTTATAGTGATTTTCAGCCTCTTCATCATGCCGCCGATTTTGACAAAGGACGCAGCAACAGCGCTTTTCACTTCGTGGACATTTCCGCTTGTGCCGCTGCTCCATGCGCTGCTCGCACTTTTTGTATACCGCTTTTTGTGCGGACGACGCGTGCTGTCTGCGAAAGCGCGCGGACATGCATCGCTCATAATAAAACTGCTTTACGCGCTCGGTGCGTTCTGCTGCTTGTGCGTGACAGCTGCGCTTATAACGCGTACCATCCGCCTGCTGGGAAGCGCGCAGCGTTTCACTGTTGCACTTCCGTCGTCAGCAAGAGAAGCAGCGTATTGCATCATCAATTTTGCGTGCGCGTCGTTCTACGAGGAAGTGCTCTATCGCCGCTACATGCCAGAAACAATGCAGATGATTTTAGAGCGCATGTACAGCACTGCGCACGGACGCCGTACCACCGCGCTCATTTCTGAAGCCGCGAGCGTCCTGCTCTTTGCGCTTGCCCACCGCTATCTTGGGATTGCATCTGTATGCAACGCGCTTGTTGCGGGCATAGTGCTGCGCATAGCGTGCAAAAAAAGTGGAACCATATGGGTAAATTTTGTCGCCCATTTTGCGTATAACATCGTTTCGCTTACGCTCTTTGCAGTGCGGTAAAATTGCCGCTATTTATGCATGCGATGCGGTACAGATGAGTATACAAGAGGAGCGCGAATAGAATAAGTTGGCGGTGGCGCAAGAGGAGTGCGAATTTTGACATAAATACGGTGGCTCGAAGTTCGGCGCAACATTTGTATATTTTTATAGACATAATGAGACTGTTTCGAGGTACTGCCTCATGCCCGCGTGTAAAAATATGTACATATTAAGAATGATTCAAGGCTGGAAACGTTGTTGGATAGATATGCGCGTATAAAAATATGCACATAATGAGAATATTTCTAGGTCGGCGGCTTGGCAGCGTGTACAAAATTATATACACAATAAGAATGTTTCAAGGGTTGTGGCGTGAAGTGCGCGTAAGCGACAAGACAAGTTAAATAGTTCCCTTGCAGTTCGTGGCACGAAGTGATACATGCTCCCCTTCGCATCAATCAACATACGGAATGTCGAAATGCATTCTGTCTTTTGTAAGCTCTGCCAATGGGAAAATCGTGCGCGCTTCATCGAGCAGCACTGAAAGCTCCCTGTCTGTATAGCGCGGGCTGTAATGAATGAGCGCCATGCGTTTTACGTTTGCGTCGCGCGCCACAGTCGCTGCCTGCTTTGCGGTCATGTGCTTTTTTTCGCGCGCCTGGTCAATGAGCGCGTTCTCGAACATGCCCTCGCAGATGAGCAAGTCGGAGCCGCGCACTTCCTGCGCAATAGATGGTTTATAGAGCGTATCTGTCACATAGCTGAATTTTCTGCCGCTTCTGGCAGGGCCGAGCACTTGGTCAGGCTTCACAATTTTTCCGTCCATTGCAGTGACGCTCTCACCTTTTTGCAATTTTCCCCAGAGCGGTCCGCGCGCAACGTTCAATTCCTGCGCTTTTTCCGGGCTGAACTCACCGGGTCGGTCAAGCTCTTCGAGCGTGTAGCCCACGCATGTTTTTGTGTGCGCAAGCGGGAACGCGCGTATATAAAATCCGTCGCCACCATGCACGACGCACGGAGCTGTTATCTCTTTTACAATGACAGGATAGTTTATGTACATGTCGAGCACTTTGCGGCTCGTCTCGATATACTCTGCAATTTTCGGCGGCCCGTAAATGTAGAGCGGCTCAGTGCGGTCAACTTGCGAAGAGAGCATCATGATGCCGGGAAGCCCTGTCACGTGGTCTGCGTGCGTGTGCGACACAAAAATGGCATTGATTTTTTTCCACTTGAGATTGAGGCGGCGCAGCGACACTTGCGTGCCCTCACCTCCGTCAAACAAAAACAACTCGCCTTCGCGCCGCAAGAGCACTGAAGTAAGATGACGATATGGCAACGGCATCATGCCGCCGCACCCCAATATAAACGCTTCCATGTTCATGTTCTGCCTGCCAACATTTTTTTTACTCGCTTATGATAAAACGCTCTCGCTTTTTCCGCACACGCGTACAGCTTGTACCACGCAGAGAGCGGCACGTCAAAGCTGCCTGGACGGTGCACAATGTCGCCGCCAAATCCTGTTTTAAAAAGATAGAGTCCGTGCATGGGATGGTTTTTGTCGTCAGTCGGCGGCATGCCGTAAAAATCGTATACGCTGCTCCCGTACGCTTTTGCGTCCTTGATTGCAGTCCACTGTAAAAGATAGGCTGGCATGAGATTGCGCTTGACGTTCGACGATGCGCCGTACAGGTACACTGCTTCGCGCTTTGAAAACAGCGTGATGATTGCAGCCAACGGTTCTCCCTCGTGAAAGGCAACATACACAGTTATGAGCGGCACGGTGTTGCAGGATTCAGCGTGCTGCGCGTTCCCGCAAGTGTCAGAGTGCGCTGTTTGCTGATTGCTCATGTCGTGCGAACGGCTTTGTGCGCTTAAATGTATCATATCTTCATAATAGCGTTTAGCATGAATCGCAATGCCGTCGCGGCTGGCGGTTGTTTTGTACAGCTCGTAAAAAATGTCAAGTGCATTGTCAAGAGACTGAACGCCGCCAGCACGGTGCGCTGTATTTGTAGTTTGCTGCGTGCCATCGCTTTTGCCGCGCACTGCGCTGCTTTCGGCACGGTGCGCCATGTCACCCGCTGCGCCATTGTCATGGGCACTATCCACAACAGTAGCATTACTACAAGCGTCGTCTGCACGGTATGCTTTTACGACAACACCTTTTTTTTCTGCCAAGCGTATGTTGTACCGCCACTTGCTTTTCATCGCGGCAAGCAGCGCGTCCTCGCTCTTTTGTAAATCGAGCAACACTGTGTCGGGCGGCTGAATGTCTACGCGGGGCTTTGCAATATTCAGTCTGTCTGCAAACGCAAGCGTTTTTACAGCGCTCACAAAAAAATCACGCTCGCTGCAAGAAGCAAAGTCAAGCGGCACATCATAGCGCACGCACAGCGTGTTGCGAGGAAGAAACGGTTTGAGACCAGCTGCAAAATCCTCGAGAAAATGAACATACTCGTTCACGCGAATAATTGCAGGATGCGCCGATTCATTTTGCAGCTGCGCACTGCTGCGTGCCTGCTCGCCGCTCGCTTGGCAGTTGCCGCCTGCTGCGTGCACGCGCTCGTGATGCGCTTCGCTTGTCTGCGGCATGCAACTCGTCTGCAATGCGTCATTGCGTCTGGCATCACGCTGCTCGCCGCTGTTGTATGCATCAGCATGGTGCCCACTTTTTTGATGCAATGCGTCATTGCGCTCTGCATTCGACTGCTGATTTTTGCACAGCTGGACGTCACTCTCATACAGCGGCGGCATCATGGGAATGTAGGCAAGTGAAAATCGCCTTGCAATTTTCCGCACGAGCACAGAGCACGCAAACGACATGCAGCCACGTTCCTGCCCATCCGCTGCGCCGTCGGGCGCACCATGCACGCTTTGCCCATACGCGTTATGTGCGTGCTCACTGTCACGAATTGCCTGCACGTCAAAGCACAGCGCGCTCCAACCGTGCCGCGATTTAAACGAAGCCCAAAACGATGACTGCAAAAAGGACATGCGCTCATCATCATGCAAAGCGCGCGGCGTTATTGTAAAAGAAAACACAGGATTAATGCACCTCGCCGTGTTCTGTTTTTTCCGTCATGAGTGCCTTGCCGCACGCGAGCAATTTTTTATCTGCAATAGTTACCACACGCTCTTTCACTTTTATTTCTATCTGAAAAAATACGTCCGCGCTTATCTCGTTTTCTTTTACGGCATTTTCATCTGCTCCCTCAAGCACGACAGACGTGCCAGGCTCCGCCCACGGAGCTGTCACAAGCTCCACGCGCTCTTTGCCATCTTCTATGTAGTCTGCAGCTAGGAGCATGCCGCGACTTTCAACGCCGCGCATTTTTCGTGGCGCCAAGTTTTCTACAAGGATGATGTGTTTTCCGAGCAGCTCGTCCTCTTTTAAATATGGCACAAGCCCACTTTGAATGACGCGCTCATTTTCGCTTCCGTCGTCGAGGTGCTCTATGTACAATTTGTCTGAATCAGGATTACGTTCTACCGAAATGATCTTTGCAACTTTGAGCGAAATGTACTTGTTGAAATGCTCTGCCATATCTTTTGCAAGCGGAAGGCTCTCTTTTTTTGCACTTTGCGTTTTTGCTTTTTCATGGGCATTTTCGCCGCGCAACTTTTGACTGCCTGAAAATTGTTCGCGGAAAGAGAGCATCGTTTTGTTGTCCATAGGCGTAAAGTACACGCTCGTCTCCCCTACTTCAGAAAGACCTTCGAGCTTTCCCAAATCGTTCCACGAAAGGCTGCCCGCAACACACTGCTTGTCAATACGGCTGTCAAAAATCGTCTTGCCTAAAAACGACATGACTTTTTGCGCATACTGCGGAAGGAACGGAAAAATCATAATCATCACGTCTTTAATGATGTAGCACAAATTGTGGATGAGCTGGGCGGCCTTTTCCGACTCTGTGTGGCGCGTCTTCCACGGCTCTGCCGCTTGGAACGCTTTGTTGCCTATGTCGGTTATGGCAAAAATCTCGTGGAACGCGTCTTTAAGCTCTGCCCATTCGAGCAGCTCGGTGATTTTCTGCTCTTTTGCTTTCACCTGCGCCCACAATGCTTCGTCTACAGGCGCGACTGGAATTTTTCCGTCGTAGTATTTGTTCACAAAAAGCAGCGTGCGGTTTACGAGGTTCCCAAGATTTCCGATAAGCTCCGCGTTATATTTTTCCTGAAAATCTTTCCACGTAAATTGATAGTCTGATTTTTCCGGGCGATTGTAAAAAATGTAGAAGCGCCACGCGTCCGCAGGAATGCCGCTTTCTTTTGCGTCTGTGCCGAACACGCCCACTCCTTTTGACTTGCTGAACTTGCCGTCCTCATAATTCAAAAATTCTGTGGAGCTCATGTGAAAAAGCTTTGTCCAGTCGCGTCCGCTTCCGAGCAAACTGCACGGAAAGACAACTGTGTGGAATGGAATATTGTCTTTGCCGATAAACTGAAAAAGCTCCACAGGCGCTTTGTCGTTTGCTTCGCGTGATTCTGACGGCAGCCACCAGCTTTTGTAGTCGAACGATTTTTTGCCGCTTGAAGCAAGTTCGTTTGCAAGCTGCGCCGTTATGGAGATGTAGCCGATGGGCGCGTCAAACCACACGTAAAACACTTTGTCTTCGTAGCCAGG
The DNA here is from genome assembly GCA_017940005.1 of Treponema sp. Lineage (GTDB taxonomy): Bacteria > Spirochaetota > Spirochaetia > Treponematales > Treponemataceae > Treponema_D. The sequence goes on from JAGAZO010000020.1 coordinate 41,356, forward strand.
CTTCGGCACAGGAATGCCCCATTTTAAATCCCGCGTAATCGCCCGCTCGTTCAAGCCGTCGCGGATCCATGCTTTTGTCATTTGGATTGCGTTCGCGCTCCACTTTCCGTCAATGCTCGCTTTTTGCATCCATGATTCAAGCTGCGGCGCTATCGCAGGCAAATCTATGTACAAGTGCTTTGTCTTGCGCACTTCTGGCGTTTCTCCGCACGTGTGGCATTTTGGCTTGACTAAATCTGTTGGGTCTAAAAGCGAGCCGCATTTATCGCACTGGTCGCCGCGCGCGTCTTCATAGCCGCACTTGGGGCATGTGCCGCGCACATAGCGGTCTGCAAGAAACATATTGCACGACGGACAAAAAAGCTGCTCTGTTTCGTGCTCTTTGATAAATCCATTTGCATCGAGGTTTGCAAAAATCTCCTGCGTGATTTCTTCGATTTCTTTGTTCGACGTACGGCCAAACTTGTCGCACGAGATATGAAACCAGTCGTAGATTTCTGCATGGAGCTTGTAATAGTGGTCGCACAGCTCGCGCGGGCTTGTATGTTCTTCGAGTGCTTTCGTCTCTGTTGCAGTGCCGTATTCGTCAGTGCCGCAAATGTAGAGCGTATCGTAGCCGCGGCTTCTGCAAAAGCGCGCGAACACGTCTGCAGAAAGCATTTGGATAAGGTTTCCAAGATGCGGAACATTGTTGACATATGGCAGTGCTGAAGTGATGAGTTTTCTGTTCATAGCGTGATTATAATTTTTTTTGCTGAATTAGGCAATCGGAGCATTTACCCTACTTCTTCATATTCTTCATAGAGCGCCACAGGACCGTAATGCCAAAGTTTTGTTTTTTCAACTTCGAGATTTTTATATGTATTGGAATAATAAAATGCACGGAGTGCATCAAGCGGATGCACATGCTTGTCCTCTGCAATGAACGCAACTACCGCCGTCACTTTTCCTGGCAACAACACATACAGATTTTTGTCAGTAATTGTTCTGTTCATGCCCATATCTCCTGCGCTTCTTTGAATGTAAGCGTGCGCACTGCTTTTTCTGTGTGGAAAAGGATTTGGTCAACAAGCTTGTATGTGCGGAGTTCTTTTATGAGCGCATCAATGTCGAGTATGTCCTGTTCAAATAATGCAAATGCAGCATATACTCTGTCATTTGCAACTGGTCCCCAAACTATATCGTATTCATGCGCATAATTTTTATCAAGGCGATTTTTCATCACAAATTCCACCCACGCTGCATCAGGAAACATAAATTTACATATCTGGAGTTTTGTTGTATGCTCGTCCCACTCGTATGCGTTTACATATCCGTTTTGTTGCGCAGTGATTTTTCGTGCAACCCATTTTTGAGCCTGCTCAAATGATGTCGTTGTGTAAAAACCTGCACCATAGTCAAGTGTTCGCGATGGAGCAAGAATTTTGGGACAGACAACTTTTTCAAGACTTCCGTGATACACAAGCATGTTCAATTCCTATGTATTCATCAAGTTCTTCTATAAGCCACTGCGCACTCTGCGTATGGAGCACATCGTAATTCTTTTCAAGATACTCAGTGGCACCACAACTGTCGAACAATGCCAGCACATCTGCACCCGATTTTCCGCAGTGATTTTTATAATTTTCTATACAGAACGAAATAAAATACACGACATCGGCATTGCGCTTATCCATACGCGTGATTATAATTTTTTTTGCTGAATTAGGCAATCGGAGAAAAACAAAATACCCTCAGACAATTCACGCCACGATAAACTGTTATATTAAATACACACGTAATGCGTGGCACAGCTGTCTGTATGAAGAGAACAGCTTAATATAGCACAGACAGAGCACACATATCATTTTGCCTGTTTTTTAGGTTTTGTACGCTTGCGCTTCGTATTGATAATGCTGAAATTAATTGTCTTTTCCATTTCCATGCCAGGCTCAAGATGCACTTTCCAAAACATTGCTGATGAAAAGCTCATCGCCACTGGAATAATTTTTTCACCGAGATATTCAGGTCGATAGAACGTAATCGGAACAAAACAAAAACCACAGTTTTCATTTGGCGTGAACACAAAAGAAAACGCATTTTCAAAATCTGACAACTGTATGGCAGAGACAGCGGTAATACATTCTTCAGTTGCAATAGCAGCAGAGGATTTTGTCGTGTCAACTTCACGCAATTCATTGCCTGTCGCTATGGCAACTCTATATGGAACGAATTCTGATAAACCGTAATTTACCTGCGAAAAATTCGATTCAACCGCAAAATTGGCAATGAGTGACTCCGCGCTTTCATTTTTTAAAATATATTGAATCGTAAAGCCATTTGAATTTGCAGTATACTTTTTCCGCAAACTGACGAGCTGCTTTTTATCAGAGAATTCTGCTTTTGCCATAAGCTGAACCTCTTTGCGCTGCATCGAAAACCGCTGTTCGTTATACAGGATTTCAGGAAATATGCCGCTCTCAACAGGCTTTCCTTGCATGTAATTTTTCAGAGCAGCATCAGAAAACAAATGGTCGATAAAAAGTCCACGCTGGTAATTATCGGTAGCGCCATCAAACAATTCTATGCGTCCTAAACTGTCAGCATAGTTTCCTGCACCTGCAATCACATCAAGCTCGCAGAGTTCTCCGCTTTTTTTCGTAACGCATGCGGTAAAGCTGTCCATGCGAAACATGTACTCATCTATACCGTCGCCATTGTAGTCGAACCGTGCCGCCGATTCTTTGAAAACGCCGCACTCACGTATAATCTTTTCAGCTTCGTTGAGATTGCGGTATGCGCGCTGACGATAGATGGAGTTGACAAGCGCACCTTTTGTAGTACAGACAAACCCCTCACCGCTTTGAGAAGCCCATAATTTTTCGCGCGCTGCTTTTTTGCGTGCTTTATCACCATGATATTGATTGATGAGCGTGCTTACATACAGCATCCTGCTATACAAGGCATGACTTTGCAAATACGTTTGCAAAAAATCATAAATAGTCACCGCATATCCATCGTTTTTAGAAATAACGGTATACGGCACTTTTGCCCATTGTGCAATTTCAGCGCCAAGCCCTGCTGAAATAAAAGCAGGTACACGAGCGCTCATATTTTTCAAATATGCAATGGGATATGAAAGATGTATACTGGAATCAAATTTTTCCTTGATACTATTCAGCAGCTGTAGAAAATATCCTGACAGCAGCAATGTCCGAAATTTATCATGATTGAGCCGCACGCATACAATTCGTTCACCTGTTTCCGCATCGTATTTGTCACCGCGTGCATTCTTTTTTACAGCTGACAAAAGCGACAAAATGTATTCTTCAGGCGGTATTTCATCAGAGGGTGTATGTTTTGCATATAGCGGAACAATTGAGATTGACTTCCCCCGGTCAGACATGATGACCGGAATGTATGAAAGTTTTGACGGAGGAATGAGCGATGAATCGAGCAACACGTATTCCATGCCGCATGTTTTAAAACTTGCAACAAGCGATGCATCCCATCCGTCTGCACACAGCGTCATGCCATATGAACGTTTGCCTATTGACTGCCGTATTTCTGTAGATAAAAGTTCAATCTGATCAGTTCTATCTTTTGAATACAGCAAGGGAAAAACAGGATTATAGAATCCGCCTCCGAGTACTTCCACTTGCTTGCGGCTCACCAACTGTTGAAGCATCTCAAGAAATTCAGGGTGTTTTTTTCTAAAAAATTGAAGCTGAGTACCGGTAAAAGAAAACGATATGCAAAAATCAGGATGAGAATATAAAAATTTTGCAGCATGCTTGTATACTTCCTGATAATCCTTTTCATTGTCAGAAAGAAGCGTGTCTGCAGGAGTCGATTCTAAATAAAAACAAAGCGATATAGCGTCCACGTTTTTACATCAGCTCCTCGCAAATAGTTTATACCAATTTTTCCATAGTTTAAAGCCTTTCTTTGATTGTACGCGATATTTTTGCTCTTTTTGCTGTGCTGTGCATGTCGTCATAGTCTCCCCGTTGTTTACGCAGAGCACGCAGTTTTCAGTTTCTACAGGCATGAGCGCAATAATATGTTTGGGACATGCAGGCACGCACGAACCGCATCCCGAGCACAAATCAGTGACAACTGCTGTGCTGTTTTCAATGATAATTGCTTCTTGCGGACACACTGCAGCACAATCACCAAGCCCTATGCAGGAAAATCGGCAGTCATTTACAGATTCATATACTTCATTCACTAATCCACAACTCTGTGCAGCGTTGTGATACAACCGAGCTTCGCTAAACTCCTTTTCAGGGGAGCAGCGCACGACAGCACGTTTTTCCCGTTTCATCGCTTTTGCAGGATGCGGTACAACGTAGTGTAATTCCACATCTGAAAAAATCGGATGGTCTACTGAAAGTGAAAAATTCTTAAGCGCTGGAAACAGAATTGAAAACATGAAAAAAATGATGAGCAACAACGCTGCAAAAAACAATATGGTGAGTACCATTGAAACAATCATCATACTCCCTCCGAGAGCCATGAAACATTCCATACAGCAAGACAAAGCAATATCATAGCCATCGCAAACATAACAGGCATTTTTTCATCAATTTTTGTACCATGTGGATGAGCAATAATGCTACGCCGTTGCAATGCAAACAGCACAGGAAGCAAAATGACAAAAGCAGTCATGCAGCTTGCAGTTATAACAAGTACCTCAATAATGCTCGTGCTTTCGTTCAACGCAAGCAATACAATGAGGTATGACACCGCAAATTCAGATGTTTTAAATCCTGTAGTGATGCGCATAAGCATTTCTATAAAAACAGCAATCACTATAAAGATAAGCAATGCGAGCAACGGATACAATTCAATAAGATTTGCGGGCACAAGCAAGTTCATTACTGCAAGCCATGAAAGCGCTGACGAACACAGTGTTGCAATATAGCATTTTATGATAAACTGAAAAAGGTTTTTATCTATAGAAGAAATAAGCACCGTTTCTCTGTTCATACCGATGCCATAAAAAAGCACTGCTGAACAATAAAACACATAGTAAAAAATTAAATCAATCATCGCTGCGCTCCGCGTTCTCAATGATTTTAAATTTTGCTACGATAAAAACATAGAGCATGAGAATTACCGCTGTACAGACAAGCGCGCCGGGAATTGAAGCAAAAAAAGTCATGAGCGTGATTCTGCTTGAGTTAAACAGCACCTTTTCAACAATACCGCGCGAAGTGACAAACGTAATAGTACCAAATCCCAATATATCACGCATGAGGAAAAAGAAAAGTGCAAATATCGAATAGAAAAAAACATGTGTCATGTTGCGCGCCATAGCCTGATGCAACGAGAGGCTTTCATCGCCAAATATATAGCCGATAAGGAATGATGATACAGTGGGCAAATACATGACAAATCCAAGTTGCAGCGCGGCCGCAGGAACAACAAGCGCAATGCATTGCCGCATGAGCATGGTAAAAGCAACAAGCATTGAGATAAGAAGAATCGTCCCAAGATGCACAAGGTTGAGCTGTTTTACTGCAGAGCGCAAAAGTGTGCCGACAAACATAAGTACATTCAGCTCAAGCACCAGCAAAATACCACAGGCAAATCTACCGGGTGCTGGAACAAGCAGCGCAAGCGTTGCAGATATGTATACATAAATTGATTTTTTGTTCATCGAGTATCTCCCGCTCTTGCAAGCATTGTCGGTATGCGTTTTATCCAATGGCGTATTTGCGCATTATGAGTGCCGTTCTTCATTATTGTCAATACGCGTCCATGCAGTCCAATGATTCCCACGAACTCCACAAGTTCATTTTCCATATAGGTAAAAACAGCGGGAAAGGGGCCGTATAGTGTTTCAATGCGCATGACGAGCACATAGCCGCTTGCACTGTTATTCTTGCGTGCAAAAAAACAGGCGGCACCCATTTCATGCGGCGATGCAATACTCACGTACTCGCCAATGTCCCATGTTTCTGACCGCTCTTCTTCAAGCAACCGAATGATTTCATGTCGCAACTTTTCATGTTGTATATTTTTTGAAAAAGAAACGGCAACTATCAGCAGCATAATTGCACCAATAATAAAACTTGAAAAAATGCCGTATTCTTTTAATATCATTTTTGAAGAGTTATCGACAGCCATCATCTTTTTTCCTGTTCCCGAGCATGATTTTCAAGCAAAGCGTGAAGCGCTTTTCTATTTTTTTGCTCTTCTGCAATCTGAATGAGCGGCGAAAGAATATTTGCGCACAAAACAGCAAAGACCATTCCCGCAGATGAAGTGCCACATCCTGCTATCAAAAATGCAAGCATGCCACACAGGATGCCGTATATCGTTTTTCCCCAGCTGGTGAGCGGCACAGTACCATACCATTGTACGACAAATACTGCGAAAAAGAATGTACCGCCTGTCAAAAGCGCAAGCAGCATGTCGCCCTGCCCCGTAATGCCACCGAAAAAAAGCGGACCTGCAAAACGCACGAGCAAGCTGTACGAAACCACAAAACATGTTGGCACAAGCAAACTCATCATTCCAGATGAGAATAAAAATATTGATGAAAGCAACGTGAGCAAATTAAATCTGAATGCGGGAATCACCGACTGTGTGTCCCACAAAAGCGACACATACCCGTCAGGAATCGATATGTTTGCAAAATGAAAAATCACATTGTTGAGCACATCTGTCACAAGAGAATCAAAATGAAGCACAGGGAAAGTACCGCTCTGTATAAGAATATACGATGGATTTTTTAATTGCAGGATGTCCCGTGTAGCAGTGATAGCAGGAAACGCATTTATGCCTATTATCCATGCAAGCACCACAATAACAACGGCAGCATTAACCCAGCCATTTGCAAATCCGCCTGTCAAATATTTTGAAAGCAACAGCGTAAAAAAAGTGAGGAAAAAAACGGTTATTGGAGGAAACAGCGACGGCAGCAGCATTCCGATAATTATGCCTTGCACCATGCTGAGCGGCAATGAAAAAGTATATGACGAGCGAAACGCTTTATTAGCTGCATCTGCGCATAACGAGCCTGCGACAGCTGCGCTTATGACAATGAGCGCAGCATAACTCTTTGTAATAAAGAGCATCATAACTTGCAACAAAAGAAACATGAGCATTGAAAGCGAAACTGCACCGACAGATGCAGAGGCATAGATGAACGGGCGCACAATCGTCTTTTTATATAATAGTTCATTCATTTTTTAACACCTCTTTTTGAAGCAGTTGTATAGCTTGACATATAGGTAACCGCGCAGGGCATACAGAATTGCACAATCCGCACTCTGAACACAACAGCGATGAGCGCACGTACTCGTCATGCTCCCTCATTTTGCCCGAAGCGTGGCGATACAATACATCGGGAGACAATTTACGAGGGCAAACAGTGCGGCAGCTGCCGCATCTCATGCATGACGTCTGTCGCTGCTTTGGTACGCGGAACGCAGGTAAAAATGACACCGACTTTACATACTTTGTAACTGGTGCATCAAGGCTGCCACTTGAAGTACCGAGCATGAGCCCGTTTACAATCACCGCAGCAGGTTGCTTTTTCAAACCGCCGCACTGTTCGGCGAGATACCGAAGCGTCGTCCCCATGCACACTTTCAGCAGTCCCACTGCGGGTATGCATTCGCCCGATACGTAAACATATTGCTCGATAGACGGAATAGCATGCTGCACAGCATTGCACACAGCAATCATCGTCGTCGCATCGACATACAAGCTTGTATCGGAGATAAACGTAAACGGCTCTTCACGTATCGAGCTTTTTACCGCGAGCATAATCTCTTCACGGAAACCTGCAGGATATTCAGCAATATCAACATGCACAAACCGAATGGGAATATGCATTTCATCAAACTTATCAGGCAGCGGAGATTTTGCATCGAGCACAAAAACGATGCCGTCTGCATCGAGCGCACTTGCCGTGATAAGCGCACCTGTTTTCACATCGTCAAAAAAAGCAGATGCAAGCAGAGAATCGGTGATGCGATCAGGGTCATCATCGTAAAGCCGAACGACAAGAAGCTTATGCGTATTCAGTTTCAGCGCGTCAATCTGCGTCGCAAGTGAAATGGGCTTTGCTGTGTCAAATGTATTTACAACGCCTTTTTCAGCAAGGGTATATGTAAGCGACTGCGGAGAAATTGCATTCCAATTGTTAAAATGCAGCTTTTTGCCGATGAATGAAAACGCACCCGACATGCGAATGCGCACTGCATTCTCTTGTCTGCCATCAGGACATGTGCACGAAATAACATCTTCTACAATGCCCGGTATGCTTGCGTGTATTTTTGCATGGGTACTGCTGTAGCTACCAAAATCGGGGATAGCTATCACATCGCCCTCACGCACGACATCTCCCTTTTTGACAAGGCTTGTACAATGTACACCAGATTCTTGCGCGAGCGGAATAGTTACCGTATTCTGCAAAAAACCGTTTACCGCGCCAGTGAGCAGTTTGCCTCTGTTCGTATAAAGTGCAGGAATTATTTTCATCTATACTTGCTCCGAATAAACAAAAGCGTGGGAACAAAAAGTGAAAAAAACATAAGCATGATGTGAATAGCTCCTCCGTTTTTTGCAGTCATGGATGCATAGCCAGCGGTGGCAGCCTCCCCCTGAGCTTTTAAAAGTTTTTCTACAGCAGGATATGATAGATTGTCAATTTGCGCAACAGCTTTTTCATAAAAATTTTTATCGTATGTTATAGTTGAAAGGCGCTCTGTAATTCCAGTTTCGCCTGCAGAATATCGCGAAAATGAAACAGTATCGCCAGATTTTGGTTTTTGGAATATGCTGTCAGTGCGCTCATTGAGCGAACGGTATGGCAACGTTTCAACATTCCAGCACCATGCCACATAATCATCGAGCAACGGAAAATGTGCATTGTGCGTTGGTGCTCTTACAGACGGAAGCTGCATATCCGATGAGCGTGAATAGACGCGCGAAACATCTACTGAAAAAAGAGAGATGACCAAAAGAAACAATATGCTTGACGCGCACAAAATCATTGCATTCATAGTTTTTTTAGTGACAAACGGCATGTCACGGGCAGTACGAATCAAAACAACTGAAAAATGATATGTCGTATCGTGCATTTTTTCTGCAAGCAAAAGCGCATACAGCACAGCACCGGTACCCACAGACATCGGAATAAAAAGCAGCGCGCACCGCAAAGCTGTAACGCACATGATGAGCGTTGCAGCGGCCACAAACACAATAACTGTCGAGTTAGTTGCAAGGAAAATGAGCGCACCTTTTCTCCGCCATACTTGCAGCGCAAGGAACAGCGCATACAAAATTAAACAAACACTTGCGCCCGCAGGGTAAAATGGCACGCACGCAGAGAATAAAACAGGAATACAAGACGCGAGCAAAAAAATAACGTGATGCACTGAAAATACAGCGAGCACTATCGCAAATAGCGCACAGATAGCAGGTATTGCAAACGGATACACGCTCTGCGTATCTATGCCAACATTCACATTTTGGCGCTTCAACTCTTGAACAGCATTTTCCGCTTCCTTTAAGTACTGTTCAGGAACATAATACAAACAATACTTCCCACCTTTATCAAAAAAATAAAGCGAACGCTTTGAAAGATATTCATTTGCTTCAGGAAACGACAGCGAAAGTGTCAATTCAGGAGCATCAGATGGAATCATGAGCGGAACATGCTGTTGTGACAAGCTGATAACGTCTTTGCACCCAAATGCGGTAAAGGTGTCCTCGACATACGAGTTATCGCTCATATGGTCTACATATACAATGCGATATTCAGTCCACAGTTTTCCCGATGGCATTGTTCTAAAGAAACAGAGCAGCACAAGAGATACGACAATGATACAAAAAGAAATCACCATTTTTTTTAATGCGTCCATAACCTCTACTGCAAAAGCGATAACGCGAGACCAATCGAAAAACCGAGCAAAAGGCCAACCATCACTTCAAGTGGCGTGTGCCCCTGCACTTCCTTTATAGGCGCATAATTAATAATCTTTTTGCTATCAAGCTCTTTGCCTATTTCATTCAATCGTCTTGCCTGAATGCCGTTTGCGCGACGCACGCCAAGCGCATCGCGCACAGTGATAAGCAAAAAGCACAGCGACAGAATAAATAAATCTGAATGAAATCCTGAATGAAATCCAATAGAAGTGCACAAAGCTGCGACGATAGCCGAATGACTTGATGGCAGGCTGCCCGTACGCCAGAACATCATCTCAAATAAGTCGGGCAAATTTTTAATTCTATTGTATATGAGTGCAATAATCGTCTTTAAAAATTGCGCGCAAAACCAGCTGCATATACATGACAAAAAAACAGGATTAACCAAAAGCAGCTTTAGTTGCTCTTTTACAGATAAAGGCATGTTATTATCTTATCATGTCTCAAATTTTTTTTCTACTGGTATGAATAGATTTTCCCGGTTATACTGTATGCATGGATTTTTTACAGTTCACTGCAGGAAAAGATGATGAGCGGCGCGCCGACAAGGTTCTGCGTCTCCTGTTGCCAAATCAGCATCTGTCGGCAATCTACAGCGCATTCCGCAAGGGCTTTATTCGCGTCAACGACAAGCGTATAAAACCTGACAAAGCAATTCATCATGGCGACACGATTTCTATAGCGTCGTTTCTACTTTGCAGCACATCGAATCAACAGGACATGTGCGCGCCCGCCGTTTTTCCATACGACATTATTTTAAAAAACGACGATGTGCTCGTCATCAACAAGCCATACAATATTGAAGTACAGCATGAGCTTGTGCAAGTTGTACGTCAATATTATAATTCGCAAAAAAACGGCGGGCGCGCATCGCTTACGTTTGCACCTGCCCCACTTCATCGGCTCGATAAAAAGACAACAGGTCTACTTTTTTTCTCGTGGAGCATACGCGGCGCGCAATGGTTCTCACGTGCAATCGCGGAGCACAAAATTGAAAAGCAATATGTTGCACTTGTACAAGGAGAAATGACGCAGCAGCACGAATGGAATGATTTTATTAAAAAAAACGCTGCCACTGACAATGCCGCCTTCCACACAGTACGTGTCTTTACTAGCGCGCATGAGAACGCGCTACTTGCTCAAACAAAGGCTAAACCGCTGTGCACGAGCAGCTCTGGCATAACGCTTGTCCACTTCACAATCGCAACAGGACGCACGCATCAAATACGCGCGCAGTCAGCTCAGCACGGTTACCCGCTGCTCGGCGACACGGCATACGGCGCGCGCAGCACGCACGAAGAACAGGATATATTTCTTCACGCATACAAAATGATTTTACCAGAAAATGAACTCGGATTGCCTCGCGTGCTGCGCGCTCCGCTTCCGCGACCGTTCAAAAAAATAAACGATAAAATATTGAAAAATTGGCAAGAGGCGTTTATACTGTAGCAGAGATGCATGTTGTACAGTTTTTCCGTAATTTAGCAAACGATATAATTCAGCCGTTTAAACAAAATACGATATATGCACTCGTTGGCGCAAGCGGTACGGGAAAAAGTTACAATGCAAAATTTGTTGCGGCTCAATACGGGCTGCGTGCAATTATCGATGACGGTTTGCTCATACAGGCAGATAAAATCCTTGCAGGTCATTCGGCAAAAAACGAAAAGTCTTTTCTTGCGGCTGTCCGCGTTGCACTCTTCGACGACAAAGAGCATCGCGATGACATTGCACGGGCAATTAAACGATACCGCATACGAAAAATTCTCATACTCGGCACATCGGAAAAAATGGTCATGCGCATTGCCGCGCGTCTCCAGCTGCCGCCGCCGACAAGAATAATCCACATTGAGGAAATGGTTTCAAAAGAGAAAATAGAACTCGCTTTGAAATCACGCCAAATTGAAGGTAAGCATGTTATTCCCGTGTCATCAAATGAAGTGCGCAAACGGTATCCTAAAATTTTTGCAAACGGCATCAGATTCACATTTCATCGGCTGACTCCCACGCAACTGCTCGCAAAAAACAACAAAGTGGTCGAAAAATCTATCGTGCAACCGTCATTTTCAATACAGAGCAGGCGAACAATCTCTGAAGCTGCAATAGTTCGCATGGCAATGCTGTGCGTGGGCAGTTATGACAAAACAATTTGCGTAAAAAAAATACTTATTATTGCAGATGCCAGAGGGTATAAACTCACGATTACCATGAACATTCTACCGGACACGCAACTGCCGCTCACAAAACGCGTTGACAATCTGCAAAAGCAGATAATAAACAATATAGAGAGCACTTCAGGCATATTTATAGAAAATGTAAATATCGTGATTGATAAAGTTATTGAATCACGTTAAAGCCCGTTTATCTTACGGCGCTTTTGGCTGCGCACTTGCACGCCGAGTTCTTTGAGCACTAAACGCACGGCAAACTCCAGTTCAGTGCGCTGCGGATTCATGGGAAGCACAAAATGCCTGCACTCACTCCATGTTTTTGCGTACAATTCTGCAACTGGCGTACCTGCTGCTATTTCCTTTTCCCAGTCGGTGAGCAGACATACAAAATCAGAAATAAGAAATGCAAGTTTTTTGCCAAGCCGAGCGCCGCTGTCTGAAATAGATAATGCGTCAAGCCGCTTCAGCTTCTCCATGTACGCATCTTCAAATCTTTTATCGTTGCATATGAACGAACACGCCGCTGGCTGCAGATAGTTGTATATGTTTGTGTCGATTGCTTCTTGCACAATATCAAACATGCACCCACTATTGATAATTTTCAGCAATTCCTCAGTAATGCGTGACGGAGAAACACTCCCAAGTAGACTCGCAGAATGGCGTATTTTATGGCGTAACACAAATGGCATGTGAGCGCCAGTAGTAGCAGAATACTTTACTGCGCGAATCATACGCACTGGATCCTCGACAAAAATTCTGTCGAGCGAAATAACAGGACGAAGCATGTGTTTTTTTATGTCGCGGATGCCGCCGACGTAATCTATTATCTGCTCTTTAAGCGGGTCATAATAAAGCGCGTTGAGCGTAAAATCGCGTCGCTTCACGTCTTCGTCTATGGTACCAAAATTATTGCCGACAGAGCCGTCAACAGTAGAGCGAAATGTGCTCACTTCAAAAATCTTCATACCGACAACTACATGCACAAGGCGAAAGCGCTTCCCGATAATACGCGAATTCCTGAATATGCGTTTGATTCTCGAAGGCGTTGCATCTGTGACGATGTCAAAATCTTTCGGTACGTTTCCGAGTAATAAATCGCGTACAGCCCCTCCCACGATATATGCGCTGAAACCTGCACTATATAACCGTTCGATTATTCTAACAGCGTCTATATCTATCTTTTCTTTCAGAATACAGTGTTCCGATTTTGTATAAATGACAGCCTTTTTAATTGGTTTGCCATCTTTATCAGTTCCATAGCGAATCAGCACAATAAAATGATAATAGTGTTTTTCCGAGAGAGAGACAAGTACTATTCAGGCAAGCTGTTCAACCACATGAGCACATCCGCTTCAACTTCTGCCTTGTTTATCTCATTAAAAAGCTCGTGCCGCGCATCCGCATACTCTTTTACTGTCACGTTTGTCATGCCGTTCTTGCGGTAGATGACGCACAGCTGCTGCACTGTTTTGCCGTAGTCGCCCACCGGGTCGTCGTCGCCGTAAATGATTAAAAGCGGCAGATTGACCGGAATTCTTTTCATATTTACGCCGCTGTGAATTTTTGCAAGCCCGTGCATCATGTCGCAATAAAAGCTTGCAGTAGGATTAAAGCCGCACCACTTGTCGTCGATGTAAAGCTGAACGGCAGCCTTGTCGCGCGAAAGCCATTCCTGCCCGTTTACCGCATCGGAAATGCGTTTTGTGTACGCGCCAAACGCCATCTTCTTCAAAAACGGCGAGCAGTATTTTTTGCCGCGGAACAGCGCAATGACATGCGCAAGCGCATTGCCTGCGGCAACAAGCGTTTTGCGCGGTCCTGCTGTACCGCAGAGAATGCATCCGTCAATGTAGGCGGGGTACGTCTCGATAAACGACTGCGCGACAAACGAGCCAAACGAGTGGCCGAGCAAAATGACTTTTTTGCCAGGAAAGTCTGCTTTTGCTTTTTGCAGCACTTCGCGAACATCATCGACGACACGCTCAAACCCGTGCTTCTTTGCAAGCATGCCGAACATGCCGCTGCCGTTTGCCACAGCTTTTTCCGCTGTCCTGCCATGTCCCCGATGGTCGTGCGCATGCAAAATCCAGCCGTTTTCAGCAAGCACATTTCCGAGCCTGTCGTAGCGCAGCACATGCTCAACCATGCCGTGACTCAATATTACAATGCCCTTTATGGCGCCAGATGGAACCCATCTTGTTACAGCAATTTCAATACCATCACTCATGGTCTGAAAAAAATCTTCCACATGCATAGCATTAGTATATCACAATCTTTCATAAATTCAAACAAAATTTTCATATGCAAACTCGTTGAAAATCGCTGCGATTCGCGCTATCATGTGCATATGGCGTTAACGGTAACTACAGAAAAAATGGTGACAAACGGAGACTGCATTGCAAAAGTGGACGGAAAAATAGTGTTTGTACCATACGCTCTACCCGACGAGACGCTCGAAATAGAAATCACTTCCTCTAATCGAGACTACGACACGGCAAAAATCGTCAATATTGTGAAAGAATCCGAGCATCGCGTAACGCCGCCGTGCAAATATTACGGCATGTGTGGCGGCTGCAATATGATGCATATAGCGCCATCATTTCAACGGGAAATGAAAAAAAACATTCTTGCGACATGCCTGCTGCGTGAAGGAATACCTGCACCTGAAATAGCGGTGCTGTACGGCAGCAACGAGCAATATCGTGCGCGCATTTTGCTCGGCAACGGCGGTTTTTCCTGCAAACGGAGCAATTCAGTCGTGCCCATTGAGCAATGCTTTGTCGCAACAAACGAAATAAACGAGTGGCTCTTACATACACCCTATGCAGCGCGCCCGCAGGGAAAATTGCGTCTATTTGGAGACAAGCGTGTTGTGCCAGAAAAAACGCGCGAATTTGCACATGTCGTAGCTGCATGTGACAATGCGTGTAAACAACAGCACCGCGATAAAAACTCACGCAATACACAACTTGCACGCTCAAGCAAAAAATCCCTTGCAAAACAATATGTACGCAGCATGGTTTACAGAAAAGATATAAAACAGGTTCCGCGTCATTTTTCTGGGACTGTTGCATCGCCCGAAAAAATTGTAAAAGTTGCGTTGCTCGGAAAAGAAATCGCATTCGATGTGCGTGGCTTTTTTCAGTCGAACATGGACGTGCTTGAAAAATCGCTTGATGTCATTTGCGGAAATCTCTCGGGAACAAACGCGCTTGACATGTATGCAGGATGCGGTACATTTTCTCGTTTTCTCGCAGAGCGATTTGAGCACGTAACGTTGGTAGAGCATAACCGCGACGCACTTGCATTCGCAGAGCAGAATATGGCAGGTTTCAGCCACGCGAGTTTTGGTGTAAGCGGCGAAAACTGGGTGCGCAATTTTTCTTTTAACAACGCATTTGATGCTGTCATTATTGATCCACCGAGAAGCGGAATCGAGAAGTCTGTTTGCGATTTTCTGTGCGCAGGCAATACGCCATACATTCGCTCTGTTTCATGCAACTGCGCAACGCATGCCCGCGACATTGCAAAGCTTGTGCATGCAGGATATAAGCTTGTATCGTTATCGCTGCTCGATTTTTTTCCTAATACGAGTCATATAGAGAGCGTCGCCGTACTTGAAAAAACGACTGCCTTGCAGGGAACGCCGAACAGGAGCCGCAATGTACTGCGCAACTCGGCTATTTAACGTACATGTATTGCAGCAACTATATAAAATACAAGGGAGTTATGGCATAAAATGAAAAAAACGTCATATTTTGTATACATCTTCACACTGTTTCTAGCTTTTATCTGCTTGCCGCTTACCGCTCAATCATCATACACGCGGCATATAGATTTGACAACGCAGGAATCAAATTGGAATGCCGTGATGAACGGAGCACTCGTCTGCCCTCCAGAAGCAACTTCATACGGATTTGTCGTTTTGAACGAGGGGCGCTCTGTAGTCGCATTCAATGAGAACGGCACTATTCGCTGGCAACGAAAAATTTCCGGACGCCCAAATCCCTATCTTGCCGTTTTGCCAGGCGATTTCGTGCTGACTGTTTCAGGCAGAAATACGATGACGCTCATAAATCCTGAAGGGCGCGTGCTCTGGCAGCTCCGTGCGCCGTTCAACCTTGCTGACGCGCCGTTTGCAGGAAGAGACGCACGTATTTTTGCACGTGGGAAAAATAATATAGCGTGCTGGAGCATCAAAGGCGTATGCAAATGGAACATAAAGACAGACGAGCAAAAAGATTTTCCCTTGCAAGAATTTCCCGATGGCAGCATTGTCGTCATGCTCGCACAGACTGAATCAGGCTGTAGCACTGCGTTGCGTGTTACGCCGTTCGGAGGAGTAATGGAGCGCATTGTGTTTCCCGCAACAGTCTCTTCGTGGACGCAGACAAGCGACGGTTTGCTCGTCACATTTGCAGAAGGCGGCGCAAGCCTTTTTACGCTTGATGCAAATAAAAAGATTGCAGCGGTATGGACAATTCCCGCCAGCGATACAATCTTTGCAGGCGATAAAAAAAATGACGCCTTCTTCATTTCATACTCAACGACGCGAGCAGCTCTTGTGCAGCCGTCAGGCAGCAATGCGCTTGTCCGCTTTTTAAAAACATCAGACGGTACGGTAACAACTGAGTACACGGTGCCTGACATAAACGTGCACCACATCAGTTATGTAAAATCGTTTTTGCGCGGCATGATTTTTGCGGACACAGATACTGCTGTTTACTGCACGGAGCGGAGCGCACGCGTGTGGAGTGCGGAGCTTCCAGCAAAGACGGGAAAAAATGGCTGGAACTATCTCATTTATACAACGGGCGGCTATCTGACAATTTGCAGAACATCGTGGCTCATTGAGAGTTTTCGCGTTGTGCAGAATGTCGGCGGCGATACGCTTAAACTTCAAGAGCGCGGTGACTATGCTGCGTTTCTCAAGCCTGTCACCCTCCTCTACGAGCTGTATGTACTAGAAGGAAAAATCGGCAAAGGTTTGACTGACAGTGAGCGGCGAGAAGCGCTTGCAAAGGGTATGTACGGTGAAAAAGAAATGGAATGGCTCACAGAACTCAATGACACATGCCGCACCTATATCGATTCACGCAAAAGTTCAAATTCAGGTGCACGTGTGGCGCGCTCGCTTTTTGCCGAAGACGTAAAAGGCACAGACAACATGATGAAACAGCTTTCATGCTACGGCACTTCCACATTTCAACCAGTGATTGCAGAATTATTGAAAATTGAAAAAAGCGGCGACCATCTCCTTACGCTCATCAAAGTGTGTGGAGAACTCGCGTATGATCCCGACGGCGTGCTTATCGATGCACTTGATGACATTGCAAGCATCATTCCAGAGAGAAACGCAGCTGCGCTCACTGCATTGTGCGATTCAGTATATGAGATATGCAGTTTTATGGGACAACACGAACAGTACATACGAGGAAGAACTATATTGACAAAACTGCTGCAACCTGCATACAGCAGCAAAACAAGGGCATATGTTCTCGCCACAATAGGAAAAATTAGAGAGCTTGCAAAAGCGTTGGATTCAGAATAATCCTAGCGCAAACAATAAAGTTATGATATACTTATGCCGACAATAGTAATCGGAGGAATATACGATGAACCACTCTTTTTCCAAAACAGCACTGTTTGCAACATGCGTTCTTTTTTTTGCGTCAAGCATATCGGCTCAAGTCAACGAGCCTGAATTGAAGAGCGTATCAGATACAGTCGAATTTATCAACTACGTGGGACCGCATGCAAAAATCGACTCGCTATCAGCTATCAAAGAAATAGGCGCAGGACTCGGTCGCGTTGTAGCCCGTTCGCGCAATGCATATATTACGGCGGGAGAACGCAATAGGTACTACATTGTCCATGCAGTTGATCCGAATGAAAAAGGCAAGCTCGATGCAGACATTTTGTATATCGGACGCGATGCCACAGTAGACCACATTGTAAATGTGCGGCGCATTATTTCAGCGTATCTTGTAGCGGCGTACAATTATTCAGAACGCGATGCAGATACGCTTGCGGTATTCATCACTGTATATAACGCTGTGTATCGCGGCAATATCAGCGCATTCCAGCGCAAATACAAAGACATCGTCATACGGAATCTTACCGCTGCAAGCTGCGGCATGTCAGTGCGTTATTCAGAATGGCCGGGCAACACACAGATTGTAATTCCTCTTTACAATGTAGATGGCGGATTAAGTACAGTTGACACGTCTACCATCAGCGATAAAGACGTAGTGCAGGCAATGCAAGAAGATGATGACAAAAATATCGACAGCCGCAAAGAAATGGTAGATATAAAAGAACGCGAAGCAGATAACGCTTCTGCACAAGCACAAGATGCACAACGACGCGCTACAGAAGAAGCGCGCAAAGCAGAAGAAGAGCGGCGCAAAGATGAAGAAGCTCAACGAAAGGCCGAAGAAGCGCGCGAACGTGCTGAAGAAAATCCAAACGACAGAAATGCACAACGTGAAGCTGACGAAGCGGAACGTGCAGCCGAAGAGCAGCGCCGTCGTGCCGAAGAGCAGGAACAGCGAGCGCAAGATGCCCGTGATGAAGCAAAAGAAGCACAGGAATTTGCAGATAGAAAAGAGACAGAAGCGCAGCGAGAGCGAGACGAAATCGCAAAAGACCAACAGACAGTGCTTGATCGCACTACAGCAAATGCACGCGCAGACGCTGTATATGGCATGCAGCTTACCGACGAGAACGAACTGCTTTCAGGTCTTGTCAAAGTCAATGCTACAACAGGAGAAGTCATTCATGCTTCCCCTGTCACATTCATTCGCGACAGAACGTTCTATCCTGCAGGAGACAGCTTCATAGCTATTGCGGGGCAAAACGTAGGTAACGGCATTGTAAAGTTAGTATTGCTCGACTCAACAAACATGGAAATCACAAAAGAAAGCAACGAAATTGTTTCAGAAGATTCTGTGCTCGTGCGCGATGGACAAGACTACTACTGTATCATTCAAGACGGCAGCAATTACGTGCTTGGTAAATACGACGAAACACTCAAGCTTCTTGTAAAATCACCTGTACCGCTCATGGCAAGCTCGCCAGTCTCTGTATCTGACAAAGCGATTGTTGTCACAGGTTCAAACGGAAGAATAAAGCTTTTGAATAAATCTGATTTGACAGAAATGCAATCGACAACTGCACGCACTGCAGCAGATGCAAAATAAGTTGTGATGCGTTTGTAAAAAAAAAGAGCGATCGAAAGAACGGTCGCTCTTTTTTTATGCATCCTGCTTGTTTTCAAATTTTGTATACGCAGGCACAAACGCTACAAATACATCGCCTGTAGCGCCGTTGCGCTGCTTGGCAACAATGAGCTTTGCATCTTGCACAGGCTCATCTTTTTTTCTGTCGCGATGAATAAAAATGACGACATCTGCATCTTGCTCCACCGCTCCTGAACCACGTAATTGCGCAAGATTCGGCTCTTCACCTTCCGCATCGCGCGACACCTGAGAAAGCGCTACAATAGGAATGTCAAGTTCGCGTGCAAGCGCTTTGAGTGATTTTGAAATTTCTGCAACCTGCTCGTACGCGGGAGCGGAGGTGTCTTCTGTCGTGATAAGTCCTATATAATCTATAAAAATTATTTTTACACCTCTGTTTGCAACAAGTCGCCGTGCCATAGCTCTTATATCGATGAGCTTCATGTTCGGCGTGTCTATAATAAAAAGTGGCGCATTATAACATTTTCCACCAGCATCTTGCAGACGCTGAAAGTCTTTTATCTGCAAAAAACCTGAACGCAGCTTATTGCCTGGAATGCGCGACTGCTGCGAAAGGAGACGATGCCCTATCTGCTGATATGACATTTCGAGTGAAAAGAAACCACACGGAATATCTTTTTCAATGGCAATATATTCCATCATGGAAAGCGCGAGCGCCGTTTTGCCAATTGAAGGACGTGCGCCGATGACAATGAGTTCTGAATTTTGGAAGCCGCTTGTAAGCGTGTCAAGTTTTACAAACCCTGACGGAATGCCGGTGTACGCATTTTTGCTTTTTGCGCGCTCGCCGATGAGCTCTATGGTTGTAGCAACAACATCGTTCATGTTGTGAATTTTTGTGGTTTCATTGTGCTCTGCAAGCGAAAAGATTTTTTGCTCTGCTTCTTCAATGAGCGTGCGGCTTTCATGCGTCTCGTCAAAAGATAGCGCATGCATTTCTGAAGCAATTTTTATTAAATCTCTGCGGTACGAACGGTCAAGCACCACATTTGCATAATATTCAACATTTGCGCTCGTGGGAACTTTGTCGGTAAGTTCCGCTATATATGCCGCGCCGCCCGCTCTTTCAAGGTTGCCGTCTTTTGTGAGCTGATTGATTACAGTAAGCGTGTCACCTTTGACGCTCTGCGAAAAAAGAGCTATCATAGCTTCGTAAATGATTTGATTTTGTATCGAATAAAATCTGTCTGCGCGTAAAAGCGTAACGATATCTGCCATGGCATTCCAATCAAGCAGCAATGCACCAAGCACCGCTTGTTCCGCTTCAATGCTGTGAGGAGGAATCTTGTCTTTTAATATACTATCTGCCATGCAATCTCCAGAGACAAAACCGCGCGGGCGTTTGAAACTATACTGCGAGAACGCAATGAAATGAGAACGCGCACACGTAGAGATACGCGAGTTTTCTGCGAAAACTCGAAGTTAAAAACACCGCGCCATTTTAGCGGTGTTTTTAAACATTCCTCTGAAATTGCACAAGCGAGCAAGTTTCAACTTGCGGGCGCGTGCAATTAGTGCGCAGTTGGGGTCAATTCCTTGTTTCGACACAGAGCGTCGGGATAGTGCCTTCTCTGCATGAATAAAAAAACGGCAGAAATTCTGCCGTTCACGTATGCCACCAGTTGGAATCGGACCAACGACACATGGATTTTCAGTCCATTGCTCTACCAACTGAGCTATAGCGGCATGGACATCATACTATAGCATTTTTGATTTTATGTCAAGAGCAAAAAAATATTGCCTCTAGTCTTTTTTATTAATAATATATATACTGTGCTAAAAGATGGAGGTGCCATATGAACAAAAAACACAAGCATATCGTTTTTGTTCTTGCATTGATAGTTGCGTTCTCTTCACCGCTTTTTTGTGATGATGCAGCTATCAATACAGTTTTCGATGCGTTGACTGAGCATTTGCTAAAAGTGTACCCTGAAACAGTTACCCAGCTCGGCACATGGCCTGACGCATATATCGGGAAGCTTGTTCCATCAGTACCGCCTCATTTTGGCGTTGGTGCGTCTATCTCCGGCACATTTATCAACACAAATACTTTTACCGATGCGATGACTGCTCTCATCAATGAAATCGAGGATAAAGCACCTGGTACCGCAGAAAATTTTACGTTCAGCATTGCAGAAAAAATTCCGATGCCTGCGTATTCGGTGAACGCACGAATTGGCGGATTTTTCCTGCCGTTCGACATAGGATTGTACGGCTCGTATCTCGATTTTAATAAATTACGCTACAACGATTTTTCCGGCGGCATGCGCTATTGGTCAGTGGGCGGCGATATGCGCTTTGCACTCATGAAAGGAAATATCATGCTTCCAAAACTCTCGCTCGGAGCAGGCTATATCTTCACGCGTATGAATCTGCACACAACTGGAACAAAAACATATACAACAGTAGATGAAAATTCCTATACCGCGTTTGCAGACACAAACGTCCATTTCGACATGCACACGCTCTTTGTGCAAGTACAGCTCTCAAAAAAGCTGTTCATATTCACGCCATATGCGGGAGCGCGGGCTGTGCTCAGCGTTGCAAACAGCGGCTACGATTATTCATACACAGTGCATGGTTCCATTGAGGCAAGCGACAACGGCAGCCATGCGTACACAACGCCCACGTGGAACGTAAAAAACATTCAGCCGCAAATATACGCTGGTCTTGGTTTCACTGTTTTCTTTTTCCAGCTCACCGCTGGCGGCTGCTGGAACCCGCGCAACAATTTATGGAGCGTAAACGTGAACGCATGCTTCAAGATGTAGGTGAAACAGCCGCGAACCTGACGTGTTCGACACGCGACGCGCAAAGAACGCAGCCACTTTTACAACAGACATAAAAAAGCGCGAGCCGTGTGACCCGCGCTTTTTCAAACTGCTGATTTGTGCACCGCGCCCTGCAACACGGGCGTCAGATGCTGCCTATCAGCGTTTCAATGTCAAGATTGTTTCAAGCATTGAATCGCTTGTCTGGATTGTCTTTGCATTTGACTCAAAACCGCGCTGCGTCACAATCATGTCGGTGAGCTGCTCCGCCAAATCCACGTTTGACATTTCAAGCGCGCCTGAAAGCAGCTTGCCTTTTCCTGCAACGCCGCTCTCGCCTACCATCGCCTGGCCGGAGTTGTTTGATTCTGTGTACGTGTTGTCGCCCGCTTTTTCAAGACCGCGGTCGTTCGTAAACGAGGCGAGCGCAATCTGCCCGATAGTGCGCACGCTGCCGTTCGAGTACACGCCAGTGATGATGCCGTTCGAATCGATTTTGAAATTGTCAAGATAGCCGAGCGTGTAGCCGTCTTGTGAAAACGCTTTTGTCGTCGAGCGCGAGGCATCTTGCGTAATCGTGTCTGTCATGCTGCCAATCGTTCCAATGTTGATGTTGAATGTCTGGCGATACGGGTTGCCGTTCTCATCAGGATTTGATTCAGGAACAGTGAACGATGTCTGCAAGAGAATCTGCCCGTTCTCGTTTGAAACTGCTCCCGCAGAATCTTCGACAGACTGCAAGCGCCCCATGTTGTCAAATGACACAGTAAACGTGTTTCCCATGCCATCTGTTGTGTTCAAGCCTACGCGCGTCTGCGTAAAGTCTGCGTTGTCTGCATCGACAAGCACTGTCGCCTGCCACATGTTCGTCTCGCCAGGTACGCGCGCAAACGCCACGCTCAAAAGATGCTTGTTGCCAAAGCTGTCGTATATCTCCTGCTCGGTGCCCCATGTGCCGCGTATCAAATCTTCTGCATTCGCCTGCTCCGGAATGAGCGGCGTGTTTTTGTCGAGGTTGCAGCGGAACAGCACGTTTTGCGTTGCGCGCGCCGGGTCTTTTGAGCCAACAGGAATGACGAGGTCTGTTGGCGTGGCGGCAGTTGAGACGATTTCTTGACCGTTCACTTCTTGCGCCATCCAACCCTGTACGCGCATGCCGTTTGCAGGATTCACAAACGTACCGTCGCGGTCGAGGCTGAAGTCGCCGTTTCGCGTATAGTATACTTTCTCGCCGTCTTTCAAGATGAAAAATCCATTGCCTTCGATAGCGATATCCGTGACAACACCTGTTGACTGCAAATTGCCCTGCGTAAAAATGTTGTCGATTGAAGCTATCATCATGCCCAATCCAACTTCTTTAGGATTCACGCCGCCAAGCTCTTCGTTGGGGCGCGACGGACCTGAAAGCTGCTGGCTCACCATATCTTGAAAATTGACACGAGCGCGTTTAAAACCGAACGTATTTACGTTTGCAACGTTGTTGCCTATTACGTCCATTCTCGTCTGATGGTTTTGCAAACCAGAAACGCCTGAATAAAGTGATCTCATCATACAGCTACCCTCTTAGTTTCCGTAAATTGCGCCGATTTGGTCGAGCGTGTAATATCTGCCGTTTACAAGTACGCGCGGAGTTTCTTCACGCGTCGCAGCCTGCACCACTCCCGTCGTTGTTGCATCTCCAATGTTCAACTCCACTGTTTTTCCAAGCATTGAAGCTGCTTCCGACGACTTGAACACGTTTGCAAGTTTTGCAAATTCTGTGCTCATGTTCGTCATCTGTTCAAGCGATGAGAACTGCGCCATCTGAGCTATGAACTCGGTGTTCTCAACAGGACTTGTGGGGTCTTGATTTTGCAGCTGCGCAATCAATAATTTTAAGAAGTCATCCTTGCCCAACGAATGATTGACTGTACGTCCTTTTACGCCAAGTTCTTTGTTGTAGCCGGTCACAGCAAAATCAACTGCCGCTTTATCGGCTGCGCTCATGGTGGTGTTTATTCCGTCCATCATCTACCTCTTCTCTATAATTAACAATTACTTATTAACAATTTATGCAACAACGTTTACCGCGTGTTCCGCAGTGATGTATGCGCTCCCGCTCGGTATCGCTTCGAGCAGCTGCGCGTTTTCATACCTGCTGCCGCTCTGCGCATACGCGTAGCTGTCATCACTTTGCGCACCTGCAAAATTGCCGCCTCCACTTTGCGCGCCTGAATACGCAACGGTAAACGCATTCGCATCAAATCCATTCTGTGAAAACGCATTGCGCAGAATATCCGCGCTATCTTTGAATGCGTTATACGCTTCCTGCGTGCTCACGACAATCTGTCCGTTTATCACCTTATCGGACAACTGCAAACTTATCTTTACATTTCCGAGCGATTCAGGGCGCAGCACAAGATTGATTGTGCCCATGTTGTTGTCGCGCAGCACTATTGAACCAGCTTTAACAAATTCTCCTGCATTCGCCTGTATCTGATTTGTGAGCATCGCTTGAAAATTGGAGCTTGCCGCAGATGCGCTTTGATTGTCGAGCGACAAAATATTGTGCTGAACATTTTGTCCGAGCGTCATGACAAATTCAGGAGAGCTGTTTTTGTCTGTGGAAATGAGCAATTCTGTTTCCGCATTTTTCACAGGCTTCACCGCTTCTGGTGCAACTTCTGTGCGTAAATCGGTAACAGTGATTTTTCCGTCCGCATCGAGCGCAAACTGCCGCTCTGCAAAGCTGTCTTTTCTGTGCTCGTCTTCAACCAAGCGCGCATCTGCATTCTCTTGCACAGGCTGCTCGCTCAATTGCAAAGCTGCAAAACTGCTTTGCATGATAGCCGCGCCTTCTATTGCAGGTTCGTGCTGTGCAGCTGCAATTTCTCCGCTGCCCTCTGCACCTTCGATGACAAGCGCAATATTTTCAAACAGCGCGTTTTGCGCCTCATCGTGGTATGAGACAATTTGCGCCACGCTCGTTTCTACAGCATCAACTGCTGGTGCCTCACGCGCGCCCTCGTTTTGAGAGCTGCGCGCTTTTGTCTGCTGCGTTTCAGATTCGCGTTTTTCATCGGATGTTTTGCTGGCGCGAGCAGCTTCAGCATCGCGGCTTTTTTCGTTCTTTGGAGATTCAACGCGCTGCTCTTCTGCCTTTTGATTTTTGTCAACTTTTTGCTTTTCGAGCATTTCATTGTGGGCGCGCTCGACAAGCTCTGCAAATGTTGCTTTTTTTGAATCTCCCGCGCTCGGTAAAGTGATTTTACGCGGAGAGACATGTTCAAGTTTTTCGACGCTTTCGAGTTTTTCTAATTTTGCTAGTACAGGAATTCCCTGCATTGGCGTTCCTCCAGTTCGTAAACAAAGAAGACCGCCGAAAAACTTAGTCAAGCACTCTGGGCTTGCTCACCATTTTACGCTGAACTGTTGCAGCTCGTTCAGCCGGCATAAGTGAAAGCCAGTACGAGCTCATTGAATACCCGTCGCTTCTTGTTTTTGCTGTTTCGTCTTCCTTACGCAATACATCAATCACAAGCTGATCGTCCATTGCTACAAGAATTTCCACAGCTGCTTCCGGCCGCATATTGTACAGATTCGCTGCGATCTGCTCTATGTTTACCTCTACATCATCGTATCGTTTTTGCAAATTGTTAAATGTTTTTTCACGTTCTTCAAGTATTTTTTCGCGCTCTGCAAGCTCTGCTGCAAGTTGCTCATTCTGCTGTCCTGTTGCAGTTAAATCTGTTTCACGCTTTTCAAGCTCTTCTTTATATAATTGGAGCGCTTCACGTTGCTTGTCTATTCTGTCCTGATCAATGTCGCTGTTCAATGGACGTGACGATGTAGCTGTTGGCGCTGTTTGCGCTTCTCTACCAAACAAGCGGTACACAGGCGCAAACACTGTCTTTGCGTGAATGATGCCAAGATAGTCAAACCATAAAAGTCCGCCAAGACAGAGAATTATGATGAGAAAAAGAAGAACTATCGATTTACCTATATTGCTTCCCCGTGCCATTTGCTCCACCCATTTTCGCTATTAAAATCGGCATAAAATAAACCGACATTTAGCATTTTTTTACAACCTTGCCAAACCGCCTATCGCAGCGCCGAGCGTAATGTCGTGCTCGACAGAAATCGTTTCCCAATACAAGCCGCGTTCCGCTGTGAGCACCTCTTCAAGATAGCCCTGCACGCGCCGCGCGATTCCATGCGTCTTGTAATATGTGCTGCCGTTGCACACAATGCACACAGGCTTTGACGCGCTCGTTCCCGCTCCGCTTTGAATGACGCAGGCAGCAAGAACTGCAGCGGCATGACGCGCGGAACGCTCCGCAACTGAATCGAGCAGTTCAAACAGAATGTCATAGTCGCGCGCTGTTGCGCATTCTGCCGCAATCGTTCCGATTGTAGAATGCGCCAAAAACGGCGCATGGAGGAAACTGTCAAATTCGATGAGCGAGAGCGACTGAAGCGCTGCGATGCGATGCGCGCACTGCTCGCTTAACAATTTTTCGTTTGCCGCCGCAACGAGCACCTCATGCGCAACAGCTCCAAGATACGCGCCAGAACTTTGCTTTTCTATGAGGTATGTTTTTTGATTGAGCGTCTTGCCGTCTGCCGCCTTGTCAAAATCTGAAAGCGCAATATGGCTGAACTTTCCCGACTCGCACACGATTATTTGCTTTTCAAAGCCGCTCGGATTCGCGCGCGCAGCAGCACTGTCGATTTTAGACTGAATATACGCCGCGTTGAGTCCTGTGCCGAGAATCAAGCCTATGTACGACGAATATTTTTTTCCTGCGGCGGGAGCGGCAGCCCCTGCAAGAAGCGCTGCGACAGTGTCATTCAAAAGCGTAATGCGCACATTCTTTTTCCAGCCATGACGCGCGAGCGCTTCTTGCAAGCACGCGCCGATTTTGCTCCCGATAACTTCAGGCGCATTCACTTCTTTTGAAAACATGATGAGCGTGCCGTCGCCGTCTTCAGTGATTTTCATCGCATACGAAAAGCAAAATCCTATTGCATCTGCCTTGTCTTTCAAGTGCTCGATGTTTTTTGCAATCGCGTCAAAAAATTCTGTTCGAGAAAGCTGCGTGCCGACGCCAGGCATGCTTGTTTTTTGCAGCAAGTCAATTGATGGCATGCCCGCTTCATCGAATGTGACAAGGCACGAGCGGAAGTTTGTGCCGCCCGCATCTATGACGATGACGCTTTTACCACATGGTGATTTTTCAGGCGGGTTGATAAACGTGCGAATCATGTCTTGGTCTGATGCTTTTCCATGCAAGCCGTTC
This sequence comes from Treponema sp., assembly GCA_017940005.1. Lineage (GTDB taxonomy): Bacteria > Spirochaetota > Spirochaetia > Treponematales > Treponemataceae > Treponema_D. The sequence continues at coordinate 68,766 of JAGAZO010000020.1, forward strand.
TGCATGTCGTGCAGCAACGCATCCACTGTCGTTTCGATAGCAACATGGCGCACAAAGTTATGACGAGAAAAAAAATCTGACACCGCTTCTATCATAGTTCCACCCGCCACCAGTATAGCATAATTACGAAGAAATAGCTAGAGCGCAAATTATGATTTTATTAATTTGTAAGGAGATGTGTTGATTGTCAATGTGTTTTTGCACCATTGCGCTTTCCGTTTCTTGCTTTGCAACTGTGCATAATATGCTAAAGCCATTCACTTCTTGCCTAAACGCGCCGCCTGTGCTACACTCATGCCCTATGCCGCATCTTGACTTGCAATCGCTCCAAAATGAACTGAATCCCGAACAGCTGCGCGCCGTCACGACGCTTGACGGTCCCATCTTAATAATTGCGGGAGCAGGCAGCGGAAAAACGCGCGTCATCACGTACCGCATTGCGCACATGCTCGACTCAGGCATTCCGCAAAGCCAGATACTTGCGCTCACATTCACAAACAAGGCGGCGCGCGAAATGGAAGAGCGCGTAAAATCACTTACGGGGAAAAAGCTGCAAAACCTCACAGTGTCTACGTTCCACGCGTTCGGCGTGCGCATTCTCCGCGCAGACATAGACAAGCTCGGCTGGCGGGAAAATTTTTCAATCTACGACGAGACGGACAAGGCATCGCTCATAAAAGAAAGCGGACGCGAATTGCAATTCACTGCTGACACGCTTGACGTGTACAAAATCGCGCATCTTTTTTCAAACATCAAGACGGGGCGCAAAAACTGGGAAACGGCGAACGACATGTACCGCGCGCTCTACGATTCATATGAGCAGGGATTGCAGCTGTACAACGCAGTCGATTTTGACGACCTCATCATGCTGCCTATAAAACTCTTTCATGAGCATCCCGATGTGCTTGCAAAATACAAGTCGCGCTACAAATACATCATGGTCGATGAATTTCAAGACACAAGCCATCAGCAGTATGAACTCATGCATCTTCTTGCGCAAAACAATGTCGCTGTCGTGGGCGATGACGACCAGTCAATCTACTCGTGGCGGGGCGCAGATTATCAAAATATTGTGCAGTTTGAAAAAGATTTTCCCGACATGCAGGAAATTAGATTAGAGCAAAATTATCGTTCCACAGAAACTATTTTAGATGCAGCAAACGGCGTCATCGCGCACAACACAAACCGCAAGGACAAAAAGCTGTGGAGCGGCAACGGAGGCGGAAAGCCGATTGAGCTGTTCATGCCGGAAAACGAGGTAGCAGAAGCGGAGTTCATTGCGGAAAGCATTCAAGGCATCGCTATGGAAGAGGTGCGCACATATGATGCGTTCGGCATACTCATGCGGGCAAACTCGCAATCGCGCGCAATCGAAGAAGCACTGCTCGAAGCAAACATTCCCTACACGATGAGTGGAGGCACGAGTTTTTTTGAACGCATGGAAATCAAAGATATCATCAGCTATTTGCGCGTTGCCGCAAACCACGACGATGACATCAACTTGTTGAGAATTATAAATACACCGCGAAGAGGTATTGGGAGAAGCACTATTGCCATGCTCAATGAGCTTGCAAAGCAGAACGCAAGCACGCTGTGGCAGGCAATGCAATATTTTGTGAAAGACCCGTCAGTCAAGATAGGCGAAACTGCAAAAAAATCGCTTTCAGAGTTTATAGAGCTTATAGAAACGGGGCGAACCACGCTACTCGGCGGACGGGGGCTTGCAGGCAAAGTGCGGCAATTTGTTGACGACATAAACTATCGCGACTACCTCATAGGCGAATTTCAAAAAAACGAAAAAGCGGTGCGCTTCAAATTGCAAAATGTTGAAACGCTTTTGCAGTCAATCGAAACGTGGGAAAATAATCCCGACACTGATGACGCGGGGCTTTTCAACTATTTGAACCGCATTACGCTTTTGAGCCGCGACGACCTCGAAGATGACGGTGGCAAAGGCAAAGTGAACCTCATGACAATTCACGCGTCTAAAGGACTTGAGTTTCCCGTCGTGTTCATTGCAGGAGCAGAAGAAGGGCTCATGCCGCACGCGCGGTCAGTCGAAGAAAACGGCGGCAACGTGGAAGAGGAGCGGCGCCTTTTTTACGTTGCCATAACGCGGGCGCGTGACAAACTGCTCATCTCATCGTGCCAAAAGCGAAAGCGCCTGCAAGCAGTTGTTGAGTGCGAGCCGTCGCGCTTTCTTGCGGAAATCCCGCAGCATCTTGTAGAGCATCACGAAATAAAAAATGAAACAGTGAGCGAAGAGCAAGCGCACGACTATCTTGCAGCGATGCTCAAAAAATTCGGCAAGTGAGCACGGGTGCTGCCGCGCAGCTTTGAACAATTCCGAAAACTCGCTCATCCACGTATGCGCGAAGCGCGCATCAATTTAACAACTCCCGAAACTGATGTTTCACTCGTTGTTAAATTTTAAAGATATATATATAATTATCGTTATGGAATACACGGAAACTATTGAAACGATTGTGCAAAATAATCCGTTCATGCGCTATAATCATATCTGTGCAGGAAATGTTAAACGCGATGCGGCAGAAACATATCTTGACATTACAAAAGAGTCGCTCAACATATATGGCATGGTGCACGGCGGAGCACTCTATACTGTTGCCGACTGTTGCGCGGGCATGACAGCACGCACTGACGGACGCACCTATGTAACGCAATCGTCGGCAGTACAATTCATCCGCAATGTCCATGAGGGACGCATTACTGCACGGGGAAAAATTATGCATCGCGGAAAATATACAGCAATCGTCAATGTCATCATCACTGATGAACGAGATACGCTTTTATTTTCAAGCACATTCACTATGTTTTGCACTTCAAATGCCTAGTCTTTCACTACATGCAACTGCTAACGTTTTTCATGCCGCAACACAGCAATAAGCCCAATGTTCGCATAGACAGTAGTTCTCTACTCCCATACAAAATGGCAATTCCCTACTCCACGTTCCTTGCCTGCTCGCGAATATTTTCGAGCGCGTCTTTTGCACTGATAACAGCAGCTCCGACTTCTGCAAACTGATTTTTGCTGCCGATTGTGTTTATCTCGCGGTTTATTTCCTGACACAAAAAATCAATCTTTTTGCCGGGAGTCGCATTCTGCATTTCCGCGCGAAGAGCAGCGAGATGACTTTGCAAACGTACGATTTCCTCATTGATTGTGTACTTTACGAGCATTGCCGCAGTTTCTGTCATAATGCGATTTTCATCGACATGCGAGCCGACAAGCTCCGTGAACTTTTGCACAAGCTGCTCTTTGAAAAAAGATTCCATCTTCGGCTGCCATGATTTAAAAAATGACGCGCACTCGTCAAGTTGTTTTAATTTTGCAAGCAGGTCGCGCTGCAAATTTGCGCCCTCGCGCGCACGGTCAGAGCAAAATAAATCAAGCGCCTCTGAAAACGGCGGCAAAATCATGTGCCAGTATTTTTCAATGTCGCATGCACGCTCCACCACAAGCACGCCCTGCTGCGCCACAATGAGCGCAAGCGGCACGTCGTCGCTTTTTCCGAGCGCGCGCGCAATCTCTGCAATAGCATCGCTGTACGCGCGGGCTGCGTTCACGTCCGCGCTCACCGTTTCTTGCACGCGTGTTTCTTTTACGCGCACATATACGTCAACTTTGCCGCGCGTCACTTTTTGACAGACAAGCGCGCGCAGCTTTTGCTCAAGCTGATTGAGATGCGGCGGCACATTCACCGTCAAATCTAAAAACCGCGCGTTTACCGATTTTATTTCAACACAAACAACTGCGCTCTCAAGCGCTGCTTCCCTGTATGCATAGCCTGTCATGCTCGTCATAATGCATAGTATACTTTGCTTGCCAAGCGCGTGTAAAGCATGCATATTGCATCACGCTATGCGGTCACTTCCTCATATACTGCTTTGCCAAGCTGCCAATTGTCGCCTGCACCCATCGTCACAAAAAGTATGCCATTTGGAAAATCATTTGAGGAGCCAAGCTCTGCAAGCACAAAATCTTTTGCATCTTTCCATTCTTCAAAATACTGCACATTGCCGTGCCGCTTCTTTACCTCGTCAAAAAGCGTTTTACCCGTAACGCTGGCAGCTGCTGCATTTTCGCGCGCGGAAGCGTATATTTTATGAAGGATTACTTCGTCCGCGTTTTCAAATGAAGCAGCAAATTCTTCGAGCAATGCTGCTGTTCTCGTGTATGTATGCGACATAAAATCAACGATAATTTTTCTGCCTTGATAAAACTCGCGATAACCTGCAAGCGTCGTTTTTATCGCCGTCGGGTGATGTGCGTAATCGTCTATAAAGATGACATCGTTTCCGCTCACTGTTTTTCGCCCGAGCACTTCGCTCCGCCGCTTTCCGCCACGGAAAAGCGCAATGCCAGCTTTAAGCTTTTCCGTGTACACGCGCACATCTTTTCTATCTATTTTGAGAAGCTCGCACGAAAGCGCAAGCGCGGCGACGGCATCAAGAACTTCGTGCTTTCCCGGAACATACAGCGAAAACTCGCCGAGCGCGCCGACAGTAAAATGCTGCGCGCCGTCTGCAATATTTCCAAACGTCACGCGATAGTCGCCAGAAACCGCTTCGCCGTAAGGAATGAGCACGATGTCTTTTCGCTTCTCTTTTGCAAACAAAGCAGTTTCTGCAGCCCCCTTGTCGTCCGCGCAATACATGAGCGTGCCGTTTTGCGGCAACTTGCAGATGTATTCGATGAATGCATTTTGAATTGCTTCATATGTCGGGAAAAAATCTTGATGATCGCTTTCAACGCTCGTTAAAAGTATCTTTTGCGGAAAGAACGATAAAAAGTGATTTTGATACTCGCACGTTTCTGCAACAAAATAATTGCGCGCGTTTTTTTTGCCAAACTGCGCTGTCGTGAGCGTGCACGAATCGGCAAATGACGAGATGACAGAACCTGCGAGCACTTGAGCAGGCACATCAAGCTGTGAAAGAATAGAGCCTGCAAGACCTGCCGTGCTCGTTTTGCCGTGAACGCCGCAAATGCCCACGCTATACGATTCGCGTGAAAGCGCACCAAGCGCTTCTGTATACAGCATGCACGGGAGATTCAGTTTTGTCGCCGCAATCAAATCGGGATTTGTCGCAACATTATACGCAGATGAATAAATGACAAGCGCAATATCGCGCGAAATATTTTTTTCGGAAAACGGCTTCGCGCAAAGCCCCAGCTTTTCAAGGATTGCATCAGTGTAAAACCGTTCTGCAACGTCGCTTCCAGTGATGAGCGCACCGCGCGCATGCAAAAGCTCAACAAGCGCCGCCATGCCGGTGCCCTTTATGCCAACAAAGTGAACGCGCAAATGTGAAAAATCTTTTGGAAAAGAAACTGCTTGCATACGTACAGTGTATCACTTTGCATTGCGTGCAACAAGGCGCAAGTGCAGAAGAAGCACTCGCACGCTACGCCGTTTCCACGCCTTCTTTTTTTGCAAGCATTTTAAGCTTTTTATCTTTTGTTAGAAGCAGCGCGCTGTTGCGGCGGGCAAGCGTAAAATAAAACATGTTGTATATAGAATGCTTGAGACGGTTCCCTTCGTGCAATGATTCAACTGCGTTCTCGCCGCAATCGATAAACAGGTCTACATACTGAAGCGCAAGCACAAGCGTTGTCTGCGCGTCGCGCTCTGAAACAAAACCACCCTGCACATATTTCCACAGCACGTTTGAAACTTCTGCAATATACAGATGCGGCGCGTACACAACATCTGCCTGCTCTACGAGCGAGCGCATTTTTTCTGACTCCGCGCCGTTGAACGCTATTTCAAACGCGGCGCTTGCATCGAGCACGCAGTTCATCTGCTTCTGTCCTCACTGACAAGTGATTCTGGAGACGGAGCATTTTTTGGCAAAACGAGCGCGAGCGTTTTTGTTTCTTCGAGCGCATGAATGCGTTTTGCTTTTTTTGCGTCTACGCTGCCATCAAAACTTTGCTGCAACAGCGCAAGCGTTTGCTGCGCAATGCTGCGGTTTTCGCTTGCCGCAACTCGTGCAATCGTTTCATACAGCAACGTGGGACAGTTGCGTACTTGAAGAAGCGGCATAGGCACCTCCTGCAAAACTCTTCTCATGCATATATTTTACTGCATTTTGCATACAATGTCAAGAGATGTCAACTTTTTTTTATTATGCTATACTCTCCTGCATGATTAACTGCATTCAAAAAACGCTCGCGCTACTCTGCGAAAAATCTGTGTCAGTGCGCGCGTTTGAAAACTGGCTCGACACGTTTTTGAACTTTGAAAAACTGCCGCAAAAACACCTGTTCTGGCTCGACACGATGCAGCTTTTGTGCGAGCGGCTCGGTCATCCTGAAAACTCCGCGCCGTGCTTTCACGTTGCCGGCTCAAAAGGCAAAGGCTCTGTGTCCACGATGATTGCGTGCATTTTGGAAGAAGCGGGATATGCTGTCGGGCTGTACACGTCGCCGCACATCGCAGATTTCCGCGAGCGTGTAAGCACGCCGCACGGATTTTTTGACAGCAGCGTCTACGATGATGCCGCAAGCGAGCTTATGGCGTGCGTCTCGTCGCTCGGTGAAGACAGCCCTACGCGGCAGGTAACGTGGTTTGAGCTTGTGACGCTGTACGCGTTCCTCTGCTTCCGCCGCGCACCGGTTGACTATGCCGTGTACGAGGTGGGAATGGGCGGCCGCCTTGACGCGACAAACGTCGTCACGCCGCGTACATGCTGCATCACTGCGATAGAGCGTGAGCACACGGAATACCTCGGCGACACGCTTGAAAAAATCGCAGCGGAAAAAGCGGGCATCATAAAAGCGGGCGTTCCTGTGATTGTCGCCGCGCAAAAAAACGCGGCAGTGCGCGACGTGTTTGAAAAAAAAGCAACGGAATGTGGTAGTTCGTGCATTTTTGTAGACGACCTCACAACGTTTCTAGAGTATTCGTACATCGAGCGCAATGCCGACAGCCCCGATGCGACAGATGCAGAAGGCAACTTGACAGACACAGATGGCAACCACGCAGACAGAATGTCAGGGAGACGGCGAGAAAGGCGCATCACACATTCGGCACGCGGTTGCACGTTTTCCGCCGCTTCTGCGCCTACTGATTCGGCAGACGATGACCGAGCAAACGGCGGTTCGGTCGGCACTGGAGGCACAATACAAACGCGGCATGGGCGCGCAGCACCTTTGTCAAATGGTCGCATGTTTTGCAATGTAAAGTCGGTAGACAGAATGTGGTCGCTGCCCGCCATGCGCCTTTCGTTTGAAAGCCCGCTCTTTTCGCGCCGCATCACAACGACACTGCGCCTGCTCGGAGAGGCGCAAGCGCGCAACGCGGTGCAAGCGGCACTTGCGGTAAAAACTGCCCTCCCCGACATCTCCGAACGTGCAATAGAGCGCGGGCTTTCGCGCGCTGCCCTTCCCGCCCGATTTGAGCTAGTGTCACAGGGCGCATCGCTTCCGACAGTTGTCTACGACGGCGCGCACACGGTAAACAGCATCGAAAGCACCATCAAAACGCTGAAAGCAGTGTTTCCCAACGCTCCGCGCCATGCGCTTTTTGCGTGCGGAGCTGACAAACGCGTTGACGACATTGCGCCGCTTTTTAGCGACGCGTTTGAACAAATCACCGTGACAACGCCGGGCACGGCAAAGCAGAGTGACCTTGCGGGCGCAGAACGCGCATTCAAAAATGCACACGTTCCGTGCGAATGTATGAGCGATTTTGAAGCGGCGGTGCGCGCTTCGTTCGCCCGTGTTCAAAGCAACGGAGCCGTGCTACTTGTGGTTGGCTCGTTCTATCTTGTGGCAGATGTAAAAAAAATTGCATTGAACCTGTAGCAAACGGTTGGAAAAGCCGCACTTTGCAGGAGAACGCCGCGCCGCCTTGCCGCGCGAGCAGCGCGGACGTTTATACTCATTTTTTTAACTAAAAATAGTTGTAAAAATAGTCCACATACAGTACCTTTTTGAATGATTAGCATCACAAGAACTCGCAGATACATGCGAAGCGACAGGAGGAATGTATGGCGCGGCCGACAACAAAATCAGACTTGCTGCACGCGGCAGACGACAAGTACAAAGCGTTGAACGAACTCATCTCAAAGCTCTCCGACGAGGAGTTGCGTGCGCCGTTTGATTTTTCAAATGACGAAAAGAAAAAAGAAGCGCATTGGCGCAGGGACAAAAATCTGCGGGACATTGCAATCCACCTGTACGAGTGGCATCAGCTCATGCTCAACTGGGTGCACGCACATCAAAACGGCATAGACGCGCCGTTTCTTCCCAAGGCATATAATTGGAAAACGTATGGCGACATGAATGTCGCATTTTGGCAAAAGCATCAGCATACCTCGTTGGAACGAGCGACGGCGCTGCTGGACAAATCGCACGAAGCTGTTTTGCGGCTGGCAGAAACATTCACCAACGAAGAGCTGTTTTCTAAAGGCGCATACGCGTGGACAGGCGGAACCACGCTCGGCTCGTATTTTGTCAGCACAACGTCAAGCCATTATGATTGGGCCATAAAAAAAATAAAGGCGCATAAAAAGAATTGCAAAAAATAATTTCGGAAAAGGCTGCGGCACATGTGATACTGCCATAGGTGATTTCCACAATGACGTGGGCACCTATCTGAACAGATGCAAAGCGGAGGGAGCCGCTCACAAATTGGGGTAAAAAAGATGAAAAATAAAAAGCGATTTTCGGTATACTTTTTGGTTTTGTTAGTTATAAATGCTGGCATCAGTCTGTATTTCTTTTTTGTTTCTGGAGAGGATGATAAACATATATATATTTTGTTTTTTAATATTGCAGCTTTTATAGCTTTCTTTTTTCTTTTTGGATTTATCCATTTCTATAAGAAAAGTATTCCTCATGTGCACATAGAAATCGCTTTCTTCATAATGTCAATTTTTACTTTATTGGGGACATTGTTTTTTTTTAAGGATGGAGAAGCTTTTGATTTGATGCCTATGACAATATATAATGGTGTTTTTCTGTCATCATTCTATCATATTGATTGGAAGAGAGACATAAAATGACCGAGAAAGAAAAATAAAGAGCTGTCTTTATACTGTCGTTCCCCAACTTTCGCAGTGCAAAAAAATATTTTCGCACTGCCAAAAAATATTTTCACAGTGCGAAACTGGCGCAATTTTCGCATAAAAATAGCAGCATTGCCGCGTTAAAAATGCAATGCTGCCCATGCAATTTGTGCGAATGCGCTGCCATTCAAAAGAATCACAGCAGCTCGCGCTTAATAAATATAAGGTTGTCCTTCAGTTCTTTTGTCACTCCCCTACACCACCACGCGCGGCACGCGTTTTGAAACGCTCGTCACAATCTCGTACGGAATGGTGCCCGCTATTTTTGCGATGTCTGCTGCATCGTGGAGCGCGCCGCTTTCGCTCGGTCCAAAGATGACCGCTGTGTCCCATCGACGCACGCCGCTGTCACATCCGAGTGCTACCATGCACTGGTCCATGCAGATGCGCCCCACGACGGGAAACAGCTTTCCGTTGATTGCGACATGCAGCCGTTCATTTTTGCCCTGCGCATCCTCATGCGTGCAGTCGGGCGAAAGGCGGCGAAAAAGTCCATCGGCATAGCCTATCGGGAGCACTGCAATGTCAGTGTCGCGCGCCGCTTTCCACGTGCGCCCGTAGGAAACGCACTGCCCCGCGTAAAAGCGGCGTATCGCGCTCACCTGCGTTTGGAGCGCCATCACCGGCTTCAGCACCTGTCCGCGGGACGCAACAGCGGCGCGGTCTGCTTCCCCGCCGTAGTAGCCGTATGCCGCAATGCCCACGCGCACCATGTCGAGCTGCATGTCAGGCCGCGTGCATGTCGCCGCCGATGACGCGCAGTGGCGCACGCCAGAATTCACGCCCGCGTCTGCAATCGATTGCACGGCGCGTAAAAAATCTGAAAACTGACGCTCCGTGTATGCGCGCGCATCTGCTGACGCCTCGTCGCTTGATGCAAAATGTGTGCACGTTCCTGCAAGCGCAAGGTGCGGAAACGCGGCAATCTTTTGTGCGAGCGATGCCGCCTCGTCAACCGCGCAGCCGAGCCGTCCCATGCCGGTGTCTACTGCAAGGTGCACGGCGATTTTTTTTTGAGCGCGCGCGGCAGCTGTTTCAAACTGCGCAATGTAGTCGCTGTCGCACACAAACGGCGAAAGCTCGTGCTGCACGGCAAGCGGCATCTCGTCTTCGGTGCACAAGCTCAAAAGCAGAATCGGGCACGCAATGCCGTTTTCACGCAGCTCAATTCCCTCGTCAACAGTTGCAACGGCAACGCACGCCGCGCCTGTTTCAAGCGCTGTCCTCGCCGCAGTCACTGCGCCTGTGCCGTAGCCGTTCGCCTTTACCGCCACGCACAGCTTTACAGACGGACGCAAAAACGAACCGACCGTTTTTAAGTTGTGAATGAGATTGTCTTTGTAAATAAGCGCGCGCGTGCTTCTCATGCCGCTATTGTAGTTTCATCGCGAGCTTTTGTAAAGCGAGTAAGTAGTATATTTTTTATAACTTTCTGTTGCTGTTTTTGTTGTAAATGTATATACTACCACGATAGGTCAAAGAGTATGAAGCACAAGTATTTTTTTAGCATCATTATTTTCCTGCTTGCGTTAAGCATAGGTTTAATCTGTTCGTGCGCAACAATGCAAAAGACTGCAAAAGCCGAAGGACGAGAGCTTGTTGTCAAAATGGAATCATCGAGTGAAATTGATGAGGGCAAGCACGCCGTTCCCGCTGCTGTACAGGAGGAGCTTGCATTTTTGAATGAGCTTTCGCGCGTCACGCTTGCAGTTGCCGCTGCGCCGTCGAGGACAACAAAAAACGTTGCGTTCACTTCAGCATACAAAGTGCGCGTAAGAGATGCGGACGGCGCTCCTGTTCCTGATTTTGCGCTCACTGTTTCATATCCTGTCTCGCGTGAAAACGATTCGATTGTTTATGCCGAGCAGCAGCTTATCACGGACAAAAACGGAGAGGCGCAATTTATGCCAGACGTGCCGCGCTTTTCTTTTGATGATGCCGTTGCGTTTTATCCAACGCCGCAGGGCGAAAGCAGCGACGTGATAGCCAGCTGTCTTGCTAAAAAAGTTACCGCGCCGTATCGCGTCCGCACAGATTTGCTTTCAAAAAGCGGCATCGTCTACGTGTTTGATTTCAACGAAAGCGGCAACGTGCTCACAAACTCGCAGTACATGCTCAAAGAGCTTATCAATGCGGGCGCAACGAGGCTCGGCAACTCGCCTATTGCATCTGCAAATTATCTCAATCAAAGCATTGAATCGCTCTACCGCGCCACGCGCAACATTGTCGGCGCTTCATACGGATTTATGGTTGCAGGTTCTGTAAAATTTGCAAATCCTGTGCAAAGCGACGGCGGAAAATATACCTGCGCGCTTGTCGCAGACATCACATGCATTGACATGCAGACAGGCGCAGTGCTGTATCAAACACAGCAGGCGACAACCGCAACAGCAGAATCATTGTATAAAGCAACTGACGACTGCCGCCGTGCGCTTGCGGCAAAGACAGCGCGTGCAATCATCTACGGCATGTAGCATTTACGGGGAGAGATTGCAGCCTGTATTAATTTACGGCGCACTTGTGCCGAACATTATTAAAGAATGATTTATACAGACACACGCGACAAAACAGTACGCACAGATTTTCGCACCGCCGTGATGAGCGGCATGAGCCAAAAGACGGGCGGCTTGTATATGCCACAAAGCTTTCCGCGCATGGAGCAATCATTTTTGCAGCGAGCTTCTGCGCCGCCGTTCCGCGAGATAGCGTTTAAAATGGCGCAACCGTATGTGGCGGGTGAAATCCCCGACGATGAGCTTGCAGGCATTATTGAGGACGCATATCCGTTTTCGCCAAAAGTTGTGCCGCTCGATGCCGTTACGTATGCGCTTGAACTGTTTCACGGACCTACGTGCGCGTTCAAAGATTTTGGAGCGCGTTTCATGGCGCGCGTCATGTCGTATTTTAACAAATCGGAAAAAGGTACACTGCACATACTCGTCGCAACATCTGGCGATACGGGAAGCGCAGTCGGAAGCGCGTTCCACGGCGTGCAAGGGCTTGATGTTACCATTCTCTATCCAGAAGGAAAAGTGAGCGAGCTTCAGGAAAAGCAACTTGCAACATTCACTGGCAACGTGCGCGCGCTCAAAGTTGCAGGCTCGTTCGACGACTGCCAAAAGCTCGTGAAAACTGCATTCACTGACAGCACCTTGCGCAAAAAGCTTCGCCTTTCATCTGCAAACTCAATCAACATAGCACGTCTGCTGCCGCAGAGCTTTTACTACATGTTTGCGTCCATGTGCGTGCGCGACCGCCTTAAAATTGACTGCAAGATTGACGATGCCGCGATTATCGTTTCAGTGCCGTCGGGCAATTTCGGAAACCTCACGTCGGGATTGATTGCACGCGAGATGGGCGCGCCCATTGCAGGATTTATTGCAGCAACAAATTCAAACCGCACGGTACCCGACTGGATTGCGACAGGCGCATACAATGCGCGCCCGTCAGTTGAAACATACGCGAACGCCATGGATGTAGGCGCGCCGAGCAACTACGAGCGCATGTGCGCGATGTATTCACTTGACGAGGTACGCCGCCTTTTTGCATCGTACTGGCTTGACAACGACGGCATAATGAATGCTATTCGCACATGCCATGCGCGCACAGGCTACATCGCCGACCCTCACGGGGCCATAGCATGGAAAGCATGGGACGACATACGGCGCGGCGCAATGGGAACGCTTCTCGGCGGCGTGCAGGGCGACTACACACAACCTGGTCTTACGCCAAATGTGCCCGATTGGGCGCGCAACGTGACAGAAAAAAAATCAGTGGGCATTGTGCTTGAAACAGCGCACCCTGCAAAGTTCAACAGCATAGTGTCGCGCGCAATAGGCCGCGAGCCGCCCATGCCTTCCCGCCTTGCAGAAGTGCTGCTGCTCCCCGACCGCGCCGTGCCAATGAAAAACGACTACGAAACATTCAAGGCGTGGCTGCTTGCAAACCTTTTATAGCCGCCATGTCCTTTTTGCATGGAGTTGAGTAGCGGCAGCGGAGAGTCAGCTTACGAACGGCATGCCTCCATGCATGCGTTCTCCAGCCTGCCTTTAGCGCCTGCCGACGGCATCCTGTCGTCTTTCGCCTGTCGGCGCGGTGCTTGCGGCTTGCGTTCATTGCGCTTGCGGTTCACTTTCCCATTGAATAAATCAGCATGTTTTTAAATAAAAAAAACTAGTTGAGCATGCGTCAACTAGTTTTACAGCGGTAGAGGGGAGTCGAACCCCCGTCTCCAGCTTGGAAGGCTGGGGTAATGAGCCGTTATACGACTACCGCATACGTTTTATTACTCTAGCAAAAATCACGCGGCATGTCAATATGAAAAAAACACATCTTATCTATCTGCACCACGCACAATTTTTTCAAACGCTGTAATTTTTTGCTTGCAAATATAGCTGTTTCAGTTTATAATAAACATATCGTTATTTAAGACGCAAGGTGTTACTCATAAGAGGAGGTATTGGAATGAGCAAATTCATTATCAAAAATGCAAAGAATGGCGTCATGTTCAATCTTGTTGCATCAAATGGTGAGGTAATTGCAACGTCTGAAGTGTATACAACAAAGACAGCATGCAAAAAAGGCATTGCAAGTGTGCAGAAAAACTGTACTGGTCAAGTTGAAAATCAAACGGAAAAAGATTGCAAAAAACTCAGTAATCCGAAATTCGAAGTATATAAAGACAAGCGAGGTGAATTCCGTTTCCGTCTTAAGGCAACAAACGGACAAATCATTGCGGTGGGCGAAGGCTACAAAGCAATGACAAACTGCATGAACGGCATTAAGTCAATCAAGACTGGCGCTCCGAGCGCACAGATTGTTGACACTACAAAAGAAGATGCGGCAGTAAAGAAAACGAGTACTAAAAAAGTGCCTGCAAAGAAAGCTGCTGCAAAGAAAAAATAATAGGCGCACCTTGCGACCTTACAGGTGAAAAAGCCGGATATAGCTCCGGCTTTTTATTTTTTCCAGAAACGGAGGAATCTGATGGAAAAATTTTTTAAACTGAGCGAGCGCGGAACGAATGCCCGCACCGAAGCTGTTGCAGGCATCACGACATTTCTTGCCATGGCATACATTCTTGCGGTAAACCCTGCGCTGCTCAGCCAAACGGGAATGGATGCAGGAGGCGTGTTCACTGCAACAGCGCTGGCATCTGCAATCGCAACGCTTGTCATGGCGTTTGCAGCGAATCTACCGGTAGCGCTCGCTCCCGGCATGGGGCTGAATGCGTTCTTCACATATACTGTCGTCATGGGCATGGGCTATTCATGGCAGACAGCGCTCACCGCCGTATTCCTTGAAGGCATATTGTTCATTGTACTGTCGCTGCTCAAAGTGCGCGAGGCGCTCATCAAAGCAATTCCGCTTAACATAAAAAAAGCAGTTGCAGTCGGCATAGGGCTTTTTATCACGCTCATAGGTCTTGTTGACGGCGGCATTGTTTCAAGCGAAACAGGCACTATCATAGGATTTGTGCAGCTCAAAGGAACTGCGCTCGTTGCGATTATCGGACTTGTCAGCACTATCGTGCTTATATGCCTTAAAGTGAAAGGAGCTATCATCATCGGCATGATTTTGACAACACTCGCGGGCATTCCATTTGGCGTTACACATGTTCCTGAAAACTTTTCGCCGTTTTCGCTCCCCGCCGCTCCGCTCTTCTGGAAATTTGATTTTTCAAATATTTTTACGCTCAAATTTTTTGTCGTGTTTTTTACATTTCTCTTTGTAGACATGTTCGACACATTGGGCACGCTCATGGGTGTTGCCGAGCAGAGCAACCTCAAAGATAAAAACGGCGACATCAAGAACGTGAATCAGGCGCTCCTTGCAGATGCTGTTGGAACAGTTGCGGGAGCCATGCTCGGCACATCCACTGTTACAAGCTTTGTTGAGAGTACCGCAGGCATTGCAGAAGGCGGGCGCACGGGACTTACATCGCTTACAACGGCTCTCATGTTTTTAGTTGCGCTGTTTTTAAGCCCGCTCTTTTTGCTCGTGCCTTCAGCTGCTTCTGCGCCAGCACTTATTATTGTTGGCTCCATGATGATGAGCGCGGCGAGCGGAATCGATTTCAAAGACCTGTCTGAAGGAATTCCTGCGTTCATCACTATTATGACAATGCCGTTTGCATATAGCATTGCAACAGGCATTTCGTGGGGCATTATGAGCTATGTCGTTTGCAAAGTTGCTTCTCGCAAGTTCAAAGACATTTCCATAATTACATGGATTTTATGTATGGTCTTTGTTGCAAAAACAGTGCTCGATGCAGTATAATTGCGTAATGAGTGATATGACGGAACAGAAAACTGCGCGCCCTTCGTGGGACGAATATTTTATGGAGGTATGCCGCACTGTTGCCAAGCGCGCCACGTGCGACCGCGGAAAAAGCGGCTGCGTGATTGCGCGCGACAACCAGATTCTTGTGACCGGCTACGTGGGAAGTCCTGCGGGGCTTCCCCACTGCGACGATGTGGGACACCTCATGCGCAAGATGATTCACGCTAACGGAAGCATTTCGCAACACTGCGTGCGTACTGTACACGCAGAGCAAAACGCCATATGCCAGGCGGCAAAGCGCGGCATAGCGATTGCAGGCGCAACAGTGTACTGCAAGATGACGCCGTGCCGCACATGCGCAATGCTGCTTATAAACTGCGGCATTGTACGCGTAGTGTGCGAAATGCACTACCACGACGAGCAGGACTCGCTCGACATGTTTAAAATGGCAGGCATTGCTGTTGAACACATAAATGACAAAATACAGACATACGAAAATATGTGAGAGGCGTACCATGAACTGCGGAGCTTTTCCAAAACTGACACTGTCGGATATGAGCCGACAGTGCCAAAATTTTTCCTAAACGGTGCCCTGATTATTTCCCATTACCTGCATTACTGGAATTGTCTGTAGTATACGTAAGGCACCAACTGAACTCTGATTTTTTACTAAGTGCCCAGCCACTAATGTTCTCTGTGAATAGTCCGTTTCCTTTGTCGTCTTTTGAAAAATTAGGAATAAAAGCACGTATATATTCGTTATCCGCAACGTTGACGAGCAGCGCAGGATTTTCTTCAGTACTGGTCGTAAAAAAAGATGACGTATTACTTAGTTGACGGTCATTCATCGAACTACCCTCATTATTCACAAAATCAAATTTAAGCGGAATAGTAGTAGTAGTAGTCAAAGGGCGCACAATTCTGACAACACCGCTCGTCATAGCGGTAATGGCATCATTATTCTCCCCCCCAACTGTAATACATGGCGTAATAGTTATACCTCCTTGAAGTACAACGCTGCCGCCAAGCTCAAGCGTGCCGCCACTCGTAACTATAATTGGCAGTTGCGCGTTGTTCTCCCCTAGCATTCTAAAATCTACATCTAATAATGAAAGTGAAAATGTGCTAGTTATTGAAAAAGTGTCGTCCCCCGATATTTCTAATGCGTACTGCTTACCTGGCAACGATGTAACAGACAACTTGAACTTGTTTTTATCATCTTCATCAATATTAATTTCTTCACTGCTTGTGACATTTTCTGTAAGAATGAGCACAGCTTCGTTAACATCTTCTAACTCATTTAGTAGCATATTAAAAGCAACAGGTTTTTTCGGTGTGTTCGACTTGGCAGTTCCGCTTCCGTTTTGTGCAACAAAATAGACTGGGCATGCTGTATTTTTGTGGAGTACAACAGTTACCGGAGTTTCACCAACTTGCGCCGTTGCATATGGCTCACTATTGCTAATGGGTTCAGGCCCTGTGCCATAAAATACCACATCATCACCATATGAAATGAACACCATTACAAAAAAGCGCGTGCGTTCACGAACACCTGCAAAACTGATTGCGACATCTTTAGAAAGGTCAACGTTCTTATGCTCAACAGTGGCCATAACGCCAGCTTGGGCAGTAAATTCGGCAAAATTGAAACTTTTGCCAGCTCGTGCATTTGCAATTACGCCGCTTGTGATATCGGCGCTGTCGCCGATGAGGTACGCACGCACTGACCATAAGCTTGCTGAAGTAGATTCAACAGCGCGAGATGCACTTTCAGATTGAAATGACGGGATTGTAAATGTGATGCGTTGCGTTTCTTTTCCGCCAAAAATGTCGGAGCACGACACAAAAACACAGGCAGCAAGCACTGCAAGACAAAGTTTCTTCATAATAAACACCTCCATAGTGAATTGGCATGAAAACCAAAATCCAATATTACAGTATATTATTTTTTGTGTATTTGTCAAGGGAATTCCACGCGGCATGGCGCACCGAGCAAGCCGCGCGGCTTGCACTTTAAAACGGCGTACGGCATTGTGGTGGAATGGCAATCGCTTTTACCACACGCCTAAAAATTCAACATCTGTGTAATATACTTCGCTAATGGCATTTGATGTTGTATCAAAGTACACTACCCTATTTTTCTGAACGCCAGATGCAGTGCGTCCGTCATCTGCAATGATGAGTTTGTTGCCGTCTACGCCGAGAAAGCGCACGGGGTTGTAGAAGCAGTGCTGCTCATCGCTTTCTGCTGTGTTTGCTGCTGTCAAGCCGTATATTGTGCTGTCAACTGACAGGCTGCCTGCCGTTGCTACTTTGATAACGCCACCACGACTGTACGTGCTGTCGCACTGCCCTACAAGAATATATACAGCGCTGTTGAAATAGATGATGTCGTTGTATACCACTTGCGTGCCGCTTATTATTGGCAAACTTTTAAATGTTTGTGAATTGGCAAAAGACAAAGTTGTATTATTAGATGTAAGTTGATTGACAATCAAGTTGTCACTTGTTCCATTAGGTGTGCTTCGTATAATATAGATTTTCTTATTAGTATCCACGCAAAAATGAATATCAAAACTATTGTCACCTTTTAAGCGCGTTGCAATGCTGTCTGGCACATTGCACGTAAGTGTTGTTGAATTAGACGGTGTTGCAAGATATACGTTATCATTATTTGTATATGAAAAATATACCGTGTCATCCTGCTTGTATATTTCGCAAAGAGTAGGCATGATATTTTTATCATTAGTAATACGTTTTAATCCAACAGAAGTGCCTGAAATAAGTTCCATTATTTCATACTTATTTTTCTCTTCGAACCAGCCGTATATATGCATTGACTTACTATTTTTAACATCTGTACTGAATATAGCTTTTGTAGAAAAACGATATTCAATACCGTCAGAGTTTTTGCTATTGCCATACGATTTTCCGTTCATAAAAAATTTAGTAAATGTATCATTTTCGTCTGTTTCATTTTTGCCCACTTCAAACAGCCACACAGGAGTAGTTGGATTGTTTGCATTCTTTATATAAACTACCGTTTTATCACTTTTTGTTTCCGTTTCAAATTTCCACATGCAAGGATACTCAAACTTCCATGCAAACTTGCTTGCATAATCAGCAGCAGTACCATCGTCATTCACGAGCACAGGCGTACTTGCAAATGGCTCGAAAAGCGCTTCTGTGTTGCGCACAACAACAGGTATAGGCGCACTATGTGTCAGCGCTTTCATCACAGTGATGTAGCCGTACGTGCTGCTGTCAGCATCAAGCACAATGCTTGCCGCACGCGCATTGCCTCCGAGCTGCACTGTACCACCATTTGCTGTTACGATGCCAGTAATTTCTGCATTATCTGCAAGTACAATCGTTGCGCTCGTGCCAGTTACATTGCCGTCAATGTGCGCAGTATCTTTAAGCGCAACAGCTTTTCCGCTCGCTGCTGTTATATCTCCAGTAAATGCTGCACTGCCTGCAAGCTCAATGTTGCCTGTTATGTGTACGTCGGGCATAGCAATAATTTCCGCATCCACAGCAGAAATATCGCCGTCAATCTTTGCAGCGTCAAAGAGCGAAACAAGGCTTCCGCCAGAAGCAGTAACACCACTTGCTGTAGCAGTATCCATAAGCGAAACAATACAGTTTAGACCGCTTGCGACAACAGTTCCTGTTACACTCGCCTTATCTGAAATTTTAACAAAATTGCTTGATACAACATTTCCATTAAAAACAGTGTCGTCCGAAAGCTCAATGTTGCCATCTATTGACGCGGTACTTGCAATGCTGACTGTGGCACTTGACGCAGAAAAGTTGCCAACAATGTGCGTATTGCCATCCAACGTTACAGAGCCACCAGCTGCCGCAACATTGCCGTCAATGCGCGACTGGTCTGCAAGTACAATCGTTGCGCTCGTGCCAGTCACGTTGCCGTCAATGCGCGCAGTATCTTTAAGCGCAACAGTTTTTCCGCTCGTTGCCGTTATATCTCCAGTAAATGTCGTAGTGCCTGTAAGCTCAATGTTGCCACCTATCGATGCAGTACTTGCAACGCTGACTGCGGCACCCGACGCAGAAAAATTGCCAACAATGTGCGTATTGCCATCCAACGTTACGGAGCCACCAGTTGCCGCAACATTGCCGTCAATGCGCGACAGGTCTGCAAGCGTGAGCGCGCTTTGTGCTGAAGCCATAGCGACCGCAAGTTGCGTTGTGTTCGAGATTTTTACCGTGTCGAGCGTGAGCCGCGCATTTTCAGGAATTGTTAAAATTTCCGGCAGCACAATCGAATAGGTATTTCCCGCAAGCGACGACAGCTCTATGTCTGAAGCAGCTTTAAGCGCATCGGCAAATGCTGCTGCATCGAATGCAGTTGCCATGTCGCCAACAAGTACCATTCGTACAGGTTCACTCGTTTTTTGCGTTGCAATGGCAGCTACAGCTTTTGCAAACGTAGTGGGATTGTCACGCTCGCTCGACGCAGCATCAGCAACACCATCTTCAGAAACGTAATATACGCGCGAGATAACTCGCCGTAAAATCACATGTACAATGTTCTGCCCGCTTTGGACAACATGCAAGTTGCTTTTATTAATTGAGAACACGCCTCCCGTGCCGCCAGTGAGCACGCTCCTCTGTTCAGGACTTGTTCCCGTATAAGTGATTCGCCCGTCCTGCACAATGAGCACGCGAATAAAAAAATTCGTGCCCGCAAGGATGTTTGGAAATAAGATTGCCACTGGCTCGTTCACTTTTTTGTCGATAAACGACTGCTGTGCAAGTATACCGTTGTGCTCGTATGCATGCTCAAAATCACTGTCTTCAGTATATGCTGCGCCGTCCACAATCATTTTATTGAGCAAGCTGTCGTTCAAGTTTACGCCTTCACCACAGAGTAGCGCATATACAGACCACGTTGCGTTTTCATCAAAACTGCTGGAAGAATTTCCTATAAGCGCGGGTATGGTGAATTCAATTGATTCCACAGACTGCGATTGCGTTGATTCTATGTCCGCAAAAAAATTGCGGCAGGAGCACACTGTTGCAATAAAAAAAATGCCAAGCAAAAAAATGATATGTTTTGTAATAAGATTGTAGTTCATAAACTTACTCCATTTGACTTTACACACATTTTACAGCGCAGCTTTGCAACTGCATTGCACGCATGTTTTGTATGCTTATTTTTGCATGCATATAATTATCATAGTAAACTGAACGATATACAATATTTTTAACAAAAAATTATATATGACAGTAGATATATAAAGCTGCGCAAAAACGCTGCACACTTTATTTGCAACAGCAACTGCTACGCTTGCAACGCCGAATGATGTTTAAAGTGCTGCTCAAAAAGCTTGCTGCTTTACAGGGTGAGCACATTGTACTATAGTTTTTTTACCGCGCCGCTTTGAGAGCGCAATATGTGTGTACATATTGCAACAGAATCTACATGAGGTACGTAATGAAAAATTTCAGAATTGAGCATGACGCGTTGGGAAATGTGCGCGTTCCCGCCGACAAATACTGGGGTGCGCAGACTGAGCGCAGCCGCAACAATTTCCGCATCGGCGACGAAAAAATGCCGCGAGAAATCATAACGGCATTCGGCTACATTAAAAAAGCTGCCGCGCGTGTGAACAATGCGCTTGTCCCGCAAAAAATGACTGCTGAAAAATGTGTGTGCATCTGCGCGGCATGCGACGAAGTGATAAGCGGCGCGCTCGACGAGCACTTTCCGCTTGTCGTGTGGCAGACGGGAAGCGGCACGCAATCGAACATGAATGTAAACGAAGTACTCGCATATCGCGCAAATGAGTTAGCGGGAAAAAAATTGTGTCACCCGAATGACGATGTGAACATGAGCACATCGAGCAACGACACATTTCCCACTGCTATGCATATTGCTTCAGTGCTCGCACTTGAAAACACACTTTTTCCCGCGCTCGACGCACTTGTGCACACATTCAAAAAACTCGAAAAAGAAAACGAAGGAGTGATAAAGAGCGGACGCACGCATTTGCAAGATGCAGTGCCCATTTCGTTTAGCCAAGAGATAAGCGGCTGGCGGAACTCGCTTGAAAAAGATAAGGAGCTTATTGCACTTACGCTCCCCCCGCTTAAACAACTTGCGCTTGGCGGCACTGCTGTGGGCACAGGATTGAACGCACCTAATACATTCGATGTGCTTGTTGCAGCAGAAGTTGCGGAGCTTACGGGAAAGCAGTTTGTGTCCGCGCACAATAAATTTCATGCGCTTACGAGCAAAGATGAACTTGTGTTTGCGCACGGCGCGCTTAAGGCGCTTGCATCAGATTTATTAAAGATTGCAAACGACGTGCGCTTCCTCGCATCAGGACCGCGCTGCGGCTTTGGCGAAATCACTATTCCAGAAAATGAGCCTGGCTCGTCAATAATGCCGGGCAAAGTGAATCCCACGCAGTGCGAGGCAGTGACAATGGTCGCAGTACAAGTGATGGCAAACGATGTCGCTGTGGGCATGGGCGCAAGTCAGGGCAACTTTGAACTCAACGTGTTCATGCCGCTGATTGCATACAATTTTTTGCAGTCGGTGCGCCTGCTTTCAGATGTGATTGTGTCGTTCAACAACAACTGCGCGTGCGGCATCACGGCAAACAGGGAAAAGATGCGTTCAAATTTATACAACTCGCTCATGCTCGTCACAGCTCTCAGCCCGTACATAGGGTACGAAAACGCCGCAAAGACGAGTCAAAAAGCATATGCGGAGCATATGTCGCTTAAAGATGCGTGCGTGCAGCTCGGCTTTTTAACAGCGGAACAGTTTGACAATGTATTCCACCCTGAAAGCATGGCGCACCCGCACGATTAACTGGTGTACAGAGTGCATGCGCACAGTAGATGCAAGTTTTTCGGGGGCATTGCACGGTAAAATGCACACACTATTTTTATGCTGGTTTTATTTACAACGCACATTCTCTGTCAATATGCACGCACATTTCAGCGTATATGTCGTGCATGGTAAACAGTGCTATTTTGTTGTCATGTTCATAACGCCGTCCCACCCTTTCGGTACGCCGTTGTGCAAATACTCTTTGCACCGCTCTGCAAACACGAGGGCAGCTCCATCGTTGCCGCTCATTCTGTGCGCCTTCATAAACTTCCTTCCCGCCTTTTTGAATTCGCGCTCCAAGTACAAGTCAAGCGCCTCATGGAACTCATCAACTGCGGCAAGCTCGTCCGATGTCATCTCGCTTTTAAAGCCGAGTACGTTGTACAGCTGCACAGGCTTGTTGATGCCAACAACGCGCACTCTGTCGAGCCTGCGCGAGACAAGCTCCCCTTTGTGCTCGCCTGAATCAGCTTCGCTCCACGTCTGCTCGGAGACGAGAATCCACGACTTGTAAATTTTGTTCACGCCTTCGAGACGGCTTGCAAGGTTTACGTCGTTGCCCATGACCGTGTAGTTCATCTTCATCTCTGTGCCCATGTTGCCGACAACCATATTGCCCGTGTTTATGCCTATGCGCGTTTCGAGCGCGCGCGGAATAGCTTTGTCTGCAAGGTGCCGCTCGTTGAACTCCTTTTCAGCCTGCTTCATGCGCACTGCGGCAACGCATGCGCGGTACGCGTGGTCGCTCAAATTAATCGGCGCGCCAAAGAACGAAACGATTGCATCTCCAATATATTTATCTATGGTGCCATTATGCTCCAAAATAATGTTGCTCAGCGCGCTCAAATAGATGTTCAAAATGGAGACGAGCTGACTCGGCGTAACAAGCTCGCTGAATGACGAAAAGCCCTTTATGTCGGTGAACAGCGCGGTAATGTGTTTGTCCTCGCCGCCGAGCGTTAATTTTTGCGGGTCGCTTACAATCTCGTTGACAACTTCGTTTGAAAGATATGTTGAGAACGCGCGGCGCAAAAATCGCTTTTCTTTATCGCTTGACGTAAACCTGATGATGATTCCCGCTACATACATCGAGACAGCAAAAAGTCCCGGCGTGACAGGCGGCACATACCATCCCGTCACAATCATGAGGACGACAAGCGTCCCTATAATAACAAGGAGAACAAGTCCTGTTATGATATTTTGCACTGAATCGGAGCGGCCGTACGTAAGCATCATCGTAATGAACATGAGCAGCACGGCGAACGCCATGCCTACCGCCCACGGAACAGGCGTAATAAAATCGCGCTGCAGGATGGTGTTCATGACATTTGCGTGCGTGCCCACGTTCGGATAGCTCCGTTCAAATGGATTTGTGCCCAAATCTGTGGAGCTTGAAGCTGTGTTTCCAATGATGCAGTATGCGCCGCCATACACGCCTTTCATCTCGTCAAAATACTGCGAGTACAGCTCATAATCTCCGCCGAGCGCATCAAACTGTTCCTGCATGACAGTGGCAAAATTGCCCGCATCGTCCGAAGAAAGCCCTGCGTCGAGCAGCTGCTCAAGGCGGCTCCCTATTGCGCTCATGTAGTCAGCTTCGATAAATGACTGCACACCTTCAAAATACAAAGCACGTCGCGCAAAGTAGTCGCTGTACTCTTCTTCAGTTATCCCGCTGATGAGCTTTCCGTCTATGTCGTAACCTTCGCACTTTGCAAGCAGCGCCTGCTTGTGCTGCTCAATGCGCTCATGCTCGTCGAGCAGCTTGGAAGCCTGAGCCACATATTCAAGCGGCGCGCCCCTATCGTCGAGCAGCGAGTTTGCGCTGATGTTTTCAAGGTATGTCGTTATGTTGTCTTCAAATGCGTCAAGCTCGTTGAGGAAGCTGACAGATTCGTTCTTAAATGACGAGCCTTGCTCATGGTGCAGCCAGTTGATGAGCATGCGCCCGTGCTCGTCGAGCGGAATGGAAAAATCGACGCGTTCCGTCTCGCCCGGAAAGAGCGCGCCGTGCACAGCAAGCGAATATTTTTTGCGCTCAATCCGCTGCGCATCAAGCAAATTGAGCAATGGCGCAAACGCAAGCTGCCCTAGATAACTGCCGTCGTAGTTGTACAAAAGCTCTATGCGTCGCCGTATGCCGTCGTCGTCAATCACAACAGTGGTGAATCCCGCTCCCTGCGCGTGCGTGAGCAGTTCGTGGAGCGCGGGTGAAAAGCCTGCGTCCAAGCCGTTGTACTGCTCTTCGCTCGTGTACTGATTGTCCTTTAAAATGTAGTTGTTGATGTCAGTCACTTTTTTGATGAGCAGGCGTTTTTGCGCGTACAGCTTTGCGTCGTCAGAGAGCTGTATGCCGACATCGCGTGTGTTTATGGTGAGCCACGTGTTTCCAAAAAACTGAATGGCGCGCGCAAAGTAGTCGTCGTTGTCGCGGTACATCGAAGACGCAATAGACTCTTTCATGCTTTCAAATGTCGGCTCAATGTAGTCTGAAATCATCGCTTGCGTGACGTTCGGCAGCTCGCGCCGCGAGATGAAGCCGCCTTCCACAGACTGGGAGAATTCCTGTATGAGCTGCGTAATCTCTTCCCTGCTCATGGAGACCGCCGTGCTCATGTTCTGCCGTGCGTTCGGCGCAATGCCCTGCGGAGATGGCGAAAGGTATTCAATATCGAAGATAGCCCCCTGCGCGCCAAGCTCTTTCATGCGCAAAAGCGCGTCTGCAAGCACGTTGCGCTGCCACGGCCATTCACCGACAGATTGAATGGACTCGTTGTCTATGTTGACGAACAGAATGTCTTGAGACTGCACAGGCTCTTTCCTGCGCGCGAGCAAAAAGTCATACATGCGGTATTCGAGCTTTTCAAAAAAGCCCAAAGAGCCTGTCGCTGCAAAGAGCGCCGCGAGCAGCAGAAAAAGAACAAAACTCAATGATCTGAAAAAAGAAAAACCTTTTTTGCTTTTACTGTCGTTTGCCATACTACTCTCCACTATACCATACTTTTATGTTTGTGTCAGAATTTTATACGCGTTTTTTGCAGCATTCTGTTCAGCTTCTTTTTTGCTCTTTCCGTTTGCAGTCCCATACACTTTGCCTCCAAGCTTTACAACAACAGAGAATGTACTGTCATGGTCAGGCCCGGTAACAGCAACTGTCTCGTATCGCGGTACTGTCTTTGTTTCCTTTTGATACAGCTCCTGCAACAATGTTTTGTAATCCTGTGCGCCGCGTTTGTCGTGCACTTTTACAATCTCATCAACAAGAAATGATAAAATAAATTTTTCTGCCGCGTGATACCCTGAATCGATAAAGTACGCACCTATGATAGCTTCCATGCAGTCAGCAAGAATTGCGCTTTTTTTACGCCCGCCGCTTTTTTCTTCGCCGCGTCCAAGCACAAGCATACTATCGATAGCAAAAGCAGACGCAACGGACGCGAGCGTTTTTTCAGAGACAATAACAGACTTTATATGCGCTAAGTCACCTTCAGGATTGCGCTTGAAGTTTTCATAAAGATATGCAGCGGCAACAAGACCGAGTACTGAGTCGCCCAAAAATTCCAGCCGCTCATTGTTGACGTGCGCATGCGTCTCACTCTCATTTGAAAATGAGCGATGATGAAACGCCAAATCAAGAAGCGTTATATCGCGAAAGTGCAGATTGTGCCGTTCGCAAAATTCACGCAACTGAATTTTCCGCTCGGCAGTGATAGCGTCGTCCATATTTTATGCATTCCCGAAATTCAACAAAAAAACACAAGCCGCTCGGACTTGTGTTCTCACAAAAGCTTCAACGCACGCGCTGTTATTTTTTCGCCTGCTCTGCTTGAATGAATTCATAGGCGTCACGGACAGTTTCAAATTCGTTTGCCTTTTCATCAGGGATGCTTACGCCGAGCTCTTCCTCAATCGCATACACAAGTTCATATGTGTCAAGGCTGTCTGCGCCTAAATCGCCTCTGAATGAGGAATCCAACGTGATCTTGCTTTCGTCAATCTCAAGCTTTTCGGCAATGAGTTTCTGAATTTTGCTGAACAATTCGTCCATACTGTTCTCCTACAATTAATTAGCCGTTTGATTCTGGCGTAATCACTTGACGTCCACGGTAGAAACCGCATTTCGGACAAACGTAATGACGACGCACAAGATTTCCGCAATTTACGCATGGCACAAGATGCGGAGCTGTGAGACGCATGTTTACATTCTGCCGATTCTTCGTCACGGCTTTTGAAGTTTTTGATCTGGGTACTGCCATTATCAACCTCGCTTATTTCTGAATAACTGCGATTAATACTACAACAGTTTCCAGCGTGGTGTCAATAGTATATGACTTTGCATTTTTTGTCAACACTTTTTCAAAAAATGTCATTTTAATTTTTTTTCATGAATTTCTCTTTTAACGCTTTTGCAACAACAGGTGGCACCATATTCGATATGTCCCCATGAAACTGCGCAAGCTCTTTGATTGAGCTTGAACGCACAACGACATATTTCTGCTCTGTTGGAATGAATAGCGTTTCAATTTCTGGATTGAGCATGTTATTCATGAGCGACAAATCAAATTCAGACGAAAAATCATGTATGCTGCGTACACCGCGAAGCAAGACATTTGCCCCTACTTTCTGCGCATACTGCACGATAAGCTCATTGCAAATATGAATAGACACATTGCTGAACGGTTTAACGATTTCTGCCATCATTGCGTATCGCTCCTCTTGCGAAAAAAGATACTGCTTGGCAGCATTCACCGCAATCGCCACATCTATTTTATCAAACAGCTTGCTCGCTCGTTTAATAATGCTCAAATGCCCGTTTGTCGGCGGATCGAATGAACCCGGAAATACTGCTGTAGTCATATGCGCATCATAATATGTTTGACGAAAAGACGCAACGGCTGTATAATAGGCGCATGAATAAGATTTTTTTGAATTGTGCCTGTGTTTTTTCCGTATGTATTGTTTTGTCGTGCGCAACTCCAAAGCGTGCTGCAAATAGCGTGCCTCCGCCTCCTGTGCAGCCTTCGTCACAACGGCAACTGCAACAGACATCGCTTGCAGATGCAGAATATTTGCGCTCTGTCAACGATGTTGACATAACACGCGAAACATTCAATGAAGACAAAGCAGAGATAATGCAGATAATCAGCGACCTTGCAAAGATAATGGCGCAGTCAAACTACAAGCAGTGGCTCACATACATCGATAGGGAATCAATTCAATACTGGTCGAACAAGCAGAATCTTCAGAGAGCATCGCGCAAACTGCCGACAAAAGGCTTACAGATGAACACGCTGCAAGATTATTTCACTTATGTGTTTGTGCCATCGAGACGCGGGCGCGAAGTCGATGAAATTCGCTACGACTCAAAGACAGACGTAAAAGCGGTGCAGATGCGCGAAGACACCGATGTCATTTATTATTATTTTAATAAAATCAATGGAAAATGGTTTGTCCATATTCCGCCAATTGAAAATTAAATCATCTATCGCAAGTTGCTTTTTTTGCCGATTGTATGATAGAATAACAACAGGGCACTTTAAAAACTACAATTTTGTTTATGGTGCCAACGAGTTTTAGGTCGTTGAAATACCACGACGTAAAACATCACATTTTGAATGTTATCTCGAAAAACTTCAACTTTTCGAGGTTGCCAATAGCCTTTTTCGGAGGACCCCATGAAGTTTGCAAAAGTGCTTTTTTGCGTCATATGTTTTGCCGCATTCAGTTCGTTGTCTTTCGCGCAAGAGCAGCGCGTTCAAAAACAGACGAATGCAACGAGGCGTTCTGAAACGTCTGTAGAAAATGAATACTTGAACGATATAGACAGCGTTGTCGTTTTAACGCTTGCAAAATCTGAAGAATACGACAACAAGCTCGTTGCACTCCAGTATCTTGAAGATGCTGTGGGCAGCGGCAACATTTCTCAAGAAATCGTTGCGGCACTCGACCAGCTTGCAGGCGAAGGCATAAACAATCCGTCGCGCCTCAATGGGCGCATTATGAACAATTATCCCGATATCAGACGGCGCGCATGTCTGCTGCTCGGACAAGTTGGCGGCGTGCATTCAAAAAACACGCTCGTCAATATCGCTATTGCAGACAATGAGCCTATGGTGCAGTCTGCCGCAATCCGCGCGCTTGGCGAAATGGGCTACAATGAAAACGACGAAGCCACTGATGCCATTGCGTTTGCAAATCATCGCAACAGAATCCTCAATCCTACGAGCAGCATGGCAATCGAGACACTTGACGCTTTTGAAAAGCTTGCGGCTAATACTGAAGATAAGCGCGCTATGATTGATGAGATTTCAAAAATTGCAGCAGATTACCATTACTCAAGCGCAGTGAGGAAACGCGCGCTTGAAGTGCTCAAAGGCATACGGCTCGACAGTTCGTCGTCTTCAAAAAGCACGGCAGACGCAAAATAGCATTACACCCATGTGCATCGCTTTTGAAAAATCATAATGGATTTTTCTTATTGCTTTATAGAGAGATTAGCTCATCTGGATAGAGCGTCAGCCTCCGGAGCTGAAGGCGGTGGGTTCGAATCCCATATCTCTCATTGTATAATTTGTCAAAAGAAGTGAGGGAGAATGGAACCGATTATTTTAGCTTCGTCATCGCCGCGCCGTCAGGACATACTCAAATTGCTTCACATTCCATACCAAGTTATCATGCCAAACATCGATGAAACTTTTTCTGCTGGCGTTGACATTGACGATGTTCCTGAACTGCTTGCGCGCGAAAAAGTTTTAGCAGTGCTTCATGCACTTCCAGCAGACAGAGAAATTCCGTGGATACTTGCGGCAGACACGCTCATCATATTTGATGGTACAATCTACGGCAAACCGCGCGATCAGGAAGAAGCTGCGCGTTTTTTAAAGACATTCAGCGGAAAAACGCATATGGTAAAAACTGCCATTGCACTCTATAACGGACGCACACATGCTGTTTCAGTGCGCGCAAGCGTCACCAAAGTCACATTCAAGCAGCTCAACGACGAAGAAATCAATTGGTATATAGAAACAGGCGAATGGCACGGCGCGGCTGGCGCATACCGGATTCAAAGCCTTGCCTCATGCTTTATTGAAAAAATACACGGTTCTACAAGCGGTGTCGAGGGCTTGCCAATATCAGAGCTTTATGATATGCTCAAGGAGCAGGGATATTCAATACTTGAATAATCGCTGCAGGCTGCTTTGGCTGTGTGCCTGCAAGCAGTCTATCTTCCGTACGTTTATCTTTTACTTTTGTAATTGCGGACGCATCGAGAAACAGAGTATGGGGTACTCTATCAGTACCGGTGAAGGAGCAAGACAATGGCAGTTGTCACTATGAAAAACCTGCTTGAATCGGGGGTGCATTTCGGTCATCAGGTAAAGCGTTGGGATCCGCGCATGAAAAAATACATTTTTTCAGAGCGTAATGGAATTCACATCATCGACTTACAAAAAACAATCGCGGCAATAAAAGAAAGCTACGATGTTGTACGCAAAACAACGATGGCAGGAAAAAGTGTCCTGTTCGTCGGCACAAAAAAACAAGCGCAGCAGGCAATCCAAAAAGAAGCAGAGCGTTGCGGGCAGTTCTACATAAACAACCGGTGGCTCGGCGGCATGCTCACAAACTTTTCCACAATAAAAAAATCATTGCAGCGACTCAAAAAAATAGAAAAGATGGAAGTAGACGGCACATTTGACAATCTTACAAAAAAAGAAGTGTCGATGCTTCTCAAGGAAAAGGCAAAGCTTGAAAAGAACCTCGGCGGTATTAAAGAGATGAAGGAGCTTCCCGGAGTTGTGTTCATCATAGATACACACAAAGAGCAGATTGCCGTGGCAGAAGCCAGGCGCATGGGCATTCCGATTATCGCCGTTGTGGATACAAACTGCAACCCTGAAGGCATAGATTACCCTATACCTGGTAACGACGATGCAATCCGTGCCATTTCGCTTTTCACGTCCATCATTGCAAACGCAGTCATTGAATCAGACAACGAGGAAAGCCTCAAAGTGCTCGAAAACCTCAACGACGAGGACGACAATGTACAGACAGACGCTGTTGTAAAAGATGACGATGTGGAAATCTCCGACTATGCAAACTATCAGCCGACAGAGCAGAAAGAAGAAGACATTGAAGCTGATCAGAAAGAACAAGAACAATTATTCGACGAAGATAAAATCTATCGAAACTAATGCTAATTTTGGAGGCACACCATGGACATAAAATCAGCAGATATAAAGACGCTTCGTGAAACAACAGGTGCAGGCATGATGGACTGCAAGAAAGCGTTGCAAGAAACAAACGGCGACATAGACAAGGCGGCGAAGCTTTTGAAAGAAAAAGGGCTTGCTGCTGTGGCAAAGCGTGCAGATCGCGCAACTGCAGAAGGACGCATTTTTATCAAGCGCGACGGCAGCAAACTTGCCATGCTCGAGCTCGTATGTGAAACCGATTTTGTTTCAAAAAACGATGAGTTCATCGCGCTTGGTGAAAAACTCATAGATTTGACGCTTGAAAAAGGCTATACAAACGTTGTGCAGGAGCATTCAGATATGCTCACACTGCTTGCTACAAAAGTGCGTGAAAACATGTCTGTGCGCCGCTTGTGCCTCGTAGATGTCCCTGAAAATGCGGCAGTGGGCACATACGTGCATAGCGACTTCAAAACAGGCGCAATCTGTATTGTAAAAGGTTCCGCAGACAAAAATGTGCAGGAATTTGCAAACGATTGCTGTCTGCATCTTGCTGCTTTTACACCGTCATACATCACGCAAAAAGATGTGCCGCAGTCGTACATTGACGAGCAAATGGAAATATTCCAAAAACAGATGGAGCAAGACGAAAAGATGGCAGGCAAGCCGCAAAACGTCAAGGACAACATCATTCAGAACAAGCTCAAAAAGCATTTGGAAGAAAGTTGCTTTGTTGATCAAACGTTTGTAAAGGACGACAAGCTTACCGTAAGCGCAAAACTCGCTGAAGTGGCAAAAACTGTCGGCGCAGACCTTGCATTTGGTGATATAGTGCTGTATGTGCTCGGCAAATAATGCACAGTAAAAAACCGCTGCAAAATGCGGCGGTCTTTTACAAAACGAGATTTTTTTAGGAGTGCATAGTATGGCAGATACTGAAGTGAAAATGCAAAAAGCGATAGAGTCACTCAAAGACACGTTCAACGCAATCCGCACCGGGCGCGCGTCTGCGTCAATTTTTGATAAAGTACGCGTAGACTACTACGGACAAAAATCGCAGCTCAATCAAGTGTCCTCAATCTCAATTCCTGAAGCGCGCTCAATCGTCATTCAGCCGTTCGATAAGTCACTCATAGGCGAAATTGAAAAAGCTATTCAAGCTGCTGATTTAGGCTTGAACCCTTCAAATGACGGCAAAGTTGTCCGCATATCGTTTCCACCGCTTACTGCAGACAGGCGTAAGGAGCTCGTAAAACAAGCAAAAGCAGACGCGGAAAACTACCGCACGCAAATACGCAATATCAGGCGCGACGGCAACGACGAACTTAAAAAGCAGCAAAAGGCAGGTGAGCTTACCGAAGACAGCTTTAAAATTGAAACAGATAAGCTGCAAAAACTTACCGATAAATACATCGCAGAAATACAGAAGATTTATGATGCAAAAGAAAAGGAAATTCTAGAAGGTTGATGGCTGTCGATAAAAACCACCTGCCCGTTCACGTAGGTGTAATCATGGACGGCAACGGAAGATGGGCGGAGAGACAGAATAAAATCCGCAGCGCAGGGCATTATGCAGGACTCACAAAAGCGAAAGAAATTGTAAAAGCGGCTGCAGTGCTCGGCATTAAATATATTACGCTGTACATTTTCTCAACGGAAAACTGGAAGCGTACTGCGGACGAAATCGGTTATCTCATGAATTTGATACGAAACCATCTCAAAGCAGAATTTGACTTTTACAAAAGG
Organism: Treponema sp.; assembly: GCA_017940005.1. Taxonomy (GTDB): domain Bacteria; phylum Spirochaetota; class Spirochaetia; order Treponematales; family Treponemataceae; genus Treponema_D. The sequence goes on from JAGAZO010000020.1 coordinate 100,956, forward strand.
AATGGGCTACGGCTGCTTCACATTGGAGATATTTCTGCACTGCCAAAAGACATTCAAAACGATTTGCACACAGCAATGACAGAAACGGCAGCTTTTACAGGAACAACGCTCGTCATGGCAATCAATTACGGTGGACGCGATGAAATTGTGCGTAGCGTGAAAAAACTCGTTGCAAACGGCGCTTGCGATGTTACGGAGCAGACGATTGCCGCCGCTTTCGATGTGCCGAATCTCCCCGATGTAGATTTGCTCATACGCACTGGCGGCGAGAAACGGTTGAGCAATTTTTTGCTGTGGCACGCGTCATACGCCGAGCTACTGTTCACAGACACGCTGTGGCCTGATTACACTGTCGAAGAATTTTATGCCGACATAGAGCAGTTTCAAAATCGCAATAGACGGTTTGGCGCAGTGTTGCATGGAGAACGTAATGAATAAAATCGTACAACGGCTATTGATTTTTTTCATAGGCATACCGTCAGTGCTCGGAGTTGTATTTTTGCCGTATTACCACGAGTTGCCATTGCATGTTGTCATATGTCTGTGTTCAATTCTCGCTAGCCTTGAGCTGTATGCGCTATTTTCAAAAAACAGTAGACTTGTGCCAAAGTTGCTCATCGTCACGTTAAATGCAATCATTCCAATTTCAGCATATATGCTCATCCTGTACAATGCAACACACGCAAACGCTCCGTTCCCGTTCGACTATATAACATGGGTATTTTTGGCAGATGCTGCAATCATACTCGGATACAACGTACTCGCAGCAAAAACATTTGAGCACGCAAATACAAGCGCAGCGCTTTCACTATTGATTATATTTTTCACCGGATACCTCATCACGTTTATTTCCCGTATGACAATATACCGCAACGCACCATACTACATAGCAACATTTTTATTCCTCGTATTCATGTGTGACTCTGCCGCATGGCTTTTTGGCATGCTGTTTGGGAAAAACAACAGAGGCGTTACAGCAGCAAGCCCCAACAAGAGCATTGCAGGATTTGCTGGAGGCTATGCAGGTTGCGTTGCGGCTGCCATAACTGCGCATATGTTGCTTCCTAAAGTATTCGTAGGCTATCTATGGAAACCTGTTGTACTGGGCATACTTGTCGCAACAAGCTCTATCATCGGCGATTTAGTTGAATCAGTATTTAAACGGAGCGCAGGGGTTAAAGATTCAGGCACCATCATACTCGGACGCGGTGGCGTGCTTGATTCAATCGATTCCATTTTATTTTCTGCTCCTGTTTTCTACATAACGCTTCATCTTTTATACGGAACACCACTCCTCTAGCGATGAAAAAGGTTTTAGTGCTCGGATGCACCGGCTCGATTGGAACAAGCGCGCTCGACATCATCAAAAACATGCCGCATGATTTTTGCGCGTGCGGATTAGTCGCGCACACAAGCCGTGAAAAAGCAGCTGCGCTTGCAAAAGCATACGGCTGTCCGTACGCGCTTACGAGCGAAGACGGCGAGTGCATAGAAAAGCTTTTGCGTCAAACGCAGGCAGACATTGCGCTCAACGGCATTGCAGGAAGTGCGGGACTGCTGCCTTCAAAAGCAGTGCTCGAAGCGGGAGTTGATTTGGCGCTTGCCAACAAAGAGACTGTCGTCATGGCGTGGCATCTCATCGAGGAGCTTGCAAAAAAAACTGGTGCAAAAATCATTCCGGTAGATTCCGAGCACTCGGCAATTTTTCAGCTCATCAATAAAATTGGCAAAGAACATATTGCGGAAATACTCATAACAGCTTCAGGCGGTCCGTTCCGCGAGCATACAAAAGAGCAGCTTGCCTCTGTCACTGCGGGCGATGCGCTCAATCACCCTACGTGGAGCATGGGCAAAAAGATTACGATTGACTCTGCGACGCTCGCAAACAAAGGGCTTGAAGTGATTGAAGCGTGCCGATTGTTTGACGTTGCGCCTGAAAAGGTAAAAGTTGTCGTGCATCCGCAGAGCATCGTCCATTCGCTCGTGCGCACAAAAGACGGCATGCTCTATGCGCAGCTTTCAGACCCCGACATGCGGCATCCGATTTTTTCCGCGCTCTCCTTTCCTGCAATGAGCGAAAATTACTTGCAACCGTTTGACTTGTGCGGCACAACGCTCACGTTCTGCAAGCCGCGCACAGATGACTTTCCCCTGCTCGCCTACGCATACGAAGCGGCGGAGCGCGGAGAAGGCTGCACGATTGCGTACAACGCCGCAGACGAAGTTGCAGCTCTCGCCTTTTTGGACGGCAAAATACGGTTTACCGGCATTGCAAAAATCGTGCGGCGCGTGCTTGACAACGATTGGACTGTGTTACCTCAAACATTTGACGACGTTTTTACCATAGACAAAAACGCGCGCGCCATTGCGGAGCAACTCATATGAAATGGATATACGGCATCATCTGTCTTGGTTTTATAGTTTTTTTTCACGAGCTCGGACACTTTCTCGCGGCAAAGCTGTTCGGCGTGGATGTTGAAGCGTTTTCGATTGGCTTTGGTCCCGTGCTGTTGCACAGAACAGTGCGCGGCACTGACTATCGCCTGTCGCTCCTGCCGCTCGGCGGCTACTGCGCAATGAAAGGCGAAAAAGATTTTTCAGAGGCGCTTGCAAACGGCTCTCGTTGTATCGATGCGCCAAAAGATTCGCTGTACGGCATTCATCCGCTCAAGCGCGCGCTCATCGGCTTTGCAGGCCCATTTTTCAACCTCATCTTCGCATTCATGGCGTTTGTGATTATTGCGCTTGCAGGATACACGTACTATTCATACTCGACAAAGATACAGCTTGCAGATGAAGTGTATCCGGAGATTCACTCTGCCGCGCGCGACGCGGGATTGCTCACTGGCGACATTGTGCTGTCGATAAACGGCAACGAAACGAGCGATTTTTCAGACATCATGCAACATGTCGGCACAAACCCCGACAAAGACTTGGTGATTGTCGTCAATCGGAACGGAGAAACGCTTTCTTTTACTGTCAAAAGCGAGCTTGACAAGTCGAGCGGCATTGGCAAAATAGGCGTCACTGCTTTTTCAACAGAGCCGATAAAGCGGGAGGCGAAGCGATATTCATTTTTTCCCGCGCTCTGGCAGGGCATTCAGCGCACCGGAAGCACTGTTGCGCTCACGCTTAAAAGCATAGCGATTCTTTTTCGCGGCGTCGACTTTAAAAATGCGCTTTCAGGACCTGCGGGCGTTGCGGGAATGCTCGGAGACACCGTGCGCGAAGGCTTTTCCGCAGGAGCGCGACAAGGAATCACTGCGCTGCTTGATTTAATGGCGTTCATAAGCGTTTCGCTTTTTATCATGAATCTGCTTCCCATTCCCATACTCGACGGAGGGCTTATTCTGTTTGCGCTCATAGAGTGCATCTTCCGCCGTCCAGTGCATCCAAAAGTGCAATACTATGTTCAATATGTCGGGCTCGCTTTCATCGCTGTGATTTTTGTGCTCGGCATGACAAGCGACATATATCATTTTAGCAAATTGTTGAGGGTAGAATAAATGACACATGCATCATGTAAAAAAATCGCTGCCGCATTGATTGCAGCTTTGACAGTTTTTTCAGTTAGCGCACAGTCGCACATATCTACGCAAGCGCATCAAAGTGCTGTAACGAGCATTGCGCCGGCAACTGACGACTATTCGCTCAACACATTTTTTAGCGCCGATAACGATGGCTTTTTAATAAAATGGACGAGCGATGACCAAGGCGAGCACTATCAAATATCAGATTTGCAGATAAAAATGATTGCAATTGCGCCCGACGGAAAAACTGTCGCAGCATATGAGACAGACGGCGGAGTTACAAACCGCGTAAGCGTATGGGATTTCAACACGCTCAAGCGAAAATACGCCAAACGTTTTTCCGACCCGCTCACCTCCCTTTCGTTTTCAGCTAAAGGCACGTACATCATCGCAGGAACGACGGCTGTCGACAGTGCGATTTTCTTGCGCGCTTCAGACGGCGTTGTCGTGAATAAAGTGAAAGATGCAACAGGCATTATCTCATATGCGGCGACGAGTAGCACAGAAAAAACAGTGTGCATGTATTCACCAGTGGGAACTATTTCGTACTACGACATGCAGACAGGTCGCCTTCGCCAAAAGCTGCAAGCGGAAGACAATCTTTTGCACGTAGTTACATTCAACAACGACACATATATGGCTGGCGTAAAAAACAACAACGTCTACGTCATCTCTGCGCTCACCGGAAAAACGGCAGCTGTCGCAGCGGCGCAAAATCCTATTCTCCTTACAAGCAGAAGCGATACAAATGTATATTATTTTGCAGACAACACAATGCGCGGATTTTCGCTGTACGCGCTTGAGTTTGGCTATACAAAATCATTTTCAACGCCACAGATATTGAAAAATTACAAGTCGCTCGGAAATGAAAAAATCGTTTCAGGTTCAAAATACGAATCGACTATTTTTCTCGGCTCAAACAGCGGAAACATATATCGCACGGACGTGACGCCAGAGACAGAGATGCTTGCGCTGTATGCGCTCACCGACAACATATATGAAAAAATTTACGATATGGCAAACGCACCGTCAGGATTTTATTTTTTAACAAAAGATGCGATTTACCAGTCCTCATACGACACAGGCGTTATCAACAAGGTTGCGCAGAATCCTGAATACACGCATATGGCGACATACGGCAGCGGCGTGCTGTTGTGGTCAAAAGGAACAAGAAGAGACGTGCAGTTTCTCGATTTTTCAACTCAACAGCTGACAAATCTTTTTACGCCGCGCAACATAGTGCAGATGCTCCGCGTATTTCGGTCAACAGTGCTCGATATTGAAAGCGATACGAACGTGTACGCGTATCACCTCGATACAGGCAAACGCGAAGAGCTGTATGCGGGGGCAGGATTGCAGGATGCAGTAATTGTTGACGACATGCTGTATGTAGCAAAGTCGTCTGCAACAAACCCGCCCGCCGCTTTGATAAGCGTAAACGTCAACACAAAAGAAGTGGTGCCGCTCAAAGTAAACGGCAATGTAATCTACTCGCTTTCAAGCGCAGATGAGATGATTTACGGCATAACAGTGCAAAGCGAAGAGATGAAAACGACAAATCTCTTTTCATTCATGCCGCGCACATTGCGGAGCGCAACGCTGCTAAAACTCAACGACGAAGACACGAACGCGTTCACATATTTTCACGACGGCATTGTATACACAGATATTGGCGGCGACAAAGTGTTCGGGTACACTGTTTCTACACGTAAAAACATTACGTACAACCGCTCCACTTCGCTGCCGCTCAAAGTGGCGCAAAACGGTGAGCGCGTTGTTATCCTGAATAAAGATGGCAGCGTGTCGTGGTATAATGTCGGAAAAGCACCTGTGCTTGCAGACTGGTACTTGACGCGCGACGGCGCTTGGTTTGAATTTTAACGTAGAGAACAAGCAGATGCTTTTTTCGTCGTGCTGTTGCGATGCGAATTATACGACTACGAAAAGCACCGCTTTTTCCTCGACGCGGCAGCGCAATGCTTTTACATTGCCATACCGCTTGATTTGAGTCTAATGTGGCGAACGAATTTCCTGCAAGCGCGTGTTGTTTTGCCGCGTTTGCTGCATATAAAATAATCAAATAGTTTGGAACAGCACTGTCCATAGCACGACAGCAGCAAAAAGAAATCGCTACTCGCTTCTACACTCCGCACCCGCGAAAAAGCGCTTCTTTGTACACCACCTCGTATGCTCTTGCGGACTGCTCCCAGCTGAAATCTTTTTTCATGCCGCGAAGCTGCATCGCTTTTATGTGCGCTTTTTTGTTGTAGTACGCGTACACTGCCCAGCCCACTGTGTCGAATACAGCGTTTGGTGTAAGGCTGTTGAACATGAAGCCTGTGCCCTCGCCCGTCTCCTCGTTGTAGTTTTCTACCGTGTCAGCGAGTCCGCCCGTGTTGCGCACAATTGGGAGCGTGCCGTACAAAAGTGAATACATTTGATTGAGGCCGCACGGCTCGTAGCGCGACGGCATCAAAAAGAAATCGCTGCCCGCTTCTATGAGATGGCTCACTTCTTCATCATACCCGATGATTGCGCGCATGTTCGGCAACTTTGACTGAAGCTCGTGTATTTCGTTTTCGCACCACGCTTCCCCGCTCCCCAGAATTGCAAATTGCACGTCCATCTGCGTGCACATGCGGTACAGCGAGCCGTATGTAGGCGCGAACACTTCGGCGACTCCTTTTTGGTCAACAAGACGGCCAACCATGCCCACAATCGGCACATCATCACGTACGGGAAGAGCGAGCCGTTCTTGAAGCGCGCGCTTGCACACAGCTTTGCCTGCAAGCGACGAGGCGTCGTACTGCGCGGGAAGCAGCTTGTCAGTTTTGGGATTCCATGTTGCAATGTCCGCACCGTTTAAAATGCCGCGCACGACATCGCTTCGGACGCGCAAAAGCCCGTCCATGCCAAAACCGCCTTCCACCGTTTGTATTTCGCGCGCGTATGTCGGAGAAACAGTCGTAATCATGTCTGCGCACGAGATGCCTGCCTGCAGCAAGTTGAGCGCGCCGTTTCGCTCAAAGCCTGCGCCGTAGTACAAGTTCCAGTCAACGCCGAGCGCAGGAAACGAGTCTTTTGCGTACTGCCCTTGGTAGCCCAAGTTGTGAATTGTCAAGACGCTCGCAGTTTTTGCAAAGTCGCCGCAGCGAATTACGTGCTTGAGCAGCACGGGCGCAAGACACGCAGACCAGTCATGCGCGTGAACAATGTCGGGAAACCATCCGAGTTTCCTGCACACTTGAAACGCGCCGTGGCACAAAAGCGCAAACCGATACGGATTGTCGTGAAAGTCGCTTTCAGATTTTGTGCCGTACACGCCGTCGCGCCCGAACGCTTTCTCGTGGTCAATAAAATACACGCGCACGCAAGGCGATTCTTTGCTGGCATCAGAAAGCGTTGTCTCGTACACGCCAACCCATGCCTCTTCCTGCCCCGCCGCAACACCGAGCGCGCCGGGCACAAGCGAAAGTTTTTTCCGGTCGATTTTATAATAGCGCGGAAGCACAATGCGCACATCATGCCCAAGCTTTGCAAGCGCTAACGACATGGCGGAAACTGCATCTGCAAGCCCGCCCGTCTTTGCAAACGGCACCGCCTCTGCCGACACCATCAAGATTTTCATATATAACCGCCTTTTCCGCACAATATGCATGAGTCATGCGGAACAACTAATGATACAGCATTTTGGCAAATTGTACAATTTACAGGCAACGCATTTGCAGACAGATTAGATTTAGGAGCATGCTGCTCGAATAGCCGGCTGCTTTGGGTTCGGTCACCCTCATTGCCGCGCGCGTAACCTCGCGCGGCAACTGACGCCCGCCGCATCCGGGCTAGGCAAATCGTGAAAACGTATGCGCATATCACTCGTGCACTATGCATCTTCAATGCATCTTGTCGTGCACTGCGCGAAAAAATGCCTCGCGCGACGAGCGTATTGTCTTTTCACTCACGCAGTACGCAATCCTAAACCATCCCTTCCCGCCAAAGCTGCTTCCCGGCGCGCACAGTATGTTGTATGTTTTCAAATGGTTTACAAACGCAATGTCATCGCCGTGCCACGCATCTGGCACTTTTACAAAAAGATAGAACGCTCCTTCAGGCTCTGCATAGTGAAGCCCCGCGTAGTCCATGATTTCTTTGACAAGCTCGCACCGCGTTTTGTACAGCGAATAGTCGCACGGAGCGTTCCAGCTTTCAGCGACAACTTTTTGAAAAAACGCAGGTGCGTTCACATAGCCCAAAATGCGCGTCGCAAAAATTGCTGCCGCAATAAAATCGCGCGCCTCCCTGCACGAAGGATTTACCGCAATATAACCGATGCGCTCGCCGGGCAAGCTCAAGTTTTTTGCAAACGACGTGACAATGACAGCATTCTCATACACGGGAAACACAGGCGCAACAATTTTTCCTCCATACGTGATTGCACGGTACGGCTCGTCGCATATAAGATACGGAAGCCTGTGTCCTTTTTCCGCGTGAGATGCGAGCGCATCTGCAAGCAGCGCAATATCAGATGTGGGATAAATGCGCCCCGTGGGATTGTTCGGCGAATTGAGCAAAACAGCTGCCGTGCGCTCTGAAAGAGATGCCGCTATTGCAGCCACATCAAGTGAAAAATCTTTGCACGTCTTCACGCGCACAATTTTTCCACCGTGATTGTAAATGTAGTGGTCGTACTCGGCAAAATACGGAGACGGCACAATAACTTCATCGCCGTCGTTTAAAATCGCTTTGAGCGCTGCGTTGAGCGCGCCGGCAGCTCCGCACGACATGACGACATGCTCCGCTCCAACGGCAACTCCCTGCTCCTGCGCCGTCTTTTGCGCCATGGCTTCCCGTGCGCTCATGTAGCCTGCATTCGGCATATAGCCGTGCTCCGTGCTGTCCGCAACTTTTTTTATGGCGTCAAGAACCTTTTGCGGCACCGGCATGTCGGGATTGCCAAGCGAAAAATCATACACGTTTTCTGCACCGTATTTTTTTTTGAGCAGTTCCCCTTCCTCAAACATTTTGCGTATTGCGCCAGAGGCAGGGCTTGCAAGTACATCAAGCATATGCTGGGAAATCATGCAGTCAGTATAGCACAAAATGTGATGTGTGTCTTGGTGCGCATGTCATTGCGTAACCGCTCTTGAACGAACATTGTTTTATGAGTATAATCGGAGACACCGCTATGAAAAAACTGCTATTGCTTTTTACCACATTATTTTTTGTCTGCGCGTACAGCATTGCCTCGCTCCCGTTCAACAACAATCTTTCTGAAAAAGAAATTGCGCTCTTAAACGAAGGAAATGTCCTCGTGCGAAATATAGACTATGCATCAAAGATGTGCCTTGAAAGCGAAAATGAGGGCGCACAACGCATCATAAGCGATATAAAAAAACTGAAGCCGTCATACCTTGCTGAAGTGATTCAAATTCGCCCGTACAAAGGCAACGAGGATTTGCCTGAACGACTTGAAGACACGCTCATGAATATTTCTAATTATGTAGGCATTCAATATTATTCTGAACGTGCTGAAGCATGGTATGACTTATATGAAGCGGCAGAGATACTTTCCGACTCAATGCGTGAAGACGGTATCACGAGGGACATAAAAGCAGATTTAACAATGGAGCCGTTTGGTGTAATCAATACGACAATTGAAATGACAACCCACAGCGATTACATCTATTACATTTCAACAAATGAAAACACTCTTTCTTATTTTGATAAATTCAAATGCGTAAAGCCACAAAAAATGAAATCTGCTATACTGCTTTTTCGCGACGGAGACAACTGGATTTTGTATGGCGCAGGCGGAGTCAATGCAATCAAAATCATCTTTTTTGAAAAACGAATTGAAACATCTTTTATCAATAGAATAAAAACATTCTGCAATTTTATTTTTGATAAAATTTAATCACAGACAAAAGGCGGACCATACCATGATTTGGATAATCGGTTGCAAAGGAATGCTCGGAACAGAACTCATGCTCCAGCTCAAACAGGCAAAGATTCCCTGCATAGGCACAGATGGTGAAGTTGACATAACAAATGCACATGCACTTGAAAATTTTATCAATGCGACAGAGACCGCATCATATTATTCTGTGTCGGACAGCAAAAAACAAGATGGCAAAATCACGTGGATAATAAACTGCGCAGCATATACGGCGGTGGACAAAGCTGAAGATGAACAGGAAAAAGCATATGCAGTGAATGTTGAAGGAGTGGCGAACATTGCTCGCTCGGCAAGAAATCACGGTGCAAAATTTATTCACATCTCCACCGATTACGTGTTCGACGGCACGGCAAGCAAACCGTATGACGAAGCAGATGCAAAGAATCCGCTTGGCGTATACGGCAGCACAAAATCAGAAAGTGAGAACGCTGTTGCACAAGCAATGACGCAGTACTATATTGTGCGCACGGCATGGCTTTATGGCTTTGACGGCCGCAACTTTGTCTATACGATGACGAATGCCATGAACACACGTAGCGAAGTAAAAGTAGTAAACGACCAATGGGGCAGCCCAACATTTTGCGGCGATTTAGCTTCCACAATCATAAAATTCATTGAGAAATCTGAAAGCGCAAAAAGCCTCATTGGAAAAAACAGCGCCGCGCCGTACGGTATTTACCACTTTACAAATGAGGGAGAGACAACATGGTACGAATTCACAAAAGCCATTTATCTATATGGGAAAAAGCATGGGCGCATTACTAACGATTGCACTATAGAGCCTTGCGCCACAGCTGATTTTCCGACAAAAGCGGCGCGGCCGGCGTATTCTGTGTTGAGCAAGAAAAAAATAGAAAAGGAGCTTAAAATAAAAATTCCTGCATGGCAACACAGCCTCGAAAAATTTATGAAGAGCGAGCGGTTCATGATTCCATGAAACAGCCATATAATACACTGCACTGAAAAATGACGCGCTATTTTAATTCCTCATACTGCGTTGTGCGCTTCATAAGTTCTTCATTGCATTTTTGCACACCGTACTGCTCTACGAGCGTCTTTTTGCCTGAATACAACGAGCGCCCAAATGCAAGCGCACCGCCTTCAATCTCGCAACCGATGCTCTCAAGCATGGTAGGGAACATGTCGTATGATGAAAACTGTCTATTTTTGCAGACATCTTGAGAACATTTCTTAACTGATTGCACAAAAATATCAAGACATTTTCGCTGCGCTTCTGTTTTTTTATAGAGTGGACTCGCTTCCGCAATGAAGTTGTTTTTGGGTGCATCAAGATAATTGTGATCGCCTGTGATAACGACAGTTGTATTTTCCCACCACGCCTGCTTTTTCATCCATGCAATTAACTCGGCAATCTGCATGTCCGCACAACGCAACACATTCATTATCTGTCTGGGAAAAATATGTGGGCATTTAGGGCACGCATATCCGTTGGGAAAATGTGTATCTACCGTAAGCATTGCATAAAAGAACGGTTCGTCATTTTCGCCGAGCTGCGTGAGCTCACGGCGCGCAAAATCGAACAACTTCATATCTTCAAAGCCCCAGAAAACTTGATACTTTTTGGGAAGCCAGCCGTTCTTCTTAAACCAGTTTATGTCGTGTATTTCGATTCCGTGCCCTTCGAGGAATGCATCTCGATTCTCAAAACGCTTTTCGCTTCCAAAAGAAAACACGCATCGATAGCCGTTTGCCTGTAATATGTCGGTGAGCGTAACGGCATGGGGAATACAGGTAAGTTTTCCATCTCTTTTGGCAAACGGTGCAAAATACGGAAGTCCGCTCAATTTAGACAAGATTCCCGCCACTGTCCACGACGTGCCCTCGAGATTTTCAGCACCACCGAGCTTATCAGTGTTGCTAAAATTACAGTTTTCTCGTGCAAGCGCTGTAAGATTCGGGATGCAGCTTTCTGTAAAAACGCCTCCGTCTTCTATTGAAGAAAATGTAGACTCCATCGATTCCATAAAAATCACAATGAGATTGCGCTTTTTTTGCGGAAATGCAATTTTAACCTGTTCTGGCGCAACATAATTTTTTTCATAGAATTCAGAATATTCCGGCTTTTTATGAATAGCATAACTGATGCCGAGATAACGCCATGCCTTGAGCACCACAGCGATGACGCATCCGACAAAGAGAAGATACACAAGGCTTACCAGAAAAAAATGCACGCCGTTTGTAAAAAAATATATGATATGCGGCTTATTCAATGCTTTTGCATACTGTCGTAAAAAAGCAACGTATATGCACACGAGCACTCCATATGCAACACATGCGGGAATCAGCACACATTTTAAGACAGAAAAAAAAGTATTTGCATCAACACCTGAAGTGCTTGCGTGCGTCACAAAAAAAACTGGATACGGCCTGTGCATAGGATACTGCCTGCGCGCCCATCGCAAAGCGAATAGCAGCATCGTTGCAAAAATAAACACACAGGAAGCAAGGACAATCAAGATTATATTGTTTAGATTCTCCACCTCTCTATTCCACCAGTCCCAACCGTAGCAAAAAATCAAAAAAACATCAACATGCCAACAATGAATTGCTTTTTTTCACGCTATATTCTATACTTGCGCTATGCATAAAAAAACTATAGGGATACTGCAAAAAATGATTGCAGCCATATTGTTCTTTTTCATTGCCGCACTGGGAATTTTTGCACAAGAAGCGCTTAAAAGCGTTGAAGAAGAATATTACGACTTCCTTTCGCTTTCAGGAATCGTTGAACGCCCTACACTTGGCTATCGCACGTTGAGCGACTCCCAATGGAACTTCATTGAATACAGGGAAATGAGCATAGATGAAGACGGCAATACAACGGAGCAAACAACAAGCACACGAAACAGCAGTCAAAACATATGGCAAAAAAATAATCTTGGCAAGAAATATTTTATCAATGGTAATACACGGCTTGCATGGAAACTCTTTGGTCCTGATTTGTACATGAGTTACAACACTGCCGCTCCGTACGGGCAGAACGATGGTGCACTTTGGCAAGGCAAGGGTTTTAACGCAAGCTTTACAACAGGTGGAAGGTTTGAAGCATATGGCGTAGAAATTACGATAAAACCACAGGTAAGTTTCTCGCAAAATGCGGAGTTCGCCACCATTTCACCGAATTCCGCTTATTCTGATACAAAATATGTTGGCAAAGCAGCCTTATATGGTTATTATGGAGTTGCATCCGTAGATGCACCGCAACGCTTTGGTGACTCATCATTTTTTACATTTGATTGGGGCGACTCAGAAATCCGCTACACGTGGAAAACGCTCACTATCGGCTTCGGTACACAGTCTTTGTGGCTCGGACCTGCAAAATTAAATCCAATTATTTCAAGCAACAATGCCGCTTCATATCCAAAATTTGATATAGGGGTAAGACGGCAACACATCGTTATCCCAAAACTTGGGTGGTATCTCGGCGATATTGAATTGCGTGGTTGGTGGGGCTGTTTGTCAGAATCAGATTATTTTGATAATGACAATACCAATGATTTCAACTTAATAAGCGGGTTCGCATTATATTATCAATTTCCATTTTTGAAGCATTTAACAATCGGTTTTAATCGCACCATGATTAGCAAATGGACTAATATGAATGCGTATACGCTCTTTGGCATCTATGTGCCTTGGGACTCGCAAAAGGGTGGTGTTGATGAAAGTGACCAACGTTTTTCATTCACTATCGATTATATCATGCCAAAAGCAGGATTCGAAATATATTTTGAATGGGCACGAAATGACCATAGCCCTAATTTAAATTATTATTTCCGTTATCCTTTCCATACTCAAGGTTGGACACTTGGTGCAGAAAAATCAATAATTTTTTCACGTGAACTAAAAGGAAAACTTTCACTTGAAGTAACATTTTTAGAATGTTCAGCAGATTACGACAGGCTTATTAATTGGTATTCAACTTTTTACGCACATCATCAAATTTTGCAAGGCTATACAAATCGAGGACAATGGCTTGGAGCAGGAATCGGTACAGGAGGCAATAGCCAGTATGTCGGATTTACGCTCTATCATAAAAATGGAAATGCATCAATTTTTTTTCAACGCCGTAATCCAGATTTAGATTATACTATGTTCATCGATTCACGGAAATACAGCGAAAACTATAAAAAAGGGATATTTACCGCAGAGGGCAATATACGAGCGCTATTTGATATAGGCATATCTGCTGTATATTATCCCATAAAAAATTTGCAGTTATATGCCACTTTTGTATTTGAAGATGAGCATAACCCTTTGTATGAGTCAAAAAATGGATTATCAGCACATAGAATTAACTGTGCACTCTCCACACGTGTAAAATATAATTTTTAGTTGGTAAACGTATGCCGCAAAAATCATTGAAAAAAAATGCTGCATTTAATTTTTTCAAAGCTTTTTTGACATTTGCTTTTCCTATCATTACGTTTCCCTATGCCTCACGAGTTTTGCTTCCACAAGGAATCGGCAAAGTAACTTTTGCAAATTCAATTGTATCATATTTCAGTATAATCGCCAATTTTGGAATATCTGATTATGCTGCACGCGGAGCATCACGCATGCGAGACGATACATTTGCACTAAACAAATTCTGCAAAGAAATACTATTGCTTAACAGCTTTACAACCGCCATTGCATATATACTACTTTTTATTACATGGTGCACTACGCAAAAATTACATGACTACAGCATATTGATTGCATTTTCCAGTCTGAATTTATTATCCAATACAATCGGCATGGCGTGGCTGTACGTATCGCAAGAAGAATTTCAATATCTAACAATATCTTCTTTTTTCTTTCATGTAATAAGCATTATTTTTTTATTTGTATTTGTAAAAACAACAGATGATGTTGTATACTACATGCTTTTCGGCATTATAATTGCTGTAGGCCCCAATATTTACAATCTCTTTAATATAAAGAAAAAAATAAACTTATTTCAAAAGTGCACGCTTGAAATAAAAAAACACATAAAACCGACATCAGTTTTTTTCGCCATGTCTGTTGCTGCCAGCATTTACATTATGCTTGATACTGTAATGCTCGGCTTCCTTACAAATGATGCTGAAGTCGGTTATTATACAGCTGCAACAAAAATTAATAAAATGGTTGCAGGAATATTTGCCGCTGTTACAGGCGTCCTTTTACCACGCCTTACTTATTATGTAGAGAAAAAAGAAAATGAGCGCATTCAAAGCCTCGTAGAAAAAAGTTTTAGCATCACAATACTCTTGGTGCTTCCTGCCACAGCAGGATTATTCTTACTAGCAAATCCGCTTGTCCTGCTTTTCAGCGGAGCAAATTATGCGCCTGCAATTGTTCCAATGAAAATAATGACACCTGTCATTATTATGATAGCTATTGCAAGTTTTACTGGCACGCAACTTTTGCCTGCACTCGGCAAAGAAAAAATTTCGCTATACTCTTACATTATTGGTGCAACTGTCAATAGCACGTTCAATTTCATTTTTATCCCGAAGCTCGGAGCAGCTGGAGCAGGCATTGCTACTGTAATAGCTGAAAGCCTTGTAACGTTCACACAAACAATATATTGCTTTAAGATGTTCAATTCCAAATCATTGGTACATACAATTTTAAGAAATATGGCTCATGCAATCATAGGCACAGTCATAATGAGCCTTTGTGTTTTATGCATTTTATTTTTCACTACTAATACTATTCTCCAAATCGCGCTTTCAATTATAACAGGAATAACTGTATATGCAATCTTTCTCCATCTTATACAAAATATGTTTTTCAGAAACATATGCAGTGCTATAAAACAAAAACTTCCAAAATAAATATTAGGAAATTATAAAGAGGTAAAGCATGATTGATATTGCACTTTGTTTTGATAATAACTTTGTAATGCAGGCAGGCGTTTTTATGACTTCGTTACTCATGACGAATAATGCGTCTGCAATTTCAATTCACGCTATAAGTGGAAATCTTTCTGATAAAAATCAGCAACTGCTTATCAATATAACACAACAATTCCATTCGCATATTTTTTTTTATAAATTTGATATAAAAAAAATAAAATCATTCCCCATCGGCCCTAAAGATCACGTCTCTCTTGCTGCATACTATCGCGTTTTCTTGCCAGAAATTTTACCAAATAAACTTCATAAAATATTGTATGCAGATTGCGATACGCTCGTAGTTGACTCGCTTGAAGAACTTTGGCATACAGATATCACAAACTATTCAATGGCAGCAATTCCTGATGCTTATTGCAATGATAGCATTAAAGCAAATAGGCTTGGCTATAGTGCAACGGAAAATTATTATAATTCTGGGATTTTATTAATAAATCTTGATTGGTGGCGCTCGCACAATGTCACAAAAAATACAACGACATTCATTATCACAAATCCACAACTTTGTCTTCTTCACGATCAAGATGCACTCAACAGTGTATTGCACGGTACAATAAAAGCGCTTTCAGCAGTTTATAATATCCAAGACAATTTTTTGCTAAAAGATATTTCCTCCTTACCAATAAAAAACACTTATATTTATAATGATATAATTTCATGCAATGAAAGCCCTTGCATTATCCATTTTAATGGACCATTAAAACCATGGACAATTGAATGTTACCATCCGTATCGTGAATTATGGCTATTTTTTCAAAGCAAAACGTTTTGGAGAAATACACAGAAAACTCATGCATATAAAAATATAGAATTATATCGTTGGTACCGAAGAAAAATTCTCGAATTTTTGCATATACTCAAGCCAAAAACAGAAATGTATAAAAACGTATCAAATAAACTGAATTATTTTACAGCACGATATTTTCATTTAGATACGATGACTTCTCATAATTAAATTCCTTCTCGCACAACTGGCGGGAATTATTGCCAATCTTATATGCCAAAGCCATATTGCCCATAAGCGCTTGAATGCCATGAACAAAATCTTCATTACTCTCACAATGAAGATAATCATGCCCGTCAACAGCAGGAATCCCTTCAATACCAATTTCATTTGTCAACACAGGAATTCCTGCGGACATTGCTTCAAGCACTTTTATTTTTATACCTGCACCGTGAATGAGTGGCACTACCATGCATAAGGAATTTTTAAACCATTCCTCAAGTTGCTCTTCGGTCTGAAAACCAGCAATGAATACTTTTTCATTTTGCATTTTCTTTAAAGAATTTGGCGTATTTCCTCCGAGAATAACACAACGGCATTCGGGAACATGAGGCATTATTTTCTGTATAAGCCGTTCAGCTGCTTCATAGTTTTCTTTTCGGGACATTAATCCATAAAACAGAATATCATAGACTCTCTCATGTTGCAGAGGAATTTTTGTATATAAATGATAATATGGTACAAGCACAGAAACTTTTGCTCCCAGAAAAATCTCACGCACCAAAGCTTCGTCTTTTTTACTAAACACTATTACATGATTTGCGATTGTAAATAACTGCTTTTCAAGGCGAAGGCAGTTTCTGAATTGAAACCATTTATACCATTTTTTTACAAAATTTCGAGAAGATTTATAATAACGATATAAGGATTGAGAAATGACATCCTGTTCGATTACAGAAAATATACTCAAAGGAAATATTTTTTTTAAATCAGTTAAAATATAGCCTATATCTTCCCAATCGAGAATAATATAATCAGGAATAAACTTCTCAATATCACGGATTTCAATAGCACTCTTCAAAATTGAATATGCAAAATTTGAATCTAAAATACCACATAATTTAAAATTAAATTTACTTTTTACTCTATCAAAAAAAGTTTTTTGAGGTATAATAAGAATTTTTGCCTGTAATCCTTGTGAAGCAAAATCAACAGACGTAATATCATTTTCAGGAAGTCCACATATTATCCATAAGGATATATCAGTGTCTTTTGCAAGTTTGTTTACATAATAGTGAGCAATCTGTCCTCCTGCTCCCTGTACATTTGCTACAGGAGGATAAGGAGAAATATACAAAATCTTTTTCATGGTACTTCCTTAAAATCCTTTTATCTTTATTGTATTGACATTACATATAATAATATCTTAATATCAAATAATAAAGATATACAATGGACAGAATAAAATGACTCTATTGCGATACCCACTTTCCGCTATACGGCATATAAATAGAAAATGTGGCAAAACATTGAACATGTCAGAAGAACAAGTGCAGTATTTTGGACAACAAGCAAATGATATAATCCGAGAAAAACTTGCAATCAATCTTAAAAATAAAACAGGCTATATGATTGCAAAATTCGGTACTTATGAACTTGATACTATTCTGTTTTATACACAAAAAAATACGGGCATACAAGCATATGCAGATATGATTCATGGAGTACGTCGAATTTATTGGAAAGATTTAAAGAGGCATCTTCCCAATATGGGTTTTTTCCCGTTAGAGCAGAAAGCGTGCAAACAATTTTCGGAATTATATTGCAACGATATTCCTCTTATAGACATACTCGGCTCATATCAGAGAGGTGAAATTTTTCTCGGTCATATGCTTAAGGAGGCTATCAAGGTAAACCTTGAAGGTTATTACGCACCATATCTTTGGAACACCCCTTGGACAAAAACACTCGCAGGAAAAAAAGTGCTTGTAGTACATCCTTTGACAGAATCAATACAACGACAATACGCAAGGCGCAAAAAGCTATTTGATAACCCAGAAGTCCTACCAGAATTTAAAGAGCTTCTTACAGTCAAAGCTGTGCAAAGTATAGCAGGAAATAAACCTGAACAATTTGAAACATGGTTTGACGCGTTAGACTATATAAAACAAGAAATTTCTGCAAAAGACTTTGATATTGCCCTTATCGGATGCGGTGCATATGGGCTTCCATTGTCAGCCCATGTAAAACGAATGGGGAAAATAGCAATACATTTAGCAGGTTGGACACAGATGCTATTTGGTATATATGGTAATCGGTGGCTTCTAGAACAAACAAAATTCAAACAGTTTATAAATGAATATTGGATACGCCCCGCTCTTTCAGAAACTCCTGTCAATGCAATAACAATTGAAAATGCCTGCTATTGGTAACCTAGAAAAACGACATGGATGTTTCAGTCATTATTGTAAATTACAATACAAAAGATTTCCTTGCTTCGTGCCTTACATCTCTTTTTGAAAAAACGAGAGGCATCTCGTACGAAGTCATTGTAAGCGACAACGGTTCAACAGACGGCTCGATTGAGATGCTTCAGGAAAAATTCTCGCACGTTATCCTTATCGAAAACAAACGCAATCTTGGATTCGGAGCAGCGAACAATAAAGCACTCGCTGTTGCAAAAGGGAAATACGTTTTCTATCTAAACAGCGATACTGTGTTGCTCAACAATGCAGTAAAACTCTTCTACGACTATTTTGAATCGTACAGTGAGAAAAAACTCGGCGCACTCGGCGGAATGCTATTAGATGAAAAAGGAAACTACATTCATAGCTACGGAGATTTTCCGCGTTACAAGGCGTCAATAATCGATCTGCTTAAACTGAACGCAGGCAATATATACTTAAGTCTTGGTACGCTACTCGGCATAAAGACCATGCACCGCAATCATTTTTCTGATGAATATTATGGAGCGGTCGCATTTGTTACAGGCGCAGATCTTTTTGTACGCAACACGCCGCTTGCAAAATATGACGAAGATTTTTTTCTGTATTCAGAAGATTCATTTTTGCAGTTCGTGATGGCGCAGCATAACTTGGAACGTCGAATCATACAGGGACCAAAAATTGTGCATTGTTGCGGAGGCTCTGTCGGCGAAAGAATCAGCATTTATCGGAAAGCAAGCTATAGCAGAATATGTTTCGAATTTTCTCGAATCATATTTTTGAAAAAAATTGATAGGCAAAAAAATTTTTTGTCGTTATTGCTGCTTTTTTTCATAAAATTCCTTATTTTGCTCTCATGGAGCAATTTCTTTTTAATAAAAAAAACGTGTCATTACTTTAAAAAATTACTTATTTTGTAACCCTATAATGTTATATTTATTGCATTATTAATATAAATTCGCTACAATACTTCACATGGGAATGGATGTTATTTCCAATATAATCATTATACCTATAAAAAGTATTTTAGATATATTTTTCAACTTTTTTGTAAAATTTTCAAACACAGGCATTGCTGTTATCGGATTAAGTTTTGTAGTAACTGTCTGTTGCCTGCCGCTTTATATTATGGCAGAACAATGGCAAGAAGAAGAACGCAAAATTCAGAAAAAACTAGAGCACGGCGTAAAGCTTATAAAAACGGCGTTTAAAAAAGATGAGCAGTACATGATGCTTTCAACTTTTTATCGGGAAAATCACTATCACCCGATAATGGCATTGCGTTCTTCTTTCAGCCTGCTTATTCAAATTCCTTTTTTCATTGCAGCATATTCCTATCTCTCCAATCTTGACGCGCTCAAAGGCTATTCGTTTCTATTCATTGAGGATATGGGCGCACCAGACAAGCTGTTTCATATAGGTTCTTTTTTTGTAAATGTGCTTCCAATTGCAATGACGCTCATCAACTGCATTTCAGGAGCGGTATATTCTAAAGGTCATGCGGTTCGAGAAAAAGTGCAAATATACGGCATGGCAGCCATCTTTCTTGTGTTGTTATACAATTCGCCTGCAGGGCTTGTACTGTATTGGACTATGAACAACGTGCTCTCGCTTGTAAAAAATATTTTCTACAAGATGAAGCAGCCGCTCAAAGTATTTTATGTCCTCTGCAGTTGTTTTTCTGTTGGCGTTGCCATCTGGGCTATAACAACAGGCAACAAGCTATACATGCTTTTTTTTACGGCATTCGCACTTGTAGTACTGTTCATGCCGCTGCTCATCAAAGGCGTAGACTATTTTACCGTGCACATGCTGTACCCGTTACAAGAACATAAAAGTACACGCGCATGGCTCTTTGTGCTTTCTGCGCTTGTGCTTGCAGTGACCGCAGGGCTTGCCATTCCTGCAACAATTATCGAATCGTCTTCATCAGATTATTTTTACATTGATCAATATATATCTCCTGCAATATTTTTATTCACTGCATTTTTTCAATCTACAGGCTTGCTGTTTTTTTGGCCGCTCTGCCTTTACGCACTGTTTCCACAAAAGGCAAAAACATTCCTTGCATTTTTTTGGACTTGCTTGGCATTCTGGGGAATTTTAAATTGCTTTGCGTTTTCAGGCGACTATGGGCTCATGAACATAGACTTTTCGCTTATGGATGAAGCGCAGCCTTTTATCCTTTCTCATGGCAAAATGATCGCGAACATATTGCTATCCATCGCTATACTTTTAGCACTGCTCATAGGCATTCTAAAAAAATCATCTTTTGTAAACTCTACAGTTGTAATCATTCTTGTTGCACTTATCGGATTATCCGTAAAAAAGATTGCAATCATACATAAGAATTTTAAAAACGCCACTGTGCCGCAAACAATTTCCACCCTCTATCCGATATTCCATATTTCAAAAACAGGCAGGAATGTCATCGTGTTTATGGAAGACAGAAGCGTGAGTGCTTTTATGCCTGAAATATTCGAGGAAAAACCGCATCTCAAGGAGCAGTTTGCAGGATTTACATACTATCCAAACACAGTGTCTTTCTCACATTACACTACACTCGGCGCACCGGGACTTTTCGGCGGCTATGATTTTACGCCGTGGGAAGTAAACAAGCGCACAGAGCTTTCAATCCGTGAAAAACACAACCAGAGCCTTTTAACGATGCCAGCTCTTTTTTTACGTGCAGGCTATGACGTGACAGTTACAAATCTTCCATATGAAAATTATGGCATGCAACCGGTAGAAGAAGTATATGCGGATTATCCCGACATAAAACGAGTACGGACGCAAGGAGCATACAGCGGCTACTGGTATAATGACCATAACATGCAAGCACCCGCACAAACATCGTACCTCATTAAAAAAAATATGCTCTACTTCAGCTTGTTTAAATTGGTAAATCCTGCTTTTAGGGTTATCGTATACGGCTGCGGCTACCGGCTTACGAGCACCCCCTATAAAGACTACGCATATCTCATTGACACATATGCACCGCTCGACTACTTGAGTGAGCTTTTTGCGCCAGATGCATCAGGTAATACGTTCACATTATTTGACAACGAGCTGCCGCACGCGCCTGCATTTCTTCAAGCACCTGATTATATACCTGCAAAAAATATTACAGATATAGGAAACGGACCATATGCGCAAAACCCATTGTATCATGTAAACATGGCAATGATGATAAAAATCGGCTCATTTTGCGATTACCTGCGCCAAGAAGGATGTTATGACAATACACGTATTATCATCGTTTCCGACCATGGAGATCCACTCAATTCAGGGAAATTTGACAATATTTCTGGGCTTCCTATGGAAAAAGAAGTAATTCAAGCTGTGCTTTTTGTAAAAGATTTTGATTCAAACGAAGCTCTGCACGAGGACATGCGATTTATGACAAATGCAGACACGCCATCACTTGCATTAAAAGATATTATGGAGAATCCTAAAAATCCATTTACTGGCAACAGCCTTTCCGTTGAAGATAAAAATGCATATATGAAAATCGCTGTTGCGCCGATGCAAAGTCTCCGCACAAGAGATGACAAAAAATTCACTGTCGCTGACAATGAATGGATTACGGTCCACGACAACATTTTCATAAGTGAAAACTGGTCGCGCTTCATTCCAGAACGCGAGGGGCAACAATGATGAATGTATTTTCTCCTTTTTTATACATCGACCCGGGCACGGGCTCCATGCTCTTTTCAATTCTCATCGGGGCGGCGGCAACGCTGTTCTTTCTCGGCAAAGCGCTTCTTCTCAAACTTAAAGTGTTTTTTTCGGGCAAAAAAAGCGGCGTGATTGTCGATGCGCAATACAAACCGTACGTCATCTACAACGAGGGCATGCAGTATGTCTCCACGTTCGCTCCCGTCATCGAAGAATTTGAGAAGCGTGGCACAGCGCTCACCTACTACACATCTGCAAAAGACGACCCCGCCCTTTCTGCTCGCTATCAGTTCGTGCACGCCGAGTATATCGGTGAAGGGAACGCCGCGTTTGCGCGCCTGAATCTCTTGAGCGCAGGCATTGTGCTTATGACGACGCCCGGACTTGACGTGTACCAGCTCAAGCGGAGCAAACGCGTGAGGCACTACGCGCATGTGCTGCACGCACCAAGCGACGCAACGATGTACCGCTTGTTTGGACTTGACTTTTTCGACGCTGTTTTGCTCACTGGCGACTATCAAAAGCGCGATATACGTGCGCTTGAAAAACTGCGCGGTATACCGGAAAAGACGCTTGTCACAGTGGGATGCCCGTACCTCGACATGCTTGCACAAAAGCTCGCTGCACTTGAAGCAGAGCAAAACCTCGAGTTTACCGTGCTCGTCTCGCCGTCGTGGGGAAAGAGCGCCATACTCGCGCAATATGGCGAAGCGCTGCTCGACGAGCTTGCAAAAACGCAATGGAAAATCATCGTGCGCCCGCATCCGCAGTCAAAAAAATCGGAAGCAGACCTGCTTTCACATCTCGAAGCGCGCTACAAGGACAATCCGCGCATTGAGTGGAACTACGAGCGCGACAACATCTACTGCATGAAAAAAGCAGACGTCATGATTTCAGATTTTTCCGGCATCATTTTTGACTACGCGTTTTTGTGCGGCAAGCCCATACTCTACGCGAACGCCGATTTTGACATGATGCCGTATGATGCGTACTGGCTTGAAAACAACGGGGCGGACATATGGCAGTTTGCCGTCCTCAAAAAAATCGGCAGAGCACTTGATGCGTCACAATTCAAAAATATTGCGAGCATCATTGCAGACGCACGCAACAGCGCAGATATTGCAAAAGAGCGTGAGAAAGCAAAAGACGAGGCGTGGATGCACCGCGGTGAAGCGGGCAAGCGCATAGCTGATTTTATGATTGAAACAGTTGCGCGGCAAAACGATGCTGCGGCAGAACAGAGCGCGTAGCTGATTCTTACGGTTGAAACAGCTGCGAACAAAAATTTTTAGGAGGCCCATATGCAGGCAATTATTTTAGCGGCAGGAATGGGGAAACGGCTCGGTCGCTACACAAAAGATGCAACAAAATGCATGGTGAGCGTAAACGGCAAAACGCTCATTGAGCATACGATTGAAACACTTGCTGCAAACAATGTGTCGCGTCTTATCGTTGTCACTGGATACAGAAGCGCCGTGCTCACCAGTTTTATCAGCAAAAAATTTACTGCGTCAAATCTCAACGGCATGAAAATCGAATACATTGAGAACACCGCATACAACAGGACAAACAACATCTATTCGCTCTATCTTGCGCGCAATGAAATGATAAAAGACGACACATTGCTGCTCGAAAGCGATGTCATCTTTAAGCGCGAGCTCATTGCAAATCTCATTAAAAACAAAGAAAAAAATCTTGCAGTAGTCTCGCCGTTTGAGTCATGGATGGACGGCACCTGCACGTTGCTCGACAAAGACGGCAATATAACTGGCATGCTTGATAAAGCGCATTTCAAATGGAGCGATGTAAAAGATTACTACAAAACAGTGAACATATATAAATTTTCTGCCGACTTTGCAAAGCGCTATTATGTGCCGTTTCTTGAAGCATATCAAAAATCGTTTGGCAAAAATGAATATTATGAACAAGTGCTCAAAGTGCTTTCGTTTCTATCAGGAACGGCTCTCAAAGCAATGATTATACACGGAGATGATTGGTACGAAATCGATGATCCCGCCGATTTAGCAATTGCCGAAAACAGATTTGCAAAAGGCAAAGAGAAACTTACTCTCCTACAAAAACGCTACGGCGGCTATTGGCGGTTTCCGCAAATAAAAGATTTTTGCTGGCTTGTCAATCCGTATTTTCCGCCAGAAAATATGGTACATGAACTCACCGCAAATTTTTATACACTTCTCACACAATATCCAAGTGGGGCAGCACAACACAGTTTACTTGCAGGAAAAATTTTCAACGTGCTGCCAGAACACATTGCAGTCGGAAACGGAGCGGCTGAACTTATCGCATCATGTGCAACTATGATTACTGGAAAAGTTGCCATCCCCTATCCCACATTCAATGAATATCCTGAACGACTTGCACGTGCTGAAATTGTAAGCGTTCCAGTGCATGCAAAAAATTTTTCATATACTGCAAACGACATCATCAAAACGGCACACAAGGAAAATGTGCGCGCAGTCCTGCTCATCAATCCTGACAATCCTTCGGGAAACTTTCTTGCAAAAAAAGATGTGCTCCAGCTCTGTCGCACACTCAAGGAGCAAAATGCGCAGCTCATCTTCGATGAATCGTTCATTGATTTTGCTCAAAAAGAAAAACGATATACGCTCATTGATGAAGCGGTCCTGCACGACAATCCAAATCTTATCGTCATAAAATCGATAAGCAAAAGTTACGGCGTGCCAGGGTTGCGTCTTGGCGTGATTGCATCTGCCGACGCTGCATACATTAAAAAGATTCAAAAGTGCAACGCAATTTGGAATATCAATTCATTCGCTGAATATTATTTGCAAATCTATGACAAATATAAAAAATCGTATGAAGTAGCATGTGACCAGATTGCCGCCGAACGCGCACGATTTATTATGCAGCTGAGAAAACTGCCGCATGTTACCGTTTTTCCAAGCGAAGCGAATTTTGTGCTCTGCCGCCTTGACGGAACTATATCTGCAACAAAACTCGCAACAGCATTGCTCGAAAAATACAACATCTTTGTGAAAGATCTGAGCGGCAAACAAGGATTCAAAAACGGAAACTTTATTCGGCTTGCAATTCGTGACAAAGCAGATAACAATATGCTGCTCGACGCGCTTCAATCAATTTTGAAATAGTGACGTTGTTGGCAAATTTCTGTCAATGTAGTATACTCAAATAATTATGCTTGATGCGCTCTATTCAATCATTATTTTTCCGCTGTATCAGATTGTCGAGCTTTGCTACTACGTCAGCTGGAAAGTATTCAAGAACAGCGGCTATGCCGTCCTCTGCGTGAGTTTTGCCGTTTCATTCATGTGTCTGCCGCTCTACGTGATTGCAGAAAAATGGCAGGAGCTTGAACGCGTTGCGCAAAAGAACATGGCATCTGGCGTTGCCCGCATAAAAAAGGCGTTCAAAGGCGACGAGCAGTACATGATGCTCGCCACATTCTACCGACAGCATCACTATCACCCGATTATGGCGTTGCGCTCGTCCATAAGTCTTGCAATACAGATTCCATTTTTTATTGCAGCGTATGCATTCTTAAGCAATCTTGAATCATTGCGCGGCGTAAGCTTCTTATTTATTAAAGACATGGGAGCACCCGACGCGCTTTTTCCATAGGCGATTTTTCTATAAATGCGCTGCCTGTCGCCATGACGCTCATCAACATCGTTTCGGGCGCAGTGTATTCAAAAGGCCACCCGCTCAAAGAAAAAGTGCAAATCTATGTGACTGCCCTCGTGTTTCTTGTGCTGCTGTACAATTCTCCCGCAGGCCTTGTGCTCTACTGGACGTGCAACAACATTTTCAGCCTTGTTAAAAATATTTTTTACAAACTCAAGCGCCCGCTCCTCGTGCTGTACGCATGCATGTGCGCGCTTGCGCTTGCGCTCGACTGGTACACGCTTTTTGTGCAGTCGGGATTCCTCTACCGCAGGCTCATGCTCGTCGCCTCGACGCTGCTCGTGTTTTTTGCACCGCTCATACGAAAAGCGATTGTGCATCTTGCAGACACAGTGTTTTTGACAGACAAGCGAACACCGCTCTTTTTGCTTTCAGGCACGTGCCTTGCGCTTTTGTGCGGCTATGCGATTCCGTCATATGTCATCTCCTCTTCTCCGATGGAGTTTTCGTTTGTCGAGCCGCATGCATCTCCGTTCTTTTTCCTTGCGCACACAACATGGCAAGCGCTCGGCTTTTGCGTATTCTGGCCTGCAGCAATCTATTTTTTATTCGGCAAAAGAACGCAGGCAACGCTCGCGGCATTGAGCACGTTGCTCGCATTCGGCGCGCTCATAAACGCGTTCCTCTTCAGCGGTGAATACGGCACTATATCATCGTTTCTTGCGTTCTCTGAAGCGGGCGCGCTTTCTCCGTCAAAACGCGATGCGCTTGTCAACATGCTCGCGCTCATTGTACCGATTGCGGCAACGTATGCAGCTTTTAAATTCAAAAAGAGCTCATCGCTTGCGCGCATGCTCGCAGTTGTCGTCATTGCGCTTGCAGGCATCTCGCTTGTTCACAGCACTGCGATTGCTCGCGAATATGGCCGCGCCCGTTCAATACGCTCGCACGACGCAACACAACAAGGCGAACAAGATGCGCCCGCGCCCATTTTTCATTTGAGCAAGGAACATCAAAACGTCATGCTGATTATGCTTGACCGCGCGGTAAGCGGCTTTGTGCCGTATATTTTTGAAGAAAGTCCAGACTTGCACAGCGCGTTCGATGGATTTGTTTTTTATCCAAACACTGCGTCATATGCAGACCACACGCTTGTAGGCGCTCCGCCCATCTTTGGCGGCTACGATTATACGCCTGTAGAGATGAACAAACGTGATTCAGAGCCGCTCGTAAAAAAGCACAACGAGGCGCTGCTCACGCTTCCGCTGCTGTTCGACAGCAACGGATATAAAACGACTGCAACAGATTTGTCGTGGGCAAACTACAGCTGGATTCCTGACATGAGCTTTTTTGATGCGTATCCGACAATACGCACGCATAAAACTATTCGCGCCTACACAGATGCATGGCTCAAGCTGCATCCAGAAGCGTCTCAAACAGCGGTGCAAAGCGAGATTTTACAGCGCAATTTCATCTGGTTTAGTTTTTTAAAATGCATGCCGCTTGTCTTTCGCGACACAATTTACGATGACGGTTTCTGGTGGAACACCGAACACGATTTAGAATATTTGCATGATGTCATAAGCAATTACGCGCCGCTTGATTTTCTTCCAGAGCTGACTGACGCTGCAAGCGCGCAGAACACGTTCACCATATTTGTCAACGAGCTGACGCACGAGCCGCAGTTTCTCCAAGCGCCTGATTATGTGCCGCGCACAGAAGTCACTGACAGAGGAAGCAGCGAATTTGCAAACAGCGAAAGCTATCATGTGAACGCGGCGGCTTTAAAACGGCTCGGCGATTTTTTTTTTTTGACTATTTGAAGCGGGAAGGGCTCTACGACAACACGCGCATAGTCATCGTTGCAGACCACGGCGCAAATGTAGATGCAAAAATCTGCCCGAATCAAGGAGAAGCGCAGCTGCCGTTTAGAGTGGAAGCGTTCAATCCGCTGCTCATGGCAAAAGATTTCCACGCGCACGGAACGCTCGCAACCGATGCCTCATTTATGACGAACGCAGATGTGCCGTCCCTTCTGCTCGAAGGCATTTTTGACAATCCTGTGCACCCGTTTACTGGCAACGCAATCATGCGCGATGACGAGCGAAAGCAGAAAATATTTGTAGCAGGAAGCGGCGGCTGGGCGCCAGATGCGCACAACGCAAACACGTTCAAAGTCGGCGACTGGCACTCTGTGCACGACAGCATATTTGAGCCTAAAAACTGGAAGCGCGAGATGCCTGAATGAGCGAGCCCCGACACCGCGCGTTCAGGGAAGCAATTCTCCGCACGAAGGAGCAAAAGCAGCTCCAGCAACATACAGGCAAACGACAGTGAAAGCTCTGCTCGCCGCCAGAAAATAACTACAGCAGCGTATACGTAAACGACGTTGAAAGCTCCACGCCGTGCGCAAAAACGCCGAGCGTATTTTTATTGTTGAAAATGAACATGTACGACAGCTGCGCGGCAAATGCAAAATGGTCGTTTATCATGTATGTGCCTTTGAGCGTAATGCAGTTTGTGTACTGCACTACTCCCGTAAGCCGAAGCGAGCGCGCAAGAGCAGCAGCCTCGTCATCTGTCAATGCAGCGGCAGTACCGCTCGGAAGCCTTCTGCGCACCGCAGGATAGTAGCTGTAATATTCCTTGCCGTCTATCGTGACAGTGTTCTGAAACAAACCGAATGAATTGGTGCCGTGCGCCACAAAAAGATACTCCATGCTGCACGACCACTTTTGCATGCGCCTGTAGCCGACGCGCAGCTGCGCGCCTATGCAGTCAGGACCAAAGGGCGTGCCTATCCACGAGCACACAGGATTGCTGTTACCCTGCATGTCTTGCCGCTCAGAATAGAGCGACCATTCAGCGCCATGCTTTATGTAGCAGAACGGCGACGTATACACTCCTTCAAGCGTGCAGAGCCACCAGCCGTTATGCTTGTCGGGAAACGTAAACTCTGCTCCCGTCTGCACGCCAAAACTGTCAGGCATGGCACGTCCTATTGCAGATTTGAGTTCATGCTTTGACTGTATTTCATTTTGCGCATACAGCCCGTACAAGCGAAGATATTTGCACGGCGTTATGTCAAAGCTTGCGCCCAGATACGCACACACGTGCGCCTCGTCATAGTATGTACTTTCTTCAGGCGTTGTATAGTCATTCCATGCGCCGAACGAATGCATAATCATGAGCGGATTCAAAAAGCGAAGCTCAAACGGCGCGTTGACAAGCGTCCCCTCAAGGATGCGCAGCTTAATCCATTTGAAATACGGAATCACGTCAAGGTTGTGGATATACATGAACCTGTTGCGTGCAATCTGCACAATGTCGAGATTGTATTTTACATACGGCGAGTACACATTGAACTGCACATACGCATCTGTTTCAAACGTAGAATTGTAGATGATGCTGCCTGTCTGCGTTTTTCCAATACGCATGCCCTCATGCGCAATATGAACATTGACTCCCCATTTATTAAATGATTTTCCAACGCTCGCATACGCCGTGCGCGGCCAGAGAAATTCTACATCGTTGAAATTGTACGGCATGTTGGTAAAGTTGCTCTGCTTGACCATGCCCTGAAAGCTTTTGCCAAAAAACGGCGTTGTCTCAATGATGATGAAATCTCCAAACGAAAGCGAAAGCGGCAATGACAAAAATGGATTGCTCGCGCCGCTTCCAAGAAACGATGAGTTTGCGTAGTAGTCTTTGCCGTCGGGAGCGAGTTTGCCCGTGTAGTCAGTGCCAAACGACCAGTCTATAGCTTTATTGCTCTTGTACATGAGCTGCGGCTCTGCAACAACATTGAATCCAACATTGACAGGACCAAGGTCGATTGAAAACTTTTTCTCAGTAAAAAAATCCCACACGCGCCCGTACAGCGTTTTTCCCGCTTCAGAAAGTTTTTCGTAGGGAATATCGTCAAAATACATCTTAAGCTCGGCAACAGAAAGCGGAGCCGCATCTCCAAGCGACACCCTCCCGCAATCCGCATTGAGCATGTAGAGCGCATCGTATATCCAGTGTCCGTCAGGCAAAAGCTGCTGTGAGTTATGCACATGTGCTTGAAGTGAAAATGAAACCAAGAGCACGGCAAAATGCAAAACTGCTTTTTTTCTAAATGTCATGCATATATAATACAAATATGGTGCATTAATAATCAAGATGCGTCACAAATTGCCGCCCATGCCTAAATCGTAGAGCCGCTGTTCGCTGCCGTCAAGCGACGATTCCCGCTTGCGTTCGGAGTTCAAATAGTAACAATCTGCTCCGCCTATGTACGATGCGCCCACATCGCAGCCCCACCGCATAATCCACGCGCGCGGCAAAGAAAGCTCCTGCCTGGCAGCAAAACTGAGCGCGCTGTTTTGATAATTTATGTCAGGCGAAAAAATATAATCATATGCCATGCGTATGCCGAGCGCACAACGATGAACAATGCGAGCAATGAGCACATGCGTCTTTTTTTCATAGCGCTACTTTCCCGTACAGCTGCACATGATTTGAAATGAACTTCACACGCGGCTCCTTTGCATACCTGTTCCATTTGTGATAGAGGAAATCAGAAACGCCAAGATAAAAACTTTTCCATATGAGATGCTCATAGCGGCATTCAGCATACTGCACAAGCAGCAGACCATCATATGCGCTTTTTCCTTTCTCGCGAATGTGGAACAGAAAATCGGCAGTCGCTGCAATAGACAGCGTGCCAAAATAGCTGTTCTGCACAGAAAATGCAAGACGCGCAAATGCGCCGGTATAGTAGTCATACGTGCGTTTTGAACGCGGCGCGTAATTTGTTAATTTTGCAAGATAATAATTATTTTCCGTCGTGTTCAAAACATCCCAGCCGCAGTACGCGTCCCACGTGAACGTCCACGCCTCGTCTGCAACAGGACACAGCTGGCTCAACCCAACGCCGAGCCGCGAAGAAGCGTAGCGCACATCTGAAGCAAAAATCATGTCGTAACCAAGCGCAATGCCGAACGTTGAAAAGCACGGGAGGTGCTCCCACGGTGAAAATGAAAACACAAGCCCGTCTATGAACAGCTTGACATTGTAATACGTGGTGAACGCAGAAACATCTGCGCGCAACGTAAAGCTGTCGAACGGCTCGCGCGTGTCGTGCCCGTATCTATTTCCATATGTGATTTTTACGCCCGTGCCAAACGCGGGAAACGTCGCACCGCTCGAATCGTCAGCTCCTGCAAAATGCGTCTTTCTAAAAAGCGCGTCCGCAGAAGCGTACAGCTCTATAGATTCCACATGGCCGCTCACAGGCGGCGCGCGCTTTCCCGTGATGAATCTGTTGAACGCGTCTTGCGGACTGATAAGCCATGTCGCATACATGTGACGATAATTCGTTGCAAGAAAAAGCCTGTGCAGCGCCTCGCCGAGAACAGCTCCTGCAAGAGGCGTATATATCATGTCGTTTATGGACGGGTTTGACGTTTCCATAAACTCTTCCCAAAACAGCGAGCCGCCGAGCGCAAACAGAAAGCTCTCGTAAAAATTAAACCCGTTCGCGCGACCTGCATTGAAAAAGACTGCGCCCAAATACGGATGGCCTGCTTGATTCATCACAAACGTATTTTGGTCCCACTCCCATAAATTTTTTGAAAGGTGCTGCCATATGATTGCAGGCGTTACTCTTGTAAAATCGAGATTGAGCACAATGCTGTCAAACGCGTTGAGCGCAATATTTGCCGAGATGACTTCTGTCGCCGCAATAAAAAATGAAGCGACGCCTTTCTTTGCATGCGCTCGTTCAGTCGCATGCTCTTGTGCGTGCTCTGGCGCGGCACATTCAGTTTGAACATCAGCAGCAAATGTACGCACTGTGTCCTTGCCAGTAAACTTTGGAGTATTATCAGTTTGTCCATATACGCCCTGTAGGGGAAATACAAAAAATAAAATCAGCATACGGAACAACACCCTCGTCATAAGCGACAAGACATGCCGTTCTCTAAAAGTATTGCAGTCAGATTTAATACGCTCTCCGCAATACAAGCGTCGGAATATCGCTTCCGCACGAATAAAAAATTTATTAAATATCATTAGAAATACATTAGTATATTTTAAAATTTATGTAAACATATGGTGCGCGATTGACAATTATCATTTCTCTTCATAATCACTATACTTTCTTCAGCACATATTGATTTTGCGCAGGGAAAGAGCTATACTTGCTGCATATGAAAATCGCTGTTGACTGCCGCATGTTCGGCGCAAGCGGCATAGGCGCATACATAGAAGCGCTCGTGCCGTTTTTCCTTGCAAAGCACGATTGCGTGCTCATTGGAACTATGCATGAACTTGCACAATATAAAAGCAAAGCGGAAATCTGCGAATGTAGCGTCAAGCCGTTTTCGCTCAAAGAGCTGCTTGCCTTTCCGCGCACGCTGCGCAAAAAAATCAACTCGTGCGACATCTACTACACGCCGTACTGCAACATTCCGTGCGGCATAACGATTCCTATTTACACGACAATCCACGACATAGTGTTTCTCGACATGCCAGAATTAACGTCGCGACTTGGCGTTGCAGTGCGCAGATTTTTTTATCAGCGCGCAGTAAATAAATCGCGCGTGCTTTTCACTGTATCGAAATTTTCCGCCTCACGCATACGTGAAAAACTGAACTGCAAAAATCTTTCTATAATCGTAACATATAGCGCGCTTCCGCAGCATTTCTCCTCGAAACATTCTCAAGATGTACAAAAAAATGCACAGATTCTCTATGTAGGCAACATAAAAAAGCACAAAGGGCTGCATGTTTTGCTTGCGGCATTCAAAAAAGCGCAACAACGCGGGCTAATTGCAAAACTTGTCATAGTGGGAAGCGCGGACAATTTCCGCACAAGCGACACAACAATCATGCAAGAGATAGATGCATTGCCACGTGATTCAGTGCATTTTACCGGTCATATTTCTGACGATGAGCTGCGGGATTTATACGCGCAATCGCGCCTGCTTGTGCAACCGTCGCTCTACGAAGGGTTTGGGCTTCCGCCGCTTGAAGCCATGTCGCTCGGCACGCGCGCGCTCATATCAGACATTCCCGTGTTCAAAGAGATATATGGCAGCTTTCCCGTGACGTTTTTTGCATCTGGCAACGACGATGATTTGGCAAGCAAAATGATTGCATGCATGAATGACACGATGCCGCTCCCAGAAATCGACAATGTGTATTCATTTGAAAGAACGTCGAGCATCATATTCGCTGCGTTTTCATTTTACAATAGACCTGTTTTCTGAAAACGAGGTTTCCGAACAAATTTAATGCATAGCCGATTGCAATACGGTGCACTTCACGGAGTGCGCGCCGTGTTCCATCTGCGTCATATTGACTGCTTTTTTACTTACTTGCTATAATCGCTTCATGGCAGACTATATTGTGGAGCTTATTTCCCGCTCCCCTGTTCTTTCTGCATGTGAAAAGAACATGCGCAGCGCGTGCAGATGAAGCGATTGTAGTTTCTGAAAATGAAACATATAAAATCCAAGAGCTGCATCTGCCAATCTATCATGCGCTGTGTTTGCAGCTTGAGGAGCGGTTTTTCTAATATATTTGGAGGCTATCATGAACCATACAAAAAAAATCATGCTGCTTGGCTCGCTCGCGCTTTGCGCATGTCTCTTTGCGGCAGAAAAATACAACTACTATGAATCTGCGCCAGATGAAGACGCCCCTTCGAGCAACAGCGAGTTCGACATCGATGCAGAAATTGAGGAAGATTATTTTGGAAGCGATCCCGCAGAAGGCTACTGGATTGCGACAAATCAGCGTACGGGACAGCCGTTGTGCGGCTGGTACATGTACATGCAAGACGGCGTCCTGTACGGCGAGATTCTCTCTGCTACCGGAGCGACAGCAGAAACTGTCGCAAAAAAAGCGCACAAGTCGTACCCGCAGTTTCCATTTGAAGGCAAGCCTAACGCGCGCCCGTATTTTACCACGTGGATGTACGGCTTAAAGCGCAAAAGCGAAGGCAAATGGGTGCGCGGCTACATCATCAATCCAGATGACGGCGCCTGCTTCCGCTGCAACATCACGTACTGCAAAGCTGACGGTGAAAAATACAAGCGCGACTATCTCAAAATGCGCGGCTCGCTGCGCGGCCTTACATTTTTAGGCGTTACGCAAAAGTGGCCTGCGGCAACATTTGAAGAAGCATCGTCCATAAAATAAAACCGACGCACATGACGCGCGCCAATGCAGCTTGCACGGAAAGGCGCGCAAGACGGAGGACGCATGAAAGTTGCAATCGTTCACGACTGGCTTGTCACATACGGCGGAGCTGAATCTGTCGTAGAATCGATGCTCAAGCTGTTTCCCGACGCAGACATCTACACGCTCGTCTACGACAAAAAGCGCATGGGCGCGCACTTTGCAGAAAACCGCATCTTTACAAGCTCGCTACAAAAGCTGCCGTTCTCGTCAAAGCTCTACACAAAATTATTAAAGTTCATGCCAAAAGCGTTTGAGTCGTTTGACTTTTCCGCGTACAATCTTGTCATATGCTCGTCATCATCGTGCGCAAAAGGAGTCATCACGCCGCCCGCCGTTCCGCACATAGCATACATCCACACGCCCATGCGCTACGCGTGGGATTTATTTTTCGACTACAAAAAGCGAAGCTCCGCACTCACGCGCTTTTTCATGGACAAGTGGATGGGACAAATCAGAATGTGGGACTATGTTTCGAGCGCGCGCATAGATGTGCTCATTGCAAACTCTAACTACATCGCCCGCCGCATAAAAAAATTCTGGGGGCGGGAATCAACAGTGCTCTACCCGCCCGTGCATCTTGAACGATTTGCTCCAGTGCAAAAGCCCGCGCGCGACTACTATGTTGCGTTCTCACGCCTTGTGCCGTACAAGCGCATCGACATAGCAGTTGACGCATGCAAAATGCTCGGCAAAACGCTTGTCGTTATCGGAAACGGCAGCGAAGAGAAAAAGCTCAAAGCGCGTGCGCATGGAGCGGACATCACGTTTACTGGACGCATACCTGATGAAGCTGTGCGCGCATATCTTCAAAACTGCCGTGCGCTGCTTTTTTGCGCGGAAGAAGATTTCGGTATTGTGCCGCTCGAAGCACAGGCGTGCGGGCGGCCTGTCATAGCGTTTGGAAAAGGCGGCGCGCTTGAAACAGTCAAAGACGGAAAGACAGGCGTATTCTTTGCAGAGCAGACAGCCGCTTCTCTTGCAGACGCGATTGCGCGCTTTGAAAAGCTCGACAATGCCGCCGCATTCAAACCTGCTGCAATCGTAAAGCATGCGCAGCATTTTTCTGAAGAAGCGTTTTTGCAGGGCTTTAGCGCCGCTATACAAACGGCTCTTGCAAAAAACGACGCATTTCATACAACAAAGAAGTAATTAAAAAATAATTTCCTATAGACAGCATTATTTTTTTACTATAAAATGAAATAACCTCATTATGACTATTAATGAATTTTTAATATATTATAAACAACATTTCCATCGAACAAGTTCTTTTCTATCGGGAACTGTGCTTATGCTTGTTGATGCTGTTGCGCTCATGCTTAGCATTGGTACAAGTTTTTTTATCATAAACGCAATCAATAATTCATTTATCAATTTTCGTTCTTTTGTCACATACAGCGTCTATCTGCCGCTTATCTTCATCGTGTTTTATGTCGCAGGACTGTATCCCGGCATTATGACTTCTCCTGTTGAAGAGATAAAGCGGTTCTGTCTATGCACGTTTTTTAGTTTTGCTGGCATTGCCATAAGCATCTTTATTGATGATAATGAAGATCGAATCGCTGTAGCGATTGCACTTTTACTTGCAGTTCCCATTGCCACATTTTTTTTACCTATTGCGCGGCAAATCATGCGCACCATATTTGCGCGTTTCCGCTGGTGGGGACTTCCTGCCGTCATATATTGCACAGGGGCAAGCGGTGATGAAGTAGTAAAACGCATGCTCAAATATCCCGCAATTGGATACAGACCAACGCTCATCATAGACAGCGCAGCAAAAAAAAAGAACGAATATAACGGTATTCCTGTCTTTGCGCCAAGTAAAGAACTGCTGCAAATCATCCATAACATAAACATAAAAGTGGCCATTCTCTGCGACTATCAGGCAGACGTGTTTGAGATAATGCAATCATACCGCTACACAATCACTGTGTCTAAAAGCCAAGATATGCTTATATTTGGTTCTCCGCAACTCAAAGATATAGGAGGCATTGTAGGTCTCGCCTCAACGCATCACCTTACGCAAAAAGGCAGCCTTATGAGCAAGCGGATTCTCGACATTGCATTTATTATTCTTTCGCTGCCGCTCGTGTTGCCGCTGTGTGTCATTATCGGCATCGTTGTAAAAATCACTTCGCCAGGTCCCATATTTTATGGCCATACACGCGTCGGCAAGAATAGAAAGCCACTCAAATGTTGGAAATTCCGTTCTATGTACAAGGATGCGGACGAGCAGCTCGACAAACTGCTCTCGCAAAGCCCAGAAATGCGTGCACAATGGGAAAAAGAGCGGAAGTTTGTCGATGACCCGCGCATCACTCCATTTGGAAAATTCCTGCGAAAAACAAGTCTTGACGAATTGCCGCAGCTGTGGAACATATTTTTAGGACAGATGAGTTTTATAGGACCGCGCCCTGTTACAGAGGGTGAGCTCATAAAATACGGCAACAATGTGGACTATATACTTTCTGTTACACCTGGACTTTCCGGCATGTGGCAGACTTCGGGCAGGAGCGATACAGAATATGAAGAACGCATTACGCTCGACACCTATTACATACAAAACTGGTCTGTGTGGCTCGATGTATGGCTTATAATAAAAACAATATGGGTTGTGTTAAAAGGCAAAGGTGCATATTGATGAAAAAATTATTATCTATGGCAATTGTATCCTTTCTTTTGCTCACGCCTATTTTTTCACTTTCCTATCGCATTACATCTGTCACATACAATATAAAAGGAAAAACAAAGGCATACGCAGTTGACAGAACTGTCAAAATTGACACGACAACTGTATTTGCAGATGAAGAATCTCTCGACGCGTATATAAAAGATTACAAGCAACGACTTGAAAACACGCGCATGTTTGATGAAGTAATCGTTGAGTATACAACAGCACTTTCAGACGAAGAGCCTGAACTGTATCTTGTAATCATCACTGCGACACTCGACGACTCGTTTCATTTCATCGGTGCACCATATCCAAAATACGATTCAAACGACGGCTTTGAGTTGAAGCTAAAAATGAAAGATACAAACTTTTTAGGCACAATGAACGAAATGACGAGTGACCTTAACCTTGCATTCGTGCGCAACAATGAAGACGATTCCATGAAAAAAATCATCGATGACATGGGGCTATCGTTTGGTTTCAGCTTTAACTTTGACTTGCCGTTTTCACTTTTTTCACTCGATGCTACATGGACAAACAAGCACAAGCTTTCATATACAATAGGTCACACCTCCCCTGAATGGGATTTTTCTACAGGGCTTGACTTTTCCGTGCCACTTGGTTCACGGTGCTCTGCAAATTTTTCATTTGCCCAAAAATTTACCCGCGATTTTGACTATAAAAAATACAACGATGATATATTCTTTGCAGAACTCGCCACCATATCGCTTCCCATTGTCCTTCAGAAAATTGAAAACTGGGGCAATGTTAATTATTCACCGTATATAAGCGGCACATATTATTGGGACTTTAACGGCATCAATAAAAACAACCCTGATCTGACAGGTCCCCGCGTTACAATCGGACAGACCATTTCAACATCGCGCATAGACTGGAAAAATAATCTCCGTACGGGGCTTTCACTTTCGACGACGCAATCGTTTACATACAATACTCAAAAAGAAGAGCTTGCGCCAAAATTCTCTGCAGAGCTTAAAGCATTCAAAGGGTTTAAGTATGCGGGCTTTTGCTCCGACATATATTTCTTTGTCGGCGCGAACACTACGGAAAATATCGGCTCGCGACTGCGCGGCATACGCGACGGTCAGTATTTCAGCAGTTCTTCAGGACGCAGCGGCTCAAAAGCGTGCGACACTACAGGCGCGCTCGTAATAAATTTAGATTTGCCCATTCACATATTTTCAACGCATTTTACGAAGAACAGAATTTTGCGCAAGCTCAATTTTGAAGTGCAGCTCTCGCCATTTATTGATTTTGCGCTCCACAACAACAAAGCCACAGATACGACATTTTCAATCAAGGATGGATTTTATGCCGCGGGCATGGAAATCGTTATGCATCTTGAAAGCTGGAAAAGCATTCAAGTACGCGGAAGCTTTGGCGTTGATGTTGGACGAGCTCTTTTTAAACGTTGGCTCAACACAAATTGGCGTAGCAACATATCGATATATGAAATAGCAGTCGGCATAGGCCTGCATTATTGATTCATGCGAGTTGTTACGCTTGGACTGCACAAAGCTTCAAAACAAACCAAGACGCTTTCAATGTGTCAGGGAGCGTTCTGCTCCGCAAGCGCACGCTGCGCATAATTTTTCCAAAAACTGTCGGGGACGCTTGCGGCAAGAGATGCGTATATGTCGTTCGCAAAAACGCTGTTTCCATCGCCGCGCACTTTTACTGCAAAGTCGCAAAAGCCTTGCCACACGCGGTTCTGCTCAGCCCAGTCAACGATGTCGCCATACGCTGCCGTTTCGCGCAAAAAAGCAGATAAATCAGCATACTCAAATTCAGGATTCCGTGCCTTTACCGCGTTATACATTTTGGTAAAACCTGTGAGAACGCCGAGCGCATTCGCTTTAAGCGCTTTTTCATTCTCGCCTGCGCGCCCGTAATATTCAGAAAGCTTGAAATATGCAGGGAGCGATTTGTAGTCATCAGAGCGGAAAAGCGTGAAAAATTTTTCCATAGAGCCTGCGCTTTTGTTTCGTATGGTGAGCATCAGCGCGTCGTTGAAATTTTTGTTCTTAAAAAAACTGTCGTCGCTCAAAACAAGCAGCAAGTTTTTTTCATAATTATCAAAATCATTCTCGATATATGCGATATTTGCCAAATCGTAGAGGATGTCGTACTGCTCGTCGCTCACATCGAGCAAGTATGCATTGCTCCACGCGTTTAAAAGATACTGCTTTGCAAGCGCGTACTCGCCTTCGAGCACATACACGCTGCCGACAAGCCAGTCAGCTTCCGGGTATGCGTTTCGCTTTGCAACATAAGCAACCACTTCTGCGGCAGAATTATTAAAAAATGATGCAGTTTTTTGCCGCACGTATTTGTTGATTATTTCAATAGCATCGTAGTCTTCTCGCGTCTGCAAAACGGCAAGCACATCGGGAAGCGCGTCGTTTGCCCTGCGTACTTCTAGCGGCCGCAGTGAATTTTGCAGCGTGTATGTTTCCCACGCTATGAGCGTTTTTCGCGCCGTTTTAGCTTCTTCCGCATAGCGCAGCGCTGTGCCGTAGCCGCCGTTTCTGTATGCAACGCGCGCGCTGCGCAAAAGGCGAATGTCATCGGTAAGCGAGGAAGGCTTTTGAGGACGCACTTGCGAAAAAAGCGGCGCGCACAAAGCAGCGGACAAAATGATGATTGAAGCGCAGTGATTTTTTTTCATACCAGCACCTAGAGCGAATCTAATTCTTCTCTAAATACTTTATCGGCATCTTTTGCTGCAATCGTGCGTACTATTTTCCCTTTTTTAAAGATGATTGCTTTATCGCCATTTCCGGCAATGCCTATATCCGCGTGCCTGCCTTCGCCAGGACCATTTACAACGCAGCCCATGACAGCGACAGTCACGTCTTTTTTCATTGCCAAAAGCTCATGCTGCCATTTCTCCACAAAGCCGTGCACGTCAAAGCCGAGCCTGCCGCAGCGCGGGCACGACACGATTTTTACGCCGCCCGCGCGCTTGCCGCATTCAGAGAGGATTTCACGAGCCGCAATCACTTCATTTTCAGGCGTGGAAGAAAGGCTTACGCGGATTGTAGCGCCTATGCCGTTTGCAAGCAGGCTGCTGAACGCAAGCGTGCTCTTCACAACGCCTGTGATGAGCGGACCTGCCTCCGTTACGCCTATGTGAAGCGGAATGTCGCTCTCTTTTGCAAACGCTTCGTTTGCTTCGATTGTCTCTCTCACGCTCGAAGATTTCATGCTCACGACAACGTGGTCAAAATGCAGTTCCTCAAATACGCGGACTTCGCGAAACGCAGAACGCGCGAGTGCCTCCGCACGAGAAAGCGTTCCCGCTGCAACATGCGCTTCCAAATCTTTTGGCAAGCTGCCAGAATTGACGCCTATCCTGATTGCAACGCCGTTTTTCAAGCAGCCGTCTACTACAGCTTCCACGTTTTCGCGCTTTCCTATGTTGCCGGGATTTATGCGGATTGCCGCCACATTTCCCTTGAGGCACTCAAGCGCAAGGCGGTAGTCAAAATGAATGTCTGCAACGAGCGGCATGCTGCATTCAGCGGCAATGGCAACGAGCGCGTGCGCGCTTTCCCTGTCTGGAACGGCAAAGCGCAAAATGTCGCAGCCAAGCGTTTGAAGCGTTGCAATTTTTTGAAGAAGCTCGCCGCGCTTTTTTTCATCAGCGTCAAGACCGACAATGCTCTCTTTCCACATTGTCTGAATGGAAACAGGCGCATCGCCACCAACAGCAATGCGCCTTGTTGTGCCTTTTCCGCCGAGATATACTTTGCGTGTCATACAAAAAACAACGCGGCTTTTCTACAGCAGCAGCGCGATCATAGTAAATGCCATGGCG
The DNA here is from genome assembly GCA_017940005.1 of Treponema sp. Lineage (GTDB taxonomy): Bacteria > Spirochaetota > Spirochaetia > Treponematales > Treponemataceae > Treponema_D. Next base: position 141,550 of record JAGAZO010000020.1, read on the forward strand.
AACAATGCAACAGTTTCGCACAAGCCTACAACAGTAAGGTATTGAGAGAAACCTTTGCCTGTTTCGCCAAATGCATCAGAAGCGGCTGCGCCTGCTTTTCCCTGTGCAACTGCCGACATCGCCATCGCAAGACCAGAAGCAAAACCGAGTCCGAGCAGTATAGCGGGATCGCGCGTGGAACTTTTCATAATCTGCATGAGCAGCAATCCGTAAATCGTCTGAGAAAGCGGAGCACCTGCAAAAATCGTAAGAAGCGCAGGAGCAGGCTTATTGTTCACATAGCAGCGTTTCCATGCGCCAATAGCACCTTGTCCCGCAATTCCAATTCCAATAGCAGAGCCAATACCGGCAAGCCCCATTACAACACCTGCACCAAGCATTCCAAAATTCATACATAACTCCTTATTAGTTCTGAGCCGCTTCCCTAAACGGCTCATATTTATATCCTGACCATTCCATGCCAAGATGGTTAGAAAATTCCAATGTATTGAGACGCACGCCGTGAACGATGACAGACAACACGTTCAATATGATGTTGAGTCCGTGACCGAAAACAACTAGTATGACGAAAAAGAGGAAGAAAATCGCATGTCCTAAAAGAGGTCCCGCCATGCTGTTCACTGTGCTCGAAATGGCGCCGCCTGCAAGCGCGACAGCCCACAATCTGATATACGAAAGCACGTCCGAAAACACATTTACAACACCGAGTATGACAGAGATGATGTTTTTGCAGCTTTCAAGGATTGACGCGCCTATGCTGCCGTCGTAATTTGAAAAGATGAAGTTCAGCACAAAGCCTACCGCCAAGAGCACAAGCGCAACTTTGCCTATAGGCACGCCAAAAACTATTTTGTCAATGCCAAAGACAGCGCTGCTTATGACGAGCATGAGCACAACATACACCATGCCCCACAGCATGAACAAGCCGCCTATGTCTCCCAAGCACTTTAACGATTTTCTGTTGCGGATAAAACACTTGACATGCGCTATGGAAAGCTGAATGAACGCAATTGAAAAACAAAGCACTTGCAAATTCTGGTCTGTCGTGAGCAAACTGTGTACGCCATCGTAGCGGTCGCTATATGCAGCAGAGATAGGCGGCACTGAGAGATTTTTTATCGCATCGGGAAGCGCGTCTGCAGAAAGACCAAACCAGGAGCACGTGAGGATGCCCCACGTTACAGAAGATATGCCGAGCAACAAAATCAAGATAAAGCCGGGATGCATTGGCTTGCGCTCTTTTTTTGTCTTTATCATCATAACAATCATGGCAATGACGACGAGCAGCCCGTAGCCGCCATCGCCAAAAATCATGCCGAAGAAAATAGTAAAGAACAGCAAAAACCAGCCTGAAATGTCAAACTCACGGTAGCCAGGCACCGTGCCCAGAAAGTCTGTAAGCGGATAGATGAGGCTTGCCACTTTGTTATTTTTGAGCTTTGTCGGCGGATTGTCATCTGCCTCAATGTCGGCAGAAGCGAGCGCCCAGTTGTTTTCGCGCGCCGCTGCTTCAAGCGTTGCAAGCGCATCTTCGGGGATATAGCCTGAAATCCACGCCAAATCGGTAGCTTTGCCTTCTCGTTCTGCATACATGCCTGAATACACGTTTTCAAACTCAATTTCTTTTGCAACCTTTTCACGGAACGATTTTATCTGCGGTACATATGCGGCATTTTTTAAAAGAACAGCATCGATTTTGTCTATGTGCTTTCGGGCATCTGTAATTTCGGCTTCAAGCGCGGCGGTCGAAGCTACAGGCATAGGCACTTCAAACGCCTCTGGAGGAAGACCTTCAGGCCGTCCCTCCTCGTCTGCAATGAGCAAGAAACGCACATCTCTCTTGCCGGTGTTGACGAGAATTGTGTCGACAGTGTCAGCAATTTGCAAATATTTGTCAGACGGTATCTCGTACATTGCCAACGCAACACCTTTTTCTTTTAGATAGGCAAAATCATCAGGATTTACACTGCCCCATTTTTCAAAACGGTCAAGTTCAGTCAAGTCAGCGGCAATTCTGTCAAGCAGCGATTTTCTCTCTTCAGTCAGATTCACCACTTCTGCACACAGCTGGGCAATTTGTTCGCCGTTGAGCTGCTGCGATTTTGTATGTTTTTTTACCTTTATTTCAGATAAAATCGAAGCGGCCATAAACGCGTTGGCATGCGCATCTTTGAGCGCAGAAAGCTTTTCACTCGCGCCTTCAACAGCTTCGAGGTGCACGAGACCGAGCTTTCGCAGCGCAGTGAGCGCGGCGAGCTTTTCTTTTTCGAGAATGATTATGGAGACTTTTTTCATAGGAACTATCATTTTGTTTTAGCCTCCAGTTTATGTTTTGAGATTTTGCTGCGCACAACGGCAGCAACCTGCTGGTCGCCGAGGAACACGGAAATCTTCCTGATGTTTTCCTTTGTTTCAGGTATCTTCACCTTTTCAAACAAATTGACGCGCTGCGTCGTCGTCCGCAGCTCGCGCGAAAGCAAGCGCACTTGCTCGTCGAGCACTTCCGCCTCCAAGTCGAGCGAAAGCGCTTTTTCCATGCGGTCGGCAGCCATGTCAATCCACAGCGGAGCGGCATACAAGTCGTAGTCGCTGCGCGAAAAATCTGCGCCTTCGTATACAGGAATCGTAACGCCCGCAATATTGCCGACACCTTTGCGTATGTTGCGCACGCTCACCATGTCGGGGGCAAACGCGTCTTCTTCGCCGAACACAGAAATCCACGCTTCGAATTCTTTGACAAGCCGCTCACGCGCGGCGCGCACTGCTTTTGCCTTTGCGTCTATGCTGCGAATCTCTGTCTGGAGCTGCTGCTTTTTGAGCGTGAGCGTCGGAAGATACCGCTGAAACCGTTTCAGCGCATCTTTTTGCGTTTTCTGCTCATTTTTTGTCAGCTTGATTTTTGCCATACAGCGCGCCTCTTATTTTTTCGGCCAGTATTTATCGAGGAGACCAGTTTTAATGCCGGTTTCTTCTTTGTCAAAACAATCTGCAAGAATTCTCCACCCTAAATCAAGCGCATCTTCGAGCGGAATGTTTTTCGACAAATCCATCATCTCGTTTTCAAATTCAACGCCAAACTTCATGAGCTTGTCGTCCCAGCTGCTCATCATAAAACCCATCGATTTTTTTTCGAGCGTGTCTTTATACGAAGCGTACAGACGAATCATGCCGTCCATGAGCGCGCGGTGGTCGTCGCGTGTTTTTCCGTTGACGTTTTGCTTAAGGCGCGAAAGACTGCCGAACGGCTCAATTCTGCCGCCTTTGAGATAGTACTGCCCTTCAGTGATGTAGCCCGTGTTGTCGGGAACAGGGTGCGTTACATCATCGCCAGGCATAGTGGTAACTGCAAGCACCGTGACAGAACCCGCCCCCTCAAAGTCAACTGCTTTTTCATAGCGCGAGGCAAGCTGGCTGTACAAGTCACCAGGATAGCCGCGGTTTGACGGAACCTGCTCCTGCGTAATGGCGATTTCTTTCATAGCGTCTGCAAAGTTTGTCATATCTGTAAGCAGCACGAGCACGTCTTTTCCCTGCAATGCAAACCGCTCTGCAACTGCAAGGCTCAAGTCAGGCACTTTCATGCATTCAACAGTAGGGTCTGCCGCTGTGTGAATGAACATGACAGTGCGGCTCATGGCACCGCCGTCTTCAAGCGTATTCCTAAAATACAAGTAGTCGTCGTATTTGAGCCCCATGCCGCCGAGCACAATGACGTCTACTTCTGCCTGCATGGCTATGCGCGCAAGCAGCTGATTATACGGTTCGCCCGAAATGCTGAAAATCGGCAGCTTTTGCGAAACGACGAGCGTGTTGAACACATCAATCATAGGAATGCCAGTGCGAATCATGCGGTTTGCCATAATGCGCTTCGACGGATTTACAGAAGGCCCGCCAATAGTGATGAGGTTGTCTGCAAGAGACGGACCTGCGTCGCGCGGCTCTGCAGAGCCGTTGAAAATGCGGCCGAGTAAATTTTCCGAAAAGCTCACCTCCATGCGGTGACCGAGAAATTTTATGTGGTCGCCAGTAGAAACGCCGCGCCCGCCCGCAAACACTTGCAGCGAAACAATGTCGCCGTTTATCATGTTCACTTCTGCGAGCGACGTACCGAAGCGCGTTTCAATCTCTGCAAGTTCTCCGTAGCGCACGCCTTCAGCTTTTACGGTGATGACGCTTCCCGTAATCGATTCTATTCGTGAATATACTTTGTTCATTCTTATTCACCTTCCTTGAGCAGTTGCGCAGCAGCTTCTTGCAGCATGCCGTCTTTTGCAGCGTACAGCTCGTCAATATGTTTCTCTATGTCGTTGAATTTGCTTTCTTTCCACGGCGAATAGTTCCAGTCTATGAAAAGCTGGCGCAACGAATTGAAATACGAACGCGCATCGTCTTTTGTCTCAAGCGCAAAATCGGAACCGAGTATTTTGAGCACTTTTTTGAACGTGTATGTCTGGCGCTCAACGCTCACCGCGGCGTCAACTTCATCAAACGAGTTTTGCTGGAAATACACAGCGTCGAGAAATTCGCTTTTGAGGTACACAATGTAGTCTTCAGTTGTCGTTCCCTCTTCACCGATGACTTTCATCATCTGGTTGATTTCCTGCCCGTTTTTAAAAAGCGCGCGTGCAAAATCAACAAGCTCTTCGCGGATAACGCTCTTGTATTTTGCCCACGAGCTGATAGGGTCAATCGCAGGATATTTACGCGCATCGGAACGTTCACGAGAAAGACCGTGGAACGCGCCGACAACTTTGAGCGTTGCCTGCGTTACCGGCTCTTCAAAGTTACCGCCCGCAGGAGAAACAGTGCCGCCTATGGTGACAGAACCTGTTGTGCCGTCGCGCAAACGCACAACGCCCGCTCGCTCGTAGAATGCAGCAATATACGATTCAAGATACGCGGGGAACGCCTCCTCGCCAGGAATCTCTTCCAGACGCCCGCTCATTTCGCGCAACGCTTGCGCCCAACGCGACGTGGAGTCTGCAAGGAGCAGGACGTTCAAGCCCATCTGACGATAGTACTCTGCAAGCGTAACGCTCGTGTACACAGACGCTTCGCGCGAGGCGACAGGCATTGACGACGTGTTGCAGATGATGATGGTGCGCTTCATAAGCGACTCACCGGTGCGCGGGTCGGTAAGCTCCGGAAATTCTTTGATTGTCTCTACGACTTCGCCCGCGCGTTCACCGCACGCAGCAATAATCACTATATCGACATCTGCATTGCGGCTTGTAGTGTGCTGCAAAACAGTCTTGCCCGCGCCAAACGGTCCAGGTATGCAGTATGTGCCACCGCGCGCAACTGGAAAAAACGTATCGATAAGGCGCACTTTAGTAACCATCGCTTCTGTAGGAGCAAGGCGCTCTGCATAACAAGTGACTGCGCGCTTTACCGGCCACTTGAACGTCATGGTGATAGCGTGCTCGTTGCCCTTCTCGTCTTGAAGAACTGCTATCTCATCTCTGATAGTGTACGAGCCTGCGCCCGCTATTTTCTTTACTGTATACGAGCCGTACATGCCAAACGGCACGAGGATTTTATGCTTGAACGGTCCTTCTGGGACAGTGCCCACAGCATCGCCGCCGTACACGACATCGCCCACGTTTGCTGTAGGCGTAAAATCCCACTTTGTGACTCGTGAAAGCGGGTCTACATACACGCCGCGCTCAAGAAAAAAGCCTGCTTTTTCAGCGACGAGCGGCAGCGGATTTTGCAGTCCGTCGTATACTTGACCGAGCAATCCGGGACCAAGCTCTACGCTCAACAAGTCGCCCTCAAATGAAACATCGTCTCCCATCTTGATGCCGTCTGTCATCTCGTAAATCTGCATTTGCGCAACAGAGCCGCGAACGCGAATCACTTCACCTTTGAGCTTTGTATTGTCAACGTTCACATACCCGACTTCATTCATAGAGATGTTTCCGTCAAAAGCGATAGAAACCATGTTGCCGTTTATGCCGACCACCTTTGCTTTTGTATCAGTCATTTGAGTTCTCCAAAATTGAATCGTATATTCTGCGGTAAGAAACAGTTCCTGTTTCTTTGTTAAATTTTTTCATGCGCTGGACAAGCAGCAGCCGTATGCCGTACTCGTACACCGCATCGACTGAAAACATGTCGAGCGGGCGCATGCTGTTGAGCACGCTCATGCGGTATTCATGTAAAAATTGCTCTGCAGAAAGCGGGCTGTCCATGCCTACCGCCGTCCGCGCGGCTGCAACGATGTCCTGCGTGCACGACGACGGCGCTTGCTCCGCGTCTTTTTTCATCTTCTGCGCGCGTATTTGCGCCAATGCAAAACGCAGATTGCGCTCGTGCTCATACCACGCGTCAAGAAACTGTGAGCCTGTGGGAACAGCAGTTCTCGGCGGCACAAGCGAAAGGCTCGCGAGCACTTCAAGCTGCTTTGCAGAAAGAAAACGAGCGCATACGTCACGGTAATATGATTCTGTTATGGGCAGCGTGCGCTCGGCATTTGTTATGTCAGGCAGCTGCGCAACAAGATAATACTGTTTGCCGCTCACGACGCCTATTCCTTGACCGCGCCTTTCAATATATTCGCCGTACGCGGATTTAAATACGTCGAGAACAAATCGGCAAGCGATTCAGCAGAGTAATCATAATATGCGGTGCCGCCTTTTACTCCAATCCTAAAGCCTGCGGAAAGCGTTTTGTCAGGCTTAAGCTCAAGACCGTTTGCAATCTCTGCTTTGAGCGCGGCAGTAAGTTCTGACTGCAATGATTTCAAATCTTTTTCTGAAAGCAGCACAGATAGCTCTTCTGCGTCCGTATTTTTTACCCACGCCTGCACTGTCTGCGGAATAAGCTGCGCAAGCAAATCTTTTGAGTACGCTTTCTCCGTTTCTGTTTGAACGAGCCTGTCAAGCTCTGCAACAAGCGCGTCGCGGAACGAAATAATCATGTTTCTGCCCGCCTGCGCAATCGCGTCTTCGCTCGCTTTTGCCATGCGCTTTGTTTCCGTCTGTGCATTTTTAAGGATAGTTTCAGCTTTTTGCTCCGCGTCAGAAATAATCTGCGCCGCGCGATTCTGTGCATCTGCCAGTATATTTTGTGCAGACTCCTCTGCGCTTGCAATACCATCCTTCTTGATTTTATCAATCAGTTCTTGCAATTGAACGTCCATATAACCTCGCTAAAATACATGAAAATTAAAATAGCAATACCAGTATAGCATGAAATTGCATTTTGCGCCACATTTTTTTCAGTTTTTATAAACTTTTCATGAAGAAAATATTGTTATCATTGCAAGCAGATACCATGCGCTCTTCCGCTTATTGCATATCAAGCACCATTTGCACTTCTGTCGTAGAACAGGAAAGTTTTTTTGCAATCTGTTCCACAGTCAGCCCTACATGAGCCATATCAGCCACTTGCTTGTTGAAATTCTTTTTTGGCGCAACAGGCACATCAGAAAAAAACACTTCCGGTACTACCACAGGTACCTCCGTATACGACGTACTGCGTACTTCTCGCAAGCTGTCTTTTTCATCATCGTCAAATAGAGAATGCTGCGAATGCACCATTTTTCCGCCTTTTTCAGTAACGGCATACGCTATATCGCCTTTTGATTTTAAACTGTTTTTTTTATAGGTATCAACGGCACGTTTTACAGATGGCGCAGCAGATTTTTTTTTGATTTCTCCTTGCAGCACGGCAACAGATGAGCGTTTTGCTTCCACACTCTGCGCAAACGCAACGCGTCTGTCTATATCGTCAAGCATGCGCTGGAGTTTTTTTGTGCCGTTTTCTATAAGACTCACATTGCGCGCAGTAGTTTTATCAATGTCGCGAATCATATTGTTCATCTCTGATCGCGCTTTTGCAATCACATCATCCGTTGAAAAAAGTTTACGCCATTTGATGAAGAAAATTAACCAAAGAATTATATTAATGATGCATACTGAAACAACGAGTGCTGCCATATTCACCTCGTAATGTCAACATGCTGTCCAATAAATGATTCGTGCACTGTTTCTGCATGCGTTTGCTTTTCTATCGGAGCATCGCCATCGCGCTTTTTCCTGTTGCCATGGCTGCCGTTTTGTGAAGCGCCGCGGCTTTCATTTTTCACAACCTGTGATTCTGCACCTTCATCAGCAGGGCGTGAAACGCGTGTCACTTCCTCAAGATTTTGCTGCACCACATTCTGCTGTTGCATCGCTTCGGCAAGCGGCAAACCTTCTTGCGCATGCTGAACGCTCTGGGCTATATTTGCCATTTGAGAATACATCGTCTGCAAATCAATTGGTTGTATAGCCATCAGCTCCCTTTACCTGCGACGGAGGTTCGTATTTGCCGCGCTTGACAAAGCTGTTTTCGTAGTAAAACGTAACTGCCGAAACTTCGTTATGCACTTCGTCGAGTACATCGCGAACATAAATCTTTACGCCGGAATATACCGTGCCAGACGCTTTTACTTTTCCAACAGCTCTGAGTGTACGCAGATGTTCTTGAAGCGATTGGATTTCTTTTGTCATCTCTTCAGACTGCGCGTCTATTTCATCGCGTCGTTCGCGCAACTTGACAAGATTGTCTTCTTTATCTTTTGGTAGCGTTCGTCGTATATTCTTTTGATTTTCCAACGTCGAAATGTCAAGCTCAATATTTTCAAGTTCTTTTATGAGCTCTCCCTGCTTATTTTGCAGCTCGTCAAGGCGTTGTTTTGCGCGCGGATCAAACCCCACTTCAAGCACAGTTTCTGTACCACCACCCGGCGAGCCGATATTTTTCGCTGCAATCTCTTCCGTAGCAAACAGATGTCCACCGGTAATCTGCGCCTTTTTCCCGTTGAGGACAATCGCTTTCATGGCCATGACTTCTGAATTCATAATGCTGTCGTTAACAATAACAGAATCTTCAACTTCAACTTTTGCGGCCTGAATAAATTTTGCCCAGAGCGATTTTTTGCTCGTGAGCACGCCCTCATCTTTTCCAAAAATGCCCTGCTGCACTATGATGTTGCCGCCCGCAGTGATTTTACACTTTCCAACAGTACCGCTGATTTCAATATTGCCAGACGCATCGACATTAAAACCGTCTTCAACATTACCGCGCACAATAACAGAGCCAAAAAATTTGACGTTTCCCGTCTTGATATTTACGCCATGCAACTGGAGCACAGGCTCCACCGTGATTTTCCCGGCAAACAGCATCACCTGGCCATCTGTGTCCGCCACAACTGTAACGCCGTCGGGAGCAAGCGATACATTTTGCCCAAGCGGTATAGGTATATCTTTGCCGTTTTTTGCCTCAAGGTAGCGACCAAGGAGCGTTTTTCCTGCTTTGCCGCGTTCTGCAGGAATTTTCTGTGCGAGGCGACCGCCTTTTATGACGTTTTGGATAAGGTTCAATTCTTTAAAATCAATTTGCCCCGTTTCAGATTCCGTAGCCCGCAGTTTTCGTGTATCTGTTTCAAAATCATACGCAATGTACGCATCTCGCCCGTCGACTGCGGGGGTGCCGCATGCAACCTCATATGGCGTATCATACACAGGCATATCGACAAACTCATTGATTTTTTCATTGTCAATGCCAACGACAACGCCTTGAGCTTTGAGCATTCGCTCAATCATCTGCGCAGATACGTCAGCACCGCTCTGAGCAGGCGAAGTTACAGTTATCGTCGCCTTCATTTCATCGTTGGAAATATTTACCACAATGATTGCATCAGCCGCCGCTATATGCTTATAGGTGCCTACAACTTGATATTTGCCGTCTGTCCCCTGCTTTATATATTTATTGACAAGGCTTTCTTCAAGAGAAAGCGTATCGGGACGTTTCAGCTGCAAAAACACTTCTTTGCTGTCTATGCTTCTGCCCTTTCCTATCGGGAGCAGCACTTTGAGCAGCACGTCCGTACCAAAATGACGGATAAAAAATTGTCCGTCTTTATCTGTAATTTTCTCAACTGCTGATATGCTGTCGCTCCCAGCTAACTCATCTTCAGCAGATTTTTTAGCAGCTTTAATCATGTTGGGATTTTGGTAAATGCGCAGTTTCCACGGCTTTTTCCCTAATCCAAGAAATCCATTGCTGCCACGTTCAACAACTTCGTACTCCAAATCCATTGCACGCGTATCAAGCTGGACAGCAGCGTCTGCAAGCGCTTCGTCAATGCTGTCAGCATTCACGTCAACATTGTGAAGCTGATTATCGCGGTCAAGAAGCTCTTGCATGTCTGCGCGGATTTTTTCCAGCGATACCATTACATGATTCCTTTCCGAAGACTTGTCAATTTAGCACGGAGACGAAGATTCGCCTTTGTATGGAGCTGCGAAATGCGCGACTCACTCACGTTGAGCACTTGTCCAATCTCTTTAAACGTCAAATCTTCATGATAGTACAAGACGATTACCATCTTTTCCTTTTCCGGCAACTCGTTGATTGCCTCTGCTATCACTTTTTTGATTTCTTCGCGCTCTACAATCGCGTCGGGATTCATACTTGACGGAGATTCAATGCTGTCGCCGATAGACATACTTGCAGAATCGTCACCGTTGTGCCACACGTCATTGAGCGAAAGCACGCTTGTACCCGACACTTTCATAATTGTGCGATGGTAATCGTCTTCGCTCATGCCGAGCGACTCTGCAATTTCTGCATCACTCGCTGTTCTTCCGAGTCGTGCCTCAAGCACATTTATTGCATCTTCAATTTCGCGTGACTTTTGCCGAACTGAACGGGGCACCCAGTCAATCTGACGGAGCTCATCAAAAATTGCACCACGAATGCGGGTAACAGCATATGTTTTAAATTTTACATTTTTAGCCGTATCGTATTTTTCAATCGCATCGAGCAAACCGAATTGACCGAAGCCAACCAGATCGTCAAATTCCACACTGCCTGGCATGCCAACAGAAATTTTTCCTGCAACATATTTTACGAGCGGCATATATTGCCGTATGAATTTATCACGGAGCGCTTGCGACTTCGTTTTACGATATTCTTCCCAGAGTTTGTCTTCTTCTTTTTCGTCATTGACCTGGTCTGCCATAACTCACCCTTATTGATTTTCTTTTGCAAGAACAGTACTTATAGCTTTTACCATAAGTGCCGTATCTTTTTCGCTGAATGCAGCATTAGAACTTTTTTTTTCTGCTCGTGAGACAGAAAAATCAGTATCAGCATCTGCTTGCTCATGGGAAAAAGATGCTGCCTGCAAAACTTGCAAGTCTTGAAAACTCGGTAATTCATCGAGTGTTTCGTCTTTAGAAACGCCGTTTATTGATTTCGGCACTTCTTTCCCCGATAGTGTGGCAGTTGACTCCTGTAACGGCGTAGGCACAAAACCATCGTCGCCATTTTTTTCTTCTGGAGCTGCACGTTCATCATGTTCGCGGAGTGCATCCACATTTTCTGCAATGTTTTCATGCGAAGCAACTGCCGCATAATCTTCCTCGCTGAGCATCTGATGGTTTTCACCGACATAAAACTGGGGAGCATCCTCATCTTTTGGCAAATCTTCGTCCTGTACTACAATATCGACAACACCGCCGCTAGTACGCTTTTCTTCCGAAGGCAACTGCCCAACATCAATTTTAAGGATGCCATCAAACAAAAAAGTTATCAAAAATCCAAGACATGCAAAAACTGCTGCAAAAACGAGCGCAATAATCAACATGCGGATAAAACTACCGTGTGAAAACAAACCGAAAATAAAAGACCAGAGGAAGCCGAACAAAGCGAAACCTATGATGAAACGTATTTTCTTCATTGCACCTCCTGTCTTAAAAATTTATCAAATATTATTATACACTATAATTAAATAAAAATACAGTACTCAAATAGCATGGTCGCTTTTTTTGCTCAAAAATTTGCGCAAAAAACTTGTGACGCCTGCGCTTTCAGGCATATCCGTCTTTTCAATGCGTCCGATGATGTGCTTAATGCATACGGCAGGTTTGGAAGTAGGATTTACAATCATGAACGGCTTTTGTCGTATTACAGAAGTCTGTACCACAGGATCGTCGTACACAAAGCCTATGTAGTCAACTTTATAGCCGAGAAACTGACTCACGATTGTAATAATTCTCTCAGAGATGCGTTTGCCTTCATCTGCTGAATGAACGCGGTTAACAAGCAACTTTAAATTTACTGGATGCTCAACAACTTCTGTCGTAATGATTTTGATGATTCCATATGCATCGGTAATCGCAGTAGGTTCAGGCGTTGTCACTACGTACACTTCGTCTGCCGCTGCTACAAACTGGAGCACATTGTTTGCGACGCCTGCAGAAGTATCGATAATTATTATGTCGGCAGAGCCAAGAGAACTGAACTGCTTTGCAAAATTATCAAGCTCTTCAACAGAAAGATTGGCAATTTTTGAAAAACCATTTGCTCCGGCAATAAATTTTATGCCAAATTCAGTGTCGAGGATAATTTCCTTCATCGTCTTTTTTTTATTAATCACATGCATGAGATTATATGGCGGCACTTGATTGAGGAGCACATTCACATTAGCCATGCCCAAGTCGCCGTCAATCAAGATGACTTTTTTGCCAATCTGTGCATATGCTATGGCCATGTTCACCGCAACATTCGTTTTACCGACGCCGCCTTTCCCACTCGTTATAGCGAGAATGCGCGTCTTATGCGATTTTTTTTCAGAAACCGTCTTTTTCTTTTGCGACACATCTTCTTCCATAAGTTCCCGTAAGCCTTCTGCCTGTTCTTCCATAATTTATACTCCAAATTTACTACTCGCCAAATTCATCTTCTATATGTATGCGATCCACATCAAAACCTGAAAGATTGATAAGGAACTGCACTGTATCAGCACGACGTATATCGCGTACAACATTTTGTCCATCTGTGATATACGAAATCTTTTTGTTTTTTTCATGAAGCACGCTGATGATATTACCGTATTGATGACTCTCATCGCACTTTGTAACAATAACAGAGCCATATCCAAACGGCTCGTAATTCTGAATAATATTTTCCAAGTCGCGCGCTTTCGTTGAAGCAGCAACAGAGAGATATACATCAGGATGGAGACCACGAATCTCTAACAGAGATTTCATCTCGCCTATGTGCTTTGAATCGTTCGGACTGTAGCCGCTTGTGTCGATAAAAATAGCGTCAACGCTATTTTTCTTTTCGTCGTAAATCTTTTTTAAATCTTCTACGGATTCTGCTTTTTCAACTTGCGTTTCAAGCAAATCGCCAAATCGTGCAATCTGTTCGTATGCCCCAACCCTCATGCTGTCTATCGTAATAAAACTAAAATCAGGAATTTTGTAATGAGCCTCTCTTGCCTCCACAACTTTTTTTGCTGCAAGTTTTGCGAGCGTCGTTGTCTTACCTACACCTGTCGGTCCTACGATGACGACAACATGCGGCGGACGCGGCGCGCGAGCAGGGGCGATTGAAATTGAATGCCCTATCCAGTCGACAACTTTACGTTCAACCGCTTTAAAATCATCGAGCGCTTCCAAAGAAAAAGTTTTTTTTATCTTTTCAGTCATCTCGTTGATATATGAAAAAGTAAATTCATTATCCGCAAGCATCTCTTCAATTTTTTTAATTGTTGCATGTTTCTCGCCAGAAGCAAATGCAATGCCTTGAATCTGTTTTGCTAAGTCGTCTTTCATCTCTGAAATTTTTGTGTTGATTGCAGCCACCTGTGCAGTCATTGCCGCCGTTTTCAAAAGCTCCTCTTGATTCTTTTTAAAGGCAGCCAATTTATCTGCTTGCATCTCATTTTTGACAGAACGCTCGGAACTGCTGCTTACTGTGTATGAAACTTCTAGCAACTCTTTGTGACCAAACAACAGTTTTGGCTTGAGTATAGTACGCATATCACGGATAGTATAATCGCGTCCAAATTGCATGTACAGCTTTTCTCTGCATTCTTCAAGCGTCTTTCCTGTCATCTTCATCACGGGTAATTGCTGTTGTTCAGCGCTATACATTTTTGATTGTTACTCCTGCTTTATCTTCTGCAATTTCGCCGACAACTTCGACTTTTATACTCCTTCCTGCAGCGAGTATCTCGCTGACAGAAATTATTATTATATCCGGCATTTCGCGACTTGTCGCCTTCCATACGAGACGACGTACATTTGGTGCGCACATGATCACTGGCAAATACCCCTTATTTCTTATCGCATTGTACGCACTTACAACAGCGCTCTCCCACAAGCGTGCATCGACAGGATCAAGCGCCGCAAACGGTTCCGAACCATCTGACGGGCGTGTAGCGTGCTCCAGAATCATCTGTGATAAATCTTGCGACAGATTCATCACGCGCAATGTGTTATCATCATCCGCATACTGCTTGCAAATCTGCAAGCCGAGCGCCTCTCGTACTTTTTCAACTAAATCCCACGTATTCTTCGTAATAGCACCATAGTTTGCGAGCGTTTCCAAAATGATGACAATATTGCGTATTGACACACGCTCCTCAAGCAACGCCTGAAGCACTTTCTGAATATCGCCATACGTAAACTTTGTGCGCTCGCCGTTGAGCACTTCATCAACAACAACAGAATTCGTCTCTTTTATGCGGTTGATAATGGCAGATACTTCTTGACGGCCTAAAATTTCTGCTGCATGAGCTTTAATGATTTCCGTAAGATGCGTTGCAATTATTGTGGGCGGGTCAACAACAGTATACCCCGCTCGCTCAGCCTCTGTGCGCCGCTCTTCTGGAACCCAGATTGCATTCATGCCAAACGCAGGATCCTTTGTCTTTTCTCCCTGAATCTCTTCCGAAACCATGCCGGTATTCATGCACATATAATATCCGAGACGGATTTTGCTTCTGCCCGCCTCAATGCCACGTATTTTAAAACTGTACTCGTTTGGATCAAGCGTCATATTGTCAACAATGCGAATGGGCGGCACAATGAGACCTAAGTCGAGCGCAGATTCATGCCTGATTCGCGTGATGCGCTCAAGCAGCTCGGCGCCTTTTTCCTTGTCTACAAGCGGAATGAGCGCATATCCCAATTCAAGAGAAAGCGTGTCGAGCGGCGCAATAGAACCCGCATCAGAAGAAGCAGTGCCGCCTGCACCTTGCGTCGTATTTTTCGTCGCAGCAGCAGCACCTTGTGCCTTTTTCTGTTCATGTGAACGAGACAAACGAAAGCCCATAAAAAAGAAAAACGCGCCAAGCACTATGAGCAATATCGTTGCACTCGCCCCATTTTTTATAAATGCAATCCCCATGAGCGCGAGCGCAGCCCCTACGATTTCGTATACATGACCGTCAATAGTGAAATTCTCTGCAAGCTCTTTTTCAAACGGCTCATCAGTGCTGCTTCCTGTAACGATGAGACCAGTTGCAAACGAAAGCATGAGCGACGGAATCTGCGACATGAGCCCGTCGCCAATTGTCAATTTTACGTATGAGAGCAACGCGTCTCCTGCGGACATACCGTTGAGAGCCATGCCAACGGCAAATCCTCCGAGCAAATTGACAACAGTGATAAAGATACCTGCCTTGACATTGCCCGATACAAATTTTGATGCACCGTCCATTGTCGAATAAAAATCAACAGAGCGATCAAGTGCATCCTGCTCTCGCTGCGCTTCTTCTTCTGTTATCAAGCCGCTGTTGAGTCGATTGCCAATATCAAATTTTTTCGTGCTCATAGAATCGAGCGAAAACCGCGCGGCAACTTCCGAGACACGCGTGGCACCTTTAGTGATTACAACAACTTGCACAACAATCAATATGATGAATATGACAAAGCCTATGACGACTGGTGTCGCACCAGTGCCGCCACCAGTGACAATATTTGCAAACGCCTGCACCATTGCGCTTTGGCTATGAGAAAGGCCACGCGGATTCACTGGATTTGCAAGGATGAGACGCGTCGAAGATATATTTATGCCAAGTCCAAAAAGCGTTGCAAACAAAAGGATGCGCGGAAACGTTGTAAAATCTGTTGCGCGTGGCGTATACATGACAGTAAGCAATATAACAATTGAAAGGGCAAGATTGAGCGCCATTGTAATATCGATAAATACGCGCGGCATTGGAATAACGAGAAAAAGCGCAACGATAACGACTGCAACACCAACAATATTGCGCTGTAAAAAATTTAGAACAGTTATGGTATTAACTCTTCTCGCTTCTTCTGCCATTTTTCCCACCCGGCTCAAAAGTTATTTTTCAGAGTCCAAATATTGTATATGCGCATAAACAAGCGCAACAGTTTCCAAATATTGTGATGGTATTATATCACCAATTTGTGTATTTGCATAGAGTGCGCGCGCAAGCGGACGGTTCTCCACAACAGGCACATTATTCTCACCTGCAATGCGCCGCATGAGCAACGCCATCTCATCTTCACCTTTTGCAGTTACTTGAGGAGCATCATACAGCGCTGCATCATATTTGAGCGCAACAGCAAAATGCGTTGGATTGGTAATTACAACGTCCGCTTCGCGCACCGCTTGCGGCATGTTCTGCTGTAAAATATTCCGTTGCGCTTGCTGCAAACGGTTTTTCATTTCAGGGTCACCTTCGAGTTCCTTGTACTCCTCTTTCACTTCCTGTTTTGTCATGCGCATCTGCTCGCGGAATTGATAGCGCTGCACAAAATAATCGGGAATCGCTATCACTAAAAAAACAATTGCAGCCATAACAAGCAATTCTGCTGCCATGCGCGCAATAAAACTGATTGCCATACCAACATTTCCATTTTGAATTTCAAGCAAAAGTACAGGAACATCCCGCCTAATAAAAAAATACGCGATAATCCCGATGACAGCAACTTTGCCAATAGATTTAATAATGTTAAAAATTCCACGAAAAGAAAAAATTGTATTACGAAAATACTCGATAAAGTTCGGCACGATTTTTTTAAAATTCGGCTCAATCGTTTTTGTCGTAAAAAGAAATCCGCGGTTTTGAATAATATTTCCAACAATTCCTCCAACAACAGCAACAGCGGCAACCGGAAGCACGAGGCGCAAAAAGAAAAAATAAAATGCACGAGCAAGATTCGGATCATTGACCTGCGGATTAATGCAGCGCAAAAAATAATATCTGAAGATGGCGGCACAATCACGGAGCATGTATGGTCCCATGAAAATGAGCATAACTACAGCAAGCAGCATAACAAGCGCACTGTTAAGCTCTTGACTCTTTGCAACGCGCCCCTCTTTCCGCGCTTTTTCAAGTTTTGTCTCTGTAGGCTCCTCTGTGCGCCCTTCATCTTCAGCTGCAAACCACTGTAAATCAATACGCATAAATGGCGCGCGGCAAGGAAACACTGCCACATAATTCTTGTCAAAGAAACAGGTGCGGCTTTCAGCAGCAACTGATTCGCGAATCATGTTCCGCCTCCAGCAATGATGCCGAGCAGCGAAGTAATTCCGGAATTGAACGAGCGCTCAAAAAAATCACAGAGCGGAGGAATAAGCGCAGTGATGATAAGAAACGACACGAGCAACATAAGCGCAAATCCTTCTGATAAAAGATTCATTTGAGGAGCGGCGCGCGCAAGTATGCCAAGGCTTATGCTCACTAGTAGCAGTGTACCTGAAATGGGAATTGCGATGACAAGCGCATCTGCAAAGAGTTCTGTGAGGCTCCTTGTAAAAAATAAAACTATCCGTTCCCGCGCTTCAAGCAATTTAAATACATTCATCGTTGTGCAGCTTGCATATAAACCGCGCAAAAATAATTTTTGAAACCATTTGCTCTGCAAAAAAATAAGCGTTGCTACAAGATTCAGATATTGCCCCATGAGCGGATTTTCAACTTGCGCAAGCGTATCATACACTTCGGATGCGCTCAATCCCATTTGAAATGCAAAAAACTGTCCTGCCGTACTGAACACAGAAAAAATAATCGTTACAAAAAATCCGATGATGACTCCTATCATCGCTTCGCCGATTAACAAAAACACATACGTCAAATCAAACAATCCCGACGGAGAGATGTACGAAGCATACGCAGAAAAATCTGCATGAGGCAGCACGATATATGTCATGTAGCCTGCAAGCGCGATTTTTGCCGTTCGCGAAACAGAACGCATTGAAAAAAGCGGCAACGTCATGAGCACAGCAAAACATCGCACGGCGATGAGCAGAAACAGGGGAGCCTGTACCACAATGCTGTCTATCATATGTTTCAGCCTTTATCGCGCAAATTGCGGAATCATGTTGAAAAGCACAATAGTATAATTCCGCAAATGAGAAAGCATCCAGCCGCCAAGCAACGCAAGCACTGCGAGCATAGAAAGAATTTTTGGCAAAAATGTAAGCGTCTGCTCTTGGATAGATGTTGTCGCCTGAAAAATTGCGACAATCAAACCGACAACGAGCGCGGTGCTCAGTATGGGTGCAGCAAGGATAAACACTTCAAATACTCCACCGCGAATCAAATTGACAACTTGCCCTATTGACAACACTACCTCCTCAAAAAATCAACGAGCAAACATCAGTTTGCGAGATGATTTTTTGCGCGCGTTCGCAATGAAATGAGAATGCGCAGTAAATCGCAGTTTGCACTGCAAACTGCCAAAGAGACAAGCTGACGCTATTTTAGGCAGCTTGGCTCTTACACCTCCTCAAAAAATCAACGAGCAAACATCAGTTTGCGAGATGATTTTTTGCGCGCGTTCGTAATGAAATGAGAACGCACAGTAAATCGCAGTTTGCACTGCAAACTGCCAAAGAGACAAGCTGACGCTATTTTAGGCAGCTTGGCTCTTACACCTCCTCAAAAAATCAACGAGCAATAGTGCGTCAACGCAGCACAGATACAAACAACTGCTGCGTCAACAGCCCCCACCCGTCAACAAGCACAAACAGCATGAGCTTAAACGGCATGGAAATCTGCACAGGCGGAAGCATCATCATGCCCATGGACATAAGAATGCTCGCCACAACCATATCGATTATGATAAACGGTATATACAGAAGTACGCCTATTTTGAATGCAACGGTAAGTTCATGCAAAATATATGCAGGAATTAATATGTGCGTCGGCACATCTGCAAGTGTATTCGGTCTATCCAATTGCGCCATAGACATGAAGAGCGAAATATAGCTCGTATCTTCCGCCATCTGCCGATACATGAAAATACGTAACGGTGCTTCCGCCTGTTCATATGCAGACTCAATTGTTATCTCACCGTCTGAAAGTGGACGGAACGAATTTGTATACACTTGCGTGAGTGTAGGCCACATAACAAAGACTGTCATAAAAAATGCAATGCCATTGAGCACAGCAGTCGGCGGCACCTGTTGAAGTGAAAGCGCACGTTTAATAAAATCGAGCACGATTGAAAACCGCAAAAAGCATGTGACAAGAATCAATATGCTCGGTGCAAGCGTAAGCACAGTGAGTAGTAAAAGCAGCTGCACAGAAAATGCAACTTCTTCACCAGACTGCGGTTGCGTAATGTTTATGTCTATATTCGGCACTTGCGCAGGACGCACCGTGCGTCCCATTTCCGTAACGCCTTGCGCAGCGCGTTCAGGAAAATTACGATTTTGCTGAGCTATAGCAGGGAATACGCAAAAAAATCCAAGTGCTGCAAAACAAACGAGCAACTTTTTTCGCTGTGCAAATAGTAATAGCCTTTTGTGCATGCTACTGCTCCGTTTTGTCAAGACGGTTCCGCTGACGGCGCAGCATGTCGCGTGCTTTATTGCCCGTTTCGGTAAAAATGTTTTTTTCTTTCGGAGTGTTCGGCGCAAAAATCGAAAGCATGTCGTTGAATGTGCGCGGCTTCTGCACATTTGCATTTTTATCCGCGTATACGTTCATCGCATCAATAATCTCTTTATTTGTAATTTCGCCGATGAGATTCACCGCATTATCAGTTACACCAAGTATGTATGCTTTTTCATCGAGCAATGAAACGATTTGAACAGACTTTCCTGGAGAAAGCGTCACGTGCGAAACAACGCGCAAAAAAGCATCAGAAGTGGCACCGCTTTTGTTCATGCTGCGCCGCATAAGCCAGATGACTGTGTAAATGCACGCAATCACGAGTGCAAGAACAAAAATCATTCTTACGAAAAGCCACACTGTTGATGCTGTTGACGGCACCATTGGCAACGCAGGTGCCTCCTCTTGAGCAATAAATATAGTTGATTCGTCAACTGTAGAAACTGTTTCAGTCCGCCCAATGTGCGTATCTTCAGCAATAGATTCGCCTAACTGTGCATAAAGCATGGACGCAGTTAAAAACAAAAGGATGCACACCTTTCGTATTTTTTTTGAGTATGCCAAAATTTCCCCCACCCATAAATTTCTTTTAGTGTAGCTCTGTCACCCGCTCCAATGATGATAATATTTCTGTGACGCGCACGCCAAAATTTTCATCGATAACGACAACCTCACCTTTTGCAATAGGTTTGTGATTTACGAGTATGTCGACAGGTTCTCCGGCAAGTTTATCAAGCTCAATGATCGTACCTTCTCCCATACCGAGTATGTCTTTTATTTGCTTTTTCGTGCGACCAAGCTCTACAGTCATCTCCATGAACACATCCATGATAAGACCGATATTTCCCTGCTCGCCACCAGAGACTGCATGCTGCAACATAGGGTATTGCAACGACTGTACATTCGGCACGCCCGGTCCCATACTCTGCCCCATCATAGGCATGCCCATTTGCCCAAGGTTCATGCTTTGCTGCATGCCGCCGCCAGCCATACTTCCAACAGACGCCATGTCCGCAGCACTCAGCACGCCACCACCGACAGGAATTTCCGCAGCCATGCCACCGAGCGCATTGCACATTTGCTCCGCAACTTCGGCGCTAACCGCTTCCCAAAGCGTGTAGCCCTGTCCATCGAGCGAAAGAGGATAGTTGAAAAGTATAAACTGATTGCGTGGCACGCGAATCATCGCTTTGGGATCGTTACGCGCAGTAGGCGGATTGCAAGCGATGCCGGAAAGCCTCCCCGTTTTTTCAAGCGATTGTATCTCGTCGCTCGTATGCGTAGAGACGCATTCAGAGATAACTGAAAGCGCCATGTCATCGAGATCTGCATTATCTTCACTATTCATGAGACCGACAATCTTCTGAGCAAACTCGGGAGCGAGTATATAGAGATGGTCGCCAGAAAGCCCGCTTGAAAAATCTGCGAGAATGTTTACGACGACTTCAGGAAGCTTTGCAAGAAGCCTATCTCTGTCGAGCTGCTCGACAATAGGATTTCCCGCAGTAAAATTTGCGCTTGTCATTTTATTAAAATTTTCTGCGAGGGAATCTTTTAGCTCTTCTGCAAATTTCTGCAAGACGGCTACATCTATATGCACAGCAGGAGCACTACCTACCCTGCCGGATGAATTGAGTCCGTCTACCGATACGCCAGAAAGCAATGCATCAATCTCATCCTGTGATATTGCACCATCACTCATATGTGTCATCTCCTTCTACAGAAAGTTCTTCAAAATCATCAGCCGAAATATCTTCAATTTTACCAGTAACTTGCACCGCCATCTTTTTGCCAACAACACCCGGCTGACAATAGAATTTCTTTTTGTTTCCAACGCTAAGCGTAAGCGGATCTCCTACGCGAATATTTGAAAGGCGTACAACATCGCCGACACGCAGCGAAAGCACTTCGCGTATAGGAAGATTTATTGAGCCGACTTCGACAACAACATCCATCTCCACAGACGAAAGTTTTTCTTTAAGCGTACCGAGATACTGCGTTGTGGAGCTTCTGCGCACCGAAGAAAACCAGAACTGCGACGAAAGCTTTGAGATAATCGGCTCAATTGTCAAGTATGGAACGCAGAAGTTCATCATACCTTCTTCGTCGCCCACTTTCATTTCGAGCGTGACGAGCACGACCATTTCAGACGGCGGCACTATTTGCGCAAATTGTGGATTTGTTTCGATTTGTCCAAGACGCGGGCGCAAGTCGATTACCTGCGTCCATGCCTCGCGCATGTTTGCAAGTATGCGCACGATGATGCCTTCCATGACAGACTGCTCAATGTCAGTGAGGTCACGATTTTTGTTGCCCGTCGTCGTGCCGCGCCCGCCGAACAAGCGGTCTATCATACAGAACGTGATAGTCGGGTCAATTTCGAGCACTGCATTTCCTTTGAGCGGGTCCATGTTCACAACGGCAAGCGTCGTCGGCGTGGGAATGGAGCGGATAAATTCTTCATAGGTGAGCTGGTCTACAGACGCAACGTGCACGTGAACGAGGCTGCGCAGCTGCGCGGAAAGGCTCGTCGTCGTCAAGCGCGCAAATGTTTCGTGCATGTTCGAGACGGTGCGGAGCTGCTCTTTTGAAAACTTGTCAGGACGCTTGAAGTCGTAAATTTTTATTTTACGCGTGTCGCTGACAGGTTTAAAATCATCAGCCTCCGAATCGCCGGAGCTTATTGCGGTGAGTAACTGGTCAATCTCATCCTGTGACAGAACTTCGTTCATGTACTATCCCTACTGCTCTATGACATCAAGCTGCTGAAATGATACGTCTCTAATTTTAGAACTGCTTAAAATCTCGTCATTGATTGCATTGCGCAGCTCTATTTTAAGTTTTTGCTCATTCTGCGGCTTCAATTCGTCAATCGTTTTCTGTGTAAAATATCGGCGCAAATAATCAACGAGTTCAACCCTTCTTTCAGTTATTTCGGAAGCGGCAGCTTTATCGTCCTTTTTATAGCCGAGGAAAATATTGACGATAACGCTCGCAGGAATATCGTCACTTGTCCGCGTTCTGATAGCGCCGAGCGATGAATACCAGTCGAGCACTTCTCGCTGCGCTTGATACTCGCCGCTTATCGGAATAGTCGTCTGCCGCGACGTATTGCTTGAAACAATGCGCACTGTCACAAACACGACGACAACAATCAAAATGACTGCGCCAAGCGCAATGAGTATCCATTTTAATAATCCAGGTATGAGACCACCAAGCCCTTTGCGTTTTGCCGTAACAGTGCTTTCAGTTGTTCCTTCATCAAAATTGATATCGTTGTCTGCCATTATTCCCACCTATACATAGTATTGTATCATTAAAAATGACCTTCGTCTAGAATAATTATGTCAATACGTCTGTTGTACGCCCTGCCTTCGGGAGTGTCGTTTGAGGAATACGGTCGCGTATCAGCATATCCCGCTATAGAAAACTGCTGCTCGTTCACGCCAAAATCTGCAAGGTAGTGTAGCGTGTTCATGGCGCGCGCGGCAGAAAGCTCCCAGTTACTCGCAAATTTTTCTGTATCAACAACAGGCGTGTTATCTGTGTGGCCTTCTATTCTAAAGCGCCTTCCACGCAGCTCCGTGTCCTGAAAAAACTCTGAGAGACGCAGCAGCGTGTCGCGCGTTTCGTCTATGTTGAGTTCCGCGCTTCCCTCTGCAAAAAAACTGTCGGAGGCAAGCGTAATGACAAGCCCGCGCTCATCGCTTGTAATAGTGATTTTATTTGACTTTCTGTCAGGCGCAAAGAGGCTTACCGCTTTTTTCTTTGCATTTGCGAGCGAGCGTCCCCGTTCCATAGCGGGAAGCGAGTCAATATTATTTCCTAAATCGGCAAGCCTTCCTGTTGCAAGTGACATTCCTCCCGATGTCGTTTCTGTTTCGCGCATTTGAAGCGACTGCGTAATCGTCGCAAGCTGTGTTATATCTATCTCAGATGGATTGAACAGCATGACGAAAAAGCAGAGCATGAGCGTAATCATGTCGCCGTATGTCGTTTGCCATGCGCTTGACGGCTTTTCAGGTTCACGAGATTTACGCGCCATAATCAATCCTTGAGCACATCAGCTTCAATTGCGCGGCGCGCTGTCGGGTCAAGATACGTGAGCAGCTTTTGCGCCATGATGCGCGGGTTTTCGCCTGCCTGGATAGCGAGCACGCCTTCAATAACCATTTCCTTTACTTTCATCTCCGCAGCGTTGTGCCCGATGAGCTTTTGTCCGATAGGACCGATGAGCCAGTTCGCCATCAAGCTGCCGTAGAGCGTCGTGACGAGCGCGACAGCCATGTTCGGACCGATTGCAGATTTGTCTTCCAAGTTGCGCAACATGCCTATAAGACCGACGACAGTGCCCATCATGCCGAAGCCTGGCGCAAGACCTGCCCACTGGTTTATGAGACCAATCCACTCCATGTGGCGACCTTCGCACTGGCTCATTTCATTCTCCATGATTGCACGGATAACCTGACCGTCAGTGCCGTCAACGACGAGACGCAAACCGCTGCGCATGAACGCGTCTTCAATGTCGTCGAGCCCGTCTTCAAGTGCAAGGATTCCTTCGCGCCGCGCTTTTTCAGAGAGCGCCACCATATTTTGAATTATCTGTCGTTCGCCATAGTCGTACACCTTGAATGCGCGGAACATGATTTTAAATATACCTATACAGCGGGAAATAGGCGCGCAGAGATACAGCGCAAAATATGAACCGCCGAGTGTAAAGAAGATTGACGGAATGTCTATGACACCGCTCATTGAACCGCCCGACGTCATAACAGCCATGACGAGACAAGCTGCACCGCCTACAAGACCAATTATAGTAGCAAGATCCATGTTCTCATACCTCTTGTATGTTTATGCCGATTTTTTGCCGATACGCTACAATCTTTTCGATAATGTCTTCGGGAGCATTTTTTACAATAACTTTTTTTCCCGAAAGCATTGACAGCGTCAAATCAGGATTGTTTTCCATGCTCTCTATCATGTGAGGATTTATCCAGTATTTTTTTCCGTTCAGACGCGTCACTTCTATCATTATTCTATACTATCTCATTTCATTATCGGAATTGTCAATACGATTGTTTATGAATAATTTTTCGTTTTATCAAATGAGAAGAATGTCGCCACAAAATCCTCTCGTCACAACCGTATTGCATTTTTTGTGATTATCTGATAATTAATGACTATGAACTCCAGTATTTTTGTAATAGAAGATGTGCCTGAAATGGCAAATCTTGTCTCCATATATTTATCAAATGCGAACATGGCTTCAGAAATTTTCAGCACTGCCGAAGATGCACTCCAGCGACTCAATTCGGGAGACATGCCTGACTTAATAATTTTAGACCTTAATCTTCCCGGCATGAGCGGCTTTGATTTTCTCAAAAAATTCCGCGCAGAATATAAACTGATTATTCCTGTCATCATCATTTCCGCACGTGACGCTGACAACGATATAATCAAAGGACTCGGATTCGGTGCAGATGAATTTGTCACAAAACCGTTTTCACCACGCGTGCTCGTTGCACGTGTCGAAGCAAATCTACGCAGAAGGAGCGCAACAGAAGCAGCTGCAGAAGAATCTATTTCCTTTGGAGATTACACGTTACTTTTAAATAGCTGCGTGCTCAAACAAGGAACGACAAAAGTCTCGCTGTCTGCAAAAGAATACTCCGTGCTCGAATATCTGGTAAAACACGCAGGCGAATCGCTTTCACCTGAAAAAATTTATCAGGGAGTATGGAAAACATCATACGGTGACATCACCGCAGTTGCCGTCTACATACAAAGACTCCGCAAAAAAATTGAAAATGATCCGCAAAATCCTGAATTTATTAAAACGATATTCGGACTCGGCTACTGTTTTTCAAAAGAGCGAATAAGATAGGCTAATAAAAACTATGACCATTCGCAAGCAATTCAATTCGCTTCTTGTTGCCATTGTAATCATTCCCGCTCTATGCGCATTGTTCATTCCGCTGTATTTTTATTTTACGTCTCCCGACCGCATCTTAATACACGATTACCGCGAGTTTAAACGTACAGACATGCTACAGCTTTCCAACAGCGAATGGGACACATTGTTTAGGCAGCTACACCGCACGCCGCCCGATATGGAAGTCGCGCTCATTTCGTTCAATGAGACTATAGACATTCTGATTTCTACAATCCCCGAATTGCAAGCAAACACAGCGTATTCGTATTCGGAAATGTGGAACATCGTCAGCCAAACACAAAACAATTTTTTCTATCAGTTCACCAGTCCCAGTTTTATCAACAGCAGGCAAAACTTATTCATATTGAGCAGGGCAGGAAAATCATCGCCTCATCGCAAACGGCCGTTAAATTTTATCAATCACTCGATAGCGCTCCTGCTTTCACTTGCTGCATTGCTAACCATTGTCATTTGGAGAATTTCGCATAACATTTTTTCATCGATAACTATCCTTGAAAATCGCTCTCAAAAAATCGCTGACGGTGATTTAACGGCGTCGCTTATCGAAGAGCTTCCTAAAAACAGAAGCAACGAAATCATCTCGCTTACCGAAAACCTTGAGAAAATGCGCAAGTCTCTGCTCAATTCACAAGAGCAACGCGCTCGATTCATCATGGGAATAAGCCATGACTTGCGTACGCCAATCGCTGTCATCAAAGGATACACGGAGGCGCTGTCCGACAACGTTGTTACCAATCCCAGTGAAATAACAAAATCGCTTGAGATAATCACTGCAAAGACAAATCAGCTTGAAAACATGATAGATACGCTTATCAATTTTGTAAAACTGGACAGCGCCGACTGGCAGGAAAAGCTCACATCAGAAAGCATTGCTGCTGTTGCAGTAGAATTTGCACAGAGCGCTGAAATGATAGGCTCTGTTTTCAAACGAAAAGTTTCATCAGTAATCGATATATCGCCAGAAGTCAGTGTTCCTATGGACAAGCAGCTTTTTTTGCGCGCGCTCGAAAATCTTATCAGCAATGCAATCCGTTATTCAAAAGAAGGCGATGCCATTGCAATCACCGGAAGCGAAACGCCGTCGTCATGCGTTATAACGGTGCAAGACACAGGAATAGGCATTGAAGAAAAAGAATGCGAGCATATATTCGACATGTTTTATCGCGCCACAAATTCGCGGAGAGAAGAAGGCATGGGCATAGGACTTGCTGTAGTAAAAAGCATTATTGATACACACGGCTGGGAAATAGCGGTCAAATCAGAACTTGGTAAAGGCACTACATTTATAATAACGATTCCAAAAAATCATTTAAGAACAACAACCCCGTTGCAGTGAGCGCGTACCAATGCGCGCCGCCATGTTCTTTGATGACTGCCCTGCCAGCTGTTTGCCATTCGCGGAAAAGCGCTGCAACTTTTTGCGGGAACGCACCGAATCGCGCTTCATAGCGCTCGCGGCAAACACCACGCGCAGTGCGCAATCCCAGCATAAAAAATTCAAATGACGCAGTGTGTGTGTCTATGCATTCTCTGTGCGCAGGAATGATTGCCGAGTCAATTCCGTCAATGGCTACTTTTTCCGTCGCAAAAGATTTGCCGCAATGCGCGCCATTTTTCCAAAACGAAATGTATGACGCAATGTCTGTCGTGTTTGTGATGCGCATACTGTCACCGTAAAATGTACTCGTTGCCCCCGCCCCGCAACCGCAATAGTCGTCAAGATTCCAGTACGCGCTGTTATGCACGCACTCATTTCCCGTCGTACAAAAATTTGAAACTTCATACTGCGCGTAGCCGTGCGCCAAAAGAAAATCGCGCCCTGAAATCCACATGTCATCCGCGCTGTCAAAGTCGTATGCAAGCGTGCCGCGCTCAACGCTGTTTGCAAGCGGCGTGCCTTTTTCAAGCGTGAGCGAGTACAGCGAAATGTGCTGCGGCTTATACGAGATGAGCGTTTCGAGGGCTGCGATGAACGATGCTTCTGTCTCTTCAGGCAAGCCTGAAATCATGTCGCACGAAAAAGCGCCGCGCCAATTTTTTGCAAGCAGCTCAAGCGCATGGAGCGCATCGCGTCTGCTGCTTCTTCGCTGCACACGCAAAAGCGCATATTCGTTGAGCGACTGAATACCGCACGAAATGCGCGTCACGCCGCAGTCTTCGAGTACGGAAAGCAATTCCTCCGTCACATCGCACGGGTTTACCTCGACAGTCACTTCATCGCTTTTTTGACAATCGGCAATTTTTTGCAAACCGGAAAAAAGATTGCGCAGCTGCGCCGGTGCAAGCAGGCTTGGCGTGCCGCCGCCGACATACACTGTTTTCCACACGTCAATGTTTTTTGCGCGTGCAACATATGCCGCTTCATGCAAAACAGCATTGATATAGTCGTCGGGAACAAGCAGAGGCGTTTCAAGATGGGACATGCTTTTTTCGCTGCACGGCACGCGCTTTTCACCATATGGCATGCGCCTTCTGCCGCTCTGCACGCGCTTTGCAACGCACGGCACGCTGAAAAAATCACAGTACGCGCATTTTAAAACGCAAAACGGAATGTGAACGTACAGCGGAACGGAGCGGCTTGTCATCAGAGCAGGCGCATCTTTGAAAACGGAAAATAAACGGCAAGCCCTTTTGCCTGTATGTCATGCAGTAGCACGGCTCCCCACAAGCGCGAATCTATTGCACTCGCACGGTTGTCGGCAAGCACAAAATATTCGTCTTCCTTGAGCGTGCGCTGCTCAAAGCTACCGTTCACGCCTATGGCATTGTCCCAGTCAGAAGGGGCTGGCACAATATTCACATTATACGGCGTTTCCGTGCGTTCAAACTCTGTAAGAAAATGTTGCTCACCTTTGGGGCGCACAAAAAGCACGTAACCGCGCATATAAATCGTGTCGCCAGGCAATGCCACGATGCGCCGTATTTGAGGAGATGCGCCCATCTTTGACTCCGTTCGAGCAAGTGAGCGCTGCTGTGCTGTAAAAAAACGTACAATCATATCTGCCGCTGCACGAAAAAAAGTTTGCTTTTCCCGTTCGCGTGCTCTGAGCAACACAACATCACCACGTGAAATAGTACCTGTAATAGGTGTAAAGAACACATGCGCAGATTTAGGCATATCAGGCTGCATTGAAGCAGAGCGCTGACGCACTGAAAAAAGCAAAAACGAACGCACAAGCGTAATGCCGAAAAATATGACGAGGCATAACATGATTATGCTGACAATGCGCTGCTCATTGCGTTTTTTTACTTCAAATGAATAGTCGGACAGTTTTTGCTTCATGTCGCAACTATAGCATAAAACAAAACATGTGCGCAATGCGATAGCGCACATGTTGCACAGAATCAACAACCTCGCCGCGAGCAACGAGGTATGTCGTTCTCTAAAGATGTCGCAGGCGGATTTAATGCCCTTTTTACGACGCAAGCGTCGGGGTAGTAACCCCTCCGCACGAATAAATGAATTTTGACGCACCCCTCTGCACAAATAAAAAAAATGCTCGTAACTTGTCAGCTTTTTGCCGATTTCATATAATAGAGGCAGTATGGCAGAAGGAAAGAAAGTCATCGCGGTTAATAAAAAAGCTCGCTTCAACTATTTTGTCGAGGATTCTATTGAGTGCGGCATTGCGCTCGAAGGCTCAGAAGTCAAATCGATAAAGGCGGGCAATCTTTCTTTCCCCGACTGCTTTGCAGAAATAGAAAACGGCGAAGTGTGGGTGCGTAATCTGCATATCACTGAATATGCGTTTTCTTCATCATTTTCGCCTGCTCCTGACCGCAGGCGAAAGCTGCTCCTGCACAAAGAGCAGATAAAGCGTCTCCAGCGCAAAACGAGCGAAAAAGGCTATACGCTCGTGCCGCTCGATTTTTATCTAAAAAACGGTCGTGTAAAAGTAAACCTTGGCGTATGCAAAGGCAAAAAGCAGTACGACAAGCGCGACACTATCCGCGCGCGCGATTTACAGCGTGAAGCAAGCCGCGAATTCCGCAAGGAGCTTACCGGATGAAACTTGCGCATCACGCATTTGCATCTGTTCTGTTTACCGCAGTCACGCTGGCAACTTTCGCACAGTCTGCCAAAAACGTGGATTTTTTTGGAGTCATCTCGTCAGACGCAGACGACAACATGATTCAAATGACAGAAAACTTGTACTTTACGCAGCTCGGTGAAGTTGCCGGCATTTCTGTGATAGACAAGCGCAAAAGCGGGTTTGCCGCATCGTACAAATCGGCTGGCGTGCCTGATTTTTCGTTTGCATCATCTCCGTTTGCATTTTATGCAGTGATACAACGCGCAAGCGGCGACAAATGGGACTGCGTGCTACACGTAGCAGACATTCGCACACACAATATCCACGCAACAACAAAGACATACGACTCGTACTACAAAATACTCATAGAGTCAAAATCGTCACTGCAAGCGATTTTCAGCAATTTGTTTAAACCACAAGATGCTGCCAGTGAGCTGTCGAATACTGCCCCACGCACGCCTGCCGCTATGTCCACAGAGCAGCTTGCAGGCACATGGTCAGGCGAAGATTTCATCGATAAAATTGTCATTCTGCGCGGTGGACGCGGCTTTATCATCTATAAAAATGGCGCAACAATGAACATCACTGTAGCGGTAAACGGCAATTCTGTCACAGTGACGCAAGCAGGAAAATCAAACGCATCGTTCTTTCCCAATTTGCCGCGACAAATTGCGCTTGAAGCGGCAACAACTGCGCAACCAATAATATGGAATCTCTCCATGCAAAACAGCAGCACATTGAGCGGCACAAAGACGACGCTCGTGCAATCAGACGACGGGGCTGCACGAGGCAGCGTACCTGTTACGTGGAACAAAATGTAGACGGCCGCAACGTATCTTTCACTAAAAAAGTCATTTTTTCTCGCAAAACCGCGTAAAAACGTATTTTAAAGCAAACTATATTATGCAAAAAAAAGAAAGCATTGACTTTTAGGAGGAAAGCGGATAATATTATGGGTAGAGAATTTATTTTACTAAAAACATTTGATGCATCATGGGCTTGGGTTGGATGACACAGACTTGCGTAAACTGCAGCTATTCCTTTGCGAGAATCCAGATTATGGCGACATCATACAGGGTACAGGAGGAGTAAGAAAACTCCGCTGGTTTTTGCTGCACAAAGGCAAACGCGGCGGCATACGCATACTGTACCTCGACATTGTGTCTGCGGAAAAATTATATCTGCTGTATGCATATAAAAAAAGCGACAAGGCAGATATATCAGAGCAAGAACGAAGCGAATGGGCGCGTCTTGTGCGCACGCTCAAACAATGCGCTTCAAAAAAGCAGGAGGCGAAAAATGGCAAACACTGTATTTGAAAGCGTAAAAAAAAGTTTGGAAGAAGCAATCGCATACGAAAAAGGAGATGCAACAAAAGCGCGCAGCGTGCATGTCACATTTGAAGGCGGCAGCCAATCTACAAAACAGCCGTCTCGTTTACGCGGCGAGTCGCGTTGCATGTTTGCAACAGTGTAGCGCTTTTACCAACGTTTAAAAACACCGCTAAAATGGCGCGGTGTTTTTAACTTCGAGTTTTCACGGAAAACTCGCACATTGATTGCGCGTCCTCATTGCATTGCGACCGCGCGGTTTTGAACAGTTTCGATTTTGAAAAATCGTTCACTGTTCAAAATTAAGGAACGTTTAAAAACGGCACTAAAATAGCGTGCCATTTTTAGCTTCGAGTTTTCACGGAAAACTCGCCCATTGATTGCGCGTTCTCATTGCATTGCGACCGCGCGGTTTTGAACAGTTCCGATTTTGAAAAATCGTTCACTGTTCAAAATTAAGGAACGTTTAAAAACACCGCTAAAATGGCGCAAGCATGGCACGGTGCGTCTCACACTTTTACGCAGCCCTGCCGCACAATGCGCATACCGTCCACAACGCTCACAATCGTCGAGGGAAGCGCAGCAAGCCTGTTGCCGTCGTCGACAATTAAATCGACTGCATGCGCAAATGTATCAATAATTTCTTGAATGCGCTGCATGACAGGCTTACCGCTCACATTTACGCTCGTCGAGTATACAGGCGCGCCACACTTCTCTACAATCGCACGCAGCCATGCATCACCTGGACAGCGGTACGCAGTTGTGCCGCCGCGCTTGTCGTTTACAATGAGCGTGAGCGCGCCAGGCCACGCGTCAAGCAGCGCGCGCGGGATGGTGTCGTCAGTGTGGGCAAAAATGTCGTGTGGGTGCGAGATGAGTTGAATGAACGGCTTCTCCGCTTCTCGCCCCTTTATCGTGCGAATTTTTTTATCTGTGCAAAACTGCGCAGTCTCTTCAACTATTCCTGAAAATCCGTAGACAGTGTCTGTAGGCAAGATGACTATTTTGCCGTGCAAAAGCAGCGTCGCGCATGTTTCAAGCGCGCTGCTGTCAGATTTTTTCAGTATCATAGCTGTATTGTCGCATAGTTTTTTTCAACTGATTTTTTGCCACACGCTTTTATTTTGCGCGCCATTGTACTGCTGTTGAGCTTTGCAAGCGAAAGTAAAACAAACGTAAGTACAAAAAAAGCAAGTCCACACATTTTGCAGGCAGATTCACTCATAAAAGAAATCGGCTTTCGCTTTAGAATTGTGCCAGTATCGTACAGCGTCACTTCATGGGGGCGAAGTCCCGTAATTTTGACAAGTTTCTCACCATCGCTCACGTAGTCGAGTTTTCGCGCATATGCTGCTATTACATCTTTATCTTTTTCAAGAGCTGTACGCTCAAGGTAAAGCTCGCTGTTTATCTTTTGAATCGCTGCTGTTTGTCTGCTTATTTCACGCTTTTGTGCCTGCAACTCGCGGTACACAACTATTCCATCACGACCAACACAAAGTGAAAGAAGCACATACACAAATGTACCAACAAATACCGCGATAAGACTTTTTATTTCTGTCATGATTTTTTTATCGGTAAAAAAAGCTATTCTCTGAAATGAAAAAATGTGGTATACTATATGCGTTTATTGGGCAACAATATCATGCCAAAACACTATTTTTTTGTGAATTATTTGCCGATAAATAATCTGATAGAGTATTTTATCTTCTTGATTATATAGAGGGGAACGGTATGAGCGATGCAACAGACAACACAAGAGAACTCGACAGTTACGGTGTATGGATAAAACATCCACCGACATCTGCACATAATGAAAATGACTTCGCAACAGACGGCATCAATTTTGATGCTGATTTGCCAGATTTTTCAGATATAGAAGCTATTTCTTTTGACAACAAGCAAGAAAAATCATCAACGCTCACAACTGAAGAATTGTCAAATGTAAGCGATGCAATCAATGCTGAAAAAAATATACCGCAGTCAGACGAAATATCATTTGATGATTTTTCAACATCGCCTGTACAATCCAATGCAGATTCAGAATCAGTAGATATTAATTCATTTGACATTGACTTCGACAACATAGCTCCTCCCGATTCAATTCCAGATATGACTCCGCTCGATATTGATTTGTCATTCGACTCATCTGCCGTGCCACCGCACGCAGAAAATGCAGCGCCAGAACAATTGGGAGTAGATTCATTCACTGCAGATACCTTTGAGCTACCCGCATTTGATTCAGATATTTCAGAACCTACAAACACTGCGCAATCGAGCGGCGAAAAAGCTGTGTCTGTTACCGCCGACAATTTTGACGACATGTTCGACTCCATTCAAGATGAAAGCGCAGCATCAGAGGAGATTCCGTCCGTCATCGACAAAAACACCGATTTGCCCGACACAGAAGACATTGATGTTTCTGCTTTTGGAATTGATGTAAATGCAGAGGAAATGCCTATTACAAACATTGCAGAACGTCCGAAACGCACGTTGGTAGACTACGATTTGTCCGTTTCAAAAGAAGATGGGGCTGTTCCTGTAGCTTCCGACATAAGCAATATTGTACCGGACAGCTTCGATGAAGAAGCTCAATCGCTGACTGATAGCATTGCTGCGCCTGCGACGCAAAACAACGAGCTGCTTGAAAAAATAGTGGCAGATTTATCAGGCTTAAAAGAAGAGATTGCCGATTTGAAAAATGAATTTGCAGAACTCAAAACGCGCGGCGCAGCACCTGCAGTTTCTGACGCTTCTGCAAAGGGCGGATTTTTTAGCGATATGGACGAAGACGAGACGATTTCGCTTTCCGGCGACGAACTCGACAACATCATGAACACCGCCAATTTTTCAAACAATGACAAAGCAGAAACAGACGAACGGGAAAGCGCAGCGGATCTTGACATTGTGCCAGAAGTTGTTCCCGAGTCACGCATGGCAAGTCCTGACGACGACATTTTTGGCGACATTGCAGTTCCTGAAACACCAGCAGTCGATGAAAGCGTATCAAATCTTACAATAGATTTCGACGAAAATCTCACCGAACCCGACATCGACAACTTCTCATCTAACGAGGAAGACGAGATTCCTGAAGAACTTCCCGAAGAGATTGCAATTCCGAAAGTGGATGACATTCTTGTGGAATCAGCACAAACAGATTTTATCGATTCTATACCTGCTGACAACACTATACCCACAGTCACAGAAATTGTACCTGAAGTTGTCGATGATGAAATCGCTCTTGCAGCAGATTCCGTTGACATCGATGACTTTTTCAAAGTAGAGCCATCTGTTGCCGAGTCTCTCACAAAAGATAATATAGATTATCTCAACAGCGACACAGAAGCAAAACGGCAGCTTGACACAGAGGCAGCACCAAAAGACGGATTATCGCCATCATTGAAAGAAGAGATTAAGTCTGTGTTGCTGTACATGGACCATCTTCTTGAAAGTCTGCCTGAAGAAAAAATAGTTGAATTTGCAAGAAGCGAACAATTCGCCGCATATAAAAAGCTTTTTGCAGAACTCGGACTTTCATGATATGGGGCTTTTGAATCGTGCAACGGCAGGTCAGGAAAAATCTGATGGTCTGCTTCTAAAAACTAACGCATTTTCAAATGGGCAGGTGTACAATTCATTTTTTGAATTCTGCAAAAAGTACAAATTCGCTCATTGCGCGATTCTTAAATATATTGAAAATAATTTTATCATTTCGCACTGTATAGGCATCGATGCAAAATCAATTGCAGCTTCTGTTTCATCACGTGATTTTTGGGAAGGCACAATCGGCACTGATGTAATTGAAATAAGTTTTGGAAAAATAGAAAACTCGCTTGCCCCTTTTTATCAATTTTTTTCAAACCCGATGAAAGAAAAAATCTGTGGCATACATTTTATCCGCATTTCTCGCGATGCCATATTCATGAAAGTTGATACAGCGCAATATGAAGATTTTTTTTCGTCTGCAGAAACGCTAAAAAATGAACTCAAGCAGTTCGTCACTTCTGAAACTGTCCCTGTTTTTCCAAATAAGCAATACAGTTTTTCAAATAATGAAGCGCAGTTACTTTTGCTTTCAATGAAAATTGCAATCGATGATGCGCTTGAACTGCATGAAAAAAATTCTGCACTATCTGTATGCGCATTCAATGCGCTGTACGATGAGCTGTATGGTATGACGGAAAAGTCGCTTCAAGCGCCAAATGCAGCCGTAAAAAAAGCAAGCGGGGAAATAAAATTAATAATCTATTCTCACGACATTTTTGACGAGCAACTTTTCCGCAGTCATATTGCACGACACTTTGCAAGCATTCTCGGCCCTGCTGCAAAATCACTTGTTATTCTCAAAATAGGTACAGCCCATTCTACAAATGAAATTATACAATTCATTGACGAAGGGTAAGTTTTGAACGTCGCTTTTTCCCGTGCTAAAAATGGACAAGAAACATGCTCGGTGAACGGCGTGCTGCTCCATTCAACATACAATCCCGAACAAGAAGCAAAACGATTCGTTACATCGCTTGCTTTCTCTTTTGCGCCGCACGCTGTTGTTGTAACAGAGCCTGCGCTTTCCTATTGCGCACAGTTTTTGCGGCAGCGGTTCCCGCATGCGCTCATCTGCGCAGTTCGCTACGACAAAGCGTTCGCTACTACAGACAAATTGTGGGACATCGTATTTGATGCGAACAGCAATCTGTCAAACGAGCTTTTCAACGCGCTCGGAGAAGAAGGCGTTTGCAGCGCGCTGTTCGCTTCATGGAAAGCTTCTGAACGCGCATATGCGCTGCAGCACGAAAACGCATGGCACGAAATAAAAAACGCGCTCATAAAAAGCCGCAATGTTCTTTTTACGCGAAGCTATTTTTCAAGCCGTTGGATTTTAAATGCCGTCTTGTTCTGCACGCGCGTCCAGCATGTAGCACTCATCGAAAGAGGAAACTGTCCTGTTGTAGTCGCTGCCTCTGGTCCGAGCCTTGCAAGCGCACTGCCCTATCTTAAAAAATTTCGCGCTTCTTTTTTTCTTGTCGCGGCATCTTCCGCGCTCTCTGTTCTCGCCGCGTGCAACATTGTGCCCGACATATGCATCTCCACAGACGGAGGATTTTACGCGCTCGCGCACATGCTGCAGTTCAATACGCTTTTAAAAAAAGCGCCGATTGCGCTTGCAAGCGAAGCAGCATGTGTGCGTTCTCTCTTTGCCACGAGCAGCTTTATCCCGCTTTCATACGGCGACGGCATAAGTTCTGCGCTCTTGGAGCGCTGCGCCATTCCTGCAATGCATGCAGAGCGCAACGGTACAATAAGCGGCACTGCAATGCAATTTGCACAAAACATCACAGACGCACCGGTGTTTTTGTGCGGGCTTGACATGGCTCCTGCAACAGCATTTCAGCACGCGCAGCCGAACATGCTTGAACAAAGCGCGTCGTCATACGACAGGCGCACAGCGACAAAAGAAACGCGCATAAGCGCAGCGCGTTTTTCATCACAGTCGCTGGAACTGTATCGGGCATGGTTTCAATCGCTGCCAGATGAGCGCGTAAAAAATGTATTCAGGCTGTCGCATCATTTTCATTACGCGCATGAACTCGGCGCACTGCACGACGTTGATTTTTCATTTTTTGAAAAAATATTGCATCAGTCGCCTGACATGCCGAGATTGACAATACAGCATATCCCTGCGGCAAAACAGCGCATGAGCGCGGTAAAATCGTTTGTAAAAGAACACGCACACAGCGACGCATGGCTTCATGAAATCTTTCCTGCCGAATACATAGCGTGGCAACATGCACAAAACGAAAAAGAGCGCAGATGGGAGCAGCTTCAGCAAAAGAATGAGACGCTCATCGCAAAGATAGCGAGGCTTTTGAGATGACGCGGTTATATGCAGATATAATAGAGGCAAAAAATGGCAGCCCTGTTCCGCTCTTTTCAAACGGACACGCCATGCACTCGCGCTACGCCCCTGAAAAAGAAGCTGCTGGATGGGCTTCTACAATCAATTACGCATCGCTCTTTGTCATTGCAGGAGCAGGCGGCGGCTATTTTATTGCCGCTTTAAAAAAGCGGTTTCCCGAAAGCGTCATTCTTGTGGCAGAGCACTCCGAAGAAGACATTGCATTTCTTTCGCGCATTCCTGCATTTTACAATTTATTAAATGACAGGCATGTTGTCATTTTTCCTGTCAAAGAGACAAAAGCGATGATGCAAAATTATTATCTTCCCGCAGTTTACGGCGCACTGGCCGTTCTTGAAACGCACAGCTGGCAGCGCGAAAATAGCGACGACATTGCAACTTTTAGAACATGCGTAGCAGAAGCTTCCCGCGCAATTTCTGCGGACTATTCAGTACAGTCGCATTTTGGAAAATTGTGGCAGCGGAACATTATGCTGAATCTCAAGCAGTGCGGCTGTCAGCACGTCCCTGCTTTCCCAACAGAGAAAACTGCATTTGTAGCGGCGGCAGGCCCTTCGCTCGACAACGCTATTTCATACGTGCGGCAAAATAGCGCGGCGCTGTATGTCATTGCAACAGACACTGCGTATCACAGTTTTGCAAAGCGCGGCATTGCATGCGATGCAGTTGTCTCAATAGACGGACAGATGATTTCTGCATCTCATTTCCACAACGCAGTACATGTTGAAAACACGCTGTTCATTTTTGACTTATGCGCAAATTCGAGCGCGGCGCAGTTTATCAATCGTCTGGGCGGAAAGATCATGTTTGTGCAGACAGGCCATCCGCTCGCGCAATACGCCGCTCATTTTGCAGAAAGAAAAACAGGCACTTGTTTTCCAATAATAGAAACGGGAGCAGGAACGGTGACAATAGCTGCATTTGATGTTGCGTTCAAAGCAGGATTTAAAAAAATTGTTGTGGCAGGCGCAGATTTCGCATACTCGCAAAAACCGTACGCAAAAGGCACATATCTCGACGCGCTGTATAACGCGCAGAGCATGCGCACAGATACGCAGGAAACGCTTTTCAGCCGCCTCATGTTCCGCTCCGCTCTTGCGGAAACTGAAAGCGGCACAAAAACGACAGACACGCTCGCATCGTACAAAACGACGTTTGAGTCATACGCTGCACAGCAATGCGCTGTTGCACGTGACGGAAAAATATATGTGTGCACGGCACAAAAATCAGCACAGACGCTCACAGAATCCGCGCAGTTTGATTTTGACGCGTTTGCGACGCATTTCAAGAACGATTTTGCGAGCGCAAAAGATGCTGTTGACGCACCGCAGTTTCCACCTGTCATTGCAACGCTTTTTCCCGCTGTTGCCGCATACCGCATGGCGCATTCAAACGAACCTGCCGCAGCTCTTTTGAAACTTGCA
This sequence comes from Treponema sp., assembly GCA_017940005.1. Taxonomy (GTDB): domain Bacteria; phylum Spirochaetota; class Spirochaetia; order Treponematales; family Treponemataceae; genus Treponema_D. The sequence goes on from JAGAZO010000020.1 coordinate 179,869, forward strand.
TACAATGACATTCTACGGTATATTTAACAATATGAAACAGAGAAGCATTACTGTGTATTCGATAATTATATCTGTCATACTTGCTGCAGGCATAATCTTTTTTGGCTATAGCATCGGATATGAATATAAAACAAGCGGAGAGCGTACCGGAAAACAGTTTGACTCATTTGTTCATAGCATACGTACAGCGCTTGCATCATACGAAGTAACATCCGACAATTTCAAAAATGCTTTGGAAAAAGCATGCGGCAATTTTGACGACTACGCTTTTATCACGTTGAAAAATAATTCGCATATTTTATACGCATATCCAAGCATAGAAACCGCTACCACAATGAATGCATCGCGGTTGTGCAGATTATATACAAGCAGTTTCTCCACAGGCGATGTAGCGTATATTGTCACTGCTTCTATGTATCTCCTGCGACCATCTTTAATCTTTTATTACGCACGCTTTTCATTTTTAATAATTCTTGCAGCAACAGCATTCACAATCATTCTCATTGTATATCTGCATGTCTCAAATCCTGATGCAAAAGCAGATTATGCGGACATGCTGCATGAAAGCGAATATGAATTAGGTTCTGAAAACAGTTCAGAAACTGCAAATGATTTTTCAGCTGACAGCACTGTCAACAGAACCGATGTGTACGAAGAATACACAGATGAAAACTCCCCGTACTCACTGGCAGCACACACATCTGACGAACATACAACAAAAAACAATACAGAAGAAACTGCAACGCCGCAAGGACTTTTTTCGCCTGCGACAGGATTGAGCTGGGAGCAGTATCTTGAAGTGCGCCTCGACAGCGAGCTTATACGCGCTGCGTCAAGCGAACAAGATTTGTCGCTCTTTTTACTGCGCATCCCTTCCCTTTCTTTTGCAGACAGCATTGCAGCGCGAATAAGCGCATATCTTTCAGAGCAATTCCAGTACAACGACTTGCTCTTTGAATATGCGTCGGATGGATTTGCAATCATAAAAGAAAACACCGCCATTGACGAAGCGCTCATTATCGCTGATACAGTGTATGCATCTGTTTCAAAATTATTAAAAGATGCAAACGCTCCGCTTTCGTGTGCAATAGGCATATCTTCGCGTTCTGTGCGCATGTTGCCGGGAAAACGTTTGCTCAAGGAAGCAGAAGAAGCCCTTGAAAACGCGCTGCATGACGCAAAAAATCCGATAGTCGCATTTCGTGCAAACGCTGACAAGTACCGCAAACTTATCAGCGAATAACGTATTTCATTTGGAGTTAAAGTTCTGCCGCCGCAGGAGTTGCGTCTGCATCAGAACTGTCTGCACTTCCAGGTGCTTCATCTTCTTCCGACTCGACTGCATTTTTTTCGCGCGCATCATCTATGCGCTTTTCAAACTCTGAAATTGACGCATTTTCGGGAAACCGCTCTTTCAATAGAGTAAGCTGTGCCGCCGCCGCATCAATTTCCTCCTGTGCCAACAGTATTACAATATAATTCACAAGCGGCGTTTCATTTTCCTGTTGCTCGCGTATCAAACTTTCATATGCAGATTTCGCTTTTTCTAAATCGCCTGACATTGCCTGAATGTACGCAAGCGACAATTTCAAGCTCATATTCTGCGGGTCGCGCTTTAACAATTTTTCGTATGCATCTTTTGCATCACCCCAGTTTTTTGAGAGCGCATATGCACGTCCAAGCTTATACAACGCATTCCAGTACAAATTTTTATCGTGCATTGCAAGTTTGTAATACTGAATAGCTTTGTCGTATTTTTCAAGCTCTGCATATGCATCGGCAAGAGAAAGATATTCTGCATGGAGCGCAGCCTGCGTAACTTTTTTTTCGCCAGGAATGGGAAAATGAGCGGAACTTTTACAAGAAAAAATAAAGACGGACACAAGCAGCACACATATGCTGCACAATTTTTTTTTCATCGCTCCCCTAAAACTGTTTGCTCTATCTTATACAGCTGTGAGCGGTACAATCCTGCAATGTTGCTGCCATAATCTGCTATGAGCTGGATGATGTTGCGCGGCGCATTTTTAGCATCAACACCGTTCAAGCGGTCGCCAGCATCGCCAAGACCGGGCATAATGTACGCCGACGTGTTGAGCGCAGGGTCGAGCCACAGCGTGTAACACGTGCAGTTTTCAAGCGCGCGCGTCACGCGTATGCTCCCTTTGAGCGCAGAAATTGTGTTGAAAAATTTTATAGACTTGGGATGCACGCCTTGACTCTGCAAATATTTCACGACAGTTACAAGCGAGCCGCCCGTTGCATTCATGGGGTCTGCAAAAATCAAATCCTTTCCGTCAAGCTCTTCAAGGTTGAAGAACGAATTCTTAAGGTTGAGGATATATTCCATGTCCGCTTCTGCTTTTTCATCGTTGCGGTTTATTTTAAAAAGCGCGAATGGTGTCACGTAGCCGTGCGAGGAATACTCTTCAATCTCTTTTGAGATAATCATGCTCGGCAAAAGCGCGCCGCGCAGCATGACGCACATGACAGAGTTTTCAATTTTCGCATCTATGTCGGGGATTTTATGCACCGCATAGTTCTGCACAGGATGCGACACGGGAGTTTTCACCGTGATGTAGTTTTTCTTATCCGAATGCTCGTCTGTGTACGCCATGCGAAAAAGCATTTCATACGCGCGTTGGCTGTAATAGATGAACTCTTGATGGCTCGTGTGCACGTTGCGCAACTTTGAAATGACGCGCGAAGCTTCTGCGTGCGCGCCTACTTCCGTGACAAAAGAAAACACGCGTATTTGCGGATGACCTGCGCAGATTTCCTGCATCTTGTGCCCCATCGCATTGTATGCATCGATTATCTTTTGCTCGTTCACCGGATCAAACGATTCCATCGCTTCTTTATACATTTTGCCGAGCATGTCAATATCTATTTGGTCTTGACGCGTAAGGTAGCCGTCCAAATCTTCTGCTTTTAGAATAACGTTATCGCGTGCCATAATTCCTCCCTGCAGTTTTATTCGTGCAGAGGGTTCAATACCCCGACACTTCTAGCATCGAAAAAGGGTATTGAATCCAACTGCAATACCTTATGAGAACACCATACCCCGTTGCACTTGCGGCGGGGTCGGTGATTAATTATCAAAGCAAGAACAGTTTGTACAGCTGCTGCTTGCGTATCTTGATTCCAGACACAGTAATATTTGCAGGTGAATTCTGAGTCACTTGCGAATTCGTTAGCCCGAATGCAAGCGCAAGCATAGCTTTTCCCGTATTCACAACTTTTGTGTTGTAAAAATCAAACTCAATCGACATGATGTATTGATCATCATGCTGCGCATCAGTTATCATGGAGCCGCACACATAATTGAGCTGCAAATTGAGATTTGCACCTGTCAAAATCGTCAAGAATGAAAGCGGATTAGGCGCATAAAATCGTATGTCGCTTCCCGCATCACCGAGCCACTCGTACACTGCGTCGCTCACGCGATGCGAAAAATCTTCTGCAAACGAGTGGCTGTCAAAATCGGCGAGCATGGGGCTAACATCTTTTGCAACGCACGCAATTTTGTTTGAAGGGAATGCAAGCTGCATGTCTGAAACAGCAGATGTATAATAAAAATATTTTCTGCCGCTTTCTTCAATTTTCATTTCATTTTGATTCCAGTCCGCGTGTTTTTTGAGCAGCGACTGCACAATTTTTTTAGGTACACTGCCGGAAATAGCAGCCTGCATTGTCGTCTCACGGCGCGAGCGCGCGATGCCTGTGTAAATCGTGTCGATATGAGAAGCGATAATCTTTGCGTCGCTCTCGTCAAGCCCCTCCACGCCAGAACGCAAAATGCGCTCGACGAGAACAGGGTCTGTCTTTTTGGGAAGCTTGATGTAAAACGCGCTCGCGTCATCAAGCAAATCGAGCGGCTTCACATCTGTACTTTGCGGAGCAGACTTGCACGAAATGAAAGCAGCAAGCGTGCACATGCATGCGCTAAAAATTAACAAACTATGCCTTTTCAATTTTAACCCTCCATGTTTTATTGTCCGCTTCAATTTCTGTACTTTCTGCGCCCGAACTATTTTCTTCCCACGAAAACGACGTTGCAAGCGTTTCGTTGGCAATAAAGTCGGAAAACTGCGTGAAAGCAGCTTTCAGCTCGTCGTCGCCCGAAAGCGCGAGCGCAATGCGGTCTGTCACGTTGAAGCCGCGCTCCTTGCGGAGATTTTGAATGCCGCGCACCAAGTCGCGCACGTAGCCTTCTTTTTTAAGCTCGTCGGTGATTTTTGTGTCGAGCGCGACGGTGAGCGTGCCGTCGTTTATGACCTTGAGGTTTTCCTTTTCGATGCGCTCCACGTTTACTTTTGCGCTGTCCAAATCAATGTTCACGCCTTCTACATCAATTGTCAATTTTGAGCCGTCGAGAATTGTTTGAATGGCATCGCTTTCAAGCGTCTCGATTTTTGCAGCAGCAGCCTTCATCAAACTGCCGATTTCTTTTCCGAGCACGCGGAAGTTCGCCTTTGCACGGTATTCCACAAGCTCGTCTTCGCGCTCGTGGAAAATCACTCTCTTGACGTTGAGCTCCTCGCGGATGACGTCTTCCATCTCTGCGAGCACGTTTTTCTCTTCGCTATTCCGCGTGACGAGTGCGACGCTTTCAAGCGGCTGCCTGTTTTTAATGTTGAACTGATTGCGGAGCGCGTGCCCCATCGAAACTGCTTTTTGCACCGTGCTCATTTTAAACTCAAGCGATTCGCTCCGCCACGATGCATGTGCAACAGGATAGTCCGCAAGGTGCACAGATTCTGCATCTGCGTCAGTGCGGAGATTTTGCCACATCGTTTCCGTGATGAACGGAATGACGGGAGCTGCAACGAGCGCGAACGTTTTGAGCGCGATGTACAGCGTAGCATACGCGTCTTTTTTGTCTGTGTCGTTCTCGCTTTTCCAAAAGCGTCGGCGGCTGCGGCGTATGTACCAGTTGTTGAGCTTTTCGATAAAATCAACAATCGGGTCGATTGCTCCCGACAAATCGTACGCGTCAAGGGCAGCGCTCACTTCCTGCACCATGCGTTGCGTAATCGAGAGCAGCCACACGTCGAGCGGATTTTGCGGGAGCGCGGCGTCAAACTCGTTGCCGCACGGCGCAATGCCGTCTATGTTCGCGTACTGCACAAAAAAGCTGTAGCTGTTCCACAGCGGAATGATAATCCCCTTGAGCACGTCGCGAACGCCGTCATCGCTGTAGCGCAAGTCGTCCGCTTTGACAACAGCAGAGTGCACGAGGAACAGGCGGATTGCATCTGCGCCAAACTGCGAAATAGCTTCTTCAGGGTCTGTGTAGTTGCGCAAGCTTTTCGACATCTTTCTGCCGTCGGACGCGAGCACAAGCCCGTTCACAATGCAGTTTTTAAAAGCGGGACGGTCGAATAATTCAGCGGCAAGAACAGTGAGCGTGTAAAACCAGCCGCGCGTCTGGTCGAGTCCTTCTGAAATAAAATCTGCGGGAAAGTGATTTTCAAAGTACGCTTTGTTTTCAAACGGATAGTGATTTTGCGCATACGGCATAGAGCCTGACTCAAACCAGCAGTCGAGCACTTCAGGAATTCGGCGCATGGTGCCGCCGCATGTTTTGCACGGAATGGTGATTTTATCGACAAACTGCTTGTGCACATCTTCGGGGTACACACCAGAGAGCGAACGCAATTCCTCGCGGCTTCCAACGCAGAGCGTTTCGCCGCACGCATCGCACTTCCAAATGGGAATAGGATTTCCCCAAAAGCGGTTCCTGCTGATTGCCCAATCGCGCGCGCCGGAAAGCCACTTGCCAAATCTGCCTTCTTTTATGTGCGCAGGCTGCCACGCAACCTGCGCGTTCGCTTTTAAAAGCCGCTCGCGCTCATCCGCAACTTTTACAAACCAGCTGCCGATGCCGCGGTAGATGAGCGGCGAATCGCACCGCCAGCAATGCGGATACGAGTGCACAATCTGCTCGCGCTTTACAAGCTTGCCTTCCGCCTTGAGCCGTGCGATGATGTCTTTGTCGCAGTCTTTGACAAATCGTCCCTCGTAGTCGGGAACTTCTTTTGTAAATGTGCACTCCGCGTCTATCGGAGTCGCTGTCGGAATGCCTGTACCCGCGAATACTCTGCTGTCGTCTTCGCCAAAGCCGGGAGCTGTGTGCACAATGCCCGTGCCGTCTTCCGTTGAAACAAAGTCGCCGTTGAAAATGCGGAACGCGCCGTCAGAGCCGTCCTCGTTTACCGCAAAGCGCGCAAAATACGGAAAGAGCGGCTCATATTTCGCGCCGAGAAAATCCCTGCCTTTTTTTGTATAGATGATAGTGTAGTCGCTTTCATTTTTGTAGTATGCGCCCAGCCGCGCCGCCGCAAGAATGTAGCAGTCGCCCGACTCGTTGTCACGGACTTTCACGTAGTCGATGTCGCTCCCCATGCACAAGCCTTCGTTAGACGGAAGCGTCCACGGCGTTGTGGTCCACGCAAGGAAATACGTGCTGCCATTTGCAAGCTCGCTATCTGCGATGTTCTCCGGTGCGCGCGTCACTTTAAAGCGCACCGTGATTGCCGGGTCGGTGACGTCGCGGTAGCCGAGCGAAAGCTCGTGGTTTGAAAGCACTGTCGCGCAGCGGGGACAATACGGCAAAATGTAGCTGCCTTCGTATATCAGGTGCTTGTCCCACAGCGCTTTCACCACCCACCAGATTGATTCCATGTAGTCGGGCGCCATCGTCTTGTAGTCGTTGTCAAAATCAACCCAGCGCCCCATGCGCGTAATCGTCCGCTGCCACTCTTTTGTGTAACGCAGGACGCTCGCGCGGCACGCGTCGTTGAACTTTTCAACACCGTACGATTCAATCTCATGCTTTGAATTGATGCCGAGCTCTTTTTCGATTAAGTTTTCAACTGGAAGACCGTGACAGTCCCAGCCAAAACGCCGCTCCACTTTTTTGCCTTTCATCGTGTGGTAGCGCGGAATGATGTCTTTGATGGTGGACGGAATAAAGTGACCGAAGTGCGGAAGTCCTGTTGCAAACGGAGGCCCGTCATAAAACACATATTCTTCTGCGCCGCTTCTGTTTTGAATCGATTTTTTGAACGTGTCGTTTTTTTGCCAAAACGCTAAAATGTCTTCTTCCATCTTCGGGAAGTCTGCTTTCGGATTAACCGGTGTATACACAAAACGCCTCTAGTATAAAATTGCTCTAATCCGTAACAGTATGACAGAAAATGCAGAAAAATGCTAGATGCTTCAAGGTTGTTGATTGAGCGCACCATATTCACTATAATAGAAAAACGCTTTGCAGCGTGGTAGACGCGCAATTGTAGAGCGCGAGGTGCATGTGTTTTTAAGAAGTCTTGACATTTTTGGTTTTAAATCATTCGCAGACCGCACCCACATCGATTTTGCAGACGGCATCACCGCGCTTTTAGGTCCTAATGGATGTGGCAAAAGCAACGTCGTAGACGCAATAAAATGGGTGCTCGCAGAGAACAAAGTAAAAAATCTGCGCGCAGACAAAATGGAAGACGTTATCTTCAACGGTACTGAACGCAGACCGCCGCTGGGCGTTGCGGAAGTGACGCTCACCATTATGAATGAAAACGGTCTTATCCAACTGGAAGAAAGTGAAATTGCCATAAAGCGACGGCTGTATCGTTCTGGCGAAAACGAATATTTCATCAACAACAGGCAGGCAGGTCCAAAAGAGATTCGCTCGCTGTTCATGGACACAGGCGTGGGCAAAGCAGCGTACTCTGTCATGGAGCAGGGAAAAATCGACCAAGTGCTCTCGTCAAAGCCAGAAGACCGCCGCTATCTTTTTGAAGAGGCGGCAGGCATAAGCCGCAGCAAAGCTGAATGCGCAGAAGCGGAACGGGAGCTTGAGCGCACGCGTATGAACATGCAGCAGATTGAAATCGCCATGGCGGAGATAAAACGGCAGTACGACACGCTCAAAGTGCAATCGGAAAAAACGACAGCGTACCGCGCAGTAAAAGAGGAAATCTTCAACGGTGAGCTTGACATAAATTTATTAAAATTGAAAAATTTCGTGCAGGAAAAAGCGCACAACGAAGAGCAGCTCAAACTTGTCGAGCAAAAGCGTAGCACGGTGCGGAGCGAGATTGAAGAAATCAACAACACACTTTCTGACAACATGGACAAAGTGAAAGCCATGCAGGAGACTGTCTACGCAAAACAGGCAGATTTAATTGGCGTTCAAAAAGAAAAAAACGGCAAGGAAGATTTAATAAAACAGTTCAACGTGCGCGCAGCTGAATCAAAAGAAAAGCTCAGCCAGCTTGAAGCGCACAAAAAGACGATTCAAGAATCAATAGACAGCTTGAACGAAGAAATTGACGAAAAAAATGCGCAGCTGCACGAAAAAGCAAAGCAGATTGACGACATCAAAAAGAATATCGCTTCTTTTGATAAAAACATTTCTGATGCAGGAATGCAGATTGATGAAAACGACGCGCATGTTGTAGAATCGCAAAATCATATCGCGTCATTGCGTGAAGCGCGCGCCGTTCTCCAAAAAGATTTGGCGGCAATCACAGAAGACATTGTAACAAAACTCGATGCTAAACTGAAGGACGCAGGATTTTCTGAAAGCGCAATGACAAGCGCAAAAGAAAAACTTGACAATGTGCTCAACCGTTTAAAAATCTTTACAGCAGGGCGGAAAAATATTTTTGCAGATTTTGCTGCGACAGGAAATCACCGTGCAGAAGAAAGCGCAAAAATAGTCGGCGAAGCAGCTGACGCGTTTGCAGAAACAGGCAAGCTTGTTGCAGAACTCGACAACGCGCTTGCAGCATATGTAAAGGCATCTCCTGCGTTTATCACCGAGTTTCTTGCGCCAGAAGGTATTATGACAAAAAAGCGCGCCATAGACACGCAGATTGCAGAAAACCGCGTGCGCGTTGCGCATATCAACGACTATATTGCGGAACTTCACGGCGCAAATGAAACGCTTGCGCAAAAAATTGACGAGTACAAAGACACGCTCAACAAATTGAAAGTAAACGAAGCGCAGATGCGCGAACAGATGACTGCAAGCGAAGAGCAAGCGGCAATCTTGCGCCGCTCGCTTGCAACGCAACAACATGCGCTGCACAACACTGAAAGCGACATAAGCGATGAAACAAAGCGCGCAGAAAATTTGAATGAGCAAATAGACGCAGTACAGCAGGAGATTACAGAAATTGACAAGCGGGGAAAAGAGCTTGCAGATGAGCTCAAAAAACTCGACGAAGAAATTATTAAGTACAATACAAATGTTTCAGGCAAGCAAAATGCGCTGCGCAAAAAGCAGGAGGAACAGAATAAGTTTCAAGCGCAGTATGAAAAGCTTTCGCTTTCGCTCGCGTCATCTGATACCGAAATAAAAAATATCAAGCAAAACTTTCAAGACACGCACTCACGCGATTTAATGGAATTTGAAGAGCGCATGTATAAAATCACAAAGCCGCACGCAGAAATTCGCGAGGAGCTTTCAAAAGCGCGGGAGCATCTAAAATCGCTCGGCCAAGTGAATCTCATGGCGCCTGAAGAATTTGTCGAGGTAAAAGACCGCTACGAGCGGCAGCAAACAAACTACAATGACACAAAAAAGAGCCTCGAAAACTTACAGCGCGTCTCTGACGAAATCAAATCAAAATCATCAGAGCTGTTTCTCGACACGTACAACAAAATCAAGAAAAATTTTCACAACATGTTTCGCCGCCTTTTCAACGGCGGACGCGCGGAATTGCGCCTGCTCGACCCCGACAATGTTTTAACAAGCGGCATAGACATTTACGCGCAGCCGCCGGGCAAAAAACTTGAAAACATTGCGCTCCTTTCAGGCGGCGAAAAAACGATGACGGCGATTGCGCTGCTGTTTGCAACATACCAAGTGCGCCCTTCCCCATTCTGTCTGCTCGATGAAATTGATGCTGCGCTCGACGACAAAAACGTTTCAAGTTTTGTGACAACGCTGCGCTCGTTTGCAAACGTGAGCCAGTACATAGTCATCACGCACAACAAAAAAACTGTCATGGGCGCAAGCACCATGCTCGGCATAACAATGGAAGAGTCAGGCGTTTCAAAAATTCTCGCGCTGCGGCTCGACAAAGACATAAAGCTCGGAGCAGTTATCGAAGAAGATGACGCGCAATTTATCGAAGAAGACGTGCCGCCTGAAAACGCCGTCATTCCACCAAGACCTGCAAAGCGAATCCACAATCCCGACGGCACAATAACTGACCCCGAACGAGCAAAAGCGGTAAAACGCGAAAAACAGCTTGAAAAAGAAGCTGCCATGAAAGTGAAAGCTGCGGAGAAAAATGGCAATGCGTAATGTTATCGACAGCAGTTTTTTTAACAATCTAAAAGAGTTCTTTACGGGAAGCCGCAAATATATTGCATACCTTTCAAGCGCACTCGTCTTGCTTGTGTGCGTTGCGCTCGTCATCTTTATTGTGCAAAAAACGCGGAAGCCCAAGACAATTGAACAGTTTGAGCGCGAGCTTGTCACAGAAGGAGAACTGCTCGTGCCCGACGGTCCGCAAGGGCTGCGCGGATATATCACATCGCGAAAAACAAAAGAAGTGTGGAGCGAAGAAGAGATTGAACGGTGGCTCACGCTCCCATCAGAAAAAGAGCTGACAGACTTAAAAAATGCAAATGATAAAATCGTTTCTGATATATTGGGAGCCGCGCCATGAAAAGAGTATCGATTATCATTTTTGCGATTGCGATGAGCGCGCTGTGGTTTTCTTGCGCGTCAAACAAAGCGATTGCAACTAGCGAAAGCATGTCAAACAAAAAGCAAGTGACAGAGCGTGAAAACATGGCAGCGCACACGAGCAACAGTGCAAATGACAACAGCGGGAAAAATAACAGCGACCTCACCGAGCCTGTCGATACAGCGCACGCAGAGCCAGACATATTTGACGACAACATGCGCCCGGTAAGCGTGATTGACGAGCCGCTTGTCCACGATGAGCGCGTGCCGCAAAACGATGCGCAAGATGACTCGACACGCCAAACAGCGCAGCAACGTTTGGCCGCACAGCAAAATGATGCACAAAATGCCCCAGCACCCCAGACGATGCAGCAAAGTGATGCAGTGCGCGAAATGCAAAACGCAGAACGGAATGCAGGGCAGAACAAAATGCAAAGCGCATCTGCCATACAGCACGACGGCGCAGCACAACAGCAAGATGCGCGTACAGCGGCACCCCGTCAAAACGCAACAGCACCTGCTCAAACGGCAGCACAGTCGAGCAGCACGCACAGCGCCGCTCCGTCACTCACGGGACAATCTGCACGCCAAAGCGATGCGAACAGCTCACAACAATCGAGCGCCGTCACAGCAGAGCCGGAAGTGACATTTGCAGAAGGTACTAACAGCGAAAGTGATGAAGCAGACTTATCGCCTGTTGACGCAAGCGCGACTGTCGCAGCAGAAAAAAACGCAATTCCGTCGCGCGCTGTTTTTGTGGATAAAAACGGCTATCTTGAGGTCGTGTATCCTGGTACAGGCTGGGTGTATCTCGGAGAGACAAACGGCACAAAGAACATGATTTTTTTTGGGAGAAAGCTTGGAGAGACGGACACTGTTTTTACACTGCGCGCGCGACAGTCGGGAACAACAATTCTACATTTTTATAAAAACGACGCGCTCACAGGAAACTACATTGACGACTATCTTGAAGTGACAGTCTCTGAAAACGTGGCAGCATCGCAAGAGCATGTTGTCGCGCCGTCGTACGCGCTGCTTGTTCCACCGCGTCCCGCCGCACGTGCAGATGAAAATATCGAGCCAGTTGTGCCTCGCGACGACAACATGCAACAGACTGCAGCAGCACAGCCACAAAACATGCAGAGCACAACAGCACAACGCGATGATGAAGTGCGCACATCAGTACAAACAACAGAGCTGCAAAATACGCAAGCGTTACAACAAAATGCGCCTTCAAGCGCGTCGCTCCTTTCAACTGATGACCGCGCGCGTAGCGCAGACGATTTGCTAAAACTTGCACAGGAAGCGTATGAGGCAAAGCAGCATGAACGCGCGCTCGGACTGCTCACGCTCTTTTTTGAAAAGTCAACGACGCGCATTGATGAAGGGCTGTACTTGCAGGGACAAGTGCTTGAAGCTGCTTCAAATGTGCAGAATATAAAAAATGCAATCGCTTCGTATGACGCGCTCATGCAAAATTGGCCTACAAGCGCACTATGGCAAGATGCGCGAAAACGCAGCATTTATTTGAAGCGCATGTATATAGACATACGCTAATCACATGAGGAGGATACTGCATGGTGTCACCAAAATGAGCGCGCCGTGCAAGGAGGATGTATGAAACAATTTATTACAGTGCTGATTTTGGCAATGCTTTCTTTTTCGCTGCTTTCATGCTCTGTTTTAAAAAAGACAGAAGACAAATCGAGAACAATCACAGTAAGCGGCACGGGAACAGTGAGCGCGCAACCTGACAAAGCGGCTATCATTGTTTCTGTCGTCACGCAGGACTGGATTGCAAAAACAGCAGCAGATTCAAACGCGGAGATTATGACGCGCGTTCGAGAGGCCGTTATTGCAGCAGGAGTGAGCGCGAGCAATATCACGACAACGAATTACAATATTTCACGACAAGACACATGGCAAAACGGCAGACAAATTCCTGGCCGCTACCAAGTGCGCAACAGCATGAAAATTGTTGTGTACAATACAGAGCTTGCAAGCCCTGTCATAGACACTGCAATATCAGCAGGCGCAAATGAGCTTACGTCGCTCACGTTTTCCGTAAAAGACGATGCTGCACTTGTGCGCCAAGCAAGGACGCTCGCCGTCCAGGACGCGCAGGATACCGCATCGCTTCTTGCAGGAGCAAGTGGCTGTAAAATTGGGCAAGTAGTGTCTATTCAAGAAAACTACGACACATACGGCATGATGAACCGCGTGAGCAACACCGCTTTTGCAAAGGCAGAGGCTGCAACGCCTGTTTCTGCAGGAAACATAGAAGTGAACGCGTCTGTTACAATCACGTATGAACTGCAATAGCACTTCCCGTTGTGAGGATAGGAAATATGCTTGACTATAAATTTATTAAAGACAATCTTGATGCGATAAAGCAAAATATCAAAAACCGCAACATGAGCGCAGATGCAGACGCAGTTGTAACGCTGTACGACGAGCGCACGTCTCTCGTAACGCAGCTCCAAAGCCTCCAACAAAAACGCAACGAAAACGCGGCCGCAATGAAAGGCAAAATGGATGAAAGCGCGCGCAAAACACTCATAGAAACAGGCAAGCAGCTCAAAGATGATATTGCCGCAACAGAAAAAAAACTTTCGCAAACGGAAAGCGCGCTTGAAGAAGCGGCGCGGAAAATTCCGAACATGGCGCATCCAAATGCTCCCATAGGAAAACTTGATTCAGAAAATCTTGAAGTAAAAAAAGTGGGAACGGTGCGTTCGTTTTCGTTCAAGCCAAAAGACCACGTTGCGCTCGGCGAGTCGCTCGACATCATAGACTTTGAGCGCGGCACAAAAGTCTCCGGACAAAAATTTTATTATCTCAAAAATGAAGCAGTGTTTCTTGAGCAGGCGCTCATCATGTACGCGCTCAACATATTGCGCAAGCACGGCTTTACACCGTTCATCACGCCCGACATTGCAAAGCAGGAAATTTTACAGGGCATAGGATTCAATCCACGCGGCAATGAATCGAACGTATACTGTATAGAAGATGAGAATACGTGCCTCGTGGCGACTGCGGAAATCACGCTCGGCGGCTATCATTCAGGCGAAATACTTGAAAAGTCAAAACTGCCGCTTTTGTACTGCGGGCTTTCACATTGCTTCCGTCGAGAAGCGGGCGCGGCAGGACACTTTAGCAAAGGCTTGTACCGCGTGCACCAGTTTGACAAAGTTGAAATGTTTGTGTACTGCCTGCCCGAGCAGTCCGACGAGCTGCACGAAAAGCTGCGCCAAATTGAAGAAGAGATTTTTACCGGGCTCGGCATTCCGTTCCGCGTCGTTGACACATGCACGGGCGACTTGGGCGCGCCCGCATACCGCAAGTGGGATTTGGAAGCGTGGATGCCAGGCAGAAGCGATGAAGCGCATCCCGATGGCGACTGGGGCGAAGTCACCTCCACGTCAAACTGCACGGACTATCAGGCGCACAGGCTCGGCGTAAAATACAAAGACGACGACGGCAAAAATAAATTCGTGCACATGCTCAACGGAACGGCAATCGCAGTCGGGCGCGCCATGCTCGCTATTCTCGAAAATTATCAAAATGAGGACGGCTCCATCACCATTCCCGATGCGCTCAAACCATTGTGTGGATTTGATAAAATCGCACCAAAACACGAGGCATAAAAATGACTGGACGTGAGTCAATTGCACATCAAATCGCATACTTGCTGATGTTTATTGCAACAGTTTTGCTTTTCACCGTACTAAAGATAACTGCCAACGTCATCATTCCTGTGCTCATTGCAATCATGCTCTCGTTTGTCATGCTTCCCATTGTGCGCGGCATGAAAAAAATCCGCGTACCGTGGGTGCTTGGCGTCATAATCGTTACGCTGTTTGTCATCATCTTCATCGTCGTTGTCGGCACACTCATAGTCATCAGCTTAAAAACGATAATCGAGCAATACCCGAAATACGAGCTCAAATTTCTTTCGATTTATGAATTTTTTGCAAACCGCCTCAATCTTCATTTTGATGCGGAAAAAAGTTTTTTTTACAATATCCAAACTGCATTCGGAGACCAAATAAATATCGGCTCATTTTTGCGGCGCGCTATGATTTCCATTTCTACAAACATGATAAGCATTGTGAGGACGCTCATGGTCGTCATACTCATGTTTGCGTTTCTCCTCATAGAAATGAGCATTACGAGTGAAAAACTCAAAGATGCGTTTGACGACGGACATATGAAAGGGCGCATGCTCGGCATGATAAAGCATATCATGATTCAAGTGATGCACTTCCTCTCGATAAAATTTTTCATCTCGCTTGCAACAGGTTTGCTTGTCTATGGCGCGTCAAAAATTGTTAAGCTTGATTTTGCAATTGTGTGGGCGTTCCTTGCATTCATATTGAATTTTATACCGACATTCGGCTCAATCGTTTCTGTTGTAGCAACTTCTACATTCGCACTGCTGCAATTTTTTCCGTATCCTGCGCCCATCATGTTTATCTTTTTGAGCACGACGCTCATCAACATGATGCTCGGCAACATTATTGAACCGCGCATTCAAGGGCACAACTTAGGCATTTCGCCGTTTGTCATCCTCGTCATGCTCTCGCTCTGGGGCTGGATGTGGGGATTCATGGGCATGATTATGGCGGTGCCGCTCACTGTCATCATAAAAATCATATGCGAAAATGTGCCGCTGCTCCACCCTGTCGCTATTTTGCTTGGAAACAGACCGCAAGACACGCGCAAAGAATTTGACGCATACGATGAGATGCAGGAAACTGGCGGCGGCACGGCAGCATCGTCAATACGGTAGGAATATTTAAAAACAGCACTAAAATAGCATGCCGTTTTTAACTGCGGGTTTGCTGAAAACTCGCATATTGATTGCACATTCTCATTTCATTACAAACGCACGGGTTTGAACAGCTCCGATGTACCCGCGAGAATGACATTTGCCGTACTCCTCGCGGGCATAGGTGAGTAGCTACAATCGATACTGGTAAAACTTATCAACTGTAGTCGGGGGAGCAGGTACTGATTCCAATCGAGTATGTAAATTTTTCTGTATTATTCCTTCGGGATGAGCACACGGGACATCCAGCGATACTTGCAGCAGGTTTGCGGGGCGAGATGTCTCCTGAAACAATCTCACGCATTACCGAATCCGTCATGGTCGATGTGTGTGAATGGCAGAACAGAGCGCTTGACAAATCATATCCGATACTTTTCCTCGACGTGCTGCGCGTGAACTCGCGGCAGGACGGAAAAAACATCAACAAAGCCCTTTATATAGCCCTTGAAATCAACTGGAAAGGCAGAAAAGCGGTCTTGGGGCTTATGGCTGACCGACACCGAAGGAGCAAAGTTCTGGACACGCAGTCCGCACAAGCGGACAATAAAATAATCTCCTTGCAGTGCGCGGCGGAACCGCATGAGTGTGCTCACGGATATTAAAAATCTCGGAGTTGAAGATATTCTTATTGCCTGCATAAACGGACTTACAGGATTTCCTGATGCGGTCAGGGAGGTTTTGGCGGACACCCACATCCAGCACTGCATCGTCCACATGATTCGAAGCTCCACGAAGTTCGTCTCTTACAAAGATCTGAAGGCCGTCTGCCGTGACCTGAAAGAAGTATACGCTGCAATAAATGCTGAAAGCGGGCATAAGGCTCTGCAAGAATTCGGCAAGAAGTGGAACGGCAAATACCCCATGATTCAGTCCTCTTGGGAGCACAACTGGAATGACTTCACAGAGTTCTTCAATTCCCCGAAGGACATTCGCAGGGTAATTTATACGACGAACACAATCGAGTCGCTAAATTTCTCGCTGAGAAAAGTCACCAGAAACAAGTCAAGTTTCGCTGATGATGATTCGATATACAAGGTTGATGTACCTTGCGATTAAGAACACTGGCGCACACTAGACTATGCCAATTAAGGAATGGAGCTGGCAGTCAACCAGTTCGCTATCTTTTTCGACGGGCGCCTTCTGCTTTGATAGAATTACCATTTACACAGATTTTATGACAGGCTCTCGTAGCATTTTTACCGCAGGCAAAAAATTCGTATCTATTTGCACCTCTATTCTTTCGAACGATGCCACATAAAGATTATTTATATTTTATATATATAAAGGCATTTGAAATTCTCTCTTCATTTAATTTACCTATCGAAAACTCATGTCTAATTACTTCTTTCTGAATTGGTTCTAATTCTATGATTAGGGAATATTTTCTTTCTTTATTCAATATATCTAATTCATTTGTATTTAAATTAATATTTTTTGAAGAAATAAAATTTAAATCTTGTCCAAAAATATAATTTGTTCTTAAATGAAGAGAAACAATATTATATTTTTCTTTTACGGTTAGTTCTATTTTATATTTTGGATAAATCAAATCTCCGTTATATTCTGATAAAATAGTTACTCTAGCTATCTGTACAATTTTTCCAATTTTTGGATTTCCAAAACCTTTTAATTCTTTTGAATTACAACTAATACAAAAAGATAAGAATATACAAACTAAACAAATGTATTTTCTATTCATCGATGTTTCCTTTTCTAAAAATATTTCTTAACCAATTACTATTTTTGACAGAATAATTTACTTGTTCATCTCCATTTTGAATTCCGAGCTCATATCTTAAAATATTCATAACCTCACGATTATCAGCATCATTTTCAGTTACTACACAGCCCTTTGAACAAGGTTTATTTTGGTCAGGTGCAGGAGGATGTAAAAATCTCCTTTATCATCAAATAACGTAGGAGGAATCATAATAATTATCAATATAGCCCCCATAATACTCTCAAACATTTTAATATCTTATTCTTGGTTTTTCATGTGGTCAGTATATGATTTTTTTATTTTATCAATTATTTGATGAATTATCATTGCAAGAAAAAATCCAACTGATAACAAACCAAGCAAAATACTACCACCCAATAAAATTATTCGTCCAATAATTTTATCTGAAAATGATAAAAAAATAAAAAGACCTATAGTTCCAATTAGCAAGATAAAAAAAAGTTTTAAGAAAATCTCAAGTATTTCTTTTAGATTTAAAGTTTTCTTAAAAAAATTAGAATATTTGCAATAATATAAAAAACCAAACCCGGAATAAATAGTAGATAATATAATGGTGCCAATACTATGACTGCTGAACAAAAAAGAAAAACGCAATGAAAATGGAATAGAGACTATCATAATTAAAGTGAAGATACTCAAAAAATTCGTGTCTCGTTTTTTCATTCTTCTCTCTCCTATCGCATATCCCAGTCAGATGGATGGTCGCGTCTTCTTCGTAATTCACTCGATTCTTTGCAGACGTAGGATGATTTGGTTCAGAATTGCTGCAGAAAAAGCTGCATCAACTGTAGTCGGGGGTCACATACTGATTCCAATATTCTGACTCATGTTCAGCAAATGCAGCTTTAATCCGTTCCTTGTCATGCTCGTTGAAATATATTTTTGCAAATCCTCCAAATACCCAGCCTTCTGTTCCATCTGCAAGCTGCACTTTGTACCAAGGAAACTCCAGATTGTCTATTTTGTCCTTACTCTCGGTGCAATCGATGAGATAAATATCGTCAAACTTATTGAATTTGCCTATCACTTTCGTATCTACTTTAGTGTCGGGATTTTCTCGGACACGCAAGCCATCCGTAATAACAAGCGCGTGACAATTCCCTTTTGAAACCACAATTTTACTCAAATCTATACCACCATCATAGCCATCTTCACCATTGTTGCCATCAGATGACAATCTTCTCTCTATTTGCTTCTTTGTAATTATAGCGCTTTCCTTTTTAGGATAATTATAATCTCTATATGCTGGTTCACCACGCAGGATAAAATTACAAGACAAATACGACACTATAACAGTATTGTTTATAATTTCATGTGTATCATATTGCTGGTGATAATATGATGCTCCGTAAGAACATTCCCACTCCCCATGATCATTTTCTATAGTGCCTGCATAGCCTCCATCCTTACGCTGAATATAAAAACGAAATTGATTCTGGCTAATAAGCTCTTGCAAAGAAACGGTGCTATCATCGCTTTCTTCATCATCCAGCAACTCACTTTCGGGTTCAAATTCAGCTATCACTGTCGCTATTTGTTTCTTTGCGCATGAATTAAATATTAAGCACGCCAATACCATAATGCATATTAAAAGTATTTTAGCTTTCACTTCATTTCTCCTTAATTTTCATTATAAAAAATCTCCCATAAAGCAATTACTCATGGGAGATTTATAAATCTAGTGCACATAAAATTTTTTATTGTCATAAAAGGCAGTTGGATCGTAAACAGTTCTCCAGCTTCCATTGTACATACTGCCACTCGTATAACTATTTCCAAGAAGCATTTGCATTGTTGTAGTTGAATAATACTTATTATCTGTCGTATATATAGAATAATGTAAATGGGCACCAGTCGTCTTTTCGCCTGTATTGCCGAATACTCCAACAACTTGTGACGATGAATAATAGGTGTCGTTAATCAAAGGTGATTTTTCTTTCAAATGTCCATATTCCCCATATATACCTGTAGAAATAAAAATATCTTCAAAATTATACCCATATTCCATTTGAAGCGTCCAACCTTCTGCATCATTCCAATCATTTGAAAAAACTTTCCCTCCTATACCAGCAAGAATATTTTGGGAACCAGAATCAATAACCAAATCGATTCCATAATGCAAATTATTATAACTTTTATAATAATTCAAATAGTCAGATAGTAAAACACCATTTTTATTTCTAATGTAATCGCCATAACTACCAGAAATACGGATGTCATTAGATTCAAAGAAACTTCCCGCATTGTTATAGAAATTCTCTTTCGCCGCATACAGATTGGCATACCGTTGCCACGCAGCATCGGGCACATCCTTTTCAACCGCACCCTCAAGGAATCTCCCATAATTCGCCGCAATGTTCGCATCCACCGTCAAGTCGTAATGATGCACAAATGCCCGCGCCACTATTGTGTTCCCGTACTGCCCGAATACTGTCGCGCCGTCAATTCGTTTTCCCATGTTAAGTGCGTCCACATCTACGTTGTCGGTAAATGACCATTTTCCCGCGCCGCTTTCGCCGACCGTTCCATCCCTGCTATTCCAATACCATTTGTCACTATTATACGGATTTGCCTTGTCGACGGTATGCGTCATGCCGTATTTTTCCATAAGTCCGCGCACCGCATGTTTCTGCTCTTCCGTCGCATTCTTGCCGCACAGTATTTCTACAAGGCTTCCCTCTATGCCCTGCGACTTGGTCTTGTAAATGAGGTTTCCGTTTTCATCGTACAGGTTCGCTTTTCCGTCGTACTCGATGCTGCCGTCGCCCAGCAGCTTCCAGTAGTCCGCGCTGGAATCATAGGTAGCTCCGACGTACCGCCCGAACGCGCTCCAGTCGCCCGTGAGCTGCGCGTACTGGTACACCGCCATGTCCATAACAAGCTGTCCGTCCGTGTCCTTCAGCTTATCGTCAGCCCTCATGCGCAGCGCCATCTCCGTGTGCACTTTCGCCGCTCTCGCCGTCTCCGCCGCGTTGTCCATGCCAACCATGCCGTCACGGTATGCCTCGTGCCCAAGCCGCACCGCGTTCTCGTACGCGTTCCCACTGTCCTGCATCGCTATCGTGCGTCCGCCGCTTCCGTTGCTTACTGTCTGCGCCACATGCTCCGTGCCAACGGCAAACACGAGCTCGTCCTTGCCGCTCGCAAGCCGCGCCGCCGTGTTCTCCTGCGTCCAGTCTCCGTACACGTACGCTTTGTACGCCGCATCTCCTTTCGCGCTTCCGTTCGACCGCGCGTAGCTTCGCAATGCAGCGCGGTCTGCAGCCCGCTTGGCGAATGTGTACATGCTGCCTGCCACGTCAATGCCGCCCGTGCCTATCCGTGCCGTCACTCCACCGCTCCCGAAGTTCACTTCCAGTACTCCCGTTCCTTGCAAATTATTTATTACGCGCTCCCACGTGAGCTCTCCGCCTTTGCTGACCGTTCCAAGCTGCCCGCTTCCGTTGCTCCGCGCCACAGCGCTTCCCAGCATGTCCGCCACTGCTCCGATGCTCGCCACGTTTATCGTGATTCCGCCCATGTCGTCATACGCCTGCCTCCAGTCGCCGCCCGCGTACGCCACATATACTCCGTACTCGGTCGCGTTGCCTGCAACTTTCGTTCCCAAGCTTATAAGTGAACCATAGAACTTGTTCGTCTCTGCGCTCAGCGCGTTCGTAAGACCCGTGCTGAGTCCGCCCGTTACGCCTGCTCCCAGCGAGGACGCGACGGTACTCGCGCTCCACCAGCTCCTGTTCGCGCTTTCCCAGTCCATAGCAAGCCTGCCGTTCGCGTCCACGTGCACCGCGTTCATGTAGCCGTTCGCGACTGATGTCGCGTAGCTGCTGCCTGCGCTCCATGCGGCTGTCGCCACGCCTTTGAGTGCTGCGCTTCCCAGCTTATCTATCGCTCCACTTACTGCGCTTCCTGCTGCACTCATACCCATGCCCAACGCAAAACTCGCCCCCGCCTTGCCTATATCTACAGCAACTTCAAGCGGTGTTTTATACTCTATTGCCAGATCAAGCGTTCCAAACAATGCGTCATCCATTAACGCTATCCATTTGTGCCCAGTCGCATTCGCTATTATGTCACATGCTATAGATGTCAGCTGCTTGAGCGTTGGCGGTTCTACAAGTCCTCCTGCCGCCCACAGCTTTTTCTCGTACGGTGCTTTTGCCAGCTCAGTGCTTCCGTGCTGCATCATCATCTCGTTCCATGTAAAATCGAGCATGATAACGTTCAGCTGTCCGCGTCCGTATGCCGCTATGTTAGCTTCTGCGTCTTTTGTAAAGTCAGGGTTATCTGTAAATACAGGAACATATCCGAGATGTTCCCCAAGCTCTCCGTCGCGGATTTCTACAACGGATTTCTGTAGCTCGCGGTATTCCTGCTGAAGCTCCTTGTATTCAGACTGTTTTGCCTCGTAATCTTTCGTGGTATTCTCACTAATTTTATTCAGTTTGTCAAGCACTTTTTCAAGTTCTTCCAGACGCGCTTTTTTCTTCTTGTATGATGCAACGGCTCCGTCGTTTTCCTCCGATGTACTATATTTCGATACATCTCCAGATTCCGCTATATTTCGCGCTATTACGTGCTGTTTTATTCCGCCATCTGCATCAGCAGCTCCAAATATGCGCGTGCTCCATTCATCGAGCTCTTTCTGCGCATTTGCAACGGCTGTCATTATCATCATGTCGTCAGCATCGTTGCCAACAGAGAGTTTTACGCCAGGTACATCCGTCTTGAAATGCTCGTATTTCCGCACAATCTGCGTTTCGCTCTTTCTCCCATACATGTAGGCATCAACTGTAACTGTCCGCCGATACACCCCGTCAATATGATACCCTGCGCTGCTTACAAGTTGTTCTTCCCATGCATCCATGTTATCGTTTTCTGCTGCTATGCGCGACATGTACTGCTGCTTAAGTTGCTCTATGCGCAACGATGCTTGTTCAGCTGCAAGTTTTGCCGCAAGACGCTTCATTTCACTTTCAATGCCGCCCTGCGTTTCAAGCGCGGCACGCAGCGATTCTGTTCCAGCAATGCTCATGGAGTTTCCCTTGCGAACTGTCTTTCCTGCATTTTTCGCTTGTACTGCAAGGTTTCCCGCAGCTACACCAAGCTGCTCCATAAGAGAGCCGTCATAAAGGCTTGATACCCACGCGTTCATATCAGCGCTGATTTTTTTCACCGCGCTGTCCCGCGCTACAGCTTCCTGTATTGCGGCGAGCCCCGCTGCTATTTCTTTGCCCGCGTTAAGCCCGCTCGCTTCAAGTAATTCCCAGTCACCAACATTTTGCGCATACACATACTGCTCTACGAGCCATTTCTCTTTGCGCGAAAGAAAATCAGTATATCCATCTTCCCATGCATTGCTTTTCTCTGCATATTCTTTGATAAACTTTTCACGCCACATATTGTAGCTACTGTTTATTTTGCCTTCCGCTTTTACCCATTCCTCTTCCGCTCGAGCAAGTATTTGCAGTATTTGAGATTCTAATGTTTCCCGCTGTATATGCATATCATTGAGCAACAAATCAAGTTCAGTTTTCCGTGCATCATATAATAGCTGCATCTCATTGGAAAGCTCTGCACTATATTCAGCAGAAAGGTTTCCCACCATATTCTCAATATATGATTCAGTTACATTACGATAGCTTATATATTTTTCATCTCCAAATTTGCTGTATAATGCCTGCAAGTTATTCCGATGAACAGTCTCTCTCCATGTAGCTGTACCCCATGCATTTTCTGCAAGCGTGGCTAGTTCTTGTATGCTGATATGTTCACCTAAAACATCATCTGCTGCTTTCACGCCGAATGTAAGTTCTGCTACGCTATTGTTATATGTTTTTGCTGCATCATATTGTGCTTTACGCAACATCATGGCTTTAGACTCCAGTGCTTCATATGCATTTTTTTGCGAGACTGCAAGCACATTACCCATTGCGGCAATCACATCAACTGCAGAAGCATACCCATATCCTCCGCTTTCAGCACGCTTTTTCTTCTGCACGCTCTCAAATAAATCTTTCATGTTTGTTTGACGGGCAACATTGTCAAAAAGCTGTGCTTCGAGCTTGCTCATCTCCAATACGTTTTCTACAGTGCCATCTGCTTTTTTCTCGACAAGATTGCTCTGTTTGAGCATTTCAGCAAGGCTTGCTCTGAACATATCATACGTTATCTCTTTTGCCTTGCCCGATTCGTTACTGTCTTTCGCGTAATCACTTGTGCCATATTTCAAAAGGTCAAGCTTCTTTTGCTCCTCTACGCGGTTCTGCTCCGCTTCATCATACGCCTGTATAAGTTTTTCGATTGACTGCTCTTTGCTCCGCCTGACACTGCGCTCTGCTCCACTGATTTCCTGAATATCTTTTCTTTTGGAAAAAAATGAAAACGCTATGTCAACGAATACAAGACTTGCTATCGTCGCAGCAATAGCTGGAACAAGCATCCAGAGCGTAACGGGTGTTATCATGGCATAAAAACCTGCCGCAACAACAGAGAAATATGCTGCTAGTATCGTATTATCACGTTCACTTGATTTGATGTTTTCACAGAGCGCTGCATACGTCTGTTCTCTAAGCAAACTTCCAGCACGCTCCTCAAGATTTTCATGAACATTTGCAAGGTATGTGCCTCGATACAAAAAGTATTTTGCAATGTCAGCCTCTCCTCCTCCGCTCATCACATCCTCATATACTTTTTTAAGCAAAGATGTTCGAAAGCTATTGTATGAAGTAAGAAGGTTTGACGCATGAAATTTATCATGCACTATTGTAACGTTTGCTCCTGACAAAATATCATTCAGCGGATTTTCGTATTTATACCGTCCATCATCGAGTTTTGCAAACCATTCATCCTGTTGCGATGTATCTCCAAGCGATTCGAGATACATCGCAGCAAGCACAACTTTTTCAAGATATTCAGGGCGTTTTTCCAATCCTGTATACCACTCAAACGCATCGTATCGAGCTTTTTGCATAGAGAGCATTGTTTCGTCGCTCATGCGATATAGTTTTTCTTGAGCTGCAAAATAACTGTCTTTTGCATCATTCATACTTTCATGCTGCTGCACAAGTATGTTGTCGCATGCTGTGTAATTCAAGCGGAATGCATATGTTCCTCCTGATTCTTCAATGCGTGCAAAATATGATGCCGCTTTATCATATAATTGAATATCTGGCTCCGCGCCACCAAGTGCTCCCTGCTGAATCAATGCTGAACGGGCTTGTTCTACTTTTGCTTCGGCAAAAGCAAGCGCTTGCTTTTGCTGTTCTATTGCAGCATTGAGCTCATATTGTGCTACCACCGCAGTGTAGTATGCTTCATACGCAACGCTATACTCGTCAAACAGTTTGTTGTACGACTCGTCTGCGAATGCCCGTTCTGTCGCGACGCGTCTGTTTGTTTGCATGCCGCTTATCAACTCAAAAGACGCAGCAGCGGCGGCATGAGCCTTTTTCACACGCTCAAATTTTTCTACTGGAGATTCATAGCCCGCTTCACGTTCAGTTGAATCAGTGTGCAGATATTCATTTTCTGCCCATCGTTGCACTTCTTCCTGTACGCGATGCTCAAGTCGAGCACATTCAAGCTCGTCATATTTTCCATTGGTAATGTCAAGCATAGCATTATACTGCCTGCATGCGATAGAATATGCAGTCAATGCCGTCTGCTGTTCCGCAAACGCATTTTTATATTCAGCTTCTGTAGCTGTCATTGCCTTATATGCGGCATTCACATTCTCACGTTGCGTCTCTGTGCTTTCATAAAAATTTTTGAGCACAGCAACGAGCTTGCCAAGAGTTGCAAGATATGCATGGCGCATAGTATGCGCTGCTGTGATTGCGCAATTCTTCTGCATCATTTCCTCGTACGCTGCATCTATCATCTGCGCTATAAGAAAATCCCTTGCACTAATTTCTTCCATCTCATCTGTGGAAATTTTAATAGATTCATCTTCATATTCATATTCCGTTTTTGAAAAGAAATACGATGCACACATATCATGCCATGTCGCCTCGTCTGATACTGCAAAATCGATGGATAAAAGCTCATCAGTAGCTTCTTTTTTATTTTCGCTTATCCGCTCTTGAATAGGAGAATTGTGTACAACCTGCCATTCGCTATATCCTGCAAGCGCAGCTTTTGACTGCGCGACAGAATGAGCTTCTTTTGCATAAAGCTGACGTATGCTTTCGCTGATGCGTGCGTTTTCTTCTACTTCATATAATTTTGCAAACGCCTCTTTCATTGCGAAAAAATCATCTTGCAATATACGAATGAGCTCTGCACTTGTTGATACACCGTTCGCGCTGGCAATCAACGAAGCTTGTCTTGCAGCAGCATCATAACGGAGCGGCACAGCAATTCCGTACAGCATGACAGCGCGCAATTCTTCAGCGATTGCCAAGTCCTGTTTTGCAATCCACGTATCTACATCACCATCAAGATAGGCGTTATATTCTGCAACTTTCTCATGTATTTCAACATACCGTGCAAGATCGTCAAATTGCGCTTCATCTTTTGACACAAGGTAGCTGTTCGCAGCTTTAATGTCTTGCATGTTTCGTTCCGCGCACAGGTATGCATACAGCACATCGCGCCCCGCAAGATACGTGCTGTACCAGCTTGCGGCAAGTACATCATCTGATTCACTTTCTACAGCACGTGCAATAGCTTCAGTTATTCCATAACGCTTTTTATCTGCCTCATACTGCTCATTGATTTCTGCAAGCATGCGCATCTGTGTCGCGGCAATATCTGCGTGCATTTTTTTCAAATCGCTGTCAGTAAAAAAAACTATCTCTTCCTCTTGCCTGCTGCCATTACTGTCAGCGCTTTTACAAACCATAAGCGCATATTGCTCATTGAGCGTACACAGTATAAATTCTGCACTTATGTTATGAGCTTTGTCATATTCTGAAAGTTCGTCAGTTATTCTGAATTGCTGCCATACTGCTTCATAAAAATCATGCTCCGTCTTGCCGTACGCAGCAATAATTTCGGCAAGCTTTGCCATGCGCTCTTCTCCAAGCAGAGATGCAATATACATTTTGCACGCATCATGCGAGAAGTTTTCGCGCGCAAAACAAAATGGCGCTAATATTGCGACACGTGCTTCCATCTCTTTTTTATTGACAAATAGCTCTATTGCACGTTGCGCGTTGTCTGCCCGCTGTATCACTTCAGGCTTTTGTTCTGATATGCCTGCATACCATGACTGAGCCTGTTTTTCTCCGTCAAAAAGTTCAGCGCCCCTTTCGTTGTATAAGCGGAATATCGTTTCTGCAATTTTCTCGCGTGCCACAGCGTTTTTGCCAAGTGTTTTGAGTACTGCACTCTCTTCAGTTTTTGAAAGGCATGCAAGCACCGCTTCTTTGCCGCTGAAATCAGACACTTTTGTCAAAAGCAAATCTGCTGCATATGCAATGACACTGTCATACACTGTCCGTTTTATTCCAGATGCAGCAGAAAACATTGCAAATCTCTCATCTGCAATAATTTCAACTATTGTTTCAACATTTTGTAATTTTTCTTGCCATGAATTGTAAAGCGCTATATTCTGCTCATGCGTCATCACTGCACCCTCATGAGCTGTCCTATCCGCTGCATATTCCTCTGCAATCTTTTGCAGTGCAGCTTCAGATGTCGCCGATTTATTTGCCACTGCGCTTTGCGCATAATCGCGCACAAGCTGCGCAACATACAGCTCAAGCGCCTGTCTTCCGACAACACCGAGCCCGTCTGCTGCCGCATACAGCGAAACAACATGCGCAACGAGTGCTTCATCATTTTTTTCATTGGGCGCTGCAAAGCTATTCAGCAAATCGACAATCTTGTCTTTTGCCTCATCATTCTTTTTATTGAGCAACGCAGCTTTGCATGAACCATATTGTTCTGCTACCGATGCAAGCAGCAGTTCATCACCATATGCTGCAAATAAATTTGCTTCATACGTCGACTCGATAAGCGCGCTGATACCTGTCGTAAGCCCACCATAATTGAGCAGCATGTGCATCCTGTCATCATGTCTGTTGTCACGGACATACGCAAGCTGCTTTTTTGCAGCAAGGCGAGCAATAGCATCGAGCGTTTCTTTTATCGAAACACAGCTCTCATACAGCGCGCTTTCAGTTTTACCTGCATGTTTAAGCGATGCAAGTTTGCCGTTAATAATCTCGCTATATGATGCAATATATATTGCAAATTTCTGTTCAGCATCCACAGCAGCATTGACTGTTGTAATCTTGTCCTGTATATACTGTCGTGCAAGCTCATGCTCTTTTTGGGCTTTCCGTATACGCACATTAATTTTCATGACAGAGGCATCTATCACGTCTTGTGCATTGCTTATATCCAATTCAGAAACAGCAGTGCCATCCGCATATTTACCAGTACGCACAAGCAGACGCATATCTTCTATTTCAGCTAATTCGCTCATGCATTCGGTATACAAGCATGCTTTTAATTCATTGAATACAACATCATCATCTATCACTGCTTTCGCATCAAGTTCTTCATAGCTAAAAATCTTATTTTGCGTTTCTGCGTATTCAAGCTGCGAAAGCAACATCACCTTCTGCCTTTTGAGTGATGCATTTGCATACGCCTGCACTGCCCGATAATATTCATCAAAGTGCTGTTTTTTGTCTTCACCGCTTTCACTGTTGTTAATCGCAGCTAATACAGCTTTAATCTGCTCAACATTCGCCATGCTGCTCAAACTGTTGTACGCGTTCTGCGCTGTGCGATATGTGTCTTGAGCTTCTTTGAGCGCCGCAAGCGCTTTTTGAACGTTATCAGCCGCAGCCTCCGCTTCTTGCAACAACGCACCAACTTTCTGCTGTTGCATTTCAAGCGATTCTACAGCTGAATCATATGCAGCTTTTTTTGCTTCATAATTTTTCATTGCAACATTGAGTTTTTCTCTGCTCGTTTCCTGCCAATCAACAGAAGAAGTTTCGTTATTCACATAATCGACCACAGCCTGAGCAACTGCGAGCTCTGCATCCCAATACGTTTTTACTGCCTGTGCTTTGACGACTTCATTTTCAAGCTCGTCCATATACGATATTGCATTGCTTTCTGATGACATGTCACTTTCCGCTGCATATGTTCTTGAAAGCGTGCTTCCAGTGAGCTGATACAGCTTTGTCATCGCGGCAACAGCTTGATCGTAATAACCAGCTACATGCGTTTTGCTACCATTTGCAGCTACTTCGTCATATCCAAGGAAAAGACTGTCAAGCCATACAGCAAGATTCTCATCTGTGCCGTATATGATATCGTTTGAATCCCAGAGTGCGGCAAGCTCCTCTCCCGCCATCGCGTTATGAGGTTGTATTTCAACAAAGAGATTTTTTAATAAATCATTTTCGAGCAGCACAGCGGCAAGCTGTTCATATGTCGTTTCACGTAAGCAGCCCTGCCAGCTATACAATTTTGTTTTTAAAGCAGCGTCATGCACAAGTTCTTTTTCCAGCGTTTTTATCTGTCTATCCGCATCATCTATCTGTCGCTGAATGGCAAAGGAGCTCTCCGTTGTGCCGCTATCTGACGAGTCCTGATACGAGCTGCTTGAAAAACTCATGCGTTTCTGAAGGCCGTCTACAAGTTCTTTCAGCGCAGCAACAGTCACTTCTTTGAGCGTTATCGCATTTTCTTGCACTGCTATGCGCTTACTGAGTTCATTCATGAGCATTGCTTTATATGCTTTTTTCCAAATTGCAAGATTGTTTTTGACTTTCTGCGCATCTTGCTTATTTTTTAAATACTCGTTTGAAATTTTCCCGTCAGCTAAAAACGCTTTTATAACGGCAGCATATTCTTCCCGTAATGCAGTGGACACATCTTCTGTTTTCCAATATGAATACAGCCCATTATATTTTTCGCTCCAATGCTCATACCACGCATCAATACCATCAGCGCACATCTTCATCATGTCGCGATATGTATTGTAAATATGCTGTTGCACTTCAATAGTCTTTTCATGGTCTGTCTTTTGTGACTGCAAAACAGAAACATAGCTGACAAGCTCTGCCTCAATTTCTTGAGCAAGCACAGATTCTTTTTCCATGAGTGTTTTTCGCATCTCATATATTTTTTCAGTAATTTTCTCATTCCACGCTTTTCGTCTATCAGACAATTCTTTATACGCTGCTGCCCATACTTCTTCATCATTGAGATATACGCGCTCGGCATTCTTTTCCCATTCACTGCGCGATATTAAAAAATTGCGCTCTGCTTCATCCCATTTTGCCATGCTTGATGCAAGTGTTTTCTCAAAACGACTAAACCAGTCCTTCTCATCAAGTGATATGCCGTCTGCATCTGATACGACAAGCTCTGTATCAAGCAAGCGCACGAGTGAATCTATGTCGCTGTCCGTCTGCCTTTCTGCATCGCGCGCAAGACCGCGCGCTATCATCTGAGCCGCCTCACTGTCCGATACTTTCCTGATAGAATGCTGGTCGTACAGCAATTCATTCATGAGCATATTTGTTTCAGCTTGAGCAATGAGCGCATACTCATTCTTTACATATGACGCATAAGCATTGCTGTAACGGCTTATTATGAGCTTTTTTTCATCGTCTGACAGATGTAAAGACGAAAGCCGTTCCATGAGCTCCATTCCCTTTCCGCTGTGTTCGACCTCCCAGCGACTGTAGTATTCATCAATGATGCGCTCCACTTCAACATGCCACTGCGCCTTTGCGTTTTCAGCTTCATCTGCATGCACTGCGCGCGTCGCTTCTCCGTCTTGCAGAGCATAGTTCCAGCTCTCTGCCGCCGTGCGCAGCGCAGCTGCAAGAGCACTTCCGTACTCTAAACCAACCGATTCATACATGCGCGCAACACTCCATCCTGCAAACGCGCGTTCTGCTTCCATTCGATAGAACACTTCTGCCTCACTACGCGCTTTTTCCCATTCAGACGCATTTTCAGCATCCCTGACATTTACGCTTTCCCATGCGCTCATTGCCGCAAGCAATCCTGTCTCGCAGATACTGTGCCATGACTCAGCGTTTCGCACTCGCTGCGCACGGTCAAGATACTGTTCGAGCCGAGCATGTCCTGTGCTGCGCTCATATGCAAGCGGAGTTGCAGGGAGCAGGTTCGTACCCATTACAAGCGCTATAATCGCGCATACTGTACGATGCTTTATAGAATAGTTTTGCATTTTGCCTCCTCACAAAACAAAATTCAGCATTGACGCTCCGTCATAAAACGTGCAGTGAAGTGCCTGCATTTTGGCACTTTCCTCGCATTCCTCTGACGCAATATCCGTCTCAATAAGATTGTCAAAAAAATTTCAATTCATGAGTTTTTTTCTGATTTTTTTTGATTTGTGCGAATTGTCACTTATCTTTTTACAGCAAGATTGATAATTAATTAAAATATGGCGCGGCATACAATTATGTGATATACTTATTGTGTAATCAAAACAGATTTGCATTTGGAGGATAGCATGAAACTGAATTACCGCCGCACCATGCTCATCGGTCTTGCATTCTTGTCAATTTCCGCGTTTTGGCAAATGTACGACAACATTATCCCGCTCATCCTGCAAAACAATTTCGGCATAAAAGAGACAGTCACTGGAATTATCATGGCGTTCGATAATATTCTGGCGCTCGTGCTGCTGCCGCTGTTCGGCGCGCTTTCAGATAACGTCAGCACTAAAATTGGAAAACGCATGCCGTTCATACTTGTCGGCACAGGAGTTGCCATAGTCCTTATGCTGGCACTCATGGGAGCAGTGCATGTGCACAATATCGTTGCCTTTATCACCATTCTGCTTTTGCTGCTCGTAGCAATGGGGCTGTATCGCTCGCCTGCTGTCGCGCTCATGCCCGATTTGACAAGCGCTCCGTTGCGAAGCAAAGCAAACGCAATTATCAATTTGATGGGTTCATTCGGCGCGATTTACACGCTCATCATGATTCGCGTGCTGCTTGCAAAAGGAAACGATGCGAACTACTTTCCCGTATTTTTTGCAGTGGCGCTTTTTATGGCAATCACTGTTGCAATCCTGTTTTTCACCATTAACGAAAACAATATCAAGGCTGAAGTAGCGCAGGAAACTGACAGCATGCAGAATACTGCCCTGCAAAAAAATGAAGCGGCAGTGCAGCGGCATGAAACGAATTCTTCTCCAAAAATGAGCGCGCCTGTAAAACGCAGCATGATTTTTTTGTTGCTCTCGATTTTCTTCTGGTTCACCGCATACAACGCTGTTACAACAGCTTTCTCTCGCTACACGATGCATGTATGGGGCGCAGAGGGCGGAGAGTTCGCATCATATTTGATGGTCGCAGTAGTCGTGTCAATCATAAGCTACATTCCCATAGGACAGATTTCAAGCAAAATAGGACGCAAAAAAACTATCCTCATGGGCATTGCGCTTTTAGGCGCGAGTTACTTTGCGGCAACATTTCTCAGAACAAACAACCCCGTGATTTTTGTGCTGCTCGCATGCGTCGGATTCGCGTGGGCTGCAATCAATGTCAACTCCTATCCAATGGTTGTGGAGATGAGTGCAGCGAGCAACATTGGAAAATTCACCGGGCTGTACTATACATTCTCAATGTCTGCGCAAATTGTTACGCCCATTCTCTCTGGATTTTTGCTCGAACACGTTTCATATGTGACGCTCTTTCCGTATGCCACAGCATTTTCGTGCCTCGCGTTCATCACCATGACTTTTGTCAAGCACGGCGACAACAAGCCCGAAGCAAAAACTGCGCTTGAAGCGTTGGGAGACGCAGGAGACGATTAAACGTATGGCGGCAGTTGTCATTATTTTATTAATCATCATTGCGCTTTACCTCTTCGCGATTGCGCCGCGCATGTTTGGAAAGCCTGACACGCGCGCATTTGAACATATCCTCTATGCGCATCGCGGGCTTTTTGACAACGAAGCGCAGCACCCAGAAAACTCTCTGGCAGCGTTTAAACGTGCGCTTGAAGCGGGCTACGGCATAGAGACTGACGTGCGGCTTTCAAAAGACGGCGTGCCTGTGCTGCATCACGATGCAACGCTGCTCCGCTCGTGCGGCATAGATGGAAATGTGTGCGACTACACGTATGAAGAGCTGCAAGCGTTTCGCCTGTTCAAGAGCAACGAGACAATTCCGCGCTTGAGTGATTTTTTAGAGCTTGTCGCAGGCAGCGTGCCGCTCATCATAGAATACAAGCTTGAAGCAGGAGAAAAAGCCGAGCCGCTGTGCAACACAGTAAACAGCATCCTCGAAACATATGGCGGCAGCTATTGCATTGAATCGTTTAATTCGTGGGTGCTGCGCTGGTATAAAAAGCATAATCCGCGCATTGTACGCGGACAGCTTGCAGAAAACTACTTGAAGACAGGAGTCAAGATGAACAGGGTGCTGTTGTTCACATTGCAAAATTTATTGATAAATTTTTTAACGCGCCCCGACTTTATCGCGTACAATTATGAATTTCGCAATGCGTTTTCTTTCCGCATGTGCCGCCTGCTTGGCGCGCTGCCAGTCGCGTGGACAATAAAAAATCGCGAGCAGCTTGAAACGGCAAAAGAGATATACCGCGCGTATATCTTCGACAGCTTTATGCCGTAAAAACACGACGTAGCATAGATGATTTTACAACAGCAATTTTCGGGATAGGGCGACTCGAACGCCCGACATCTTGCTCCCAAAGCAAGCGCGCTACCAGCTGCGCTATATCCCGTAAAGTGAATTAAGTATAGCATAAAAACAAACTTATGTGAAGAGCTAAAACAACAGTTTCTCACATAACTGTTGCCGCAACGAAAATGCCCGGACAATCGGCAACTGCTTGACGCAACAACATGCCATCGCAGAAACGGCTCGCACGAGCGCTCATACAAGTTCTGCCGCCGCTTCAAGCTCTTCGCCGCGCTCTATAGCTGCAACAAGTGGCCGCACAATGCGCACACGCACTTCACTCCCCGCTTTTGGAAGCTCTTGCGTGCTGCTTGCAACAGCGCAGTGCAAAAAGTTTTCTGTCATCGCACGAAATTCTTTTTCACCAGGCTTTGCGTTTTCTGCAATTGCGCGAACTGTTTTTCCGCCCCACGAATCAATGTACGCAATCTTTTGCGCATGTGCAAACGATGCAAGCGTTTTGACGCGCGCTTTTTTTATTCGCTCAGGTATTTTTTGCTTCATCGCAAACGCTTCTGTTCCTGGACGCGCAGAAAACGGAAATGCATGGACATATGAAAAATTGCACGCGCGGCAGAGCGCAAGCGTCTTGTCAAAATCGTCGTCGCTTTCTTCTGGAAATCCTGCAATGATGTCGCATGCAAAAAACGCGCTTTCTTTTGCCGAACGCAGCAATGCTACAGAACGCGCAACATCTTCTGCACAGTAATTGCGCTTCATCGCTTGGAGCACCGCATCGCTTCCGCTCTGCACAGACAGATGAAAATGAGGACGCACGCGTTCGTCTTTGACAATGGCGCAAAATCGCTCGTCAATAATTTCAGGATACAAGCTCGATATGCGGAATGCGATGCCGCTCGTCTCTCTTAACAATTTTTCAAGCAAATCTGCAAACGTGCAATATGCGCCGTCATATTCGCCGCGGTACTGCGCAAGATTCACCGCAGTGAGCACC
Source organism: Treponema sp. (assembly GCA_017940005.1). GTDB lineage: Bacteria > Spirochaetota > Spirochaetia > Treponematales > Treponemataceae > Treponema_D. The sequence continues at coordinate 213,760 of JAGAZO010000020.1, forward strand.
ACTTCCTTTTGTCCCGCCGCTATAAGCTCCTGCACACGCGCAACAACATCGCGCACAGGAAGCGAAACAGATTTTCCGCGCGCAAGGCGAATTGCGCAATATGAGCATGCGCAGTTGCAGCCGTCCTGTATTTTGAGCGAAGCGCGCGAATGCGCCAAAAATGTATCTGTGGAAAGACGGAATGCATCTTCAGAAAAATAATATTTACCGCCATCGGCATGCGATGTCGGAGCAGCAAACAGCGATGAGCGCAACAGTTCGGAAAACGCAAGAGCATCGAAACGCGTGCGCGGTTCAGACTGCATCCTTGCTGCAAGCAGCGCAGGAACATCAGCAAGGCGCGACTTGCACAATCCCGGAAGCGCGGCGACGCGCCAATCGAGCAGCTCCAATTCACTTTGCGCAAGCTCTGCATAGCAGCCGGTAACTGCCACAGAAGCATTCGGACATTTTTCGAGCAGCAAGCGAATCACTCTGCGCGCTTTTTGCTCCGCTTTTTGCGTCACTGCACATGTGTTCACAACGCAGAGCAGCACTGAATCAAGCTTCTCGCTTGCGGCGTTCGGCACGTCCATCGTCACAGCAAAACCCGCATCAGAAAAAAAACGAGCTGCAGCTTCGCTTTCAATTTGATTGAGGCGGCATCCTAATGTTTCAAAAAGAATTTGCGGAGACGGCACGTGTTTACTGCAGCCGTGACGTGATGCGATTTTTGCCATTGCGCGCATCGGCAGAAGCAGCATTGAGCAGCAACGCCTCGTCGTATGCGGCAAGCGATTCATAATAATTGCCCGCCATTTCACGCGCATATCCAAGCCTTGTCCACCATGCGTCGAGCAGCGGTTCTTTTTTTACGGCGGCAGAAAGAGAAATGTCTGCATGCTGATAGCGCGCTTGGCGTATGTAGATTTCTCCCATAAAGTAATACGCAGCACCAACGCGCGAACCGCTTTCAGGCACACTTGCAACATAGCGCTGAAACTGCTCAAGCGCGCCGTTGTTTTTTCCAAGATAGTACTTTGCCTCGCCAAAAATCTCTATGAGGCGCAAATCGTACGGACTCACTTTCAAGCCGTCGGCAGCGCGCTGCTCCGCTTCCGCATACTGGCGATTTCGCACAAGCGACCAGCACAAAACAACATATGACTCAACGCGAGTAGGATCCTGTCTAAGCTCTGATTCGCAGACTGAAATAGCTTCGGGATAGTTCCCATTTTGATACAAGACGAGCGCATCTTGCTGCTGACGGCGTTGCGGCGCAGTTTGCGTGCGCGTGACAGGAGACTGACGCGGTGTTTCCTGAACAGGGAGCTGCGGATGCGGCGCTTCCTGCCGTTCAGATTCTTGCAGCACGGCAGCTGACTGGGTCGCCTGTGGCGAAGAGGGCGGCACAATATCAGTGACAGGTTCAGCCTGAATCTGCCCAGTCGCCGTAGCGGGATTTTCAGGAACAACAGTTTCCTGCTCCTGCGCAAAAGCAATGCCTACAAAAAGAACGCCCCAAAACAACAATTGACGAAATACTTTCATATTATTTTACCATAGTGCATCTGCCGGTAAATGTGCTACCCGGCTCAAGGACAACTTGTTCAGATATGATGTCGCCATCAAGCGAGCCTGAAGCAGTTACAAATACTATTTTTTTTGCAGTGATATTTCCTTTTACACTTCCTCTAACAAGCACTCTGTTTGCCTTTATATCTGCGTCCACAACAGCACCGCTATCTATGACAAGGTCGCTCGTGGCATCAATGCTACCTTTTACTTTGCCACGAATCATGAATGGCTTTGCAAACCTGATGCTGCCGGTAAACAAAATATCTGTTTCCACTACAGTATCAAAAGCTTCTTCCTCAAGGTCGAAGATATCGGTATCCTTTACATCAAACATATATACACTTTACCGTGAAAAAGATGTGAGGTCAAGATAACACCAGTAAAAAAACTTCTTGCTATTTTGCGCCATACGGTTTATCATAAAAAAGTTATTACAAAGCTATCATATGAGAAGGAGATACTATGGCTACATCGAAAAAGACAACGGCAAAAAAAACGGCTGCAAACAAAACAGCTCCCAAAGCGAGCGCAAAAAAAACGACGGCTAAAGCCACGGCAAAATCAACAAAGGCAACAGCCAAAAAGGCTGCCGCAAAAAATTCAACAAAAACAAAAGCGGCGGCAAAAAGAACAGTTGCCAATGCGGGCGCAAAAAAAACTGCGGCTAAAAAGACAACTGCAACGACCGCAACAAAATCAAAACAGACTTCAAAAAAATCTGCCGCAGCGACAACAGCAAAAAAGAGCGGCATAGATTTTACCGCCGAGATGCTCAAAAAAGCGCAAGCATATCAAAAGACGCTCGTGCTTCCTGAAGGCGATGAGGAGCGCACAATCAAAGCGGCAGCAAAAATCGTTTCAAAGAAAATCGCAAAAAAAGTTACGCTGCTTGGCGAGCGCGCAAAAATCGAGGCGCTTGCAAAATCGCTCGGCGTGTCGCTTGCAGGCGTTGACATCATAGACCCCGCAACATCGGAATGGCTCGATGAATTCGGGCGCATCTATTTTGAAATGCGGCAAGGCAAAATCGACAAAAAGACAACTCTTCCGGAAATTCCCGATGTCGCGGCAGGCAAAGCGTACCTTGTAAAAGATTATTTGAGCTTCGGCGCAATGATGGTGCATACAGGAAAAGCAGACGCAATGGTAAGCGGCGCTCGAGCTGCCACAGCAGACTTGCTCCGTGCAGGCTTAAAAATAATTGGAACAGAAAGCAGCACGGCATCTTCGTGCTTTGTCATGGACATGCACGATTCTTCTTGGGGCCACAAAGGGCTCATGATTTTCTCCGACTGCGCGGTAGTTCCGGAACCAGATGCCGAGCAGCTTTCAGACATCGCGGTAGCGGCAGGAAAATCGTGCAAGGCGCTGCTCGGCTGCGAGCCTGTTGTCGCAATGCTCTCGTTCTCCACAAAGGGCTCTGGCGGAAAACTGCCGCCCGTGCTGCTCGTGCAGGAAGCTGTTCAAAAGGCGCATGAAAAAGCGCCCGCGCTCTTGCTCGACGGCGAGCTTCAGTCAGATGCCGCGCTCGTGCCGTCAGTCACAGACACAAAAGCGCCCGGCTCTCCCATTCGCGGAAAAGTGAACACGATTGTCTTCCCGAACTTGAGCGCAGGCAACATAGGCTACAAGCTCGTGCAACGGCTTGCCCACGCTGACGCATACGGACCAGTGCTGCAAGGCTTCAAAAAACCGATAAGCGACTTGTCGCGCGGCTGCTCTGTCGACGACATTGTCGTCACGTCGGCAATTACGCTTGTGCAGGCAGGAAGCGCGCAGTAACATATGAAACAACGGCTCATCCTCCTTGTGCTTTGCATAACGCTGCTCGCAACATGCAGGACTGCGCCGGTGCGCGACAACGCCGCGCCCGCAAAACAGAAACAGCGCGAGCCGTTCCAAGAGCGGCTTACGCTGCTGTTTGCAGGCGACATCATGGCGCACAAGCCCAATTACAACATGAGCGACTACTCATCAATCTGGAGCGATGTTGCGCCGCTCGTCTCATCGTGCGATTTTTCTTTTGCAAACATAGAAGCGCCGGTAGACGACACGCTGCCCTACTCCACGTTTCCCTTTTTCAACATGCGCCGCGACTATCCCGAAGCAGCCATAGACGCAGGCTTCAACGTGTTTTCGCTCGTGAACAACCACTCGAACGACAAAGAGCTTTCAGGCATGCAGCACACGATTGCATGGGCGGAAGAAGCTGCGGAAAAGCGGCGCGGCACAGAGCGCGAAGTCTTTTTTGCGGGACTGAAAAAATCGGCAGACGAAGAGATAGGCTATAAAATCATGCGGAAAAACGGCTGGACAATTCTCTTTTGCGCGACAACAGAAATCCTCAACAGAAAAATCGCATCGGAATACATGAATTATGTCGAAGCAACGCCGAGCGCGCGGAACGCTTTCAAAGAGCGCGTCAAGAAAATCAGAGCAGAAAACGAGTGCGACATTTTCATTCTGTCGCTTCATGCGTACATGCCCGAATACATACGCACTGTGCCGAAAGAACTGCGAACATACTACTACGAGCTGCTCGACTGCGGCGTAGACGTCATCTGGGCAAACCACCCGCACGTAGTGCTTGAGCGCGAATTTGTCGGCAAAAAAGAAGAAGGCCGTTTTTCAAAATTGATACTGTACGCAAACGGCAACACAATAAGCGCGCAGCGATACGAGCCGCAATTTTCCGCTCCGCACAACGCGCGCGAATACACAGGCGACGGACTTTTGTACAAAGTCACCTACTTCAAAAAAGACAAGGACGGCGCGCCCATCCTTGAAGAGACAGAAGCGCACTACATAACAACATACATCACGACAGCGTGGACATTCGTCATTAAATTTCTCAACGACGATTTTATCGACTACTTGAAAAGCGTGGAGCGGCACAACTGGGCGCGCTACATTGCCGCGCGCAAAAAAATCATGGAGCAAACGCCAGTCATAAAAACATGGCGATAATTGAAGCGCGGCATAGTTTGCCGCATATTTTTTAGGGTGCATCCGTGCGGGCTTTTTTTCGTATGCCCGCACGGTCGGGCTGCTGCAGGTTGCGGCTTTCGCCTCCAGCCTCCTCGATTGCAGGCACGCCCGCAATCTGCGGTGGCCGCTCCGCGCCTTCCGCATCCCTTGCACACCGCGTGGTTTTGACTATTAGTTTCACTAATAGTCAAAACCACGCACAACTAGCACATATATATCGTCGCTTTTGTTATGTTCATGCGCATCTCCATTGACAAAAGTGACAAGCATTGCCTGTTTATCAGCGGAAGAAAACTGATTTCCTGTCCAATACCACGCTTTCTCAAGCTCCCGTATTTTGCAACCACTGCCAACAATGTTAAAAAGCATTGCAAGCGAATAGCTGATTGCCTCTTTGTTGTTGTACACCTGTTTAAGCTCGTATATGCTCGGTATATACCAACCGTCGCCATATTCTTTTGCCCATTTGAACGCGTCACAATCAGCAAGTGCATCGCTTTCCGTTTTCCCATTTTCTTTATAAATTTTTACAATTTCATTCCAGTTATCGCTGCCATCTATGTCGCTTTCTTGTATTGCAATGATATTTTGCGTACAGGCGAGCGTTTCATCTTTTGCCCATACGAGAAACAGTCCAATGTCAAGCCCCACGCAATATGCTTTACCGCCCTTTTCAAACGCAAGCACGCCAACAGCTTTTCTTGTACCAAGCGTTGCCGCATCTAACGTTACCACATCATCTTTCAGCACCCATGTGCCGTCGTCAAGCAGTATGTCGCCCGCAACATGCCGTACTTTCCACTTTGCATAGAGCGTTGTGTTCTTTGTGATTGCCGCGGCAAAATTAAACGCTGTCGTACAGTTCTCATCGCTGTACCAGCCGTCAAATAGATATCCGCTTTTTGTTGGCGCAACAGGCTCCATTGCCTTTTTTCCAGTTTCTACTGTCTGTACAGAAATACTACTGCCGCCGTTAGTATTGAATGTAACGCTGTATGTGACTGTTGGCGTACTGCCGCCATCTGAATTATCGATTCCAGAGCTACTGCTTCCAGAATTGCTGCTCGTCGCCTGCTTGCATCCTGCACATATGAGTGCTGCGCATGCTGCTGCAAGCAAAAAATAATTACTCTGTTTCATGACATCACCTTACAATATAATTTTTATACAAATATAACATTTTGTTATATAAAATCAATAAAAACCGCCCTATATGAGATTTTTTCTCACATCGCGCTGCTTTTGTGAGCAGAGATTTCCATTCTTTAGCTTTACTTTTTGCTGTCAGCAGCACAGCACAGATAAAACGTACTAAAGCAGCAGTTGGCAGGAATCGCTAAAATGAGGTATAGTGAACGCATGTCAATAGATTATCATTCGCTTCCCGTATATGAACAAAAGCAGCGGATACTCGACACGCTCTTACGCAATCAAGTTGTCGTTGTGCAAAGCCCTACCGGCAGCGGAAAAACAACGCAGCTTCCCGTCATACTGTACGAGGCAGGCTACGCGTCTTCAGGAATCATCGCGGTAACGCAGCCGCGCCGCATTGCAGCGCTTTCCGTAAGCGAATTCATCTCAAAGCAGCTCGGCACGACATATCCCGGTCTTGTGGGATACAAAATGCGCTTTGAAGACAAAACTGACGCAACGACAAAAATCAAGATAATGACTGACGGCATTTTGCTGCAAGAGATGAAGCTCGACCCGTGGATGTCAAAATACTCGGTCATCATGGTAGACGAAGCGCATGAGCGCAGTCTGAACATAGACTTTGTGCTCGGGCTTCTCAAGCGCATTTTAGCTGAACGCAACGACTTCAAAGTGATAATCTCGTCCGCCACAATGAACGCAGAATCTTTTTCTTCGTATTTTGATGACTGCCCCATAGTCACCATAGACACAATTACATTTCCTGTAACGCTCGTGTACGACCCGCCGCCCATTGCGACAAGCACTGCCTCTGATGCGGCAAGCGACGCGCTCTTAACAAAAATCGAAGACACAGTGCAGCGCGTGCTCGACAACAGAATTGACGGCGGCATGTTGATTTTTTTGCCAGGAGAAAAAATTATCAAGGATTGCCTGCATCGGCTTGACCACGCGCCATTTGCACGAAAAATACACACGCTGCCGCTCTACGGACGGCTTCCTAAAGAAGAGCAGGAGCGCGTGTTTGAAAACGCGCCGTTCGGAAAGAAAAAAATAATAATTTCTACGAACATCGCCGAAACGTCCGTGACAATAAGCGACATCACTACAGTAATCGATTCGGGGCTTGCCAAACTCAATTTCTATAACCCGCACACATATACGTCGAGCTTGAATGAAACGGCAGTTTCAAAAGCGTCGTGCAACCAGCGCAAAGGGCGGGCGGGAAGAACATGCGAGGGCACCTGCTACCGCTTGTACAGCCGCAAAGATTTTGAGACGCGCCAAATGTACACGACTGAAGAAATCTACCGCACCGACTTAAGCGAGGTTGTGCTGCGCATGGCGGAGCTTGGCATTACGCACTTTTATGACTTTGATTTTATCTCTCCGCCCGGCCGCGAGGGAATCGCAGGAGCGGTAGACACGCTTTTGCTGCTCAAAGCGATTACAAAAGACAACGAGCTTTCTGCAATCGGAAAACTTATGGCAGAATTTCCGCTTGAGCCGCGTGTCAGCAGAATAATCGTCGAGGCGATTATGAAATATCCTGATGTGCTCGAAGAAGCGCTCATCGCAGCTTCATTCCTTTCCGCAAACTCGCCGTTCGTGCTCCCGCCTGGCGAAGAGATGGAAGCGCGGCGTGCACACCACTCGTTCCGCGATGTTCACGGAGACTTTGTTTCCTACTTGCACCTGTTCCGCGCGTATCAAGGCGCGTCGAACAAAGAGCGATTTTGCAAAACGCGCTACTTGGATGAGCGCGTCATGGCAGAAATTGAAAACATAGACGTGCAGCTTACACAGATTGTCACCGACATGCAGATTCCCGTCACTGGCGGCGGCTCAATGAGCGACTACCTTTGCTGCATTGCAAGCGGCATGATTCAGTTTGTGTGCGTACGCGACGGCAGAGACAACTACCGCACGCTTACAACAGAGCACATATGCATTCATCCGGGAAGCAACATGTTTAGGAGCGACCCGCTGTACATTGTTGCAGGAGAAATCGTGCGAACGTCGCGCATGTTTGCCATGAGCGTTTCGCCGCTCACGCGGACGCTGCTTGACGCGATAGACGAAACCTTGCGGCAAAAGCTTGAAAAAAAGCGGAGCAAACGCGGCGATGCAGATACGGCGCAAGCACGGAAAAACGACCGAACCGCAGAAAATCGCGCGGGAGCGGCGAGCAGCAAACGCAGCGAAAAATCACAACACGGCACGCGGAGCGAAACACATAACGCACGGGGTGACAGCGCGTATGAATCACAGCAAGGAGCGGCAAAAAAACATGCGCGGGCAGCTGTAACCGGCGAGCACATTTTGTTCGGAGGGCAAACGTTCGAACTCAAAAAAATCAAGGGCAAAAAAACAGCACTGCTTCCGTTTGAGCTTTTTATGCAAGCAGTCAAAGCAGAAAGCCTCGTCAATCAAATAGGCGGGTTACGCGGAAAAATCATGTTTCAAAATGGGCACACGCTGCTCGACGGCGAAAAGCTTGAGGTAATCATAAAGCTTGCAAAGATGATTCCGCTTGCTCCCGTCAGCGAAAACACCGTTGCAAAAAAACTCAACATTTCGCTTGCTGACGAAAACGCTTCTACACAGCTTGCCGCCGCGCTCGATACTGTGCTGCGCGTCACTGTTGCAAAGCAAAAGAGCAAAGAGTACGGATTCGTGTGTCTCTTTACAGACGGCAACGGCACGTACTGGTTCAAAGTGTCGCGCGGCTTTATGACGGCATTGAACGAAAGCCTCTCGTCGCTCGAAACGCTTATAGACGACGCGAACGCAGACTTCACCGACGAGCAAAAAGAAAAGGTGAACAGCGTATACCGCACGCTTCACGCGCTGTACGAGTGAGCGACATGCGCTCTACTTTGTGCCGTTCGCCTCGTCGTCTTCCATGCCGAGAATTTTCCGCGCGCGCGTCTGATTTACGCCTGCCTTTTTGTCTGCGGCAAGCGACTGCACCGTACTCGTCACGCCGCCGTACCTGCCCTTTTTGTATATGTCAAGCCCAAGACTCACTGTGGCAACATCTTTTGAAGAGAGAAAACTGCGGCACACAGCTTCGTACGAAGGCTTTCCATATTTTGCAAGCTCCTTGCCAATTGCATAGCGCAGCGGCTTGTGCAAATCGTCTTTGAGCGTCTCCTGAGCAAGCGCAAGAATTTGCGCCTCGCCTGCATTGTTTGCAATGAGCGCTTTTACCGCCTCCGCTTTTGTCGCGTCGCCCGCTTTTTTATCTTCCAAAATTGAGATGAGATAGTCAATGCCGTTTTTTGTGCCAAGCACCGCAATCGCATCGTAGCACGCATTCTTAACAACTTTTTCTTTGTCATTCTTGGCGCGGTAAATCAGATACGGAGACGCTTCAGTCATGTTGAGCTTTTTCACTGCCGCAATAGATTCAAGGCGCACTTTGTAATGCTCGTCGCGGATTCCCTGCATAATCACTTCTTTTGCTTCCGCGCTTTCCGGATAATTTGCCAATCCCTTGATGACGTACTGGCGAAAATTCGGGTCGCCCGCTTCGTACAACTCTACGAGTATGGGAATCGACTCCTGCTTTTTCATGTTGCCGATTGCCTCTGCCGCATACATTCTGATAAACGTATTCTCGTCCTCATTCTGCGCAATGGACGAAAGCTTTTCCCACGTTTCAACTGCACCAAGTTTTCCGAGCACTCGTGCAAGTGCCTGACGCTGCGGTGTTGTCAAATCATCGCGTTCAATAAAATCTGCAAGGTACAACGCTTCGGGCGCGCCGCCAATCTCGCCGAGCGTCGTAAGCGCACCTTCAAAATATTTTGTGTCGTCCAATTCAAGCAGCCGTATGACAGCGGGAATTGCAGGCTTGCAGCGCACGTCTGAAACATATCTAAACACGAGCGAGACAGTGCTGTCTTTTGTGTCGTATGGGTCGTTCAATATGTCCACAGCGTAATCTTCAAGACACGGGTCTTTGAAGTGCGCAAAATATTCAAACACTTTTTCACGCACAGAAGGCGTTTTTGTTTTTTGAAACACATCGTATATTTCATCTACAAAGCGCGGGTCGTCATTTTTAATAAATTTATTGATAAGCTCAATGATTTCAGGAGACACGCCGTACTGCAACGTGTCGCGGTACTCCTGTACAGCATCTTTGCCCTCGTCATTGAGCGCAGCTTCCTCGCTTTTTTCCCTGTCTGGCGCACGCGGTCGCTTTGCAGGAGGCACGTCCGCAAATCCTGCTACTGCCTTTTGCACGCTGTGCTCCTGTACAAGAGCGCTGTCGTCTGCTTCCTGACAAAACACAGGCAACACACAAAACATGAGCGCCAACAAAATGAATTTCATACGAGCACCTCCAAGACGGCAGAAATGCGCAACGAGCGCGCACGGCAAAAAAAACACATGCCCATAGCCCAACACAGCCGTTTACAATGAACGCCCCTTGCATTTTGATTATCGGACATTTCCTGCAGTAAATCGCGCAAGAAAATCACGTTTATATTTTAAAAACCTGTCTTCTTCGATTGCGTTACGCACGTTGGCAATCATGCTGTGCAGAAAATACAGATTATGATATGACGAAAGCATCGCGCTTAAAATCTCCTGCTCCTTAAAAAGATGGCGCAAATATGCGCGCGAATACGTGCGGCACACGTTGCAGTCGCACTCGCTGTCAATCGGTGAAAAGTCGCGCGCAAAACGCTCCTGCTTTATTGAAAGCATGCCGTCATGTGTAAAGTATGAGCCGTTTCGCGCATTGCGCGTAGGGAGCACGCAATCGAACATGTCAACGCCGTTTGCAACTGCTTCAAGAATGTATTCGGGCGTGCCGATTCCCATGACGTACTTGGGCTTTGATTCCGGTAAAAACTGCATCGTGTACTGTAAAAAATGCGCGAACTGCTCTGACGGCTCGCCTACTGAAAGCCCGCCTATTGCGATGCCCGCAGTCTCAAGCGATGAGACAAACTGTGCGCTTTCTTTTCGCAAATCCTCAAAAAAATTGCCCTGCACTATCGGAAAAAGAAATCCGCCATAACCACGCGCCCGTTCTTGCTTCCATGCATCAAGCGCACGACGCGCCCACGCCGTTGTAACTGCAAGCGCGTTTTGCGCTTCCGCCCGTTCCACGCCCCAGCCTGTGCACACGTCAAGCTGCATCTGTATGTCACTGTTGAATTGTGCTTGCGTTTTGACGACGTTTTCGGGCGTGAACAAGTGACGCGAGCCATCTATGTGGCTTTGAAACGCGACGCCTTCCTCACTGATTTTTCGGAGCTTTGCAAGCGAAAATACCTGGAAGCCGCCCGAATCAGTAAGAAAATTTTTTTGCCATGTTGAAAATCCGTGCAAACCGCCCGCTTCCTGTATTAAATCTGCGCCAGGACGCAAAAAAAGGTGATACGTGTTTGCAAGGATTATTTCAAAGCCTATTTCTTCAAGCGCGTCTTTTGACACAGCCTTGACAGTTGCGCTTGTGCCTACAGGCATGAACACTGGCGTGCGCACAGCACCGTGAGGCAGTTGCAGCATTCCCGTGCGAGCAGAGCCATCCGCACTCTTATGAATAATTGAAAATATGTTCATATGCTCATATCCTTATATTATAACGATGCAGTGCAGCACCATGCAACGAGCAGCAACAGCACTTGCACATACAGCATAACTGCTCAACACACTATAACAATGTCATAGCGTTATACAAATTTTTACAGCAACGCATCATGTCCTCGTAAAACGTAAAAGCACAATGCTTATCACCACGAATAAAAATACCGGAAACCACGCTCCTGAAAATGCGGAGATATAACCGAACTTTGCAAGCAGCATAGTCACCATCTGCGTCACATAAAAAGCGACTGCCGCCCCAATCGAAAGCGCAAGACTTATGAGCATGACATTTTTCGTCGCGTGACCAGAAAGCCCAATAGACAAAAACACGACAATGAACACAATGAACGGAAACGAAAACTTCTTGTAATACAGCGAGAGCGCCTCGTTATACGGCAAGCCTGTTCGCTTCAAATGCTCAATGTATTCCTTTGCTTCTCCCGCAGTTACTTCTTCAACAGAGAGCACGTTGTTGCGGAACGTTTCAGGCGGCTCTGTAAGACGATTGATAAAATCATGCAAAACGGCACCCATCACTATTTTTTCATCTCGCGGCGCATACTGCGTTGCATTTTGCAGCCGCCAATGCCCTGCAGTTTCGTCCCATAACGCTGTATCTGCATGAATCACTGCTCCAAGCGTTTTGTCGTCATTTCTGAACACCAAGTACACATCGTAGAGTCGCTTCTGCGCATTGTCATACACGCTCGCTTTATATATAATGTTTCCGCCTTCTGCAAGAATGACGAGGCTATTATTGTCAAGCGTTTGCTGCTGATTCAACAGCTCATTTTGTAATTCCTGCTTTCTCGCATATGTGTTGACCGCAAGCTTGTCATCGAGAAAAAAAAGTCCAAAACTCATAAAAAATGCAAGGACAAGCAGCGGCACCGTAAAACGAAAAAGCGAAACACCAGAAGCAAAAACAGCCGTCAGCTCATTGTGTGCGTAAAGCGCGCTCAACGTATACGATGTGGCAAACAGTATGCCGAGCGGAATTGCATACCAAAATGTCTTCGGCGTATACAGCAGCATTATGCGGAACACTTCCGATGCAGGAACTTGATTTTGTATATAGCGCCATAAGTTCATGAGCAAATCGACAAGATTAAGCACAACAGCCGAAAGAATGATTGCGCCAAACAATATGGGAAAAAATTGTTTGTATAAATACTTTACGAGTATCATTGTTTTTTTAAGCCAAAGTAAAACAGAATTCCCGCTCCGCCTATGACAAAGTTTGGAATCCACATGCTCCAAAAACCGTTAAAGCCGTTTCTGCTTGAAGCGTATTGCCCTAAAATCATCATAGCCCAGTAGAAAAAACTGATGATAATGCCGACTATCATTCCGATTGTCTGACCGTTTTGTCTGCCGAACATGAGCGCGAGCGGAAGTGCAAGCAGCGCAAAGAAGAACGAACCGAACGGCAATGAAAACTTTTTGTTGTATTCAAGCGTATAGATGTTGAGCGTGTATTCGTCAGTATTCGCATTGCGACGCATTTGACGAACAGCTTTACCTAAATCGTATGCAGTCATTTCGCGCGGGCTTACGCCTGTACCGCCACCGAAAAACGATGATTCAAAAATATTGAGCGTTACTTTTTCCGACTCAAGCACATCGTAATTTGTGCTGTTGTTTTTATCGAGTATCAGTACGAGCGCGTCAGTCATATTCATCTGCATGAGCACGCCTTCTCTGCGCGCGCTTATCAATTCAGATGCTCCTGCAACAATAAAGCGCATGTGATTGCTGTCGCCTTGATCAATCAAAACTAAATCAGATACTAAATTTTTTTCGACATCGCCTATGACAAGCGTCGCATCGTTCAGCCGCTTTATTGAATGCGCTTCAAGCTCAACAGCAGGATTTGACGAAAGTATTTCGCGGTACAGATTATTGTATTTGATTGTGCCGAGCGGCAAAAGATAGTCGTTCACAAAAAATGAAACGCCTGAAATGACAACGCCGAGCAGCAACACTGGCTTCAGGATATGCATGTAGCTGAACCCCGACGCGCGGAAAATAATTATCTCGTTGTCGCTCATAAAGCGACCAAGACACATGAGGAAGCCCACGAGCGTTGCAAACGGAGCCGACTGCGCAATGATGAACGGCAAACTATACGTCATAAGGCGCACGACATCCCACACGGGAGCGCCCTGCCGCAAAATGCGCTCTGCTACGAGCAAAATTTGATTGACAAAAAAAATCGTGAAAAAAAACAAAAACAGTATGCCAAAATATAAAAGCAGCTCGCGAACAATGTACTGGTTGAGCACATGCGTGCTGAGCTTTTCACGACGGGAGCGCACACTGTTGGCAATGCTGAAAACGCGCTTGCATGCAGCAGCAACCGCGCGATTTTTCAAAACAACATTTTTCATGCAACGCCCTCGATTGCATCAAATGGCATCTGGCTCATGCGTTTACTCCGGTAGAGCCAAAGCCGTTCGCACCGCGCGCCGTTGCATCGAGAAAATCTGCCGTGACAAATTGCGCGTGCATGACGGGCGCAACGACAAGCTGCGCTATACGGTCGCCATTATTGATTACAAACGGCGCATCTCCCAAGTTGATGAGAATGATTTTTATTTCGCCGCGGTAGTCGCTGTCGATGGTGCCGGGCGCATTCAAAATAGCGATGCCGCTTTTTGCGGCAAGTCCCGAACGCGCACGCACCTGCACTTCAAATCCTGCAGGGATTGCAAAAGAAAGCCCTGTGGAAATGAGCGCATGTTTTCCTGGCTCAAGGACGACAGGAGCGGAAAGGAACGCGCAGACATCGGCACCTGCAGCGCCATCTGTTTTATAGACGGGAAGCTGCGCACCTTCCTGCGCCGTGCACTGTATGACAAGCTGCTGCATTGCACTGAATCCTTATTGCAAAATCGGGCGCCAGCGCGTTATTTTTTTGCCTGCTCATCGAGCGCGTCAATGTACGAAAGATTGAGCCGCCCCATCTTGTCTACTTCAAGCAGCTTTACAGGAATCTGCTGCCCTTCTTTGAGCACGTCGGTGACTTTTTCAACGCGGCCGTGCGAAAGCTTTGAGATATGGCAAAGCCCTTCTTTACCCGGGAGGATTTCAATGAACGCGCCAAAATCCATAATGCGCTTAACAGTGCCATTGTAAATCGTGCCAGTCTCCGGGTCGTCTGTAATGCCGCGCACCGCTTTTTTAGCAGCTTCGGCGGAAGCTCCCGTCTGACCGTAGATAGTCACCGTGCCATCTTCATCCGCATTGATAGTGACGTGGTATTCTGAGCACAGCGCTTTGATAATCTTACCGCCGGGACCGATGAGCGCACCGATTTTATCGACAGGGATTTTCATTGAAAGGATTTTCGGCGCGTATTCGCTGACCGCTTGCGGCTTGTCTATGCATTTTTCCATAATGGACAAAATGTGCAGCCGTCCCGCTTTTGCCTGCGCAAGCGCTTCTTTCATAATGTCCATTGAAACGCCGGCGATTTTTATGTCCATCTGAAAACCGGTAATGCCGTCTCTTGTGCCCGCAACTTTGAAATCCATGTCGCCGAGATGGTCTTCTTCACCGAGTATATCTGAAAGGATTTTATACTTCTCGTATTTTGGTCCGTCAGTGATTAAGCCCATCGCAACACCGGCGACCATCTTTTTAAGCGGCACGCCTGCTGCAAGCATTGAAAGGCAGCCGCCGCATGTTGACGCTTGCGACGATGAGCCATTCGACTCGTAAATCTCTGAAACGACACGCACCGTATACGGAAACTCTTCCCTGCTCGGCACCATAGGCGCAAGCGAGCGGCGCGCAAGATTTCCGTGACCGATTTCGCGGCGGCCTGTTGAAAGCCTGCCCACTTCGCCCACAGAATACGGCGGAAAGTTGTAGTGCAGAATAAAGTGCTCGCTCGTCTTCCCCTCGATGTCGTCGTATTCCTGCTCGTCGAGCTGCGTGCCGAGCGTTGTCACTGCGAGCGACTGCGTTTCGCCACGTGTAAAAAGCGCAGAGCCGTGCGGGCGCGGCAGCACATTTATCTCGCACGTAATCGGACGGATTTCGTCGCACTTGCGGCCGTCAATGCGCACGCCGTCGTCGAGGATAGACGCGCGCAGCAGCTTGTACTGTATGTCGTCAATGAGCGCATTGAACAGCTTGAGCTGCATTTCATCTTCAAGCTGTTCAGCATATTTTTCTGCAAGCTGCTTTTTCACGTCTTTGACTGCCGCGCTCCGCGCCATTTTGCCGTCGCGGAAACATGCGTCTTTCATGAGCGGCGTCGCTTCAGCTTCAATCTGTTCGGCATTTGCAAGCGTTACGTCAAGCGGCGCGAGTGGCAGTTTTTCCTTGCCGCACTGCTTTTGCAACTCGTTTTGCAAACTGCACATCTCCGAGATAAAATGCTGCGCCTTTTCAAGCGCACCGAGCATGACATCTTCGGACGCTTCGTTCGCGCCGCCTTCCACCATAGTGAAGCCTTCTGCAGTACCCGCTACGACTATCTCAAGCTGCGCTTTTTCAATCTGCGCAAATGTTGGATTGATAATGTATTCGCCATCAAGATATGCAACACGGCACGCTGCAACCGGTCCGTGAAACGGAATGTCCGAAATCGTTACTGCAGCAGATGCCGCCACCACTGCGAGCACATCTGGCGTGTGAATGCCGTCAGCAGAAACGCATGTGGGCACAATCTGAATCTCTCGTCCGAATGACATCTCAAAAAGCGGACGCATAGGGCGGTCAATGAGGCGCGACACGAGAATCTCTTTATCTTTGGGGCGCCCTTCACGCTTTACAAATCCGCCGGGAATTTTGCCTGCGGCATAAAACTTTTCGTTGTAATCTACTGTGACAGGAACATAATCCATGCCTTCGACAACATTGTTCGAAGCGCATACTGTCGCAATGACGACAGTGCCGCCCCACTGGGCAAACACGCAACCGTTCGCCTGCTTTCCAATTCTTCCTGTCTCTAAAATAAGGTCAGCGTCTCCTACTTTTGCTGTTACTCTTTGTACCATTCTTATCCTTCTAATCTATCGCTTGATATGAAATTGTATTGAACTATAAAACAACATCTCACCATGACGCACAAGCGGACAGCCGCCATGCATGCGGCAAGCCGCCGTCGTTCCGCACAAAATGATTTTCCCCTAAAACAAAAAGCCTGCCGACCGCAGAGAATGCGTCATGCAGGCTGTGCGTTATTTGCGAAGACCAAGCTCTTTGATGAGCGCACGGTATCCCTCAAGATTTGTGCGCGCGTAATACTTGAGCAGCTTCCGCCGCGCGCCAACTACTTTGAGCAGCGCACGCTTTGAGTGCTTGTCTTTTGGAAATCTTTTTTCATGCTCGGTAAGCTGCTTGATTCGCTCAGTGAGCAGCGCAACTTGCACGCGCGTATTGCCGGTGTCTTTTTCATTTACACCGTATTTTGTCACAATAGAAGACGTCGTTTCTTTTGAAAGTGCCATTAATATTCTCCTTAATCAAAATTCAATTTGTTATAAATGCAATCGTCCGTACGCGGCGCGTTTTTTCCGAAGAGACCTCTAGGCGAAGGTGATGAGGCTCAACATAAAGACGCGCACGCATGCGTGTTTCTGGCGTTACAAGCGCAACAGCATACTCCCCTTCGGGCGGCAGCACTTGCACAATATGCTCGCGACTGCACGAAAGCATGGAACCGCATTGCGCCCACGGCACATGCGCACAATCAAGCGCATAGTCACGCCCGAGCATGTTTCCAGCAGCAAAAAAATCACCACGCTGAATCAAAGCGCGTATAAGCGATGAGCTTACGCGTTCTCCGTTGCACAAAACGGGCGCCGCAAATTCTGCGACAATGCCGTTTTCCTGCGCAAACTGCGCAATGTTGCTGCTGCCATACGCGCCGCGATGCCCGCACCGAAAGTCAACGCCTTCAGCGATGTAGTTCATGCAGCAGCACGTGCGCAGCATTGACAAAAAATCACTTCCGTCTATTTTACCAAATTCAGCAGAAAAGTCAATGACTACGGCAAACGACATGCCGTTTTTTTCAAACAATTCAAGCCGCTGATTGAGCGTAGTAATGTCGCCGCCATATGCGCTGTCAGCCTTGAATGCACCGAACGACTGGCTGAACGTGACAGCACCGGGTACAAGCGAGCGCACTGACGACGCAGCGCGCACCATGTCGAAAAGCACTGCGTGGCCAATATGCACGCCATCAAAATTGCCCACAGTGATTGCGCTGCCGTTGGCAAAGAGCGGCGGCAGGCATTCCGCACCAGAGAAGATTTTTGCAATATTCGTCCACGTGAACACTGTCATGGTCACACACTATAGCATATTTTTGAGTATTGTAACATCAGCACGGCGACGGGTAAATGTCGATGCATCTGCAAAAAAATCCGCACCGCCCCTATGCAAAAATAGCGCACTTCATTGAAAACTTCGATACGTCTGCTTGTACAATTTTTGCATGAGCAGTACAATAGACCTGTTCTGAAACTGATATTTCCGAACAGGTTTACTAGGCACATCATACTGCAAAGCGACGACACAAATCACAGAAGCGCGCAATGCAGCATCATTACAGGAGCGTGTATGGCTGCAAAAAAACAAGCAAAACAGACTGTTGCAAAAGCACAAAAATCGTCTGCAAAAAAATCACAAAGTAAAGCGATTGATTGGGCAAATCTCCCGTTCTCATATGTAAAGACGAGCAAGCGCTTTGTTGCAACATATAAAAATGGAAAATGGAGCAACGGCACGCTCACGTCAGACGACACAATTACGCTTTCAGAATGCGCAGCTGTTTTGCAATACGCGCAGACGTGTTTTGAAGGGCTTAAGGCGTACACAACAGAAGACGGGCGCATAGTCGCATTCCGTCCCAACCTCAACGGCGAACGCATGGAAAATTCGTGTCGCGGGCTTGAAATGCCCGTATATCCAAAAGAGCAATTTGTGGAGGCAGTGCTTGCCACTGTAAAAGCAAATAAAAAATTTGTGCCGCCGTATGGAAGCGGCGCAACGCTCTATATCCGCCCGTACATGTTCGGCTCTTCTGCTGTCATAGGCGTAAAGCCTGCGGACGAATACGAGTTCCGCATCTTTGTCACACCAGTAGGTCCGTATTTTAAAGGCGGCATAAAACCGATTGCAGTGCGCATTTCAGATTTTGACCGGGCAGCTCCGCGCGGTACAGGCAATCTCAAAGCTGGCCTCAACTACGAGATGAGCTTGCGCAACATTGTTGATGCGCACAACAACGGGTTTGCAGAAAACGTCTACCTCGACCCAGAAACGCATACTTATATCGAAGAGACTGGCGGCGCAAATATTTTATTCGTTACACATGACGGCAAAATTGTCACACCAAAATCGGACAGCATTCTTCCGTCAATCACAAAAAAATCGCTCATGTATGTTGCTGAAACTATGCTGCACATTCCTGTAGAAGAACGCAAAGTTGCAAAGAGCGAGCTTACACAGTTCCACGAGTGCGGCTTGTGCGGTACTGCCGCAGTCATTTCGCCCATTGGCAAAATAGTTGACCACGGCAAAGAAATCGTGTTTCACGGCTGTGCACATGAGATGGGACCTGTACTCAAAAAACTGTACGCTACGCTCACCGGCATTCAGATGGGGCAGATTCCCGCGCCAAAAGGCTGGCTCTACGAAATAGCGTAATTTTTACAGTGCGCGTGCAAAAAAATAGCCGAGCACTCCCGCGCCAAAAACATCTGCAAGCGCATGAGCTACAAAAAACGGAACAAGATTTTTTCTGCCCGTTTTTTCGTACAGCACAAAAAACATGATTCCTACAACGAACGCGATGCCGACCGCAGAAACAACGCCTTGATACGTATGGAATGAAAACCGTACAAGCAGTGAAAAAAGAAACGCGAGTCGCGTCTTCTCCTGCGGCACGGACAGGCAGATTCCAAGAAAATACAGCTCCTCGTAAAAACCATTGAGCAGCGAATAGAGGATAAGCGAAATATCTATCGAAGAGAAAATAGTTGCAATTCCTCCTGCTACTGACAAATCAAGCGGATTGTGCTGCAGCGCGGCAACGATGATATAAAAAATATCCATGACAAACGAAACTGCGACAAAGAGCGCGACACCTAAAAACACTGCTTTGAACGTAATGCGCATGTGCCACTGCGAAAAGGCAAAGCGGCGCAACCACAAGTACAGAAGCGCGACGCACAATAAAACTGCTTGCAGCGCAAATGCACCATAGTTGTCGTTTGTTGAGAACTCGAGCGCATTTTCAAATGAGCTTGTCGCAGCGCTGTGGAAAAAGTTCACCGTCGACATATACACAGCTTCACCGAATAAAATGACAGTGAGAATCGCAATGTCCCACCATTTCAACTCGCGCATACCAGCGCCGTTTTCTCGTACTTTTTGCAATAAGTTCATCACGTGCCTCCTACTATGCTGCCACACAACGCACAATGTTTTATATATTAATAATTATTAATTTTACTGTATTTGAGAAAATTTGTCACCTGCCCTGTAGTTGGTATGATGCACGTATTCTGCGCTATAGCTTTTCCATCACTTTTGCGTGGAGCACATTGCATGTTTCGTCATTCATACCAAGTTTTTTTGCCGCGATAACATCTGCGAGCGCTTTGTCATATTCGCCCTCTTCGTAATACGCTTCTGCTCGACGATAAAACGCATGAGATTGGTATTCATTTATTGCAAGTGATTTTGAAAAACTCTTTATGGCTAACTTATTGTCTTTGAGGATTGAATGGACAATTCCTTCGTAATACAGCGCACGAAAATTTTTTGCATCATATGATGAACTCGCTTTAAAATCTTCAAGCGCGTTCTCATATTCGCTCTCGGTAAAATATGCCATGCCACGATGTTTGTGAATTACAGAGAGTACTGCGGCAGGGGGTGATGCTTCAATAATCTGTGTATATATTTCAATCGCTTTTAGCAAGTTACCGTCGTTATGTGCGTGGATTGCGTCAAGCAGCAAATCATCTATCGTCCCTTTTACATACATAGAAACGCGGCCAATCTTTTCGGAAGCTGTTTTTTGCACTTCCTTTTTAATAACATCAAGCTCGTCAACTTTTTCATAAAAGATTCTGCGCCGCTCATTCACTTCTCCTTGCAACTTTTTTTGATAATCGCGTATCTCTTGAAAAATGATGTCTGCAAGAGTAAGCGACGCATTGATGGATGCAAGTTTTCTTCGTAACGGCAAGTCAAACGGAGAAAACTCACTTTTGTATACAAGCTCATGTTCTACTTCCGCCCATGCGTCTTGCAAAATTGTACGTATCTGAATCTCGCACACAGCGGCATCAGGCAGTCGCATACCGGCAAAATCTTTTTCATCAGGTAAACACGACTGTGGTATCTTAACAAGAATATGCGTTGACTCGTATTCAAACTCTTTAAAATTTTGCGCAGGGCCTTTGCGCTCAATCTCTTTTATTTCAAACAGTTGCTTCAACTGCTCAAGCACAACCGCAGTGTCTTCAAGGAACGCGCATATTATTCTGATTCCCATCATATCGGTAAGGCAAACAAGCGTTGCTGCATCTGTATTCTGCATTTTTAAACGAAGTATTTTTTTATAATAACTCCTGAATGCTTTTATGCGAACTTTATATGTCGGTTGAGAGGCAAGCACAATATTTTTTTCAAGCAGCTTTTCAATGTTTTGAGCTGTTTGAGCAAGGTACGGCACATATAGTTCATATGTTTTTTGAATCTGCGCTTTCAACGGCAGGGTGTCATAAACAATATCTTTCATACGCGTGCTAAAAACAAAAAACGTCCTTATCGCCATTCGATAAGGACGTTTTCAATAATCATATCAGATTATTTTGCATCTGCCGCAGTTGCAGCATTGCCGCCTGTACGAGCAGCATTTGACCTGCCGCCTTCATTGAGGCTTGGAGTAAATTCTGTTTCCGTTGCCTGCAAAACGCGCTCAATATAGCGGTTAACTTGCTTGTTTCCAAAACGCGCCATTTCAAGCGCTTGGCGTCGTCTCTCGCGTTCAGTTACAATGCCCCAAAGGTCTTCATCTGCAATGTCGCGCTCTGATGTAAGCACTGCTTTGTCGTAGATGATTTTCACATCTTTGAAGTAACCGATGTAGTCGCCGCCGATATGTGCAGCGTCGCGCGTAACAAGGAAACCCGCAAACTTCACATACGGAACGCCGCGCGGATACACAGGGTATACGCGGATTTCGCGATTGCGGATGTCGCCAATATACTGCGGGTTGTTCCACTGGAGTTCTTTCCAGCCGTCAAAGCCGAGATAGCCCATGAAATAGCGGCGCTCAATATTGTCGTTGTCTTTGAGCAGGACATACAGTCCTTCGGGATAGTTCATGCCCAAAGTTGTGACAGCGATAGATTTGATTGCGCCGACATTTTTCACAACGCCGTAGCCGTCTTCAAAAAGCGTTTTTCCACTCGCTTTTTCTTCATCGGTCTGTTCCTGACGATTTCCGTCTGCATCTGCTTCTGCAAGCGGTTCAAATGCAGGAATGTCAAACGGCGGAACGATGCGCGCATTTGCGTTTGAATTCCATGTAGGGAATACGACGCGCACACCCATGACGTTTGAGCCTGCAAACGGTACATCTGCTTCGCCGCGAACAGGAGCCGCAACAACTGTTGAAAGCCCTACAGACTGGACGTTTCGCGCAGATGAGTTAAGCTCCACTTCCCATTCAGGAAGAGCGAGAGAAGTCTTCATGAGCTCCTTTTGCTCTTCGGTGAATGTAGCGCCTGCTGCCATGGCAAAATCCATGACTGTGCGGCTGTTTTGCGTCGGATTCCCGTACTCATCTGAAACGCAGTCTGCATCAAGTTGCGTAAAATCAATGATAACTGATTCTTCAGCAACGAGACCGGCGCCACCAACAAGCAGCATTGCTGCCGCAATTACTAAAAAAGTCTTCTTCATTGGAAGCTCCTTATACTTTCGATGTAGCTTTGTACCGAATAAATTATCTTATAAGTTTTGTGGTTTGTCAAGAATAAATTATTGCTTGACAAGCTCGACTTCCTCATAAGCATATTCACCGGCAACAAATACATCTACAGTATGAATATTTCTAAAATTATACAGGATATTTTTCCTGAATAATTCTATCCCTTGCTTTATTTCAGATGCGTTTCCATCTTCTGCAAGAAGCGCATCTGAAAGATTTACGTACAGCACGTCGCCGCGCATAAAACACGACTCCGCTTTTGTACCCCGCGAAAAAAGTGGCATGTATTCCGCGGTAAGCGGCCCGAGCAACAGCTCGTCAACATACATGTTCACTTTGCCCTGCACAGGATTTCTCGGCAAATACCGCGACTCCATGCAGATTTTGCTGTTCGAAGCAGATTCAAACATGAATACATACCTCGTGCCAGGTAAGCGGAAACACCACACAACAAGAGACAGACCAAGACTTGCCGCACAAACAGCGGCAAGAATCACCGATGATTTTTTCATACCGTCATCCTACAAAATCATCTTGATGATGTAAACCCTCTTGACCTTTCAAAGTGCGTGATAAAATCACTTACCCCGTTATATATGCCGAGCGACGCTTTTTGCAGATACTGCTGGCTGCTCAAATTCTGCGCTTCAGCATAATTTGTTAAAAACCCAAGCTCCACAAGCACGCTCGGCATGTTCGCGTTGCGCACGACAAACCACTCTTCCGCTTTTATGCCTCGTCCTTTTGACGAGTCGCCTATCTGCGCTGCAAGTCCGTCCATAATAAATTTTGCAATAAGAATACTTTCTGTCGTGTATTCCTCTTCTGTCATCGCGTTGAGAATCGGAAAGAGCGTCGTATCGTTATCCGCGTCCGCTTGATTGATGACAGTGCGCCTGTAGCCCGGCGACAGATACCACACTTCATACCCGCTCGCTTTTTTGTCGAGCGACGCGTTGACATGCACTGAAATGTACAAAATCGCCTCGTTCTTGTTGAGCTTCACTGCGTTTGCAATGTCAGTGCGCTCTCCCAAAGAAAGAAACGTATCAGTGTTGCGCGTCATGATTATCTGCTTGTCGGGATACGCGGCAGTAAGTCGCGCGTACAGCATTTTCCCGACAGCGAGCGTCACATCTTTTTCGCGAATCGCAAGCGTCTTTCCGTTTTCTCTGAACACCTGGCTTGCGCCAGGGTCCTTGCCGCCGTGACCAGGGTCAATCAAAATCGCACCAACGCGATACGGCATGTGCGCGCTCTCTGTCTTAAAAAACGATTCCGCATCAGTCATAAAGTCGTGCGAGACGAGCAGCGTGCCGTTTGCAAGTGACGGCGCGTCTGCAAGCGAAAGCTTTTTGTTGTCGAGCAGCACAAGATTATCGCCTGCACGGAAGCTGATTTGATGACCATTTTTTTCAAGCAAACCTGTCTGCGAAAGGCTGTCCCAATAGACAGCTATGCCCGCCCGTTCCGCTTCCTCAAGCAACGCAACTTTTTCAGCTGCAAACACGAGCGGCACGAGCGAGAGCAACACAATGAGAACACACATCGTTTGTTTTGGCACAAAAAACAGTCTACCCATTATCCCTCTTCCTCATTAGAGTATCGGCAAAATAGAGCATTCCCTGCACCCCTCCGCGCACACAATTTTTCCAAAATTTTTTAGCGTCAAATTCAGCATGATTTTTGCACAGCTCGTCAAACAGCGTGCATGTTTGCGAAAATGTGCGGCAGTTCCAATCACGCTCTTGCGACGCGTACAGCGCTGCAAGCTGTGCAGGAATGTTGTCCGAGACGCGTGCATTTTGCGGAATGATGCCGCATATGGATTCAATGTCTTTCGGCGTGCTGTACGCTGCAGGCGGAAATTGCGCTTCCGACTTTTCTTCTGCGCCTGAAAGAAATGCGTCTGTGTCTGCATTGTCAGCTTCAAGGCGAAGCACTATGTCTGACACAGCGCGTTCAGCAGCTGCAACGCTCTCATCGCGCGTCTTTGCAAGCGAAAGCACGTTGCCGCATTTTTGCACATTGTTGCGCGGGAACACAACGCGCTCGCCGTGTGCAGCACGCGGAAACACATCATTTACCTGCGTGCACGAGGCAGCATGTGCAACACCGACAACTTCTTTGACAACGCCTGGAATTGAAATCCATGCGCGCTCGCTGCTCGTCTGCGTGCACGGCACATCGTACAATTCGTACGGTGCCCCTATGCCACTGCACGAGTCAGGTGGCGTAAACTGCACAGGATGCCGCATCGCTTCAAGCGCTTCAGGCGTTTTTCCGCACGCGATGAGCAGCGCCTGCTCGGTGAGGTTGCAGCCTGACGCATACGGATATGTCCAGCCCGACATGTAGCCGCCTGAAAGACGCGCCGCAATCTCGCCAATCATAGGACCGTTTTCTGTATACTTGATATCTGCTTTTGCAGCTCCGCACGTGAGTCCGAGCGCGCGTGCGCCAAGCGCAAACGCTGCAATCAATTCGCTTCGTTTTTTTTCATCGATTGCAGCAGGCATCGTATGCCCCATCTCTACAAAATACGGCGGAAAATAGATATGCCTGTCTGCAAATCCTGTCACAGTAAACGTGCCGTCATATATGAGCGCATCTATTGAATATTCGTCACCGCGCATGTACTGCTCAAGTATCGCTGTGCTCGTGCGTGAGGAAGCGAGAGCATTTTTCGCCGC
Organism: Treponema sp.; assembly: GCA_017940005.1. Taxonomy (GTDB): domain Bacteria; phylum Spirochaetota; class Spirochaetia; order Treponematales; family Treponemataceae; genus Treponema_D. Next base: position 238,729 of record JAGAZO010000020.1, read on the forward strand.
TTCTGCAATTTCGTCCGCGCTTCGTATCATGCGGCAACCGCGCCCGCCCATGTTGTCTTGCGGCTTTACAACGCATGGAAAGCCAAGCTTTTTCACAAACTCATTGATGCTGCCGTTTGCAATGTCGTCCTGCGTGACGCTAAAAAATTGCGGCGACGGCACGCCGTGTTTCTCAAAGCAGCTTCTCATGCGCGTTTTGATGCTCGCATTTAGCGCTGCTTCATACGAGTGGCAATGAAGCGACAGCTTTTCTCCAGCATATGAAACTGATGTTGAAAAATCTGTGCCGGCAGTAAAGATTGCCGCAAGTCCGTCGTCGCGCGCTAAATTTTTTGCAAGTGAAAAAATCGCTTCGCTATCTTTCAAGTCTATCTTTTCAAAGCGGTCAGCAAGCGGAACGCACACAGCATGTTCATTTACATCGACGACAACTGCGCAACAGCCGAGTTTTTTTGCAGCTTCGATGGCAGGTCTTTGCAAAAAACCTGCTCCTAAAATTATTAATTTTTTTTTCATTATTTCAAAACCTGTTTATCTTTTTGCAATACACTTCAAATGTGTCGCCAAGTTTCAACAAGCGGCTTTTGCGCTCGTACAACTTGTACATGAACGAATCTTTTTTCCAATGCTTCTTTTCCGCTTGCGGAAATCGCTCTGGATGATGTCCCGTCGAAACTATCTTTTCTACAGTAAATCCGAACTGCTTCAAAATGCTGCGCGTTTTTGATGGCTCCCAAATCGTGTAGTGGTCAGACGGACTTTGATTGTAAAACCGCTGCGCATGCATCTTTGCAGAAACGCCTTCGCCAGACGGCGTTGAAAATGCAAACACACCTCCAACTTTTACCAGCTTTGAAACGGCGGCAAGCACTGAAGCAAGTTCGCGAAAGTGTTCAATCACATACCACATTGTCACCGCATCGAACTCGTACATGCCGAACTCTTGCGCTGCGTTGAATGCGGGAAACTGTGCATGGGCGGCGGGAAAAAGCAGCGTTGACTGGACATATGCAACAGCCTCCTCCGAAATGTCTGTTCCAAAAACTTGCCAGCCGTCATCGCTCGCAGCAGCAAGGAACGGACCGTACGCGCAGCCTACATCGAGCAGCACAGGCTTTGCCGCCACATGCTTTTTGTTTTTTACAAGCGCATCTATTTCACGCATGCGCCGCTTTCCGTGCGCTTTTATCGCGTCAAAATCTTCGAGATACGTTTTGCCGTATTGATTTTTATATTCTTCCGCAAAATACGATGTGCCGTAGTCAGTAGTTTTTTCAGCTGCTGTCCACGACATGTATATCATGCCGCACGAATTGCACTGCCTGAATGTACGAAACGGCGTGCGCGCAACGATTGCACTTTTTTCAGCATCGTCAACGTTGCAGAGCGGACACGGCAAACGCATGCTGCCTGCAAGCGAAGCGATATAAGAGCCAAGCGTTTTTTCACCGCGCGCAATTTCAGAATATGTTGTACTGTCGCGATACAGTTTTTGTGGCGTTACAAAAATCTCCTGCATACGCGCGCTTGTCAATTCGTTTTTTTGCAGACACACAAAACCATACTTTTTTGCAAGACTGGCATGAAGCGGTGTCGTTGCAACGAGCACAACGCCACACCCTGCGCTTGCAGCTTCGTAGGCGGTAAGCCCGTAGTGCGTGATAACAATATCGTACTGAAAGAGCTGCTCGCGCAACAGCGGCACCGCGCCGACATACTGCACGCCATTACGCGCAGGAAATTCTTCGCGACAGTGTTCAGGCACAACAGCTACTACGCTGCGCGTTCCGTCGGCACACGCCAACACTGCAGGAATTGTCAATTTTTCCGGGTCTTCACCGCCAAAGCAGACGAGCACATTTCTAATATCGGAGCGTGTTTTGCATTGGCGCGTGCTGCGCTTTTTTTGCGGCAACGATATATATTCTGGTGCCGTGCAGTTTGCGGCGCGCGAAAGATTTGACGGAATGATGTCGAGAAGATAATCGCAGTAGTTCGTGTATGAAGAGCCTTCGTCGAGTGCAACAAGCGGCGCACAATCATGCAACGCGGCAGCAGTTTCTCTTTCAAGCGAAAAGCAGTCTGCAACTATGAGCGCGTATTCATTTTTTTGCGGCTGTGTTCGCACAATTTGCCACTGCGCAAGCGAAGAGCGGGACACAAGCTGCTCGCACGACGGCAAGTCAGCATCTTCAGGAATGTATACCGACGCACCCGTCTCTGTTGCTGCCTCGATGCATCGCTGCAAGTGTCCCATGCCCCTGCCCGCTTTCACCGACGGCACATAGAGCACAGACTGCATCACTCCCGGCGAATTGAACGCGCTCACGATGTGCTCAACAGGGTACGGCTCGCAAGGTGCCGCTCCGCGCGACAGATGCTGCACCACGGTGAGCGCACGCCGATAATCTGACGCAGTGTCGATTGTCGTGCGAAGTTCTGGAAAATAAAAACGCGATGGAGCTTTGAGCATGAGCGCAGAAAACCTGTTGCGATGATTGTACAGCGCTGGTCCCACATGCTCGCGGTCATATGGAACGCTTGTTAATTTTTCTGCTTCGATGAGCGCGTGCGCGTCAAACACTTCTACACCAGAACCGTGCGGCAGCCCTGTCCACGTGATGTAATCGCATTTTGAAAACGAGATGCGCCGCTTGTATTCGTCGAGGAGCGCCACCGCTGCTTCGTAAAACAAAAACGGGTTATCCGCAGTGGCGCGCACAACTACGTCAGCATTGATTTTGTCAATGAGCAGGCAAAATCGCTTGAGCACGTCTTCGAGCGGCCCTGCAAATATTTCCCAGCCGCATGACGCTGCAACAGGCGCAAGCTCGCCGAATGACGCTTCGTCAGTGGCGACATAATACGCATCTGCTGGAACTTTGCGCATAGCGTTGAGCGTCCATGCGAGCACAGGTTTTCCGCCCAAATCTTTGAGCGCTTTTCCAGGAAGCCGCGTCGAAGAAATTCTGCACTGCACGATTACTGCTGTCATATCTCTGTCACCCAGTTTTCTATGAGATGCTGCATGTCCGTATGAAAGCGCGATTTATTAATCGCTACCCACGCGCGCGCATCAGCAAACTGTCGGTGCGCTTCAAAAATGCCGCATGACGAATTTGCCAAAAAAGAAAAAAATGATGTACGCGGAATAACGCCGCCTGAATCACTTTTAAAGCGAGGCGCAATATTTTTTAGATAAAAGTGCAAGTATGTTAAATCGGCTGTCGTATCTTCAATAGGAATATCATCGCTGTACGAAAGCAAAAATGTTGTCGAGAGACATGTCTGCTCGCCCCACAGCCATGAGCGAAGCGCTAAATCAAGATTTTGATAATACGGAGAAGCGATAGTATAATCAAATCCGCCGAGCTGAATAAATTTTGTCTTGTTGTACAAGCCGATAAAATCAAACGGATAGAGCGTATGCATGCCGTCTTTTACCACTGTCGAAGAGAGCACGCGGAATTTGCCTTTTTGAGCAGAGGGAGAAAACTGCACAGGCACTGCATTCTTTTGCGCGTCGAGCAAGCGCGGCACAATGCAATAGCTTCCCGACGACATGAGATGTTCTGCAAGCCGCGTCTGGAGCATGTTGTGCGTTACGTGGAGCGAATCGCGCAGCACGAGCACATATGGAGCGCGCGCCTCGCTCATGCCAAGATTTATCATGTCGCCGTCAGTAACGTTTTCAAGCGGCACGATAAATGTAATCGACGGAAACTTTTTTGCAATCTCTTCGAGGTTGCAGTTTCCCGCATGAGGCTCCAGCGAGATGATTTGCGAAAAGCCGCATTTTGAAAGCGTTTCGAGCGTGTGCGTGCGGAACTGGCTGCCATGCGAATTGAGCAGCACAACAGTGACATTCGTCTTTCCCTCATCTGCGCGTGCTCGGCCGCCTATCACCGTTCTGTTGATTTGGTGCTCGTTAAAAATTAAAGGTATAGTATTCATCGCATTTCCTGCACGCTTCTTCGCGCTCGCCGTTCATGTCGCGTTCAACATATGGCGTAATCCTTTCCCAGATAGATTCAAGCCGTTCTACAAACGCGTTTCCGATTATGTTGTCAAATAAAAATTCGCGGCACAGCGGCACATCTCCGTTTGCAAGAATCGTCATGTCACGGCGCATGTGCCAGCACGGATTTCGCTCAAGCGGCGACAAGTCTGCAGGCTTCCAATCGGGGAGCGCGCCGCAAAATGAATCGTATTTTTGAATTATCACATTCCCGCCGTGCGCCGCATCTTTCCAATACCGATAAAATGATTCAAGCTCGCATTCGTTTTCGTTTGTGCGCACAAGCTGCGGATAGACATTTTCAGGAAAATGCGTTTGCAGCAGCGTCACCGCCGCTACCGCTTGCGAAAGCGTTCCCGCCTCGCCGTGCATTTTTTTGTACAGAGCTTCTGTCGCCGCATCAAGTGTGACAATCCATATAATTTTGCCGTCTGCAATAGCTTTGATTTCTTTGCAAAGCGATTCAGTAACGTGCAAGCCGTTCGTCTCGACGAGCACAGAAAGCCCAGACTCCGAGACGACAGCTTTAACAAAATCTACAAACTGCGGATGAAGGAGCGGCTCGCCCCACGCAGAAAGCGAGACAACAGCGTTTTCTGAAAGAGCTGCCATCTGCTGTACGAGCGGCGCAAACTGTTCGAGCGTCATGCGCACAGCATTTTGTGATGATGGAGCAGTTCCATATTTTTTTTCATATGCAGCTTTATATGGCGAGTACACGACGCTGCCCTCTTCTGCTGGCTCAATGTGCACATTGTAAAACGCAGGCACTGTTTTCAAAACAGCAGCAAGGCGCACTGCTGTTTCGCACAACGCTTCCGCATTGTCAGTGTTGCAATGAGAATCGTACACTGCACGGCACGAATAAAATCCTGCTTTTGTTGAGCACTCAAACGAAAGCCTGTACAACCGCCAGTCTTTTGGCGCAAGCACAGTCTCTATTTCAAACGAGTTGATGTCTGTTTTGAGCAACGACATGATGCTGTCGCGCTTAACAATTTCACTGCCGATTTTTTTCTGCTGCGAAAGAGACGCAAGGATGATTGCCGCATCTTTGTTAATAATCTCAGGCGTCATGCCATAGGGATAGCCGTCTGCAAACGTGTACTCTGCAACATATGTTTTGTGCGCGGCAATTAACTCATCTGTCACCGCTTTATTGAGGAACGGACAGTCAAACGCAGCATAGACAGCAGCATCTGCACCGCGTTCAGCGCACACATGCGCAATCGTTTCAAGCAATGTAGAAACAGTCCACGCATCTTTTTCTATGAGCGTAATTGACGCATTGTTTTTGCGCGCTTCAGCCTCGCAACGCGCAGCATTTTCTTTTGCAGCGCACACAACAGTGCCGACGCTTTCAGGCACAGTGCAAGCCCATGAAAGCGCGCTGTCATACGCAGAAAAATTGCCAAACGATGTTTCAAACGCGTACTGCCCGCTAAAACCAGCAAAGAGAATCACAACAGTCTTCATCGTTTCATTATCGGCAGAGAACAACCATAAATTGAGAAAAAGCGCACATGGCAGCGCAATTGCACAGCAGCGCATCCTCACAACGGCGCAATAGCGCGGCAACGTGTTCCAGCGGTGCAATCGCACAATGGCACAACAGCGTGGCAATGCGTTCCAGCGGTGCAATCGTGCCATTGCACAAATCGGCATTACCAGTTACAATCGTTTTTATGAATCAGCTTGCACGTCCTGAAAACACTGTCTTTACTATTTCACAAATCACGAGCGTCATTCAGGAATTGCTAGAAAGCGCGTTTAACACAATCACTGTCGAAGGCGAGATTTCAAACTGCAAGCTCACGAGCGCGGGGCACTACTATCTGACGCTCAAAGATTCAGGCGCGCAGCTCACCGCGGCAATGTGGCGCAGTTACACGCCGTCGCTCACGTTTGTGCCAAAAGACGGCATGCTCGTGCGCTGTACGGGAAAGCTCAACGTTTATCCGCCACATGGAAAATATCAATTAATAATTTCGCGCATGGAAGTTGCAGGAGAAGGAAACATTCTGCAAATGCTCGAAGACAGAAAAAAGCGGCTTGCGGCAGAAGGGCTTTTTGATGAAGCGCGAAAAAAGCCGCTCCCGCTATTTCCTAAAACGCTCGGCATCGTGACAAGTCCGACAGGTGCCGCGCTCCGCGACATTTTGCAGATTACAAAACGACGCAACCCGTGCGTGTCTGTCATCATCTTTCCTGCAATGGTGCAAGGAGACGGAGCTGACAAAACGATTGCGCGGCAAATTAAAGCGGCGAACGATTTTCATTTGTGCGATGTGTTGATTGTGGGGCGCGGCGGCGGGTCGCTCGAAGATTTGCTGCCGTTCAGCGAAGAGACTGTCGTGCGTGCAATCGCAGACTCGGTTATCCCGGTGATTTCTGCTGTCGGTCACGAAATAGATTGGGCGCTTTCAGACTACGCTGCCGACTTCCGTGCGCCAACGCCATCAGCCGCCGCAGAGAGCGCAGTGCCACTCAAGAGCGACATCATGCGCACGCTCACAACATATGCTGACGATTTGTACACGACTATAAAGCAAAAAGTTGAAAACATGAAACTCATTGTGCGCACATTCAATCCAGAAAATCTTGAGCTGCAATTCAGAAACATTGAGCAGCCGCTCCTTGCGCGATTTGACAATGCAAAAGTTGCGCTGTTGCAAAATATGGACACGCGTTTAAAAGATGCAAAGCAACACATTGCAATGTGCATGCAAGTGCTCGAAAGCGCAAGCCCTGAACGAATTTTTGCGCGTGGCTATTCTATGGTGCGCGATGTTGCAACAAATAAAATAGTGCGCAATGCAGCGCACGTAGCTGTTGGAGCGGAGCTTGAAATTGTGCCTGCAAGCGGAAAACTGCGCGCGCACGTCACGAAAATTGAGAAACCAGATGCAGACAGATAACGTCACATTTTTTCAGGAGGTATGACGGCAATGAAAAATTTTGCGCAAAATTTAGAGACGCTTGAAAAGCTCACTGCAGACATCAAGCGCGACGACATATCGCTCGAAGACGCGCTTAAAGATTTTGAGCAGGGCATAAAGCTCGCGCGCGGCATGGAAGCGGAAATTGACAGAATAGAAGGCAAAATTCAAATATTGATGAACGAGCCTGCGCCCGAAACAGACACGACTCCTGAACTTGATCTATTTTCAGGAGCAGACGAAGCGACAGGAACTGCGGGCGCGCCAAAAGAAGGCACGCGCCAGTGAACCGTCCCGTAAAACAGCTTGCCGCAGAAGTTGCGCGCAAAATCGCAGCAGGAGAGGTGATTGACCGCCCTGCCGCAATAGTGCGCGAGTTCATCGACAACGCAATAGATTCTGGAGCAGAACATATTGCTGTAGAAATTGAAAGCGGCGGCATTGAAAGCGTGCGCGTCGTTGACAACGGAAGCGGCATGACAAAAGCAGATTTGCACAACTGCGCGCGGCCGCATGCAACGAGCAAAATAGAGACTGAAACAGATTTATTAAAACTTTCAACGCTCGGTTTTAGAGGAGAGGCGCTCGCATCGATTGCGGCTGTGTGCCGCCTTTCCATCATGTCGGGCAGCTGGAAAATGCGCGCTTCTGTAACAGAAGACCACATCATCGAGCCGTGCACGCCCATTGAAGGCACAATCGTGCAGGCAGAAGGCTTATTTGAGAACTTTCCTGCGCGCCGCAGATTTTTAAAACGGCCTGCATCTGAAATGGCGCTCTGCAAAACTATGTTCATTGAAAAGTCACTTGCGCATCCTGACATCGCGTTTACGTTCACTGTAGACGGCGCGCGCAAAATGACACTTGCATCGCACGTAGGCTTGACAAAGCGATTTGTACAGGCAGCAGTACCGCGCGAAAACGAGTCGCTCTTTTATGAAATAAACGGAACAAGTGGCGGAGAAAATCCCGATTGGCAATTTACGTGCGTGCTTGGCGAGCCGGGCGTATCGCGCACAAATAAAAAAGACATATACATTTTTGTGAACGGACGGCGCATCACAGAATACTCGCTCGTACAGGCGATTGAATACGGCACTCAAGGATTTTTTCCAAACGGCACCTATCCTGCAGCAGCGCTTTTTGTCACTATGAAAAGCGATCTTGTTGATTTCAACATTCATCCTGCAAAAAAAGAAGCGCGTTTCCATGACATTTTACAGCTTCACCACGGAGTGAGCGTCGCGGTGCGTAACTTTTTCCACCAGTACACCGTGCGCACTATGCAAAGCAGTTTGCGTGAAAGTTCTGCGCTGAAATCGCCTGTGCTCGACTTTGGAAACGCACTCGGTAAGACCAGCAAACTGACTGACAGCGCAAACGGACGCATCGCTTGTGGCGCACGCCAAGCAGACAACAACGAGATAGGCCGTCCGCCGCACAGTGATGCACCAGCGTTTGGCGGCACGCAGCTCTCTGCAATCAAAAACCGCACAGCGCTTCGCCCCGCACAAGATTTTTCGCGCATCGTGATGAAGCGCGGCAGCGGTACTTTTGCACAGCCGTATGCGCGAAGCTTTTCAGACAAGCGCGAGTTTTCCGACAAGCAAGGTGATGAGCAATACAACAGCGAAAAAAACGTATACTACCCGACGCACCGCGAGTACGAAGACGCAACGCTTGAACTTGCAGAGCGCGCGCTTGCAGAAGACGACGAGCAAAAAAATCACGAGGCGTTGTACAGCGCGGCACGTAACCCGTTTCACTTTTTGGGCAGCGCGCTCGGCACATTTCTTGTCGCAGAACAAGGAAATACGCTCTACATCATCGACAAGCATGCGGCGCACGAGCGCATGCTATACGACAGCATAATGGAAAATCAGGGAAAGAGCCAAAAATTGCTCGTGCCGTATGAAATCACTACGCAAAACGATGCAGACGACATCTATTTGGCGGGCATCTCAAGCAAGCTGCAAGAAGCAGGCATTGCTATCGCAAACAAGGGAAACAGCACATGGGAGATAACGGCCGTGCCTGAACGCTGGAACGGAAGCGAGAGCGATTTATGTCACGCGCTGCTCGACAAGCGTATTCAACCGCAAGAAGTGATTGCGCACATCGCCGCAATGACTGCGTGCAAGGCAGCAGTAAAAGATGGCTGCACGCTCGATGACAAGACTGCCGCAGAACTTGCGCAAAGCGCGCTCGCCCTCCCCGACCCGCACTGTCCGCACGGTCGTCCGGTATGGACGGCAGTTACACGGGAAGAACTTTTCGCGCTCGTCAAGCGGACGTAGCCATGCTCGGCAACAAGATACAGCCGAGCGCAAATCGGTATGGCAGGCAAACGGTACGACAGTCATGAACAACGTTTGCAAGCGCATTTGTCACGCATGTGCAGCGCGGCAATAAATCTGTTCAAGCGGCAAAGCCTGCGTCATTTTGCATCCGATGCGTTGCTCGTCATTGCAAAAAGATTGTCCACTTCTGATTTTCGATAATTTGGCTGCTGCGAGCGAAGCGTTGTCAAATAAGTGCGCGCAGACGCGTTGTCGCCAAGCTGTATGCACACTTTTGCTTGTTCTATATATGCATCCCAGTTTTTGCTGTCGCGCCGAAGCAACTCCGCATATGTCGTCTTCGCATTGTCATATTGCCCGTCACTCGCATATGTTTGAGCAAGATTCTGTCGCACAGTGTTGTTATTCGGATCGAGTTTGAGCGCATTCTGAAAATACTGCACCGCATTTTTATAATCCTGCTTTGCAAGATAAGCGCTTCCCAAATTATTGTTGCCCTCAAAGCTGTTTTTATTCTGATTATATACTTGTGTAAAAAGCGTGAGCGCCATATCCACATCAGGAGGATTCATGCTCATATACATTGTACCAAGATTTATCTTCGTCTTCTCATGATTGGGATTGAGACGCAGCACTTCTGTATAAACGGGAATGGCATCAGTTGCATTGCCAGTGTTGTCGAGCATGAGCGCGTAATTGTACACGATATTTGCTTGAGACGTCGTATTATTTACTGCCTGCCGTGTGTCGTACGCGCGTTTTGCATACGGAAGCGCTTCTACCGTTCTTCCTTGTGCATAGAGCGCCGCAGAAAGATTGTAATATGTGACAGGATCTGTCGCGTTCGGATTCAAAAGCGCGAGTGCAGAACGATAGCTTTCCTCTGCTGCGACATAGTTTTCTGCATCGTAGTATGTAAGCCCAAGCTCACGCAATGCATCACCGTTTGCGCTGTTTATGCGAAGCACATTATTGTATGCAGCCACCGCACTTTGCACATCTCCTTTTTTGCGAAGCAAACGCGCTTCCTCAAGATATGCCTTTTCATAGCGCGTGTCTGTGGTCCGAGCAAGTTTAAACGCATCAAGCGCAGCAGCATCCCTGCCGAGCCGCAAGTTTGCAAGCCCCATATTGTACTGTGCAGGAGCAAAACTGCCATTCAACCGCACAGCAGACTGGAACGAAGCGACAGCTCCGCTGTAATCGCGCTGTAAATACTGGACACGACCGAGCTGATAGTGATACACGTAATTTGTTCTGTCGTTTGCAACAGCAGTTGTCAATTCAGAAAGCGCTTTTTGACGGTCGCCGTTTTCAAGCGCGCTCATGCCGAGTACATAATGGGCTGCCGCATCGTTTGGCGTCTTTTTTACAGCTTCTTCCGCGTAGGTTATAGCAGCAGCGCGCAGCTTTCGCTTGTCTGCATCGCTGGATACATTTTGAGATGCATCATAGAGCGCAGCAGCAATTTCAGAATTCTTACCGCCCGAAAACTGCGGCTCGCCATCAGAAATAGGAAGTTTGCTTTGCGCGCGCGAAAAATGATTGAGCGCAGAATCGTACCTGTTGGCATTTAAATCTGATTTTCCCTGCGCAATTTCATCATTCACTGCCGAAATCTCGCGCTGAAGCGTTCTGTTTTTTTGCGCCAAAGCCTCTTCAGCAGCTTTGCGAGCAGCTTCTTCCTTGCGACGTTGCTCTTCTGCTGCACGCGCTTGTGCTTGACGCTCAGCCGCAGCCTCTTGCTCCGCCGCACGACGAGTTGCTGCTTCCTGTTCACGCTGCAATCGCGCTGCACGCTCTGCGGCAGTTTCCTGACTAGATTCCTGCGCGAGCAGTCCCTCAAGTTCCCGCTGATTTTTTTGCGCCTCTGCCTGACTTCGTGCAAGCTCATTCCTTATTGCATCAAGTTCTTCTGCAGATTTTGCGTTGCTTTCACCCCTGAGTAGAATAAGCTCATTCATAAGCTCATTTGCTTCTCTATCACCGGCATTCTCTTTGAGCAGCCCGTCAAGCAAATTCATAGCGCGATCGTATTCACCACTTTCCATGTATTTCTGCACAAGAGAAAGTGTATTTTCACGAGTGGCTGCTACAGACTTCGCGCTACGCTTTTGGAAAAAAAAAATAAGCAGTATAAGCGCCAGAACAGCAGCCGCGCAAATGATTCCCACTATAAGCTTTTTGTTCAAGTCTTTTTTCGGTGTAAAAGATGAACTGCTCGGAAATTTAAAAGCGCCCGGCATATATGATGTCTTTGCCGACTGATTCTCGCTACTCGCAACATGCGCAGGTTGCTGATTCTCCTGCACGCCCGTTTCTTCAAAAATAGAGACCTGCGTGACAGGTGCTTTCACAGCAGCTGTTGTTTTAACAGCAGACGACTTGCTTGTACTCGCCTTTGCAGCATCTGTTTTAGCGGCAGTCATCTTTGTAGATGATTTTGGTGCGCTTGTTTTGACAGCAGTCGCTTTGACAGGTGCTTTTTCTGCAGCAGTCTTTTTAGCAACAGTTGTCTTTGCAGATGATTTTGCCGCAACAGGCTTTTTAGTAGCAGCTGTTTTTGCAGGCACCTTTGCAGCGCTCGTCGTTTTTTCCGCAGCTGTCTTTGTCGCATGAGTTCTTGCGGCAGTCGTCTTTGTAGATTTTGGTACGCTTGTTTTGGCAGCAGTCGCTTTGACAGATGCTTTTTCTGCAGCAGTCTTTTTAGCAACAGTTGTCTTTGCAGATGATTTTGCCGCAACAGGCTTTTTAGCAGCCGTTGCTTTTGCAGGCATCTTTGCAGCGCTCGTTGTTTTTCCCGCTGTTGTCTTTGTCGCGGTAGGTTTCTTTGTGGACGTTGTCTTTGCCATACCTCATTCCTCTTTCTATATACTTTTACTCTAAAACAGCTAATCAATCAAGTTCCGGCTCTGATTCATAATCAAGCGAGTCTTCCGCACCGCTTGTCATGTTTTCAGTATTTGTACCGTGCAGCGAATTTGCAACTTCTTCAAGCAGCTTTCTGCGGCGTTCCTCTTCCGCAGCTCTCGCCGCTGCTTCCTGGCGCGCCTTTTCTGCAGCAATGCGCTCCTGCTCTGCACGAAGGCGCTCTTCTTCTTCCTTACGCTGACGCTCGCGTTCTGCAGCAATACGTTCCTGTTCCGCACGCGCTGCCGCTTCTTGCCGCGCACGCTCTGCAGCAATACGCTCCTGCTCTGCACGAAGGCGAGCTTCTTCCTCTTTGCGCTGACGCTCGCGTTCTGCAGCAATACGCGCTTCCTCTTCCTGCCGCACAATCTCGCCGCGCAAAAGCGTTATGATTCGCCGAATCTCGCTCTGCTGCGGGTCATTGCGCTCTCGTTCAAGATACAAAACGTAATCTTCCAATGCGCCCGAAAAATTCGACGCATTAAGCCGCGCGTTTGCCCTGTTAAGCAGTGCTTTCGTAAAGCCAGGAGAAGCGGCGAGCGCAAGGGAGTAGTAACTGTCTGCAAGCGTGTAATCACGCGATGCAAATGCGGCGTTACCCGCATTGTACGCAAGCACTTTTTTGTCTGTTCCCGACACAGCGAGTCCCTTTTCAAAAGCGGTAATAGACTGCGCAAATTGCCCTGTCTGATAATACGCAAGGCCAAGATAATTGTATGCATCGGGAGAAGCTGTTCCTGATGCTATCTCGCGCTCCAGAAACAGTACAGCTTCAGACGGTCTGTTGATTTTAAAAAGACGCTCACCTTCGCTTTCTGCAAAGGCAACAGATAAAACGCAAAAAAATACGACAATTATTGTGATACAGGTAATCCGTTGCATCTTATCATATATTATACAACAATTTTAAAATTTATGAAAGTACAGGCTTCTATAAATTTTCATTTTATGGTACAGTATAAAAAATCACTGTGCAGGAGGACACACTTTTCATGGAACCGATTCAGGTTGCGCTCGCTGTCGCCCTTATAGCTGGCATTACGGGATTGCTCTTTTTTATCATAAGGTCAGTAAGCGCACCCAAAAAAGTAGACGGAATACTCAAACTCGTCAAACAAAAAAAGATTCCTGCAGCAGTCAAACTCGCAAAACAGATTCTTGCAAAAGACTCAAAAAACTATCTTGCTCATTACTATCTCGGAAAGGCATATCTTGCAGATGGCAAACCTGAGCTTGCGCTCATGGAATACAAAGTAGTCAATGAAAACACCATATTCGGGCAGGAGATTTCAGAGATTCCATTTCGCAAAGAAATTTCAGAACTGTACTTGAAGTTCAATCAAACTGACGATGCGCTGCGTGAATTCATATTACTCACAAAACTTGAGCCAAGAAATGCAGAACATTTTTACAGCGCAGGGAAAATATATGAGCAACAGAATCGAGGCGATTTAGCGCTCACCGCATTCCAAAAGGCAATCATGCTCGATAAACGCCATGCAAAAGCTCACGCAGCGCTCGGTCTCATATTATTCCGCTCCAAGCAATTTAGCGAAGCAAAAAAAGAAATAGACACTGCACTTTCATTGAGTCCCGATACATATTCAAGCTACTACTATCTTGGAAAAATCTATAAAGAAAACAAAGACTACGGTTCAGCAGTAAAAGCGTTTGAAAAAGCGCAGCGCGATCCAGAATATCGCCAGCGTGCAATCATAGAGCGCGGCACATGCTACATGCTCGTGGGCAGGCTTGACAATGCAATAGTCGATTTGCAGCGTGCAATAGAACTTGACAAAACGGACTCAAAACAGGAGACGCTATACGCGCGATATTTTCTTGCCTCTTGCTACGAAAAAAGCAGAAAAATTGAAAAAGCTATTGAGCAGTGGGAAATCATTTACAAAAAAAATCATTCATTCCGCGATGTATCTACAAAACTTTCAGAATACAGAGATATTCAATCAAACGATAGCCTCAAAGAATATTTAACATGCGCAGCAAATGAATTTGCGGAAATCTGCAAAAAAACAGCAACACAAGCGTTATCGCTACTCGTGCAAAGCTGCGAAATCAAAAAATGGGGATGCCTCATAACAGCTGTCGAACATGGTGAAGACGGCTGGATGAACATGCGGCGGCAAAGCGCGCTGCTGCAATTTTACCGAAATGCAGAACCGCTCGAAGACTCTGTTATCAGAAACACGCTCGACAATCTCAAAGCGGCAAACTGTGTAAAAGCATATATTTTTTCGAGTTCTGGATTTACGCGCACCGCAGCAGGAGCAGCAGAAGGTAGGCCTGTAGAACTTATCGATAAAGAACAGCTTGAGCAGATGCTGCAGCGGTCAGGTATATAAGTGAAAATACTCTGTGTATCAGATCAAATCGATCCGCTGATATACAATCAAAACGCAGGAAAAATTTTTCCCGACATTGACATGATTTTATGTGCAGGCGATCTTCCTATGGATTACATAGATTTCATCGTGTCTATCTTTAACAAACCGACATATTTTATTTTCGGCAACCACAACCTCAACGAATTTCATTTCTATCATATAAACCGCGCAGTGCCTTTAGCTGCACGCATGGAACAGCAAAGTCATGGTGCCGTATATGCAGGATTCCGCGTCATCCGTGACAAAGCGCTCTCTTTTATCAATCCTGATACCGGCAAAACGACGCCGCTACTCATAGCCGGTGCATCAGGTTCACGCAGATACAACAACGGACTCAACCAATACACAGAATTCCAAATGAAACGCCGCCTCATTAAAATGGTGCCCGCGCTGCTCTGGAACAAAGTGCGCTACGGCAGATACCTTGATATTTTGCTCACGCACGCTTCCCCTCGTCACATTCACGATGAAGAAGACCCATGCCATGTAGGATTTGCGTGCTTCAACTGGTTTATAAAAAAATTTAAACCGCGCTATCTCATACACGGACATATTCATCTGTATGACATACGCACAGAACGCGTCACAAAATCGGGCAACACAACAATCGTAAACGCATATGCACACTGGCTGCTTAATTTTCCGCTTATCGAGGCATGATTATGGCAACCATATACAGCGTTCAGACCAATGAAGATTTTGCAAAAGCCCACACAAAAGCGCTGTTCAACGAACTGCAGCATCTCCTTAATCCCGAAGAAGCAGCGCTCATCTCGTTTACAGACATAAAAGCGATTTTAAAACCAAAGAACGAAATCTACATAGGCATACAGACTATACCAGTACACAAAATCGTTGGGAGCGAAGGCCGCTTCAGAGACTTTGACAGTCATTTTTTTCCAAAAAATACGTTTCTGCGCGAACGGTGGAAGCATGTTGACGAAGCGACATATACAGAAATCACGCTGCCACCAATCAGCGTGTACGAACTCGGCGGTCTCTATTTTGTGCGCGACGGCAACCATCGCGTCTCTGTAGCAAAATCGCGCGGCATAGAATTCATCGATGCTGAAGTTGCCACATTGCAGAGCGAAATAAAGTTGAAGCCTGTATATACGCTCAAATCGATGCTCAAAGAGATTATTTTTTATGAAAAACGCGTATTCTATTCTGAAACAAATTTCGGAGACATAACAGATTTTTGGGGACTCGATTTTTCATCAACAGGGCAGTACAATGTGATATACAACCATATCCTGACGCACAAATATTTTATCAACAAAGATATGCCGAGAGAGATAGCGATAGACGATGCCATCCTGTCGTGGTTCAACACCGTGTACTTGCCTATCATTAAAGTCATAGAAAAACAACATGTGATGCGTCATTTTCGGCGAAATACAAAAAGTGACTTATATGTGTGGATAATAACATACTGGGACGAACTGAAAAAGAAATTTGGGAAAACTGTACAGCTTGATGCCGCGGTGCATTCATTCAAACAGGCAAACCGCATGAGCGCCATAAAGCGGCTGCGCAATGTGCTGCAGCGCATTGTAGTACCGCGCACACGAAACTGATGAAAATTTAAAAATGGAAACCATTGACATTCACGCTGTTCAATGTGTATAATAAAAAGTCGGAGTTTAATAATTTATACATGACTATTGATTCATTTATCAATATACCGTTGATTATTGCGGTATGTCTCACAGGTGTTTTGCTCATACTTCTCATCGTCGTGCGTTGTCGCAACACCGCGAAGGCAAGCTTCATTTTTTACATGGCGCTCGGCGTGATTTTTGCAGGGCTTTTATATATGCTGCGCTCTCCAAGAAGCATATATATGGTTTGCGCCATTGTTTTGGCAGAACTGCTCATGCTGCCGTACTTTATCATTCTCGCTTTTGATACTCCGAAAAAACGGGAAAAACGGGCACGCGCAAAAGATATGCCCACTGTTGAAGCAAAAGAGTTGTTATCCAAAGAAAACGATGCATTTGCGGCAAATAAAGAGTTTACGCTAAAAGCATCAGATTTGTTCTCAAGCACAAACAGCCTTACAGAATTTCTCGAATATTTCAGCAATCAGCTCATAAAAAAAACAGATGCGGACGGCGTGGTCATACTCCTTGCAGACGAATTTGACAACTTTCTCTCTGTACGCTCAATGCAAGGGCATTTTCCACCGCCGTATAAACTTCCCGAATCGCTGCCGCGCAAACCCATTCACATTGAAAATAATTTTCGCAATATGCAGTTCCAGTTTTCAAACAACATATTCGGCGAAGTTGCCGCTTCGGGAGAGCCGCTCTTAATTGCCAATGCTGCAAGCGACAAACGCATCGTGCAAAACGGCACAGATCCCACTCTTGCTGTAGGCAGCTACATATTCATTCCAATAAAAACGCACGAAACTATCGGCATTGCAGCGCTTTCGCGCGACGCGTCAAAAGAACGGTTCGCACCACCGCAATTTGAAATAGCAAAAACACTCACTGATGCAGCGGCAGTGGCCATGCGCCCGCTCATGAGTTTTCTCGACTACAATGAGCATAGGAGTCTTACAGAAGAAGGTGATGTTGCGTCGAAGTTTCGTCAAAAAATCATTCCAGCCAAATTTCCAAAAATCGAGGGCATATCTATCGGTTGTTGGACAAACGCAAGCGAAAATGTCTGTGCCGATTTTTATGATGTCATCGCTTCCCGAAAAGATAGGGTGTCGTTCATACTCGGTGATGTTGCGGGAAAAGGCATGAACTCGTTTACAATTATGGTCATGATACGCGCCATGCTTCGTCTCATTGTAAACACAGCACAGAGCGCTGCAACAATACTCGGCTGGGCAAACAGAGGCATATGCATAGAAAGCTCTATGGTAGACCACTTTGCAAGTGTTGTTCTTATAAACTACAATCCAGAAACACATGCTGCACAGATTGCCACATGCGGAATCAATCCTGTGCTGCTGTACTCGTCCGCTACAGGTGCTGTTACGCAAATTTCACAACAGGGAGAACCACTCGGTGTTGAAAGCAATGCCGCGTATACCGACATACATCTCAAGCTTCAAGCAGGCGATATTCTCGCCTCTTGTACAGACGGTTTACTTGAATCTTTAAGCGAATCAGGTGTACAATATTCTTTGAAACGACTGGAGCAAATAATTGTAGCCAAGCATGGACTTGCTGCCAATGAGTTGGCAGAGCAAGTACGGGAAGACATACAAAAATACTGCGGACATGCCCAGCAGTATGATGACCAAAGTCTCATCGTCATAAAAATCCAGAGATAAGGAGTTTTACTATGGAGCTTAAAATCCGAAAAAATGGAGATGCATACATCATTGATGTGAACGGCGAAATGGATTTATATAATTCATACAAGCTCAAAGAACTTGTCATGAAAATGATTGAGAAAAATGTAAAATTATTTATAATCAATTTGGACCAAGTAGGGTATATTGATTCATCGGGGATAGGCGCATTGATTTATATTTGCTCTACAATAAAAAAATCAAATCTCCGCCTTGCAATCGCCAACGTACATGGTTCGGTAAAAAAAGTCATTGAGCTTACCAGGCTCATGGGGTACTTCCCCATTTCAAACAGCATAGAAGAAGCGCTAGATATGGTAAAGGGGTAAACGTTTTTACACGTTGAATTACAAAAGGAGACAGTATAAAAGTACATTCGTATACTTTTATAATTGCAGGTTACCCATGCGTTGCATACATAAACTGCAATTCCACGTCTCCTTACACAGCGGCGATTCGCAATAGAGTTTCGAGCGACGCCAAGTTTTTAAGGAGTACATTATGGCAGAACAAGAAATCAAAGAACTTCGGTCTGATGAAAACGATCCGTTATTTGCAAAAGATAACATGCTTGTAAAAACGTTTCCATCTGACTTTCGGCAAATCAGATACTTCACGCTGCTCATTGTACAGTCAGCGCCTACAGAAATACGCGAACTCAATCTGCTCGAACAGCAAATAAGCGAAGTGATTAAAAATGCTGTAAAGCATGGTAATCACTGCGACATAAATAAAAAAGTGACAGTGTGGTATTCGTTCAGTCCGACACATGCGCATATCATCGTGCAGGACGAGGGCGAAGGCTTCAAAGATTTGGAAAAATGGAATGAATTCAATCGAAAACGGCTCGAATGCCTGCGCACACAAAATTTTGAAGAACTCGCACAGTATGTTTCATTCCGCACACAAAGCAGCGATGAGCAGGACGGTGGAAACGCATTATTTGCAGCGCTTGAATATTGGAATGGCGGTTTTGTGTACAACGGCAAACGCAATGCGGTTGCCATGCTGAAAACATTTAAGCAAAAACGGCACACATTGCAATAGTTTTTACTGCATAAAATAGTGTAACATATTGTAAGCAGTGCGGTTTATACTATAAGAATCGGGGGTGCACCGGTTTCGACGAATGCGGGAAAGCTCGTATTGCTGGTAAGGTCGCGTTTCCTTATAAAAGCGCAAAAAACTATAACTGCCAAACGTGAAGAGGACTACGAGTCCGAAAACGAACAGTTAGCTCTTGCAGCGTAAGCTGCAGCTTAAAAGAGCCGGGAGCCTGACCACGCCGCTCTGAGCGGTCAGGAGCTTCTGTTACAAACCAGAGCTTGCCGCGTGCAGTGTCCGATATGCACACGGGACATGTTATCGGAATACGGAGCGAATACTTGCTGTGCTGTTAAACGCTCTCGACAATTACCTCGCACAGCTACACCTGTAGATATACCTGTTTTACGCACTCGGACGGGGGTTCGATTCCCCCCATCTCCAACGCTGAGTCCACATACAAAGGCTCAGCGCTTTTTTTGGGATAACGGCGCTCTCCTCATGTTACCGCATGTGTTCTAACAGCAAGCACACGTTTTTGCAACATTTTATATATATCTTTGAAAGCAATATCCGCAGATATATCGGCTTTTCTCAAAACTTTCATTGCACAGAAAACGCGATACTGCTACCTGCACAAGCTCTACAAAATGTAGCGCGACATATCATGATCGGTGACAACATCTTTAAGCTTTTCATCAACATACGGCGCGTCAATCGCAATCGTTTCGCCTTTGTGCTCGTCCGCAGTAAATGAAATGTCGTCGAGCACTTTTTCCATAATTGTATGCAGGCGACGTGCTCCTATGTTCTCGCTTTTTGCATTCACCTCTTCTGCAAGAAAGCTCATGCGGTCTATTGCATCTTCGGTAAAATTGACAGTAACTTCTTCTGTTGCAAGAAGCGCCGTGTACTGCTTGGTGAGCGCATTTTTCGGCTCGGTGAGGATGCGGCGAAACTCCTCTTTTTTGAGCGCGTCAAGCTCTACGCGAAGCGGAAAGCGTCCCTGCAATTCGGGAATCAAGTCGCTGGGAGCCGCAACGCTGAATGCGCCTGCAGCAATAAACAAAATGTGCGATGTGTCTACGACACCGTATTTTGTGTTCACGTTGCTTCCTTCCACAATCGGCAAAATGTCGCGCTGCACGCCTTCGCGCGAAACGTCCTGCCCGTGCGACTCGCTTGACTTTGTCGCAATTTTGTCAATTTCGTCTATGAATATGATGCCGTTTTGCTCGACGCGTTTTTTCGCTTCGTCTGCGACTTTGTCTCGGTCAATCATGCCGTCGAGCACATCTTCCGAAATGATTTTGCGCGCTTCGTGCACAGTGACCATGCGCTTTTTCGCCCTGTTGCCGCCTGAAAACATGCCTGCAATGCTCTGCATGGAGTTTTCCAAATCTTCCATGTTGCCGCCCGCAATGATTTCCATGCTCGGCATCTGAAACTGCGGGTGAATAGTGACTTCAACCTCGCGCTCTTCAAGCTTGCCCTCACGCAACATTTGGCGAAATTTTTCGCGCGTAGAATCCTCTTTTTTGCGTTCATCGTCATTTGCAACTGCAACTTCTTTAGAATCGCTTCCGTCGGCAGAAGAAGCTGATGAAGTCGCGCTTGATTTTGCCATGCCGAAAATATTTCCGAGCACTGCCGCATCTTTGCGCTCGTTCGCTTTTGCCTTGCGGTCTTTTTCAGCAGAACCGGGCAAAAGCAAGTCGAGCAATTTATCTTCTACGAGCGGCACGCTTTTTTCACGGAGACGTTCCTCCATCTCCGCCTTTACGTCATTGAATCCAACAGCCATCAAGTCGCGCACCATAGATTCAACATCGCGCCCCACATAGCCCACTTCAGTGTACTTTGTCGCTTCCACTTTCAAAAACGGCGCGTTGCACAATTTTGCGAGCCTGCGGGCAATCTCCGTCTTACCGACACCAGTCGGACCAATCATCAAAATATTCTTTGGAGCAACTTCATCGCGAATGTCTTCGGGAAGTTTAAGGCGACGCCAGCGGTTCCGCAGCGCAACTGCAACTGCTTTTTTTGCGTTCTCCTGCCCGATGATGTACTGGTCAAGGCGTAGAACAATCTCTTTAGGCGTCAAATCTGTGTGGAGCACTGTCTCCGTGCTCCCGTTTGTTTCTGTCATGTAAACCTCTGTTTGCGGTATGCCGCATTTTTTAGGTGCGTTGATAAAAATCAATACACCGTAAGGAAATACTGATTGATGTCTCACATAGCAATCAGCGTTTCTTAACAATCTTCTACAACAATGCTGTCGTTTGTATAGATGCAGATTTTGCCTGCAATGGCAAGACTTTTTTCTGCGATTTCTTTTGCACTCATGTTGGACGACTCAAGATACGCAAGGGCAGCAGCATACGCAAAATTTCCGCCGCTCCCGATTGCACATACGTCGTTTTCAGGCTCAATCACGTTGCCGTCACCAGAGATGAGCAATATTTTTCCGCTGTCTGCAACAAGCAGCTGCGCTTCAAGTTTTTGCAGCATCCTATCTGTGCGCCACGCTTTTGCAAGCTCAATCGCAGAACGCATGATGTCGCCATGATATTCTTTGAGCTTTTCCTCAAACTTGTCGAACAGCGTGAACGCGTCAGCGACAGAGCCAGCAAAACCGGTGAGCACTTTGCCATCGTAGATTTTGCGCACTTTGCGCGCGTTTCCCTTTACCACAGTGGCTCCCGCAGTCACCTGCCCGTCTCCCGCCATGGCGACTTTTCCGTCGCGGCGCACTGCAATAACTGTAGTGCTGCGTATTTTGTTATCCATTGTTTTTACCTCCATGAGGATGCGCCCTGTTATACGTGTCAATCAAACGCTGCGTCGTTACATGCGTGTAGCGCTGCGTCGTAGAAATGCTTGCGTGCCCGAGCAGTTCCTGCACAACGCGCACATCTGCCCCGTTTGAAACTAGCGCTGTTGCAAACGTGTGACGAAGCGCATGCGGCGAAATATGATGATTCGTTCCCTCCACGCCAGAATATCGCGCCACAATCCACCGTATGCCGTGAGCAGTGAGCTTGCCTCCCTGTTGATTCACGAAAATCTCTGGCACATCGTCGCGCAGTTTTTTTCTTGCAAACAACACTTTTCGCTCTTGCATGTACAGCGCAAACGCTTTTTGCGCGTCTTTTTCAAAATATACGCGCCGCGCTTTTTTGCCTTTGCCCATAACGACGGCTGAACTGCAATCATCTGACATGTCCGCAAGCGCAAGAGAGGCAAGCTCGCTCACGCGACACCCTGACGAATACAGCATTTCAAAAATAGCAGCGTCGCGCGACGCCCATAAAAGCGGCTTTTCTTTTGCCGCCATGCACAGCTCGTCAACTTCTGCGCCCGTCAAAAATTTGGGCAGCAGCTTGGGCTGCTTCACTGTCTTTATTTCAAGAGCAGGATTATTATCAATATACTGAAATTTTCTGCAATAGGCAAAAAAAGTTCTGACAGCCGCAATAAAGCGATTTATGCTTGCGCTCGCTTTTTTTTCTTTCGAAAGATTTCCTATGCACATGCGTATGTCTTCCGCGCTCACAGATGCAATGTCTGTTTCGCCGCCAATAAAATGCGCAAACTGCGTTAAATCGTTTTTGTATGCGGCAACAGAGTTTTCTGACAATCCGCGCACAGCTGAAAGGTACAGGAGAAATTCTTCTATGTACGAAAAAAGCGGCATTGCTGTTTTCATATGATTTAAAATATACCGCATTTCAAATAAAAAAGCAAAAGCCTGCACGGTACTTTGTCATACACGCTGTAAAAATTCCGCACATGCACGTTGCATCGCGTCGGTTACAACAAAGCTTGTCTGGCAGATGCTCTATCGCATTAACACGTCATCAATCACTTTTTGCAGTGTTTGTGCAGACATGTTCAGCTCCTGTTCTTCCTGCTCGTTCAACGTAATTGGTACCGCACATTCCACGCCGTCT
Source organism: Treponema sp. (assembly GCA_017940005.1). Classification (GTDB taxonomy): domain Bacteria; phylum Spirochaetota; class Spirochaetia; order Treponematales; family Treponemataceae; genus Treponema_D. The sequence goes on from JAGAZO010000020.1 coordinate 261,611, forward strand.
TTTCCAACTATAGACGGCATGCTAATCGCAATATTAGATATTCCGTGATTATCATGCTGAATGCTCGATACGGGAAGGATGGATTTTTCATCACGCACGATTGCTTCGCAGATTCGTTTTACCGACATGGCTATGCCGTAATATGTCGCGTGCTTCTTTGCAATAATTTCATACGCGCTATTCTTTACATCTTGTGCAATACTGCGCATCGCTTCCTCATGGTTAAAATAACCGCGCATCTCGCAAAAATCATTCAACGGAATTCCCGACACATTGGCGCTGCTCCATGCGGCAATCTCGCTGTCACCGTGCTCACCGATAATAAACGCGTGCACAGAGCGACTATCAACCTGCAAGTGTTCTCCTAGCAGAAACTTTAATCTTGCAGTATCAAGTACCGTTCCAGAACCAAATACCTTATTTTCTGGAAAAGCGCTAAACTTCACTGCCGCATAGGTAAGAATGTCCACCGGGTTTGCAACGACGAGCAATATTGCATGACGGTTGCACAACGCAATCTGTGGAATGACAGATTTAAATACATCGACATTCTTTTTTACTAAATCAAGGCGCGTTTCACCAGGTTTTTGCCCTACGCCCGCAGTCACAATGATGAGCGCCGCATCGGATAGAGCAGTATAATCTCCCGCATAAATCTGCATCGGCTTGGCAAACGGCAAACCGTGACTAATATCGAGGGCTTCTCCCTCTGCTTTTTCTTTTGAGGCATCAATCAATACCATTTCAGAAAAAAGTCCTCCCTCCATGAGGGCAAATGCCGACGCAGAGCCGACAAAACCGCAGCCTACTATTGCAACTTTTCTCATATTTATTTGTGCCATTCTGCTATACATCCTTCTGGTGCTCATCGTATGCCCAGTTCAACTTGTTTATTCGTGCGGATACTTTCATGCATCACCTCGTGATACGAACTGTGAAGAAAGTATTTTACTCGTCGCTCACGCGCACCACATGCATGCGCTCGCAAGTTGCAACTTGCTCGCTTATGCATTAAGGAACGCCATACCTCGTGCCCTGCGACGAAGTTAGTAATTTTTATGATGATGCGTCTATCTCCGATTAGTACGGCATATTCTATTGCCTGTCTCTTAAATGTTTACAGAACAATTTCGCCGTATTTTTTGAGGGCTGCTGTTTTGAGTGCTGCCAACTTATTTCTAATTTATTAATAATTCATATTATTCGCTTTTGCACTTTCTGTCTACACCCTACCTGATACGCGCAAACAGAAAGCTCACAGATAAATAATACGCTCACGCTTATTTTTCGGTAGCTTTTTCTGATGCTGCATCGTCTGCAGAATGCAGATACGTGCAATCGGGATTGATGCACGACTTGTAGCTGCCGTTTTTCTTGTCGTATTTTTCAACGAGGAACCAACCACACTGCGGGCAGTATTGGTCAATCGGTTTAAAGTGCGTAAGAAACTGGCAATCAGGATAATTCGTGCAACCGTAAAACTCCTTGCCTCTGCCCTTTGTTTTTCGAGCGACAATCTCACCGTTGCAGCCGGGCATAGGGCACTTTGCAAGCGGAATCGATTTTGTGTTGTGGCATTCAGGGAAGCCAGAACATGCAAGAAAGTAACCGAAGCGACCGAGTTTTTTTACCATGGGCTTTCCGCACTTGTCGCATATTTTATCTGTCTTTTCATCGAGGAAGCCTTTGACGCTTTCTTGCGTCGTCATCACTTCGTCAACGCGATTTTTAAACGGCTCGTAAAAATCTTTTATCATGCCGTTCCACACAAGATTCCCCTGCTCCACTTTATCAAGGTCGTTTTCGATCTCTGCGGTAAAGTGCTCGTTGATGACATTCGGAAATGACTCGACGAGTATTTTGCAAATCATCTTGCCGAGTGCTGTGGGAACGAGCTGCTTGTTTGTGCGCGTAACGTAGTAACGGTCAAGCAGCACGGAGATGATTGGCGCGTATGTTGAAGGTCGCCCTATGCCCTTTTCTTCAAGCGTACGAACAATTGACGCATCTGTGTAACGCGCAGGTCCTTGCGTAAAGTGCTGCTCCGGGTAAAACTTCTTGCACTCGATTGCCTCGCCTTCTTTGAGCGACGGAAGATTTCCTGTCTTATCCTCTTTTGATGAGAGCAGCTTTATGACATTGTAAAAACCTTTTTCGACTATCTTGCTCGCAGAAGCGCGGAACACTGCATCGCCCGCAGCGATTTCAACGCTCGTTGTGCGCGTCTTTGCGTTGTTCATCTGGCTTGAGACAAACCGCTCCCAGATGAGCGTATACAGGCGCAGCTGGTCGCGCGAAAGATATTCCTTGACCGATTCAGGCGTATACGACGTGTACGTGGGGCGTATGCCTTCATGCGCGTCTTGTGCGGACTTGCCTACTTCGTATTTTACCGGCTTTTCAGGCACATCGTTCGGATAGTTTTTTGCAAGCCACGCGCGCACGTCTTCAAGCGCCGTATCGGAGATGCGCACAGAATCAGTTCTCATGTATGTGATGAGCCCCACGCGTCCCTCGCCTATGTCTATGCCTTCGTAAAGCTGCTGGGCAATCTGCATCGTTTTGCGCGACGTAAAGCCGAGCCTATTCGCCGCCGCCTGCTGCAACTTTGACGTTGTGAACGGCGCTTTTGGACGCACTGTTTTGTCAGTCTGCTTTATGCTTGCAACAACACATTCAGAATCATTTATTTGACTGATGATTTTATTAACGTCATCTTCGCTTTTAAGCTCTGCCTTTTCTCCTTTGTACGAAACAAGCTGAGCGGTAAATGTTGTCTTGCCTTTTGCAAAATCAGCTTCGAGCGTCCAGTACTCTTCGGGAATAAAATTTTCCACTTCCTCCTCGCGCTCGCAGATGAGCCGCAGCGCGACAGACTGCACGCGGCCTGCAGAAAGCCCGTTTTTCACTTTGCTCCATAAAAGCGGACTCAAGTTGTAGCCTACAAGACGGTCGAGCACGCGCCGCGCTTTTTGCGCGTTCACTTTGCTTTCGACAATCTCGCTGGGATGCTGCACCGCCTCTTTGATTGCAAGCGGCGTGATTTCATTGAACACAATGCGGCTTATGGGCGCGTCTGTTTTTTCTTTGAGCGCATTGTTCAAGTGCCACGCAATAGCTTCTCCCTCGCGGTCGTTATCGCTTGCAAGCAGCACATTGGTCGATTTTTTTGCATCTTTTTGCAATTCTTTAAGCAGTTTTGCACGACCGCGCACCGTAATGTATTCAGGCTGAAAATCGTGCTCCACATCTATTGCAATGCGCGACTTAGGCAAATCTATGAGATGCCCCATGGACGCTTTTACCGTGTAGCCAGGTCCCAAATATTTTTCGATTGTATGCGCTTTTGCAGGAGACTCCACAATCACGAGCGTTTGTTTTTTTGAATCAGGTTTCTTCTTTTTTTGAACACTAGTTCCAGCCATAATTTCTCCATGAAAAAGTCATGCGCAAAATCATTCTCGCATCAGACTTTGCTATGATACACGCAACACTGTATTAAAACAACTGTTCTTGTGCAATCGTTTTACTGCTTCTCATGCCGGGCAGTTCCGCACGACAACGGCAGTAGTCATCATAATCTTTGATGACAGGCGCACCGTCACTACGGTAACGCTCAATTGTATTTTCAATCTTGCTCTTCGACACTTTGCCCAAAGCAATGTCACTTTCAAGCTTTTGCTTGACGCATTCCGCAACTGCTGCCGCGCGCTCAGAAAACGCGCTTTCGTGAAAGAGCACGTCGCGGTTGTAGTCGAGCGCAAATTGAGCAGTGTGAAGCGCACCGCTTCCAGGAGGCGCTTCAATCACAACAGTTGCAGGCGAAAGCGCTGCGATAATCCTGTTGCGGTGCACAAAACGCCACGATTCGCTCGGCGTGCCGGGAAGATATTCGCTTGCAAGGCAGCCACCTGTCTTAATAATTTTTTCCGCAAGTCTTTTGTGCCTGGCGGGAACAACCATGTCGCACCCGCACGGAAGAATTGCGCATGTCTTCCCGCTCTCGCGTCCTGCTTCCATTGCGTCAAAACACGCTTCAACTGCTCCCGCATGCGCCTCGCCGTCAATGCCGTTTGCAAGCCCCGACACGACTGTCACGCCGTCGCGAGCAGCATCGCGCGCAAACGAAAATACAGCCTGCTTTCCCTGCACCGTCATGCGCCGCGTGCCAACGACAGACACCGTGCTGCTTCCCAAGCAGCTTGCATTTCCGCGGTAAAACAGCGCAAACGGCGGATTGACAATTTCGCGCAGCAACGCGGGATATGCGCTTTGCGTGTGCAGCAGCATAGTGATGCCAAACGCATCTAAAATGCGCGCGCTCTTCTCCGCTTCGCGAACTGCGTGCGTTCCATCCCATTGCGCATTGCGGAACTTGCGTCCGACAATCTGCGAAATATCATGTATAGACAGTACCGCAAGCGCGGACAGACTGTCAAGATTGTTTAATAAAATACTTTTTTCTTTAAATGAGAGAAATGAAACGCTTGCAACGCAGAGCGTGAGCAACATGTCTTTTTGATCACTGTACATACACTACGTCGAGCACCTGTTTTTTATTTTTTTCCGCTGCTGCTTTTTTATCTTTATCTTTTGTAGTCTTGATGATATTATCGTACATGTCTACTGCCTTTTGAAAATTTCCAGTGCTATAATATGCATTCCCGAGTACAAACTTAGCGTCTGTATGACCCGTATCAATTGTTAAAAGCGTTTCAAGATACGGAATTGCTTTTTCACCTGCGTCAAGGTCGAATACATACAAAACGCCTAGCCCATACAGCGCGCGAACATATCGCGGTTCAATTGCAATTGCCCGTAAATATGCAGATTCTGCAAGTTTTAAATAATTATATCGCTTGTCAGTACTCCCCAGCGCATCATAATCAAGCGCAGATTTTGCCATGTAGCCACCGCACACTCCCACGTAGTAATACAAATTTTGATTTTCAGGGTAGTACTCAATCGCTTTTTGATAGCATTTGAGCGCTTCCCCCCACATTTTCTGATCGATATATCGCGAACCTAAAATTTTATACCAGATTCCGATTTGTCCATTTGCAAGCTCTATATCAGCAATGCGCTTTCCATATTTTTCAATCGCTGTTTTATATTCTTCTATTGTCGTTGGATTTGAAATTCCCTCTTCCATATATTGCATATTGCGAACAGCGTTTTTTGAAACACCACATGAAAGGAAAAATAGTACAATAAAAAAAGCAGAAAAAATCTTACTAAATTCTTTTTTCATATAAACCTCATGTATCAATATAATATAGAGCAGACAAGAAATTCAATCCTTTTCTATAGTATCGATAGAATGACCAGGAAAATATTTTTCATGATTTTTACGAAGCTGCTCATTGTCAACATGTGTATAAATCTGCGTTGTCGATAAATCAGAATGACCAAGCAGCTCTTGCACAGAGCGTAAGTCAGCTCCGCCTGCAAGCAAATGCGTTGCAAACGAATGGCGCAGCGTGTGCACTTTTGCATGAACTCCTGAAAGTGACTTGTATGCTTGAAACCGCTTCCAGACGCCTTTGCGAGACATCGCTTGTCCGCGATAATTAACAAATACTTCTGCCACAATCTTTTTCCCTACGAGTTTGGGACGCGCATCCTCCAAATAAGCAATAAGCTTTTCTTTTGCCGCACTCCCAAATGGCACGACACGTTCCTTATCGCCCTTACCGTGCACAAGTATAAGTCGCTCATGCATGTGAACGTTTTGCATGAGGAGAGAACATACTTCGCTTATGCGCAAGCCGCACGAATACACAAGCTCAAAGAGCGCTGCATCGCGGAGCCCTAGCGCGTCAGACGCATCTATTGTGGAGAGCAGAGAATCAACCTGTTGCACAGAAAGCACGCGCGGAAGAGGACGGGATGCTTTGGGTCTGTCGAGCATGAGCGCATAATTCTCTTTCCAAAAGCCCATGCGCACAAGATATGAGCCGAACGCGCGGAGCGCGGATATATCTTTTGCAATCGTCAACTCTGTGCATCCGCCTGTTTTCCGATGCACAAGATAGCGTAAAAGAAACTGCACGCTCGCATCCTGCAACTTTATTTTTTTTGCAACACACCATTCAAGGAACTCGCTCACAGAAAGACGATACGTTTCCGCCGTTTTTTGAGAGCGCCGTTCCACAAGCATAAGGTCTGTGTAAAAACGAGAAAGTATGACAGGAATTGTTAATTTCTCAGCCATTGACCACGTATCAGTCGTGCAGTTTTATTCCGCGCGGCAAAGTTGCAAGATCGCTGTTTCGCCAGCACGCAGGCTGACTTAAATCATTTTGAGCAACGAAGTTTGAAGGCGGACGCATGCTGTTTGCAGCAAAACGAGGTGATGACATTGTAAGCGCTTTTCCAAGCGAGCCAACAGAAGCCGACTGTTTTACATTTGACAATGAGCTTGCTCCCCCCGTTGATGCAGCAGGTGCAACTCCCACCGCTACAGGAACTTTTTCAGGTGTCCTGTCCGCCTCGTCAAATAAATTCGTTTCAGCTGCTGAAGAAAGTTTGCGCCTGAACGATTCTAAACTACGACCGCTAAGTATGTCGGAAAATTCGTCGCTTGTTACAACTGATGAGTCGTGCTGTACAATTTCTGCTGCACCAATATCACGCAAATATGCATCACCTGCATTTTTTTCATGAAAGCCGGTTGCAATCACTGTAACGCTTATCTCTGCATTAAGCGACGAATCGACAACCTGTCCCCACAGGATATTTGCATCGGGATCTGCAGAAGCAGTGACCACTTTCATAATCTCTGCAACTTCAAATGTTGAAATATCTTCATTTGAACAAATATTCACAAGTATATTTTTTGCACCGTCAATATCAGTATCTTCAAGCATAGGATTTTTGATTGCTTTCGTTGCTGCATCGACTGCACGGTTTTCGCCCTCTGCAATACCAACACCAAGAATTGCATCACCTTGCCCCAGCATTGCATTACGCACATCTGCAAAATCGATATTCACGTCACCAGGCTTAGTGATAATATTTGAAATGCCTTCGACACCTTGCCGCAACACATCATCTGCAACGAGGAACGCTTGGCGTACAGATGACTTGCTCTTATCAAGAATTTTCAAAAGTTGCTCGTTTGGAATGACTATAAGAGAATCGACATTCTCATGCAGACGTTTTATTCCTTCCTGCGCCTGACGCATGCGTACTTGCCCTTCAAAGCCGAACGGTGTTGTAACGACGCCAACAGTGAGTACGCCAAGCTCGCGTGCAATGCGTGCCACAACAGGAGCAGAGCCTGTGCCTGTTCCTCCTCCCATGCCTGCGGTGATAAAAACCATATCAGTACCTTTAAGCTTTTCAGCAAGCACCTCTTTATCTTCTTCCGCCGCCTGCTCACCAATTGCGGGACGCCCGCCTGCTCCAAGCCCCTTTGTTAACTTCTGACCAATTGCAATGCGAGTAGGAGCTTTTGCAAGATTGAGCGCCTGCAAATCCGTATTGAGCACAATGAATTCGATATTTGGAATTTTTGCATCAATCATCCTGTTAACAGCAGCCGAACCGCCGCCGCCACAACCAATCACTTTGATTACCGTGGGACTTGCTGTATCAAGCGCAGTGCCACTTTCGTTTACCACAGAAAAATCCATCATACATTTCCTCCCGACCCTTTTCCTGTTTATCAGAAAAATATTTTCTTAAGTTTTTTTAAGATATTTTCATCCTTTTCTCCACTCCCTGATGAAAATAATTTCTTACTTTTCCTGCTACTTTTTTCTTGAACAATATTTTTATTTGAAAGCACTAAACCTATAACTGTAGCACATTCAGGTTTGCGGTATTCACTCTCTCGACCGCCAAACTTGTCGGGCACACCGATGCGCACAGAGCTTGTGCCGAACACCGCTTGCGCACACTCGATTACGCCTTCCATCTGCGCTCCGCCGCCTGTCAAGATAATGTTTCCCGAAAGCTGAGACACACTCGAATTAGTAATAACAGCACTCCTAACCATTGAAAAAATTTCTTCAACGCGCGGCTGGATTATCTGGCAAAGCTCTGTTTGCGTTGTAAGTTCAGGATCTCTTCCTCCCACTCCGGGTATAATCACTTCTTTTTCATCTTCAATGCCGTCAAGCCAGCAGCAGCCTGATTCAATTTTTATCTTTTCCGCAGCGGAAACAGGAATGCCTTTTACAACTGCAATATCATTCGTAACAAGATTTCCACCAACAGGAATTGATACAGTGCACACCGGCGCTCCTCCAAGCAGGACAAGCACATCAGTTGTACCCGCGCCCATATCAATCAAGATTGACCCCAAATCCATTTCATCTTCGTGAACAACAGCTTCTGTTGCAGCAAGCGTTTTGAGCATAACGCCTATAGGCATGTACCCTGCCCTATTCACACAACGTTTTACGTTTTGAATAGTCGTTTTTGATGCAGTAATTACATGAACATCTGCTTCGAGCCGCGTACACATCATATTCACAGGGTCTTTGATATTTGCCGCGCCGTCGACAGTAAAACTTTGCACCACAACATGCAGCAATTCTCTGTCTTGAGGTATAAACACAGCCCGTGCGTTGTCAATAGCTCTGTCAATATCAGCTCGAGTCACTTCTCGACGCGGCTTTCCTGGTGGCGTTACCGGCGTTATACCCTGCTGATTCAATCCTTCAATCTGCGTGCCGCCAATTCCAATAGCGCACGATGTAACTTCTGCTCCTGCATTTTGCTCTGCTACTTCAACAGCATCTTTTATGGCAGCAGCAGCGTCTTCAATATTTACAATCAGCCCATTTCGCATGCCTGCTGATTTTCGCACAGAAGTACCGACAATTTCGACGGAACCATCCTCTCCGACTTCTCCGATTGCAACGCGAATACAGCTTGTACCAATATCAAGACCGACAATCATAATTATAAATCCTTACATCAACGCGCCCTGTATGAAACTGAACCGTAACGTAAATCTACTTCAGCTACATTCGGCTCAATCGAATTGACAACATCGAGTACTACCATCATATATTGTAACGCGTCTTCATTCAATGCACGGTCTGTGAGCACACGAATCTTTGTTTTTGCTGGTATAAGCATGAGCTCATAATTTCCATATTCTTTTGGAACAACGCATATTTCTGCAATCGCTGCAAAATACTTTTGCCCAAGCTTCTGAATAGCAGCTACTTGCTCTATGAGCATACGATACTTTACAGGAATGCGCATCCCTTCTGAAAGGTGCTCGACAGGCATACCAGAAATAATAGGAATTATACTGCCGTTCTGTTTCATGGACGGATCATTAAAGAGCACGCCATTTCTATCAATCTGCACGGGTATGCTTCTTCCATTCACAGAGATAAACGTCATAGCAACACTTTCGCGTTCTACAATATTAATAAAAATTTTGTCTGGGAAGTGTTTTGAAACAGAGACAGCATCAACTGCAGGAATTGACGCTAGAATTGAAACGGCTTCCTCTGCATTAAATGCAAACCAATTCATGTTTCTCATGGGATATAACAGTTGCGTCATTTCATCCATCGATATTTCTTTGCTTCCACTGAAAATAATTTTTGGTTTTCCCATGCTTGGCAATACAAATTTATAAATAACAATCTCAGCAAAAAAAACAACACATAAAACGCTAAAAACAACAATAATGATTCGTGTCTTCACATCGCGTTTTTTCTCTACCATGCCGCTTGCAAATCCCGTCATGCTCATATCACTCATATACAACTGCTCCGTAGCCGATAGTTTCAAAATTATTAATTTCGTCTTCGTCCTCTTCAGACGTACAACGAGATGTATTTACGATAAATCCACACATTGAAAGCGTAACAATAATCGAAGAACCGCCGAGCGAAAAAAACGGCAACGGTATGCCCGTTGTGGGAAGCAGACCTGCAACTACTGCACAATTCATAAGCGATTGAAGTACAATCACCGACACACAACCGAACGACGCAAACGCAGCAAATCTGTTTACGCTATACAGTGCCGCACGATATCCGCGGTACGCAAATACACACAGCAAAACAAAATAGGCAATAACGCCAAAAAGTCCCATAGCTTCAGCCCAGCCTGCAAATATGTAGTCTGCCTGTACTTCAGGAATAGTATTCAACCACACAAGTCCACTGCCTATTCCTGTGCCCCAAAGACCGCCAGATGATATTGCGCGCTTTGCCGCAATGCTTTGATAATTGTACGTACGCACACCTTCCATAGGACGTAAGAATGCGATGATGCGCTCAATGCGGTACGGCTCCTGCAAAATCAAAAAAATCACTGCGGGAATTATTAACAAAAGCGCGGGAAAAAACCATGTGAGCTTTGCGCCAGATGCAAAGAACATGACCAAGCCTGTCAAAAAAACAAACACGCCTGTTGAAAAATCTCGCTGCAAAATGATGACAACAGAAAAAAGCGTAAGTCCTGCAACCGCTGGCAGCACAGATTTTTCCTCCGCATTCTCAATTCGCGCCTGCTTGTCGAATAAATTGGCAAGAAACAGCACCACGGCAAATTTTGCAAACTCTGATGGCTGTAGCGTAAATGCAAACGGCATCTGTATCCAACGGCGGGCACCATTCCGCTCAATCGATATGCCCGGTACAAACGTAAGCACACAGAGCACAAGCACGCTGATAACAAAAAATGGCAGCAACTTCCGTATGATTTTCATATTGAGTGACGCAAAAATAATAAATCCTGCAAATCCCATTCCCATGCTTACGAGCTGCCGCTTGATAAAATAGTACGGACTTCCGAACATGCGCTGCGCATAACTTTGCGAACACATAGAAAGCGCAAATATACCTATGCCACACAACAAAATCATGCAAGCGATAAATCCTACATCGCTCTTACGGTATGCCTCGATAGGCTTGTCGGCGAGGAACACGTACTCATCCATGACGCGCCTCCTGTGCAATGAGCGGAATGAGCCGCTCAAATGACAAACCGCGCGACGCTTTTAAAAGCAGCAAGTCGCCATCTGACGAATTGGCAACGATATACTCTGCCGCTTGCTGCATCGCTTCGTCTGACGATTGCTCGATATACAGCGCATCTGCAAAGCCTGCATCGCGCGCGGCGGCGAATGCGTATTTCATGCTGCTGCCGATAAAAACGATTCTATACGGATGCGCGCGTGCCGCTTTTCTGCCTATTGCTTCGTGCGCCGCCTGCGCTGCATCTCCAAGCTCCAGCATGTCGCCGAGCACGTAGATGCGGTTGCCGCAGTCGCGTACAGAAGCGCAGAATGCAAGCACATCAGCTGTCGATTCAGGGTTCGCGTTGTAACAGTCTTTGACAAGCGTCACCGCGCAGCCGTTTTTGAGAACAAGCGTCTCTGTCTGAGAGCGACCTGCGAGCGCGACAAACGATTCGAGCGCAGTTTTGATTGCGCTGTCGCTTATGCCAAAATAGGTTCCAAGCGCAACAGCGGCAAGCGCGTTTTCATAATTGTACTTGCCGGGAAGCGCAAAATTAATAATTTCATTTCCTACTTTAAAGGTTGTGCCGCGCGTGCCGTTGTCTGAAATAAACTCTACGCCGCCTGGCGCTTTTTGAACACCGCGCGCTTCATCTGTCGAACTGCTTCCAAAATAAATAACTTTGCCTTTAACGTTTTCAGCAAGGAACGAAGCAAAATCATCAGCTTGCGGAATGAACGCAACACCGTCGGCAGGCAGGTGGTCAAAGATGCGCCGCTTTTCACGCGCTATGTTTTCTCTGCTTCCGAGCATGCCCACATGCGCCGTGCCTATGTTTGTCACAAGCGCATACTGTGGTTTTAGCACGCTCGCTATTTCAGCTATTTCGTCTTTGCGGTTCATGCCCATCTCAAACACGCCTACCTCATCGTTGCTGCGTATGTTGAACACAGAAAGCGGCAAGCCTGTTTCAGAATTGAGATTGCCCTCATTGCAGACGACGCGGTAGCGCTGCTTTAAAACTGCAACGCACAACTCTTTTGTCGTCGTCTTGCCGCTTGAACCAGTAATGCCAATTTTTTTGAGATGCGGAAAGTTGCGCACATACGCCGCAGCAGCATGCTGCAATGCGTGCAGTGTGTGCTCAACAATGATAAACGCTACAGCAGGATGATTTTTTGCAAGCGCATCGTAGTCGCCGCGCTTTTTTTCGTACTCGTCTCGATTGAGCAAAATGACAGACGCACCGTTTTCAATAGCCTGCGGAATATATGCATGTCCGTTTTGCTTTTCGCCCATGAGCGGCACAAAAAGGCTTTGCGGCACAACACGCCTGCTGTCCGTTGTAACTGAGGTAAATGCACATTGTTCTGCGCAGACGCTCCGTCCGCCTGCAATGCTGCCGTGCACCGCATCAAGCAGCGCTGCGCACGTTAAAAGACTATCTGTCATCTTTGCCCTTCATCTCGACGCGCACAATGTCGTTCGTTTCAGCTTTGTGCATGCCAAGTTCGCTTTCCGCAATTTTTTCTATGCGCTCAGTGCTCGAAAGCAGGCTTATGTCTGTAACGAGCTTTTTGTTTGCTTCTATCAATTCTTCCTGTTTTTTTTCAAGCGCAGTCACTTCATCTGCAAGGTTCTCATATCTTCGCGCCTGAACGCCATTCAAGATGAGCAGCGCAGGAATTGCAACTGCAACAAGGCACACTGTCAGTATCTCGCGCACGCGACTGCTTTTCTGTTTCATACGCACAATTCCTCGCTTGCCGCCATGTGATATGCTGTCGCATCGCGTATTTTTTTTACCACGCGAAGCTTGGCGCTCCTCGACGGCGCATTATTAATAATTTCAGCGTCAGTCGGACACACCGGTTTCCTCGTTACAATTTCTGCACAAGGACTGCCGCCGCATCTGCATGCAGCAATTTCAGGCGGACACACGCACTGCCTGCCGAGATTACGGAAATAATTTTTTACGATGCGGTCTTCGAGCGAATGAAACGTGATGACGCCCATTTTACCGCCTGCTTCCAAATTGTTAAACGCATTGTGCAATGCGCGGGGAAGCCGACACAGCTCGCCGTTTACCGCAATTCTGAGCGCCTGAAACGTGCGTGTTGCAGGGTGTATCGCTCCATGACGGTAATAGGCCGGAACTGCATCATATACAATATCGGCAAGCGCTTTTGACGAATGAATTGCTCCGCCTCTGCGCGCTTCCGCAATTGCTTTTGCTATGCTGCGACTCAATTTTTCTTCGCCGTAGCGGTAAATCACATCTGCAAGCGCTTCTTCCCTCATGCCGTTTACTATATCTGCCGCGCTTGCACCAGCAGACATGTCAAGGCGCATGTCAAGCGCTTCATCATACCGAAACGAAAAACCGCGCTGCGACAACTCGTAGTGGTACATCGAAATCCCTAAATCAAACAGGATGATGTCGGGCTTCGGAAATTCAGGCGGGTACGACGCATAAAAATCATCAAACCAGCCGTTGAAAAAAAACATGCGCTCTGCGAACGGCAAAAGTCTTTTTTTTGCACGCTGCATGATGCTGCCGTCGGCATCTATGCCTATGACAGTGAGATTCGGGAACTGTGAAAGGAATGCAAACGAGTGACCGCCTTCACCGAGCGTTGAGTCGCACAGCACATGTGCTCCGTCATCGGAAGGTGCAAGCAGTTCAAGGCATGATGCAAGCAGAACAGGCGTATGAACTGCATCCATGTTGTATCCCCCGAAATTGTTAAAAAATTATTCCGCCAAGCTCTTCTGCTGCGTCGCGGAATGAATTTTCGCTTTGCTCAAGATACGCTTTGTAGCTTTCCGCGTCCCACAGCTCAATGTATTTGTTTACACCGAGCAAAATGCATTCTTTGGAAAGCGATGCGTATTCGCGCAAGCTCTGAGGGATAGAGATGCGTCCTGACCTGTCGAACTCAAGTTCTTGAGCAGGCGCAATAAATCTTCTCAGCACTAATCGATTCTTTTCGCTGAACGGCGAAGCAGAATCCATGAGTTTTGAAGACACAACCCTCCATTCTTCGGGAGTAAAAAGCCATAGGCAGCGGTCAAGGGCTTGCGTCACTATGAGCACATTTTCTGCAAGCACCGTCCTCAGCTTTGAGGGAAAAAGAATTCGCCCTTTTCCATCAAGCGTATTACGGTATTCTCCCGTCAGCATGTCCATACCACTGCCTACCACTTTCCCCCACTAATTCCCACTTAATGATAAGTTTAATAGAAATTTTACACTTGTCAATAAAAAAATACTATTTTTTTCTCTTTTTTTTACCGTTTCTTGCATTTTTTAGTATATATGTGTATAGTAGAATTGAAAAGTATGATACAAACGCTCAATGAAAGCTCGCTGCACCGCACGCTAAAAAATCTCTACGCGCTTGAAAATGATTGCGCAACAGAAGTTGCACTCGATGGAAAAATTTATGATATAGTTGATGCGAACGGCAATGTCACTGAAATACAGACAGGAAGCGTTTCAAAGCTGCTCGTCAAAACGATGAATGCATTGCAGCACAACCGTCGTATAAAAATCGTGTACCCCATTGCGGTGGAAAAATATATTACGCTGTACGATGAGCGCGGCATTTTTATTTCAAAACGAAAAAGCCCTGTAACGCACTCTGTCTATGACATGTTCCGTGAGCTTACGGGCTTGTATCCTGTACTGCTCGAAAAAAAATTCTCGCTCGATGTGCTTGAAATCACGATGACAGAAACGCGCGTGCGCACGCCAGAACCAGTGCAGTCAAAAAACAATAGGCGGCGGTTCTGCAAGAGCTGGCTCAAGCAAGACAAGCAGCTTGAAAAAATCATGGCGGTGCGCACATTCCAAAACGCAAGCGATTACGTGCGCCTTATTCCAGAATCTTGCCTGCCTGAATTCAGCGCGCGCTCAATCGCAAATGCGCTCAAAGCAGACAAGTCGCTTCCTGCAAGCGCGGCTAAAAACGCGCACCTGCTGCTCTGGGTGTTGTCGCATATGCATCTTATAGAAGCATGCGGGGAGCGACCGAGAACGTATCGTCTGAATGTTTAAAAACACCGCTGAAATGGCGCGGTGTTTTTAACTGCGAGTTTTCTTGCGAAAACTCGCGCATTGATTGCGCGTTCTCATTGCATTATGAGCGCGTACCAACTGCACGCGCTCGCAAGTTGAAACTTGCTCGCTCGTTGTTACATTTTTAGGAACGAACAGGCTATCCAACCTTGACGCAATTTTTTCCTGCTTTTTTTGCCGCGTACATGAGCGAGTCCGCCCTATTTACAATTGAAGATGCAGTGTCGTTTTGGCGCACGACAGTGATACCCACAGACATTGATACGTTTTTTTGCTCGCCATCTGTTATTATGCTTGTATTTAACACAAGTTGACGAAATTTTTCAGCAAGCACAGGAGCATCTTTCTCTTTGACGAGCGAATACATACCGACAAATTCCTCGCCACCCCATCTGCCTATCAAATCTCCGCGCCGCATGTTCTGGCTGAAGCTTTTTGCAATATTTATAAGTACGTTGTCTCCTGCCTCATGACCGTAGTTGTTGTTAAAATAACGGAAGTCGTCTATATCGGCAAACAGGACTGCAAATAAATTGCCAAAACGTTTATACTCATCCAGGTTATATTGTAGAAAACTCTCAAGGTAGCGTCTGTTTGCAAGCTGCGTAAGCGAGTCATGCATTGCAATTTCAGAGAGCTTTTCAACAAGATTATCATCGTAGACGCGCGGAGAACGTTTTGTAAAAATTTCAACTGCGCCTATCACATTTCCGTCAGCTTGTATGGGAAAAATATTCACAAGTATCGGAATACGGTATCCTTCTTTATGGCGCACAAACACATGGTCTTGTCGATGAGTACAATCACAAATACTTGCAAAAAGTGGACAGCTCATCGTACACAGCGGTCTGCCTTCTTCATCAATATGATTGAGCAAAGAATCTTCGCAGTACTTTCCGACAACTTCCCCTGCTGAATAACCAGTGATTTTTTCAGCAGCTTTATTCCAAAAAAGGATTTTGCGATTTATGTCAACAAAATAAATGCCGTCTTGAAGATTATCGATAATCGTGAGATATAACGCTTCTATATCTATTTCTTTGCCAAATGCGTGAACTGTTTGATTATTTTTTACAACTCCGATTTGCTCCATAGCCATACTATAATTGCCTTCGCGAATATTTATATACTGTCATAAACAATGATGACTGCTTCAAAAAAAAGACTGCCGCAAAGTTTCAAAATGATACTTTTCGACAGCCTATTAATTTATTATAGTATACAAAAAATTTGCAAAAATTACCAGTTGTCAGACATATCATCCTCGTCATGATACTCAAGGTCGTATAAATCTGTCACAACGCGGAGTGCGTCAAAATACAAGTAGTACGAACCACGCGCAAGCATGGGATTGCAATCTACTCTAAAGCCAACTATGCGCAAGCCGGGTCGATTGTTGTAATACGCGCTCTGCTGCACAATGCCATGCTCGCCATCGGGAGAAGGAGGAACAACAGCAGTCATTTTTTTCCAACCGCTAAATCCAAGATTGCCCATATACAGCTCATAGTTGCGACCAAACATATCCTGTACGAGTACCGTCAAATCATGATTCTGATTTCTTCCGCATACCCACACTGAAATAGTTTTTACAATTCCTTCAACAGGCTGCGGGCGTGCAGACGTAATGTAGAATTCATTTACGCCGCGTCGGAAAAACTGCACCTTTACACCGAGCACTGTTGTATCATCGTCTTCATGGCCTTCATCTTCTTCGAGCGTTTCTTTCATTGCAGGATTTCCGTCAAAGAGACGCGCAGTAATTACGCCATAATCAGCAGAGATGCTCACATTCCATGAACCTTCGCGTTCAAATTTATCGATATTGATTTCACGCAACGCCATGGCAGCGGAATCAGCGCCTATTGTCTCAGGGTCAGGCTCTGCAATACGTGAGTTCTGTGCAAACGCAATGCTAAAAGCAGCTACAACAAAAACAATCGTAAAAACGAACTTTTTCATTTATTTACCCTCCGAAGCACCGCTGCTCCTTGAACTTGAATTTGAAGAATTACCCCCAAAGTCTGCCTCTTTCAGTTCGTAACCGTCAAAAATGTATGCAAGTGCATTTGTTGTATATTTCATCTGATCGAAAAAAATCGTAAACAAATCGACAAATTCATTCGGATCGGTACGAATACGGAACCCCACAAACGTCATAGAATCTGGACCAGAACTCAAGCGGGAATGCTGGCGTATCCATCCGGGAATATTTACAATGATATTTTTCCACCCGTCGAAAGCAAGATTGCCTGCCGCAAGCGTGTGAACACGTCCGTCTGAGTCGCGTACAAGCACATCAAGATAATACAGATAATGCGCACCCCAAACCCAAAAATCGATTTGTGTTGCAGTCCCTATAAATGGAATTTCGTATGCCTTTCCATCTTTTACTGGATATATTTCAAACCAGTTGTCGCCTTTGCGATTGAATGCAATTTGTATGCCGAGCACTTTCGGATCACCATCACCTTCGTTGCGCAAATATTTGAGCGAACTTGGAATGCCGCTGAAATAATCCTGTTTCGGATAATCATCAGCAACATAACGGCTCGCAGTCACTTCCCAGTCCCAGTCGCTATCGCCTTCAAATCTGTCAATAATAAAGGTCTCAACACTTTTTTGTGTCTGCTGTGCAGATTGGCTTACAACCGGAACACAAAGCAGAAAAAAAAGTGCAAGATTAATAAAGACAACAAAGCCCTTTTTCATGCATAACTCCTATATAACGCATCTAAAAGAAATCACCCGCTTTAGACGATTTTCCATTTATATTATCGGATAATTTTGTGAATTTAATTATACCGATTTAATTATATTTTGCAATGTGCTATTTGTCAAATGTTCTTCTAAAACAACTATATCACAAAAATGCTGCCATATCAAAAACTGCACAACAAAAACCTGCTCTATAAAATTTACATCTCTTTCCATGGAAATATGAGTGACTTAAATGACCGTTTGCCAAATATTTCTTTGTCATTTGCAAGAAGTTCTGCCCACGGAATGCGTTTTCGCTCCTTTGCTGTCACAAATTCGGAATGCGTCTCCAGATAATCATATTTATATAATCGCAAACGGAGCGCATTTACCTGAGCAAGTGTAATTCCTGCAAACGATGGCAGCATGCCAAACAATAATACACTTATGATAACAAGAAACAAATTATACACTGCCATAAAAATTGAAAACCCAACATTGTCAAAAAAAATGAAAAAACATTTCTTTATGCATTTTTTAAAGCTGTTATGAAGAAGCGAGCGCAAAGCTACGAACCATTGGAGAGAAAGCACAATAAAGAGGACGAGCCATGCAAACATTGCGCCGACAAATATTCCAAATAAATTTCCCTGTGCAAAATAGAATGGTATGCACACATATGCAGCAGCAGCTATTGCGCCAAGCAAAATACCAAAAAGCGCACCGTCTTTAGCAGCCGACGGGATCGCTTTAA
>JAGAZO010000021.1 GCA_017940005.1 Treponema sp.
AAAGATTGCAGTGTTATCTTCTCACGGTCAATTTTACGAGTTGCCTCGAATGCAGCCCGTATTCCTACAGGCTGTTAGTCAACACTGCAAAAACTAACAGTCCGTTTTTGAGGTGTCCACCTTTTCGCATATTGTCAATAAATAATTAAAATTTTATTGCATAATTTTTAAACCCATGTTATTATAGTAAATAGTATTTCAGATACTGAAATTTACAAAAATATTCCACAAAAAAGGGGGAAAAATGAAAAGAGTAAAAATGGTAGCAGTTGCTGTTCTTTTTGCAAGCATGGCGTTCTCTGTGTTCGCACAAACGTCAAACAAAAAAATAGCAACGGCTGGACTTATTGGAGACGGGCTTGTTGACAGTTTTAAGCCAGGTATCAGTGACAACAAAGGTTTGCTGTGGGGAACGTACCATCTTCGTGGTGCTAACTTTCATCTTTTTGATGCAGCGGTTGGGTTCAATATTACTGATGCGCTTTGGGTTGGCGTATATGAAAGTGGCTATTTTAATGACCACCGCATTACCGTAAATGCTGCCCAAAATGGATCACATACAAGTGATGGCATTCATATTGATTGGGTAGATGAAAACAGAAGCAAGTCACGTAGCAATGGTATTGGTGGCATGACCTATTACAACTATCTTGCTGTACCATTTGCAATAAATCATGCGCTCGGTGGAAAAGCATATTGGACAATTGGCTCTAAAAATAATACTAATACTCACGTACGTCCAGAGATGGATCCTACTACTGCCCAATTCACCAATACTACAACAACTGGCATTTCAGGCAGTGAGACCGATAAAGGCGCTGGAATTGTTACAACAGAGAATGCAAAAGGTATTCGCAACTACAGCGCGTATAACAAATGGGGTATTTCATTTCTCGGTATTGGCTTGCCAGAAACAGGCAATATCAATTTTTATGTGCAGCTCAACGATGTATCTCTCGCGCTCCAAGAAGATAACGTAAAAACATTGAACTATACAGCAGAGAGGAAAAAAAATGGCGTTGTTATAGAAAGTGAAACGCAAAAAGGTGACTCATGGCATTCATTCCTCATTCCTGCGGTAGAAGCAGAGCTTGGTTTTTCGCTTCCGTCGTTCGGTTTGATGAACACAACATTTGCGCTTGTTGACAATTTTGAAATCGCGTTCCCTATGCAGAGAACGGTTGGTACTGTCACAACGCTTGACGACCGTGAGTCTGTTATCAACATCAAAGAAACTAAAACAGTGGACTATAAAGCCGCAAAAAATACATTCAACGGTTTCTGGTGGAGCAATACGTTTACACCGCGTCTTACCTCGTCATTTGATTTTGGTGACCGTCTTACGGTAAAAGCGCGTGTAGGTGCAGATATTAAAATCGGTAACTATGGGTATGATGCTTCAGGTACAGGAAATTTTGTAGCAGGCCTTGAAAAGACTGGGCGGGGAACAACGACAACAACAACTGAAACGTATGACTACACAACGCTCGGCACAACAAAAGTAACACAAGTTGTAGACGACGTCGTTGCGTCAACCAAGACTACACGCTTTACGACGGAGATAAGTCCTGCACTTTCAATCGGTGCGTCATATGCTGTAAAACCTGGCAAATTCCTTATCAATGTGGGGACCAAGCTTGTGCCTGCTACATTCAAATGGCAAACAGATACGACAACGAACATATCGTACACTGCGCATAACTACACAGAGACAACTGATGAATTTGGCAACACGACGAGAAGTGGTGAAACGTGGACAACTAGCCCGTCTATTGGTAGTGAACCTATAGAACGCGTACAAAAATTTTACAATGTAAACCAGGTCAATGCAGATTTCTATCTTGGTGCTACCTGGTTCATGGGTGACAAATTCATCCTCGACATTCTTGGATTTGCTGCTAATACAGCTTTAAGCATCAAGGAAGCAATTTGGGATGCTTCGCTCGGCGTGCAGTTCAAGATTTTGTTCTAATTAATTACTAAAAAATAGGAGGCGATATGAAAATATTTAAGATCCTTGTCTGTCTTTGCACAGCGGCAATGCTGTTTGCAAGTTGCAAATTTAATGGTACCACCACTGATTATAGCCCAGCGTTGAGCAATCAGGGTGCAAAATTGGTGAAGAACCCTAATACAAATGCTCAATGGCTTAATACGGATGTACAGATTTCATTAACAGGACTCCCCCTCAAACCTACAAATGAAGTGCATACTCTTACGCTTACAATTTCAAGTCCGTTCCATATAGATATGGCTACGCTTGACAACGCGCTTACGTTTCATCAAGCTACTGGCGCAGATACCGATGCAGTAGCAAAAGAAGCAAAAACACTTCCATACACGCGTATAACGGTGGTTGAAACTCCTGACTCTCTTAATAAAAAGACCGTTACTACTATTACACTTGATGTTGATTTTTCAGGTGTTACAGAGGGAAGCGCGTTTTTTAAGATTGATGCTGAAAAACTGAAAGATGTATACGGCAATTTTATGCTCAATGAAAATAGAAATGAAAAAGCTGGTGAAGCCGCAGATACGTATATCCGTTGGGTTAATGATAGTGATGCTCCTCCTGCTCCGACATTCTATAAAAGCAGTTCGCCGTCTACACCAGTTGAAAATCCTTGTGTTTCTTGGCTTCCTGATCCATGTCCATTTATCTGGGAAAAAGTTGGTATAACTGAAAGTAGTGATTTTCTTGGTAAAGGTATTGGCTATGCTATGATTAGTTCGAAATTGGATGGGCGTTACTATATTGTATTTGATGAAATACCACACCCCATTGACAGCACTCCAATAGAAGCTCAAGGAATACTCAGCAAAATTTATTCATATGAATTAATAAAACCTGGCGAAACAGCATGGTCAGAGGCAAAATTTTTTGAATTCAAACACGGTCAGAGTGGCGATGAATATGGTTTTGCAAACAAATATTATGCGCTTACGGAGCCATTCCTTGACGGTGATGCAGGTACGCAAATTCGCATTTTCCGCAACTATTCAAAGCTTTCAGATGCTGACCTTTCTGTGTTGAACTTTTTTGAGACAATGTGGGGTGCGCCTGCTGTATGGGGTACGTCAGATACAAAATCTCGTGTGCAGATTAGTACAACAGAGATAGGGGTATACACAAAAGATCCAGAATATATTTTTAGTGCTAATTATTTTACCCAAGCGACAAACACAGATATCACAACATTGCTTGCAACTCCACAGACTTTAGATGCGAGTAGTTTGAGAACTACTCAAAAAAATGCCTTTAGCGGAATAACACGTGAATCAAAAGTTCCCATGCAGTATAAAATTCCCGCACCAGCAGGGTATGAGTTTGTTGCAAGCTCTATTACGGACGACAGCTTTATAATTACGGATACGCGCAATAAAAAACTTGATGCAACCGTTACGCCGGTGTTTGAGGCAGGCAATGAAAACAAAACAAAGGCTTCTGCTGTGCGCATTTGTCTCAACAGCGACGTATGGCCAACAAATAAAGCTGATGTAAAGCTGTGGGTTGGTAGCGTGGAAATTACGAAAGGTGAAGATGCTACGCTTCGTACACAGAAATTTGGCAAATACAAAGATTATAGAGATGGCGATGCATCTGGGTATGTGGAATTGACACTACCATAACGGCGCATAGATAATCAGCGTGCTGGTGCGACAACGCGTAGGTGATATTGCGCATCAGCACGTGTGGTGCGACAACGCGTAGGTGATATTGCGCATCAGCACGTGTGGTGCACATGTTGCGCACACATGATTCGTGTGGAAAGGTTCATTTTTATATCTTGCTGCTTTGTAGCGCGGTTGGTGATTAGCACTAGTCGTGCAACAGAGAGGGCGGTGTAACTGCCTGGCGAACTGCCAGGCAGTTTTTTTTTAAGTTATTATAATCGTACTTATCCAGTGGCTAACGCAAAAACAGGCGCAACAATTTCCGCTTCCACTCGGTGTAAGGGCGGTAGCGGATAGGTATGTCAACACGCGTCGATTTTTTTACGATGCTTCTATAATGCGAGAACGTGTCGAAGCTCGTTTTGCCGTGGTAGCTGCCCATGCCCGAGTCGCCCACACCACCGAACGGCATATGCGACGTTGCCAAGTGAATAATCGTGTCGTTAATGCAGCCGCCGCCAAATGAGCACGAGCTGAACACGCGAGCTTCCACTTCTTTGTCCGCAGTAAACAAGTACAGTGCAAGCGGACGCGGATGTTTCACAATGTAGTCTATGCATGTCTGTATGTCGGTGAACGGAATCATCGGCAAAAGCGGACCAAAGATTTCTTCCTGCATAATCGCAGAAGTGCGCGAAACTTTATCGAGTAGCGTAGGTGCAACGAAACGGCGCGCTTCATCTGTTTGGCCGCCCGCAACAATCTTGCCGCTTTTGAGCAATCCGCAAATGCGCTCATAATGCTTTTGGTTCACAATCACGTTCATAGTGCTCATATCGCCGTCAGGGAAGAAATCTTCGAGCGCGGTTTTGAACGCATCTATGAACGCTTCTTTTACGCTTTCGTGAATAAAGAGGTAGTCGGGCGCTACGCATGTTTGCCCAGCGTTCAGCACTTTGCCAAACGCAATTCGCCGAGCGGCAAGCGCAATGTTTGCAGAATCGTCCACAATCACTGGGCTTTTTCCGCCAAGCTCAAGCGTTACTGGCGTAAGGTATTTTGATGCCTTTTCCATGACGAGATGTCCTACCGCAGGGCTTCCTGTGAAAAAGATGTAGTCAAAATGTTCTTCGAGGAGCGCGGCGTTTTGCTCGCGTCCGCCTTCAACAACAGCAATATATTCTTTTGGGAAAATGCTGCCGAGAATTTTTGTAAGTGCCGCGCTCGTTTTTGGCGTGTATACAGAGGGTTTTACAACGGCAGTGCAGCCGGCAGAAATTGCGCCAATGAGCGGGTCAAGGCAGAGCAGCACGGGATAATTCCACGGCGACATGATGAGCGCAACGCCCTGCGGTTCAGGCGATATAAACGAAGTTGCAGGAAATTGCGCAAGTGGTGTGTGAACGCGTTTGTCTTTCATCCATGTGCGAAAATGCTTTAGATGGAAGCGCACTTCATCGAGCACAAGCCCTACTTCTGTCATGTATGCTTCGTCGCTGCATTTGTTGAGGTCTGCGAGCAGTGCGTCTGCAATAAGCTGCTCGTTTTCGCGCACTGCGTTTTGTAGTTTTATGAGCGCATTGCGGCGAAAGTCATACGAGCGCGTTGCACCGCTTTGGAAAAATGTGCGCTGCGCTTTTACGAGTTTGGAAAATGTCATATTGCTGCCTCCCATGAATTTTTAAATCTCTATGCTGCCTTCATATGTGCGCTCTACCTGTCCTGTGAGATACACTGTGTCGCCTGTATATTTTACAATGAGCGTTCCGCCGCGCACTTTTACAGTGATGTTTTCATTCATGGGGCAGTACCCGTTCAAAACTGCTGCAATGGCTGCGGCGCACGCACCTGTACCACACGCAGGAGTTTCACCGTTGCCGCGTTCCCATGTGCGCATTTTCAATTCATTGCGACCGACAACGCGCACAAATTCTGTGTTCGTCCTGTTAGGGAATGCCGCATGATTTTCAAATTGCGGACCAATGTGCGCTACGTCAACTTTATCGACAAAACCGCAAAAGACGACGCAATGTGGCGTTCCAACTGAAAGGCAGGTAACGTCGTATTTTTTGCCGGCAACTTTGAGCGGCACATTCACAATCGCTTTTGCAGGGAGCGCTTGTTGTCGGGAACCGGAAGCGGCTTTTACTGCAACAGGTGCGAGTGTCGTAGGCAATGACTCTGGCGTGAATTGCGGCTTTCCCATATCAACGGTGACAGAAGAAACGTTGTCATTTTGTTTATACAACACGAGCGATTTTATGCCGCTCGCTGTATCAATCACTAATTGTCCAGTAGGCGCATGTTCTTTGCTCTTTGATTTTATGTTGTTGATGTTGTTATCGTACAAATATTTTGCAACTGCACGAATTGCATTTCCTGCCATGCGCCCTTCGCTGCCGTCTTGATTAAAGAATTGCATATATGCATCTGCTGTGTCGCTGTTTTTAATAAGCACAAGCGAGTCCGCGCCAATTCCCGTGCGGCGATGGCATAATCGAACGGCAAGCCCCGCTGGATTTGATACGGGCTGCTCTCGCGCATCAATTAAAATAAAATCGTTGCCAGTGCATGCCATCTTGCAAAAGCGCAGTTGTTCTTTTGATTCGCGCAAATTATTAATATCGACAAGCTCAACATTTTCCGCATTGTATTGACTTGCCAAACAGTTTGCAATCGCGTTTGCGGTATCGAGCGCAGTCAAGCAAGGAATGTCGCGTTCAACTGCATGCCGCCGCATTCGTACGCTGTCCGCATGAGGGTTTCTGCCTTTTGTGCTGGTGGAGATGACGTAGTCGATTTTTCCTGTGTCGAGCAGCGTTAATAAATTGTCGTTGGGATTTTCGTGAATCTTGTTGACAATCGTCACGTCCATGCCAAAGTCTTTTATGATGCTGCCAGTACCTTTTGTTGCGTACAGCGTAAATCCCATGTCGTAAAATTTTCGTGCAATATCTGGAATCTCAAACTGGTCTGTCTTTCGCACGGTAAAAAGCACACCGCCACCGCGCTTCATTTTATACCCTGCACCGACAAGACCTTTGTAAATCGCTTCTTCCATTGTAGACGCAAGCCCAAGCACTTCGCCTGTTGACTTCATCTCTGGTCCTAAATGCGTGTCCACATCCATGAGTTTTTCAAAACTGAATACGGGCACTTTCACCGCAAAATACGGTGGAATGCGATACAGCCCTGTGCCGTATCCAAAATCTTGTACCTTTTCTCCAAGCATTGCGCGCGTTGCAAGTTCCACCATGGGAACGCCCGTCACTTTGCTGATATATGGAACAGTGCGGCTTGAGCGCGGATTTACCTCAATAACGTATATATCATTGTTGTAAATCAAATATTGGATGTTGATAAGTCCTTTTATGTGGAGTGCGAGTGCAAGTTCCCGCGATTGTGCAATAATCTTTTGACGAAGAATGTCGTTTAAATTCCACGACGGATATACGGCAATAGAATCACCTGAATGAATGCCTGCGCGTTCAATGTGTTCCATAATGCCAGGAATTAAAATATCTTTGCCGTCGCATATTGCATCAACTTCAAGCTCTGTGCCGCTCATGTATTTGTCAATAAGCACAGGATTTTCAATGCCCTGCGAAAGGATGATAGCCATGTACTCTTTTACATCTGCATCGCCCCACGCGATTATCATATTTTGTCCACCGAGCACATATGACGGTCGCAGCAAAACGGGATAGCCTATGTACTTTGCGGCGGCAAGCGCTTCTTCTGTTGTCAAAACTGTTTCGCCGACAGGCTTGTTAATGCCGAGCTTTACGCACAGTGATTCAAAACGCTCGCGGTCTTCTGCAATATCGATTGAGTCTGCGCTCGTGCCGAGAATCTTGATTCCCTGCTTGTCAAGAAATTTTGTTAATTTGATGGCAGTTTGTCCGCCAAATGCAACGACAACGCCAATGGGATTTTCCGTATTGATAACGCTCATCACATCTTCGGGCGTGAGCGGCTCAAAATACAGACGGTCTGCTGTGTCGAAATCGGTAGAAACTGTCTCTGGATTATTATTAATTGTTACAACATCGTAGCCGAGTTTTTTCAAGCTCCACACACACTGCACTGATGCATAGTCAAACTCTATTCCCTGCCCAATGCGAATGGGGCCAGAGCCGAGCACGATAATCGTACCTTTTTTGCTTTCGAGTGCAGCGGTCTTTTGCCGTGAGCTGCCTGCATTTTTTACAGTCAGTGATTTTTGATACGAGCTAGTTGTATGCGATGATTTTTTGAGCGCCGCAAGAAATTGCACTGCTTCGTTTTCCTTATCGTAGCCGCTGTAAAAATAGGGCGTTTTTGTGCTAAACTTTTTGCCGCATGTGTCAACTATTTTATATGTGGCAGGGATATGTGCTAGCTTTCCCTGTTGCACAAGTTCGGCAGCTTTTTTTGCGTCTTTACATATTCCCTGCGCGCCAGGAATTTTTACGCCGCTTAATTCTGAAATGACTTTATCGGGGAAGCCTTCTTTTTTTGCTTCGAGATATAATGATGGTGTAAGTTTTTGTTTGCTGTTTTTTATTGAAGCGAGCTGCAATTCGCGAAATGCAAGGTGCTGTATTTTTGCTAAAAACCACATGTCGATTTTCGTAATTTTATTAATTTCGTCGATAGGCATGATGCCACGCACAAGCGCTTCATATATTGCAAACAAACGCACGTCAGTGCACTCTTTTACGCGCTTTTTTATACGCGCATTGCTTTCGTTTGCAAATGCTTTGAAGCGCAGGCTGTCTGTGCCAATTTCCGCGCCGCGCGCCGCTTTCATAAGCGCTTCTTCAAACGTATGTCCAATAGACATCACTTCGCCAGTGGCTTTCATTTGCGTGCCGAGCTCGCGTTGTGCATACACAAATTTGTCGAATGGGAAGCGCGGCATTTTTACAACAACGTAATCGACAACAGGTTCAAACTGCGCGGCGGCAAAGTGAGGAATTTCGTTGAGGTTGTAGCCGACTGCGATGAGCGTTGCCACGCGTGCAATCGGGTAGCCTGTCGCTTTTGACGCAAGCGCAGACGAACGCGACACGCGCGGATTCACCTCAATAACAGCATACTCAAAGTTTTCTGGCTTTACGGCAAACTGCACGTTACAACCGCCTTCCATGTTGAGTGAATTGATAATATTGAGTGCGGCAGAACGGAGTGTGCGGTATTCATCTTCTGCAAGCGTCATTGTTGGTGCAACAACGAGCGAATCTCCTGTATGTACACCAACTGGGTCAACGTTTTCCATTGAACATACGGTGATTGCATTTCCCGCGCTGTCGCGCATCACTTCAAACTCAATCTCTTTCCAACCAGTAACGCATTTTTCAACAAGTATCTGATGAATGGGTGAGCGGCGTAATCCATTCTGTGCAATCTCTTCGAGTTCGCTTCTTGTCTGTGCAATGCCGCCGCCTGTTCCGCCAAGCGTAAATGCTGGACGCACAATCACCGGATAGCCTATCTCTTTGTCTGCATATGCAAGTGCAGCTTTAAGTGTCGTCACCACTTTTGAAGGAATGCATGGCTCGCCGATTGCAAGCATTGTGTCTTTAAAAATTTGCCTATCTTCTGCTTTGTCGATTGTATCTGGGCGCGCGCCGAGAAGTTTTACGCCGCGCTTTTTGAGAAATCCTGATTTTGCGAGTTTCATGCTCAACGTCAAACCTGTTTGCCCACCGAGCGTTGAGAGCAAGCTGTCTGGCTTATCTTTTTCGATAATTCGTTCAATCGTTTCAGGAATGAGCGGCTCAATATATACTGCGTCCGCCATTGTATGATCAGTCATAAGCGTTGCAGGATTAGAATTGACAAGCACTACTTGCAAACCTTGCTCTTTGAGTGCTTTGCACGCTTGCGTTCCGGCGTAATCAAACTCTGCTGCTTGTCCGATAACAATTGGACCGGAGCCAATAACCATAACTTTGTGAATAGATTTGTTTAAAGGCATTGTACTTCTCCCGAATGTCTGCGCTTTAGATTACCCGTCCATCAATCTCCTGCGCTGCACCTGCAATCACGTTGTGCATTTTTTCGGTGAGGCGTTTTGCAGCAATTTGTGGTTCAAGGTTTTCGTAGTCGCTGATTTTGATTTCTGGCAGCAGACGAATGTCATACACATACGGACCAGAACGGCTGTATGAAAAAAATGCGTCATGTTTGCCAAGCCCGTACTTGTCGCTGCCGCCTATGTACACTGGCTGCACATCGCTCCTTGTGTCCATTGCCATGCGCGCAGCACCTTTTTTGTAAGGATTTGTACCGTGACGCGGCGTGCGCGTGCCTTCTGGAAATACGATGAGGTTTGTGCCTTGCGCGAGCGATTTTTTGCATAAATCAATCATTTCGTCATAACCGAGCGAATTGACAATATACAGCTGGCGAATGACACCTGCGTACATAGAGTTTGCAAGGCTTCCACGCACAATACAATCTGCGTTTGGCACAAGCGAAATGATAAAAACAACGTCGAGCATTGACGGGTGATTGACAACGATAATTTTTGATTTGAGCTTGCGGAATCTTTTTCTGTCGGGAACATTCGACCGTGTTACGCCTGTAACACGCATAAATCCGATAAAAAAACGAAATGTAAATGAAACAGTTGCGCGCGCCGCTTTTTGAAATTTTTCTTTTGGATGAAAGATGAGCCGTTCAATTGGAAACACGACAATGCCAAGTACAACGCTGCCAATTCCGAAGAATGCATAAAAAAATAATTTCATCAAACTTCCGTAGATGTAGCGAAACCAGTTTTTTACTGGCGGCAAGTCGCCGTGATCGTAGCGGCGCTTTATGCTGCTCATGTCTGCTTGTGCCGCTGTCGTATTGTTGTTTGTCATGCGGTATCCTTGTTAATTATTAATTTGAGAAAGCTTGCTGCGTCGTGCGGTACATCTGCAAGCTCTACAGAAATGTCGTGCAATGTGATTGTTGCGTCATTCGTGCTCGTCGCGCTTGTGTCAGTGCTATGTGCGTTAGTACTTGCGCACATGCAGGCACTAGTGCTTCCCGCTTCATTGCCTTCTCGTGATAAAATTGCTGCGAATGCAAGCGGTTCGTAAGATGCCGTACCGAACGCGCTGTACTCTTCTGGCGCAAACTCGTCTGCATATACGAGCAGTATTTTGTTTTCGCTTCCTGCAAAAAGTGGCGCGCACGCTCCTTGAAAGGCAGCACAAAAATCACCTTTTGACGGATAGATGACTGAATAGCCGCCGCGCAAGCCCAGCGCAATTGTTGCAAGTGCAATGGGTGTGTTGAACACAGAGAGCGAAAAGTTTGCAGGAAGAATTGCGTGCTCTTCGACAAGCGTTTTACTCACGGAAAATTCGCGCGCAAGTTCTCCACGACACGAGATGAACACTTGCTTCAACGTTTTTGCGTGTGGAGCGCGTTCCAGCACGTCGTGCACAACTTGTACTGTCATCTTGCTTATTTGGCTCAAGCGGCGGCGGAACAGCATGTCTGTATATTCGAGCTTGGGTGCGTCTTTTGTGCATGCAATATGCAACTCGCCTGTTGCCCACTTTTTCCAGTCGTCAGCTGATGTGATGCCCGGTGCCCATGCCGCAATATGTGAAACAGTGACAGTCATCGCGCGCCTCACTGTTTTTTGTTAAAGACAAGCAACGAATAGCTGTTTGAACCAAGATTGTGATGCGCGCATTTTAAAACAAATCCCGCTTTCTCAATCGCATTCACCAACTCTTGATAGCGGTACATTTTGCTGTTGCCGTTTGCCATGCACGTAAAATACAGCGATGTCGCTTGCAGTGAATAGGAGCTTGCTTCAAACCGTTGCTTGTCCCACAGCGGCTCGAGCACGTACACGTTTGTTTTGTCAGTTGCCGCTTCGTGCACTTTTGTTAAAATTTTCGTCACTTGATTGAGCGAAAAACAGTCGAGGAATTGGCTCATCCATACAGCGTCTGGAGCAGAAGGAAGCGTTGTTGTGTTGTCAAGCACATTGCCTGCATGCGTTGCAATGCGCTCTGCAAAACCTGCCGCCGCCGCGTTTTTTTCTGCTACAGCAGTTTGACCTGGCAAATCGACAATAGTGACGTGCACATCGTTGTCAAAATTGCAACATGCTACTGCCCACTTTGCCGTGTTACCGCCAATGTCTATAAGATGGCGCGGCTTTTCTTTGAACACGATTGGCAACGCTTCAGGAAACGCGATGTCGCTGTAAAAGTGGTCGAACGTGAACCAGCTTTTTTTTGCCTGCTCTGGCAGCGTTGCAAGCGCCTCGTAAATCGTCGTCCAGTTTTTGCCGAAATGCTTTAATCCCGCGGGCTTTCCCGTGCGCACAGATTCGTCTAAATCATATGCGCCTTTGTAGCATATGTCGTTTGTAAAATCAAAATTTGCTTTTGTTAAATCGTCTTCGAGCAGCATCCAGCCTATTTTACCAAGCACAAATTTTTCGTTTTGTTCGTTTGAGTCTTTTGTTAATTTAATAACATTCATGCCAAGCGCCATTTCGCACAGTACGCCAACGCCGTATTCTGAAATGCCCGTTTTTTTTGCAAGCTGCGCGCACGAGATGCCGTTTTCGCCCGCGTCTTCAATTGATTTTAAAATGTTCAGATTGAGCAGCGCGCGGACAGCTTGAAATGTAAGTGGCGCAAATGCAATTTTCTGCGCTTCAAATTTTGCGTCGACTGCGCGAATATCGTCATTTTTAAATTTGTCTATAGTATAAAATGCATTGTCCATAATAGACAATAATTTTAACATACGATAAAATGACAGTCAATGCATATGAAAAGGAAGGAAGAAAACTATCTTTTCGACTGTTACAATGAAAAAACATTTTATCGGGAAACTGATGTATATTTGCAAAAAAATCATGGCATTGCGCATAGCATGCTTGCAATAGAAATTGATAACTTTCGTTTTTTTCGCTTGTGGTACGGAAAAGAACTTGGCGATACATATTTGTCGCTTGTAGCAAAAACCCTTTTACAATTTCAAACACAATTCGGTGGCATTGTAGGCTATTTTGGCGGAGCGCAATTTGCGCTGTGCATTCCCAGCGACGCGCAGCAGATTCAAATGATAGAAAAAAAGCTTGCGGAGTGCCGCGTGCTGCCAAGCGATATAAATGGTTTTTTCACTGTTACAGGAATCTATCACATTGATGATGGGATGCTTTCTTCGGAAGTAATGTATGACCGCGCGGCGATTGCGCTTGCAAGTGTGCGTGGGAATCATCTTGCTCGTTCTGTTGAATACGATAAAGACATCGGCAAGGTGTTAGATGAAGAAATCAAAATGCTTGCAGATATTCAACGCGGTCTCGATGAAGATGAGTTTGTTTTTTACGTGCAGCCAAAGTGCGACATGCGCTCTGGGAAAATTCTCGGCGCAGAAGCACTCGTGCGCTGGATTCACAAAGACAGCGGATTGGTGCTGCCCGGAAGATTTATGCCGTTGCTCGAAAAAAGCGGCTTCACTTCGTTCATCGATAAATTCATCTGGGAAAAAGTATGTGCATGGCAGCGATCATGGATAGACAGCGGGCACAAGCCGCTTCCCATTTCTGTCAACGTTTCGCGCACCGATTTGTTTTCGTTTGATGTAGCGGCATTTTTTATTGCGCTTGTTAAAAAATATGATATTGCTCCGCATCTCATTGAAATAGAAATTACAGAGAGCGCATATGCAGAGAATTACACGGCAATAGGCGAGGCGATTAATAAACTCAAAGAAGCGGGATTCCCCATGCTCATGGACGATTTTGGTTCAGGCTATTCTTCGCTCAACATGCTGCGCAACATCAGTTTTGACATTTTAAAATTTGACATGAAGTTTTTGCGCGGTTCTGATGAAAGCCGCAAGCGCGGGCTAGACATACTTGAGTCTGTCGTGAACATGGCGCGGTTGATAAATGTGCCTGTCATCATGGAAGGCGTTGAGACGACAGACCAAGTAAAATTTCTCGTGGATATGGGCTGCCGATACGCGCAAGGGTATTATTATTACAAGCCCATGTCGGTGCAAGATTTTGAGACGCTTCTTGCAGATGAAACGCGCGTTGATTATTCGGGCTACACGGGAAAAAGCGTAGACCAGATTCATTTGCGCGAACTTATGGAAAGCACAGACGTGACAGATACGCTGCTCAACGATTTGATGGGACCTGTTGCATTTTATGACATGTTTGGCGGCACTATTGAAATTGAGCGTGTGAATGAGCCGTATTACCGTTATTTTCAAGCGGGTTCTGACAGCACATTGTCTGTCGCGGACGGCCATGTGCAAAAAAGCGAATATGGAAAGTTGCAAGAGCAGTTTGAACGCGCATACCGCGATGCTCCAAAAGGTGCGTTCGGCGCATTCCATTATACAAGGAGGGACGGAAGCATCCGATGGGTGTATTTGCGTTTGTTCTTTTTACGCGAGCAAAACGGGCACCGTCATTTTTATGGTTCGCTCACCGACATTTCGGGGCTTGCGCAACACGCGCAGCTTGACGCGTATGAAAAAAATACAAACATCAATGTTGACGAGCTTAAACAGAGTTACCGTGAGCTGCAAAAAAGTTATGAATTCCAGCAGTTGCGTTTTGAGCAGTTGCAGCTGAATGAGGAAATGTATCGCGTGGCGATGGGGCTTACAAATCATGCGATTATGGTAATCGATATTCCAAACCGCACCGTCAATCAAATATACAACGAAGGCAGCAGGACAAGAATCAGTTCGTCTATGACAGATGCGCCTGAATCGATTATTAAGACGGGAACTATTCATCCCAACGACTGTGACGGTTACCGCGAATTCTTCCGCAAAATATACAGCGGCGTTCCAAAGTGCGAGTACACGATGCGCGTCATGGAAAAAAATCGCGGCTGGGTGTGGTTTGCCATGTATTCGCAAACTGTTTTTGATGAAAGCGGCACGCCTGTCCGCGCAATTGCGTTTAGCACCAATATTACGAGCGAAAAACAAGCAGAAGAAAAATACAAGCAATACCGTGCTGCCGTTGCAATAGGTGCTGATTTTGTGTGGGAAGTGAATTTAACAAACGACGAGCTTTTTTTGCAGGACGACACGCTGCCAAAATTTATTGGCGAAAGCAAGCTTAAAACATACGACGAATTTTCACGCGCAGTGTTTGAGCGTATTTTGGACAGCAGACAGAAAAATGAAGCTCTCGAAAAGTTTCGTCGGGAAAATTTGATAAATGCATTTAATCGCGGAGAACGGGAGGTGTCGCAGGAGTATCAGCTTGATTTTGATGACGGCAAAGGCATGCGCTGGCTTCGCTCTACAGCGTATTTGATGATGAACTCCGTTGCGGACATCTGCGTTATTTTAAGCACTGTTGACATTACGAAGTCGCATTTAGAAACCGCCGCATTGGAAATGCGCGCTGAATCAGACCCGCTCACGGGGCTGTTTAATCATGCAACGATGGAGCAGCGCGTGTCGCATGTGCTGCGCGAAGCCGACACAGATTTCCATGCGATGCTCATGATTGATATAGACAACTTCAAACAATGCAACGACACATA
Source organism: Treponema sp. (assembly GCA_017940005.1). GTDB lineage: Bacteria > Spirochaetota > Spirochaetia > Treponematales > Treponemataceae > Treponema_D. The sequence goes on from JAGAZO010000021.1 coordinate 15,150, forward strand.
CGGCCATGTTTTCGGTGACAAAGTGTTGCAAACAGTAGCGGAAGTATTGCACGATGTATTTCGCCACAGCGATTACATTGGCAGAATTGGTGGTGATGAATTCATGGTGTTCATGGTTCATGCAGGAAATTTGATTATTGTGAAGAGCAAGGCTGTGCGCATGCTTAAAGCGATTACAGATGCGTGCAAGGCAAAAAAATTTGAAACAGAAGTGACGCTTTCAATTGGCATTGCTGTATCGCATCACGATGATAATTTTGCTGCAATGTACGAGCGTGCGGACAAAGCGTTGTATCAGAGCAAAAAAGGCGGCAAAAATCGCATTGAAACAGAAGGCATCTAGCAAATGCTACCCGCCGTCGATATGAGCTGCCAGCCATATGCGACATTGGAAAAACAGTTGCAAACGTATGCGGCAAGAATTTGATGCCGTATTATTGTTCAGCACAAATACGCGCAAGCGGCTGGAGGGGCGCGGCGCAATTTTTTCAAAAATTGCGCCGTGGTACACTGTTTTGCGCCATATGTGCAAAACAGTACCGTCAGCCACGAAAGACGCGGTTTTTGCCGCAAGGCAAAAATGCGCCCAAATTATGTGCTTCGCAGAGAATTCTCGGGAAAGGCTCGCAGCATGGATGCTGCGAGTTCCGCACTGCTCGCAATTTCTCAATGCACGTAAAAATTGCTAACGCAATTTTTGCTATGTAGACGCTCGCGAACCCTCCACCACAAAATTTTGTGCTCTGTACTATTCGCAAGTTTTCAAAGCCTAGAGAAGAAAAATGCGACCGCATTTTTCTTTTATACGATACGCTCGAAATTGCTCCGCACTGCTCGCAATTTCTCGCTCTTGCTATTATTCTCCAAAATTTGTATACTACTCCATAATATTTGAGGGAACTGATGGACGAATTAAAACAGCAAATCAAAGAGGTGATTATTTCTTCGTTGCAACTTGAAGATGTTACGCCAGAAGATATTGTCGATTCGGAACCGCTTTTTGGTGCAGGACTCGGTCTTGATTCAATAGATGCGCTGGAACTTGGCGTTGCACTCAAGAAAAAATTTAACATAAAATTTTCTGCGGAAAGTTCAGATAATAAAAAGCATTTTGCATCGGTCGATGCATTAGCAGAATATATTTCTGCCAGCCAGGCATAATGCCACTCAAGGAGAATTCCATGACAAAAGAAGAAATTTTTGACAAACTTAAAACAATTTTAGTAAAAGAATTTGAAATTGATGAGGATTCAATCACACCGGAAGCAAAACTTGCGGATGATCTTGATCTTGATTCAATCGACTCAATCGATTTGATTGTTAAAATGAAAGATTTTATTCCAGGCAAAGTAGATCCTGCAATTTTCAAAACAGTAAAGACAATGCAGGATGTTGTGGACGCATTGCTTCCCTATACACAGCAAGCGTAAGTGATTGGTGCGGAGCGCGGCGATTTTGCTGTGCTCTGTACAAGGTGCATTTTGTGTGTCGATGTAACTGTAATGTTGTGTGAGCGCGGAATGCATTGTTCCCGCGTTGTAGCGCGGGAATATTTTTTTGAAACCTCTAAATGCTTTATTTTTTAGAGGCAACTCTGAAATCCAAGCGATGAAACGGTTTTTCAAAGTTCTGTTTTATATTGTTGCGGCGCTGTATCCTATTCTTGTTTTTACGTTTCTTGTAGTGCTAAAATTGCCTGTTCGGATAGTGTCGCTGTGCATTGTCGCGCTTGGATGTACGTTTTTTTTGAGCGCGACGGGAAAAAATCGCGCTGGTGTGGAAAGCGCAAAAAAAGCTTGTGCTTCTGTCGATGTGCAAAACGCTCGCAAGAAGATGGCTGGCATTGCTGTGCGTCTTGATTGGAAGCCGATTGCGCAATCTGTGCTGCTGCTTGCCGCTGGGCTTTTTTGTTTTTTTACGAATCAGGCGATTTTTCTAAAGTTGTATTCAGTTGTTATAAGCGCAACGCTGCTGATTGTTTTTGGAAGCACGCTTTTTTTTCCGCCGAACATTATTTTTCGATTGGCAACGTTGCAAGACAAATCAATACGCGCCTCGCTTGCGCAAAAAAATATTGAACGCTACTGTCACAAAGTGACGATTGCGTGGTGCGTGTTTTTTGTGTGCAACGGAAGCGTTGCGGCGGTTACCGCATTTTTTTGCTCTGACAAAACGTGGTCGCTGTATAACGGCGGCATTTCATATGTGCTCATGGGGCTCATGTTTGCCGTTGAGTTTATCATTAGAAAGCAGGTTGATAAAAAAATGCCAAAGGTGCATGCCATTTGTTCATTTACTTCTGAATCTCGTCCTGACAATTATGTGCTCTGTTACGAAGGAGCGTGGTCAAGCGGCGTATATAAAACATGGCGCGATTTTTTGTGTGACACAGCAAAAGTTCGCGCGTTTGTCAATTCGCACGGCTCTGTGCAATCGTGGATTTTGCACTGCGAGGATTACTGGTATTTTTTGTGCACGTTTGTTGCGCTTTTGCAGTGCGGCAAGACAGTTATGCTCACGCAAAATGTTACGCGCGAGTATCTTGCAGAAATTAAAACAGACGACGTAGCATTTCTCACTGACAAAAAAATCGACGGTTCGTATTTTATTCCCGATGTAATTGAAAACGCCGTCATGCCGACAGAAGCGGACGTGCGCACAACGCCTACAATTGTTTCTGACGACACAAAAATCCTCATGTTTACGTCGGGCAGCACGGGAAAGCCAAAAGCGGTGAAACAACGCATGACAGAGTTTGAGCTTGACAACGCGTTTATCATTTCAAAGTGGGGCGAAGAATTCACAAAGCGCAAGCTTGTCACTACAGTGAGCCAGCATCACATTTACGGATTTTTGTTCGGCATTTCGCTGCCGTTTGCATGCGGCGTTCCGTTTCGCAGAACGCGCATTGAATATCCGGAAGAATTTGAAAAGCTTACTGACACATCATACATGATTATTGCAACTCCTGCGTTTTTAAAACGCTCTGTAGAGATTGAGCAAAAGCTGCCGCTTGACGATTGCTTTATCTTTACGAGTGGTGGAGCGGTGTCTGAAGAGCTTGCTGTAAAAACAGAGCGCGTGTTTGGATTTTGTCCGCTCGAAGTGTACGGTTCTACAGAGACGAGCGGCATTGCGTATCGCCAACAGACAAAAGATGGGCTTGTGTGGACGCCGTTTGATAACGCAAAAATTTGGAAGGGTGATGATGGCTGCCTGGTGATTATTTCACCGTACATCAAAGACCCTGCAGGTTTTGCAACGGCCGATTTAGTTGACATTCGCGACGACGGGCGATTTATTATGAAAGGTCGTTCTGACTCAATCGTAAAGATTGAAGAAAAACGCATCTCCATGACGGAAGTTGAAAATCGCCTTTTGCAGAGCGGGCTTGTCAAAGAGACAAAAGTGATTGCGCTTGAAGATATGCGGCAATATCTTGCGGCGGCAGTTGCGCTCAATGACGAAGGCAAAAAGAAGTTTGCGGCTGATAAAAAATTAACAATTAATAAATTTTTTCATGAATACCTTGCGCAGTTTTTTGAGAATGTCGTCATTCCAAAGCGATGGCGATACATTGATGAGTTACCGAGTGATGTGCAAGGCAAAGTGCATAAAGAGGACGTAGCGGCATTGTTTGCAAAAGGCGATATGATGTGCAGATAAAAAAGTAACAAAAAATACTTCTTAAATTTTGAACAGTGAACGATTTTTCAAAATCGAAACTGTTCAAAACCGCGCGGTCGCAATGGCATGAGAGCGCACATGTACATGAGCGAGTTTTCCGCGAAAACTCGAAGCTAAAATGCTGCGCTATTGTAGCGGCGGTTTCGCGCCATTTTAGCGCGCATCCAGAAAGCTTGCTCGCACACAATCGTTCATAAACCGCAGCTAACGAATGAAAAAATGCGCAAAAACGTGCATAAAAAGTTTGACAGAATAAAAATCACGCTCCTATAATAATTAATAAATTGCAAAATTATTCAAAAAGCCAGGAGGCTGTATGAGCAAGATTTCTGACATTACGCGCGAAAAGTGGATTTTAGGAGCGTTCCCAGAATGGGGCACATGGCTCAACGAAGAGATTGACGCTGAGCGCGTGGCAAAAGGCACATTTGCCATGTGGTGGATTGGCTGCACGGGCATCTGGTTCAAAACGGAAAACAACACGAATATTGCGATTGATTTGTGGTTTGGCAACGGCAAGCGCACGCAAAAAGTAACAGAAATGGCGCCATTTCACCAAATGCGCAACATGACTGGCGGCAGAATGACGCAGCCAAATCTTCGCGCTGCGCCTATTGTGTTCGACCCGTTTGCAGTGACAACTGTCGATGCTGTGCTTTCCACGCATTTTCACAACGACCATATAGACCCGTTTTTTGCCGCCGCTGTTTTAAAGAACTGTCCAGATGATGTGCCGTTCATTGGACCGCGTGAAAGCGTGAACAAGTGGCTCAGCTACGGCGTGCCTGAAAATCGCTGCAAAGTGGTGAAGCCTGGCGACGTTGTTAAAATTAAAGACACTGAAATCATCGTTGTGGATTCGTTTGACCGCACGTGCATTGTTACTGTGGAAAAAGACATACGAGGCGTGTGCCCAACAGACATGGACGAAAAAGCAGTGAACTACATTATTAAAATGCCTGCCGGCTCTGTGTATCACTCTGGCGATTCACACATGTGCACATATTTTGCAAAGCACGGCAAAGATTATGACATTGACATTGCATTCGGCTCGTATGGTGAAAATCCTGTTGGCAATCAAGACAAGATGACATCTGTGGACATTTTGCGCATGGCGGAAGCGCTCCGTTGCAAAGTCGTTATTCCAATCCATCACGATGTGTGGACAAACTTTAAAGCAGACCCGCAGGAAATCATGCTGCTGTATAACTACAAAAAAGATGTGCTGCAGTATCAGTTCCATCCGTTCATTTGGGATGTGGGCGGGAAATATATATGGCCGCTCGACAAAGACAAAACGCAGTATCACTATCGCAGAGGATTTGAGGATTGCTTCACTGACGAGCCGAATGTGCCGTTCCGCTCATTGCTCTAGGCATGGCAGGCAAACAGGATGCGCGTATGAACGTTGAAAAAAAAGTGCTCGGTCACCTTGAAAAATGCTATTCGATTGCGCCGCTTGTGTACAACGGTGAGGATTGTTTTCTCGTGGCGGCAGAAAAAGTGAATCGTTGCATTTTGTTTGACAGCGACGGCAATGAAAAAGAAACAGTGTGGAGCGAACCGGGCGGCGTCATGTCTATGGTGCAAGTGCCCGACACAAACGCACAGTTTCTTGCAACGCACAAGTTTTATTCACCAAACGACGGAGCTGCCGCATACATTGCAATTATTACGAGTGGCGGCAACGGAACATGGGCGCGGCGCAAACTTGTCGATTTGCCGTTTGTGCATCGCTTTGACATTTTGACGCGCAACGGAAAGCGCTACCTCATTGCGTGTACGCTCAAAAGCGCGCACGAATACAAAGACGACTGGCGCACGCCGGGAAAAATATACGGCGCGCTTCTGCCCGATGACTTGAGCGCATTCGACGAACACAATCAGTTGCAGCTTTCAGTGATTCAAGACGGATTTTTGCGCAATCACGGCTACTACCGCAACGATGACGGAGAGAGCGCAGTTGTGTCTGCGGCAAACGGCATATTCACCGTGCGCGCGCCTGAAGACGAGCGCAGTTCTTGGACGCTCACACAACTTTCGCCGCTTTCCGCATCTGATGCAGTGCTGCTCGATTTGGACGGCGACGGCAAAAAAGAGCTTGCAGCGTTTTCGCCGTTTCATGGCGACACATTCAGCATTCTAAAAGAAAACGGCGGAACATATGAAACAGCGTACACATGTCCCGAAAAGCTAGCATTTCTTCACGCATTGTATGGCGGCATGTTGTGCAGCAAGCCGCGCGTTGTCGTCGGTCATCGAGGCGGCAAACGGAATCTTGTTGCATATGCGTATGACGCTGCTGCAGGTTCATACACAAGCGAAGTGATAGACGCTGATTGCGGCAGTGCAAACGTATTTCACTTTGTTAAAGACGGCAAAGACATCATCATTTCTGCAAACAGAGAGATTGACGAAATTGCCATGTACACGGTAACTCAATAGCATTTTGCTGTTGAAAATAAAAAAAAGCTGAAACGGGCATAGCTACGTTTTAAGGAGGAACAAGTATGCAAGTTTTGTTGAGCATCTGGGGATTTTTCCAGAACAACATTCTTACAAAGCCGGCGTTTTTTGTCGGTATCATCGTATTTCTCGGTTATTTGCTTTTGCGCAAGCCGTTTTATGAAGCACTCGCAGGATTTATTAAAGCGACTGTCGGCTACATGATTTTGAATGTCGCTTCAGGCGGCTTGGTTGGCAATTTCCGTCCCATCCTTGCAGGATTGAATCAGCGTTTCAATTTGAACGCGGCTGTCATTGACCCCTATTTTGGACAAGCCGCCGCGCAAGCTGCTGTAGAAAATATCGGCCGCTCGTTCACCATGATGATGCAAGTGCTGCTCATCGCATTTCTCTGGAATTTAGTGCTCGTCATGGCGCGCAAATTAACAAAAGTGCGCACTGTGTTTATCACTGGGCACATCATGGTGCAGCAGTCGTCAACAGCGTTGTGGCTTGTGCTACTGTGCTTTCCCGCGCTTCGAGACCCGGGCGTTGTGGCAATGCTCGGTTTGTTCCTCGGCACATATTGGGCAGTTTCCACAAACATGACGGTAAACGCAACGCAAGAGCTTACGAATGGCGGCGGATTTGCAGTCGGTCACCAGCAGATGTTTGGCGTATGGGCAATCGACAAGATTGGCGATGCGTTGAATAAAAAAGGCGGCGGCACGCCGAAAGGCAAAAAAATCGAAGACATGAAACTGCCCGGCTTCCTTTCAATCTTCAACGAGAATATTGTTGCTACGTCTATCCTTATGACGCTGTTCTTCGGCGTGATTATGATTATTCTTGGCAAAGACACCATGCACAAGATGGACGGCGGTTTTGCGGCGAGCCAGAACTTCGGCTTTTATATCATCGAAAAATCGTTTACGTTTGCCGTCTACCTGCAAATCCTACAGCTCGGCGTGCGTCTGTTTGTTGCAGAACTCACCGAATCGTTTCAGGGCATTTCAAACAAATTGCTGCCCGGTTCTGTGCCCGCTGTTGACTGCGCTGCCACATACGGCTTTGGTCACCCGAATGCAGTTACCATTGGCTTTTTGTTCGGCGCGTTGGGGCAGTTCCTCGCAATCGCAGGTCTCATCATTTTCAAAAGCCCTGTGTTCATCATCACAGGGTTCGTGCCCGTGTTCTTCGACAATGCAACGTTCGCCGTGTTTGCGAACAAAAAGCGCGGCTTGACATTTGCAATAATCGTTACGTTCATTTCAGGCATCATTCAGGTGCTCGGCGGTGCATTTGCTGCGCACTACTTCCAGCTTGCGCAGTTCGGCGGATGGCACGGCAACTTTGACTGGGACACTGTTTGGCCAGTTTTCGGCGTGTTGATGAAAAACTTGAAATATGTTGGCGTTGGCATTTGTATCGTATTCCTGCTTGCAATTCCGCAACTTGAATATTTCTTTGGAAAATATCGCAAAGAGAAATACTGGAAAGTTGTTGAAGATTATGACTCCGTGAAACAATCGTAAACTAGCGCATTATGCCGTTGCAAGGCAGACAGCGCGCAGTTGTTTGCTTTGCAACGACTTGTGCGAGTGTGCGATGCATTGTCGTGCAGCAAGTCTGCCCGTGTAACTGCGGGCGGTCTGTTTTTTTCTAATGATGTTAATATAGATAGCGGAGGTATCAATATGTTGAAAGTGATTGCAGCGTGCGGCAGCGGCATGGGGTCATCGATGATGATAAAGATGAAGCTGCAAAAAGTTTTTAAGTCGCTCGGCGTGGAAGCAGACATTCATCACACAAATGCAGGCGAAGCAAAATCGATTGCATCGCAGTACCACATGATTGTGTGCTCTGAATCGTTGAAAGACACGTTTGCAAAAGCGGCGGAGGCGGGCGTTGCTGTTGTGCCGTTGCGCAACTTGCTCGATGAAAAAGAGATAACTGAAAAGCTCGCGCCATATGATTTTGCGGAGCTTGAAAAGCGCGTGCACGCATAGATTTATCGCACAGGTAACGGAATGAGTGATGATACAAAAGTACAGCTTGTAGTCTCCGATTTGGACGGCACATTTTTAGCTGACGACAAGTCTGTTCCGCCAGAAAATATTTCGGCAGTGCAGTTGCTAAAAGAACGCGGCATGCAGTTTACGTTTTGTACGGGGCGACCTGTTGCAATGATTGCAGCGTACATGAAGCAGGCGGGTGTAACGCTTCCAGTAATCGGCTGCAACGGCGGATTTATATACGACGCGCAGCAAAAAAATGTGCTCATGGCACATACATTTGAAGCGGAGATAGTGCGCACGCTTGTTGCATACAGCTTTTTACACGAGCTTGATTTTCTTGCATACACAGCGGAGACAGTTTTTTATTCGCCGAACAGCAAGCGCGTCGAGGTGTTCCGCGCGTACAACGAGCGTGCACGAGAAACTGGGTGCGAAGAAGCAAGCTTAACAGTGATTGCAGATGCGACACAGCTCGTTTCTGAACGCATAACAAAAATACTGATTACAGAATTGCATGGAAACGATTTGCAGCACATGGCGCAATTTTTGCAACATGTTCCTACTATTGAGTGCGTGCCGTCAACAGCAGATGTGCTCGACATTATGCCTGCGGGAGTGACAAAAGGCGGCGCGGTAAAACAGCTTGCAGAACATCTTGGTGTTGCGCTGCAAAACGTATGCGTGTTCGGCGACACGACAAACGACATCTCCATGCTTGAATGTGCGGGCGTTTCTGTGTGCATGGCAAACGGTACTGACGACGCAAAGCGCGCCGCCGCACATGTGACGACGAGGACGAACAACAACGGCGGATTTGCCGAAGGTGTGCGTCAGTTTGTGCTTGGTGTTGAGCGATGAGCGCGCGCAATAGATTTGCAAATGCAGTGCAGGCAAAACTCGTGAAGTATTAAGGAGGTTTTATGCAACTGAAAGATTTTATATTGGGCAACCATGCGTATGCGCTCGGAGCACATGTTGCCACATGCGAAGAGGCAATCAAGCTCGGCACAGATTTGCTCGTGCAAGCCGGCGTTGCAGAGGCGCGATATTATCAAGCGGTGCTCGATGTAAAAAAAGAGCACGGTCCGTATTACGTCATTGCGCCAGGCATTGCCATGCCGCATGCGCGTCCTGAATCTGGTGCGCTCGGCACAGGCTTTGCGCTCGTCACGCTTGCAACGCCTGTCAATTTTGGAAGCCCTGACAACGACCCGGTGGATATTGTGCTATGCATCAGCGCAAAAGACAAAGACGATTTGAACAACAACGTTATCATAGATGTGATGACATTGTTTGAAAATGAAGATATTGTAGCAGATTTGCGCAAGGCAACGGGCGAAACAGATTTGCGCATTATATTCGACAAAGTAGAAGCGATGAATGCGCAATGAGCGCGCGTGTGTTCGAGGAGGAATTATGACGAGTGCAACATTGACAGTGGTAAATGAAACAGGATTGCATACGCGGCCGGGAACGCAGTTTGTGCAGCTTGCGCAAAAGTTTGCGTCTGACATCACGCTCAAAAAGGCGGACAAAGAAGCAAATGCAAAAAGTATCATCAAAGTGATGAAGATAGGCATTTCAAAGGGCGATGAAATTACAATCGAAGCGTCAGGCGCAGATGAAAAAGAAGCGATAGATTCTCTTGCTGAATTTGTTAAAAATTTGACTGAATGATTTTGTGCAGATATGCAGCGATTGCGAATGATTGTGTGCGCGAGCGTCTGCGCCGATGCTCGCGACAAAAATTAATAATTTTTGTTCGTCGAGAAGCGATGCGCGCGGTTGAAAATGCACATGCAATCGCCAACCCCGCCGCAGAGCAGCGAGGTATGGCGTTCTCATATGGTATTGCAGTCAGGTTCAATACCTTTTTTACGACGCAAAACGTCGGGGTATTGAACCCTCCGCACGAATAAGCGAGGTTTTTTATGAAAACGATTCAAGGTACGCCTGTTTCAAGTGGTTATGCAGTCGGGCAGCTGTATGTGTACAAAACGCTTTCGCTTGAGTGCGAGCGCGTTGCCATTTCCGCCGAACGCGTTGCAGAAGAAAAGCGCACGCTTGCATGCGCACTTGAAAAAGCAAAAGAGAGCGTGAAAAATCTCATTGCGCACAATATCGATTCAGGCTCGAAAGACGCGTACGCAATTTTTGAAGGCTATCTTGAAATCATCAACGACGAGGAGCTGCAAAACGACATCACTGCGTGCATTGAAGACAAGCTTGTTAATTTTGACACAGCGATAAGCGATGTTGCAAAGCAGTACGTGGAAGACATGCTCGCGATTGACGATGCGTATTTGCAAGCGCGCGCAGAAGATTTCAAACAGATTTTCCGCTTGCTCAAAATGGCGGCGCATGGTGACGACGGCATTGCATCGCGCACAAGCAAATTTATCCTTGCGGCAAAAGAAGTTGGTCCAGCCGACATGGAGTCGATAGATAAATCGCTGCTGCTCGGCATTCTCGTTGAAAGCGGCAGCAAAACATCACACGCGGCAATTCTCTCGCGCTCGCTTGGCATTCCGATGGTTTCGGGCATTGAGCATATTGAAACGACGCTCGCAAATAACGCAGAATGCGCTGTTGACGGAGAAGCGGGCATTGTGTATTGCGAGCCGACAGCAGAGCTCGTTGCCTCATATCACAAAAAGATTGCAGCGCTCGCGGAAGAAGCCGCCGCTGACAAAGCGTACATAGACAAGCCCGCGCGCACAAAAGACGGCACTGCTGTTGCAATTTACGCAAACATAGGTTCTGAAGAAGACGTAGATGAAGTGCTCGAAAACAAAGCTGACGGCATAGGGCTTTTCCGCACAGAATTTCTTTTTATGAAAAACGGCGGCATTTCGTTGCCGTCTGAAGAAACACAATTCAAGGCGTATAAGTACGTGCTCGAAAAAATGGAAGGCAAGCCCGTCATCTTCCGCACGCTCGATGCAGGCGGCGACAAAAATATCGAAGCGCTGCATATTCCGCCAGAAGCTAATCCGTTTTTGGGATTGCGCGCTATTCGCTTTTGCTTGCAGCATACAGATGTGTTCCGCACGCAACTTCGCGCACTGCTCCGCGCCGCCGTGTATGGCAACGCACGAATCATGCTGCCGATGATTATCATGTCTGAAGAAATTACGAAGACGAAATCGCTTATTGCAGACATTGTTGCAGATTGCACGGCGAGCAACATACCTGTCGCAGAACATGTGCCGCTCGGCATTATGATAGAGACGCCCGCCGCAGCGGTCATGGCAGAGCAGCTTGCAAAAGAAGCGGCGTTCTTCAACATAGGCACAAACGATTTGACGCAGTACACGCTCGCAGTTGACCGCGGCAATGAAACTATTGCGCCGTTGTATAATGAAGCGCATCCTGCGGTGCTCGCGCTCATTGAAAATGTTGTGCGCGCTGGAAACAACGCAGGCATTCCTGTTGACGTGTGCGGCGAGATGGCGGGAAATGGTGCGTTTACCGAGCAGCTTTTAAAATGCGGCGTGCGTGGGTTGAGCATGAGCGCAATCAACATACCGAAAATAAAACACGCAATCGCGGAGCTTTCGCTATGACAACTGCATATGAACTCGGCATGTATGAAAAAGCAGTGCCGCCGTCAATGACGTGGTTTGAAAAATTATCAACAGCAAAAAATGCTGGCTATGATTTTGTCGAGATAAGCATTGACGAAACAGATGAAAAACTCGCGCGCCTTGACATGCCGCTTTCAGAGCGCATTGAGTTTATTAAGACAATGGAAGCAGCAGGGATTTTTGTACGCTCAATGTGTTTAAGTGGTCACCGAAAATATCCGCTTGGAAGCAGTGACGCAACGACAGAAAAGCGCAGCCTTGAGATTATGCAAAAAGCGATTCAGTTTGCAGCAGATGTCGGTATCAGGATAATCATGCTTGCAGGCTACGATGTGTATTACGAAGAATCGACTGCGCAGACAGCGGCGCGTTTTGAGCGCAACTTGCGCACGAGCGTTGAGATGGCGGCGAGTGCAGGCGTGTTGCTCGCATTTGAGACGATGGAAACGCCGTTTATGGACACTGTTGCAAAAGCGCGTCACTACGTTGATGCAGTGCGCTCGCCATATTTGCATATCTATCCCGATTTGGGCAACATCACGAACGCCGCACACCTGTACGGCACCGATGCGGCAGACGACTTGGAAAGCGGACGCGGCGCGCTCGTGGGCATTCACATCAAAGAGACTGTTCCCGGAAAATATCGCGAAATTCCGTTTGGCATTGGTCATGTCGATTTTAAAACGCTGCTTGCAAAGAGCTGGTCGCTCGGCGTGCGTCGTTACGTGACAGAGCTGTGGTACACAAACAACGACGACTGGCAGGAACGTCTTACGGAAGCAGTGCAGCTTGCGCGCGGCATATTGGATAGAATCAGCGCACCGTGACGTGCAACATGATGCTCGCAGCATAATTTTGTCAAAAGCAAATACTCTCGGTAAGGTTGGTGATTAGCATGGGCGCATCCCTACGGTCGCTTCGCTCCTTAAAAATGCATAGGTGAGGAAATGTCAATTTCCGAACATATGCATTTGGTGCGCGTGAGCGCACACGTACATAAGCGAGTTTTCGCAAGAAAACTCGCAGTTAAAATGCGCACGCCATTTCAGTGCGCATTTTAAACCCTCCTTAATTTTGAACAGTGAACGATTTTTCAAAATCGGAGCTGTTCAAAACTGCGCGTTCGCAATGAAATGAGAACGTGTAAATAATAAGCAAGTTTGCAACGCAAACTGCATGTTAAAATACACGCGCCATTTTAGCGTGTATTTTAAACGCTCCCTACGGGTCGAGTGTTCGCGAGAAATGCAGCGCATTTCTCGGTGCGAGTTTGCGTAGCAAACTCGCACTTCCGCTATCGCTCCATTCGCCGCAACCGTAGGTTGCGGCGAACGCCTACGGCGGTACTCCATACCCTTGCGCAGGTATCTGCTGTGCATATTTCCTAGAGCATGATGCTACAGTAACGGACAATTCTCGCTCTCATTGAATAAAAATCACACATCTTTTATAATGTCACAATCACACAGGCTCAATATAACGAGCGCGGCGTGAAGGTGCGAGGTCAACTATGCCAAAAATTGAAGTGAACGAAAATCTGTTTTTCAACGTGCTCGGAAAAAAGTACGACTACGATACGCTCGAAGCAAAACTCACGTGCGCAAAAGCAGAGCTTGACGAAAAGCCCGACACATCGGTGCCGCAGTCAGAGCGCACGCTCAAAATAGAACTCAACGACACAAACCGCCCTGACTTGTGGTCGACGAATGGCGTAGCGCGGCAGCTTGCGCTTCATGCAGGCGCACAGCATGGCAACTACGATGCGTTCCTTTCGCGCAACGGAGACATAAAAGATTTTGGCAACCGCATAGTAACGGTAGATGCAGAGCTTAAAGACATTCGTCCGTTCATGGTTGCGTTTGTCATCTCCGGCAAAGCCATAGACGATGCAATGCTCAAAGACATCATTCAAACGCAAGAAAAGCTCGCGTGGAATTTTGGGCGCAAACGCAAATCAATTTCTATGGGCGTGTATCGCGTTGCAGATATTGCGTTTCCCGTGCACTACAAAGCTGTTGACCCAGACGCAACGTCATTCGTGCCGTTGCAGTGCACCGAGCCTATGACGTGTCGCCAAATTTTAACAGAGCATCCAAAAGGGCGCGACTACGGCTGGATTCTTGACGGCATGAAAAAGTTCCCGCTGCTCACAGACGACAAAGGCGAAGTCATGTCTATGGCTCCTGTCATCAACAGCGCGACGCTCGGCGCAGTGCAAGTTGGCGACACTGGTTTAATGGTGGAGCTTACTGGCGACAACATGGAAAATCTCATGCTCTCTGCAAATATTGTTGCATGCGACTTTGCCGACTGCGGCTACGAAATTTTGCCCGTGCGCGTTGACCATCCGTATGAAACGGGGCTTGGTAAATCCGTCGTGTGCCCGTATTATTTTCAGCCGACAACAAACGCGCTGCTTTCGCACGTGAACAAAATGCTCGGCACATCGTTTACAGAACGCGAAGTGAAAGACGCGCTGTACCGCATGGGCGTTTCTGTTGTTGCAACGCGCACTGTCGCAAGCGGCTCTGACAACGACATTGAATTAACAATTGCGCCGCCGCCATACCGCAACGATTTTTTGCACGAAGTTGACGTTATCGAAGACGTGATGATTGGTCGCGATGTGACGACGTTTGAGCCAGAGTCGCCGAACGACTTCACGATTGGTCGCTTGCTGCCAATAACAGAATTCAGCCGCAAGGCAAAAACGCTCATGGTTGGGTTAGGCTACCAAGAGATGATTTTCAACTACGTGGGCAGCAAACGCGACTATATAGACAACATGCTGCTCGACAGCGCGCGCGTCATTGAAATTGCAAACCCCATGAGCGAAAATTATCAATTCATTCGTCCAGAGATAATCTCTTCGCTGCTCCGCGCAGAAAGCAAGTCGGCAAACGCGCAGTTCCCGCACAAGATTTTTGAAATTGGCAAAGTTGCGTATTTGTGCGAAGCGGAAAACACTGGCACGCGCACGCGGCAGCACCTTGCGTTTTTAACTGCTGGCTCTGGCGCAAACTTCAACGACACGGCAAGCGAAGTGGCGGCGCTGCTCTACTTCCTTGACCACGCGTATGATGTGCGCGAAAGTTCTGACGCGCGATTTATTGCGGGGCGGCAAGCGGCAATTCTTGTAAACGGTGCAGAAGTTGGCGTGTTCGGCGAAGTGAATCCGCAGGTGCTCGAAAACTGGTCAGTGACCATGCCGTGCGCCGCTTGTGAAATAGATTTAGAGCAGCTCATGTAGTGCAGTTTGCGAACGCGAGCGATTTGCGCGAGCCACTGCGCGCAGCAATCGGTAAAAGATTGTCTGCGAATGCGAGCGATTTGCGCGAGCCACTGCGCACAATGAGCGCGACCGCACGTGAGTAATGTGCGCGCCACGACGAATGGTGTATGCTGCTGATGGAGCGATGCACTGCGGCATTATGAATTGCACTTTTGTACGTCAACGAGTTGCATGAGGAGCATGCCTGTTCTGCGTGGAGTTTTGTATGAGCAATCAGCCGAGCCCGCCGTGTAGTACTAGGACGCTTGCGTCCGTGCCGACCGCAGACTTTCACGAAGTGGAAGTTGAGGACGGTGAGGGCGACCGAAGTACGGAAGGGCGGCTATTCAAGTAGCATGCTCCGAAGAAAAAAATCTAGCACAGGATATTCTGTTAAAAATTTCCTAGAAAATTTTGCCTTGTCCTAAAAAATCTTGACGAATTTATTTGCTCCATGATAAAATGAAGATAAAGAGTAAAAATCATGAATTATAGTGGATATGATGATCAGTACACCCATACTATAACATCAGAAGTTGTAGGCATGGAAGACATGGGCGAATTAACAATTAATTTTGAAGATGTCATGGATTCTGTGCGAAAGAATACATCAGTATCAGAGTTATATCGATTGTCGTCACCGATGTGGAATGTGGAGGCTGTTGAGGATTTTTATCGTAGTGCCAATGGCGACGAAACATATATATCAAATTACGAGTTTATCAGAAATGCTGTACCGTACAGGGCATAGGTGCAACAATGGCATATTACTTAATTAAAAACTAATGTGAATAAAGAACTTTCACGTAATCACCCTGTTATTTTGTGTGGGAGCTTCAAAGTGAAAAATGTTCAACCAGAAACAAGAGCGAGTGATAATGGTGGACATTGTGTTGTTGCATATGGACGACAGGGAACTAAAAATTATATTGTGCACTATGGTTGGAAAGGATATGGCAAAGTGTATTTAAATAGTGGCGTCATAGGTTCTTCTGCTCAATTTTGGTTGAATTAGGAGTCGCCTTATGAAAAAGTTACCTGTGATTGTTGCAATTTTTTTCGCGTTTCTGTGCGTGTCGTGTAGTGGCGAGTATGATTATGCTGCATATAGGCAAACGGTTGACTTGCCGTTTTTGTTTTCTGATGTAACTTCGGTTGAGTTTTTTGCGTACATGCAGAAAAATGGTGATGTGTTCAGTTATGAAGGTATGCATAGTGGGATGGTTAACAAAAAAACTACGAGTGATCCCAAAAACTTTGAGCCTGTGTTTCGCAGGATTGAAAGCATGCCTTGTAAATTTCTACAAAAATTGGAAACGGATGAGCGCGATGGCAGTTGCAACCGGCGTGTATTTTCGATGCGCGTGTATCTTGCCAGTGGTAAAACGGTTGAGCTTTCTCATATTGAGTTTGGAATAAAGCGCGGGCTTCTTGAATCTAGAGAGCTTAACTATGCGTATCGCAATATGGCAGACATTATTTCATGTTTTAACGATGTTCAAGAGGTGTCTGTTGCGCTGTCGTTTTCTGACGCTAATGTGCCAAAGCTTATTACGGTTCAGTAATGTGTTGTATAAAAACTGTATGCGCTATTTTTGCACGGCGTTTTGTGCTCTCATTGTTGCGATGAATGCATTCTACTGCGTGCTCCTTTGACTGTGTTGCGTTCTCTTGCTGTTTTGCGCTACAATCTGCTGTATGGAACATACAAAACGCACTGTCACGTGCGGCGAGCTTTGCAAGCGTGACGTTGGAAAATCTGTTGTCTTGAATGGATGGGTGCATCGCACGCGCGAATTGGGCGGGCTTACGTTTTTGCTTGTACGCGACCGCTACGGTATTACGCAAGTTGTTGTGAGCGATGCTGCGAGCGCGGACGTAAAGCAGACTGCATCGCGCTTAAAAAGCGAGTACTGCATTGCGGTAAGAGGCGTGGTGTGCGCACGGCAGGATAAAGATGTCAACAAAGATATGGCTACTGGCGAAATTGAAGTTGCTGCAGATGAATTGTTAATTTTTACAACGTCAGAGCCATTGCCGTTTGCCATTGACGAAGTGCGTCAAAAAGACGGCACGCTTGTCATTCCGAATGAAGATTTGCGCCTCACATACCGCTATCTCGATTTACGCCGTGCGCCTATGCAGCATCACATCATGTTGCGCTCACAGGTGACGTTTGCCGTGCGCGAATATTTGACGCAGCAGGGATTTCTCGAAATTGAAACGCCCACGTTTATTAAATCGACGCCCGAAGGCGCGCGCGACTACCTTGTGCCAAGCCGTGTTCATGCGGGAAAATTTTATTCGTTGCCTCAAAGCCCACAGTTGTACAAGCAGCTGCTCATGGTGTCGGGATTTGACAAGTATTTTCAGATTGCGCGCTGTTATCGCGACGAAGATGCGCGCGGCGACAGGCAACCTGAGTTTACGCAGATTGACATGGAGATGAGTTTTACAAATCGCGAAGAAGTGCTCGACGTTACCGAAGGCATGATGCGCTACGTTTTCAAAAAGACGATGAATGTTGACTTGCCCGCGCGCTTTGACCGCATTGCGTGGGACGATGCGTTTGATTTGTACGGCACAGACAAGCCTGATTTGCGCTTTGGCTTGCAGTTGCAGGATGCCACGTTTATGGCATCTCTTTCAGATTTCAATGCGTTTAAAGCGGGAGCGGCAAATGCGGGGCGCACTGTTGCGCGTCATAAGCGGAGCGGGCTCAAGGCGCTCGTTGTCAAAGGTGTTGCGCAGTCGTACAGCCGCAAAATGATTGAATCGCTCGAAGCAGTTGCAAAGCGGTACAAGGCAAAAGGCCTTGCGTGGATGAAAGTTGGCGACGATGGAGTATTTGAAGGCGGCATCAGCAAGTTTTTTGCGGGCAAAGAAGCAGAAGTGTGTGAAACGCTCGGCGCAGAAAAAAATGATTTATTGCTGTTTGTGAGCGATGAAAAATGGCAGGTTGCGTGTACTGCGCTCGGTGCTGTACGCAAGCAGCTTGGCAAAGAGCTTAATCTGTACAATCCGAACGACGAATTCCATTTTGCATGGATTATCGACTTTCCATATTTTGCGTGGAACGAGGACGAACATACATGGGAGACGGAGCATCATATGTTTACGCTGCCGCAGCAACAATATTGGGACACGCTTGAATCGCATCCTGAAGAAGTCAAAGGCGACTTATATGATTTGGTGCTCAACGGCTACGAACTTGCTTCTGGCTCAATGCGTATAAACAATCCCGAATTGCAAAAGCGCGTGTTTAAAATGGTGGGGTACAGTGAAGAGCGCGCGCAAAAGGCGTTTGGCTTTTTGGTGCAGGCGTTCAAATTTGGCGCGCCGCCGCACGGAGGCATTGCGCCCGGTCTCGACCGCCTTGTCATGATAATGGAGCATGAGGAGAGCATCCATGAAGTGATTGCGTTTCCCAAAAACAACATGGCGCAAAATCCTATGGACGACAGTCCGAGCGCAGTTGACAAAAAACAGCTTGATGAGCTGCATATCACATGCATGGAAGCATGACGCGCGGTTTCTTATTCGCTCGTTTAAAGTGTGACATAGTGTTTGCATAAAAGCGTTGAACACGAGGCGTAACTATACAGGAAATGCATGAAAAACAGTGCACAGGAACAGCATGATAGATAAAGAACATAGTGCAATATTCTCCTCATTGTTG
The DNA here is from genome assembly GCA_017940005.1 of Treponema sp. Taxonomy (GTDB): domain Bacteria; phylum Spirochaetota; class Spirochaetia; order Treponematales; family Treponemataceae; genus Treponema_D. The sequence continues at coordinate 33,837 of JAGAZO010000021.1, forward strand.
ATTTTTTCTGACAGTCATGTATAATGAAGAAAAGTTATAACCTTGAGGAGGAATTATTGTGAAAAAACTGATTCCTGTTGCAACAGTAATTGCAGCTCTTATGTGTATTTCTGCTACAGCACAAGATGTTCCCGCATTTGACAATCCTCGCGCAGTTGTGCTTGACACATCTACAGTGCCAGGCAGCATGAAAGACAACGTAAAGCTTATCAATCTGTCTGAAGATGAAAACATCAGCTTTACCGTGCATGCGTATGTGCAAAAATCGAAAAACAAACCAGGCGAATGGCAAACATACGGCAGTGGTTATCTCAAAGAGTTTTATGACGGCGATACAATCGATTCGCCGCTCGAAGACAAAATTAAGAACATCAGATATTTTGCCATCGCTCCCGATGCAAAAGGCGACTACAAATACACAATCGAAAAAAAACGCAACGACTTATACATCAATGTCTTTTCTGCAAATGAATCAAAAGATGAAAGCTATAAAAGAACTGCATACATTTTTAATGTGCAAGAAGTTCCCGGCGTATTCAAAGACAATTTCAAATTTAGTTGCAAAACGCAAGACACGAATATTTCATTCACCGTGTATGTATTCAACGACAAAAATGAAAAATGGCAAAAAGCTGGCGTTGGCACTTTGAAAGGTTTTGGCGACACAGATACTGTCAGTTCGCCGCTTAAAGGCACATTGCACAATTACACGTATGTTGGCATCGTTTCGCGCAACGGAAAAGCATACACATACGATGTGACAAAAGCAAACAACGATATAATCATCACTGTAAAATAGCGTTTAATTAGTTTAATAAATTGGAGGAAATTATGAAAAAACTTTCAACTGTTTTGTTTGCGGCGCTGATGCTCGCGCTCACAGTTTCGTGCGCATCAACTGGAGGCACACAAAAAACTGCTGCGGCAAAATCGCTTTCTGTAAAAGCGCAGATGACTGCCGTTACGGAAATTGACAAATACGGCGACATTCGCCTATCCGTCACAACAAAAGATTTGCTCGACGCAGGATTCGACTACGCAGATGTTGTCTCTGTCAAATTCCTTGACAAAGCGCTTGAGCTGCCGCTTATTCCTGCATACCGCTATGTTGCGGCAAAAGGAAGTGCGCTCGTTGCGTTCAAAGACCAGCTGGAACGCGCCGCAGAGCTTGAAATTTTCAACGGCAGTTTTGCAGACACGTACAACGTTGCAACAAAAACGACGAACGAAGATAAATCATTTTATTGGACGGCGAACAGCGGCGTTGCATTTCCAGTGAATGTAGAAATCTCGCTTGCAAAAAAACAAGGTTACTACAAAGATTACCTCGTGTTTGATTTGAATCGCACGAACGACCGCAACAACTACGCGAACTTGTCCGACGAACAGTTTGCAAACTTCCGCGAGGTGACAACAAGCGGCATGGGTGCAAAAAAACTTTACCGCGCGTCGAGCCCCGTGAATCCAGAAATCGGACGCAATACATATGCAGACAAAGCCGCGCAAAATGCAGCTGTGAAAACATTTATGAATTTGGCAGACAGCAAAGCGGCAGCAGAAAAATATGCGGGCTATGATGCGTCGTATTACTCACAGCAGCATGTTGTGTTTCTTGGGCTTGGCGTTGACTTTACTTTACAAGCAAACCGCGACGGACTTGCAGAAGGCTTGCGCTTCTTTGCCGCAAACGACGCGCCGTATCTTGTGCACTGCAACGAAGGGCAAGACCGCGCAGGTTTTGTTTCCGCCGTGCTTGAATGTTTGATGGGCGCTTCTCTTGCAGAAGTAAAAACAGATTACATGACCACATACGAAAATTATTACGGCGTAAAGAAAGGCACAGACCAGTACAACGCTATCTCTGAAAATATCGAAAAAAATCTGCGTACTGCGTTTGACGTGCAAAACCTCGCATCAATAAATTTGAGCAATGCCGCTACAGCGTATCTTAAAGAAATAGGCTTGACTGACGGCGAAATTGCAACGCTCAAACAAAAGCTCGGCAAGTAGTGTTATTCGTGCGGATGATGTAATGCCCCGTCGCTCTGCGTCGGGGTTCATTCATTTGGGCGTATCCGCGTGGCGGTTTCTACAAGAGCAACGAACGATGCACAACGCAAGTGCCGCGCGCGGGCTTTTTACAGTTGCAGTATGCTTTGCGCATTTGCACTAAATTATCATACTCATGAGAATTCTGTTTTTTTATTTGCCTTTATGTAGAAAAATCAGTATATTTGTAGTAATTACAAATTTGCGGTGTACAACTTTCCTTTTCCATGTCTGTTAGTCATGTCAGCAAACAGCGTTGAGAGGAAAACATTTTTAGTTGTGGCATGTTTTGTACATTGACAAATTTTAATAATTTTATGAGGTTTTATTATGGAATTGACATTGACAAGTGAAAATTTTAAAAGCGAAGTGCTTGAGTCAAATGTACCGGTATTGGTTGACTTTTGGGCGACGTGGTGCGGACCATGCCAGATGATGGGTCCCGTCGTTGCAGAAATTGCAGAAGAGAAACAGGGCACGCTCAAAGTTGGTAAAGTAAACGTTGACGAGCAGGAAGCGCTTGCAGCAGAATACAAAGTAATGAGCATTCCTACATTCATTTTGTTTAAAGACGGAAAGGTGGCAGGTCAAGTCATCGGCGGAAGAGGCAAAGACGATTTGCTTAAATCGCTTGGAGTATGAGCGAGCGCTGCTACAAGTGTTTTCGCCCGCTGTCCCACTGCTTGTGCTCGTATGCAACGCCTGTAGATTGTGGCATAAAGTTTGTATTACTCATGCATCCAAAAGAAGCAAAGCGCGAGCGCACAGGCACAGGACATCTTGCGCACATTACGCTTACAGGATCGGAAATTCTTGTAGGGCTTGATTTTTCTCAAAACGCGCGGCTACAAGAATTGCTGTGCGACAGGCAATTCTTGCCCGTGTTGCTTTATCCGGGGAACGACACGTGGACTGCTGGAAGCGCGGAGCTTGCAACTGCGCTCGGCAAAAATACACAGCACGCAAGAACGTTGCTCGTGCTTGTTATTGATGCGACATGGTTTTGCTCGCGCAAAGTGATTGAGCACAGTCCGTTTTTGCTCGATTTGCCGCGCATTTCGTTTTCGGGAAGCTATCGCTCGGAATTTACGTTCAAGCGCGAGCCGCGATCTGAATATATTTCAACGATTGAATCGTGCTATTATCTTATCAAGGAATTGCAAGCTGCCGCGCTCGTGCCGCGCAACATAAATGCATTGCCGCTTATGACAGTGTTCCGCAAAATGGTTGCCGCGCAGATTCAGGCGCAAAACGACCGTATTGATGGCAAGCTACCCAACACGCATGCGTACAATTGGAAGTACACTAAAAAGTTTGGAGAGCCGTGATATAGTTTATATATAATCACAAAGCTACGCGATTTTGTGTTACAACAACGTGTAACTGCGTGCGGTGCAATCAGTGAATGCGACAGTGCAACATACTGCAAGTGTAAAAAACATATAGTTATTGGCAATAATATATATTTTTCTTTTTGATAAAAAATTTTTTTACAAAGTGTAACAATTTTCATATGGACGTGGTTTAGATATATACAACTACACCTCGTTTTAGGTGCAGTTGTTCTATAAGAAATTGCATGCTTCTTGACTTTTTTCTGACGCAATCGCTACAATGTTGGTTCATAAATACGTGTTTAGAAGTATTTAAGGAAACAGAATGTATAATAGACGTACACTTTTTGCTGCCGTGCTTATGCTAGCAACTCTTTGCCTTTCTCTGCTGTTTATTGCAGTGCATGCTGATCATGATTGTATCGGCGAAGATTGCCCTGTGTGCGCAGTTATCCGTATTGTACACTCATGTTTGCATAGCATTAATACCAATACGGTTGCATCTTTTATAAAACATTCATTTTTCATTTTGCATATTGTGCTTTTATGCGTATTTATAGCGTTTGTTCGCGCAACACCGGTAACACAAAAAGTAAAATTGAATACATGACAACTCTCTATAAATTATCACAATTTATTTTCTCATCATATGTTAATTATAGGAGTTATTATCATGAAAAAAATTCTTGCGGTCATTATGACCGTTGCGATGCTGTTTTTTAGTGTCGCTTGTACTAAAACGAAGAGCGTTGACGATGGAAAGCTTAAAATCGTCACAACTATTTTTCCTGAATACGATTGGGTTCGCGAAATCATGGGCGAACAGGCAAAACATGCAGATATTACATTGCTGCTGGACAACGGTGTAGATTTGCATAGCTTTCAGCCGACAGCAAAAGACATTACAAAGATTGCAAATGCAGATTTGTTCATCTACGTTGGCGGTGAGAGCGACGAATGGGTTGAAGACGCGCTTGCAGAATCAGTTAATAAAAATATGAAAGTGATAAATTTGCTTGAAGTGATGGGTGAGCGCGCAAAAGAAGAAGAGCTTGTTGAAGGAATGGAAGAAGGTCATAGCCATCACCACCATCATCATCATCATGATTTTGCTGACAGCGATGTAAAAGACAGAACGCTTTCAGAGTGGGCGGGCAGCTGGCAATCCGTGTATCCCTATCTGCTTGACGGAACATTGGACAAAGTGATGGAACACAAAGCAGAAGAAAATGGCGACAGAACTGCAAAAGAATACAAAGACTACTATGCCACGGGCTACAAGACAGACGTTGGAACAATCAATATAGATGAAACATCTATTGAATTTGTTAATGGAACCAAGCGCGATAAAGCTGTATACAAATACAGCGGGTTTTACATCAGGACAAGCCCAAGCGGTTCGCGCCAGGCGCGCTACAAATTTGAAAAAGCGGAGGCAGGCGGCGATGCGCCTCGATACGTTGTATTCAGTGACCATGAAATCGCGCCTACAACGCCAGAGCATTTCCATCTCTACTGGGGCAACAGCAGTTTTGAGCCGCTTGTAAATGAAGCGACCAATTTCCCAACATACTACCCTGCGTCATTGAGCAAGCAGGAGATTGTTGACGAAATGATTGGACATGACCATGGACACGAAGCTGAATACGACGAGCATGTGTGGCTTTCGCTGCGAAACGCACAAGTTTTGTGTGCCGCCATTGCAGACGCGTTGTGCGAGCTTGACAAAGAAAATACCACCGCATACATGGCAAATTATATTGCATATAGGGAAAAGCTTGCAGCAGTTGACCGCGAGTACATGACAGCAATCAATGCGTCAAAGCGCGGCACACTTCTGTTTGGCGACCGCTTCCCATTCCGCTATCTTGTGGACGACTACGGGCTGAATTATTATGCGGCATTCTCAGGCTGTTCCGCAGAAACAGAAGCAAGCTTTAAAACAATCGCATTCCTTGCTGGCAAAGTTGATGAGCTTGACTTACAGTCTATATGCACAATAGAAAGCGGCGACAAAAAAATTGCGCGTACTATTGTTGAAAACAGCAAAGAAAAATCTGCCAATATCATAACGCTTGATTCCATGCAGTCTACAACGATGAACGATATCAAAAATGGCGCGACATATCTAGGCATTATGGAGCAAAATCTTGCGGAATTGAAGTTGGCGCTCAACTAAAATTACATGGGCAGCTTAAAGTTGCCCGTCAGGAGAAATCATATGGTCTGTTTACGGTGTGAGAACCTTGCGCTTGGCTATGAGTCGCATGTCGTGGTGCAGAATATTTCCTGCACTGTGAACGCAGGCGATTACTTGTGCATTGTCGGCGAGAACGGTGCGGGAAAAACAACACTGCTGAAAACATTGCTCGGCTTGCAAAAACCGCTTGCAGGAGCGATTGCAAAAGGCAGCGACTTCAACTTGCAGCGCATCGGGTATCTGCCGCAACAGACTGTCATTCAAAAAGATTTTCCTGCAACGGTAGAAGAGATTGTGCGTTCAGGATGCATAAACCGCATGAAGTTTGCGCCGTTCTATCGTGTGCAGGAAAAAACGCGAGCGACGCGCACTATGGAGCAGCTCGGTATTGCGCATCTTGCAAAACACAGCTACCGAGAGCTTTCGGGCGGACAGCAGCAGCGCGTTCTCCTTGCTCGTGCGTTGTGCGCCACGCAGACAATGCTCTTTCTTGACGAGCCTACAGCAGGGCTTGACCCAACTGCAACAGAAGATTTGTATGCGCTTATTGAGCAGTGCAACAAAGACGGACTGACTGTCATAATGATTACGCACGACATGAACGCAGCTGTGCGCTATGCAACTCATATTTTGCATATAGGTGCGCAGAGTTTTTTCGGTACAAAAGATGAATTTATACGGAGCACGCGCCATGAGTGAAATGATTGAAACATTTGCAATGTATTTTGAATATCCGTTTGTTCGGTATGCGCTCATCACAGGCACGCTTATTGCGCTGTGCTCGTCGCTTTTAGGAGTCACGCTGGTGTTGCGGCGGTTTTCGTATATTGGCGACGGGCTTTCTCATGTAGCGTTTGGCGCAATGTCGTTTGCAACAGTGCTCTCTCTCACAAACAAAATGACGTTGGTGCTTCCTGCAACAATTGCATGCGCAGTGCTGCTTTTGTGCGGTGGGCAAAAGCGCAAAATAAAAGGCGATGCTGCAATCGCCATGATTTCTGTTGCATCGCTTGCAATAGGGTATCTTTTGATGAATTTATTTGCACCGTCGTCAAATCTTTCTGGCGATGTGTGCAGTACGCTGTTTGGCTCAACGTCAATTCTAACGCTTACAAAAAGCGAAGTGAAAGCGTGCATTATTTTAAGTGTCATTGTAGTGAGCGTGTTTGTACTATGTTACAACAGATTGTTTGCAGTCACATTTGATGAAAATTTTGCAAAAGCGACTGGCATGAAGACAGACGCATACAATCTGCTTTTGGCAATCGTGATTGCCGTAATCATTGTGCTTGCAATGAATCTTGTCGGCTCGCTTCTTATATCTGCACTCGTCATATTTCCTGCGCTCTCTGCAATGCACCTGTGCAAAAGCTTTAAACGTGTTACAATATGCTCTGCAATCATCTCAGTGCTGTGCGCTATTTTCGGCATGTTGCTTTCTATCCTTGCAGGAACGCCTGTAGGCTCGACGATTGTGGCAATCGATTTGTTTGTGTTCATCTGCTGTTATATCATCGGAGCAGTTGCAAAAAGAAGGCGGTAGATTGTGTTGCAAACGCAGAAGTTTGCGTAAGATTTCTGCACACAATGGACAAGCACTCTGAACAGATTATAATTCAAAGGTGAAAACAATGAAACGAAAATTACCAGCTGTTTTTATTCATATGAAGGATTTACTGTATCAATGCTTGCATTGCATAAAGAAGAATAAATCTGACTGCGATATTTTAAAAAAATATCATGCCTCATTGCTTGCGGTACTGTCGTTGATTGTGCTCTGCATAACGAGCGAGGTTTGTTTTGCGCAAAATAAGTCACCGCTAATAAAAGTTGATGTTGACTTAACAAGAATGAGCGCCACCATGGTATACGCGGAAGTGTTCAACATGTTGATTGCACCTGAATACTATGAAGGGAAAACAGTGCGTATGCGTGGTTTGTTCGACGTATTTGAATATGAAAGGAATGGCAAACAGCATCGCAGTTTTTTTTGTATTGTTCAAGACGCTACAGCGTGTTGTGCGCAAGGGTTGGAATTTTCGCTTGCTGGCAACTACGCGTATCCGACTGACTATCCTGCGCGCTATACAATGATTACTGTAAGAGGTCGATTCTATCAATATGAACAGGATGGACTTACATACATGCTGCTTGTAAACTGTGTAATTGAATAAAAATTTTTCGTGCGGGAAAAAGTGCGCTCGCTTAAAAGCAAGCGCACCTGCAAGTTACTGTCTTATTTATAAACTTTCACCAAGGTTTTTGAGCGTTGTCAGTGCACTTTCATCGCCGTCGGCTGCGGCTTCTTTAAGAAAGCTCAATGCTTTTGCATAATTTTCTTTTACGCTCTGCCCTTTTAAATTCATCATGCCGAGATTATATTTTGCTTCAGCCACATCTTGTGCTGCGGCCATTTCAAACCATTGATATGCTGTTTTATAATCTTGCGGAACGCCTTGCCCTGTGTAGTACAATTTGCCAATGTTCATTTGTGCCCCTGCATCACCTTGTTTTGCAGCAGTTTCATACCACTGTGCGGCTTTTGCGTAATCTATGTTTATACCAAGTCCAAGTTCATACATGTTTGCTAAATTATATTGTGCGTCAATATTTCCACCTTCTGCAGCAGTTTCATAATATTCAACTGCGCGCATAGGATTTTGCTCTACTGCAACGCCCGCTTGATATGCTGCACCAAGATAGAATAGTGCAGGGATATATCCTTGTTGTGCTGACAGGGTAAAGCATTCAATAGCTTTCTCCAAGTTTTGCTCTACGTTTGTTCCATTCTTATACATGATTCCTAAATTGTACTGCGCAACTGCATGTCCGTGATTGGCGGCCGTTTCAAAATATTCAAATGCTTTTGCATTATCTTGCATGATGCCTATACCGCCACTGTACATAACGCCGAGCCAATTAAAAGCGTCCATATTGTTTTGTGACGCAGAGGCTTCAAAGTAGCTTAATGCTTTTTTATAATCAGGTTTAGTTCCCTGCCCGTTTGCATAGAGCGCACCTAAATTAACAAGTGCATTTGAGTTATTTTTTTTAGCAGCGCCTTCAAACCATTTTTTTGCTGTTTTATAATTTTGTTTAACGCCTTTTCCGTCGAGATACAAACAGCCTAAATTGTTTTGTGCTTGCGCATCTTTTTGCTTTGCTGCTGATGTGTACCATTTTTTTGCTTCTTTGTAGTCCTGTCTAACACCACCGCCTGCATCGTAGATGAGCGCGAGTTGCAGTTGCGCTTCTGTGTTTTTGAGTTTTGCTGCCTTTTGAAACCACTTTACTGCCTCTAACGGATTTTTTTCTACATCAATGCCTCCATTGTATTTATGGGCAAGCAAAAGTTGCGCATCAATGTCATTTGCTTCTGCGCGTTTGAGCAATGTATCAAAATCATCTTCTACTGCGTGGGCGCTTGATTGCCCTTCTGTAGAGATTGCAATTTCCTGGTAGTACCCAGAAGTATCTCTGCGCATTTGTGTGAAAGCTAACGATGCACTGATAAAAAAAACTATTCCCAACAGTAATAATTTTTGCATATTTTCCTCCTAATTGTAAAATATTCTGTTTATATAAAATGCCAGCATACAGTATAACCCCTATCCCGTTTTTTTTCAATGACTTTATGCGCGAAATATATCGGCACTGGCAATGCGTTTTATTATTTTTCAGAATATAATGCGCTATATGTTTCCATCAATTCATCGAGTTCTTCTCTTGAATCAGCAATAAGTGAGCATGCAAAATATAATGCCACCACAGATTCGATAGTGAGAGCACCCATAGGCACAGTACCTTCCCGCCACACGCGAAGTGATGTAACATACTGTGAAAAAGCAACAGTTGTTTCTTGCTGTGAGGTGCAGTAAAAGCGCACGTTCCGCTGCTTGCCGTATGTAAGTAACGGTTTCAACGAAAAATCATTTGAGCGCATATTGCCTGTGCCCGATTCATACAACTCGAGCAGCATAGTGTATACCTGCTTGTCAATGAGTTTTTTGTAGATGTCGCTACGAAATCCTGGATAAAGTCGGCAGAGTACCATTCTTCTAGAAGCATCTACGAGAAGCCGCTTCAACACATCAATATCAAAATCTGCTGTTTCTGCAAATTGTTGTACTATTGGTCCGCTTCCCGTAAATAGCAGCTTTGAGAGATTCCAATTGCGGAAACAGTTTTCTGTAGTGCGTTCAAAGCGGAGATTAAGCGGAGAAAATAGCTTGCCGTCAAATGCAACATACACACCTGTTTTTTTTCTCTACCGCAGTATTTACTGCAAGTGCAAGATTTTTTTCCGCTTCATCAGATTCAGACGGTGCATGCGATGAAGCAGTGAGCACTATGGGAACGTGCGCGTCTGAAAACAGCCAGAACAGCAGTGCTGCCGTATACGAAAGCGTGTCTCTCCCATGCGTAATTACAATGCCGTTGGCAATGCCTGCGTGAATGCGTTTTGCAATTTCTGCAATGAGTACTGCCCAATCGTCAGGTTCAATTTCTTCACTTAAAAATTGTCCAAGTGAAACAACTTGCACAGGAACATGGGGAACGCGCTTGTTTGCCATAGAGCGTAATATTGTTGCGTTTCCGCTAGCGAGCGTTCCATTTTCATGGCGTGTTGCAGAAATTGCACCACCCATTGCAAGAATATACACAACGCTTATGTCGAGTTCCTTTTTGATGAGCGATTTGACAACTTGAGGTACTGCTTTCTGCTTCGTTGCTTTCATTACTTCGCCGGTTAAAAATTCAAGTGGAGCCATATCGCCGGTTGTAAGACGAGCACATAAATCACTATGTGTTGCAATTATTTTTTTTACAAACGGTAGCAACTTTTTGGGGTCTGATATTTCTGTTACGTCAAGAGATTTTAATAATTTTTCTGGAGATGCACCTGTGGCAAACGATGCCTGAATCAGTTGTTTCGCAAAAACACTGTGAATTTTTCCCGCATCAATTTTTTTTATGATAGATGCATAATGAGTGGGCGTGAGTTGCATTTCTGAAATGCGCATATTGTTTTTATTAAGCAACCTTGTTACTTCAGAAGAAATCCAACGTTCTGCGGTTTGAGCTGAAGCGCCTTGTTTTACCGCAGCTTCAAAGAAATCTGCGCGCTCTTTGTCATCGCAGAGAAATTCTGCTTGAATGCATGAAAGCCTGTATTCATTTCTAAAGCGATTTCTACGCGTTTCAGGAAGTTCCACGATTGCTGTGTCTGACTGTAGTTGCGATGCAAGTTTAGCAACTTGTATAGTTTCATTTGGAACAAGCTGCTAAAACCTGCGTTGAATCTCTGTACGCTGCTGGAAAAATTCTGTGCGTGATTTTGTTTCGTTCCATAATCGACTCTCGCTTTTAACAACATCGCCGTTTGAAAGCATATTCTCCTGTCGTGTTAGTTCGCTATTGATTGCCTTTCGCACAAAATTGAATGAGTTGAGATTGCGTAGTTTTACATAGTAATCGGGCAAATCAGGATATTCTGAAAGCGATACAAACGCATTGCATCTTATGGTGTTTTCTGCTTGCTCATTCGCGATGTGAAGATATTGCGCAAGGCGTCGTAATTCATTGAGAAAAATTTCAGTTTCTTCGCCTGTTTCAAATGAAGGCGTTGTATGTATGCGTATGCTCGGATAGCCAGCGTATGAAAAATCGAAGCGTGTTTCTCCATTTGCGCGCGCAAGTCTTCCCGCGTCTTCTTCTATGCGGATTTCTTCGATGAAAATTTTTTTTGCGCGATTATGAAACATGATATTTATTGAGCCACCTTCTGCAATTTTTATGGAATAGCCTGTGAGCGTCCTTTTGTCAGGAAGTTTTGGGAGTTTTGCTGTCAGTCGTTCGACAGGCGATAATGACGGAATGTCGGAACCAAAAGCGCGCGCAAACGTGAAAACCTGTTGTAGCACGTCATTATTTACTGTTGTTTTGTGCGTTTTTTTATTAACTGAAAAAACTTCTGTTACTGACGGCAGCAAAATTCGTGCTTCAAGATATACGAACGATTGGTACATCATGTCTCCCAAAAAGTAAAAAATATTTAAAAAAGTCTAACGTTTTTTGTAAAAGTGTGCTATACTAGTATATTATAACGCCTCTATTTTGTGCAGCTATAATTAGGAGTATTTGTGAACAAGCATGATTTTCCAAAAATCCATTTTTATGATCAGGACTTCGTAGACATTTACAATAAAACATGGTCAATGCTCGCAGATTTTTGGATTGAGCCGACAACTGCAAAGAATTCTTTGAATGGATATTTTCTATATCCAGAGGGAAGCAAATGCGTTATCGATCAGTTTGAATCTATTTTTTCTTCATTTTTTCTCGTGTATTCAAATAGAAATTTCAATGCGAGCCAAAATATAGATTATTTTTATAATCACCAAGAAAAAGATGGGGCAATTCGTTGGCGTTATGATGCAAAAACCGGGAAGCCTGTACTATCTCGTATAAACCCACATGGTGTGGGCATGCCGCTTTTTGCATGGGCAGAATTCAATTTATATCACAAGTCAGCAAACAAGCGGCGAATCAAAGACGTAATGTCGAAATTGCAAAAATATATGACATGGCTCGAAGAAAATTTCAAGCAGCCAAATGGATTGTATGCAGTGCCGCCAGCTGCGAGTACTATGATAAATTCTCCACGCGAAAATTGTTATTATCCCGTCGATTTCAATGCTGCTATGGCAATCAACGCTTCCCATATGTCTGCACTTGGTGACATTCTCAATGATAAAGATTTAAGTTTCCAGTACAGGCGCATGTATTTTTCGATAAAAACGAGAATCAATTCGCTCATGTGGGACAACGACACAGAGTTTTATTATGACCTCGATAAATCTGAAAATAAAGTTTTTGAAAAGACAATCGCAGGGTTCTGGCCATTGCTTGCTGAAATTCCGAATGCCGATAAAGCGGAGCAGCTCATCTCGCATTTGAGCAATCCTGCTACATTCGGTACAGAACATCCGTTTCCTACCTTGTCTGCAGACAGCAAATATTTTAGGGAATCTGGAGAGCGGTTTTGTGGCAGCGTATTTCCCGCATTCAATTTTATGATTGTAAAAGGGCTTGAAAAATATCAGCATTTTGAGCTTGCTCGCGAATGCACTATTCGCCATCTATACTACGTGCTCGAAGGATTTTTGCCAAATGATTCAAACGAGAAAGGTGATGTATTCGAGGCATACCTGCCGTGCAAAGAAGGCAAAGCTACATTGGAAAGAGATTCTAGTTTCCCGCGCCCGCATTATTTAATCACTACAGGACTCTCCACAATAGCGCTTATGATTGAAAATGTCATTGGACTTTCGATAAGCCTTCCACGAAAAACTGTTGATTGGATTATTCCCAATCTCGAGATTATGGGTATTGAAAATCTCTCGCTCAAACGCAATTTAATAACCATCTTGAGCAATAAGACAAATCGTGGATGGGAAATCCAAATGGAGAGCGAAAAACTGTATTATTTTACAATAAATATTCTTGACCAGAAAAAAAAGACATTGCCTATTCCCTCTGGAAAATGCTCTATGCTTATCGATAAGCTATAAGGCGGTGCTTTGTGAAAAAAATTTTAATTGTCATTGACATGCAAAATGATTTTATTGATGGCTCGCTCGGTACAAAAGAAGCAGTGGCAATTGTTGAAAATGTGAAAGATAAAATTCGCTCGTACCCAAAAGAAAACATATACGCTACACGCGATTCGCATCAAAAAAATTATCTTGAAACGCAGGAAGGGCAAAATCTTCCTGTAGCGCACTGTATCAAAGGTACAAAGGGCTGGCGTGTGCACAAAGAGATACAAGCGCTCTTGCGTGGTGCAAAAATAATCAATAAGCCTACATTTGGCTCTGTAACACTTGCAAAAAAGCTCGCAAAAGAGAATAAGGCAGAGCAGCTTGAAATAGAGCTTGTTGGGTTATGCACTGACATCTGCGTTATTTCAAATGCCTTGCTTTTAAAAGCATTTATGCCAGAAGTGCGTATTTCTGTCGATGCGAATTGCTGTGCAGGCGTTACACCAGAAAAACATGCCGCCGCGCTCGAAACGATGAAAAGCTGCCAGATTCAAGTAACAGAATCGCCGAAAGTTTCTGTTTTTAGAAGTAACTCTGGAACATAAACACACTGCATCACTTGAAGTTGCACGTCGAGTATATTATACTGATGTTGCATTATAAAAGCTACCTGTTTGCATTGAGGTTTTTGTTTTAATGAAAGAAAATTGCATTGATTGTCTTTTGCGCACAGATACAGATGTAACAAATGAAGAACTCTTTGCCATGACACGGTATGTGCCGTATCGTGTTGTAAAAGACATGGGCATGTCAACATGTTGCTTTTTTGAAAAAAGAATCGAAAAGCTTTTTGGCATCATCGTCTATCTTGATATCAAGGGCTTTACAAAAATTGTAGACGGCTACATGAAAACAGGACGCGATGTAGCTGATTTGCAGAGTACGCTTTCAGATTATTATTCTGTCGTCATAGAATCAGTGCGTGAATTCGGCGGCTCTGTGTTTCAATTTGCCGGCGATTCAATCCTCATCTGTTTTGACAGGTTGAAAAATGAAAGCGATGAGAATAATTTTCGCCGCGCGTTTGCCGCAATGATACGTGTGCTCGACTTAAGCGACAACTACAATGTTGTGTCTGAACAAATTGTCGGTTTTTCATTGCATCCTAAAATCGGCATGGGACAGGGGGAATTTTTTCAAGTTACGCTCGGCACAACAAATCGCTATATGACCCCAGTTCTTGCTGGCACGGCAGTCATTCAAGCTGTCAAAATGGAAGAGATGTGCGAAAAGCAGGAAATCGTTGTGAGCTTTCCCGTATGGAACTTGGCATGCAACATAGGGCTTGAAAAAAACTTTGCAGAGCAAGAAGGCTTTTTTCATCTAACAGATATTCCCGAAGATTTTGTTAATTCGGTTGAGCGACCTGAATATATTGATCCTGAAGAGTTGTTTTCTAATCCGCGTTTTTACAATCGCGTGTATTCATTTATCAGCCCTATAATCTTAAATCAGATAAAAAATAATGTAGAAGGATTTTCGGGCGATTACCGCAACGTGACGTGTTGCATGGTTCGTTTTGATGGTGTGTTTACAAAGCCTATCAGTGAGTCTTCGATTGCAGAAGGGTATACGCGGCTCAATAAAGTGTATGAGGTAATGCAGGACATTTCCGTGCGTTTTGGCGGATACTGTGGTAAACCTGACTTGAGCGATAAAGGCATCGTGTTTCCTGTATTTTTTGGAATGCCTGCGGTCATTGAAAACAAGGAGCGCATGGCTGTTCTTTTTGCAAATGCGCTTATCGAGGAGGAAAAAGCATCTGGCGGCAATTTGTCGGTAAGCATAGGCATTTCGACAGGCGTAGCGTATGCAGGAGAATTTGGCGCAAACATGCGCAAAGATTTCACGATTGTGGGCAACGCAATCAATTTTGCTGCGCGCCTCATGATGAATGCAAGCAATCACGGACAGTTTGCAATTTTAATCGATGAAGCGACGCGCAGAAAAACGGAAAAAATGTGCGCTGCGGAAAGCAGGCCTGGCATTATGCTCAAAGGTTTTGCGGCGAAGCAAACAGTATATCAATTCATTGCGCTCAAAAAACAGACGGAAAAAGCATACCATAGGACAGCATTGCTTGGCAGAGAGCGTGAGCGCGCAGTACTCATGGCATTGTACAAAAAGTGCCGTGCAGGAGGCATCTGTTTTGCACCGATTATTGGTGAGTTGGGTGTTGGCAAATCGTATCTCGTGGAGCAATTTGTTGTTGATGCTACAAGGCAATACAACGATGTGGTTACACTTTATGGTACTGCATATCCATATGAAAATGAAACGCCATTTTTTTTGTGGCGCAATATTATCAAGCATATTGCAGGTATCACAGACAAAATGCAAGGAGAGCAACTTTTAATTCACGTTGTTAATATTTTTGCGCGGGAACTTTCTACAGATAAAAACTGGGTTTCGTATTTTCTTTCTCTGCTTGGTTATAAATTTGTAGAAAATCCTGTCACTGCTAAACTCGATATTGCCACAAAACAGCAGCATCTTTTTTCTATTGTGCATACATTGCTCGCACATTATGCACGACAGTCTCCGCTTATCATTATACTTGAAGACATTCACTGGAGCGATACTATGTCGTTGCATATGCTCGAGTATCTCTTTGCCCATGAAACTACCGAGCCTATTTTTGTGATTCCATTCTCGCGAGAATCGGGAAGTATAAAGCAATTTTTTGCGCTTAACAATATTAAAGTGATGCATCTTGCAAGGCTTGACGACAATGCGGTTGCGTCTCTTGCAGAAACATTGCTCCATTTTAAGACTCCAGATAAGGAGCTTATCAACAAGATTGTTGCGATGGCAAATGGCAATCCGTTTTTTACCGAAACGATTGTAGACAGCTTGATTGACAGCAAAACAGTTGTTAAAAATGACGAAGGATTCTATGAACCGATAAAAGAAATCAATGAGCTAAAGGTACCCTATACAATTCAGAATGTTGTGCTAGCCCAGCTCAATACATTGCCGTTTGAAGCGCAGATTATTTGCAAGAACGCTTCTGTAATTGGGCGTACATTTTCAGTTTCTGTGCTATCTGTGCTTCTTCCCGAATCGATTACGCAAGAAGTTTTTGATATGTCAATAGATGGACTTGTTGAGCAAGGATTAATAATTTGTGATAATGCGAAAAAGACATTGTTCAGTTTCAAAGAGATGTTAATACGCGACGTCATATACAGGACAATCATTGAATCAACGAAGCGTAGCCTAAACCGCATGTTGGTTGAGCATTTTGAAACGATTCATAAAGACAATATTGCTGCTGTAGCGGACAAGCTTTTGTACTATGCGACAGAGGCAAAAGAAAAAGAAGCGATAGAAAAATATTCAAAGCTTGCTGCGGAGCTGCACAGTGGCGCGTGAAATCATTTTTGTCAATCCTGTTTTAAAAGAAACAGTATGGGGCGGCTCGCGCCTTGCGGAATTCGGCTACGCATTGCCAAGCAGTCACGTCGGCGAAGCGTGGTGCGTGAGTGCGCATCCGCACGGTGACTGCGTTGTCGCTTCAGGCGCATATGCGGGCATACATCTTTCAGAGCTTTGGCACAATCACCGTGAGCTTTTTGGCAATTGTGAAGGCGAGCAGTTTCCGCTTTTAACAAAAATCATCGATGCGGAAAAAGATTTGTCAATTCAAGTACATCCTGATGATGCATATGCGAAAGTCAATGAAAACGGCTCGCTTGGAAAAACAGAATGCTGGTATATTTTAGATGCGCAGCCGAATGCAAAAATAGTAATCGGTCATCATGCAAAAAATCGCGCGGAAGTGCAGTCGATGATTGCGCAGCAACGGTGGAGTGAATTTATTCGTGAAGTGCCTGTGCACAAGGGCGATTTTTTCTTTATTGCGCCAGGCACTGTTCACGCGATTAAAGGCGGCACACTGCTTCTCGAAACGCAGCAGAGCAGCGACGTAACATATCGCGTGTACGATTATGACAGGCTTGGCAGCGATGGCAAGATGCGTGCGCTTCACAGAGCACAGAGCATCGATGTGATAACAGCTCCGTTTGTGGAGAGCGCGCCGCCAAAACACGCGCGCAAAACAGTGAATGCCGCATTGCACGAACTTGCAGGATGCGCGTATTTTTCTGTGTGGGAGACAGTCATTGCAGGCAGCGCAGAGATTGTGCAAGACCAGCAGTTTATGATTGTGTCTGTCGTTGACGGCAGCGGCACTGTTGACGGCGTGCGCGTGCAAAAAGGCAGTCACTTTATTGTACCATTTGCATACGGCACCGCGCGTGTTGACGGCGACATGCAGCTTGTCATCTCTGCTGTGTAGTGCGTATGACAGACGACGAGCAGTTTTCCCGCACAAAATTATTAATTGGAGATTCGGGGCTTGACGCGCTTGGCCGTGCACATGTGATTGTGTTTGGTGTTGGCGGAGTTGGAGGATTTGCCGTCGAGGCGCTTGCACGCGCAGGTGTCGGAGCGCTCGACATTGTAGACAGCGACACAGTTGCCCTTTCAAATTTGAACAGGCAGATTATTGCGCTTCACAGCACGCTCGGCAAATATAAAGTCGATGTGATGAAAGCGCGCATCCAAGATATAAATCCTGCGTGCCGAGTGACTGCGCACAGTTGTTTTTTTCTTCCTGAAAATGCAGACTCGTTTGATTTTTCACAGTATGATTATGTTGTGGACGCAGTGGACACAGTGGCTGCAAAGCTGGAAATTATTAAAAAAGCAAAAGATGCACATGTGCCTGTTATAAGCTGCATGGGCGCGGGCAACAAATTTGATGCGACGCAGTTTCACATTGCAGATATTTCCCAGACGAGCGTGTGTCCGCTTGCGCGCGTGATGCGCCAAGAATTAAAAAAACGCGGAATTAAAGACGTAAAAGTACTCTATTCGACAGCAAAACCGCTTGTAAATCGCGCGTCTGTGCCTGCAAGCATTTCGTTTGTTCCATCAGTTGCGGGGCTTTTGATTGCAGGCGAAGTGATACGCGAGGTCATCAGTGGTGATTGTATTGTACATATGCCATAGCTTTTTTTTATGAAACGCGCTATACTCATCGATACGTGTCAAATGTATATAACAGGCGCGATAAAATAATGCGCAGCAGGAGTATATAACAATGATTATTAAACCGATGGTGCGGAGCAATATGTGCATCAACGCGCATCCGATAGGATGTGCCAGAGAAACAGAGAATCAAATTGCATATGTAAAAGCGCAAAAAGCAAAGCGCGGTACAAAGAGCATGGCGGAAGGCGGAGAAGGTCCGAAGACTGTGCTTGTGCTTGGCTGCTCGACAGGCTACGGGCTTGCAAGCCGCGTTGCTGCGGCGTTTGAATACGGCGCGGAGACAATCGGCGTATCGTTTGAAAAAGAGCCGACGGAAACAAAAGGCGGCACGCCTGGCGCATACAACAACATGGCGTTTGATCGCGCGGCAAAAAAAGATGGGCTTGTTGCAATCACTATAAATGCAGATGCATTTGCCGACGAAACGAGAACGCGCGTTATTGAAGAAGTTAAAAAACTCGGACACAAATTTGATTTAATAATTTACAGCCTTGCAAGCCCAGTGCGCACAGACCCAGACACAAAAGTGCAGTACAAGTCGGTAATCAAGCCGCGCGGCAGCGTGTATAGTGGAAGAAGCATAGACATTATGACAGGCGCGCTTAAAGAGTCGAGCGCAGAGCCTGCAACTGAAGAAGAGATTGCAAACACAATCAAAGTGATGGGCGGCGATGACTGGCGCAGGTGGATAGGGCAGTTGAGCAGCGCAGGCGTTCTTGCGCAAGGTTGCCGTACTGTCGCGTATTCATACATAGGACCAGAGTTGAGCCACGCCATTTATCGCAATGGCACAATCGGCATGGCAAAACTTGACTTGGAAAAAGCCGCGCGCGATTTAGATGCCCAACTAAAATCATCTGTGAATGGCGGCGCATATGTTTCCGTAAACAAAGGGCTTGTAACGCGTTCAAGCGCAGTCATCCCAATTATTTCGCTGTATCTTTCAATCCTTTTCAAAGTGATGAAAGAGAAAGGCACGCACGAAGGATGCATTGAGCAGATGGAGCGGCTTTTTGCGGAGCGGCTGTACACAGGCAAAAACAGCGCGGCAGACAGCGTGCCGGTGGACAACGAGCATCTCATTCGCATAGACGAGCTTGAAATGGCGGACGATGTGCAAAAAGTTTGCCTTGAACGTATGAACGCTGTAACGCAGGAAAATCTTTCGCAATATTGCGACCTTGATGGCTACAAGCACGACTTTCTTGCGGCAAACGGTTTTGATGTTGCGGGCGTTGACTACGAGAAAGATGTTGCGCGCATGGACGTGATTGCGTGAGTCGTGCAGAGGGATTTATGTATTACTTTGTGATACGAACTGTAAGGAAATTATTTTCCTAGTCGATTGTGCAACTGACGCATACACTGGCACGGCATGTTGCTGTACACTGTTGCTGTGTACAGCAGTCATGTTGCATGCGGCATGCAATGAGTATATGAAAGTAAGCGTATGACACGAGTTTTGCTTTTTTATAATGCGCGCCTTCTCGATGAATCGATTGACACGCCCGGTGCACTCCTTGTTATCGACGATAAAATTCGTGCAGTGTATGCAGGCTATTTTACAAATAAAAAAACGATAGAAACAATTGCGCACTCTGTGCTCATTGAAGACGGTTACTCAAATTGCTCCATAGAGTATTATGATGCGCTCGGCTTTACGCTTATGCCTGCGTTTATAGACATGCACGTTCATTTGCGCTATCCCGGTCAGACACACAAAGAGGATTTAGAAAGCGGTTTACGTGCCGCTGCTGCGGGAGGATTTGGTACTGTCGTTGCCATGCCGAACACCGTGCCCGTCGTTTCTTCGCTTAATGCTGCGCTTGAAATTACTAAAAAAGCTTCCGAGCTTGGATTGATAAACGTGATTCAATCGGTGAGCATTACAAAGGATTTTTCTGGAAACGACATAAGCCATCTTGACGAACTTAATGCAGTGCAGAGTCCGCTCATAACTGAAGACGGGCACGATGTTGCGTCTTCTGTAATTATGCTTGATGCAATGCGTAAAGCAGCGGCGCGCGGAATTATTGTGAGTTGCCACAGTGAAGATGAATCGCTTGCGCAGGAAGCGAAAAAGTTTCGCGATGAAGCGCTTGCACGTATGAAAGACAATCACTTATCAACATGGGGCATGAGCGGAGATGCAATAGCCGATGTAGATGATGAAACGCTCGACACTATCGCAATGCTTTTAACGCAGGCAAACGATTTGCTTGCACTTGCAGAAAATACTGCCACAGTCAGAAATATCATGCTTGCGAGAGAAGCTGGTTGCCATGTGCATATTGCACACGTAAGTACTGCTGCTGCGCTTGATGCAGTGCGAACTGCGAAAGAAGCGCTTGCAGATGAAGCGGCGGAGCACTTTGCAGACGAAGCTGACGATGCATTTGATGCTGTGCTTGACGGAAAACAATTTGCTCCTGCCAGACGCGTTCAAGCTTCGTTTCGCGTAACGTGTGAAGTTACGCCGCATCATCTTGCGTTGTGCGGCACTGAAGAGCCGTTTATTCATGCGCTTGTGAATCCGCCGCTTCGCAGCGAGGACGATCGTGTTGTACTTCTTGAAGGGCTTCGTGATGGCACGGTTGATGTGATTGCCACAGCCCATGCGCCACATACATTTGAAGATAAAGAAAACGGTGTGCCCGGTTTTACAGGACTTGAAACAGCATATGCTGTTTGCAATACAATGCTTGTGCAGCATGGACAGCTTGGCGCAAAGCGGCTTTCGCAGTTGATGTCAGCAAATCCTGCGCGTATTCTTCGTCTTAACAAAGGTGTGCTTGCTCCCGGCTACGATGCAGATATAGTGTTTGTTGATCCTGATGAAAGAGTGACTGTAGATGCGCGGCAATTTTTCAGCAAAGGAAAAGCAACACCATTTGATGGTATGGACCTTATCGGCAGTATAAAACAGCTTTTTATTGGCGGTAGAAAGATTTATTAAAGTTGTAAGGTTGAAGTATGCAATTTTCAAGTGTTTTTGTTATTATTTATTGCGTTGGCGTTGCGCTTGCTGTTTTAGTAAAGCATGCGTTACAAGCTGTTGAATACGTATTTCGCAAAAAACATGGGTGCGACATTCCCGACGAGTTGCGCGCGTACATAACGGTTGACGATATAGAAAAAACATGCGCGTATAAAGATGCGCATTATGCGTCATGGATTCCCGAAAATCTTGTGACAACTGCGACAAGCGTTGCGCTGCTGTTTTCAGGCTTTTACGTGTGGCTTTTTACGTGGCTGTGGAGCGCGACGGCAAACGTGTATGCAACAACGCTGCTCTTCGCACTGTTTGCGTCAATTCCTGAAAGCCTCGTTTCGCTGCCGTTTGCGCTGTATGATGAGTTTGTTATTGAAAAGCGGTTCGGCTTTTCTACAATGACGTTCAAACTCTGGCTTGCCGACGCGCTCAAGTCATTTGTGATAAACGCGGTTGTCGCGTCATTTTTGCTCGTGGTGATGACGTTGCTTTTTGAGCATGTGCGCATCTGGTGGTGGCTGCTCGCTACAGTATATGTTGCGTTTTCACTGCTCATGTCATTTTTATACCCGCGCGTGATTGCGCCGCTTTTTAATAAATTTACACCGCTTGAAGACGGCGCGCTTAAAACGCGCGTGAGCGATTTTATGACACGCACTGGTTTTACTGCGAGCGGCATTTTTGTGATGGACGCTTCAAAACGCAGCACGCATTCAAATGCGTATTTTACTGGATTTGGCAAAAGCAAGCGCGTTGTGTTGTACGACACGCTTGTGAATCAGCTGACGGTGGACGAGCTTGGTGCGGTGCTTGCACATGAGCTTGGGCATTACAAAAAGAAGCATCTCATAAAGCAGTTTTGCGTTGTCATTCCGCTTGTATACGCCGCGCTCTTTGCGATAAGCAAAATTGTTGATTATGAGCCGTTGTATAAAGCGTTTGGTTTTGCAACAGACGCAGCTGTTTTTCCGCACATGAAGTTTATCGGGCTGTTTTTGATTTCACAAGTGTTCGGCAATTTTGGCATTTTTGCAAGCGCGGCAGGGAATTATTTTTCGCGTAAACATGAATACGAGGCGGACACATATGCAAAAGAGCTATGCGGAAGCGGAGAGCCGCTTTCTTCTGCGCTCATAAAACTTAATAAAGAAAACAACAGCGAAGTGCGCGTTGCAAAATTGTACAGTGCTTTTACGTACTCGCACCCGACGTTATTGGAGCGGCTCGACGCGTTGCATAGGTAAGCAATAAAAGGTTTGGAAAGATAAAGTCCAGGAAAAGAAAACCTTTTGAAAGGTTGTCTTTTCCTGGAAAACTAATTATGATGACAACATAAAAATGCATTTTACTGAAAGATGCGACACATGAATTATATGCGGAGACAATATGCCAATAACAACCTATCTTGAAAAAAATGATGCTGAATTCGGTAGCGATGTTGCGCTCGTAGAATTGAATCCTGAAGTGAAAGAGACAATGCGCGTCACTTGGAAAGATTATGACTTGATGCAGAGCGAGCCGTTTATGCCGTATCGCAGGGAAATCACGTGGCATGTGTTTAATGAAAAAGCAAATCGCTGTGCACATTTGCTTTTGGAACGCGGCGTAAAAAAAGGAGACAAGGTTGGCATTTTGCTGATGAATTGCCTTGAATGGCTGCCGATTTATTTTGGCATTTTGAAAACAGGCGCGCTCGCGGTGCCGCTTAATTTCCGCTACTCGCCCGAAGAGATTGACTATTGCGTGAATCTTGCGGATGTGAGCGTGCTGTTGTTTGGTCCTGAGTTTATTGGGCGTATTGAAGATATTGCAGACAGCATCATGCCGCATCGACTTCTGCTTTTTGTTGGCGACGGCGCGTGCCCGACATTTGCAGAAGATTATTACCAACTTGCAATGAACTGTGCAAGTCAGAATATATCAATTGCGCTTTCCGATGACGATGACGCAGCGATTTATTTTTCTTCAGGAACAACAGGTTTTCCAAAAGCAATTTTGCACAAGCATCGCGCGCTCACGCATTCGGCTGTGTGTGAGCAACAACATCATAAGCAGACGAGGAATGATACGTTTTTGTGCATTCCGCCGCTGTATCACACAGGTGCAAAAATGCACTGGTTCGGAAGTTTGATTTCAGGAAGCAAAGCAGTGCTCTTGCGCGGCACAAAGCCCGATATAGTTTTGAAAGCTGCATCAGATGAGCAGTGCACGATTGTATGGCTGCTTGTGCCATGGGCGCAGGATATTTTGACGGCGCTTGAAAGTGGCGAACTGGCGCTTTCAGATTATAAGCTCGACAAGTGGCGCCTTATGCATATAGGCGCGCAGCCAGTACCTAAAAAATTAATTGAAGATTGGAAGAATTATTTTCCGCATCATGAATACGACACAAATTACGGATTGTCGGAGTCGATTGGACCGGGATGCGTACATCTTGGCATTAAGAATACTAACAAGATTGGTGCAATAGGCGTGCCAGGTTATGGTTGGC
Source organism: Treponema sp. (assembly GCA_017940005.1). GTDB lineage: Bacteria > Spirochaetota > Spirochaetia > Treponematales > Treponemataceae > Treponema_D. The sequence goes on from JAGAZO010000021.1 coordinate 57,565, forward strand.
GCGTGAAAATTGTAGACGAAAACAGAAATCCTGTCATCCAAGGTGATGTAGGCGAGCTTGCCGTACAGGGACCTGGCGTTATGACGTGCTATTATAAAAATCCGGAAGCGACGAAAGAAGTGCTCACTGACGACAAATGGCTTTTGACAGGCGATATGGCTTTTCAAGATGATGATGGATTTTACTATCTTGTAGACCGCAAGAAAGATGTGATTATTTCTGGCGGTGAGAATATTTATCCTGTGCAAATTGAAGATTTTTTGCATAAGATGGACGCACTGCAGGATGTAGCGGTTATTGGACTTGCGGATCCGAGACTTGGAGAAATAGCTGCGGCAATTATTGAGGTGAAGCCTGGCAAAACATGCACTGAAGAAGAAATTAATAAATTTTGCCTTGCCTTGCCAAAGTATAAACGTCCTCGCAAAATCATATTTGCGAGTGTTCCGAGAAACGCCACTGGCAAAATTGAAAAACCGCTGTTGCGCGAAAAATATCGAACGATAGATCCATTTGCAAGTATGCGTTAGCTGTTTGTTTGCAAGCAGTCTGTCGTGTGCTGGCAGTTAGAGATGCATTGCAGGTGGTTATATCTTTTTTTATGACGCAGCGCGTCGGATTTTGTTTCCGCTTTACGAATCAAAGAGTGCAAAGTAATAGCTCGTTACGTTGTCGCTGCCTTCTCCTGAAAGTTCGTATGAATTTGTGTGAAAGAGCACATTGCACTTCGATTCGCTTGTGAGCAAATGCGCAAGTACATACATGCCCTGACGGTTGTCACAAATTGCATAAATCCACGCCGCCGAAGAAGGAGCGTCAAAGAACATGCGAGATACCGCATCTTTTTTTGCTGTTGTTGGTAAGTCTGCAAGGTGCGAAAAATCTGTCGATATGAGCAAAAAGTTTTCTTTGCGCAGTTGCTCGCTAAAATACGGCGCAAGCGCGTTTGTTAATTTTTGCGCATCAAGCTGGTTTACAGGTGGCTCTCCTTGTACGGCAATTGCAACAACACGTGCTTCTGGAAAATACCGTGCAACATACGGAATAAGCGTATTGATTCCATGCTCTGCAGGGAACACGCGTGCATCGTAGGAAACGCCGAGCGTTTGTGCTATTGTTTTTAATGCGGTAGTTTCTGTGCATATAACTCTATTGCAGCCCACGCTCCACGTACAGTCTGCAAGTGACCATGTTTTTGTGGAAAGATTCCAATGCGACGGACTGATGATAAAAAATGTACGCACAGTGCGTCGCTCGGCGATTTCTTTGAAAAGTGCGTCTATTTGCGAACCTGCAAGCAAATGATGACTCACTGTTGCAGCCCACGGAAATGCGTGTGCAGGCGGGAGCGATTCATATGGCAAAAAAATATGTGGAGCTGTAGTACCAAGTGATTCCCATGTCTGCACGAGTAACGGCGACTGCTCGCTTTTTTGTGGCGCATATTTATTGCGTTGCGGTACATCGTGTAAACGCGCATTATCTTGCTGTAAAACAGTCACGTTTTTTGCAGTGCATCCGCAAAAAAACGCACTTATACAGAAAAACGCCATTACGAAAAAAAACACGGTGACAGAAAAAAATGTCGTTACAGAAAAGCGATTTCTCAAACGGTTTGTGATAATTCGCTCCGATTAAAAAATCCCATCGTCGGGCAATATATGCTCGCGCGCCCAAAATGGATAATATGCGTTGAGATTCGCATTGGGATTTTTATATACGACAGCTTTCCATTCTTCGTCAGTCATGCGTTCGTTTATTGGACGAAGAAATTCTGCATAACTGAAGCAGTAGCCGATTGCAATGCGCTTGCCGCCATGCGCGTCGTTGAGCGCAACATACATGCGATACGGAGATGCAACGCCTGTTTCAAGTACAACGCCTGTTTCAGCATTCGTGAACACGTCTGCAATGCATGCCATTTTGAATACATCATCGTCTTCTACATATGATGAATAGGGGTTATTGTAGATGAACACGCATTGTCCAAGTTCTGATGGGATTGAAGGAATCCACTCATTTTCATCTTGACTTATCGGCTTATTGTCTGCTTCTTTTTGGCAAATTGTCAATGCTGTGCTATAGAGCGAAATGAGGGTTGAAAGCACAGAGTCTGTTTCATCGTCAAGCAGATTGTACTCATCGTAGATAGTGCGCAGTTTATCAACTGCACTGATTGACGCTTGCCAGAATGGAATGTTCGGTTCAATATAGTGCATAGGGGAAGGCAGTGGCTTTGTTCTGAATGTAGGCGCAATATCCTCTCCGCCACCTTTTTCTGCATACGACTGCTTTACGTAGAGGATTGTGTCATGACGAAGTTCCGCCCAAGTACCATGTGCAGTGAGCATCGATTTAAAATTCCAAGCGGGAGTTTCAGTAAAATAAAATCCTGCACCTTGCTCGAATTGTGCAAGTGTTTTTATCTGACGAAGCACTTGTGTATAGTATGTAGCATTCCAGTAATCATTACTGTATGCGTGTATGTTTTGCTCGAGTTTATTAATTGTTGCGCGAAATTGCACTTTTTCATGCGCTATGTATTCATCTTCTAAAAGCACATCTGCTGTGCGCGAACCGAATGCTTTCATTATGTCAAGCCCCGTAACTAATTCGCGCGCGTAGATTTGTCCAGTAACAGGGTCGATTGCGCGCAGTCGAGGAGCAGACAGTTGATGATGAATTGCAGAATCTATGGTAAAACGTTGCCCGAACAGTCGCCAGCCCATAGGGGGATTTTTTTCCTCGCCTTCCGAATGGCTATACCATGCGCTGTTGCCGCTGATTGCAGGTGGGCGCAGTTTTTCGTGACACAGTTCCATGAAGGTAATAAGATTGCTGTTATCTGCCGACCATTCGGCAAAATTGGCGACAAGCTGTTTTTCCCATAACGGTAGAATATCATCGATGCTCAAATCATCTGAAAATCCGATAAGCGCTGTAATTGGATTAAAAAGAGCCGCCCAGTCGTTGTATAATTTTACATTTTTCTTTACCGTATCGATTATGAATAGTGCCGCTTTTTCCATTTCTATTGTGGTGTTTTGCTCTTGTAGTCGTGCAATTAAAAAATGAATGCGCCCGTACCACATTTGCGCTCGGAAATATGCGGAGAGCACTCCATTTTTTGTATAGTGCCCGCGCGCTTTGTATTGCGAAAAATCTTCTTCTGCTGTTTTAAAAATTGCGAGCGGCAGAGTAGAGCCAAAACCTGCGTTTGTTACGGCATTCATCACTTTGTGGTAGTCTTCAACTACTTCTTCAGGATAATCTGCGAGTATGGCGTTTTCATCTTGCGAAACATATGCCACTTCTGCAAAGTATTTCGCCTCGTCCTCAACGCGTTTCGGGGCAGTGCGCAACAGTGCTTCTGCAACTTGAAAATACATTACCGCTTTTTTGCGCGTGTTTGGGTCGCCATCTCCGTTTGCTTTGAGCGCTTGGATGAATTCTTGCGTAAGTATGAGCATTCGCGGCATGAACACAAATTCTTCTGTATGCTGGAGCATTCTATCGAAAACAAGATGCTGTGTGTGCGCAATTAAATCTGTAGTGATGAACTGTGGCACATGTTGCGGCAAACGTGCATATTGGCGAATCATTTCGTCCGGTTCGTTGTAGTTACTGAACGGAACGTGCTGAAATGCGAGTCTGTCTGCTTCGAGTGCAGCGACCACATTTTCTCCAATGTGCGTATGCCCCGCTACAGGATAAAAATGTGTGAGCTTTCCGTTTGTGCGGTACAGTTCGGCAACGGCTTTATTTTCATCAGAAGAATTTTTTACGCCATATAAATCTGCTCCAAAGATATAGCCTGTGTTGCCTTGCCACTCAGCGGGATAGAACCAATTCCAGTTGTTTTGAAATTGAAACATGCCGTTTGTGTATGCATCTTTTGCGTTTGCATTGCGAACAGCATTGCCAGTAATCTTAACAAGCGATGCGAATGGAACTGGTGTGCCATGCATATTGTTTTCGTTCTTGAGTGATGCCATGCCGTCCGCCATGATAAAGTCGCTTTCAGGGTAGAACATACAGTTTTCGCTTCCTACGACTGCCGTTTGTCCTGACGTAATGCCGTGATCGGGCAACGGCGAAAACACGAGAGCTTCGTCAAGATGTTGGCTGTGTGCATTTGTGCGGAATGAATCGGTGGCGACAGGTGTTGAAGAAATATCAAACTCGGCAAAGTTTGTGCGGACGTTTGCTGTTCCGTGCATTTCTTCACGCATGTTGATTTCTTGCGAGTGCGGTATTGCTTTGTTATTGCGTGATTTTGCGCAGTTTGTTAAAGAGAATGCAATGATTGCAAATAAAAAAAGTGATACTATACGCATGGAAAAAGTATAGCATGATTTTTATTTTGCAACAATAATTTGTTTTATTTTGTATCAGAAAAAGCTGTTTGTAAAATTAAATAAGCACAGATGCTAGAGTGTTTATAGTTGGTTGCTGCTATGGTTTTACCGTCAATTATTTTGTTCTTTGTGTCGCCATAATATGTTCCTTTGTTTTATAAACTACTGCTACTTGCAATAAATGCAAGTAGCAGTAAAAAAAACACCATTTATATTATCTTTCATACAGTTGGACATGCACTATAGAAGTATTATTGCAAATGCTGTATGAAGGACTAACGTTAAGATTCTTATTCCCATTTTGCTCTAACTGTACATTTTGTTGTTTCATACGCAGTTGTTGAAATATTTGAAAGATTCATAACATCTCCTTCATTATATTCTTGACCGCTGTATTCCCAGCACTTAAAACGCCGACCTGTTGGAATATTTTTTGTAAACATATTAGGCAAAAAATATATAGGACCATATTTGTCTTTTCCCGTATAATCATAATAGACATATGCACCATCATCAGTTGTTATTGCTGAATTCGCGCTCATGTATTCAATTAGTATTTTAGTGTAATACCAATCAACATACAAATGCAATTCCTTAGAACTATCAAACATGTCTTGAGAAAAAGAAGTTTTTAGTGTAGAACTGTATCCTTTAGAGCTATTGTATTTTACACCAGAAAGATCCGGTTTTGTATTCCAAGTATATGAGTCCCAATTTTCTTTTTCGAATTTTACACGTGATGATCCATATCCAAGATACTCTATTGCATTAAATTTTCTTTCTGAACCTATGGCGTCAAAATTTCCAACATATTGAGTATATGTTTCATCGGCATCTGTATTCGAATGATATATTACAGTGTACACTTCGTCTTCTTTTAACCAGTAAGCATATACGTCTAAAACATTAAGAGCATTACCAGAAAAATAAAGTCTAGTAGCATCAGGATAGTAGGTGGAAGCATATGAGCTTGATGTTATGTAACCTCTAAATTTATAGCCGTCTCTATTAAATGGGAATAAAAGCTCTAAATAGCTGGATTCTGTTTTTGGATATTCTTTCGTTATGGTTTCTTCTGGAGCACCTTCATAGTTTGCATGGTAAATGACAATACAATTGTCATTTTTCCATATACCATATAATGTTATTTCATCTGTTCCAAGCTTATCGTTGTCTCTCCAATCGCTATAAAATACTGTTGTTGCATTGGGGACTTTTGATAAGCCTGCAAGTGTATAACCACTTCTTGTAAAGCGTTTATTAAAGTACTTACAAAGGTCATAAAATGTTGAGGTGGTGTTGCGATACAAATATATGGACTCATTTGCTGAATCATCGTTTTTATGCATGGTAATTTTTTGTGCATTTTCTGCTTTTACCCATACTGCAGTCAAATATACTTCCTTCATGTCGCCCAAATATTTATACGGCTTAAATTCTTTTGAGAGAACAGTGTCTTCGTCGAACATTATTTTGTCATAAAAATAGCTATGGTTGTATTGCCAATGTGAAAATACATAACCTTCTTTAGTAAATGTATTTTTTCGTAATTTTACATATTCATCTGTTGTGGTTTGGACAATCAATTGAACTCCATCTGAGTTTTTGCTGTCTGAATAAAAATTAATTTTTACCTCTTCCCCCCCCCCCCCATTTTTCTCTTCGTTTCCAGCAAATTGCGTGCCATTTTGGCATCCTGCAAATAATGCAACTGCAACAAATAAACTTACTGCAATTTTTCCAATGTTCTTTTTCATAATCATCCTCCACAAATTTTAAACGATAATCATCGTTTATTATTTTTTTGCACATACAGCGCAATTCTATTATTGAAAGAAAAGGTCTGGAGAAAGACACGAATGCAGCAAGTACGCGCATTCGCGAGTATCTTTCTTGCATAAAAATTCGAGACAAGAAAGATACTCTATAGTGTCGTTTCCCAGACACATAAAATTACTCTTTGTGCTCGCTAATTTCCGCGCGGACAAGCTGCACTTCTTCTCCAAGCTTTTCATTGAGCAGTTTTTGTGCGTCGTCAAATTCGTCTATGCGGCGAGCATTTTTTATTGTGAAGTCGGATTCATTCAAAGTGTAAATGAATGTTCCTATATAGACATACTTTGCATCGCTTGGATAAGATACATCTATGTTTGCAGGAAGATAAAAGTGTGCTCTAGTCAAATTAAAAAGATATGCTCTAAATGTAGGTAAATAAAATCCATTTTCTGCATCTTTTAAATCTTTTTTTGCAATGTTAGCTTGCACAAATTCTCCAAGTGTTCCATAGTTTGGAAAGCCAATCCAACTGCTCGTTTCTGGTAATGCCTTTGTTAAAAAACCAAATGTTATAGGTCTGTCGTTGACGTTAAATGCGTCGAGACCAATTGTGTAAAAATCTGTGTTAATATTATTTGAAAGCGCAACACGGACAATAAAACAAATCTGGTTCCCAGAGGGCTTTTGCCATTTCTCCTCTTTTTTTTCTTCTGCGAATAGTATAGTTGCCATGCAGAGTAAAATGGCTGTGACAAATAATTTTCTATTTTTCATTTTTTACCTCCAACTTCTACACCCAATTCTTGAAGCCGATTGTTTATGACTTCTTCCCAAGCCGTTTCGTTGTAAAACTTAAGCAAGTATTTTAGAGATTCTATTTCACACTCTTTTAAGTCCTTTTCATGTTTTGCATATTTTTCTTTTGTTGTAGGATTTGAATATGTCCGTCTATATTCATCCCAATTATAAAATGCTACTTTATCTCCATAAAAATAAAGACCAGGCTTTGTTGGAGCAGTAAAATCATGTATGGTATTTCCTTGCATGCCATAATATGTGTTGTGTATGGTGTTGCCGTCAGTGTATGTACGATAAGTGGCATGGTATCTTCCGCCTGGAATGCAAGGTTTAAAGAAAAAATTGGTGCCAGACTTGAATAATCCACCTGGGCTACCTATATATTCAAGATATTGAGCAGGTTTTGTTGTATCCATTTGTGTAAATACTAATTTCTCTGGAGAAATGCCGACAGTAAATGTGCCATACACAAGCACAGAGTTTTGCGGTGTATATGTTTCACATAGCTGTTTTATAATTTCTTTCCTTTTTGAATCGCTGAGATCGTTATATAATTCTTCTTGATTTCTTTTACTTTGTGCTTTAGCTGTTGCAGCGGCATTTGCAATTAAGCCTATACTCCAGCAACTTGTAAAAATAAATGCAATGCTTGCAAGCAATGCAATCCAAATTAATTTTTTCATACAATCCTCCTCATAAAACTTCTATAAAAGTTCTGCGTTGCTGGAAGCTTCGCTGTCAGTTGTCCAGCACCTGTGCTATCTTGCGATGATTTTTATACCAGCAGATACAATAATGCTGTTCGTATGTTCCGCCTGTAATTGTTTATTTGCCAACGCTTTATAAATTGAGTGCATGTACTCGACGCTTACTACAGGAGCTATGCTTTCATTCACGTTGAACGCAAAAGATGCCCCTGCACCCACGCCAAAATAAATGCGCATTGAGTTTTCATCTCTAACCATAGTCCATATGTTTGAAAATCCTAGCCGCGCATCTCCATAAGGGGTAATAGTGAATTTGTAAAATGTAACAGGCACTTGCACGCGGAGGTTTGGTCCAAAACTAATCATGGATGTGAGCTTATTCGCGTATGTATCGCTCCATGAATTTATTGTTACCGCGACATCAGCTTTTTGTTGTTGAACGAATACACCAAATCCTATATAGCTCCACATGAACATCATTGAAAAATCAAAGCCCGGCTTTTTTGTCTCAAAAGGATACAATAATCCTACGGAAATATTCATAAGGTATGGGTCATGAATTTCTACGCCACTGTTTCTCGATGCTCTCGATTTTTTTGTCGAACTCGACTTGCTTTCTTTTGACGTTTTGATTGTGCTAAAATCAGAAAGCCGCCAGTTGCCTTGCTCTTCTATCCACAGCGTGTCAATAGGCTCTTTGTCGCCGATTGTAAGCGCAACTTTCATGCCGTTTGTCGATTCCTCTGCTTTACTTGCTTCCGTTGTAAGCGTCGTTTCGCCATCTTGAAATTCTTTCCATATTTGGTACGCTGTTGCATAGCGCAAGCCTTCAAGCGGGTCGTATGAAAATATTTCGACAACTGCTGAACGCACATCTGACGGCGCCACTGCGAGCACAGAAGTGAATGCATCGTAACTCACTTTTGAGACCATTTCGTTTGAAACGTATTTCCCGAGCGCGAGAAACATGTCATCTTTATTAGAGGTTGCTTTGACAAATTGCTTTACGCGCTCGTCAACAGCAGTTTTTTCGCGCGTGCCTTTTACTGCCGTTTCAATGAATGACTGAGTGACGCTTGCAGGAATCGCAAAGTTTGTTGACTCGCGGTATGCAGCTTTCCATGTATTGATGCCGACAACGCGATAGCCCGCCTCCGTGTTTGCTGCAACAGTGAGCAGCGGTCCGCCAGAGTTGCCGCCGTCTACTTGCGCAGAGTGCTGGATAATCGTTGAAATATCAGGCGAAAGCAGTTCTTTTATTCGAGCGCGCGCATTTGTAACAGTTCCCTTGCCGAGTTGCCACATGGGGTCTCCGCCAAGTCCCGGGAATCCTGCAGAATACACTTCGTCACCGTCAGAAACGGCGGTGGTGCTCAAAAGCAATCCTTTGCGATTGTATGTTTCTGGCAGCGCGATAATTGCAATATCAATGTCTTCGTCAACAGCAACGATTTTAAGCTCTTTGTAATCTGAAACAGAACCATCCTCGTTCTCAAACTGAACATTCGCCGTTTCCGCTTTGTCTATGACATGGCGGTTTGTAATGACATACGGCTTGCCGTCTGATGCATAAAATACAAAGCCAGAGCCAAATGAGCCTTTTAAATACGCTTCGATTTCTTTTGCGTACCGCGAATAGCCGCGACTGTTCAATTTGTCGCGGAATTCTTCCAAAAATGAAACAGAATCTTTTGCCAGATTGCCACGCACAATGCATACATAGTTGCGCAGTGGGGCGGCAAAAACATGTGCTGTTAAAAGAAACAACATAAAACAGACAATGCGTTTTTTATTCATAATGCCTCCTTTTCCGATAATCCGATAAACAATAGTTTATATTTTATAAATGCATAATGCTTCTGTCAAGATTTATTTTTTGAGGTATTGACAATATGCGAAAAGGTGGACACCTCAAAAACGGACTGTTAGTTTTTGCAGTGTTGACTAACAGCCTGTAGGAATACGGGCTGCATTCGAGGCAACTCGTAAAATTGACCGTGAGAAGATAACACTGCAATCTTT